>NZ_JOJM01000004.1 GCF_000720325.1 Streptomyces sp. NRRL B-1347
GACTTCTCGGTGTGGGAGATCTGGGGTGCGCTCCTGCACGGCGGCCGCCTCGTGGTCGTACCGCAGGCCGTCACGCGCAGCCCGGAGGACTTCTACCGGTTGCTGTGCGAGTCGGGCGTGACGGTCCTCAACCAGACCCCGAGCGCCTTCCGGCAGCTGATCGCAGCCCAGGGCGAGGACCCCGAGCCGCACACGGTGCGCGTGGTCGTCTTCGGCGGCGAGGCTCTGGAGGTCGCCTCGCTCAAGCCCTGGCTGCGCCGCCCGGTGAACCAGGGCACCCAGCTGGTCAACATGTACGGCATCACCGAGACCACCGTGCACGTCACCTACCGGCTGATCACCGAGGCCGACGCGGACCGCACCGTGAGCCCCATCGGCGAGCGCATCCCCGACCTGTGCACCTACGTCCTCGACGGACACGGCCAGCCGGTACCGGTGGGCGTCGTCGGGGAGTTGTACGTCGGCGGCGCGGGTGTGGCCCGCGGCTACTTGAACCGGCCGGAGCTGTCCGCCGAGCGGTTCCTGGACGATCCGTTCCGCGAGGAGCCGGGCGCGCGCATGTACCGCTCGGGCGACCTGGCGCGCTGGCTGCCCGACGGCTCCCTGGGCCCATCACCGGCAACGGCAAGCTCGACCGCAAGGCCCTGCCCGCACCCGGCATCGAGGCCTTCGCGCAGCGCGCCTACACGGCGCCCACCACCGCCACCGAGCGGACGCTCGCCGCCGCCTGGGCCGAACTCCTCGGCTTCGACGAGGACCGCATCAGCGCGCACGACAACTTCTTCGCGCTCGGCGGTCACTCCCTGCTCATCACCGTCCTCATCGCCCGCCTCAAGGAGCGCGGCCTGGACGTCGCCGTGCGCAGCGTCTTCAGCAGCCCCACGCTCGCCGACCTCGCCGCCGACATCGACCGCGCGGGACCGGCCGCCACCGGCTACGCCGTGCCCGCACCGGCGGTCCCGGAGGGCTGCGAGCGGCTCACCCCCGAGATGCTGCCGCTGGTCCGCCTTGACCAGGCCGCCGTCGACGCCGTCGCCGCCCGCGTGCCCGGCGGCGCCGCCAACGTGCAGGACGTCTACCCGCTCGTGCCGTCGCAGGAGGGCATCCTCTTCCATCACCTGATGGACCCCGCCAACGACCCGTACGTCATCCCCATCCTGCTCACCGCCCCCGACCGGCGGACGTGCGACGCCTTCGTGGACGCCCTGCAGGCCGTGGTGGACCGGCACGACGTGATGCGCACGGCCGTCGTCACCGAAGGCCTCGGCGAGCCCGTACAGGTGGTCCTGCGGGACGTCCGCCTCGACGTGGAGCGGCGCACCCTCGACGCCGCCGACTCCGACGCCGCGGCGGAGCAGGCCCGCGCCTGGCTCGCGGACCCGGGGACGATCACGCTCGACCGGGCACCGCTGCTGCGGCTCGCCGTCGCCGCCGACCCGCACTCCGCACGGCACTTCCTGCTCCTGCGCGTCCACCACCTCATCGAGGACGCGACCTCGCTGCGCATCATCCTCGAAGAGCTCGCCGCCCACATGGCGGGCCGCGCCGACGAACTGCCCCCGGCCCCGGCCTACCGCGACTTCGTCGGCCACACCCTGCACCAGCTCGCCGCGAACGACGCCGAGGCGTACTTCCGCCGCGAGCTGGGCGACGTCACCGAGCCCACCACGCCGTTCCAGCTCGTCGACGTGCACGGCGACGGCAGCCGCGTGCGCGACCTGCGCCGCTCCCTGCCGCCCGGCCTCACCAGCCGCCTGCGCGAGCAGGCCCAGCGGCTGCGGATCAGCCCCGCCGCGCTCTTCCACGCCGCCTGGGCCCTGGTCACCGCGGCCACCGGCGGGCGCGACGACGTGGTGTTCGGCACCGTCCTGTCCGGCCGCCTCCAGGGCGTGCCCGGCGTCGAGCGGATGCTCGGCAACTTCATCAACACCCTGCCCCTGCGGGTCCGCCTCGCCGACCGCAGCGTCAAGGACCTGGTGTCCGCCGTGGACGCCTCCCTCAAGGAACTCATCTCGTACGAGCAGAGCGCCCTGACCCTGGCCCAGCGCTCCAGCGGCCTGGACGGCGACGCCACCCTGTTCAGCTCGATGATCAACTTCCGGTACTTCGAGCCGCGCCAGGGCGACCTGGGCCCGGCCACCCTGGAGGACCTGGGCATCCGCTGGCTGGGCTCCCTGGACCGCACCAACTACCCGGTGGGCGTGTCCGTCGACGACACCGGCACCGAACTGTCCCTGAACGCCCAGGTCGACGCCACCCTCTCGCCGGACGCCGTCCTCGGCTACGTCGAGGCGGCGGTGTCCGGCCTCGTGGACGCGCTCGCCGCCGACGACGGCGCCGGCACCCGGGCGCTCGACATCGACGTGCTCCCGGCCGCGGAACGCGGCCGCCTGCTGACCGAGTGGAACGACACGGACAAGCCCTACCCGGACGACCACTGCCTCTTCGAACTCTTCGAGGAGCACGTCCGGCTGCGCCCCGACGCCGTCGCCGTCGAGCACGGCGAGCAGCGGCTGACCTACGCCGAGACCAACGCCCGCGCCAACCGCGTCGCGCACTGGCTGCGCGAGCAGGGCGTCGGCCCCGACACCCTGGTCGGCCTGTGCGCCCGCCGCTCCCCGGAGCTCGTGACCGGCCTGCTCGGCATCCTCAAGGCCGGCGGCGCGTACGTCCCCATCGACCCGGACTACCCCCAGGAGCGCATCCGCACCCTGGTGGCCAACTCCGGCGTCGGCATCGTGCTCAGCCAGTCCCACCTGCCGTCCGAGCCGCTCGAAGGCGCGGACGGGGGCAAGGGACCCCTGGTCGTCCACCTGGACACCGGCGAACGCGCCGGGGACGGCACGCAGCTGCTCGCCGGCCGCCCCGAGCACGACCTGACGCGCGCCGAACTCGGCCTCACGCCCGAGCACCTGGCCTACGCCATCTTCACCTCGGGCTCCACCGGCGTCCCCAAGGGCGTCCTCGTGGAACAGCGCGGCGTCGTCCGCCTGGTGCGCAACCCGGACTACTTCCCGACGGACCCCGGCACCGTCGTGCTGCACCACTCCTCGATCTCGTTCGACGTCGGCTCCCAGGAGGTCCTCGGCCCGCTGCTGTGCGGCGGACGGCTCGTCCTGCACGACGGCGACTCCAAGGACGTGGGCGCCCTCCTGGACCGCGCCGAGCGCTCCGGCGTCACGATGATGGCCCTGTCCGCGGCCTTCCTGCCCGCGTTCGCCGAGGCCGCGCAGGGGCGGCGGCTGCCGCTGACGTACCTGGGCGTCGGCGGAGAGGCCTTCTCCGCCAAGGACGTGCGCCGCCTGTACGCGGCCCACCCCGGCCTGACCGTCGTCAACGCCTACGGGCCGACCGAGAACAGCATCGCCTCCACCTGCCACGTGATCCCCCGGGACATCGCCGAGGACGCGGTCATCCCCATCGGCAGGCCCATCGCGCAGTCCACCGCGCACGTGCTCGACGCGCATCTGCGGCCCGTGCCGCTCGGCGTCGTCGGCGAGCTGTGCGTGGGCGGCGCGGGCGTCGGCCGCGGCTACCTCGGCAACCCCGAGCTGACGAAGGAGCGGTTCGTCGCCGACCCCTTCGCCGCGCGGCCCGGGGCCCGCCTGTACCGCACCGGCGACCTGGTGCGCCGACTGCCCGACGGCACCCTGGAGTTCGTCGGCCGCGTCGACGACCAGGTGAAGGTCCGCGGCTTCCGCGTCGAACTCGGCGAGATCGAGAACGCGCTGCACTCCCACCCGGCCGTGCGCGGCGCCGTCGTCACCACCCGGGCCAGCGGCGAGACGAAGAAGCTCGTCGCCTACGTACGGCCCACGACCGACTGGCTGGACACGGCCGCGCGCGAGCAGAACGCCGACCGCCTGGAGCAGTGGCAGGACCTCTTCGAGGACCAGTACGGCACCGACGCGGACGAGCAGGCGAACGCCACCGGCACCGGCACCGGGACCGGCACCGGCACCAGTTCCGGCTCCGGGGACTCCGGGGACGACCTCAACCTGGTCGGCTGGAACTGCAGCTACACCGGCGACGCCATCCCCGAGCACGAGATGCGCGAGTGGATCGACGGCACCGTCCAGCGGATCGAGGAGCTGCGGCCCCGCAGGCTCCTGGAGGTCGGCTGCGGCACGGGTCTGCTGCTGTTCCGCTACGCCGGAGCCTGCGAGGCCGTGCACGCCGTCGACATCTCCGCCTCGGCCCTGGCCGGAGTGCGGCGCGGCGCCGACCGCCGCGGCTGGTCGCACGTCACCCTCGCCCAGGGCGACGCCCGGTCCGTGACGCTGCCCGAAGGCACCGACGGCACGGAGAAGTTCGACACCGTCGTCATCAACTCCGTGGCCCAGTACTTCCCGAACCGGCTCTACCTGGAAGAGGTCATCGAGCGGCTGCTGCCGCTCGTCGCCGACGGCGGCCGGATCCTCGTCGGCGACGTCAGGAACCTCGACCTGTTCTCCGCGCACGTCACGGCCGTCGAGCGCAGCCGCCTGTCCGCGCGCACCGCCGTCGCCGCCCTGGCCCGCCAGGTGCAGCGCCGCCGCCAGCAGGAGACCGAACTCCTCGTCAGCCCGAGCTACTTCGCCGGACTGCCCCGGCGGTTCGCGGACATCGGCTCGGTCGACATCGCCGTCAAGCGCGGCACCGGCGGCAACGAAATGCTCAGCTACCGCTACGACGTCGTCCTCACCAAGGGCCCGGCCGCCGCCGACGAGGACGACCTGCCGTGGCTGACCGCCACCACGCCCGACGAGCTGCGCGCCCTGCTCGCCGACGGCGGCCGCCCGCGGTTCGGCGTCACGGGCCTGGACAACCCGCGCGTCGCCGACGACGTCCGGGCCGCCGCGAGCCTGCGCGGCACCACCGGACAGCAGCACGTCGAGCCGCTCGGCGCGAGCCGCCTCACGGACGCCGCGGTCCAGCGGGTGCGCGACCTGGAGGACGTCCTCACGTACGCCGAGAAGCTCGGCTACCAGGTCGCCGCGACCTGGTCCCAGGACCGCCTCGACGGCCTGGACCTGGTCCTCGCCAAGGGGACGCGGCCGACCGCCCGCGCCCGGGCCGCGTACGGCGCGACCCACCTGGCGAACGTGCCGCAGATCGCCACCACCGGGCAGGCCCTGACCCGCACCCTGAAGGACCACCTGGCGGGCAGGATCCCCGAGTACATGGTCCCCAGCGTCTTCGTCGCCCTCGAAGAGCTGCCGCTCACCCCCAACGGCAAGGTCGACAAGCGGTCCCTGCCCGCGCCCGACGAGGCCGACGTGCACAAGGAGGTCTACGTCGCGCCGCGCACCGCCACCGAGCGCGTGCTGTGCCGCCTCGTCCAGGACGTCCTCGACCTCGACCGCGTCGGGCTCCAGGACGGCTTCTTCGACCTCGGCGGGCACTCCCTGCTCGCCACCCGGCTCACCATCCGCGTCAAGCAGGAGACCGGCAAGGAGCTTCCGCTCCAGTCGATCCTCGCCGGCGCGACCCTCGGCGAACTGGCCGCCGCACTCGACGCGGCGGACGGCGGCACGTCCGACGGGGCCGTCCCGCTGGTGCCCGTCACCGGGCCCGGCGAGGAGAGCCCGCTCTCCTGCCAGCAGAGCGAGCTGTGGTTCCTCAACCAGCGCGCGCACCTCGGCTCGTCGTACGACAACGTGCAGATGGCCTACCGCGTCATCGGCCCGCTCGACCGGCAGGCATACGCCCGCGCCTTCGAAGGGCTCGTGGCCCGGCACGCCGTGCTGCGCACCAGCTACCTGCGGCGCGGCGACACCTACGTCCAGAAGGTGAACGACACCACCGGCTTCGCCGTCGCCTTCGAGGACGTCACGGGTGACAGCGCGGTCACCGAGTTCCTCCGCGCCGAACGGCCGCGACCGTTCGACCCCGCGGACCGGCACACGCTGCGCGTGCACATCCTGACCCTCACGCCGTACGAGCACGTCGCCGTGGTGACCCGGCCCTGGGGCATCTTCGACGGCTGGTCGACCGGCGTGTTCATCGCCGAGCTCAACGCCCTCTACCAGGCGCTGAGCCGCGGCGACGAGCCGTCCCTTCCCGAACTGCCCGTCCAGTACGCGGACTTCGCGCACTGGCAGCGCCGCACCTTCGACGCCGACGCCCGCGCGCGGCAGCAGGCCTACTGGCGCGCCCAGCTCGCCGACCTGCCGTCGTGCACCGCGCTGCGCACCGACTACCGGCGGCCCGAGGCGAAGTCGTACCAGGGCTCCTCGGTCGAGGTGAACGTCCCCGCCGCGGTGCTCGACCAGCTCAAGCGGGTCAGCAAGGAGCGCGGCGGCACGCTCTACATGACGCTCCTTTCGGCCTTCGCGACGCTGCTCGGCGCCCACACCGACGACCGGGAGCTCGCCATCGGCTCGCCGGTGACCAACCGGCCGCGGCCGGAGCTCGAACGCCTCGTCGGCTACTTCATCAACGTCCTGGTCATGCGTCTGGACGTGCGGCCCGAGCAGGCCTTCGACGACCTCATCGCCCAGGCGCAGCGGGTCACCGCGGCCGCCCACGAGCACAAGGACGTCCCGTTCGCCGATCTCGTGCGGGACCTGGTGCCCGAGCCGGACCCGGCGCACTCGCCGCTGTTCCAGGTGATGTTCAACCTGGTGCCCGCCGTCGAGGCCGCGCTGCCCGGCGCCGCGGAGCCCGGCGCGCTCGGCTTCGTGCCCCTGCCCACCGACAGCGGCACGGCGAAGTTCGACCTCAACCTCGTCGTCCGCGAGACCCCCGACGGCCTGCGCGGCTACCTGGAGTACAGCACCGACCTCTACGCCAGGAGCACGGTCCGGGCCATGGCGGCCACCTATGAGAGGTTGCTGCTCAAGATCGTCACGCAGCCCGGCGCGAGCCTCGCACAGCTGCGCGAGGCGGCGGCGGACGGCGGTGCCGGATGAGCACCACCCACGCCGCGGCCGACCCCGACCACCCCACCCGTCCCACCCCATCCAGCGAAAGCGCGCACATGACCAAGGAAAAGACCTTCACCCTGATCGTCGACGCCGTCCGCGAGATCCTCCCGGAACTCGCGGACCACGACTTCGCCGAGACCGACACCCTGGACGCGCTGGGCGCCAACTCCATGGACCGCGCGGAGATCGTGATGACCGTCCTGGAGGAGATGGACCTGGACATCCCCCTGGTCGACACCCACGGGCCGCAGAACCTGGGCGAGCTCGCGCGGCACCTCAGCGACACGGCAGCGGTCAAGGCCGGGTGACGTGAGCGACTCCGCAGGGCTCGTCGTCACCGGTCTCGGCGTCACCACCGCCGTGGGCCGGGGCAAGGCCGACTTCACCCGGGCACTGTTCGCGGGAGAGCACCGCTTCGCCGTCATGGACCGGCCGGGGCGGCAGTCCGGCACCCGCTTCGTGGGCGCCGAGCTGCCCGCCCCGCCGCCACCTGCCCGGCTCGGCGCCCGTGAGCTGCGCACCGCGTCCCTCACCGGGCAGGTCGCCCTCGCCACCCTCGAAGAGGCGTGGACCGAGGCGGGCCTCGACGGCTACGACCCGGACCGGGTCGGGCTCGTCATCGGCGGCAGCAACCTCCAGCAGCGCGAACTCGTCCGGGCCCAGGACCGGCACCGGGCCAAGCCGCACTTCCTGCGGCCCAGCTACGGCCTGTCGTTCCTGGACACCGACCTGTGCGGCCTGTGCACGAGCGCCTTCGGGATCCGCGGCTTCGCGCACACCGTGGGCGGCGCGTCGGCCAGCGGGCAGCTCGCGGTCATCGAGGCGGCCGAGGCCGTGGCCTCGGGCCGCGTCGACGTGTGCGTCGCCCTGGGCGCGCTCGCCGACCTGTCGTACTGGGAGCTGCTCGGCCTGCACGCGATGGGCGCCATGGCGGGCGAGGACCACGCCGACGCGCCCGCCGAGGCCTGCCGTCCCTTCGACAAGGCACGGTCCGGCTTCGTCTACGGCGAGGCCTGCGCCGCCCTGGTCATCGAGCGCGGGGGCGCCCGCCCGGACGCCCCCGCCCCCTACGCGCGGCTCAGCGGCTGGTCCGTGCGCCTGGACGGCAACCGCAACCCCAACCCGTCCCTGGCGGGCGAGACCGACGCGATCCGCCAGGCCCTGGACCGCGCCGGGCTGAGCGCCCGGGACATCGACTACGTCAACCCGCACGGCACCGCGTCCCCGACGGGCGACGAGACCGAAGTGGCCGCGCTCAAGGCCTGCGGCCTCACCCACGCGGCCGTCAACGCCACCAAGTCGATCACCGGCCACGGTCTGACGGCCGCCGGAGCCGTCGAGGCGGCCGCATCCCTGCTGCAGATGCGGCACGGGCGGCTGCACCCGACACGCAACCTCACCGCGCCGGTCGACGACGCCCCGCGCTGGGTGCGCGAGGCGGCCGTCGAGGCCGACATCCAGCACTGCCTGAGCCTGAGCATGGGCTTCGGCGGCATCAACACCGCACTGTGCCTGAGCGCGTGCGCCGCATAGAGAGCAGAACAGCGAACCCCATGTCCCGCGTCGGTATCGAAGCGATGAACGTGTTCGGCGGCTCGGCCGTGCTCGACGTCATGCAGTTGGCGCGGCACCGCGAGCTCGACCTCGCGCGCCTGAACAACCTCCTGATGAAGGAGAAGACGGTCGCGCTGCCCTTCGAGGACCCGGTCACCTTCGGGGCCAACGCGGCCCGGCCGCTCCTCGACCGCATGAGCGAGGAGGAGAAGGGCCGCATCGAACTCCTCATCACCTGCACCGAGTCGGGCTTCGACTTCTCCAAGTCGGCGAGCACCTACCTCCACGACCAGCTGGGCCTGAGCCGCAACTGCCGCATGTTCGAGCTCAAGCAGGCCTGCTACGCGGGCACCGCGGGGCTCCAGATGGCCTGCAACTTCATCCTCTCGGGCACCTCGCCCGGCGCCAAGGCCCTGGTGATCGCCACCGACATCTCGCGCTACATCCTGGAGGACGGCGACGACGTGGCCACGCAGGACTGGGCCTACGCCGAGCCCAGCGGTGGCGCGGGCGCGGTGGCCCTGCTGATCAGCGCCGAGCCGCACGTCTTCCAGCTCGACGTCGGAGCCAGCGGCACGTACGGCTACGAGGTGATGGACACCTGCCGCCCCGCCCCGGACAGCGAGGCGGGCGACGTCGACCTGTCCCTGATGTCGTACCTGGACTGCTGCGAGCAGGCCTACCGCGCCTACGAGGCCAAGGTGGAGGGCGCGGACTACCGCGACACCTTCCAGTACCTCGCCTTCCACACCCCCTTCGGCGGCATGGTCAAGGGCGCCCACCGCACCATGATGCGCAAGGTCGCCAAGGCCAAGGGCGCCGAGATCGCCGAGGACTTCGAGCGCCGCGTCGCGCCAGGGCTCGGCTACTGCGGCCGCGTCGGCAACATCATGGGCGCGACGGTCTTCCTCTCCCTCG
The DNA here is from genome assembly GCF_000720325.1 of Streptomyces sp. NRRL B-1347. GTDB lineage: Bacteria > Actinomycetota > Actinomycetes > Streptomycetales > Streptomycetaceae > Streptomyces. Next base: position 9,381 of record NZ_JOJM01000004.1, read on the forward strand.
CCGGCACCATCTGCAACGGCGACTACCCCGACCCGCGGCGCATCGGACTGTTCTCGTACGGATCCGGCTGCTGCTCGGAGTTCTACAGCGGCGTCGTCACCCCGGACGGCGCGGAGCGGCTGCGGGCCATGGGCATCGAGGACCACCTCGACGCGCGCTACCAGCTCTCCCTGGACGAGTACGACCAGCTGCTTCGGGAGAGCGCGTTCGTCCGCGTCGGCACCCGCGACACCGTCGTGAACCAGGACTTCGTCGCCAGGACCGCCCCGGCCGCCCGGACCGCACAGGGCGCACCGGGCGCCGGGGGCGGCTCGCCGCGCCTCGTCCTGCGCGCGATCAAGGAGTTCCACCGGGAGTACGCATGGATCGACTGACCCGCTCCGCCTACTCCACCCTGCGCGTCCGCGAACAGGGCAGTGTCCTCTTCGCGCAGATCCACCGGCCCGAGGCGGGCAACGCCATCAACGCCACGCTCGTCCACGAGCTCGACGACGTCTTCGCGCGCGCCGCCCGCGCGGAGCACACCACCGTCGTCGTCCTCGAAGGACTGCCCGAGGTGTTCTGCTTCGGCGCCGACTTCGGCGTGATCAGCGACGCGGCGCGCACGGGCCAGGACACGTCCTTCGACCCCGAGCCGATGTTCGAGCTGTTCCGGCGCATGGCCTACGCCGACGTGCTTACCGTCGCGCACGTGCGCGGCAAGGCCAACGCGGGCGGCGTCGGGCTCGTGGCCGCGTGCGACGTGGTGATCGCCGACGACAGCGCCACCTTCAGCCTCTCCGAGCTGCTCTTCGGCCTGATCCCGGCCGTCGTGCTGCCCTTCCTGATCCGCAGGACCGGCTTCCAGCGCGCCCACTACCTCGCCGCCACCACCCAGACCGTCGACGCCCGGCAGGCCCACGAGTGGGGGCTCGTCGACGCGCTCGGCACCCCCAGCGAGGCGCTCCTGAAGCGCCACCTCCAGCGCCTGGGACGGCTCTCGAAGAAGGGCGTCACGCGCTACAAGGCGTACCTGCGCGAGCTGTCCCCGCTCACCGAGCACACCAAGGACGTCGCGCTCGCCACCAACCGCCAGGTCTTCGGCGACCCCGACAACGTGCGGGCCATCCGGCGCTACGCCGAAGAGGGCGTCTTCCCCTGGGAGACCGCGACGCCGGACGCCACCGCGACGCCGGACGCCACCGCGACGCCGGACGTCACCGCGACGCCGAACCCGTCCCCGCAGCCTTCCCCGCCGCAGTCCCCGCAGCCGTCCCCGAGCGAGACCACCGTGGAACCACAGCACCAGCGGGCCACCGCCCCGCCGCCCGCCCTCTCGCCCCGCGCCCTCGGCAGCCCGCGCTTCCGCGCGGCGCACGGCGTCGACTACGCCTACGCGGCCGGGGCGATGTACAAGGGCATCGCCTCCGTCGACCTGGTCACCGCGCTCGGCAACGCGGGCATGCTCGGCTTCTTCGGCACCGGCGGGCTCGCCCTCGACGAGGTCGAGGACGCGATCATCCGCATCAAGAAGGGCCTCGACCCCGGCCGCGCCTTCGGCATGAACCTCCTGAACAACCCGGACGACCCCGGCCAGGAGGCCCGCACCGTCGAGCTCTACCTGCGCCACGGCGTGCGCTCCGTCGAGGCGTCCGCCTATCTGCGGCCCACCCCCGCGCTGGTCCACTACCGCCTCGCGGGCCTCGGCACCGACGCCGAAGGACGCCTCCGCCAGGACCACCACATCATCGCCAAGGTGTCGCGCACCGAGGTCGCCGAGCACTTCCTGCGCCCGGCCCCGGCCCCGCTGGTCCGCCGGCTCCTGGACGACGGACTCATCACCCCCGAGCAGGCCGAACTCGGCGCCCGCCTCCCGCTGGCGCAGGACCTGTGCGTCGAGGCGGACTCCGCGGGCCACACCGACGGCGGCAACGCCTACGTCCTGATGCCCGCCATGCGCGCCCTGCGCGACCGCGTGACGCGCGAGCAGGGCTACTCCGAAGAGGGCGGCGAGGCCGCCGTGCGCATCGGCGCCGCGGGCGGCATCGGCACCCCCGAAGCGGCCCTCGCGGCCCTGACCCTGGGCGCCGACTTCCTCGTCACCGGCTCCATCAACCAGTGCACCGTGGAGGCCGGGACCAGCGACGCGGTCAAGGACCTCCTCCAGGGCCTCGGCGTGCACGACACCGAGTACGCGCCCGCGGGCGACATGTTCGAGGTCGGCGCCCGCGTCCAGGCGGTCAGGAAGAGCACGTTCTTCCCCGCCCGCGCCCAGAAGCTGTACGACCTCTACGTACGGCACGACTCCCTCGACGACCTCGACCCGCGCACCCGGGCGACCCTGGAGAACAAGTACTTCAAGCGCTCCCTCGACGAGGTGTGGGAGGAGACCCGCGCCCACCTGGCACGGCGCCACCCCGCCCGGCTCGCCGAGGTCGAGCGCAGCCCCAAGCAGAAGATGGCCCACGTCTTCCGCTGGTACTTCGTGCACTCCACGCGCCTGGCGCTGCGCGGCGCCGACCAGCGCGTCGACTACCAGATCCACTGCGGACCCGCCCTCGGCGCGTTCAACACCTGGGTGCGCGGCACCGACCTGGAGCCCTGGCGCGGCCGCAGGGTCGACGTCATCGCCGAACGGCTGCTGCGGGAGACCGCTGCCCTGCTCACCGAGCGCCTGGCCGCTTACGCCGCCCTGGCCGCCGACAGCACACCGCCCTCCTCCGACCCCACCTCCGCCACCGCCCCCGGCGGACCGGCACCTCTCGCGACGGCTGAGTGATCACATGACTTCCGTGTACGTATTCCCCGGGCAGGGCTCCCAGCGCAAGGGCATGGGCAAGGACCTGTTCGAGAAGTACCCCGACCTCGTGGCCCGCGCGGACCGGCTGCTCGGCTACTCGCTGCGCGACCTGTGCGTCGACGACCCCGACCGGGTCCTCAACCGCACCGAGTACACCCAGCCCGCGCTCTACGCGGTCAGCGCCCTGCAGTACCTCGACCACATCGACTCCGGCGGCGCCCCGCCCGCCGTCGTCGCCGGGCACAGTCTGGGGGAGTACAGCGCCCTGTTCGCCGCGGGCGCCTTCGACTTCGTCACCGGGCTCGACCTCGTGCGCAGGCGCGGCGAGCTGATGAGCCGCGCCCCCAAGGGCGCGATGGCCGCCGTGGTCAACCTCGACCAAGAGCGCGTCGCGGAGATCCTGGCCGCGCTGCCGCACTCCGGCATCGACATCGCCAACATCAACTCCCGGCAGCAGTGCATCCTCTCCGGCACCTACGACGAGGTCCACGCCCCGGACGTCCGCGAGGCCTACACCGCGGCGGGAGCCAGGTTCATCCCGCTCAACGTGAGCGCGGCCTTCCACTCGCGCTGCATGACCGAGGTCCAGGAGGAGTTCGCGCGCCATCTGTCGGGCGTCGCGTTCCGCCCGCTGCGGATCCCCGTGATCGCCAACTGCACGGCCCGGCCGTACCCGACGACCGGCTACTCCGACCTGCTGGTGCGGCAGATATCGAGCCCCGTGCGGTGGTACGAGTCCCTCTCCCTGCTCCTTGCGCGCGGCCACGACGAGTTCCGCGAGATCGGCCCCGGCGACGTACTCACCAAGCTCACCGCCAAGATCCGCGAGGAGCCGCTGGCCGTCGAGGAACCGCCGGCCGCCGAGGCGCCCGCCGCGCCCCAGGCGCCCCCGGCCCCCGCCGCGCCCCGCCCGGCCCCGCACCGGACCCTGCGGCGCCCCGAGGTCGTCTTCATGTACGGCGGCCAGGGCACGCAGTACTACCGCATGGGGCAGGAGCTGTACGACACCCACCCGGCGTTCCGGGACGCCATGGACCGGTGCAGCGCGCTGTACGAGGCGGCACAGGGCACCTCCCTCGTCGCCGCGATGCACGACAGCACCCGGCGCGGCCAGGACTTCGACGACGTCCTGCACACGCACGCGGCGCTCTACAGCGTCGGCTGGAGCCTCACCGAGGCCCTGCGCGCGGAGGGCTTCCACCCCGACGCGGTCCTCGGCCACAGCCTCGGCGAGTACGTCGCGGCCACCGTCGCCGGGGCGATGTCCTTCGAGGACGGCCTCGACCTCGTGATGAAGCAGGCCCACCTCCTCGACCTGCGCTGCCGTCCCGGCGGCATGCTGAGCGTCCTCGCCCCGCCCTCGCTCTACCAGCGGCGGCGCGACCTGTTCGCCGGACTCGCCCTGGCGGGCGTCAACTTCACCGGCGACACCACCGGCAACTTCGTCGTCAGCGGCGAGGCCGAGCGCGTCACCGAGGCCCGCGCCGCGCTCGACCGGGAAGGGGTGATCGCCGTCCGCCTCCCGGTGCGCCACGGCTTCCACTCCGGCCTCCTCGACGACATCCGGCAGGAGTGCCGGAGCCTGGGACGCGCGGTCGCGGTGAACTCGCCCACCCTGCCGGTGTATTCGTGCGCGTACGCGGCAGAGCTGGACGGCGCGGCGCTGACCGGCTGGGACGACTACGCGTGGGACGTCGTCCGGGGCCGCGTGCGCTTCGACGAGCTGATGGCCACCGCGTTCCGCGACCCGGCGCGCCACTACTTCGTCGACCTGAGCGCCAGCGGCTCCTTCGTCAACTTCCTCAAGCACGGCTACGGCCCCGACTACCGGGGCGCGTTCGCGATCAACCAGTTCGGCAACAACACGGCGTCGATGCGCCGTCTGCGCGAGGGCCTGGAGCAGGCCGTCCAGCCCGCCCTCGTCTGACCCCGGGAACGGCAAAGGGGGCTCACCGCCGCGGCAGTGAGCCCCCTGACGCCTTCTCAGGCGGGCACTCGGATCAGGCCGGTCAGCCGACCGACACCGGCAGCGAGGCCACGCCGCGCACGTTGATGCGGCCGTTCCAGGTCACGTCGCCCGCGAGGGACAGGTCCGGGAACCGCTTCAGCATCCGCTCGAAGGTGACGCTCGCCTCCAGGCGCGCCAGGGCCGCACCCAGGCAGTGGTGCGAGCCGGAGCCGAACGCCAGGTGGGCGCGCGCGCCTTCGCGGTCGAGGCGCAGCGTGTCCGCGTCCTCGCCCCAGCGCGCGGGGTCGCGGTTCGCGGAGGCGAGGGCGGCGACCACCATCGAGCCCGGGGGGATCTCGACGCCGCTGAGCACGGTCGGTTCGAGGGTGATGCGGCGGCTCGACTGCAACGGGCTGTCGTAGCGCAGCAGTTCGTCGACGGCGTTGGGCATCAGGTCCGCGTCCGCGCGCAGCGCGGCGAGCTGCTCGGGGTGGCGAAGCAGCGCGTGGGTGCCGTTGGCGAGCAGGTTCACGGTCGTCTCGTGGCCCGCGATGTACAGCAGCTGGATCTGCGCGACCAGCTCGTCGTCGCTGAGCTTGTCGCCGTCCTCCTCGGCCTCGATGAGGGCCGTCATGAGGTCGTCGGCGGGGTTGCGCCGCTTCCAGGCGATCATCTCGGAGGTGAGGACGGCCAGTTCGGCGTCCGCGTTCTCGATCTCCTGCATGACGGCCGGGTCGGCGACGGGCTCAAGGGAGCGGACGATCGTGCCGCTCAGCTCCTGGATCCGCTCGTGGTCGGTGGGCGGGGCGCCCAGCATCTCCGCGATCACCGTGAACGGCAGCGGCGACGCGAGCGCGGGCACCAGGTCCGCGCCGCCCGCCGCGGCGATCTTGTCGAGCATGCCGTCGACGAGCTCGCCGATGCGCGGCGCGAGCGCCTGGATCGACTTCGGCGTGAACGCCTTCTGCACCAGGCGGCGCAGCCGGGTGTGGTCCGGGGCGTCCCGGTCGATCATCGAGAAGCCGTCGATGAGCGGAGTCTTGCGCGACTCGTCCTTCTGCCGCAGGTTCTCCAGCGCGCCGGAGTTCACGTTGCGCAGTTCGACCGACGCGCCCGAGCGCAGCAGCCCGAACACGTCCTCGTACCGGGTGACCACCCAGAACCCCAGGGGGTGCGGATAGACCGGGGCGACTTCGCGGAGCGTCGCGTACTGCGGGTACGGATTGTCGGTGAACCCCTCGGCGAAGGGGTTGAACAGCGGTATCTGCTGTTCCTGAGGGAGAGCGCCCCCGGTCATCTCGTGCTCCTTGTGGTGGCACCGGCTGGAGGGACCCCCCGACGGTGGTCCATGCGGATCCACCGCCTCGGCCCTCGGCCCCGGCTGGATGAGAGTTCGCAGGTCACAGTAGTGACGCCGGGAGGACCGGTGACACGTGACCAGGATGAGAGCAGGAGAGTACCCGGCGTAGCCGGGCCGACACTAGGCCGTCCAGTGGGAGGGGCGCTCCAGCGGGTGGGGGACCTTCGTCCGGGCGTCGCCCCGCGCGGCGTTCAGCTGGGGCTGGGTGAGGAACAGCGCGCCGCGCAGATCCGCGCCGCACAGGTTCGTGTCCCGCATGTCCGCGCCGATCAGGTCGGCGTCGCGCAGGTCGGCGTCCGACAGGTCGGCCGCGATGAGCAGGGCGCCGCGCATGCTGGCGCCGCGCAGCTTCGCGCCGCGCAGCCGGGAGCCCATGAGGTTGGCGCCGCGGTGGTTCTTCTTGCGGCCCGGGACCGCCGCCCGGGCCAGTTCGCTGGCGCGGAGCAGCAGCGGGTTCACCTCACCGCGCAGCGCGTCCACGTCGACGGCGAGCAGCGTCTCGACCGTGTCCCGGGTGAGCGCGTCGATCCGCTCGTACGCGCCGCGCAGCTCCCGGTGGACGGGCCGGGCCGCGGACAGGTCCAGGGCCTGCGCGGTGTACTTCAGGAGCTCCTGGAGCTGTCGTACGACGGGGAAGACCTCGTACATCGCGCGGGCCGAGTCCGGCTCCTCGCGCCAGCTGACGCCCTTGAACGTGACCTGGGAGACCTTCTGGCCCGCGCCGAAGCAGTCGAAGACCGTACAGCCGTTGTAGCCCTTGTCGCGCAGCCGCTCGTGGATCCCGCAGCGGAAGTCCTCCTGGAGGTTTCCGCACGGCGTGCCGGCGGACTTGTTCACCGGGAAGTCCGACGAGCGCGAGAAGGGCAGCGCCACGCAGCACAGACCGAAGCAGCTCCCGCAGTCGGCCTGCAGGTCGGGCTGGGCGGCGTGCGAGGTGCGCTCGGACAAGACGGTGGCTCCTGAGGGGCGTGCGGCGGCGTGCGGTGGTCGTACGCCTCCATTGTCCCTCGTACGTCGACCGCGACGGTACGAGGGCCCAAGGGGGCGCACTCGGGACGGGAGGGCCGGTCAGGTCACGGACGGGGGCGCGGGGCGCCCCGGTCCCGTGCTCAGGCCTGCGCGGCCTTCGCCGCCTTCTCGGCCTGCTCCGCCTTCTTCGCCTTGAGGCGGACCGTCTCCTTGCGGACCTCGGCCTGCGTGGCGCGCTCGCGCTCCAGCCACTCGGGGCGCTCTTCCTTCAGCGCGTCGATCTGCTGCGTGGTGAGGGGCTCCGTGATGCCGCCGCGGGCGAGGCCCGACACGGAGACGCCCAGCTTCGCGGCGACGACCGGGCGGGGGTGCGGGCCGTTCTGGCGCAGGTCGCGCAGCCACTGGGGCGGGTCGGCCTGCAGGGCGTTGAGCTCGGTCCGCGAGACGACACCCTCCTGGAACTCGGCGGGGGTGGCCTCGAGGTACACACCCAGCTTCTTCGCCGCGGTGGCGGGCTTCATGGTCTGGGTGGAGTGGTGCGACGTCATAGGACCAGGGTATCGAGCGAATGCGCGACCGCTGACCACGGCGGGCCCGTCGCCGCCCGCACCCTCCGGCGGGTCGGCCGCCGACTACGGGCGGTAGTCTGGCGAGGTGACAGGCTCGGAAGACTCTCCCGCGTTCCGGCTCGCCTACGTGCCAGGCGTGACGCCCTCGAAGTGGGTGCGCATCTGGAACGAGCGGCTGCCCGACGTCCCCCTGACCCTCGCCCAGGTGCCCGCCACCGAGGTCTGCGAGGTCCTGCGGAAGGGCGATGCCGACGCGGGATTCGTACGGCTTCCGGTCGACGGGGAGGACCTCAGCGCGATCCCTCTCTACGAGGAGACGACGGTGGTCGTGGTCCCCAAGGACCACCTCTTCGCGGCGGCCGACGAGGTGGCCGTGGCGGACCTCGCCGACGAGCTGGTGCTGCACCCCCTGGACGACCCCCTGGAGTGGGAGCGTCCGCCGGGCCGCCCCGCCCTCGAGCGCCCCGCCACGACCGCCGACGCCGTCGAGCTGGTGGCGGCGGGCATCGGCCTGCTGATCGTCCCCCAGTCCCTGGCGCGGCTGCACCACCGCAAGGACCTCACGTACCGCACGATCACGGACGTCCCCACGTCCCGCGTGGCGCTCTCGTGGCCCCAGGAGGCCACGACCGACCTGGTGGACGACTTCATCGGCATCGTCCGCGGCCGCACCGTCAACAGCACCCGGGGCCGCCGCGCCGAGCCCGAGCCGAAGGCCAAGCGCCCGGAGAAGGGCGGCGCCCGACGGCAGCAGCCCGCCGGGGGCAAGGGCGGCGGCGGCCGGGGCACCGGCAAGCCGTCCGCCAAGAACGCGCGCCGGGGCTCCGGCGGCCCGAAGGGCGTCAAGGGCGGCAAGCCGCGCCGCAGGCCGTAGCGTCCCGCGGTCCCGCTCCGCGCGTCACCAGGGCTGGTTCGGCAGGAACGCGCCGGAGCGCGCCGACTCCGCCTCCCGCGCCCGGTGGGAGTGGACCAGGGCCCAGCAGCCCACCGCCGCCACCCCGATGGCGAGGACGACCAGGTGCCAGGTGGAGACCGTGGCCTGGATCGAGCTGCCCTCCGGGTGCGCGGCGACGGTGATCCCGAGGGCCAGCGGTACGGCCATCGCGAGGGCCCAGCCGCCGAGCACGGACGAGGCGAGGCGGTGCGGAAGCACGAGACCCGCCCAGAGCAGCACGGCGAGGGTGCCAAGGACGGCCACCGCGCAGCTCATGAGCCCGGGAACGGCGATTCCCGCGGCCGTGGCGCCCGTGGCGGCGCCCGCCGCCGCCCGGATCAGCCGGCGGCGGTCGAGGGAACGGGCCCGCCTCCCGCCGTGCCGCGCCAGATGCACGACGGCGAGCAGTCCGACGGCTCCCGCAAGCAGGTAGGGCCCGCTGTTGAGCCATGCGTCCTGGTCGAGTTCGCGCTGGCTCTGATGGAAGCTGTTGATGACGAATCCGCTGGTCAGGGCGAGGACGCCACTGCCGGCCAGGAGTCCGGCCCAGGTGCGCCGGCTCGGTGAGACAAGACTCGCCCAGGAGCCGATGAGCAGCCCCAGGAAGGGGAGGTGGGCGAGGACCAGGAGGGCGTTGAGCACCCCGTCCGCCCCGAAGGGGTAACCGGCCGCGACGGTGGCCCAGGGGGCGTCGGGTCCCGAGGCGTCGGCGGTGTGCCCCGCGTCGATCCACCACGTCTCGAAGGGGCGCGCACGGAAGACGAGGAGTCCCGGCCCGGTGAGCACGGCGTGCCAGTTGAGCTGGAACCAGGACAGGACCCAGAGGCCGACCGTGCCGAGGCCGAGGAGCCCCGGCAGGACGGGGTTCACGAGGGACGCGGGCCGCGCGGCCTGCCGCCACGGCAGCGTGGGCGGCGGCACAGCAGGCGCGGGCGGCGGGCGCCGCGGTGCCATCGGGGCCGCGGCCATCATGGTGGTGACGCGGCCCTCCGCGATCTGCCGCAGCTCCGCGGCGGCCTGCGCGACGTGCGGCCGTTCCTCCGGGTTCTTGGCCAGCAGGGCGTACAGCACGGCCCCCAGGGCGGGCCCGGCGCGGCGCGACACGGGCGGCGGGTCGGAGAGCACCGCCGCGATGGACTCCACAGCGGCGGGCCGGGCGAAGGGCGACGCGCCCTCCAGGGCGTGGAAGAGCGTGACGCCGAGGGCCCAGAGGTCCGTGGCGGGCACGGGCGCCCCGCGGATCTGCTCGGGCGCCATGTAGGCCGGGGTGCCGAAGACGCTCGTCGTGCTGGTGACCTCGCTGGAGAGCCGGGCGATCCCGAAGTCGGCCAGCTTGACCCGGCCGCCCGCGAGGAGCATCACGTTCTCGGGCTTGACGTCGCGGTGGATCACGCCCATCGCGTGGGCGGCGCCGAGGACCTCGGCGAGCTGCGCGCCGATCGACGCCACCCGGGCCGGCGGCAGGGGGCCCTCCCGGGCCACGAGCGCGGCCAGGGTGGTGCCCCGGACGAGCTCCATGACGATGACGACCTCGGAGCCCGCGCGCACCACGTCGTAGACGGTGACGGCCCCGGGGTGGTTGAGCTTCGCGGCCGCGCGGGCCTCCCGCAGCAGGCGCGCGGTGGCCTTGGTGTCCAGGGGCGCCGCCCCCTGCCCGGGACCGCGCACGTGTTTCACGGCGACCTCGCGCCCGAGCAGGGTGTCGACGGCCCGCCACACCACACCCATGCCACCCCGTCCCAGCTCCTCGATCAGCTGGAACCTGCCACCGAATGGCTGCCCGCCCTCAACCATCGCGACCCCCCGGAACGCGCCCCCTGATACTCGCGGGGTCATCATCCAGCCATTGGCGACTTCGCGCAGCACATGACAGAAGTTGCGCCGTTACGAGCGTTCCTGACCGCCTCCCAGGCGCCACCCACAGCCGTCGCGCCACGTCAGTGGGCCCGCGCCCCAGAGGCACCGCCCCCGCGGAGCGGGCTCCCGTTCGGTGTTCTTCCGCCTAGCCCCGCGGCAGCGCGTCGAGCGTCGGGCGGATCGCCTGCTCGGCCTTGTGCGGGTAGGGGAAGCCGTGGGCCTCGGCCACCTCCTTGGCCAGCTGGGAGAAGAGGTCGGCGGTCGCGCGCGCGGCGCGCAGGGCGTCGTCCTCGGCGAAGCCGCCGAAGGTGTCGTGCAGGCGCTCCCACACCCCGGGCGCCGCCCAGCGCCGCATGCGCGTGCCGCCGTACCAGACGTCGTGGCCGGTGCCCTCGCGCGTGAGCGCGTGCCACTCGACGACGGACTCCAGGAGCTCCTTCGTGGTCCAGTCCCGGGACTTGGCCACCCACAGCTCGCCCCGGGCGAGGTAGCGCGGCAGGTGCGCCATCTCGAACCAGAACTCCGCGCAGAGCTCCTCGAACTCCTCGGCGTCGGGCAGCTCCGCAGCCACCTCGCCGCTGGCGGCGGGCAGCCGGGCGGCCGTGCCGTCGGGGTCCCACAGCACCTCGTAGCCGCGCTCGTGCAGGTCGTCGAGGCCGTCCGCGGCCATCTTCGCGAGGAGGTCCACCGGCACGACCTGGAAGTCGACCTTGACGCCGCCTTCGAAGAACACCAGGCGCGCCGGGTTGTCCCACGGCCCTTCCAGGCCCACCTGCACCACGACCGGGCCCAACTCCTCGACCCAGTCGCCGTCTTCGTAGCGCTCGGGGTCGGTGGTGTAGACCTCGATGTCGTGGTCGGAGAAGGCGTCGACCGTCCCGTCGCGCCGCGCCCGCGACCCCGTCCGCAGCACGGCCCGGACGTCCTCCTGGCGCCGCGCCCACTCCCGTACCCGCTCGACGATCCCGTCGTCACCCGCTTCAACGATCATGCGGTCACGGTACTGCGTCGCCGTCGGGGGCCGGACCTCCCTCCCGTACGTACGAGTGGAGGAACGAGCAGATCCCCGCGGCCCCCGCGACGACGCACACCACCTCGGTGACGTCCGTGCCGAAGAGCTCCATGAGGTGGCGGTCGCCGGAGGCGAGGGCGACGGTCTGGCCCGCCACCACGGTGAGGCCGCCGAGGACCGCGAGGCCCTCGCCCGCCTGGAACACACGGGCCTCGTACGGCGCGAGGCGCTCAAGGGCTACCGCGTCGCCCCGCTCTTCACCGAGCGCGAGCTGATCAAGCTGATGGACGCGCGGCTCGTCCTGGAACCCGCGATGGTGCACGAGGCCGCGCGCCGCACCACGCCGGAGTTCCTGGCGGAGCTCGAGGAGAGCATCGACGAGCTCAAGCGCTGTGCGGCCGGGCCCCGTTCGGCCTCGGTCCGCTCCTACTGGGCCGCCGACGAACGCTTCCATCTGCGCATCGCCGCCCAGTGCGACAACCCGTTCCTGGAGAGCGCGTACCGCTCCCTGGGCGGCCACGTCCAGCGCTTCCGCCTCTTCGCGGAACTGGGCTCCTCCGAGGCCGAGTCACCGGCGCGCGAGCACGCGGCCGTCCACGAGGCGATGGCGTCGGGGGACGCGGAGGGCGTGGCGAAGCGGATGCGCCAGCACATCGAGAACGCGAAGGCCCGCGCCCTGAGCGACCGTCAGGCGGTGGCGGCCGACTGACGGTCGCTCGGCGTCGTCAGCTCCGCGGGACGTCGACGGTCTGGTCGCCGTCGGGCACGTCCGTGACCGTCACCAGGCCCTTCGGCACTCCGAGCCCCCGCGCCACGACGGCCGCGATCCCGGCGGCGTCCTGCCCCGTGGGCACGGGCACCTCCTCGCCCTCGCCGTAGCTCTCGATGGCCTTGGTGAAGTAGGCCGGGTGCCAGGCGCCGACCGCGCCCCGGACGTCCACGGAGGCCACCGCGCGGCCGCCGGCCACGGCCTTGATCCGGTCCAGGATCCGGTCCGAGCGCAACTCGCCCGGCACCTGGAACAGGCTCGCGTGCGCGCCCACCGCGCCGCCTGAGCGCAGCTGGACCGTGAGGGTCAGACAGCTGGTGACGCTCGGGTACAGGAGCGTGCCGCCGGGCCCGGCCTCCTTCACCTGCCCCTCCGTGACCACGGTCCGCGCGGGGGCGGACACCGGCGACGCGACCGGAGCGGCGGCCCGCGCCCCGCCGTCGCCCGCGTGGGCCGGAGCCCCGGCCACCAGCGAGGCCGCGACGGCGAGACCGGCCACCACGAGGGAGGGTCTGACGGAGGTGGCGTACGACGGCACGCCTGTACGTATGGACAAGAAGTACTCCTGGCTGAGAAATCTGCGACAACCGCCCGCGGCACACGGACCACGGCCGACCGGCCACTTTATGGCGCGGGCCGAACCGGACCGAACCGGGCCGGAGCGAGGGGCAGGGCGCCTCGCTTGAATGTCACCCCCTTGACCGGTGACGAATGCTCGTGGGACAGTCATCACCCACGCTGGTACGCCTGCCCGAACGGAGTTCCACCATGGAAGGCCAGAACGCCATCGACAGTGCCGCCGCCGCACGGCAGGAGCGCTTCGGCACACTGCCCGAGCGCATCCGCTTCGAGGACATGGTCGAGGAAGAGGCAGCCACGCCGGACGACCCGGCACGCCACACCTACCACCCCGAAGGCTCGTGGAAGACCTTCAACTGCCTGGCCGCCGACCTGGGCCTCTGAGCATGGCGTTGCCCTGGGCCGCCCGCCGGACATAGAAGGACACGAAAGGCGGACAGGCCCCGGCGGGAGGAGACGGGATGCGGGGGAGGGCGAGGGAGCGGACCCGTGGGAGCGGATCCCGCTGTGGTCCAGCGGCGGGGACACGCACGTGGACGGCTACTGCACCACATGCGGGTACGCCGCGAAGCCCGCCGTGGCCGTGCGCATCACCTGGCCCGACGGGGCGAAGGAGACCGTGCGGCTCAACGCCGACGGCTACTACCTCACCTTCTCCCGCCACTCGGTCATGGGCCCGAGCGGAGAGTTCGAGTACCGCACCATCGACGCACTCGACCGCGACGGGAAGACTGTGGCCGGCGACCCGTACGCGTAACCTGCGGTGGCCGCACCTCTCAGGCGACACCACGTGATCCGCGCTCAGAGGAGGACCGATATGACGCTTCCCCCAGGCCAACGTGCCGTCGACGGATTCCCGCGCTTTGGTTCGCACCTCCACCGCCCGCCGCCGCCCGTCCCCGTGGACCCGGTGATCGAGATCGGCGGAGCCCTCACCGAAACCGTGACCCTGACCGGGGGCGACCTCGCCAAGCTGCCGCGCCAGGAGCTGGGAGCCGACTTCCACTGCGTCGCCGGCTGGTCGGCGACCGGCCTGCGGTGGGAGGGCGTCGCGTTCGAGGGCCTCTACCGCACCCGGGTCGAACCGCTGCTCGCGGAGGGCACTTCGATCAGCCACGTCGTCTTCGAAGGCTTCGACGGCTACCGGTCGGTCGTGCTGCTGGAGGACGCCCTGGCCGAGGACGTGCTCATCGCCGACCGCCTCGACGGGCGGCCGCTCGACGGCGACCACGGCGCACCGGTGCGCCTGGTCAGCCCCAGCCAGTACGGCTTCATCAGCACCAAGCACCTCCGGCGCATCGCGTTCCACACCTCCGCACCGCCGGACCCCGACCGGTGGAACCCCATCGCGGCACACATCCGCGGCAGGGTCTGGAAGGAGGAACGGCACCGCTACCTGCCCGGCCGGGTGGTGCGGCCGGTCTACCGGGGGCTGATCAGGCCGATCCGCGCACTGAGCGCCCGGGGGAGCCGCACGTAGGGCGCCGAAGCCCGGCCGACCGCACGGCCCGGCGGAAGGTGAGGCCGCGACCTCACGTTCCGCCGGGCCGTTTCGTCGTACTCCTGGGAGCGGCACATCCCCGCCGACAGCGAGCCCGCGGAGGGCTCGCCCCTCCATGCCCCCTCGCCTCCTCAGGAGTCCCGCCATGACCACCAGCACCGAACTCAGCGAGCTGACCGGCGACTACGTCATCGACCCCGCGCACACCCGGATCGGATTCGTCGCCCGGCACACGATGTCCACCCGGGTACGCGGGCAGTTCGCCGAGTTCGGCGGCGGCGCGCGCCTCGACGGCGGCGAACCGTCGCGGTCCAGCGGCCAGTTGACCCTCCACGCGAGGAGCATCCAGACCCGCAACCAGCAGCGCGACGACCTGCTGTGCGGCAAGTTCCTGGACGTGGACAACCACCCGGCCATCACGTTCACCTCGGCCCACGTACGGCACGTCGACGGCGCCCGCTACAAGGTCGCGGGCGATCTGACCGTCCGGGGCGTGACCGTGCCGGTCACCCTGGACGTAGAGCTGACCACCGCCGCGACCGGCCCCGATGGCGACTTCCGGGTCGGCTTCACGGGCAGTGCCACGATCGACCGCCGCGACTGGGGCGTGAACTGGAACGCCCTGACCGCCGTCATGGTGAGGCCGAAGGTGAAGCTGGAGTTCGACGTGACGGCGGTGCGACGAACGTCCTGAAGGCCGCCGGGACGCCCAGCGGCCCCGCCCGTCGATACCGCTTCGTGAGGCCCCAACCACCCCTGTGCGCACGGCAGTTCAACTACAATTGACACGTGCTGGCTACACGGGGGCCGCAGCAGTAGACGGCGCGTCATGGGGGATCGATGGACCGCATTCCACCGTATGCAGGCATGGACCGCTTCATCGGAGCGTTCGACAAGCTCGTGGTGCAGCCCAGGCGCGGCCGCAGCCGCCTCCCGGCCGTGCTGCTCACCGAGTCCGGCGGCGGGTTCGCCGGGCGGCGGATCGTGGCGGGGCTGCGCGCGCGACTGCGCGGGGACAACGTCATGCTGGCGCCGCACGCCTACGTCACCCCGGCCCCGGAGGGCCACGACGCGCCGCACCTGGAGCTGTTCGAGCAGATCACCCAGCAGCTGACGGACTCCATGCCGCGCGGCGCCGGACGTCTGAAGCTGCCCGGCTACCGGCTGCTGCACGCCGTCCTCAGCGCCCCCCGCTTCGAGGGGCCCGTGGAGCGGCGCCACCGAGCCCTGCGCGACCACTGCTACGCCGACCACCGCCAGTGGTCACCGCTGTCCGCGGCCCTGTGGCGCCTCGGCGGCGGTGACCAGACCAGCGGCGCCGGCTTCATCGAGCTGCTGTGGAACTTCTTCTCGGGCCCCCTCTTCCAGCAGCTGCCCTGCGCGCTGTTCGGGATGCGCGCCACGCGCCGGATCCTGGGCCACGGCCGCAACCGCCGCTGGTACGCGCAGTGGTACCGGCAGCAGCACGGCAGCCCGCCCACGGACTTCTTCCGCTCCGCGCTCGACCTCGTACCGCACGACCAGGACGACCCGGACGCGCCCGACCCCGAACAGGTCGACCGCGTCCTGATGCACGCGCTGCTCGCCGACCTGGACGCGGCCGCCCGGCCGCGCCGGTACAACCCCTGGAGGCGGCGCCGTACGACACGGTTCGTGGTCCTCTTCGAGGAGCTGGGACCGGCCGACTCGCGCACCCAGCGCTTCGTGCGGGAGCTGCGGACGGCGTCGGCGGACCTCGGCACCACGTCCGTGTTCGTGGTGGCGGCCGGAGTGCGGTCGCTCGCCGCGCGCGTCCCGGACATCGAACCGTCCGACCTGGCCCACGCGGGCGCCGAGCTGGACCTCATCCTGGAGAGCGGGATGCGGACGGGGCGGCCGAGCGGCATGACCGTGCCGGCCCCGGCGGAGGACGAGCCGCCGGACGAGCGGGCCGCGTACTGGCTGCGGCACCAGCCCCGGCTCGTGCCGCCCGCACACCGCTTCTCGCCGGGCCTCGAAGTCGTGAGCACGGCGGGGAGCCTGGCCCTGGTCCTCGTCGTCCTCGCCGGGCTCTTCGCCTGGCGGCCGCTCGACCGGGAGGAGCGGGACGACTGCGCGGGGAAGACCTTCCTGGGGACCGACGGCACCTGCGTGGGCGTGGCCGAGGGCGCCAAGGGCTTCGGCCACAGCAAGGACGACCAGGGCGTGCGCGACGCCCTGCGGATGATCGAGACGCAGAACAGCGAGGTCGACGCGGCGACCCGCGACAAGGAGGCCGCGGGGAACGGCGGCGCGCGGCCGCGCACCGTCGTCTACCTCGGCCCGCTCAGCGGCGGCCAAGGAGCCCAGGACCCGGTGCGCGGCGGCACCCTGCCCGAGCTGCGCGGCCTCGCCCTCGCCCAGGCCCGGATCAACCAGCTCGCCCGCGCCAGCCACGACCGCGTGCCCCTGCGCGTCCTGACCGCCAACGCGGGGGACCGCTTCCAGGACGCCGAGAAGGTGGCCCAGCAGATCGCCCAGCTCGCCGGGCGCGACCCGTCCGTCGTGGGCGTCGTCGGCTTCGGGCAGAGCAGGCCGGGCACCCTGGACGCCATCAAGGTGCTCAACAAGGCGGGCATCCCCATGGTGGGCACCTCCGGCACCGCCGCGGAACTGCTGCGCACCGGCCGCCCCTACTACTTCCAGCTGGCGCCCACCAACGCCCGCCTCGCCCAGGTCATGGCCGCCTTCATGCGGCAGGCGAGAACGGTGGCCGCCGGGCCGGGCACGGCCGAGCGGATCGAGCTGGTCGCCGACCCCACCGACGTCTACAGCAACGACCTGGCCAGGGAGTTCCTGAAGTCCGTCGGCCGGAAGCCGACGACCGTGTGGGAGCACACCCCGCAGGACGACACCGGCGGCGCCCGCGTGCCCAACGCCGTGCGCGGCTCGCTCGCCACCAGCGCCCCCGACCTCGCCCGGCAGGTGTGCCGGGCCGTCGTGAAGACCCCGCGCACGGCGGTGGTGTGGACGGCGCGCGCGAACGAGTTCACGGCCTTCCTCGACGAGATGAACCGCCTCAGCGGCGAATGCCCCCGCCTGACCGTGCTCGGCGGCGACGACGTCACCAACTCCCTGCTCCAGGGCCAGCACCCGCAGCGCCGCTTCCCCGGCCTGACCCTGTACTACATCGCGCACGGCAGCGCCCCCGAACTCCTGCGGACCGCGGGCCGTTCGGCCATCGAGGCCCAGGAGTTCCTGCGCGCGTACGACCGCGAGAACCAGCGGCACCAGTGGGGCGAGGCCATGCGCGCGGACGGCCACCCGGTGCTCGCCTGGGACGCCCTGCGCTATCTGTCCGAGGCCGTGGACGAGGCCCGCGCCACCCTCGGCGGCAACGAGGACCGCCTCGGCGCGAGCCAGGTGCAGTCCGTCCTCTACCAGGGCCTGGGCGGCGGCGGCTTCAACGGCGCCACCGGCCGCATCGACTCGTCCGGCGCGGCGGGCGGCGGCCGTTTCACCCCCGACAAGCTCGTGTTCGTCCTGAGCGGAGAAGGGCGTACGAAGGCGGTCTGCGGCGCGATGACGAAGACCCTGAGCCCCAAGAAGTGGGGCGACCGCTTCGACTGCCCCGCGGCCTGACCCCAGCGTTCGGGTCAGGAATCCGTCGAGGGCCGCGCGCGCCGGCCCCAGTGCCCGCGGTGGACGACTTCCTCCGCGGTACGCCGCCGCGCGTCGATGCGGGAACTCTGCGCGGGCAGGTCGTCGGCGCGGTGGCCCACCGTGACCCCGCCGATGGGGGCGTACGCGTCGGGGATCCCGAACTCGGCCCGGAAGGGCCGCAGATGCTCGGGCATGATGCCGAAGAAGCACGCGCCGAGGCCCTCGTCGACAGCGGTCAGGAGCATCAGCAGCGCGGCCATGCCCGTGTCGATGTGCCAGTACGGGGCGGGCCAGCGGGCTTCGGCACGGTCCTCCCACCCCTTGTCGGGCTCCGCGTAGCGTTCGAGGTACGCCGCCTTGTGGGCCAGCGGGACCACGACCAGCGGAGCGTTCTGCATCGACGGCGTCTGCTCGACCCGCGTGGGCACGAACGGCCAGAACCGGGCGCGGTCGGCGGGATCGGTGAGCGCGAGGAACGCCCAGCCCTGCGAGAACCCCGCCGAAGGCGCCCGCAGCGCGGAAGCGAGCACCCGCTCGACCACTGTGGGCTCCAACGGCTTGTCGGAGTAGTACCGGACCATGCGCCGACGCCGGACGACTTCGGAGAACTCCATATCGGCGGATCCTGCCACGGCCACCCGGGGCACCTCTAGGTGAGGTGGGCGTTCATTCGAGCATGGTGCATCACGGGGCGAGGCGGGCCCGCGGCGAGCTGGAGCGCAGGCGGCCGCGCCCCTGTCCAGGTGTTGGTGTTGCGCATCGGCTGCGGGATGGTGGTCGTGGGGTCCAGGCTGTCCTGTGAGGCTGCGTTGGGAGGGGCATCGTGAAACACGACCCTGGCGAACTCGGACGTGTCGGCCGCTCGTTGAGTGAGGTGCTCGGCTTGTTGGAGAGGGAGCGGCGCCGTCTGGAGGAGCGGTACGGGCCGACTCCGGGTGGAGATCATTCCGCAGGTGGTCCGATGCAGACGATGCATGGGATCAGGGATCTGTGTGAGGGCGTGCGCAAGACGCTGAAGGACGTCGCTCTGGGCGTCGGGTACGTCTCGTTGGGCCTGGACGGGGAGGCCGACCACGCGGTGCGGATGGCGCGCAAGGGCATGATCGCTGTGCCGTCAGGTGCCGACCGTATGGCGCGCCCGCTCGGCGAGGACGTCGTGACTGCCCTGGAGCGGCTGCGCGATCTCGACGAGTTCTTCGAGAAGGACCTCGGGCTCAGGGTCGATGTGGCTCTGGCGGCGCCGCAGGCGACGTATCCGCCCGCGGACTGGGCGGAGTACGACTTGCGACGGCGCAGCCGGCCGGAGTGAACCCTGTACGAGTGCCCCCCGCGGTCTGACGGTTGCGGGGGCACTCGTCGTGGGCCTCGAGGAGGCGCTGACGCTGGCGGGCCGGGTCTCTCGACGGCTGAGTGATCCGGGCGGGGAGGCGTTCACCGCCCGGCCTGAACCACCGCGGACCAGCCCCGCCCCGCAGGCCCCCGCCGCGCACCGGTCACCTTACGCCGCCGTACCCCACTCACCGCTGCTTGCGCTTGCTCTGACGCATGGACCAGAGCGTGACCGCGATGCCGACGAGTGCCAAGAGAAAGAGGATCTTCATGTAGTTAGAGTGCCCAGGAAAGGGCAATCCAGTGCGACGAGTTGTGTGGCTAAGCCGACACGGTGGTCATGCGTCGGCACGCCGGGTGGGCCGCCGGACGTTTCAGTCGTTGTCGCTCTCCCGCAGCCGTGCGTAGACAAGTCGACCCCGTGGGGAGAGCCGGTATCCGACGGCGAGGCTTTCGGTCAGGCCGCGTTCCTTGAGGGTGCGGACGTCCGCCTTGAAGCGGCTGGTCTCGCGGCCCGCGCGGGCCGCCAGCTCGGCGGCCCGTGTCCCGGGGTGGTCATGGATGAGGGCCAGTGCCTCGCGGGTCCACGGCCCGCGTCTGCTGCGGGCGTCGATGCCTCGCAGGTCGGCGACGGCGTCGTCGAGTTCCGCCGCCGACAAGGCGGTGGTCTCGCGCAACTGGGCCCGTGGGTCCTCGCCGACGAGCCGGACGCCGATCCGGTACAGCTGTCGGTCCGTGCCCGGGCGCAGGTCGGCGAGGAGGTCGGCCCGGTCCCTGAAGCCCGCGCGGTGCGCGTCCCGCTCGGATACGTCCGCCTCCGTCACCCCCGTCACCTCACCGACCTCCAGCACCCCGGCCGCCGTACGGAGCCGGGTGCCCGGGCGCACGCCGGGACGGCGCCAGCTGCGGAAGGCCAGGTCGACCCGGCCGGACGCGATCTTCGCCAGCACGTCCTGCTTGAACAGCAACGCATCCTCCGCTGAAGGGCCCATGAGGGGTGGGTACCAGCAGCGTACGTCGGTGGGAACAGTGGTGCCGGGTGCCCGCTACGCGGCGGGCGGCGTCGGTGTCAGCTCGCGGCTGACGTGCCGTGTGTCCAGGCGCAGTCGCCACAGATTGCGGCGGTGGACCGCGGCGAGTTCGGCCTCCAGCGGGGACGGTGGCACCGCGAGGACGAGGCAGGTGGCGTGGGCCAGGCAGTAGCGGCTGACCGAGGGGTGCAGGGCACGGTGGAGGTGGCCGCGGTTTCCGGCCCCGATGACGAGGATGTCGTCCTCCTGGTCCGCGGTCTCCACCAGGGCCCGGCCCGGAGTGCCACGGGCCAGGAGGGCACGCATCGGAACACCGGGGCCTTCGGGGAACACCTCGCGGAGCGTGGCGACGAGCGTGTTCCGGGCGAGGCGTTCCCAGGCGTCGGCCGTGAGGGGCGCGTCCACGGCCCGTCGGGCGCACAGGTCGCCACCGGGCTGCTGCCAGGCCAGGACGGGCCAGAGCTCGGCTCCCCGGTGGCGGGCTTCGGCGGCGGCCCGGCACAGGGCCGTGAGGCTGCCGGGGGTGCCGCTCACCCCGACGACCACACGGGTGGCCGTCGGGGCCGCTTCAGGTCCGGGCATCGCTTCCCCCTCCATCGTGTCCATCATCGTGTCCATCGCGTGCCGCTGCGGGGCGTCCTGTCGCGCTGGCTCTGGCCGAGACTGTCCCCATCTGACGTCGGCACCAGATATTCCGCCCAGGGTCCGCGGCACTTCTTGGCACACTCCTGACGGCGGTCCTCCTGCCGGTGAGGAGCCCCGTCACCGTCCCGTCAGGGTCACCGCGTTCCGCGTCAACATCCCGTCAGGGACGGGCCGAGGGCAGGGGCGGGCGGGCATAGCGTCCTCGTCAGGTCTCGGCCACCCCGTCCGGGACCGGTCCCGGAACGCGGGACCACCTCGAACCACCTCGGCTCCTCCAGGAGGCACCCCATGGCAGAACTTCTGTGCGGCGAAGACCCGGAACCGTCTGATCGGTTCCCGGCCGGGCTGCTGTACGTCCCCGTCCGGCCGGGTCCCTCCGGGTACGCGACCCGGCTGTTCCGCACCCCGCTCGGTGCTCGTACGGCCGTCGGGTTCACCACCGAGCGGCAGCTGGCAGCCACGTTCGGCCCCGACCACCTGTGGATCAGGCTCGCCGAGCCCGCGCTGCGTGCCATGACCGAGCCGCTCGGCGCCGCCGCCCTCACGGTGGACCCCCGGCTCACCGCACCCGCGCCGACCCGCGAGGAGCAGCCGATCCGCGAGGAGCAGCTGTCCCGCGAAGAGCACCTGGCTCCGGCTCGCGAGGAGCAGCCGGCCCCCGTCCGTACGCCGTGTACGGACGCCATGGAACCGGCGGACGACGACGATGACGACGAGCCCTGGCCGCACGGCGGAGGCCACTGCCGCTGGTCGCTGTCGTTCCGGCTCGACTGAGCGGGGCGCCGCGATGACCATCGTTCACGAACCCGCCGTCACCACCCCGGCCGACGATCTTTCGGTGTGGCCCGCCTCCACCACCGAGCCGCAGCCGGGCGACCTGAGCGTCGGCGGCGTACCGCTCGCCGAGGTCGCCGACCGCTTCGGGACACCGGCGTACGTCCTCGACGAGGGCGAGGTCCGCCGCCGCTGCCGCACCTACCGCGACGCCTTCCCCGAGGCCGAGGTCCACTACGCCGCCAAGGCCTTCCTGTGCCGGGCCATGGCCGGCTGGGTGGAGGAAGAGGGACTCGGACTCGACGTCTGCTCCGCGGGCGAACTGGAACTCGCGGTCGCCGCCGGGTTCCCGCCGGAGCGGATCCTCCTGCACGGCAACGCCAAGACGCCGCACGACCTGAAGAAGGCCCTGCGGTTCGGCGTCGGCCGGATCGTCATCGACAGCCCGTCGGAGATCGCCCGGCTCGCCGCGGCGGTCGGCACCGGAGGACGGCAGAAGGTGATGGTCCGCGTGGTGCCCGGCGTCAGCGCCGGAGCCCACGAGAAGATCCGCACCGGCACGGACGACCAGAAGTTCGGCCTGTCGATCTCCGGCGGCCACGCCCAGGACGCCGTCGCCCGCATTCTCGACCAGCCGCAGCTCGAACTGACGGGCCTGCACGGCCACTTGGGTTCGCAGATCACCGACGTCGCACGCACGGGGCCGGGACGCCGACGGCGTCCCGGCCCCAGGGCGTCTACGGTCAGGACGCGGGCAATTCACCCCGGACCGTGCGGGCGGCGGCGACCAGGTTCTCCAGGGAGGTCTGGGTCTCCGGCCAGCCGCGGGTCTTCAGGCCGCAGTCGGGGTTGACCCACAGCCGCTCCGCGGGGATGGCGTCGAGGCCGGTGCGCAGCAGCTCGGCGGCCTCTTCGGCGCTCGGGACGCGCGGCGAGTGGATGTCGTACACGCCGGGGCCCGCCTCGCGCGGGTAGCCGTGTGCGGCGAGTTCGCGGGCGACCTGCATGTGGGAGCGGGCGGCCTCCAGGCTGATGACGTCGGCGTCGAGGTCGTCGATGGCCTGGACGATGTCGCCGAATTCGGCGTAGCACATGTGGGTGTGGATCTGGGTTTCCGGGCGGACGCCGCTGGTGGTGAGGCGGAACGACTCGGTGGCCCAGTTCAGATAGGCCGCGTGGTCGGCGGCGCGCAGCGGCAGCGTCTCGCGCAGGGCGGGCTCGTCGACCTGGATGACCGAAGTGCCCGCCGCCTCCAGGTCGTTGACCTCGTCGCGCAGGGCGAGGGCCACCTGTCGCGCGGTGTCGCCGAGGGGCTGGTCGTCGCGGACGAAGGACCAGGCGAGCATGGTCACCGGGCCGGTCAGCATGCCCTTGACGGGGCGTTCGGTGAGGGAGTTGGCGTACGAGGTCCAGCGCACGGTCATCGGCTCGGGGCGTGAGATGTCGCCTGCGAGGACCGGCGGGCGCACGTAGCGGGTGCCGTAGGACTGGACCCAGCCGTGCTGGGTGGCGAGGTAGCCGGTGAGCTGTTCGGCGAAGTACTGGACCATGTCGTTGCGCTCGGGCTCGCCGTGCACCAGGACGTCGATCCCGGTCTTCTCCTGGAAGGAGATGACCTCGCGGATCTCGTTCTCGATGCGCTGCTCGTACCCGGCGGTGTCGATGCGCCCGGCGCGCAGGTCGGCACGGGCCGTGCGCAACTCGGTGGTCTGCGGGAACGAGCCGATGGTGGTCGTCGGAAGCAGGGGCAGCTTGAGGTGGGAGCGCTGGGCGACGGCCCGGTCGGCGTACGGCTGCGAGCGACGGCCGTCGGCGTCGGTGACGGCGGCGGCCCGCGCTCGTACCGCCGGGTCGTGGGTGATCGCCGATCCGGCGCGGGAGGCCAGGTCGGCCCGGTTGGCCGCGAGTTCGGCGCTGATGGTGTCCGTGCCCTGGGACAGCCCCTTGGCCAGGGTGGCGATCTCGGTGGTCTTCTGCTTGGCGAAGGCCAGCCAGCGCAGGATCTGCGGGTCGATGTCCCGCTCGGCCGTGGCGTCGATCGGCACGTGCAGGAGGGAGCAGGAGGCGGCCACGTCGACCCGGTCGGCCAGGCCGAGGAGGGTGCCCAGGGTGGCGAGGGACTTCTCGAAGTCGTTGATCCAGATGTTGCGGCCGTTGACCACACCGGCGATCAGGCGCTTGCCGGGCAGGCCGCCCGCCGCGGCAAGCGCGTCGAGGTTGGCGGCTGCGGCATCGGTGAAGTCCAGGGCCAGGCCGTCGATCGGGGCCTTCGCCAGGACGGGCAGGGCGTCGCCGAGCCGGTCGAAGTAGGAGGCGGCCAGGAGCTTGGGCCGGTCGGTGAGGGAGCCGAGGTCGCGGTAGGCGCGGGCGGCGGCGTTGAGTTCGGCCGGGGTGCGGTCCTGCACCAGAGCGGGCTCGTCCAGCTGAACCCACTCCGCGCCCGCCGCGCGCAGGTCGGCGAGCACCTCGGCGTACACGGGAAGGAGCCGGTCCAGGAGGGTCAGCGGCTCGAAGTCGGCGGCCACGCCGGGCGCGGGCTTGGCGAGCAGCAGATAGGTGACGGGGCCGACCAGGACCGGGCGGGCGGCGATGCCGAGCGCCAGGGCTTCCTTCAGCTCGGCGACCTGCTTGGCGGAGTTCGCGGTGAAGACCGTGTCCGGGCCCAGCTCGGGCACCAGGTAGTGGTAGTTGGTGTCGAACCACTTGGTCATCTCCAGCGGCGCCACGTCCTGGGTGCCGCGCGCCATGGCGAAGTAGCCGTCCAGGGCGTCGGCCGCGACGGCGGCCCGGTGGCGTGCGGGCACCGCGCCGACCATGACGGTGGTGTCGAGGACGTGGTCGTAGTACGAGAAGTCGCCGGTCGGTACCTCGTGGACGCCGGCGGTGGCGAGCTGCCGCCAGTTGGCGGTGCGCAGCTCGGCGGCGGTGGCACGGAGGGCGTCGGCGGTGACGCGGCCCTTCCAATAGCCCTCGATTGCCTTCTTCAGCTCTCGGTTCGCGCCCTGGCGGGGGTAGCCGTACACAGTGGCCTGTGCTGCCGCGGCTGCGGGCTTGCTGGTCACGTAGATCTCCTTCGCGAGACGGATCCATGACGTCCCGGCGAGGGAACGAGAGCGCGAAGGGGTGACGAACCGGACGGAAACAACCTCGCGCGGCACAGCGCGGTCGTCCGCCTGGTATGTACGCCGACCCGCCCTCGAGGTCACCGGGATTTCCGCGCGCGGAGTGGTCCGCACACGGGCAGTTGGCAGGTCTTCGGACTCGCGGGCACGTCCTCAAGGAGGACACCTACTGGCCGTCGCTTCCCAGATCCGTACCGGATCCAGTGCTATGACGGCGGTCGTTCCCACTCACCGCTGCGGGGCAGTCCCGGATTCCCACCGGGTTCCCTCTTGCGACGCTCCCGCCTGGCGGGCGGGGCGAACCAGCTGCATCGGCCACCTTACGGGGTGTCGCCCGCGCAGAACAGCACCGTCCAGGATCCGGAAGGTCTCACGGCAGCGGAGTCCGGCACGGACGCATCGGCGAAGGCGTTCGGCGACGAAGACGTACGAGGAAGACGTACGAGGAAGACGTACGCGAAGACGTACGAGGAATGTGTTCGGCGAAGGCGTTCGGCGAAGATGTGTCGAGAGGCCATGCATTCAGGGGCGTCCTTCCTCCTTGGTTCGCAAGGGGATTGACAGGTGAGTGGGGGTCGGTAGGGGGTGACGGGTGCGAAGTCAGCGGCTGCATATGTGGTGCCAACTCCCGCGGCACGGGGAAGCCGGTGAGAATCCGGCGCGGTCCCGCCACTGTGACCGGATGAGCCTCGGCTCCCGGAAGTCAGATCGCCGTCCGCGGGTTAACGATGAGGCCCACGAGGATGGCGCCGAAACGTCGGGGGAGTCTTTCGCCATGCATTGCCGCTGTTTCTCCAGTGCGAGCGCAGCTGGACGCATCCGTTCTCAGTGCTCGGCCGTCATTGGCCTGCCCTGATGCGTCCTGATGCGTACGGAATCTGCTGACTCAGGATCCCCGACGGCCTTGCCGCAGCCCACCTGACACCGCGTCATCTCCGTGTTGTTCAGGCGGGAATCGCCAGTGCCGCGGAACATCGCGTATGCCTGGCGTGGAAACCGTCCTGCGGCCTGGCACCGAACGGTGCCCTTCGCCGGAGGAGTTGGCGTCACGGCCCACCACCGCTGTGCTCAAGCCGACTCCCGACGGCGCCGCGCTCCGCCCGATCGGTGGGGCCGAGCCGGCCCGGATGCTGCGTGGCCGCCAGCCCGGGCCGCGTAGGCGCTCGCGGCCAGCTCCTCCACCAGTGCGCTCTTCGCCGTCGCGTAACGCCGTCTGCCGTCGCCGTCGGCACGGAACTCCCGTGCGAGAGCGACCTTCAGGGCGCTGTAGCGCCGCACTTCGTCGGGCCGCTGACGCAGGTAGTCGCGGAGCACGATGTGATCGAGGTGGGGCTTGGTGCCCGCGACCACGCAGTAGAGGTGGTGAACGGGAGTTCCGGGAGGAGCCTGGAACGCCTCCCGGCCAGGGATTCCCAGGTCACCTTCGTGGCGGTAGCCAAGGCCGGAGAGCCGGGAGATCACTTCGGGCACCGCGGTGGCCTCGGCCACCACGATGTCGAGGTCGATGATCGGCTTGGCAGCACATCCGGGCACCGCAGTGCTGCCGACGTGCTCGATGCGCACCGCCAGATCCGCGAGGTGTGGTACGAGTCGTCGCCGCAGTTCCTCAAATTGCTCAGCCCACAGGGGGTCGTGGTCGCCGACCATGATCACGCCAGTCATGGCCGCAGTCTCGCAGGACCGCCGTGCCCCGTGGCGGCGCCTGTGCTGGTCTGCGGAAACGCTACGACTCGCCGGTGATCCTGGCCGAGCCGATCGTCGCCGCGGCGATCTCCCTGGCGGCGGTCCGGGTCGACGAGTTGGCGTTCAGGTTGGTCAGCGATGCCTGGTTGAGCGCGTGGACGACGAACTCGTAGGTGTTCACCGTCGAGGGCGAGCAGGGCCCTTGGTAGCCGTAGAGGCTGGCACTGCCGCGGTAGTAGACCTGCCTGGCTCCCGCGGGGGTCGAGGGCCGGTATTCATGGGCGACGTTCTGGGGGAGCGAGGCCGTGGTCGCCGGGATGTCGTAGATGACCCAGTGGATGAGGTTGGCGTTGTCGAGATCGCGCATGACGATCGCGTAGCTCTTGGCGGCGGTCGGAGCACCCGACCAGGCCAGGGGAGGTGACTCGTTCCTCTTGGCGGGGTCGCTTCCTCCGCCGCTGGTGCACTCGTGGACCTTGGGGATGACGCCGCCGTTGGCGAACGCGGTGCTGGACAGGGCGAAAGCGCTCCGGGGTGCCGACGGCGCCGACGAGGTCGACGAAGCGGTGGCCGGCGCGAGGCCGGCGGCCCCGGTGATGAGCAGAGCGCAGAGCGCGATTCTTGCACTTCTCACTGGAGGCTCCCGAGGATGCTTGTGGCCGCTTGGGTGTCCGTGGCGCGAGAGTGGCATGCGTGGGGCGCAACCAACGTATGAACGCTGAGTTCTGATGTCATGTCACTCATCGATGCGATCGAGGTACTTTTCTCGCCTTCGGCTTGTCGTCCCGGACGGGAATGTCAACTCGACCTCCCTGATGCACATTTGATGGTTCGGCAGAGTGGTGCTACCTCGGATTTGTCCTGCCCGCGACGCGCGCGGCTTCGGCGAGCTGGGCTTGGTTGGTCCGCCTCAGCTTCTCCAGCGTGCTCCGATTCTCCGCGACCAGGTCCTTCTGGTAGCGCGATTCCACCGCGAACCACACGCCGACGAGGTTGGTCTTCTTCTTGCAGGCGATATCGGCGCTCGCCGTCTCGATCTGCTGTGCCGTCACGCGCTCGGTGAAGCGAGGGTCTCCCGGCGGGTCGAGCGGTGTGGCGTAGTCGTGCCCCTTCGCTTTCATGCACCGCGCCCACTGGGTGAACACCGCGCGTACCCGGGAGTCCCGTTGTGAGCGTGTGAAGCTCTCCGCAGAGAGGTTCTGCGCTGTCGACGTCTCGCTTTCGGAGAGCGACGGGGCGCCGGACGAAAGGCCGCGTGCCGCCGGTCGGCGATCTGGGGCGTGACGGAGGAGGGCGCACCCAGGCGGGCGACGTCGTAGAGCGCGATGGCCTCGGCGGCGTACTGCTTGGTGTCGTCGGCCAGATCGGCCGCCCACCGGGCCTGCCGGGCGGCGCGCTCCAGGTTCCCCTCGGCCGCGATGACCCATGCGCGGTCGAGCTCGATCCACGGGTCCAACAGCCGCCGGACCTCCCCCTGCGGGCCGTCCGTGCCCAGGGCGTCGGCGCGCCGCATCCAACGCCCCGCCCCGGCGGCGTCACCGGCGAGGGCCGCGGCTCCGCCCAGATCGGCCAGGAGCCAGCGGGCGAGCTGCTCGGCACCGCGCCCGTGCAGCGCGGCCACCGCCTCCCGCAGCATCGTCTGGGCGGTGGCCACCTGCCCCTGGCTCTTGGCGATCGAGCCCCGGCATCCGGCCCAGCCGATGGCCACCTCCCTGATTCCCTGGTCGACGGCGTCGCTGTAGCCCGCTTCCGCCAGGCTCCTCGCCTCGTGCAACCGTCCGGCAAGCACCAGACCGAGGCAGTGCGTCCAGCCGAGCACGGCCTCCTCCCACAGCATCGAGGCGGGTTGTCCGGAGCCCGCCGTTCGGTCGGCGGCCCGGTCCCACAGCCACACTCCCTCCCGGCACACCAGCGCACCGTCCTCGTACGCCTCGACCAGGAGGTCCCTCAGCACCCGGGGCCTGCCCGCCGCCGTCCGGGTGATCGCCAGCCGGGTCACCCCTTCCACCAGCGGCCCCAGGGAGCGCGTCAGCAGTTCGTCCATCGCCCCCGGTGCCAGCGGTTGGACGAGCATCCGGCGGACCAGCCCGCCCTTCCAGAGCGCGGTCACCGCGTCCGGCGTGGACTCTCCCGTCCGCACCGTCGCCACCACGGATACGAGGCCGCGCAAGGCGAGTTGGTGGATCACCCATGCCGACTCCTCGTCCAGCAGATGGGCGTCGTCGACACCCACCACGAGCGGCGGCCGGTGCCGTGCCGCACGTCGCACCGCGTGGTGCAGCACGGCCATCGGATCAGTGCCGGATGGCTCGTCGCCCGCGATCAGCGGCAGCAAGGCGCCGAACGGGATGGCCGCGCACGCGCGCGTGGCGGACAGCCAGCAGGTGGCCCGGCCCGCCCTCCGGGCCCGCGTCAGGACCGCTCGCGCCAGGCGGGTCCTGCCCACCCCGGCCTCGCCCGCCAGTACCACCCCTCCACCGGCGTTGCCCCCTGAACCGGTGGCCGTACTCGTACCGATCGCCGCCCCGATCGCGACCAGCTCCCGTGCCCGGCCGAGCAGGGGCCAGTCGGACATGATTGGACAATTCCCCGTCATTGCTTCCCCCCAAGCGCGCCACGAAGGCGCCCTCACGCAGACAACACGTAGGCATTAGGCATTCGGACCGCGAGGGGGGACCGGATTGGAACGGGAAATTGAACCGGTGGATCCGGTGGATCCGGTGGATCCGGTGGGGGCGGTGGGGGCGAGGGGCTCGATGCCGGCCGGAACGTGAACACGTGCGGGCCGGGGGCCAATCGGGCATGTCCAGCGCCGAGCCACCGACGGCCTGGCGGCGACAGGGTTCGTGCGGGACTTCCACCACGGGCCCCCCGATGCGGCTGGCAGTATGACTGCAGGCGGTTGGCCACCGGTACAGGGCGTGCTGGCTCAGCCGTTCTGCACGTTGAAGGGGGACCCCTGTGGTGGTGCGTCAACAACGGGCCGCGGTGCTGGCGTTGGCTCGTCCGGCTGTGGAGGCGGTGGCTCCGCAGGAGCTGCCGTTGCTGGAGGCCACGGCCGCAGCGTGGACGGGCCGGGTGCGCCGGGGCGAGGACGAGCTGCTGGGCTTCGGGGCGGAGGCCGTCGTCGCCGTGGTGTCCGTCGGTGCGATCGCCGCCGCGGAGGCGGTGGTGCAGGTGATGGGGTCGGCCGTCGTGGACACCGCGCGGGACGAGGCGTCCTCCGGGATGCGGCGGTGGCTCGACAGGAGGTCTCGCCGGAGTGAAGCTGCGCCGGACGGCGCGGCACCCGGTGCGACGCCGCCGGGGAACGGTGAGTCGGCTGCGCAGGCGTTGTCCCGTGAGCAGCTGCGGGAGATCAGGCGTGTTTCCCATGACCGGGCACGGGCTGCGGGGGTGAGTGCCGAGCAGGCGGAGCTGATCGCCGACGCGATCGTCGGCCGCTTGGCGCAGTGATCACCGGCGCGGCGCGGCCGACGGACGAGGCCGGTCGGCCGCCGGTGGTGTCGTCGGGGTTGTGGCTGAGGTTCGTCGTCACGCTCATGGCGGTGATGGCCAGTGTCAGCGAACTGGTGACGCTCTGGTTCCAGTCGTTGCCCAAGCCCGTCGAAGAGGCTGTGCCGGGCAGCGTGTGCTGGAACCTCTTCGGCGGCCCCTGGCTCGACCTGCGGTCGATGACCATGACTGAGTGGGCCGAGAGGTACACGCGAGGCATGCGGGAGCACCCGGAGTGCTTCCGCCCGGCGACCCCGCTGCCGATGCCGGTCGAGCTGTTCGTTGTCCTGGTGCTGCTGGGCATCTGCCTGGCCGCCTACGTCGCCGGCCCGTACGTGCGGATTCGGCTGCGGCGCCTCGTCCGGGCCGAACCGCTGCCCGGCATCGGCGCCGAGCTCGAGGAACTGCGCCGCCTGGCCGGTGTCCGTGTGCGGTTCCTCATCGATCCGGTGCACCCGCGGGCGGGCGGGTTGGCGTTCGGGCATGTGGGCCGCCGGTACGTCCTGCTCGAACGGGGGCTCGTTCAGCTCTTCGGGACGGACCGCGGTGCCTTCCGGGCGGTCGTGCTGCACGAGCTGGCGCACGTGCGCAACAAGGACGTGGACATCGCCCACATGACCGTGATCGTGTGGCGGGTCTACCTCGCCATGGTCGTCATCCCGGCCCTCCTGCTGGTGTCGGACCAGCTGGGGCACCACCAAGGCTCCGCCGGGCCCTGGATCCAGCTCGGCATCCTGGCCGCGCTGGTCCTCCTCAACCACCACGCCATCGCCCGCGAGCGGGAGCTGCTGGCCGACGCCCGCTGCGCGCAATGGGGCGCGGCAGCGGATCTGGCACGCGTCCTGGAGGGGCGGGGCGAGACCGCCGACACCGTCACCGGGGGGCGGCTGCGGAGCTTCGTCGCTCTGCGGGAGGCGGCAAAAGATCTGGCGCGCGTCCTGGACGGGCGGGACGACGCCGCCGACACTCACACCTGGCGGCGGCTGCGGCGCGTCTTCGCCCTGCATCCGTCACCGTCCTACCGCGCCCGCGTGCTGGCCGAGCCCGTCGTGCTGCTGCGGCAGCGGCCGTCGCAGGAGCTTGCCACCGGGCTGATAGTGGGGCTCGCCCTCACGCCCATGACCCTGATGACGGCCGATCTGCTCCGGACGGCGCACCTCGTGCCGAAGTCCCTCTTGATGCCTGCGCTCGCGGTTCCCGGGCTCGCCGTCGTCACCGTTCCTTTGGGGTTCACGCTGGCGTACACGCTGTGGAGCAAGCTGTCGGCCACCTGGGGAACCGCCGCGGTTCTGCGGACCCTCGCGGCGGGCTCGGCCTGCGGCGCGGGACTTGCCATCGGTGAACTCATGGTGCCCCAGAAGGCATCCCAGGAGCTGACCGGCCAACTGCCCTCCGACATCCGTCTCGGTTATGCCGGTGTGCTCGTCCTGGGCTTTGGCCTGCTGACGCTCTGGCTCCTGCTGTGTGCCGTCGCTTGGCCGTCCGGCAGGACCGGACCGTACCTCGGCGCGACGGCGGCCGCCGTACTGCTGACGGCATGGCTGCCGCTCACCGCCGCCCGTCGCATCCTCTACTGGTTCTTGGCCAAGGACCCGTCGACGACCGGCCCGTCCGACGCCTTGCGCCAGTACGTGACGGCGCTGTGGCCGACCGGCGGCCCGGCCCTGGCTCTCGGAGCCCTCGCCGTCGGAGTTCCGCTGGCCGGAGCAGTGCTGCGGGTGTCACGGGCAGTTGTGTCTGGCGGAGCGATTCGGGACGGATCACGCAATGCGAGCCGAGAACCGAGTCCTTGAAGGACAGCACAGGGTCGCTGGAGTAACTCGCATAGAGACGGGCCCTCTTGGCGAGATCTGCCACGATCCGGGGCCACCGCTTGTCCTTCACCGCCACCATGATCATGC
Source organism: Streptomyces sp. NRRL B-1347 (assembly GCF_000720325.1). Classification (GTDB taxonomy): domain Bacteria; phylum Actinomycetota; class Actinomycetes; order Streptomycetales; family Streptomycetaceae; genus Streptomyces. Next base: position 41,259 of record NZ_JOJM01000004.1, read on the forward strand.
TCTTCTGCCCGAACCGGCAGGCACCGTTGCTCCTTGTCGTCGCTGTGCGGCCGTCGGCTGCGGACGGCGTCGGCCAAACCGATACCTGGATCACCGACCAGAACCAGACGTCGACTGGAGGATGCGCGAAGTTGCCGGCCCGCGTGTTGCACTCCTGCGGGCTCGGGCAGTAGGCGAAGCGGACGGAGGCGAGCCCGCTGTGCACGGGATCGTCCTCGTCCGCTTGCACACGCCGGTATCCGAACCGCGCCATGTGACGCTCAAGAGCCGCAGCCGAGGTCGCGGCCTTCACCGGCTTTGCGGCCCGGTTGCGGACCTCTGTCCCGATGACCGAGGCAAGGACCACCGTCACCAGAGCCAGTACGCCAATCCACCACAGGTGACGTCGCACAGACCAACCGTAGGACCAATCGTGCCGGACGGTAGGCCTTTTGGGCCGGGGCCGGGGCCGGGGCCGGAGCCGGGGCCGGGGCTGGGGCTGGGGCCGGGGCCGGTGCCGAGGTGTGCTCAGACGTTGCCGAGGCGCGCGCCCAGGGCGCGGATGATCTCCGTGCCGAGGACGGCCTGGCCGCGGGCGTTGAGGTGGATGCCGTCGGTGCTCCACACCGACTCCTCGCGGCCGGTCGGGTGGGTCTGCATGTCGACGTAGACCGCGTCGAGGCGACCGGACACCGCCTGCATGCGCCGGGAGAGGACGGCGAGGCGCTCGCGGGCCACGTCGCGGTAGCGCGGATCGAAGTGGGGGTTGCCGATGATGTCGAAGAAGCCGGAGGTCACGAGCGTGCCCGCGGTCTCGCGCAGGGGTGTGAAGAGGGCTTCCAGAGCGCGCTCCGCGGCGTCCGGGTCGAAGACCTTGCGCAGGCCGTCGTTGCCTCCGCAGAGCGCGATCACCAGGTCCGGCTTGAAGTCCAGCGCGGGCTGCAGTTGGCTCTCCTGGACCTGGGCGGTCACCAGGTCGCGCTCTGCCAGATTGACGTGCGCCAGTTCGGGGCGCACCTCGCGGAGCGCGGCGACCACGAGGTCGGACCAGCTCTCCAGGCGGTAGCCGCGGCGTGGCTCGCTGATGCCCTTGGCGACGCTGTCCCCGACGATCGCGAGCCTGGTCCAGGGGGCGCCCCGGAGCAGGACACCGCCCTGCTCGGGTGAGAGCACATGCGGATCGTTGCTCTCCGTCAGGTCGACCGTTGCCATGACCAAGTCCTCCCGTGCGTCCGGTGCCCTCCCGATCAACCGTGGCACCCGGCCGACGCTCCCTGCTGGCGAGAAAACGACATCACCGCGCACAAGCCCCCATGTGGCGCAGCACCGCGCGGCGGACCGCTGACATGAGCGCGCCAGCGCGGTCTCAGCGCCGTGCCCTACGGTTCCGCGCATCCGGCACGCCGCTGCCGGCCCGCCCGACGGGCCCGGCGCCTGACCGGTCGGCAGCGTCCGGCCACCGACCTGCGGGGATGCGCATGACCACGTACGCGACAAGCACCCGTCCCGACTTCCTCACCGACTACGCGCCCACGCGTTACCGGCGCAGGCTCACGCCCTTCTCCCGGGTTCCCGCCACCGGACGCATCGGAGAGGTGTGGCACCTGGCGGCACGCAACCATCCGGAGCAAGTGGTGATCGTCGACCGGGCCCCGGACGTCGCCCCGGAGGCCCCCTTGCAGGCCGCCTTTCCCGAGTGGGCCGCACTCGTGGACGACCTGGCGGGACGGCTGTACGCGATGGGCGTACGGGAATGGGACCGCGTCGCCGTCGTCAAGCGCAACCACCTGGACGTCTCGCTGCTCGCCTCCGCCGCGGCGCGCATCGGCGCCGTACCGGCGCTGATCTCCGACAACCACGCGCCGGACACGGTCGCCGTGCTCCTCGAACGCCTGGAGCGCCCGTACTTGGTGACCGACCGCCCTGCCCTGGCCGCGATGGAACTCGACGCCCGGGCCGTGGCCTCGCTGACCGAGGGGGCCGCGTGCGTCGACGGCGTGCCCGCGGGGCGGCCGGACGTGCTCGACTTCGGCGCGCTGCGGGGCGCGCCCGTGCCGGTGCGGCGGCTGCGCGCGTACGACGAACCCATGGTCATCACCCACACATCGGGCACCACAGGCGTGCCCAAACTCGTACTGCACTCGGCCGCGTCCCTGTACTCGCTGGGGCTCGTGGAGGCCGAGCGGTGGCCGGTGTTCCGGCTGCGCGCGGACGACACCGTGGCGTTCTGCCAGCCCTACTCCCACCAGCGCGTCATCACCGGCCTGCTGCCGCTCACGACGGTGGGGCCGAAACTCCTGATGCTGTCGGACCCGCAGGGCCCCAGGCTGCGCGAGCTGCTGGTGGCGCACGCTCCCACCCTGGTGGAGACCCTGCCCAACGCCTTCCTCGCCTGGGAGGACCTCGCCAGGGACCCCGGCAGGCCGTTCCGCAGGGTGCGCGTGTTCGTGAACTCCTTCGACGCCATCCACACGCGGACGATCCGCACCTTCCTGGCCGCCACCGACCGCAGGTTCCCCGTGTGGGTCCAGGCGTGGAGCCAGACCGAGGCCGGGGCGGTGGCGATCCGGCCCTACGTCCGCCGCTCGGTACGGCGCCGCGGACACCGTCCGCCCCCCACCCAGCTGCTGGGCTGGCCGGTGCCCGGGTTCGGCAGGCTGCGCGCGGTGGATCCGGCGACCGGTGAGGCGGTGCCGCCCGGCGAGGTCGGCCTGATCCAGTTCTCGGCTCCCGGGCGGTGCCTCACCTACGTCGGAGAGCGGGCACGGCACGACCGCAAGCGCGAGGGCGACTGGTGGAACCTGGGCGACATGGCGGTCGTCAACCGGTGGGGTGCCGTACGCCTCATCGACCGTGAAGTGGACCGCATTCCCGGGGCCAGCGCCCTGGAGATCGAGGACGTGCTCCTGGACCGGCTGCCCGGCACCACGGAAGTCATCGTGCTTTCCGTGCGGGACGGCCTCCCGCAGCCGGTGTACAGCACGCGCGACGACACCCCCGTCGAGGCCGCCCGGTGGCGGGCCGCGACGGCAGGACTGCCGGACCTCGCCGAGCCGCTCCACATCCGGTGGGACGAGTTCCCCCGTACGGCGACCTGGAAGGTGCGGCGCGTCAAGCTCCGCGAGCAGTTGCTCGCGGGCACGTCCGGCATCGGGTTCGGCACGTGGACCTGACGGCTGAGGCGCCCGTCTCAGCCGGATCTCAGGGGCGTTCAAGCCGGAACTTGAACGATGAGCGCCAGGCAGTTCCCCGTCGCACTGATGGTGCATCACCCAGTCATCGAAGGAGCCCGGTGTGATTGTCCTTGGCTACAACGGCTTTACCCACGGTGCCGACACCTTCGGGCGGCTGTACGGGGCGACCGGCATCGACCGGCACAGCATCCTCGGACACGACGCGGCCGTATCGCTCTTCGTGGACGGCGAGCTGGTGGCCGCCGTCGAAGAGGAGCGGATGAACCGGGAGAAGAAGACCTCCGACTTCCCGGCCGACTCCCTGCGGTGGTGCCTGAACACCGCCGACGTGCGCCTGGACCAGGTCGACGCCATCGCGTTCCCGTGGTCGTTCTCCCCGGACCTCGTCGACACGATGATCCAGGACATCAGCGCCAGCGGCCTCACCGTCGAGCAGAAGTTCGACCGGCTCAGGCGGTTCGGCGAGCTCTACGGCGGCCTGGTCTGCCAGGAAGCGCTGCACGCCGACTTCGAGCAGCGCACGGGATACGACCTGCCCGCGGACAAACTCGTCCCCGTGCCGCACCACTTCGCCCACCTGATGTGCGGCTACTACCTCTCCGGTGAGCAGGACGCGGCGTTCCTGGTGAGCGACGGCCGCGCCGAACGGCTGTCCTCCGTCATGGGGGAGGTGCGCGACGGCGAGATCCGGCTCTTCGAGAAGTCGTCCATCAGCGTCAACCACTCCCTCGCCCTGCTCTACGGGGAGATCACCCGCTACCTCGGCTTCATGCCCAACAACGACGAGTACAAGGTGATGGGCCTTGCCGCCTTCGCCGAGCCCCCGACGGACAACCCGCTGCTGCGGCACGTGGCCCAACTGCACGAGGACGGCCGCTACACCCTCGCCCTCGCCAACGACCCGAGCGGCACCCGCGGCTACTACCCCCTGCTGGACCGGCTGTTCGGCGGCGACGAGAAGCGCCGTGAGGAGACGGAGTTCCGCGCCACGGTGGCCGCGGCGGCACAGCAGATGGTCGAGGTCGTCACCGAACACCAGCTGCGCACCCTGGAGGCAGGCACCGACCTGCACCGCCTGATCTACGAAGGCGGCCTCGCCCTCAACTGCGTGAACAACTCCAAGCTCCTGGAGAACTCCCGCTTCACCGACATCCACGTCAGCTTCGGCGCGAGCGACCCGGGCGTGGCCATCGGCGCCGCCGTCTACGCGGGCCGGCTCACGGGGCACTCCCGGGCCCTGCCCGCCACCCCGTACCTCGGCCCCTCCTACAGCGACGAGCACATGCTCCGCGCGCTGCGGGAACGCGCCGACCAGGTCGACTGGACCGAGCTCGACGAGGAGGCGGTGGCCGAACAGACCGCCAAACTGCTCACCGAGAAGACGGTCGTCGGCTGGTTCCAGGGACGCACCGAGTACGGCCCGCGGGCCCTGGGCAACCGCAGCATCCTCGCCAATCCCGGGTTCGCCGACATCAAGGACATCATCAACACCCGGGTCAAGCACCGGGAGCCCTTCCGCCCCTTCGCGCCGGTCGTCCTGGAGTCCGACGCGGCCCGGGTCTTCGACCTGGGCAAGAAGGCCGCCTCTCCCTACATGACGTTCGTCTTCCCGGTACGGCCCGAGTTCCACGACGTCATCCCCGGCGCCATGCACGTCGACGGCACCTCCAGGGTGCAGACCGTCACCGCGGAATCGAATCCCAAGCTCGCCGAACTGCTCGGTGTCTTCACCGAGTTGACCGATGTGCCGTGCCTGGTGAACACGTCGTTCAACGTCGCAGGGGAGCCGATCGTCTGCTCGCCCGGCGACGCGCTCGACTGCTTCCTCCACACCGAGATCGACTACCTGGTCCTCGGGCGCTTCCTGGTCGTCAAGAAGTGACGGACGTCGGCATGGCACAGCCGAAGCGACTGGAGCGGCAGTCGGTCGGCCCGCTCCTGACGGCGGCGCTGACCGCGCTGACCCGCGGCACGGGCCGGACGGCACCGCTGGAGGAGGCCTGCATCGCCTCCGTGGAGTGCGCGCTGCAACTCGCGGCGACCGCCGAGCGGGCCGAGCGGGCACCGGACGACGAAGGCCTCGGCCGCGAAGCCCGCGAGGCGCTGGCCGCCGCGCGTGCCTCCGTCCTCGCCGCCACCTGCGCGGTCCGGTCCATAGAGGACCGGCGGCGCGGCCTCCCCTGGCGCGAGAGGTGAGCGCCCACGACCCGGCGGGCCGCGGCCGGGAGGCGGCGGTGCCGCTCGCCCGCCGCCTCGCCGAGTGGGCCGCGGACCTGTGCCACGCCGACGTGCCCGTACGCGTCCAGGAGTACGCGACGAGCCAGGTCATGTCCCATCTCGCGGTGGTGCGGGCGAGCCTGGGGCACCCCCTGGGGCGCAAGCTGGTCAAGGCCTTCGGCACGCCGCTGTCCGCAGACCCGGGCAGGGCGGCCCAGGTGCTGGCCGCGCTGTCCTCGTGCCTCTACTACGAGGACAGCATGTACGCCGGTCACGTCACGCACTCCTCCGTAGGGGTCCCGCTGGCCCACCGCCGGGTCCAACGGCTCGACGGGCAGGCCCTGTTGACCGCGGTCGTCGCCGCGAACGAGTGCGCCGCCCGGGTCACCGCCGCCGCCGTACTGGGCCCGCTGCGCGGACAGGGGACCTCGTACACCCAGCTCGTCGGCGCGGTGGCGGCCCGGCTGCACGGCGCCGGCGAGCCCGCCCCGCGGTGGACGGACGCCTGGGGCCTCGCCCTCGCCATGCCCCCGTGGCCGCTGCGGCGCGCGCTGGTGGGCAGCGACGCCAAGGTCCTCTCGGCGGCCGCCCCGGTGCGCACCGCCCTGGACGCCTGCGACGCCGCGGCCGCGGGGCTGCGGGGCGCGGACGACATCCTGGAGCACCCGGGCGGCCTGCTCGCCAAGTTCGCCCACGTGCCCTCGCCCGATGTGGTCACGGCCGGCCTCGGCACGCGCTGGCACACCGAGACGCTGACCTTCAAGATGTACCCGGCGGGCGCCTACGTGGACGCCGCCGTCGAGTGCGCGGCACACCTGCACGCCAGGCTCTCCGCGGACGAGATCCGCGACATCCGGGAGATCGTGGTCTCGGCGGCCCGGCTGACCATCGTCATGGACCAGGAGGGCGCTCCGTACCTCGACCGGGAGCGGTCGGCCGTCATGGCGCTCAACGTGTGCGTCGCCTACAACGTGGCGACCGCGCTGACCACCGGCTCCGTGGTCCCCGGCGATCTCGCCGAACCGGCGCTCGCGGACCCCTCGCGCTGGTCGCTCGCCGACCGGGTCCGGCTGGAGTACGACGCCGGGCTCAGCCGCCGGGTCCTGCGCACGACCGCCCCGCTGGGCGAGGCGCTGCGCCAGGCCGGTGACCGCGGCAGGGAGTGGCTCGCGGACTTCATGGGGGCCGCTCTGGCGGCGGGCCCGGAGATCGCGGGACCGCCCAGCGGCACGTTCCGGGAGGCCGGCAAGGCGGTGGGCGCCCGGCTGCGGGTCACGCTCGGCGACGGCCGGACGGTCACCGCGGCCTGCGAGCGGCCGCGCGGCTCGGCCGGACCCGCGACGCGGGCCACCCACCGCGAACTCGTCCGCGAGAAACTCACGTCCACCGGCTCCTCCGCCGACGTGGTGAAAGCCCTCGAAAGGCTCGCCTCACTGGACGCGCCCGAGGTGGACGAACTCGTCGGCACCGCACTGTCCGAACCGCTGCCCGCCTCCGGCGCACCGGTCGAGTCCGGCCTGCGGCACGGCCGGTGAAGAGCCGGGACCCGCCCCGGTCCCGCCCCGTCCCGCCCCGCGCCGGACGCGGGGCAGCCCGACAGAAGGAGTACCGCACCATGTCCGAGCACACGCCCAGGTTCACCTACCCCACCAAACGGACCGACCCGCTCGTGCCCCCGGACGAGTACGCGCGGGCGCTGCGCGAGCAGCCGGTCTGCCCGATCACCCTCGCCACCGGCGACCCCGCCTGGTTCGTGGCCCGCCACGAGGACGTCCGGACCGCCCTTTCGGACCGGCGCTTCAGCAGGGAGGCGCTGTTCCGCCCGGGCGCCGCCCGCGCCCAGGTGGTCGAGCCCGACCCGAACAGCATGCTCACCATGGACCCGCCCCGGCACACGCGCCTGCGCAGGCTGGCCAACCGGGCCTTCACCGCGCAGCGCGTGGACCGGCTGCGGCCCTACATCGCGTCCGTCGCCGCGGCCCTCCTCGACGCCATGGAGGCCGGTCCCGCCGAGGTCGACCTCGCCGCGGTGTACGCGCGCCCGCTGGCCCTGCGCGTGATCTGCCGCACCCTCGGGGTGCCGTTCGAGGACTACGACAGGTTCGGCGCCTGGACGGACCGGTTCATGTCGCTCACCAAGTACCCGCCCGAGGAGATCAACCGGGCGAACGAGGAGATGCGGGAGTACTTCGCCCGGCTGATCGGAATCCGGCGCGAGGATCCCGGCGACGACCTGATCAGCGCCCTGGTGCGGATCCACGACGAGGAGGGCGAGCCCACCGAGGACGAGATCGTCGGCCTGGGCGCGCTGCTGCTGCTCGCGGGCCACGACACCACGGTGACGGTGCTGTGCGGCGGCACCGCGACCCTGCTGGGCAACCCCGGCCAACTGGCCCTGCTGCGCGCCGACCCGGACCTCTACCCCGACGCCGTCGAAGAGGTCATCCGCCTCAACGGCCCCGGCGGCGGAACCTCCATCCGCATCACCACCAGCGACGTGAAGCTCGGCGACACCGTCATCCCCGAGGGCTCCGCGGTCCTCGCGTCGGTCGGCACCGCGAGCCGGGATCCCGAGGTGTACCCCGAGCCCGACCGCTGCCTTATCCAGCGGGAGAACCGCACCCAGGTGGCCTTCGGGCCGGGGCCGCACTTCTGCATCGGCGCGGGCCTGGCCCGGGCCGAACTGGCCGTCGGACTGCGCGCGTTGTTCGACCGGTTCCCCCTGCTGCGGCTCGCGGTGCCCACGCACCGGTTGCGGTGGAAGGACTTCGCGGCCCTCGGCGGCTGGGAAGAGCTTCCCGTCGCCTGGGACTGAGCACGTCATGGCCCCGCCCGCGGCCGCGTTCTTCGACGTCGACGAGACGCTGATCTCGGTCAACAGCATGCTCCGGTTCCTGCGCCACCACTACCGGGTCTCCCACCGGCCGCGCGCCGCCTTCGACGAGGCGGTGCGCGGCCTGCGGGCCCTGGCCGCGCGCGGTGCGCCGCGGACCGCCGTGGCGCGCGCGTACTACCGCCTGTACGCCGGTCGCGACGCCGGGGAGCTGGCCGCCCAGGGCCGCGACTGGTTCGCCGCCGAACTGCGCTCCGGGGACCTGTTCCTCGACGGAACGGTGGCGGCGCTGCGCGCGCACCAGCACCGGGGCGAGCGGGTCGTCCTGGTCTCGGGGTCCTTCGCCCCGTGCCTTGACCCCGTCGCGCAGCGGCTCGGCTCCGACGCCGTCCTGTCCGCGCGGCCCGAGACGGTCGACGGCATCCACACCGGCGGGCTCGGCACCACCATGATCGGCGAGGAGAAGGCCGTCGCGGTGCGCGCCCTGCTCAAGGACCTCGGGATCCGCGGCGAGGACTGTCACGCGTACGGCGACCACGCGTCCGACCTGCCGATGCTGCTCGCCGTCGGCCATCCCGTCATGGTGGGTACGGACCCTGTCCTTCGCCGGTACGCCGAGTCCGGCACCTGGCGGCGGCTGCCCGGCGCCCTTCCGCCCTGACCCGCGCACAGCCCAGGCAGCGATGTTTTCCGGACGTCGTGCCGCACTCCGGCGGCCACGTCGCAATCCTGCCAGCGTCCCGCTCCGAATGGTGGTGAGAGTGAAGGTCGTCCATCGAAACGACGAAGGGCTGACGACTCATGGACCGGAGTCCGGATGCGGCCGCGGCGCGCCCGACCTACCCGGTGGTGGTGACGCTGGCAGCGGGTGCCATCTTCCTCTCGATCCTCGACGCCACCGTGGCGAACCTCGCGGTGACGGACATGCACGGCAGCTTCCCCGACGCCTCGGTGGCCGATCTGACCTGGGTCATCTCGCTGTACGCCATCGTGTTCGCCGCGTTCCTCGCGCCCGCGGGACGCCTCGCGGACGTGCTGGGGCGACGGCGGCTCTACACCGTCGGCATGGGTCTGTTCACCGTCACGTCCTTGTTGTGCGCCGTGGCGCCGGGCCTCCCGCTGCTCCTGCTCGCCCGCGCGCTGCAGGGCATGGGCGCGGCGGCGATGGTCCCGGCGTCCCTCGCCCTGCTCCTCGCCGACGTGGCGCCGCAGCGCAGGGCCGCCGCGATCGGGCTGTGGAGCGCGGCCGCTTCGGCCGCCGCGGCGGCCGGGCCGAGCCTCGGCGGGATCCTCATCGACACCGTCGGCTGGCGCTCGGTGTTCTTCATCAACGTCCCGCTGGGCATCGCGCTGCTCGTCGGGGTCAGGGCGGTGCGCGCGTCGGCGCCGACCGAGCAGGGGCTCCCCGACGTGCTGGGCACCGTGCTCCTCGCGGCGGGCACCGGCCTCGTGGTGCTCGGGGTCACCCAGGGGCCGGAGTGGAACTGGGACGACCCGCGCGTGCTCGGCTGTCTCGCCGTCGGCCTCGTCCTGCTGGCCCTGGCGCTGCTACGGGCGCGACGCCACCCCCGGCCCGCCCTCCAGACCAGGCTGTGGGGCAACAGGGTCTTCGCCCTTGCCAATCTCGTCTCGCTGTTCTTCGGCGCGGCCCTCTACGCCTGGCTCCTGATCGGGGCGCTGTTCCTGGTGGACCTCTGGGACTACTCAAGGATCGCGGCGGGTCTGTCGATGAGCCCGGGGGCCGTGCTGTCCGCCGTGGTCGCGGCGTGGGTCGGACGCTCCCTGAGCAGGCGCAGTCCCCATCTGGTGGTCCTCTTCGGCTCGTTGACGTGGGTGGCGGCCGGCCTGTGGCTGGGCCTGACGCTCTCCTCGCACGCGGCCCTGTGGACCATGTGGTTCCCGGTCGGCCTCCTCGCCGGTGTCGGCATCGGCGCGGTCAGCACCGGGGTGTCCAGCGCGGCGGCGCTGTCCGTGGAACCGGCGGACTTCGCGGGTGCCACCGGGCTCAACATGGCGGTACGGCAGATCGGCGGCGCCCTGGGCATCGCGGCACTGGCCGCCATCCTGTCCGCCCACGCCTCCACGGAAGCCGACCGCTACAGCCACGTGGTGTTCTTCAGCTGCGCCACGGCGACGGTCGCGGGCCTGCTCGGACTCGGTCTGACCCGACGGCGCGGCCGCCCGCAGGCGGAGGCCGCGCGGGCCGCCACGACGGCGAGCGCCACCACCGAGCCCGGCGGCGGCAAGGGAGCGGAGCGGTGACGGCGGACGACGCGGCGCAGGCCCGACGGGAGTCCCGACGGGAGACCAGACGGGAGTCCCGACGGGGGTTCCGACGGGGGTCCCGACGGGAGTGGACCGTCGAGGAACGCGTCGTCGTGAACGCCCCGGCCGCCCGCGTCTACGCCACCGTGGCCCGCATCCGCGACATGCGCCGGTGGAGCCCCGAGTGCTGGGCCGTCGTCTCCCGGCGCGCGATGCCGCGCACGGGCGACCGCTTCGTGGGCTTCAACCGCCGTGGCCCCTGGGTGTGGTTCACCTCCTGCCGGGTCGTACGCGCCGAACCCGGCCGGGAGTTCGCCTTCAAAGTGGCCTCTTTCGGCCTGCCCATCGCCCTGTGGGGCTACCGTGTGGAGCCCCGGAACGAAGGCGTGGAGCTCGTCGAGTACTGGGAGGACCTGCGCCGCGGACGCGGTGCGAAGGCCGCCGAGTTCCTCGGCAGGGCCTTCACCGGGACACCACCGCAGGAGCGCGCCGGCGTCAACCGGGCCGGGATGCGCACCACCTTGCACCGCATCAGACACGCCGCCGAGCAGCAGGGAGGCCCTCGGTGACCCGACCGCGCACCGGCACCGCGGCGCAGCCCCCGGCCGCGGCGACCAGCCGTGTGCCCGGTCGGCGCGGGCCCCACCCACACGCCCGGACCGTTCGGCGCCGCCATCAGGCTCCCCCCCCACTTCCAGGAGAACACCGTGACCGGCACCTCCTCGCACGACAGCCGCCCACCGGACCAGCGCACCGGGAAGGAGGAGACCAGACCCCTCGACCGCGTGCCCTGGCGGCGGTTCATCGTTCTCGGTGACATCGGCGCCGGGGGCCTGGGGCGCGTCCGCGGCCGCGGCGCCGACAAGCCCTGGGCCGACCGCGTCGCCGAGACGCTCAGGTCGACCCGGCCCGACCTCGCCTACCTCAACCTCGGGCGCCACGGCCACTCGGCGGCCCAGGTCCGCGCCCGTCAACTGGCCCAGGCGCTGGCCTTCCGCAGCGACCTGGCCGCGGTCGTCGCGGGCGGTCACGAGGCCGTGGCCGACTCCTTCGACGTCGATGCCGTCGAGGCGGAACTGCACCGGATCGTGGGCCCGCTCCGGGACACCGGCGCCGATGTGATCACCGTGGGGCTGTACGGCCCGCGTCTGCTGGGGGCGGCCGCGGACCGCGCGGGCGGACTCCAGCAGCGGCTGCGGCTGCTCGCCGAGCGCACCGGTGAACTCGCCCTGCGGCACGGCGCGTTCCATGTGGACGTGCTGTCCGACGGCGGCGGCCGGCGCACCGACGCCGACGACCACGAGGTCGCCGCGGCGGTCATCCGCCGCCTGGTCACCCATCTCGCTTCCGGCCGGGTCGCCGCGTAGGCGCGATGGCCCTGGTCCTGGCCCGGCCTCGGTCCTGGCCCGCGGGCGACCGGCGCCGGAACCAGCCGAGGTCCCTGCACCCCTCGCCCCGGCCGAACGGTGAGCGCGCATGCACGAGTCAGTGATCCTCGCGGGAGCGTGCACGCCCGGCGGAGACATCTTCGCCGGGCTTGGGACGGTGTGCACCAACGTCCTCGAAGCGATCGCCATCGAGAGCGCTCTCGACCGGGCCGGTCTGTGCGTCGCCGATGTGGACTGCCTGATCACCGGACACGCGTACGCCCGCCGGACGGCGCACCGCGCCTGCCTGCCCGACCGGATTCCGGTGATCTCGGTGAGCGAGTCCGGTCCGTGCAGCCTGCACACCATCGGCCTCGCGGACCGGCTCATCCGCAGCGGGGAGCGGGAGGTCGTGGTCGTCAGCGGTGTGGACCCCGCAGTCTCCCGGCCGGACCAGGAGGAGCGCACCCGGCCGGACCACGAGGAGCACACCCGGCCGTACGGGAACGCGCCGTCGAGCGGAGTCGTCCTGACCCGGGACATCGCCCTGGCCCTGGGTCCGGAGGCCCTGTCGGCGCTCGCGGAGCGCGCGGACCGCGCGGTGGCCGTCGTCCTCATGCGGCGCGCCAGGGCCGAAGGCCTCGGACTGCCCTGGCTGGCGCGGGTGAGCGCGCACTGCACGGCGGGCGGACCGACCCCGTCGTCGTACGAGGACGCCGCCCGTGCCGTGGGCCGGGCGCTGCGCCGGGTGCCCGCGACCCCGTCGGATCCCCGCCTCGTCCACGTGCGTCGGACGCCACCCGGGAGCGGCACGGGCCACGAGCCCGCTCCGCGACGCGTCTTCGACACCGCCGGGATGCGCATGGTCCTGCTCCTGGCGCGCACCGTCGGACGGCAGGGGCGGGCGCTGGGGGCCATGGGCATGTGGGGCGACCACAGGGCGGAGGCGGTCATTGTGTGCTCCGGTGCCTCCTAGGGGGCCGGACGGAACTCAAGGTGTCGCACGGCCCGGTTCCCGACCGCTGAAACGCGCATTTCAGCGGGCTACCAGGAAGCTCCGCGATACTCCGACCACTACTGCCGAAGGTCGGACGGATCCACATGGGAACCTCTGCTGGTGAAGCCGTAGAGAGCAACGATTTCAGCGGAAAGCTAGCCGAACTCCGCGAAATGCCAAAACGCTTGAGGCGTGGTCCCGACGAAATCGCGTCCCAGGTACAGCAGGGCAAGGGAAAGCGCACGGCACGCGAGCGCATGGACGCCTTCCCGGACGCGGGGGCATTCACCGAGATCGAAGCATCGTGCAGACCTCGATCGATCATATTCGATCGGGGCCCGGTGCGCGGCCGCGAGGCCTTCGTGTACGTCTACGACTTCCGCGTCTTCGGCGGAGCACCGGGGGAGGCGAACGCGGGCGTCATTCGGCGCGGCGCGAAGCTTCTTCATGCTCACCGCGAGGCCTCTGTTCCCCGGGTCCTGTCGATTCCCCGCAAGGCCCACGGCGGTGCGTACCTCGTGCGGGACTTCCGGTCCACCGGGGTCGACGTTCCGCTGGACCGGCCGACGGGCGGGATCGCGGTCATTGGCACGGAGGGGGCCGTCAAAGTGATCCACCGGCGCGTGATCGCGGAAACCACGGGCGGCGCCGATTCGTTCCCTGGACATGCTCGGGGCAGGCTCGCGTCGCTGCTTCGGCACCGGCACGGAATGCCATCGACGTGATCGCAAAGTGCCGTTGATCCACGGCTTTCCCGGAATCGAAAGCATCCAGACAGCCGTATTCCGTCGGTCGCGGTCGCATCCTTCCGTCGTGCGAGGCTGACCTGGCAGGTTGGCCGACCCGGATGATCGACCCGACGGGTCCTTCAATTCGCTGCACTGTTTCTCGCCATGATCAATTTGCGCACGCACAAGAATTACCCAGTGCAGTTGAGTTGAGAACATTGATCCTTTATGCTCCCTGAAAGCGAATGAGCGTTCGGAGCAGGGGATTTCGCCGAACATCGCAGATACGGGGGAACAAGCATATGCAAATCAAGCTTCTCGGGCCCTTGCAGGTGATCGAAGAGGGCATCCCCATAGAGATACCGGGCGAGAAACTCAGGGCCATCACGGCGGCCCTGGCCCTCACCCCCGGAACTCCGGTACTCGCCGTTGATCTGCTGGACGAGCTCTGGGGCGACCGGCTCCCGAAGACGGCAGAGAACTCCCTTCAATCGCATGTCGCGCGACTGCGCCGCATTCTCGCCCGGCAGACCGGCAAGCCGAGTGCGCGGGATCTCATCCGCACCACGCATTGCGGATACGTGCTCGACGTGGACCCCGGTGACGTCGACGCGCTCTGGTTCACCTGGGTCGTGGACGCGGCGAGCCAGTGCGTGCACGAGGATCCCGAACGCGTCATCGGGCTGCTCTCCACGGCATTCGCCGCCTGGCGCGGCCCGGCCCTGCTGGACGCGGGAAACGGCATGACCTGTCGTATCGCCTATGCGCGCCTGGAGGAGACAAAGCTCATCGGGCGAGAGCTGTTCATCGCGGCACACCTGAAACTCGGGCGGCACCAGCAGGTGATACCGGAACTCGAACAGCTCCTCACCCAGCACCCGCTCCGTGAGCGCTTCTGCGAGCAGCTGATGACGGCCCTTTACCGGTCCGGACGGCAGGCCGACGCCATCAGCACCTATCGCCGCGTCCAGCGCAACCTCGCCGCGGAACTGGGCATCGACCCGGGCCCCGGTCTGCGCAGGAAACTCAAGGAGGTGCTTCAGCAGGAGGAGAACCTGCTGACGTGAAGCAGGAGCGGAGCCGAGCGCTGTGAGAAATCCGCGGGCGGGGTCGGCTCACACGGATTTCGTCACCCGCAGAATGTGCCACACGGCGCCCAGGCTCGCCCCGCCCTCGAAGGCCAGGTACTCCGGCAGCACCAGCTGCGGTCCCCACTTCTTCTTGTACGCCAACTGGCTGGCGGCGGGATAGACGGCTCCTCCCTTGTCGGCCAGGAGCCTGAGGAACCGTCCGGTCAGCGCGCTGCTCGGTGTCAGTTCGAGTGCTGCTTCGAGCCCGGTGAACGGCGTGAAGCCGAAGTGCAGCCACTCGGCCTGCTCGCGCGAGAAGGTCTCCAGAGCTGTGGCGTTGATGGCCTCCATCACCCCCGGCGGAGCGTCCGGCAGCCGCCGGCTGAGGTCGTGCAGCCAGCCGGAACGCGAGCCGTACGCCGGCGCGTAGGAAACGTACGCCACCGCCCGGCCCGCCAGTGTCCCCAGGAACAGGCGCCGGTACTGCTGCACCGGGCCGCCGGTCTCGCCGATCAGGAACTCGATCTCCTTGACGTGCCTGCCCTTGCCGCGCAGCCAGGCCGCGTCGATCGCACGGACGCTGTCACGGTGCTCATCGAAGGAGACCTCGGCGACCTCGAAACCGCCGCGCCTGGCCCGGGAGATCTTGTTGCGGAGCTTCATGAACCGTGAGCCGCGCAGCGTGAAGTGGGGGAGATGCACCGCGTACGAAGAACCCACCTGATTCAGGGTGAACCCCTCCGCCGCGTACAACTCGGCGTCCGCGCGCTGCAATTGGATGGCGACAACACGCCGCTTCCGGTCCCGCGCATGCCGTTTGAAATCCCGCAGAACCACCGCCTGCCGGTCCCGGGGACCGAAGACGCCGCCGAACTGGACGAAGAACCGACCGGCTTCCCGATAGGCGACGAGTTCGCCCCCGTCGCCGATGAACCACTGATTGTCCGCGTTCAGCGCCAGGAAAGCGCTCGGGTTCTCCGCGTACTTCTGAACGGCGGCCAACGCGGCCTGAGAGATCTCCTCGCTCGCCGGAGACTTGTCTGACACCTGACTCATGCGTCGCACCCTCCCGTTCGACCCGGCACACCTCGTACAACGTAGGCCGGTGCCTGCGGCATCCGGCTGATGCCGCAGTCTCAGCGGACTTTCAGTGGCCTGTCAGAAACCCCTGTGAGGATCGCGACGCGGCCCTCGGCCGCTGGTCCGGTTGCACACCGAAGGAGTGAGCGTGGGCAGTACGCAGTTGTCCCGTACGTATTCCCGGCGGCCGCTTCAGCACGGCACGCACCGGGTTCCCGCGCGCCTGCGCACCTACCGGTCCCACGTCGGCGGAGAGGAAGTGCCCAGTGAGGACTGGGTCTACGTACTCGACGCGGATTCCCTGCTGGACGACGTGTTCGCGAACCTCACCCTCAAACGGAAACTCGAACAGCGGCGCATCGCACCGGACGATCTGCCCGCCACGGTCGTCGGACGCGTCGCCAAGGCCGACCGGGCGACGGTGGAGCGGGCCGTCGAGGCAGCGGCCGCCGCCGCCCCCGCGTGGGGCGCCGTGCCCCTGCCCACCCGTATCGACGCGGTGGGCCGGCTGCTGCACGCACGCCTGTCCGAGCACGCCGAGGACATCGCCGCCATCCTGGTCGAGGAGGGGCACCCGCTGGCGCTGGCCCGCTGGCAGGTGTCGGGAATGCTGGAGTGCTTCGGCCAGGAGTCGATCGGCTTCTACCGCGGCCAGATGCTCCAGGAGTTCCACCGCGGCGAGCGCCTGCTCCAGGTGCGGCGCAAGCCCGACGGCGTGGTCTGCCTCAACCCGCCGCAGAACGCGCCCCTGTCCAGCGCCCTGCTCGGTGTCACGGCCCTCATGGGCGGCAACGCGCTGGTGGTGCGGGCACCGCGCAGCGCACCGCTCGGCGTCATGTACGTCATGCAGGAGCTCGTGGCCCCCGTGCTCGCGGAGGTCGGCGCCCCGCCCGGAACACTGAACGTCGTCTGCGGCGACCCGGCCCCGATGCTCAACTGCTGGCTGGCCCACCCGGCGGTGAACGACATCATCTACTTCGGCAGCAGCGACAACGGGCTGAAGTTCGAGGCCCGCTGCATCGAGGCGGGCAAGAAGCCGATCCTGGAGCTGGCGGGCAACGACGTCGTCGCCGTGTGGAAGGACGCCGACGTCGAGCTCGCGGCCGAGGCCCTCACGGAGAGCTTCTACGGCTCAGGGCAGCTGTGCATGATCCCCAACCAGGTGCTCGTGCACCCCGACGTGGCCGACGCCCTGGTGCGCCGCCTCGTCCGCCAGGCCGGGCGCATACGGCCCGGCCACCCGTGGGAGCCTGAGGTGCTGCTCACGCCCGTGCTGCGCAACGAGAAGTTCTTCAGCTGCCTGAAGGACGCCCGTGACAAGGGCGCCGAGGTGGTCTGCGGCGGCTCCGCCATGCAACTCGACGGGGCCCGCGACCCCCACGGCATCTTCCTCGAACCGACCGTGATCGTGGTGCGCGGCGTCGACGACGCGCGCGACCTCGACGCCGTACGCCACGAGACGTTCTTCCCGCTGCTTCCCCTGATCGTCGCCGATCCCGCGCCGGACGCCGAACTCCTCGACACGTTCGTCGACTTCGTCAACTCCAGCCACTACGGCCTGCGCAACTCGCTGTGGGCCAAGGACTCCGCGGTCGTCGACGAGTTCGTCACCCGGGTCCGCACCGGCGGACTGCTCAAGGTGAACGACTCGCACATCGGATTCCTCCCCTATCTGCCCACGCACGGCGGCACCGGGCTGACCGGCGGTGTCTTCGGCGAGGCCAACTACCCCATCCTGCGCACCTCGCACCTCCAGGGCGTGAGCGTCAGTTCCGGCTCCCGGCCCCGGGACGCGGTCTTCGGGGCCTGGCAGCACCTGATCGACACCCGCACCTGAACCGGCCGTGCACTCAAGGACGCCCACAAGGAGACGACGTCATGCGTTCCATGGACTTGGACCGGCGCACCTGCGAGGAGTTCTTGCCCGGCCTGCTCGGCGAGCTGACCCGGGTCGCGCTGGCCGACCTGGAGAAGCCGGGCAGCCCGGCCATCGACCTCTTCCGTGCGCACGCGGGCCCGGGGCTCGTCATCCCCAAGACCTACTCGGGAAGCGGCGCCACGCCCCTGCAGGCGGTGGCCGTCACCCGCGCGCTGGCCGCCACTGCCCCCTCGCTCGCGGTGGCCACCACGATGCACCACTTCTCCGTCGCCACCCTGTTCTCGCTCGCCGACAGCCTGCAGAGCGGCGGTGTGGAGTGGGCCCTGCTGGAGGGGATCGTCGAGCAACGGCTCCTGGTCGCGTCGGGCTTCGCGGAAGGGCGCCCGGACCGGGGCATCCTCAGCCCCACGGTCGAGGCCGCACCCGCCGAGAAGGGCTACGTGATCAACGGCTCCAAGAAGCCCTGCAGCCTGTCCCGCTCCATGGACCTGCTCACCGCGAGCGCCGCCCTGCCCAACGCCGACGGCACCAGTGACATGGCCGTCCTCCTGGTGCCCCGGCAGGCCGAGGGCCTGAGCGTGGAGCCGTTCTGGTCGAGCTGGGCCCTGGCGGGCGCCGAGAGCGACGAGGTGCGGCTCAAGGACGTCCTCGTCGACGAACAGCAGGTCATGCGCACCGAACTCGGCGAGCAGGGCGAGCTGGACGAGCTCCAGACCGTCGGCTTCATCTGGTTCGAACTGCTCATCACCGCCTCGTACGTGGGGATGGCGGGCGCACTGGTCGAGCGCGTCCTCGAACGCGGCCGCGGCACGGCCAGCGAGCGGGCGGAGCTGCTGACCCGGTACGAGACGGCCTCCCTCCTCACCGAGGGCACGGCCCGCATGATCATGGACGGGGCGGTGGGCAACGACGGCCTCGCCCGGGCCCTGGTGGCGCGCTACGGGGCACAGGACGCCATCCGGGCCGCCGTGGGCCGCGCCGTGGAACTGCTCGGCGGCATGGCGTTCATCGGCTCGGGCGACATCGCCTATCTGGCGGCCGCCTCGCACGGCCTGTCCTTCCACCCGCCGTCCCGTTCCGGCTGCGCCGAGCCCTTCCTCGACCACGCCGACGGCCGGCCGCTGCGCCTGGCATGAGGAGCGACATGACCACTGTCAGGCAGGCGCCCGCACCCGGTCGCGCCGAGATCGGCCGCCTGTACCGGACGCGTCTGAGCAAGGGCCGGGCCACCCTCGGCGAGCTGCTCGGCGGTGAACTGGAGGCGGAGTCCCGGGGCGCCTGGGTGACCACGGCAGCGGGCCGCGGACTGCTCAACTGCAGCGGATACGGCGTGCTCCTGATGGGCGCGCGACACCCCACCGTCGTACGCCACGTCATCGAACAGCTGCACCGGAACCCCGTCGCCACCCGGGTCCTGCTGGAACCCCAGGCGGCGCTCGCCGCCGACGCGCTGGTGGCCACGGTGCCCAACGGGCTGGAGCGGGTCCACTTCGCCTGCTCCGGAGCCGAGGCCGTCGAGACAGCCATCAAGATCGCCCGCACCCTCGGCAAGGACCGGCTGATCGCCACGCACGGCGGCTACCACGGCAAGACCATGGGCGCGCTCAGCCTCACCGGCAAGGAGCTGTTCCAGGAGCCCTTCCGCCCGCTGCTGCCTTCCACCAGCCACGTCGCCTACGGTGACGCCGCGGCCCTTGAGGAGCAGCTCGCGGCGGCCTCCGGCCGCGCCTGCGTGGTGATCGAGCCGGTCCAGGGCGAAGCGGGCGTGGTCCTTCCGCCGCCCGGCCACCTGCGGACGGTCCAGGAGCTGTGCCGCGCCCACGACGCGCTCTTCGTCCTCGACGAGATCCAGACCGGCCTCGGCCGCCTCGGCGCCTGGTGGGGCGCGGACCTGGAGGGGCTGACCCCGGACGTGCTCCTCACCGGCAAGGGACTGGGCGGCGGCGTCATGCCGGTCTCCGCGGTCGTCGCGACCCCTGCGGCCTTCGCGGCCTTCGACAAGGACCCGTATCTGCACACCTCCACCTTCTCCGGGATGCCCCTGGCGATGGCCGCCGTGCGGGGCGCGCTCACCGCGATCGAGGAGGAGGACCTGGTGACCCGGGCCCGCGACCTCGGGGTCCAGCTCCTCGACGGGATCGGCCGGATCGCGCGGGAGCACTTCGGCGACGTCGTGCGGGAGGTGCGCGGCCGGGGGCTGCTCATCGGCATCGAGTTCGCCGAGCCGGGCCCGGCGGGCGACCTGCTGGTGGAGCTGATCCAGCAAGGTGTGGTGGCCAACCACTCGCTCAACTCCCACCTCGTGCTGCGGCTCACCCCGCCCGCCGTCCTCAGCCCCTCGGACGTGGCGTTCCTCTTCACCGCGTTCGACCGTGCCTGCCGGGCGCAGGCAGCTCGCTATGTCCCGACCCTCGGAGGTGGCGCATCCCATGCGCAGCATTGACGTGATCATCGGCGTGCCCGGCATCGCTCCGGACGCGGTGTACGACCGGGTGCGGGAGTTCGCCCGGTACCCGGAGCTCGCACCCGTGGTGCGCGCGGTCACCGTGCACGACATCAGTGACGCGGAGGAGACCAGCGACTGGGAGGTGTACTTCCGCAACGGCATCCTGCGCTGGACCGAGTGCGACCGCTTCGACCGGCAGGCGCTCACCATCACGTTCGCCCAGCTCGACGGCGACTTCGAGGTGTTCACCGGGACGTGGCGGATCACCGCGTCGGGCAGCGAGGTGCGCGTCGGCTTCCGCGCTGAGT
Organism: Streptomyces sp. NRRL B-1347; assembly: GCF_000720325.1. Lineage (GTDB taxonomy): Bacteria > Actinomycetota > Actinomycetes > Streptomycetales > Streptomycetaceae > Streptomyces. Next base: position 61,622 of record NZ_JOJM01000004.1, read on the forward strand.
TCGACTTCGGCATCCCCAGCCTCGCCGGGATCCTGGATCCGATCGCCGAGCGGGTCATGCGGGAGACCATCGCCCGTGTGGTGCTCGGTCTCTTCCCCCAGGGGTGGGTGGTGGGCGACGAGGCGCTGGCCGTCATCGTCGCCGAGCCGCCCAGGCCCGTGGCCGCCGCCGCGACTCAGGTGGTGTGATGGACACGAAGAACCTGTTCATGACGCCGGTGACCGCCCGCCTTGTCCGCGCGGAGTACGCGCTCGGCCTCGTCGTGGCCGTCGTGCTCTTCTTCACCCACCTGGGGCAGGTGCGATGGGTGCCCGCCGTGGTCCTGTTCGTCTACATCGACCTGATCGGCTACGTCCCCGGAGCGGTCCAGTACCACCGGCACAAGGGGGAGCTGCCCAAGGTCTACTACGTCCTCTACAACGTCATGCACTCCATGGTCACCCAGGGCCTGGTGGCCCTCGCCTGGATCTGGCTGTGGGGCTTCGAGTGGGCGCTGCTCGCGCTGGCCGTCCATCTCTGCGGCGACCGGGCGCTGTTCGGCAACTTCCTCAAGCCGTTCGGCGTGCACTTCGAGCCGGAGGCGCACCGGGCCTACCGCCGCTTCCGCAGCGAGTACGAGGCCGCCGCCGTGGCACCGGACCCGAAGGGCGTGGGCTCGCTGTCATGGCCCTAGCCACCCGACGCCCGGCCCCGCACGCCGCGGCGTGCGCCGCCGCCGACGTCGTCTCCGCGATGCGGCACTTCGCCACCGGGGTGACGGTCCTCACCTGCGGCGTGGGCGAGGACGCCGAGGGCGTGACGGTCAGCACCTTCAGCGCGGTTCCGGGGCACCCCCCGATGGCCTGCGTGGCGCTGCGCAGCGGCAGCCGCGCACTGCGCGCCGTGGCGCAGAGCCCGGCCTTCGTCGCCAACGGGCTCGCGGCCGGACAAGAGGCGCTGGCACGGCACTTCGCCCGCCGCACACGGCCCAGCGGCCTGAGCCAGCTGCCGCCGAAGGCCTGGCTCGACGACCCGGCCGACGGCGTGCCGCGGCTCAGCGGCGCGGTCGCGTGGCTGGAGTGCCGCCCTGAGCGCACGGTCGTCCTGAGCGATCACGAGCTGCTGATCGCGCGTGTCGTCTCGGCGGTCCACCGCGGCGGCACCCCACTGGTCACCTTCGCGGGCGAGCTGCACTCCGGCCCCTCCACGCCCGCCTTCCGCCCCCGGGAAAGGGACTGACCCCGGGAAAGGGACTGAAAGGACCCCCCATGACGACATCGACGGCATCAACAACATCGCCGACATCGACGCCTCCGACGGCACCGCCGGGCGGCATCCCGGCCGAGGCCGACTGGGACAGGGCACCCTCACTCCTGGAGGGCGCCGAGACCCTTGAACTCACCCCGGCCCGCTGCAATTTGCGGTACTGGCTCAACGCCGTGCCGCAGGGCACGCTGCGCGGCCGCGACCTCGGCCACGACGACGACGTACGACCGCTGGACGCGGTCACCAGGCCCGGCCCGCTCAACAGCGCGCTCACCCAGGAACTCGCCTACCGCTCGGTCGCCGAGGACAAGGCCACCCGGGCCATCGGCTACATGACGGCACTCGCGCCGGACACCGACACCATGGAGTTCTACGCCACCCAGCTCATCGACGAGGCCCGGCACGCCATGGTGTTCCGCAGCCACCTGCTCGACCTCGGCGTGCCCCAGGAGGAGCTGTTCGCCACGGTGGAGCGCCTTTCGGCCACCGACCGGGAGCGCATCCTCGTCCCCCTGGAGAACCTGGGGCTGCGGGTGCTGCGCGACGAGCGCGACTTCGTCGGCGGCGTCCTGGTCCTGACCGTCCTGGTCGAAGGAGTGCTGGCACCGGCCGCCGAACTCAGCGAGCGCAAGTGGCGGGTCTTCGACCCGGCCGCAGCCGACATCGAACGGGGCGCCGTAATCGACGAGATCCGGCACCTCACGGTCGGCAGCGCCGTCGTCCGTGACCACCTGCGCCGGAACCCGCACGACAAGGAGCGCCTCCTGGAGCTGATCCGGGAGGGCTACGCGCTGTGGGACAAGCTGCCGACGACCGAGCAGCTGATGCGCCGCGAGGAGCTCTTCCAGCAGGGCGTCGACGAGCATCGCGACCTGCTGGGCGACTACGAGATCTGGCCCGGCCGCCGCCTGGCCGACACCACCGCGGTGGAGCGCCTGGAGACCGGTCACGCCTGGGCCGCCCGCATGCAGCGCACCAGGCTGGCCCACATGGGCCTGGAGGAGGCGACATGAGCGCCCTGGACGGGACGCCCGGCCCCACGGCTCCGCCGGGCCCGGACACCGCGAGCCTGCAGGAGCTCACCGAACTGGTCCGGCAGGCCGGACTCATGAAGTCCCAGCCGGGCTACTACACCTTCAAGATCGTCACGAATCTGCTGCTCCTCGCCGCGGGCTGGACCCTGTTCGCGCTGATCGGCGACAGCTGGTGGCAGCTGGCCGTCGCCGTGTTCCTCGCGGTCTGCTTCGGCCAGACCGACCTCATCGGACACGACGCGGGCCACCGGCAGATCTTCCGCACCCGGCGCCCCGGCGACGTGATCGGCTACACCCACGGCAACCTGCTCACGGGGGTGAGCTTCGGCTGGTGGGTCGGCCACCACACCAAGCACCACAACTACCCGAACCACCTCTCGCTCGACCCGGACATCCTCCGCCGACAGGTGATCTTCGACGCGGGGGACCGGACCAAACGCACAGGTGCCGCGGGCCGGTTCATCGTCCGCCACCAGGCCTGGATGTTCTACGTACTGATCCTGATGGAGGGGCTGCGCCTGCACGCCTCGGGCTACGTGGCGGCGCGCAAGGGCGCCCTCAAGCGCTACGTGCTCCTCGACCTCGCCCTGCTGACGCTCCATCTGGCGGCCTACCTGACAGCCGTGTTCACGGTTCTGTCGCCGGGCGTCGCGATCGCCTTCCTCGTCGTCCACCAGGCGGCCTTCGGCTTCTACATGGGCCTGATGTTCGCGCCCAACCACAAGGGCCTTCCGGTGCGCGACGGCGAGCAGGAGGAGCTGGACTGGCTCACCCGCCAGGTGATCACCTCGCGCAACCTGCTGCCCAACCGGATCACGGACTTCTTCTACGGCGGCCTCAACTACCAGATCGAGCACCACCTGTTCCCGTCCATGCCCCGGCGCAGCCTGCGCAGGGCCCAGCCCCTGGTGAAGGACTATCTGGTGCGCAACGGCCTGCCGTACGCGGAGGAGCGGCTGCTGCGGTCGTACCTGAACGTCGCCGACCACCTCGGCGGGGTCAGCGACGAAGTGGCCGCGCTGGAGCGCGACGCCCCGGTCCAGGGGGCCCGGTGAGCGCCGACGCCGCCGTGCTGTGCGGCCTCGGCACCTGGCTTCCGCCGCACGCCGTCACCAACGCCGACCTGGCCCGCGAACTCGACACGTCGGACGACTGGATCCGCAGTCGTACGGGCATCGGCACCCGGCACGTCGCCGACCCGTCCATGGCGACGTCGGACCTCGCCGTGGAGGCGGGGCAGCGGGCGCTGAAGTCCGCCGGGCGCGAGGCCGTGGACGCCGTCGTGCTGGCCACCACCACGCCGGACCACCCCTGCCCGGCCACCGCCCCGCTGGTGGCCGACCGGCTCGGCCTCGGCACGGTGGCCGCCTTCGACGTGGGCGCCGTCTGCACCGGCTTCCTGTACGCCCTGGCCGCGGGGGCCGGACTGATCGCCGCCGGGGCGGCCGGCAGCGTGCTGGTCATCGGCGCGGACGTGTACTCCAGCATCCTCGACCCGGCCGACCGCTCGACCCGCGCCATCTTCGGCGACGGCGCAGGTGCCGTGGTGCTGCGCGCGGGACGGGCCGACGAGCCGGGCGCGCTCGTTCCTCCGGTGCTCGGCAGCGACGGCTCCGGCAGCGCACTCATCATCGTCCGCGCGGGAGGCTCCCGCGAGCCGCTGCACACGCTCGCCGCAGGCCGCGGGGACCCCTACTTCCGGATGGCGGGCAAGGCCGTCTTCCGCAACGCCGTGGAGCGCATGGCCGACGCCTCGCTCACCGCGGCGCGCCGGGCCGGCTGGGCGGCGGACGACATCGACCGGCTCGTCGCGCACCAGGCGAACCTGCGGATCCTGCACGCGGTCGCGGACCGCATGCGGGTGCCGCGGGAGCGGTGCCCCGTCCACCTCGACCAGGTCGGCAACACCGCGGCCGCCTCCGTCCCCCTGGCCCTCGCGCACGCCGTGGCGACGGGCCGCCTGGAGTCCGGGCACCGCACGGTGCTCACCGCGTTCGGAGGCGGCCTCACCTGGGGTGCCTGCGCCGTGCGCTGGCCCGAGATCACCCCGGCATGAGCCAAGCACCCGTCTCCGTACCCACCCGCACTCATCCGTTGAGGAGCACGACATGAGCAGCACGTACGACCGTCTTGTGGGCCTGCTGGCCAAGGGCTTCGGCGTCGAGCCGGGCGAGGTCGCCGCCGACGACACCTTCGAGGGCCTTGAACTGGACTCACTGGCCCTGGTGGAGCTGACGCTCGCCGTGCAGGAGGAGTTCGGCGTCACCCTCACCGACGACGACCTCCAGGCCAAGAACACCCTGGCGGACGCCGCCGAGGTCCTGGACGCGAAGCTGGTGGCGCTGCGATGACCTGGGCCGATGGCCGGTTCGACGCGGCGGTCACGGGCATCGGCATGGTGACCCCCGCCGGTCTCGGCACCGCCGCGTCCTGGGACCGCATCGCCGCGGCGGACGGCACCGCCGCGGCGAGCGTGCCCGCCCTCGCCGGGATCCGCGCCGACTTCGGCTGCTGGATACCCGGCTTCGACCCGGTGGCCGCGGTGGGCAGGCGCAAGGCCTGGCGCCTGGACCGCAGCAGCCAGCTCGCGCTCGCGGCGGCGGCCGAAGCCCTCGCCGACGCCGGTCTCGACCCCGCGAGCTGGGACGGCGCCAGGGTCGGCGTGGTGCTCGGCAGCGGCATCGGCGGGGCGTCGGCCTGGGAGCGACAGCACCACGTCCTGCGGGACCACGGCGCCGAGAAGGTCTCCGCCCTGTTGATCCCGATGCTCGCGGTCAACATGGCGGCCGGCTACATCGCCATCGAGACCGGCGCCCGGGGGCCCAACTTCGTGACCGCCACGGCTTGCGCCTCCGGCGCCACGGCGATCGGCCAGGCGCGTGAACTCCTGCGCGGCGGGCGCTGCGACGTGGTGATCACGGGCGGCACCGAGGCCTGCCTCATCCCCTCGATCATCTCCGGCTTCCAGCAGATGGGCGCGCTCTCCGCACGCCGCGACCAACCCACCGCCGCGTCCCGGCCGTTCGATGTGGACCGGGACGGCTTCGTGCCCGCCGAGGGCGCCGCCGTCCTGGTCCTGGAGCGCCCGGAGAGCGCACGGGCCCGCGGGGCCCGGGTCCGCGCCCGTGTCAGCGGCTACGGGGCATCGGCCGACGCCCACAACGCCACCGCGCCGGAACCCGGCGGCGCCGGAGCGGAGCTGGCGCTGCGGGCGGCCCTCGACGACGCCGGGCTCACCCCGGACGCGGTGGACCACGTCAACGCGCACGGCACCTCCACACCGCTCAACGACCTGATGGAGGCCCGCCTGATCCGGCGGATGTTCGGCGACCGGCCGTCGGTGACCTCCGTGAAGGGGGTGACGGGCCACTCCCTGGGCGCCGCAGGGGCGATCGAGGTGGCCGTCACCGCCCTCACCCTGGAGAAGGGCCTCGTACCACCGACCGCGAACCTCACCAGCCAGGATCCGGAGATCGATCTGGACGTCGTCACCAAGGCCGCGCGGCCCGCCGACGTACGGGTCGCCGTCAGCAACTCCTTCGGATTCGGCGGGCAGAACGCCGTGGTGCTGCTGACCCGCGCCTGAGACACCTGCGGCAGCGCTGAGACACGTGCGGCAGCACTGAGTCACCTGCGGCAGCGCTACTGCGCCGGACCCGACGGGCCCGGCGCAGTAGCGCTGTCCGCCGCTCAGTCCTCGTCGCCCGTGCTCAGCCGCCCCTCGGCGATCGCGTGGTCGACCTCGCGCGTGCGCGCCTCGAGTTCGCGGCGCTCGATGTCCAGCGCCTCGGCCTGCGCCTCGTCCGCCTCCATGAGCTTGAGCAGGTCACGGTCCGCCATCTCCAGCACGCCCATGGCGGCGTAGGCCTGCTGGACCTTCGGCCCCCACAGGCCGATGTCCTTGACGCAGGGCACGATCCGGGTGAAGAGCCGCGAACGGAAGGCCCGCATGCGCGGACCGCGGTGCATGTACTCCATGCACTCCTTCATGTCGAAGCCGAGCGTCTCCCACACCTCCTGCATGCGCAGCCGGTCACGCATCAGATAGCAGCCCTCGACGACGAAGTCCTCGCGGTCGGCGATCTCCCGGCTGGTCAGGCCCTGGTAGTAGTCCCGCAGCGCGAGCCGGCCGAAGGCCACGTGGCGCGCCTCGTCCTGCATGACGTAGGAGAGGATCTGCTTCGGCAGCGGCTTGTCCGTCCGGTCGCGCAGAATGCCGAAGGCCGCGAGGGCGAGGCCCTCGATGAGCACCTGCATCCCGAGGTACGGCATGTCCCAGCGGGAGTCGTTGAGGGCCTGTCCCAGCAGGGACTTGAGGTGCGGACTGATGGGATAGCTCATCCCGATCTTGTCGTGGACGAAGCGGGTGAACAGCTCCGCGTGCCGCGCCTCGTCCATCACCTGCGTCGCCGCGTAGAACTTGGAGTCGATGTCCGGCACCGACTCGACGATCCGGGCGGAGCAGATCATCGCCCCCTGCTCGCCGTGCAGGAACTGGCTGAACTCCCAGGCGGCCATGTGCTGTCGCAGCTCCTGCTTCTCCTTGCGGTTCAGCCGTGCGTACTGCCGTGATCCGTACAGCGCGAGGGTGTTCTCCGGGGTGCCGAGGACGTCATAGGGGTCCACGTCCAGGGACCAGTCGATCCGCTTCGTGCTGTCCCACTGCTTGTCCTTGCCCTTCTGGTAGAGGTTCAGCAATCGCTCGCGATCCGTGCCGTACTCCCAGGTGAACGTGTTCCGCCCCTGCATCGGGAACGACCAGGCGGTGCTGGTGTCCACGTGCGGGCTTTCGGCGGTACCGCTCATGAGCAGTCCCCTTACGTGGTGTGGACGATGGCCGACGGTCAGGAATGCCCGGGCGGGGAGAGGACCGGCAGCACTCCCGGCAGGACGTCGAGGACCAGGCGCGGGTGGCCGCGCAGTACCTCGCCGTCGCGTTCGAAGGGCAGCGGAGCGCCGTCGGTGCGGGCGATCTCGATGCGGCGGCCGCGCCGGTAGAGCACTTCGGGCCGTTCGACGTGGCGCCCCTCGCGGGTCAGGCCGGGCAGCTCCCTGGCGTCGAGGGCGCTGGTGACCACGCAGACGTCGAGCAGGCCGTCGTCGAGGACGGAGTGGGGGAGGACGAGGAACCCGCCGCCCCGGTAGCGGCCTCCGCCGACGTTGGCGAGGACCACGCCGCCGTCGTGGATCACCTCACCGTCGACGACGACGCGTGCCGGGTGCGGTACGAAGTCCCGCAGGGTGGCGGCCACCGCCTCCTGGTAGCGGGCGCGGCCGGTGAGCCGGGTGAGCCCCGCGGCCGTCTCCAGGGCCTCGGCGACGAGACCGGAGCAGGCGCCGAGCAGCACGGTCTCCCGGGTCTCCGCGATGCGCGCCACGTCGAGGCGCCGCACCGGAGGCCGCGCGGTGCCGAAGGCGAGAGCGAGGGACTCCTGCCAGGAGCGGTCCTGCCACACCTCCTTGTAGAAGGAGTTGCCCGTACCCGCCGGGACGCAGAAGAGCGCCGGGCCGCCGTGCCCCGGCCCGGCGTCCGCCGCGGTCACGAGGCCGTGCGCCACCTCGCTCGCCGTGCCGTCGCCGCCGACCGCGAGCACGGCGTCCGCGCCGTCCTGCGCGGCCTTCGCGGCGAGCGTGCGGGCGTGCCCCGGATACGCGGTCCGGACCACACTCACCTCCGCGACGAGCCGACGGCACGCGGCGGCGACGTCGCCGACCGGAAGCGAGGCCGCCCCGCCCGCCCTGTCGTTCGCCACGATCACTGCGGTGCCTGCCCAGTGGCTCATGCTTGCTTCCTTGTCCGAGTCAGGAATGGCCGAACGGGCGCTCCGACGCCGGGAGGCGCCCCGGGGGAGCGGCGGGCATGGCGCCGCCGAGGGCGGAGAGAGCAGGATTCGAACCTGCGTGAGGCATGCACCCCTGGCCGAAGACGGACTCCGGCCCCCATTGGGCCGCTATGGGTATCTCTCCTCGCCGACCTCCGCGGCCGACACGAAGACCATGACACCCCCGACTTGCAGCCCGCTGAAACGGAGGTCTCAGCGGGGGCGTTCCGGGTGGGCCCAGCGCGGCGACGCCGGTCACAGCCAGCGGACCGTCCGTGTCACCCGGGTCACCACCGCCGCATAGCCCACGCCGACCGCGAGCGAGGCGGTCAGGGCGGTGACGGGGAAGTCCTCCTGGAGGCAGGGGTATATCTGGTAGTGCGTCAGGTAGATGTAGAGGGAACTGCTCGCCAGGAGGCCCGCGAGGGTGCTGAGGGGGCCGAGGCTGGGCAGGGTCGGTACCCAGATCAGCAGGCACAGGCCGACGATCACGATGGTCGTGCGCAGGGGCTGGTCCTGGAACACGCCGGGCACGGTGAGCAGCAGCACGGCTGTCAGGAGCGCCCGGTGCCGCGCGGTGCGGGCCCGCGCGGCCGCCCACCCGAGCGTGAACAGCCAGAAGACCACGGTCGGGCTCAGCTGGGGGCGCAGCGATGCCAGGTCCAGGAGGTCGTAGCGGCCCACCAGGCCGACGGCCGTGAGTGCCAGCGGTACACCGAACTCGTAGCGCCGCTCCATCCGGTCCAGGAGGGGCACGGCCATGAGCGCGGCGAGGACGACGAGGAAGTAGACCAGGGCCTCCACGAACCAGTAGGCCCAGTCGAAGCGGTCGTTCCCCGCGTCGAGCAGGCTGTTGAGCAGCACGGCGTTGGCCGGGTCGTAGAGGTCGGTCAGGAGCACCGCCCCGGAGATCCACACCATGCTCGGCACCGCGATGCGGGCGATGGTGCGCCACACGTGCCGCTGGCGCTCGCGGCGCGTGGCGTCGGTGAGTTGGAAGCGGGCGAAGTTGTAGCCGGCGACGCAGATGAGGACGTGGGCGAAGCCCTTGATGTCGAAGAGCCGGATGTGTGAGCCGACGATGAGGACGATCCCGACGGCGCGCAGGGCGATGCCGGTTTCCAGAGTGCGGCGGGTTCGCCAGCACCCTGGGGTGACCCAGGAGCTCAGCACCCTGTGGAGTGCCGGAGTCGGCCGGTCGTGGCGCGGCTCCCGCCCATCCCCTGCATCAGCCGGGGGCGCCGCCGTGGCGCGCAGTTCGCGGATCGGCCGCCGGTGCCAGTCGGTGGGCAGATGGCCGAGTGCTTCCTCCAGGCGCAGGGACATCTCCACGTAGCACAGCGAGTCTCCGCCCAGACTGACGAAGCTGCTGTCCTCCGTGACATCGGTGTGGTCGAGGACGTCCGCGTAGAGACGGCGGAGGTCCTGCGCGGGGTCGGCGGGTGTCTCGTCCTCCGCGGGGCGTGTCCATTGCCGTACGGCCGTGTAGTCGGGCTTGCCCGTGGCCAGCCGGGGGAGCCGATCCAGGACCCTGACCCGTACGGCGCGGGACGGCAGCCCGCACTCCTTCGCGACGAGCCGCCGGATCCGTGCCTGCTCACCGGCGCTGGCGAGCGCGGCCACCGCGAGGACCTCGCCGTCGCCCGCGCAGTACGCGGTGACCCCGTGCCGCTCCAGCAGGGACTCGACGCGCTGCGGGTCGATCCGCAGCCCGAGGATCTTCGTGAAGCGGCTGCGGCGGCCCACGATCTCGTACAGCCCGTCGGGTGCGCGCCGGGCGATGTCCCCGGTCAGCAGCTCCTCCACGGCCCGGCCGAGGGCGAGGTCGGCCGGGCGCTCGGCGTAACCGAGCATCACGTTCGGCCCCGAGTAGACCAGTTCGCCCACGTCCTGACCGTGGCCCTCGACCGGCCGCAGCCGGAAGGAGCCGCCGGGTATCGGCACCCCGACGGCTTCCGGGCGCTCGGCCGCGAGCTGGGGCGGGAGGTAGGCCATGCGGGCCGTGGCCTCGGTCTGGCCGTACATCACGAACAGCTGCCAGCCCGCACGGTGCCCCAACTCGGCGTACCGGGCGACGCGTTCGGGCGCGAGGCGGCCCCCGGCCTGGGTGACGCGACGCAGCCGCGGCAGGTCCATCCGCTCGAAGCCGACCCGGTCGAGCAGGTCGAAGGTGTACGGCACGCCTGCCAGCGAGGTGCCGCGGCCCGCGCGGAACTCCTCCCAGAAGGCCGCGTCGGACACCGACCGCTCGGTGAGGATCAGCCCGGCGCCGCACAGCAGATGGCTGTGGATGACGGACAGGCCGTAGCAGTAGTGCATGGGCAGCGTGGTGGCCGCCCGGTCCGTGTCGTCGAGGCCGAGGTAGGCGGCTATGGACTCGGCGTTGGCCTGGAGGTTGTTGTGGGAGAGCCGGACCAGCTTGGGCGAGCCGGTCGAGCCGGAGGTGCTCAGGAGCAGAGCGAGGTCAGGGTGGAGGGCGTGGGTGCTGCCCCGGTGCCTCTCGTCGAGGGTCCACGTCCCGTCGGCCTCCGGGCGGGCCACGACGTCGGGGGCGTACGCCTGTGTCAGTGAGCGGATGGTGCTCTCGCTGTCGCCCGGGACGAGCAGCACGGGGTGACCGGCGGACAGGGCGGCCAGATACGTGACGAGCGCGTCGGCCCGATGGGCGCCGGTCAGCAGCACAAGGCGCCGTACGGGCCCGAGGATCTCGGCGGTCGCGGTGACCCTCTCGGCCAACTCGCTGTACGACACCTGTCCTTGAGGCGTGATGAGGGCGACGTGCTCGCTGTGCGCCGCGAGTCCATGCGCGAACGGCACACCCTGCGGCGGCCCGGTCCGTACATGCCGCATCGGAGGCGAGTCCGGGACGGCCGAAGGCGTGCGAAGTGAAGGCGCGGCATGGGGAGTTGAGGCCGATGAGGGGCCGGGGGCGGGGGCCGGGTGGGATTCGGAGGGGTAGAGCACGGCGCGCGCCCTTTCCTCGGGTACGTCCGCGCTCGACGCGGAACCCTTGACGATTAGGCAAGCATTACCTTATTCCTGGAAAGGTCGCAATCAAGCCATCGCGAAGCCACAGGCAGCCACAGGCACACTTCGCCCATCGCTCTCCGCCTACATGATCGGCGAGGGCGTGAGGGCGAGCCCCGCAGGAAGGCGCACGCCATGCGACGTGTCTCGGTCAACCGAACGAACGTGCTGGTCACGGCAGTTCTCCTGCTGTCCGTCCTCGTGGCGTGCGGATCCGAAGGGAAGGGCAGCGGGGAGGGGAACGGCAGCTCCTCCCTCGTCATCTACTCCGGCCGCAACGAGAAGCTGGTCAAGCCACTTCTGGACAAGTTGGAGAAGGCCATCGGCGCCGAGGTCGAGGTGCGGTACGGCGAAAGCGCCGAACTCGCCGCCCAGATCCTGGAGGAGGGCGAACGCACCAAGGCCGGGCTCTTCTTCTCCCAGGACGCCGGAGCGCTGGGCGCCCTGTCCAAGGAGGGCATGTTGCGGAAGCTGCCCACCGCCACCCTCGACAAGGTCGACGAGGCGTACCGCGGCTCCGACGGCGACTGGGCCGGTCTCTCGGGACGCGTCCGCGTCATCGCGTACAACCCGGACCAGGTCGACGAGGGCGACGTCCCGGACAGCGTCTTCGACGTGGTCGAGCCGGAGTGGCAGGACAAGGTCGGCTTCGCCCCGACCAACGCCTCCTTCCAGGCCTTCGTCACCGGCATGCGCGTCCTGAAGGGCGACGCCGTCACCCGTGAGTGGCTGGAGGACCTGAAGGCGAACGGCGCCAAGACGTACGCCCACAACCTCGCCACCCTGGACGCCGTCGAGGACGGCGAGGTCTCCCTCGGCCTGGTCAACCACTACTACTGGTACGAGCGCGTCGCCGAGAAGGGTGAGGACAAGGTCGACTCCAAGCTGCACTTCCTGCCCGGCGAGGACCCCGGCGCACTGATCAACGTCGCAGGCGCGGGCATCCTCAAGGACAGCGGCCAGAGCGCGACCGCCCAGAAGGCCATGGACTACCTCCTGTCGAAGGAGGCGCAGACCTACTTCGCCGAGACGACCAAGGAGTACCCGCTGGCCGCGGGCGTGACCAGCACCGTGGAGGGCCTGCCGCCGTTCGATTCGCTCCAGTCACCCGACATCGACCTCGGCGAGCTGGAGTCCCTCCAGGAGACGCTGGCCATGCTCCAGGACGTCGGACTGGTCTGACCCGCCGTGCGCACGCCGCCGCCCGCCTCCCGCCCGGCCCGGTCCCCTGCCCCCCTGATCCTGCTCGTCCCCGCCTGCGTGGCCGCCCTGTTCGCCCTGTTGCCCCTCGGCTACCTCGCCGTCCGCGCCTTGGAACGCGGCCCGGCCTTCGCCTGGGACGTCATCGCCGACGAACGCACCCTGGAACTGCTCTCCCGCAGCCTCGGCCTGACCGCCGTGGTCGTGGCGGCCTGCCTGGTCCTCGGCGTCTCGCTGGCCTGGCTGACCGTGCGCGCCGCACTGCCCGGAGCCCGTGCCTGGTCGGTCCTCGCCGCGCTGCCCCTGGCCGTGCCCAGCTACGTCGCCGCCTTCGCCTGGCTGTCGGCCGAGCCGGACCTCGCCGGGTTCGGCGGCGCCGCACTCGCCCTGACACTGGTCAGCTTCCCCTACGTCACACTGCCGGTCGCCGCCGCGCTGCGGGGCATCGACCCCGCGCAGGAGGAGGCCGCACGCTCCCTCGGGCACGGGCCGCTGCGGACGTTCGCCAGGGTCACGCTCCCGCAGCTGCGACCGGCGGCCACGGGCGGGGCGCTGCTCGTCGCCCTGTACGTGCTCTCCGACTTCGGCGCGGTGTCCCTCATGCGGTACGACACCTTCACCCGGGCCATCCACACCTCCTACCGCGCCTCCTTCGACCGGACCCCGGCCGCCGCCCTCAGCCTGGTCCTCGTCGTGATGACGATCGCGCTGGTGGCCGCCGAGGCCCGCACCCGAGGACGCGCCGGGCACGCCAGGACCGGCACGGGCACCGCCCGCCCGGCCGACCGGACCCCCCTCGGCCGTTGGCGGCCGCTCGCCCTGCTGTGGTGCGGGGCGGTGGTGACCGTAGCCGTCGCCTTCCCCCTGGGCACCCTCGGGTACTGGCTCGCCGCGGGCAGCTCGGCCACCTGGGACCTCGGCGGACTCGCGGAGACGGCCTGGGCCACCCTCGGGGCCGCGGCGGCCGGTGCCGGCCTCACCACGGCCCTCGCCCTGCCCGTCGGGGTGATCGCCGCCCGGCGCCGGGGCCGCGGCGCCCGGCTCCTTGAGCAGGCCGCGTACGCGGGGCACGCGCTGCCCGGCATCACGGTGGCGCTCGCCCTGGTGTTCTTCGCCGTCCGCTACGCGTACCCGCTGTACCAGCAACTCCCGCTGCTGGTAGGCGCCTACGCCGTACTGTTCCTGCCGATCGCGGTGGCCGCCACGCGCGCGGCCGTGCTCCAGGCGCCACCCGCCCTGGAGGACGTGGCCCGCTCGCTGGGGCGACGGCCGTGGCAGGTGCTGCGCGAGGTCACCGTGCCGCTGGCCGCGCCCGGTGTGGCCGCCGGGGCGGCACTCACCTTCGTGGTCTGCATGAAGGAACTGCCCGCCACCCTCCTCCTGCGGCCCACCGGAATGGACACGCTCGCCACCCGGCTGTGGACCGAGACCAGCGCCGGATCCTTCGCGGCCGCCGCCCCCTACGCTGCCGCGCTGATCCTCCTGGCCGCCGTCCCCTCCTACCTCCTGGGCAGGCACCGGACATGAACGAACTGCGCGTCGAAGGGCTCACCAAGTCCTACGGAGCCGGGGAGCCGGTCCTGCGAGGCCTCGAACTCACCGTCCCCGCAGGCGCGTTGACGGCGGTCCTCGGCCCCTCCGGCTGCGGCAAGACCACCCTGCTGCGGGTCGTCGCCGGATTCCTGCGCGCCGACGCGGGCGCCGTCCGGCTCGGCGACCGGCTCCTGAACGGGCCTGGCACCCACCTCCCGCCGGAGCGGCGCCGCGTCGGCATCGTGCCCCAGGAAGGCGCCCTCTTCCCGCACCTGAGCGTGGCCCGCAACGTCGCCTTCGGACTCACCGGCGCCCACCGGGCCGAACGGCGACGCGTCACCGAGGAGACGCTCGACCTGGTCGGCCTCGCCGGTTACGGCGGCCGCATGCCGCACGAGCTGTCCGGCGGCCAGCAACAACGCGTCGCCCTCGCCCGCGCGCTCGCCCCGCGGCCCCGACTCGTCCTGCTCGACGAGCCGTTCAACGCGCTGGACAGCGGGCTGCGGGCCGGAGTGCGCTCGGACGTGCGGGCCACGCTGCGGGCGACCGGGGCCACGGCGGTCCTCGTCACCCACGACCAGCAGGAGGCCCTGTCCACCGCCGACCTCGTCGCCGTCGTACGGGACGGCAGGGTCGCCCAGTGCGCCGCCCCGCAGGATCTCTACCGGTTCCCCGCGGATCCCTGGATCGCCTCCTTCGTCGGCGACGCCGTCCTGCTCCCCGGCACCGCCGACGGCGACGGCATGGCCCGGACCGCCCTGGGCGCCGTGCCCCTGGCCGCCCCCGCCGACGGCCTCCGCACCGGCAAGGTCCTGCTCCGCCCGGAACAACTCCTGCTGACCGACGCGGACGCCGACGGCTCGGCCAGGGGCACGGTGACCGACGTCGCCTACTACGGCCACGACGCCCTGCTCACCGTGACCATCGAGGGCCACGCCGCCCCGGTCCGCATCCGGGTCACGGGCCCCCTGCGCATCCGCCCGGGGCAGGAAACGGGCATCCGCGTGGCGGGCCGGGCCAGCTTTCACCCGTAGCCGCGGATGCCGAGCTTGACGGCCGTGGACGACCGAGTCGGGCGACTGGCAGACCTACGACGAGGTCTACGGGACCACGAACAATCCGTGGGACCTGACCCGCGGACCTGGCGGTTCGTCCGGAGGGTCCGCCGCGGCACGGCCTGGCCCGAACGCTGACGGCGTGAGCGCAGTCGGCCGCCACCGCCCCCGTGCCTCAGGGTGGACAACCTCGGCCAGGTGTCCCCTGGTTGGAAGGCTGCAGTTCATCGCCGTGGTGACCGCAGGAGATACCATTGCGTGGACTTGCAGAAGTCTGCAATTGGTTAGTTTCCTTGTCTGGTAAGTCCTGGAGGGGGTGGTCCGGTCTGAACGCGTTCGCTGAAGAGGTGCGGGAGCAGGTTCGTTGCACTCGTGCTTCGCTGTACGAGGCGCAGGCCGAGTTGTTCCACGTGCTGGGGCACCCGGTGCGCATCCGCGTGCTGGAGGCGCTCCAGAGCGGGCCCATACCGGTGCGGGAGCTCTTGACCGCTCTCGACCTGGAGATCGAGCCTTCGGAGTTGTCGCAGCAACTGGCGGTGTTGCTCGGCGGCGGGGTCGTCACGGTGAGCCGCAGCGGGGCGACAGCGGTGTACGAGGTGGCGGGCGGGGATGTGGCAGAGCTGCTCGCGGTGGCGCGCCGCGTCTCGTCCGTACGGCTGTCGGGCCGCAGCGAGCTGTCGGAGCAGACGCACCAGTCGGAACGGAGCAGGCCGGAGGCGGCCTCGTGACTGGCTCGGGCCGGTTTCTCTCGTGGTGCAAGGGGTAGGACGGAGGGCTCGCCATGGTGGCCGAGCTGGCCACCACCTACGGCGGTGGGGTTGCGCGGAACCGGCCGTCGGTCGTGACGGAAGGCGGCCGCCGTGTGGCATCAGCGCGCTGGCCATCACGCCGGGCGGCCGCCGGTCAAAGGGTCGGCTACGACGGCGGTTTCGTTTCCGCTGCGGCGGTCTGCAGGTCGGCGAGGAGCCCGGCCTGGCTGGCCAGCACCCCCGACAGGATGGTGCGTGCCACCCTCAGCAGCTCCGCGACGTGCGGGCTCGTCAGCGAGTAGTAGACGGTCGAGCCCTCCTTGCGGGTCACGACCAGATTCGCGCGCCGCAGGACGGCCAGCTGCTGGGAGAGGTGCGCGGGCTCGACGCCCACCTCCGGCAGCATCTCCGCGACCGCGTGCTCGCGCATGCTCAGCAGCTCGAGCACCCTGATCCGCACGGGGTGCCCGAGTGTCTTGAAGAACTCGGCCTTGAGTTGATACAGCGGCCTGCTCATCGAACCGGCCTCCCGTTCTGCCCGCCGACGGCCGGCTGGCCGGGCCGTCGCCGTGAGTGCTCCGCGCATCGCTTCCGCCCCAAAATCATCAGCATGGGACCATCCTGGCCCCTGACCGCCAGGGTGATGACCTCAGGAATTGCCAACATTAGCAAGTCGGAAGGCTGGGGGAAGCGGGATCCTTTCGGATCCCGAGGACGCACAGCGCGAACAGAACGTACTCAAACGCCCCGGCTCCTGCCGCGAGTGCCTTCGGGCAGCCCTCGGACCGGACGGGTGTTGCGGACACCAGCAGCTCGCTGCCAACGGTTCCTGGGACATGGCCGTCGGCTCGCCACAGCTGATGGAGGAGGGAGGCCATGCGGGATGCTGCCGGGCAGTCGTCCGGCCCGGTTCGCTGCCCGTGCTCAGCCGGACCAGCCGCCGGTGCGCCACTCCTGCCGCGGCCCCTCCGGTCCGTCGATCACCGACTGCCGCTTCGTTTGGTGCGCGGCGAGCGCGGCGGTCAGGTCGCCGTGGACGGGGATGGGCGGGCAGTCGCCGACCGGGACCAGGGAGCCGTCGGCGGGGATGGCCGCCAGTTCCAGTCGGCGCCCGTGCGCGGCGAGGCGACGGGCCGCCTCGGCCAGGGCGAGCTGGCCCTGGACGGACCAGCCGCGCAGTTCGGTGCAGTCGACGATGACCGGTCCCGTGCCGCGGGCCAGCACCCAGCCGACCGCGCCGGTGAAACGGTGTGCGGCGTCCTGCCCGAGGTGGCCTGCGACGGACAGGATGCCGAGGTCCGGCTCGATGGTGTAGCGCCACTCGATGGTCATGGTCGTCGTCAACTGCCTTTCGTGCGCTGCCGCGGGTGCGGGTGACGGGTACGGATCACAGGGGCAGGGTGATCCAGATGCTCTTGCCGCCTGCGTCGGCGTCCTGGCGTACGACTGCTGTGCCCGCCAGGGCGAGGGTGAGTTCGACGACGGTGGCCAGGCCGCTGCTCCGGTTGCCGGTGAGCGCGCCGTGGAGGGCGGGCTGATAGGGGTGACGGTCGTGGACGGCGAAGGCGAAGGTGTCCTTGGCGGCCGCGTAGATGACGGTGACGTGGGGCGAGGCCACGGCGGCGTGCCGCACCGCGTTGGCGACGAGTTCGCTGAGGATGAGCAGGGCTGGGTCGACGGCCGGGTGGCGGCGGCTGATGCCCCACTCGACCAGGACCTGCTCGGCCGTCTCCCGGGCCACACGCACCGCGGACGGAACCGTCGGCAGGGTCAGCACGTGCCGGTGGGGCAGCATCGCCAGGGTCATCACGCCTCCGCGCGGGCGAGCCGGAACCCGCTCACCGTCTGCGGGTTGAGGCGCAGGAGCGAGTCGTGCGGGCCGTGCGTCCAGCCGGGCAGGGTGCGCCGGTAGTGGGCCAGCTCGTCGGGATCGGAGACGTACTCCACGGGGCCGCTGGCGCTCATGCTCCAGCCGGTGCCGATCGCGGTGCGGATCTCGTCCACGTGGTACGTCACCGTGGCACCGGCGGGCAGCGCCGGTCGCGGCACGGGCGTGCGGACGACCAGGCGGCCGTACTCCAGCACATGAGCCGCCGGACGCAGGACGGGGGCGCCGTCGCGCACGTAGACGAGGCGGCCGGTGCGGCTGCCCTCCAGCAAGTAGAGGGCCTCGGCGCCGGAGACCTCGACCAGACGGCGCGGGGCGGGAGCTGTGCTCATCGGACGGATCCCTCACGAGTGGAGCGGTCGGGGCGGGCGTTCTGGACGGGGACGGCGGGCAGCACCCCGGCGCGCTGCAGGCGGGTGCGGGCACCGGCGAGGGCCTCGTGGGCGGTGGCGTACTCATGGCCCTCGGGCCGCAGCAGGTCCAGGGCACCGACCGCCTTCAGGACCTGCCGGTGCTCGGAGCGGATCCCGCAGGCCAACACGGTGATGCCGCGCCGGTTCAGCGTCCGTACCGCGTCCTTGAGCGCGAGCGCGCCGGTGGCGTCCATGGTGGACACTCTCGACATGTGCAGGATGACCACGCGTACGTCGGCCGCCTGGTGCAGGTCGTGCAGCAAGTGGTGGGCGGCGGCGAAGAACAGCGGCCCGTCGATGCGATAGGCGACGATGTGCTCGGCCAGCAGCGTGTGCTCCTCGGCACTGTGCTCCGCCCGCTCCAGCGGCACGGCGTCCATGCGGGCCTGGCGGGCCACGGCACGCAGCGCGAGGACGCCGGCGACGGCGAGGCCGATGACGACCGCGTACACCAGGTCGAGTGCGAGCGTGGCGGCGGCGGTCAGGACGAGGGTCAGCGCATCGGAGCGGGTCGCCTTCGCCATCGCCTTCAGCGAGGCGACGTCGACCATGCGCAGGGCGGTTGCGATCAGCACTCCGGCCAGTGCCGCGAGCGGGATCTTCGACACCAGCGGGGCGGCGGCGAACACGATCACGGCGAGGACGGCGGCATGGGTGAGTGCGGCCAGGCGCGAGGAGGCGCCGCTGCGGACATTGACCGCGGTCCGGGCGATGGCACCGGTCGCGGGCACGCCGCCGAACAGCGGGGCGGCCATGTTGGCAAGGCCCTGCCCGAACAGCTCCTTGTCCGGGTCGTGCCGGGAGCCCGCCGTCATGCCGTCGGCGACCGAGGCGGACAGCAAGGACTCCAGCGCGGCCAGGGCGGCGACCGCGATCGCGGGCGCGAGCAGGGAGCCGAGCGCCGACGCATCGAGGAAGCCCAGCGACGGGGCGGGCAGAGCGGAGGGCAGCTCCCCGATGGGCCTGGCCCCCTCCAGATGGAAGAGCTGCGCGACCAGCGTCGCGGCGAGAACGGCGACGATCGAGAAGGGGATGGCGGGCCGCAGCCGCGCCCCGGCCAGCATGACCACGGCCACCGCTGCGGCAAGGGCGACGGCCGTCCAGTTCGGTGCCTTGGCGAACGCCTCAAGCGCTCGCCAGGTCACCATCAGGACCCGGTCGCCCTCCGGTGCGGGCACCCCCAGCGCGTTAGGGATCTGCTGCAGGCCGATCACGCACGCGATACCGAGTGTGAAGCCCTCCACTACCGGCGCGGGTACGTACCGCATGTACTTGCCGGCCCGCAGGAGCGCGAGGGCCACCAGCATCACGCCCGCGAGCAGCCCGACGGTGAGGACTCCGCCGGGCCCGTGCTGGGCGGCGATCGGCACCAGGACCACGGTCATCGCCCCGGTCGGCCCGGACACCTGCAGCCGCGAGCCGCCGAACAGCGCGGCCAGCGCACCGGCGACCACCGCGGTGGCGAGCCCCGCCTGCGCGCCGAGCCCGGAGGAGACCCCGAAACCGAGGGCGAGCGGCAGCGCCACGATCGCCACCGTCAGGCCTGCGAGCAGGTCCCGGCGCGGGCTGCGGCCCATCTCGGCGACATCCGCGCGCGCGGGCAGAAGCGAGCGGACCAGTACCCGGACCTTGGTCAGCGGAGCGCTCACCGAGCGGCGACCTCGGCTTCCCGCAACTCCTCCAGCAGGTCGTGCCGCCCGGCCAGCAGCTGCGTCAGGATCCGGCGCGCGGCCCGCAGCAGCTCGGCGACATCCCCGCCGGACAGGGCGTACACCACCGTCGAACCCTCGCGCTGGGAGCTCACGATTCCCGAGCGGCGCAACACCGCCAGCTGCTGCGACAGCGTCGACGGCTCCACCTCTATCGCGGCCAGCAGGTCACGCACGGGCATCGGCCCGTCCTGCAGCAACTCCAGCACCCGTATCCGTACGGGATGACCGAGCATCCGGAAGAACTCGGCCTTGGCCTGATACAGCGGAACGGACACGAACCCTCTCCCTGGAACTCCCCAAGCGGCGAAGCCGTGCCCACGGCTACCTGTGGGCACGGCCACCACACCATCTAACGAATTGCAAAATTTCGCAATTCAGCTAGTCGGTCTATCCTGGCCGGGCAACCCCAAGATCCACCAGAGCAGCGCCACGACCGCCGGAGCGGTCCGACGACGAGGCCGAGGTCGCGGCATCAGTGCCCGTCTCGGCCGATCGAGCGCGGCTCCCCAGCTGAAAAGGACCGCGCCGATGTCCGAGAACCTGCCGCCCTGCCCCACCTGTTCCAGCGCGTACACCTACGAGATGGGCGCGCTCCTGGTCTGCCCCGAATGCGGGCACGAATGGTCACCCGCGTCCGCCGAACCGGCGCAGACCGCCGCGGACACGGCGATCAGGGACGCGGTCGGGAACGTGCTCGCCGACGGCGACACGGTCACGGTGGTCAAGGCCCTGAAGGTCAAGGGCAGTCCCGCCGGCATCAAGGCGGGCACCAAGGTGCGGAACATCCGCCTCGTCGACGGCGTGGACGGCCACGACATCGACTGCAAGATCGACGGATTCGGCTCGATGCAACTCAAGTCCAGCGTGGTCAAGAAGGCCTGACCCGGGCCGGGCGTTCCGGCGCGGGGAAGCGGTGCTCTCACCCCTTGACGGCCTCTGCGATCTGCTGGGCGGCCTGGGCGGGTGCGAGGTGCGTGGTGTCCACGACCTCGGCCTCGGCGTGCAGCCACGTGCGGGCCGCCTCGGCGTAGGGCTCCAGGTATTGGAGGCGGAACGGGGAGTTGGGGCCGAGCACCATGTCGCCCGCGATGCGCCCGCGAAGGGTGTCCTGGTCGGCATGGAGCACGAAGTGGCGCACCGGAATGGCGTGCTGGGCAAAGCCTGAGCTGATCTCGCGCCAGTACTGCTCGACCAGGACCGTCATGGGCATCACCAGGGTGCCGCCGGTGTAGTCGAGGACGCGTCGGGCGGTCTCGACCACGAGCGGCCGCCACGGCGGCCAGTGCTGGAAGTTGTCCGTCGCGGGCAGCCCTGGCTTGATGTCCATGAGTGTCTCGCCGACTTTCTCGGCGTCGAACACGCGGGAGTCCGGGATCAGTTGCTGCACGAGCGCGCCGGTCGTCGTCTTGCCTGCGCCGTGGGTGCCGTTGAGCCATACGATCATGGGCTTGACGCTAGCGTCGTGCGGGCCCCAGGACAGGCGGAGCGGAAAATCCGGTGGCTGTGGCGTTCGGCCGTCACGCGGGGGATCTACGGTCCGCTGCCGCGGGCAGATCGCTGGTTGGAGCGGCATCTGCGGGCCCCTCCGGCTGGGGTTTGACCTGAACCTTGGTTGATGTATGAGAGTCGTGTCATCGAACGGCGAGACGAGGAGTTTGCGATGACACAGCCCAGGATCCTGGTGACCGGCGCGACGGGGAAGGTCGGCGGTGCGGTGGTGGCCCAGTTGCGTGCGGCGGGGGTGCCGGTGCGGGCGCTGGTGCGTGGGGAGGCGGAGTTCCCGGAGGGTGTGCAGGCGGTGCGTGGCGATCTCGGTGATCCCGCGTCGCTGGGTGCGGCTCTGGAGGGTGTCGATGCGGTCTTCCTGGTGTGGCCGTTCCTGAGCGCTGACGGTGCGTCGGACGTGATCGACGTGATCGGGAAGCATGCTCGGCGGGTGGTGTACCTGTCGTCCGCCGGGGTTCAGGACGGGGGCGGGAAGGAGGAGGCGGGTGAGGCGATCACCATGTTCCACACGGAGCTGGAGCGGCTGGTCGAGGCATCGGGGCTGGAGTGGACGGCGCTGCGGCCCACCGGGTTCGCGGGCAACACGCTGGGCTGGGCGCAGGAGGTCCGTGCCACCGGTGCGGTGCGGGCGCCGCTGGCGGGGCTTGCCCGTCCGCTGATCCACGAGGCGGACATGGCCGCGGTCGCCGTCCAGGCGCTGACGACCGATGCCCTGCTCGGTGCCCGCCCTGTGATCACCGGTCCGGAACTGGTCACCCAGGAACGGCAGGTGGCGCTGATCGGGGAGGCGATCGGGCGGCCGGTACGGTTTGACGAGGTCACGCTGGAGGAGGCCGTGGAGCAGATGAAGGCCGCGGGCTACCCGGCGGAGCTGGTGGAGGCCGTGTTGCCGGCGCAGGCGAAGATGATCGACCATCCGGAGCCGGTCAACGACGAGGTGGAGCGCATCACGGGCACCCCGGCCCGGTCCTTCCGGGAGTGGGCGGTGGACCACGCGGCGGACTTCCGTTGAGAGAGGCGCTCATACCCGTGGGCGTAACCGGCGTAACCGGCGCAACCAGCCGAAGCGTCGGGTCCCGGCTCCGTCGCCCGCACGCTGGACGCCGGGGCCGGGCCCTCTGCTCAGGGAAGCCCGCAAGCGGTGGAACCGTGCAGGCCGGGAGGCCGTCTCGGGAGCCGGGGCCGTTCCGCCCGTGCACGATCCCCGCATCGTTCACCGACGCCGATCCGACCCACGGCGGCTCGGTGACGCACTCGCCAGGTTCCACGCGCAGCGGGCGCCTGCCCGTCGGACGAGTTCGTGACGCCCGAGATGCTCGACCTGCTCGGGGCCGCACAACAGGGTGCGACCCAGCTCGCGAAGTTCCTCGTGACACAGGTGACCTCGGCAGGGGACCCGTGGGGCAAGGAGCGTCGAGGCGGCGACGAGGCCGTCCGGACCCCTGGTGCGGAGTCAGGACGGCCTCGCTGCCCGTGGGCGTTCGAGACGTCGGTGATGTCAGAAGCGCACCGGCAGGCAGCTGAGCAAGGTGCCCTTGCCCGGCAGGTCGAAGTACTGGAACTGATCGGGCTCGACCGCCAGCTCCAGCCTCTGGTTCTTGAGCAGGAACGTGTCGATGACGATCTCCGTCTCGAGCTCGGCGAGACCTGCGCCGGTGCAGTAGTGCGAGCCGCTGCCGAAGGCCAGGTGGCGGACGCCGGGGCCGAGGTCGCGGGCGACGTCGAGCCTCTGCGGGTCACTGAACTGCTTCGGGTCGTGGTTGACGTGCTTCTGGAGCCGAGTGAGCACCTGCGCCAGGGGCTCGCGCGCGGAGTACCGCACGCGCACTGGCAGGCTGCTGATGAACAGGCCGACCATGTCGTCGGCTCCCGTGAGTTCCGGCGGACGGCCGGTGACGGTGGTGCCGAAGTGATGCCCAGCTCGCGCGCCCGGTCGGACAGGGCGCGGGCGGTCGCCACGTCGAGCGGGATCAAAGTCGCGGTAGGAGCGCACGTGCGGCAGCGCGGAGGCGTCGCCCTCGGCCTCGTACTGGAGGACCAGGTCCCGCATGAGGTGCGCGAGCGACCAGCCGTCGTATAGGGCGTGGTTGACGGTGAACACCAGCTCCGAGCACTCCGCGCTCCGCTTGGGGGCGAGTACCTAGGCCGTGCATCGAAAGTAGATCTTGTACATAGGGTGTCGGCATGTCATTGAGTCACATAGCCCTCTCGTCCGGACGTTCGCTCGAGCTCACCGAGCTGCGAATGTCTTCGACCTATGCGGGGATGCTGGAGGGCTACCCGTGCAAGCCCCTCAATGACATGAAGGTCAGGAGCCTCCAGCGGCAGGCTGAACGTGCGTTTCCCGCCACGCCGGTCCATCTGGTTTTCCCCTCCCGCGAGTACCCGGACCAGACTGCCGGCGCCTTCGGCCCCGTTGAGGTGCTGCCGCCCGTGGCCTGCATCGGCGCCTTCCGCTCGGCAGTGGTCGCCTCTGAACTGGACCCGGTGCTGCACCGTTCCGCTCTCACCGTGGTCTGGTTCCAGACCGGCTTGGACGTCCCGTCGGGCGAGGACGCCGACCTTGTGCTGGGCAGCATTCGCTGGGAGGAGCTGGCCCAGGACTACGAGCTCTAGGAGCTGTCCGGCGGATCAAGCGTCAGCGGGCCGTGTTGCTGTACTCGGACGGTGCGGGCATCCGGAGTGCGGCGTAGATCACTCACGGCTTGTCTCCGTTTCAGGCCATTCTGGCCCTGGCTCTGCTTGGCTGGTGGCTCTGACGATCACAGGAGGTCGATACGTATGGCGCTCACACACTGGGGGTTCATCTACACGGCGGACGGCAGCGCGGCAGGTGGCGACGTCAGCGTCGTGGACACGGGTACGTGCCGCAGTGTGTTCGTCGGGGTGGAGAAGCCCGAGGAGGGCATCGAGGCCGCGCGCCGCCTGGTGGACGAGGGTGTGCAACTGATTGAACTGTGCGGGGGATTCGGGCCGGTATGGGCCGGGCGTGTGATCGAGGCGATCAACGGGGCAGTCCCCGTGGGCACGGTTGGCTACGGACCCGAAGCGGTCGATCAGGTGCACGCGATCTTCTCGTGACGGGTGCCAGCTCCTTCACTCCGATAGGGGCCGGAGCCAGAGCCGAATGGCTGCGACGGTGACGGTGCCGTGAAGGATGTGGGCCCTCTTGTCGTATCTCGGCGCGACCGCCCGGGAGTTCTTGAGCGCGTTGATGGTGCGTTCGACCGCGTGACGCTTGCGGTAGTCGGCTTCTGCGGCGGCGCAGATAGGCACGGTTCTTGGGGGGGGAGGCGTACGCCTTGTCAGTCCGTACGCGGTCGGGGCGGACGCGGGGCCGGACCGGGCCGATGCGGGGCACACGGACCTTTGCCAGGACGGGTGCGAACTGCGGCGAGTCCCCGCGCTGCCCGGCGGTCACCACGATCGACATGGGCTTCTGGCCCCGTTCGACGGCCAGGTGCAGTTTGGTGGTGAACCCGCCGCGCGACCGTCCCAGTCCGTGATCTCCGGGCTCTTCATGGACACCGCCTGGTGGGTCCTTCTGCAGGTCGCCCTTCCTTCGGGCTCCGGCCGCGTGCTGGTGGGCACGGCAGACCGTGGAGTCGACGCTCAGGTCCCAGACGATCGCACCCGCCGCGTCGGCCAGGGACGGGAGCCGGGTGAGGATCCGGTGCTAGGTTCCGTGCCGCTGCCACCGGCGGAAGACCACCTGCGGAAGAGATCGTGGGCCCGTCCCCACGGTCCGTACTCGACGGGCACGTCCCGCCACGGAACGCCGGTCCGGACTCGGAACCGTACGCCGTCGGTCAACTGCCGCCGGGACCGGACGGGCGGCCGCCCCGCCTTCAACCTCTTCGGCAGCAACGGCTCCAGCACCGCCCGCTGCTCGTCCGTGAGATCCCGGCGGCGCGACCACGGCGCCGTACGGGCGATCAGCCGGCCGGAGTCTGCCCCAGCCGGTCGACCACGCCGACGTCGAGGAGGGCGACGTCGTTCGAGCCGAGGTAGGCGAGGCGCTTGTCTTCGAAGACCCAGACCTGCCGGTCCTCGCCGTCGCCGAAGGCGAGTCCCACGCCGGAACGGCCGGACGCGTCCTCGGCGTCGCCGACCACGGTGATGCCCGGGATCCGGGCGGCGGCACGGTAGAGGGTGGCGCCCACGTCGGGCAGCAGGGTGGCCCCCTCGAGCATGCTGCCGATCATTTCCAGGGCAGCTTCCTCATGGGTGGGCCCCTGGCCCTCGGTCTCCGACCAGACCTTGTCGTACAGCGCGCCGGGGTCGGTGGGCAGGGCCTGCAGCTCACGGTAAGTGGTGGCGTTCGGGTCGGCCTGGAGCCGCATGTCCGTGGTGCCCTTTCCGGAGGGGCCGGACAGGACGGTGGTACGGGCGAGCCCCTCACGCCGGCCGTCGACGGCGCGCCAGTCCGCGCGACGGAAGGTGTCCAGTCCCTTGTCCGTCAGGTCGTCGGTGCCCTGGATGAGGGTGTAGACGTACTGGTCGTCCCGTACGGAGGGAGCGTTCTTGGCGGCGGTGACGGTGGCGATGCGGTCAAGGAGCGCGACGGCTTCCGAGTCGGTGGCGGGCCTGGCCGGGCCGTCGCCGCCGACGGTGAGGACGGTGGCGAGAACCGCGGCGGCGGTGACGGGTACGGCCAGCAGGGCCACCATCGACCGCCGCAGCCGCCGGGGCGGGACCCGGCCGGATCCGGCCGGGCCTGGGGTGGAGGCGGGGGCTTCCTCGGTGATCTCCTGCATGAGATGGGCCTCCATCAGCGTCATCCGGTCGCTCGACAGGACCGGGGCGCCCGGGTTGGGCAGCAGCCCGGCCAGCTCCTGGCGTTCTGTGGGATTCATCGGTCTCTCTCCTGTGCTGACCGGGCCGTCGCGGCTCGGTCATCCGGTTCCTGTCCGCGGGCGGGGAGGCGTCTCGTTCTTCCTTCGATCACGGTCGTGTTCCCTCCGGCCGGTGCTCCGGTACGGCGCGTCAGTTCGCTCTCGGCCAGCCGCCGCAGGCGCTGCCGGGCGCGGGCGAGCCGGGAGCGCACCGTGCTGACCGGCACCCGCAGGGCCGCGGCGGCGTCGGCGTAGCTCAGCTCGGACCAGACGCACAGCGCGAAGACCTCGCGCTCGCGGGGACGCAGCTGTCGCAGGGCAGCCGTGGCGGCGGCGAGCCGTACGAGCCGGTGACGCCCAGGCGTTCGCCCATCTCTTCCGGCAGCATGCGCAGGCCATGCACGCTCACGCCGCACGGTGGCTCGGTGATCCGGGCCAGGCCGAGGACGTGGTCTCGCTGACCTTCCTGGAGGCCTGGCGGCTGCGGGAGAAACTGCTGGACGACGACGGCTTCGCCGCACAGGCCCGGCACGGCGGGCCCGGCGGCCATCGACCGGTCACCCGAGTGAACAACGCCGCCGCAGCCCCTGTGGACGCGCCGTCCCTCGCCGAGGCGCTGTGCGGGATGACGGGACAGCAGGGAAGCCGCCCAGCACCTGCTGATCAAACGTATCCGTCCGTGCGCGGCCGGGCGGTTGGTGTCATGTCCTGCGCTCCGATGACGGACAGCAGCTCAAGGCGGGCGGCGCCGTCCGTGCCGGGGGGAGCGGTGAGCCAGAGCATCCGCTGGTGGCCGTCCTCGCTGAACAGGCTGTGGCAGTCCAGCTCGATCACGCCGAGGCCGGGGTGCACGATGCGTTTGTGGTCGGCCCTGCGCAAGGCGACGTCCCGGGTGTCCCACAGGGCGGTGAACTCGGCACTGCGGCGGCGCAGTTCGGCCACCATCCGGGTGACCTCGACGTCACGCCCGCGGCGGGCGGCGACGGCCCGCAGGTCGGCGACGAAGACCTCGGAGTGGTGCGGGTGGTCCTCGTGCGGATAGATCGTGCGCGACGCGGGATCGGTGAACCAGCGGTACAAGAAGCTGGCCGCAGGGCCACGGGCCGCCGGGGGCGGACCGAACAGGGCGGTGGCCAACTCGTTCTGCACCAGGGTCTCGTGCAGGTCGGTGATGACCAGGGCGGGTGTGGTGGTGAGCCGGTCGAGGAGGCTGAGCAGACCGGGCTGTACATGGGCGGTCGGGCCGTGCGCGGCGGGTGGTATGCGTCGGTCGGCGAGGTGGAACAGGTGGTCACGCTCGTCGCCGCTGAGCCGCAGCGCGCGGGCGAGCGAGGCCAGGGTCTGGTCGGAGGGCTGGACGCCACTGCCGCGTTCCAACTCCGTGTAGTAGTCGGCGGAGAGCCCGGCCAGCTGGGCCACCTCTTCGCGGCGCAGGCCGGGCACGCGGCGCCGTGGCCCGTCAGGCAGGCCCACGTCGCGCGGCCGGATGCGGGCGCGCCGGGACTTGAGGAACGCGGCGAGTTCGGGAAGGTCCACGCCGCCCATCCTCAACCGTGTGGCACCGGCCGTGCCAGGGGCCGGCAACCCCAGGGTGGACACAGCCCTGGCTCGCGGTGCGGCGTTCGCCGACCGTGGTTCACGTAGCCAGCACTTCCGAACTTCCGAATCCTGCGTCAGGGAGCACGTCATGCCGTTCGCGAACTTCAAGGTCCCCGCCGGGACCTTGACCACCGAGCAGATGGAGCGGATCGTCACCGCCGCCACCGAGCTGTACGTCGACCTCTACGGCGAACGTGCCCGCGCCACCACCATGGTCCTGGTCGAGGAGGTACCCGACGGTGGCTGGGGCGTCGGCGGCGAGGTCCTCACGCTCGCCAAGCTCCAGCAGACGGCCACCGGTTGACGCCCGCTAGGAGACAGCGACATGCGCAGACGCGCTGTCCTGAGCGGGGGCGCGGCACTCCTGGCCGCGCTGCCCCTGGCTCCCCCAGCTGCCGCGCTCCACTACGAGCCCGGCCACGCCCGGCGCCGCGGCTCTGGAGGGCAAGGCGTACGTGATCGGCGGCATCCACCCGACCGCCGAGGCGGCCTGACCGGTGGCACGCCCTGGCAGGCCCTGGGCGACACGTACGCGTACGACCCGCGCGCCGACCGGTGGACGCCGCTCACTCCTCTCCCCGCCGGGCCCGGCGGCGTACAGGACACCGTGGACCCCGTGTCGTCGTACGACCTCACCACCGGCTGCTGGGAACTGCTGCCTCGTCTGCCCGGGGCCCGCGACCACGCGGGCGGCGCCGTCGTCGGATCCGTCCTGTACGTGGTGGGCGGCCGCGATCGGGGACAGGATCACATCCGCGGCGACGTCTTCGCCCTCGACCTGCGTACCCGCAGCTGGGGCCACCGGGCTCCGATGCCGACGCCACGTGGTGGGATTGCCGCGGCCGCTGTCGGCTCGGTGATCTACACCTTCGGTGGCGAGGGCAACCCGGCTGACCGGTCGCACGGCGTCTTCCCCGACACGGAGGCGTACGACACCGCGCGCGACCGCTGGCACCGCCTGCCTCCGATGCCGGTGCCCCGGTCGACATTCACGACGGCTATCGCCCTCGGCGGCACTCCTCCGCCGTGCCGTGAGCGCCGATGCTGCCAGCGACCTCCTCCTTCACTCACCGGTCACATCGTCGTAGTTGCTGCCGATGATGTACGCCGGGTTCGGCTGGAGCAGCAGGGGGACGGCACACACCTCGGCCGTGAGCAGATCGCCTTCCTTGGCTTCGGCCGCGGGCGCGTGACCGGCAAGCTGAAGGTCGGAGCGGCTCGCGGAGCTGGTGGCCCGGATCGAGAAGGCGG
Organism: Streptomyces sp. NRRL B-1347; assembly: GCF_000720325.1. Lineage (GTDB taxonomy): Bacteria > Actinomycetota > Actinomycetes > Streptomycetales > Streptomycetaceae > Streptomyces. The sequence continues at coordinate 90,491 of NZ_JOJM01000004.1, forward strand.
GTGGCGCTGCCGTGCAGATCCGCACCGACGTGACCCGACGGGACGACCTACAGGCCCTGTTCGCGCTGGCCGGAGAGCGATGCGGCCGACTCGACGTACTCGTCAGCAACGCCGGAGTCGGCACGATCTCGCCTCTCGCCTCTCGATGATCTCCGTGTCGACGAGTGGAGCCAAATGGTCGACGTCAACGTGAAGGGCGTGCTGCACGGGATCGGCGCCGCGCCGCCGGTCTTCCGGGCGCGGGGCACCGGCCACTTCATCACCACCGCTTCCACGGCCGCGTTTCGCATCGTGCCGACCATGGCGGTCTACGCCGACATCAAGTTCGCGGTCCGGGCCATCTGTGAAGGACTGCGCCAGGAGGCCGGTGACTCCCCGCGGGTGACCACCGTCTCACCCGGTGCGACTGCGACCGACTTCGCCAAGGTGTCAACCAACAGCCAGGTCAGAGCAGAGATCACGAAGATGAGGGACCGCATCGCGATCCCGCCCGACGCGATCGCCCGGGCCATCGCCTTCGCGATCGAACAGCCTGTCGCGGTCGGCGTGAACTTGATCGTCGTCCGGCCCACCGCCCAGAGCTGACCTGACCTGACCTCCCCTGCCCTTCCGGTGGCGGACATCCGCACCCCGCGGGACTGCTCCGCTCAGCCTGTGATCGGGGTTTCGGTGGTGTAGAGGAAGCGGGTCTGGGAGCGGTCGAGGAAGTTCTCCTCGTCGACGGCGACGGTCGTGGTGAAGACCTCGGACGTGAACCAGCTGGTCGCGTCGGAGAGGTCATCGAACCAGACCTGGACGACACTGTCGTAGTAGGTGCTCGGCAAGCCGGGGATCTCGTCGCCGGTGGGGAAGAGCAGGAGATGGCGCCGGACCGGTACCGCTCTGTCCACCACGCTCGCGATCAGCGGCAGATGCTTGTGCGTTCAGTACAGCACGCACCGTGCTGCGCTTGGGGGCAAGTGCCTGGATCGTCCTGAGTGGCCCGCAGTAGCCCGCAGCCGACCGGGACCTCGGGACCGCTGCGGCACGCTGGCGGCCGCTCAGGCCCCGGTGGAGAGTGCCACGTGGCGCCATTGGTCGAGTTCGCGTCGTACCAGGTCCAGCTTGGCCTCGATGCGTTCGACCGCGTCCGCGCCCAGTTGCAGGCGCAGCGGGGGCTCGGGGGCCTCGGTGATGTCGACGATGGCCTTGGCCGCCTTCGCAGGGTCGCCTTGCTGGCGGCCGTCGTTCTGGGCCATTGCCTCTCGTACCGGCCCGGCGCCGATGGCGTAGTCGGTGATGGAGGCCGGTTCGGTGTGGATGCTCAGGCTGCTGAGGAAGTCGGTGCGGAAGCCGCCCGGTTCGACGATGGTGACGCGGACGCCGAGCGGGGCCAGCTCGCCGTGCAGTGCCTCGGTGATGCCTTCGAGGGCGAACTTCGACGCCCCGTACAGGCCCACCGCCGGTGCGGTGGCGAAGCCGCCCACGGAGCCGATGTTCAGGACGTGCCCGGAGCGTTGGGCGCGCAAGGTCGGCAGGGTAGCCCGCAGCGTGTTGAGTACGCCGAAGACGTTGACGTCGAACAGGGCGCGGGCGGCCTTGTCGGGGACCTCCTCGATCGCGCCCACGAGGCCGTAGCCGGCGTTGTTGGCCACGACGTCGATCCGGCCGAACTCCGCCAGACCGGCCTCCACCGCGGCCGTCAGCTGCTGCGGCTCGGTCACGTCCGCCTGCACCGCGAGGAGTCCGTCCGGCTCCTGCGGATGCACCCGGAGCACCGCCGACGCGTCCCTCGCCGTGGCGATCACGCGGTGTCCTCGGTCCAGCGCCTCCCGGGTGATCTCCGCGCCGAGCCCACGCGATGCCCCGGTGACGAACCAAACGCTCATGTTCTCCCCCTCTTCAGGTGGCCCGACGGGCCCACAGCTCGACGCTAGAACCTAGAGTCGTGTCTAGATCAACGACCTGGGGGAGGGACGTTCATGGACCTGAGCATCGGCGAGGTGGCACAACGCAGCGGGTTGAGCGTGCACGCGCTGCGGTTCTACGAGCGGGAGGGCCTGTTCGCCAACCCGGTGCGCCGCCTGTCCAACGGCCGCCGGATCTACCACGAGGAAGACCTGGAGTGGCTGGCCATCTGCACGAAGCTGCGCTCGTCCGGCATGTCCCTCGCGATGATCCGGGAGTACATCGAGCTGGTCCGCCAGGGCCCGGGCAACGAACACCAGCGCCTTGACCTCCTGCGCCGACACGAGAGCCACGTGGAGGCGCAGATCCGCGAGTTGCAGGACGCCCTGGACGTGATGCGGTTCAAGGTACGGATCTACGAGGATCATGTCGCCCGCGGCGAAGCCGATCGGCTGTGGAATCCGTCCCACCCGGCCGCCGCGCAGGCTGGCACTCACCAGGAATGCCAGCCGCGGGCCGTGGAAGAGGACCCGCCCTCGGCGCGGGCCAGTTCGAGATGACCGCCGCTGTCGGGTCCCCGCGCCGGGGCCCCGACAGCGGGTGACGTCAGGCGGTCCGGCCGACGTCGTCGAAGTCGGTGGAGGCCGAGAGCTCGGCCCACGCCAGCATGTCGCGCTCGAAGGCGTCGCGTCCGGCCCGGACGAGCCGAAGCGCGTCGTTGCCGAGCAGCAGGCGCGTCGGCGGCTGGTCGGCCGCTACGATGCGCAGCACCGCGACCGCGGCCTTGTCCGGGTCGCCCAAACTGGCTGCTGGGGCCGCCCCCTTGGAGCGAGCCCGCGGAAGAGCGGCACCGGGACGCCGATGCGGACTGACGCGCCTCGGGCCGAGCAGGAGGAGAGGGCCGGGTGCGCCGGTTTCGGGCGGCCGCCGTGCTGACCGTCGTGCTGGCCGCCGCGCTGCTCCCGCTCCTCGGGGCGGGCGGGGCACGGGCCGCGGCGCCGCGGCCCCGGCGCACGGTCGGGATCCTCGTCTCCAACCTGTACAACCTCAGCCCCGGCAACGAGTCCTTCTCCGCCAAGTTCGACCTGTGGACGACCTGCCGCGGCGAGCACGGGCTCGACCCGCTCACCTCCCTGGACTTCAGCGACACGGAGGAGGTGGCGGAGGAGGCCCTGGAGTCCCGGACGGTCGACGGGGAGCGCTGGACCATCCTCACCGCGACCGCCACCTTCCACCACGGCTGGGAGGTCGACGACTTCCCCTTCGACCGCCACCGGCTCGACATCCGCTTCCACCTGGTCCGCCCCGAGCGCGAGCAGGCCTTCACCGTGGACCGCGAGGGCTCGCTCGTCCTGCCCGACATCAACCTGGGTGACTACGCCATGACCGGGTTCGAGGTCGCTCCGGCCGCGGTGACCTACCCCACCGCCCTGGGCAACCCTGCCGACGACTCCGCGGCCGGTCGGCGCCACTCCGGTCTCCTCGCCTCCGTCCACCTCCGACGAGCCCACTACGCGGGGTTCCTCACGGCCATCTCGCCGCTCTACATCGCGGTGGCCTTCACCGCCATCACCTTCCTGACGACCTCGCGCGACAGCGATGTGATGCTTGCCCGCCTGGGGCTCGCGGGCTCGGGCCTGTTCGCCGTCGTCATCAACATGCAGGTGACCCACTCCCAGCTCGGCACGTCCGGCCTCGGCCTGTCCGACGTGCTGCACATCGCGGGCCTCGCCTTCGTCATCGTCGCGGTCGCCGCCACCGTCGCCTGCTGGCAGAAGGTCACGCGGATGGAACACGTACTGCGCCTGAAGCAGCTCAACCGAAAGCTCGGCCTCGCAGCCGTCGCCCTCTACGTGCTGTTCAACGCCGCGGTCTTCGTCTACGGGGGATGGTGGCTGTGAGGTTCCCCCGGCGGCAGGCCACCCGGATCGCCGTCGCGTTGGGAGTCCTGGTCCTGCTGCCCTTGGGCACGCTGTTCCTGTCGGCGCAACCGGCCGCCTCGGACCCGGGCCGTCAACGCTGCCGGTACGGCATCCACGTACGCGAGTTGAGGGACATCGACCTTTCGCGTGACAACTTCACGGCCACGTTCGTCCTGTGGTCGCTGTGCGACGAGAACCGCCGTGTCGGCCCCGCCGACTTCCTGTGGACCGTCAACGGCACCGAGCTGAAGAAGTCCCTGGTACGCAAGGAGACCACACCCGCCGGTCACTGGCGGGCGGTCAAGGTGACCGGCACCTTCAACAAGACCTGGTCGATGGCCCGGTACCCCTTCGACCACCAGACCCTGCAGCTGGTCATCGGTGCCGGGTACACCAGCCCCGACGACACCACGGCCACCGTGGACGCCGCGCACTCCGGCATCGTCCCGGACCTGGCCGCCGAGGGCCTGCACGTGCGCGGGTTCACCGTACGACCGGGCTATCTGTCCACGGACTTCGCCGAGGGCAACCCGGCCTACAAGCCCGGCACCGAAGTCCGCTGGAACATCATGACCGTCACCATCGACACCCTCCAGATCATCGGGCTCCTGTACGCCTGCGCGTCCGCCGGGGTCGCCGCCCTGACCTGGGTGCGGATCACCCAGGGCGCGACGGAGGGCTGGGTGCGGCGCTTCAACCGGTGGAGCCTGATCCTCACCACCGCCGCGTTCGTGGTCCTCAGCGCACTCACCGTCGTCCTCGCCATGCGGGACAGCGTCGACGAGAACGTCATGCGCATACCCGACTGCCCCGACCGCCCCGGCGCCTGCATCTTCTGGCGACAGCCGCACGACACCGGGTGAGCGAGGGGAGTCCCACCGGCCGGCGGGGCCCGCCCGCGTGTCGCACGCCGCTGCGGTCGGCCCCGCACCCGTCCGGAGGCAGTACGGGCTGACAAGGCGTACCCGTCCCGCGCGATCCGTGAACACCTGCGCAAGCACGGCTTCCGCGTGGTGATCCCCCTTGCGGCGGCTCAGCACAGACACCGGTTGCGTCGCGGCAGCCGAGGCGGCAGGCCACCTGCCCGGTTCACGCACCGGAGGCGCCGCGGGGTGCGCGGTGCCTCCGGCCCACGCGGTCGGGGTCGGTCAGACGCGCACCAGGTACCACGCGCCCTTGCCGTTGCAGAGGTCCCGGTTGTTGCTGGTGGTGGTGCGGTAGCCGGGCGGGATGGGTGAGCCCGTGCAGACCCATGCGCCGGAATAGGCCCGTGAGTGGTACCAGGCACTCTTGCCGTTGCAGAGGTCGTTGTTGTAGTTGGTGAGGACGTACCCGGGCGCGACGGGTGACCCGGAGCAGGCCCATACGCCGTCACTGGCCAGTTCGTGGTACCAGGCGCTCTTGCCGTTGCAGAGGTCCCTGTTGTAGTTGGTGAGGACGTACCCGGGCACGATGGGTGAGCCCGAGCAGGCCCATATGCCGTCACTGGCGGGCTGGTGGTACCACGCACCCCGGCCGTCGCAGAGGTCGCGGTTGAAGTCGGTGATGACGTACCCGGCCGGAACGGGCGTCCCGGAGCAGGCCCACACGGCTGCCGCGGCCTGCGGCCCCCGTTCCGTAGCGGCGGCCGTGCCCGCCGTACCGGCGAGCATCGCGGCGGCGATCAGCGCGATCGCTCCGATCACCGCCGCGATTCTGCTTCTGGCGACCGCCAGTCCGGTACGTCTTCTCCGCACCCCGCGGAAGGCGTCGGCCGGTTCACAGCTCTGCGCCCGCCCTGGCACACCACGCGGCCTCGACTGCCGTTCTCCGATGCTCATTGCATACCCTCCCTGCAAGGACGGCGGCTCATGCCGCTGTCACGACGGGCAGAACGTAGCAACGGAACTGCACGCATGACCGGCAGCGGCTGATTTACCAGGAACGAAGGCTCAAGATCACTTCTTGACAGTGGTGCCGCAGGCCGCTGCGCCCCCGCGGGTCTGGGGGAGGCTACTTCTCCCAGCCCACCGTCTCCGGCAGCGGGCTGTAGAACATGGTCGCGCCCACGTTCGCCAGGTCCTTCTTGACGCTGTACGTCGACGGGCCGCTGAACAGCGGGAGCAGGGCGTAGTTCCGGAGGGCCTTCTGCTCGACCTTGTTCGCTGCCGTCGCCTGCTCGTCCAGGCCGGGGATGTCGGCCGTCGCGCGGATCTCCTTGTCCAGGGCCGGGGACCCGGCTCCGGTGAGGTTGGACTCACGGTCCGAGCAGTAGATCTCGCACAGGGAACGGGCCCCGAAGGGGTCCATGGAGCGGTTGCCCGAGACGACGAGGTCGAACTTCCGCTCGTTGAGGATGCTGGAGAAGTCCGAGTCGGCGGCCTTCTTGATGACGAGACGCACACCGACCGGCTTCAGCATCGCGGCAAGGGCCCCGGCGGTGGCCTTGGCCAGCGGTTCGTCGCCCATCAGCGGGTAACCGACCTCGAGCCTCTTGCCGCCCTTCTCCCGGACCCCGTCGCTCCCGGGCTTCCAGCCCGCCGCGTCGAGCTCCTTCTTCGCCTGGTCGGGGCTGTACTTCAGGACGGCCGAGACGTTGTCCTCATAGCTCTTCTGGAAGCTGTAGAACAGGGCCGAGCCGGGCAGCGGTTCCTTGTGGTCCAGGCCCTGGAACTGGATCTTCGCGAGCTGGCTGCGGTCGATGCTCTCCTGGATCGCCTTGCGCACCGCCTTGTCGCCGAGGACCGACGACTTGGTGTTGAAACGGAGCGAGTACTCGAACGGGCTGCCGCCGCTGCGGATCTCCGTGCCCTTGAGCCCCTTGACCTGCTTCAGGCTCTCCGCGTCGACCGCGGAGACGTAGTCGAGCTGACCGTTCTTGAAGGCGTTGACCGCCGCCGTCGACTCCAGGTTCACGTAGACGCGCTTGTCGAGCTTGCCCTTCTTGCCCCACCACTTCGGGTTGCGGACGAAGGTGAGGTTGCCCGAGTGGGTGTCCCACTTGCCGACCGTGTACGGGCCCGCGCCCCACTCGGGGTGCGCCTTCTTCACGTAGCCCTTGTTGAAGACGTCGACCTTCGCGGCCTTGGGGTGCAGGAACGTGTAGAACAGGCTCGGCCAGGAGGCGTAGACGCCCTTGAAGGTGATGACGGCCTGCTTGTCGTCCTTGCCCCGTGCGACGTCGGTGATCTGGTCGTAGCCGGCCGTGGTGGTGGCCGCGTAGGCCTTGTCGGCACCGTTGTTGGCCTTCCATGTGGCCTGGATCGCGGTCCAGTCGATCGGCGTGCCGTCGTTGAAGGCGGCCTTCTTGTTGATCGTCAGGACGACCTTCTGGTTGCCGCCCTTGACGGACACCTTCACATCGCTGAAGTAGTCCGGGTTGTACTGCACCTCACCGGTCGGCGAGAACGTGATCGCGTTCGCGTTGTACCAGCTCCACACCCGGGTCGCCGTCAGCGTGGAGGTGACGTTGAACGGGTTGCCCTGGTCGTCAAAGGTCCCCGCCGTCGTGTAGGTTCCGCCGTCCTTGAGCTTGTCGTACGCCGTCGGGTTGTAGTCGGCGGCTCCCGAAGCGGAGGACGGCGTGTTCTTCGTGCCCGCGGCGCCGTCTCCGGACGAGGACTGGCACGCGGTGGCGGTGACGGAGATGGCGGTCACCAGAGCGGCGGACAGGGCGAGTTTGGCACGCATGTGCCGACGGCTTGCAGGGGTTCGGCGAGCAGCTGGTGGACGGGAAGCCGCGGGTCCAGGGCGCCCATGGGGTCCTGCATGACGATCTGTACGTCGTGCCGCAGGGTGCGTACGCGCCTGCGGGAGCCCGTGGCGGTGGTGTCGACCGAGGCGTTGGCATCCGTGCCCGTCGCCCCGATCTCCCTTCCCGCGATCTCGATGCGGCCGCCCTCCGGCCGTCGGAGCCGCAGGATCTCCATCAGCGTCGTCGTCTTGCCGCTGCCCGACTCGCCGACCAGGCCGAGGGTGTCTCCGGTACGCAGCTCGAAGCTGACCCGGTTGACCGCGTGCAGCGTGCCGACCCGGCGCTTGATGAACGCGCCCTTGGTGACGGGGAAGGTCTTGACGAGGTCCTCGACGCGCAGCACCACCTCGCCGCCCTCGGAGCGGCCCGTGTCCACCTGCCGGTCGACGGGCACGACGCCCGGGGTGGCGGGGTCGACGGGGGCGGCGATGGGGGCGACGGGCGCGGCGTCACCGGCGGGATCCAGCGTCCCCTCGGCCATCTCGGCCGCGCGCAGGCAGGCCACGTCTCCGTGCCCCGTGACATGGCGCAGCTCCGGCTCCTCGGAGCGGCACGCGTCGAGCGCGACGGCGCACCGGCTCGCGAAGGGGCAGCCGTCCGGCAGACCCGACAGGGCGGGCGGCTCGCCGCCGATGGGGACGAGGGGGCGGCGGACCCCGCCGTCCACGGTCGGCACCGCGGCCAGGAGCCGCGCGGTGTACGGCATCGTCGGCCGCCGGAACAGCGCGTGCACGTCCGTCTTCTCCACGAAGCGGCCCGCGTACATGACGGCGACGTCGTCCGCGTGGCCTGCCACGACGCCGAGGTCATGAGTGATGAGTACGAGCCCGGCGCCGGTCTCCCGCTGCGCGAGGCGCAGGACGTCGAGGATCTGCGCCTGCATGGTGACGTCGAGCGCGGTGGTGGGCTCGTCGGCGACGAGCACGCTCGGCCGGTTGGCGATCGCCAGGGCGATGACCACGCGCTGGCGCATGCCGCCGGAGAACTGGTGGGGGAAGGCCGAGGCCCGGCTGCGGGGCTCGGGGATGCCGACGAGGTCGAGCAGTTCGACGGCCTGCTCCCAGGCCGCCTTCTTGGACAGGTCCTGATGGACCCGCAGCGCGTCGGAGAGCAGCCTGCCCACGGAGAAGATGGGGGTGAGCGCGGACAGGGGGTCCTGGAAGACCATGCCGATGGAGTTGCCCCGTACGCGCGAGAGCGCCCGGTCGTCGAGGCCGGTCAGGTCCTGACCGCCGAGCAGGACCTGACCGCCGAGGTCGGCGGTGGGCGGCAGCAGGCCCATGACGCCCATCGCGGTGGCCGACTTGCCCGAGCCGGACTCGCCGACGATGCCGAGGGTCCGGCCCGGCAGCAGGTCGAAGCTGACGCCGCGCACCGCTTCGACGGGCCCGGCCTCCGAGGGGAAGGAGACCCGCAGGTCCCGTACGGAGAGCACGGGGGTGGCGCCGGTGGAGGAGACCCTGTCGCGCAGGGGAGTGGTGAGTGTCATCGTCGGCCTCCCGCCGCGCCGGTCACAGAGGTGGGGTCGAGGGCGTCGCGAAGGCCGTCGCCGATGAAGGTCATCGACACGGTGAGCAGGACGACGAGACCCGCGGGAAAGGCGAAGAGCCAGGGAGCGCTGGTGATGGTGGCCGCCCCGTCGGCGAGCATCGTGCCGAGGGAGACGTCCGGGGTCTGGACGCCGAAGCCGAGGAACGACAGCGTGGTCTCGCTGAGCACGGTCGCCACGACCCCGAGCGTCAGGTCGCTGCGCCAGTGCCGCAGCCGTACGTCGATGCGGCGGCGCGGCATCAGCGGGCTGATCCACATCAGGCCGGTGCGCCGGACGGTGCCCCGGTAGCGTCCGAACAGTGACAGGACCCAGGCGGAGCCGACCCGGCCCTGGGTGAGCCCGCCGAGAGCGAGCAGCGCGATGGCTCCGCAGCCGCCGACGGCGGCCCACTGCCAGTCGGCGAGCCCGTCCGCAGAGTGCTCGGGCAGCCGCAGCAACTCGGTAAGGCGTACCGGCAGGAGCCCGCCGGACCAGAGCAACACGCCTGCCCCGGCGACCGCGAGGAGCGCGACGAGCACTGCCCACCATCCGGAACAAGCGGACCCGCACCGCTCGAAGAGCTCCCTTTCGAGCCGAGGAGGAGGTACGAGTCGGCGCGTCTTGGTGGTGCCGACCGGAGGCGGGGCCGGAGTGGGCTTCTGTCGCGGGGGCTGTTTCGCCGGTTCGGCGTCCCGGAAGAGGAGGTCCATGGGGATCGAGTTGTGGTGCTTCCGCACGACGAGCGCGTCGATCTTTGCGGACCTGCCGCCCACACCGGCCGCTCTTCTGGCCTCCGCGGCCGTCCCGTCCGGACAGATCCCTGTCTCGGCCACGGGCTGCTTCTCGGTGGCTTTGGGTTCCGGTACAGGCACAGCAACCTCCCAGCGGCGCCCAAAGCGCTTTTCCCGAGAGCTCTTTGACGCCATGACAGTTGATCATCGATCAATCCGCTTCTTCCCGGGTCGGATTTGATCAACTGTCGCTGAAGGTCCCTTCTCTCGGGACCTTGGTCCCGAATCAGCACACATGGTGTGTGCCCACGGCCGAGGAGGTGTCCGTGCAGGGACTCTGAGGGCTTCGATGAGTCTCAGTGCAGTTGCTCGGCGAGTCCGACGACGATGCCCGCCGGGCCGCGGAGGTAGCAGAGCAGGTAGCTGTCCTCGAACCGGGCGATCTCGCCGACTAGTTCGGCACCGTGCGGGCGGAGGCGGGCCACGGTGTCCTCGATGTCGTCGACGGCGAACATGACGCGGTGCGTGCCCAGGACGTTGTGCGGCCGGTTGCGCGGCCCGGCGCTGATCGCCGCGGGGCTGTGGTATTTCGCCAGCTCGAGCCGGCTGTGCCCGTCCGGGGTCCGGAGCATCGCGATGTCACAGCGGACGCCGTCGAGTCCGGTGCACCGGTCGGCGAAGAGGCCCTCGACCTCCCCCCTGCCCTCCAGCTCCATGCCGAGTTCCACGAAGAACGCGATGGCGGCGTCCATGTCCTCGACGACGATGCCGACGTTGTCCATCCGCTGAATCGCCATGCTGATCTCTCCCTCTTCCTCGTGCGGTCGGTGGCGGCCGCTGTCCCTGGGACGGAGCCGGTGTCACCTTTTCGACATCCGCGGACAGCCGATCTCCGAAGAATCTAGATCGCGCTTCGGCGCGCCCACAGCAGACCCGCGGGCCAGGCGCCACCAAGGAGCCGGTCGCCTCCAGCCAGTGTGCTCACCGCCGGAGTAGGCGGACGCTCACAGGGGAGAGATCATCGCGCGCTCGGGGTGAACCCGGTCGCGCGGGCGGTACTCCTGGTGATCCTGCCCGCAGGTCTGCCGTCTCGGGGAGGATCCGATGTCCGTACACCGTCCGTCCGTCAGCTCTGTGTCGTGGAGAGCCGCGCTTTCCGCCACCGCCGCCCTGGCTGCCGCATGCGGCCTGGTCATTGCCTCACCCGGCCAGGCATCGGCCGCATCGATCAGCTGCATCGTCAACTCCGTCGAGGTGTCGGGGTCGACGATCAGCGGCACCAGCGGGGACGACACGATCCGCTGCTACGAAGGCGTCGCCCGCGGCACTGCCATCGAGACCGGGGCCGGGAACGACACCATCATCGTCCAGGGAGAGCCCGCGTCGGGCACCGTGGGTGGCAACGGCCAGATCGGCAACAACGGGACCATCGACGGCGGCCCCGGCGACGACAACATCTTCGTCAGAGGCGGCAGCGGTGACAGCGGAGCCGTGACCGACGACGGCGGCAACGGCGGGGACGGCAACAACCGGACCATCATCGGCGGAGGCGGCACCGACACCATCACCGTCATCGGCGGCAGCGGAGGCGAGGGAGGACTCCGCAGGGGAGACGGCGGCGCCGGCGGCATCGGCAACGACGGCACAATCACCGCCCAGGGCACCGTCACCGCCGGCGGCGGTCGCGGCGGCAATGGAATGTCGCCCGGCAACTGGGACGCCGACGGCGGAGCGGGTGGTGACGGGAACAACAGCGGCATCTACCTGCTCGGCAACCCGGACAACCGGGCAGTGATCACCGGCGGGTCGGGCGGGCACGCCAGCGCCTCCGGCGAAGGTGGTAACGGCGGCCACGGCATCGACGGAGGCACCGAGGTCACCGGGACCGTGGACATCCGCGGCGGCAACGGCGGCAGGGCCGGCCACCAGGGCTCGGAGGGCGGCGACGGAGGCCACGGCACCAACGATCAGCTCGTCGTCACCGGCCCCACCCTTGCCGCCGGTACCGTCCAGGGAGGCAACGGCGGCCCGGGACGCCCCGGCGGCGCCGCCGGCCTGGGCAACAACGGAACCATCACCGGCGACATCACCGCCCTCGACGGCACCACCGGCCCGACCGTCCCCTGACCCGGCCACGCACACCCCCGGTGGCGGCCGGACTCCGCGGACCCCGAACGGCCCGGCCGCCACCAGCGCCGCGCAGGCAGCCCGGTCCCGTCAGGCAGGGTGCCGCACCCGCTCGGCGATGCCCTTGGTCACCTTCAGCTGATCGTCCTGAAGATTCCACTTCCCCTGCCGGTAGGCGTGGTTGCTCACCCAGAACACCCAGGTCGCGTCGCGGCGGAACTCCGTGACCGTCGCCAGTGACCAGTCGTTGCCCCCGTCGTGCCAGGCGACCCGGCCGTCATCGGAGTCGATGATGACCCAGCCGTAGCCGTAGGCCCCGTCCAGCTCGGGCACTCGTACGTGTGGCGCGAACAGCTTCCGCTTCGCGGCGGCGGACAGGACGCTCTCACCGGTGAGGGCGCGGTGCCAGCGGAACATGTCCCGGGCGGTGGAGAGCATCCCGCCGTTGCCGCGCAGGTTCCAGTGCGGCCCGTCGGCCGCCCACGGGTGGTCGGTCGGCCGCCCCTGCGGGCGCCCGTGCCGGTCGTACTCGACGGCGACCTGCGCGCGCTCCCAGTCGGGCAGCACGTAGCCGGTGCGGGTCATCCCGGCAGGGCGGAACAAGCGCTCGGCCAGGAAGCGTTCGTAGCTCTGGCCGGAGACCTTCTCGATGATCGCGGCCAGCAGGCCGTAGCCGACGTTCGAGTAGCGGAACTCCTTGCCGGGAGCCGACCGCAGGCGGGCCTTCATCGCCCCGGTCAGCAACTCCGCGCGCGACAGCGGGTCGTAGTCGTCGCCGAGCGAATCGGGCAGGCCCGCCGTGTGCGTCAGGAGATGGTGCACGGTGATGGCCCTCTTGTCCTCGGGTATGCGCCCGAGATGCATGCCGATCGGGTCGCTCACCCGGAGCTTGCCGCTCATCTCCAGCTTCAGGATCGCGGCGGCGGTGAACTGCTTCGTGATCGACATGACGTCGTACACGGTGTCGCAGGCCGCAGGGGTCTTCTCCGCGCGGTCGGACAGTCCGCGCCCTGCACAGTGGGTTAGCTTGCCCCCACGGGCGGCGGCCATGGTGATGCCCGGCCCCTTGCCCGTCCCCTTGGGGAGCGCCCCGTCGAGGTAACGGTCGACGGCCGGGTCGATCGGCTCTCCCCGCGCCGACGCCTTTCCCGTCTTCCCGCCGCCGGTCCCTGTTCCGGCCACGGTGTGGACGTCCGAGCACCCGACGAGTGCGAGTACGAGCAACAGCACGAGGGAACCGAGGCGACCCACGCATGCCTCCAAGGCATCGACGACAGATGTGAGGCCGAGGCTGACCGCCGCTCCCGGGCTCATTCAACAGATGGGCTGTTCGAGCTTGTGCGAGTTGCTGTACGCGCAGGTCAGCGGCGCACACCAGAACCGGAGGGATACCCCCATGACGTCACCGCCCGTGCCGACCCACACCGCAGGAGAGGCCGCGTTCATGAGCGAGTTGCGACGCCTCAAGGCCTGGTCGGGCCTCAGCTACCGGGAGTTGGAGCGCGCGGCGGCCGCGGCGGGTGAAGTGCTGCCGTACTCAACGGCGGCGACCATGCTCCGCCGGGACCGCCTGCCCCGTGAAGCCGTTCTCGTCGCCTTCGTCGTCGCGTGCGGCCTCGACGCCGACGACACCCGGCGGTGGGTGACCGCCCGCCGGGAACTCGCGATGGGCGCACGGCCACCCGCCGCACCTGTCCCGGAGCGGCCCGTACGGCGACGCCGACCGCGCTTGCGGCTCGCGGCCGTCGGCGTGGTGACGGCTGCCCTGTGCATGGGCGGCGCGACGGCGATCGCCACGACGACCGTCCAGGAGGAGCAGACGGTGGAGGGAACCCCTTGAGAACGTACGTGGTGCGCGTACCCCCACCGTCTACGGGCGGCTTGAGGTGGTGGCGCGTTCGGCGCGACGGGCCACCGCGCGCAGTACCTCGATCCTGATGTACGCCGCCCCGCCCAGCTGGATGAGCAGCCAGTAGACCCGGAAGGCGCGTCGGGCACGGGCGTGGGTGGAGTGCACCCGGGTCTCGAACGACAGGAGGGAGCCCCCGGCGTCGGGGACGACGCGCAGGCTCAGCGCCGCTTTGGCCCAGCCAGGCTCGTCGAACGCGATGAAGGCCGCCGCGTCCCCCGGGGTGACCGGGGCGGGCTGGGGGCGGGCCTTCCAGAAGCGGGCGACCATGCCCTTGACCAGTTCCTCACCGTCCACCGTGACCAAGGTGGGCGTGGGGAAACTGTCGACGAACGGCCCCTCGACCCGGCCCCTGCCACCCAGGCGCAGCCGCATCAGCGTCCGGTACACAGGCAGTTCCCCGACGGTGACCTCGGTCAGTGCCCGCCACACGGTCGCCGGGTCCGCCGCGATCCGCCGGGCGAACCGGGAGCGAAGGTCGTAGGCGGGAAGCAGACGGTCGAGTTCCATCTCATCACTCCGGCAGAGTCCTTCGCGGACGGGCCGTCACGACACCCGCACGAACGCCGCCGCCACTCGAACGGGTTCAGCCGGGACGCAACCCAGCCGGGACGCAACCCGCCCCGGACCGCTCTCGCAGTGACCCACCCGCCGCCGGGCACTTCGGGGCCGCAAAGGCGGTGTGCTAAGATTATTTTCGTTCGCGTTTGACCCGGTTTGAGTGAGAGGGGGGTGAGGTTGATGACTGCGGTGAAGACCGCTGCCGTGCGCAGCGCCCGCCGGACCATCCTCACGTCCCGGGCCCCGGTCTGACCGTCGTATTCCTTCCATCCGTGCTGTGAGCGATCCCGCTCGCACGGTGGATGTTCCCGCGTTCTGATGGGGTCCCTTCTCGCAAGGGTTCCACGTGCATTCCCTGATTTCATCCTCTTTTCCGTCCCCGTCGTCGGCGCTGTCCGCGCTGGGCTGGGACGCCTCGTTCGACGCGCTGTTCACCGAGCACGCCGCGGCCGGTCTGGTCCCGGCCCGTGTGGTGCGCGTGGACCGCGGCCGCTGTGACGTCCTGACCGCCTCCGGTCCCGTACGGGCCGCGAGCCGCGGCCTGCCGCACAGCGATGCGGCGCACACCGTGTGCACCGGTGACTGGGCGGCCTTGCGTCCGGGCCCGGAGCCCGATCTGATCGCACTGCTGCCCCGGCGCGGCGCGATCACCCGGGCAGGCGCCGACCGCACCTCCCGCGGGCAGGTCCTCGCCGCGAACGTCGACACCGTCGTGGTCGCGGTCTCCCTGGCCGACGTCCTCAAGGCGGGCCGGATCGAGCGCCTGCTCGCCCTCGCCTGGGACAGCGGCGCGCGCCCCGTCGTCGCCCTCACCAAGCTGGACCTGGCCGACGACAGCGCCGCCGCCCATGCCGAGGTCACCGGCCTCGCGCCGGGCGTCGACATCGTCGCCACCAGTTCCGCGACGGGCGAGGGCCTGGACGTCCTGGCCGCCACCGTCACCGGTACGACGGTCCTGCTGGGCCCCTCCGGCGCGGGCAAGTCCACGCTGGCCAACGCCCTGTTGGGTCAGGACCGCATGGACACCGGCGCGGTGCGGGCGGCGGACGGCAAGGGGCGGCACACCACCGTCCACCGCGAGCTGCTGGTCCTGCCCGGCGGGGGCGTCCTGATCGACACCCCCGGTCTGCGCGGCATCGGCCTCCAGGGCGCCGCCGACGGCGTGGAGCAGGTGTTCGCCGAGATCCACGAGCTCGCGCAGGGCTGCGCCTTCCGCGACTGCACCCATGCCTCCGAGCCGGGGTGTGCCGTCCAAGACGCCATCGCCAGCGGACAGTTGAGTGAACGCCGCCTGGCGGGCTACCGCAAGCTGCAGCGCGAGAGCGCCTGGGCCGCCGCCCGTGAAACGGCGCGGCCCACCGGCAAACGATCGGAATTCCACAAGTCGATCACCCGTCATCAGCGGGCCACCCGGCGCTTCTTCGACCAGCAGCAGTAAACCGGTGCCACCGGCGCCCCGAGCCAGGGGACCGCCACCCCGGCTCCACCACTCGCACGCCGCTTCCCGTACGCATCGCCGTACGGGAAGCCCCTGATCAAAGACAACAACTCACCTGAAACGGAACGTGATCTCACCATGAGCATCCGTCGCCAGTGGCTCACCCGAGCCGAGACCAACGCCGACATCCCCACCATCCACGCCATCAACGCCGCAGCCTTCGACACCCCGATGGAGGCCGACCTCGTCGACGCCCTGCGCGCCGACTCCTCCTGGATCGAGGGCCTGTCCATCGTCGCCACCGACGAGGACGGCAAGCTCATCGGGTACGCGCTGCTGACCCGCTGCCACATCGGCGAGACCCCGGCCCTGTGCCTGGCCCCCGTCGCCGTGTGGCCCGAGTACCAGAACACCGGCGCGGGCTCCGCCGCCATCCGCGCCGCGCTCAAGGCCGCCGAGGACATGGGCGAGCACTTCGTCGTCGTCCTCGGACACCCGGCCTACTACCCGCGGTTCGGCTTCACCCGCGCCTCCACCCACGGCATCGGGCTGACCATCGACGTCCCGGACGAGGCCCTGATGGCCCTCACCCTCGACACCGACCACCCGCTGCCCAGCGGCACCGTCCGCTACGCCGCACCCTTCGGCATCTGACGGACACCGCTGACGGTCTGCCCGGGACCCACCCGGGCAGACCGCCCCAGGGTTGCGTACCTCGAACGGCGGGGCATGCGCGCTTGCACGGGCTGTGCCGCCAGTCAAGAGGTTCACCCGCCCTCGCCCTCACCGCCGCTGTCGGCCTCGGCGGCATCGCCCTGGCTCCCGGCGCGGGTGACGCCTGGGGCTGTCGTGGAACTGGACGCCCCGTGCCTCGTCCACCAGGCTCGTCCGTAGCGCATGGCCGCTGTCGGGCGAGCGAGGTGAGGGGTGAGGGTCCGTGGTGACGCGTCGTACGGTGATCAAGGCGGCGGGTGCGGGGACGCTGGCGAGCGGGCTGACCACGTCGGCCTGGGGTGCTTCCCGGGAGGCTGAGGGCGGCGACACGCTCGTGGTGGTGGAGAAGAGCAGCCACGCGGTCAGCTTCTACGACGTCGCGTCGGGGCGGCGCCTGGAGACGGTCCGACTGCCCGACTACCCGCACGAGATGGTCGTCGACTCGCGCAGACGGTTCGCGTACGTCGGGCACTACGGGGTCCGCATGTCCTCCAGCGTGGGCGAGGGCGGGGCCGCGGTCTTCGTCATCGACCTCGTCGCGCGGTCGCTGGCGCGGACCATCGACACGCGGCCGTTCCGCCGCATCCACGGCATGGGGATGGACCGGGACGGCCGGCTGTACGCGCTGAGTGAGGAGAAGGCAGTCCTGCTGGGTTTCGACGCGCCGGCCACCGACGAGGCGCCGTCCAGGGCGGTGCCCACGCACGGGGTGAAGACCCATTTGTTCACGCTCAGCCGCGATGGCGAACGCGCCTACGTGACCGGCCTGTTGTCGCACACGGTGAGCCTCGTGCGCCCCCACGACGCCGCCGTTCCGCCGCTCCTGGTGACCCCCGGCCAGCTGCCCGAGAGCAGTTGTCTGAGCCGGGACGAGAAGACGCTGTTCGTCGGGGCCCGCAAGAGCTCGGCGCTGGTCGCCGTCGACGCGCGGACCATGAAGGTGCGGGAGAGCAGGAAGACGGGCGGCGATCCGCTGCGGGTCTACCCCCTCGACGACGACCGGCTGTTGGTGACGGACATCGCGGCCGACACCCTCACCGTCTGGAGCACCGACCTGCGGCCGATCCGCTCCCTGCAGCTCGACGGAAAACCGGCCGCCGTGTCACTCCACCCCACCGAACCGCTGGCCTATGTGTCCCTGCTGGGCACCAACCGCGTCGCCGTCGTCGACCTGGAACGGCTCACCGTCGTCGGCGGCTTCGGCACCCAGCTGGAACCGGACTCCTCGGCACTGCTGCCCGCCGCCCCTTGAGACGGCTTGAGGCGGCGGGCGGCAGCGATGTCAGGCGCCGCTCTCGCGGAGCATGTCCTCGCGCTCGACGATCTTCACGCGCTCCCGGCCCTGCGGCTCGCCGAGCGCCTTCTCGGCGGCGTCGAGGCGGTACCAGCCCTCCCACGTCGTGAAGCGGATGTTCCGCTCGCTGAGGAAGGCATCCACGGCCTCCGGGGCGGGCGCGGAAGGCTCCGGCAGACGGCCGTTCGCGTGGTCGTCCAGGAGGTTGGCGACCGTCTCGTTGGCGTCGCCCTTGGTGTGGCCGATGAGGCCGACGGGGCCGCGCCGGATCCAGCCCGTGACGTACGTGGACGTCAGGTGCGCCCCGGACTCCTCGATCACACGGCCGCCGTCGTCCGGCACCGTGCCGGACTCGACGTCCCAGGGGAGCTTGGGCAGCGCGTCGGACAGGTAGCCCACGGCGCGGTAGACCGCGGTGACGTCCCAGTCCTTGAAGGCGCCGGTGCCCTTGACGTTGCCGGTGCCGTCGAGCTCGGTGCGCTCGGTGCGCAGGCCGACGACCTTGCCGTCCTCGCCCAGGATCTCGGCGGGCGACTCGAAGAAGTGCAGGAAGAGCTTGTGCGGGCGGTCGCCGACGTCGCGGATCGCCCAGTTCTCCAGGGTCTTGGCGACCATGTCGGCCTGCTTGTTGCCGCGGCGGGTCGCGATGGAGCCGTCGTCGTAGTCGATGTCCTCGGGGTCGACGATGACCTCGATGTTGGGGGAATGGTCCAGCTCCCGCAGCTCCATCGGGCTGAACTTGGCCTGCGCGGGGCCGCGGCGGCCGAAGACGTGGATCTCGCGCGCCTTGTTGGCCTTCAGGCCGTCGTGGACGTTCGCCGGGATCTCCGTCGGCAGCAGTTCCTCGGCGGTCTTGGCCAGGACGCGTGCCACGTCCAGGGCCACGTTGCCGACGCCGAGGACGGCGACCTTCTCCGCGTCCAGCGGCCAGGTCCGCGGGACGTCGGGGTGGCCGTCGTACCAGGAGACGAAGTCGGCCGCGCCGTAGGAGCCGTCGAGTTCGATGCCCGGGATGTCGAGAGTGCGGTCGGCCGTGGCGCCGGTGGAGAAGATCACCGCGTCGTAGAAGGCGCGGAGGTCGTCCAGGTTGATGTCGCGCGGGTAGTCGACGTTGCCGAAGAGGCGGATCTGCGGCTTGTCGAGCACCTGGTGCAGGGCCGTGATGATGCCCTTGATCCGCGGGTGGTCGGGGGCCACGCCGTAACGGATCAGGCCGAACGGGGCGGGCATCCGCTCGAAGAGGTCGATGGACACGCCGGGGTCGGCGGCCACGTCGGACTTCAGCAGCGCGTCGGCGGCGTAGATCCCAGCGGGTCCGGCTCCGACGATGGCTACCCGCAGGGGGCGGTGCATGCTCAGGTTCCCTTCGAGCGGTGACGACTGACTCGACGGCAACCGTAAACTAAGGTCACCCTAACCTAGCAGGCGGGGTGGGTTTTCGGCCGCACGGGACCGTGTGAATGTGCATATATGCACGCTGATGAGGCTATTGATCAGCCGCGCGGTCAGTGCTCAGTGCTCAGCGCTCAGCGCCCAGTGCTCAGCAGTGCCCGGTGCTCAGCAGCATCCGGTGCTCAGCGCTCACGGGAAGACGAGCGTCGTGTCCACCGGCATCACCAGGTGCCAGCGGACCGTCACGTCGTCGTACGGGCCGCAGGTCAGGATCCGTACGCCGACGGGGTCCGGGGCGACCAGGGGGAAGAACATCGGCCGGACGTCCTCGCCCGGAGGCGGCTCCGGGGCGGCGGGGGCGGGGGAGTCCCAGAGTGCCGCGACGCCCGGCTGCGCGCGCACCTCCCGGACGACCTCGTCGAGGCGCGCGTTCTCCGGCCAGCGCTGCCAGGCCAGGCGGAGCCGGGTGAGCAGGGGCACGGCCCAGCGGTCCTCCCAGTCGCGGAGCTGATAGCGGGCCTCGGGGGAGAACGCCCAGGTCATGACGTTGGCACCGGGGCGGACGAGCCACGGGCAGTGCCGGGCCGCGACCGTGTTGGCCTCGATCACGTCCCACGCCTGGTCGCAGAGGTAGCTGACGTATCGCTGCTGGCGCATGAGCTGGACGAGCGCCGGGTCGAGGCCGTCGCGCGCCTCCGGCTCCGGGGCCGGGGGCTCGTGTCCGGTGCTCCGGTGGAGGGCGGCGGCCTGCTGCGGGGAGAGGTCCAGGATCCGGCAGACCCCGGCGATCATCTCGCGGCTGTACCGGCGGTCCTCGCCCTTCTCCAGCGCCCGGTACCAGCGCTCGGAGACGCCGAGCTGCAGGGCCATGTCGAGCTGGGTGAGGTAGGTGCGGTGCCCGCGCGCGGGCAGGGAGCCGAGCGCCGGTGCGGGACCGCGCGCCCTGCGCCAGGTGCGGAGCATGCGGCCGAGGTCCTCGCGGCGGGCAGTCGTCCCGGTGGCGGTCCCAGTGGCGGCCCCGTCGGCGGTCCCGGCGGCGGTTCGGGTGTCGGTCCGGGCGTCGGTCATGGTAAAGATCTCGCAAAGAAGGTGGGGCTGATCAGGGGTTTTCCGGCGCAGCGGGTGCCGTGGAGCCCCTTCGGCGCTGGTGGCAGGATCGCATGGTGGAACGCGTACCGGAACTTTTGAGTTCCGGAACCTGGAAGTTCCGGCCTTGGACGTCGTCCGGCGTCCAGGGTGGGCGCACGTCCAGAGCGGGGCGTGGTCGAAGCGGTGGCCTGTGCGGCCGTCGCGCCGGCTTCGGTCGCCCTACGCGGACCCCGAGCCGAGCCGACCTACGGAGAACCGACCGATGAGCTACTTCCTGCCGGAATCCGCCCCCGTGCTGACCGCCGCGCGCGGTCTCGCCCTGGCCCACCCCGGCATCGTCGAGGTCAACGGCGCGCCGCTGTACCTGCGGGCCCGCGCCGCCGACCCCGGCCGTCGTGTCGCCCTGGTGTCCGGCGGCGGCTCCGGGCACGAGCCGCTGCACACCGGCCTTCTCGGGCGCGGCGGCCTGGACGCGGTCTGCCCCGGCGAGGTGTTCGCCTCCCCGCACAACCGGCAGATCTACGAGGCGGGCGCGGCCGTCGCCAAGAGCGCGGGCGTGCTGCTGATCGTCAAGAACTACACGGGCGACGTGATCAACTTCCAGATCGCGGCGGAGCGCCTGCGCCACGACGGCATCCCGGTCGCGACCGTGCTGGTCGATGACGACCTGGCCACCGACAGCGCCGACAGTGCCACGGGCCGCCGGGGGACGGCCGCCACGGTGGTCGTGGAGAAGCTCCTCGGCGCCGCCGCCGACCGGGGCGCCTCGCTCGAGGAGCTCCAGGAGCTGGGCACCCGCGTCGTGGCGCAGTCGCGCAGCGTCGCCGTCGCGGCCCGCGCCCAGACCTCGCCGACGACGACCGCTCCCGCCTTCACCCTGGAGCCCGGCGACCTCGACTACGGCGTCGGCATCCACGGCGAGCGCGGCATCCGCACCATCGCCCGGCCCTCCGTCGACGACCTGGTGCGGCGGATGACCGACGACCTGCTCGACTCGCTGCCCGAGGGCTCCGAGGACGTGCTCGCCCTCGTCAACGGCCTCGGCGCCACCACCGAGCTCGAACTGCACGCCATCAGCTCGCTGCTGCACGACCGGCTCGTCGAGCGCGGCCTGCGCCCGGCCGTGACCGTCGCCGGCACGTACACCGCCGCCCTGGACATGGCCGGGTTCTCGCTCACCCTCACCCGCCTCGACGAGGGCTGGGTCGACCTGTGGACGGCGCCGACCGAGACCCCGCTCACGCTGCCCCGGACCGTGCGCGCCAAGGGTGCCGAGGCCGCCCCGGCCGAGGACGCCACGGAGCAGCGGCCCGAGTCGACGACCGCTTCCGCCGGTACGCCGGGCAGCCGGATCGTGCTCGACCGGTACGCGGAGGTCGTGGGGCAGGTCCGGGACAATCTCACCAAGCTCGACCAGCTCGTCGGCGACGGCGACTTCGGCGACAACCTCACCGGCGGCGTACGGCGCGCGGTGCGCCTTGCCGACGAGACGGGCGTCGAGGGCACGGCCGCGCTCGCCGACGCGTTCCTCAACGACGTCGGCGGTACGAGCGGCCCGCTCTTCGGGCTGCTCTTCAAGGACCTGGCGGTCGCCGAGCCGGGCGACGGGCAGGCGCCCTCCGTCGCGGCCCTCGCGGAGGCCGCTGCGGCCGCGAGCGCGGCCATCAACCGCGTGGGCGGCGCGCGCGTCGGCGACTGCACGCTGGTCGACGCGCTGGTGCCCGCCGCCGAGTCCCTCGCCGTCGTGGCGGCAGGGGAGTCGACGGGCGAGCTCGCGGAGGCCCCGCTGACCACCGCGGCACAGGCCGCGATCCGCGGTGCCCTCTCGACGGCGTCGCTGCGCCCCCGGCGCGGTCGCGCGAGCTACGTCGGCGACCACGCCCTCGGCGTCCCGGACCCGGGCGCGCTCGCCGTCGCCCTGCTCTTCATGACCCTGGCCGAGGTGCACGAGCCGACGTGGGCCACGCGCCTCCCGGCCCCGGGTTACCTGACGACGATCTGACCCGGCCTGCCCTCAGCCGTGCACGTGAG
The DNA here is from genome assembly GCF_000720325.1 of Streptomyces sp. NRRL B-1347. Taxonomy (GTDB): domain Bacteria; phylum Actinomycetota; class Actinomycetes; order Streptomycetales; family Streptomycetaceae; genus Streptomyces. The sequence continues at coordinate 112,850 of NZ_JOJM01000004.1, forward strand.
CCCCTGCGGGAAGTGTCCCGCAGGGGCTCCGGCAGGGCGTGGATGCCGATGGTGTGGGTCAGCGAAGTGCGTTCGGTGCTGCCGGTGTTGAGGTGCGGGTTGGAGGAGACGACCAGGGCACACGGGCCATACCGCACCTCAGATGAGCGCGGCGACGAATCCCGGGGTCCGAGGGCGGGTGGCGGGGTGGCACACCGACACGGGACGCCAGGGGTGGGACCGCGAGCGAGGCGGGACCGCGGCCGGGATCGGGCGGCCCGGCACGGGTTCAGGACCTGTCCACGCGGCCCTGAACCCGCACCGGGCCCGGGTGCCCCGGCGTCAGAGCTTGGTGGCGAAGTTCTGCACCCACCAGGGGCCGTTGGCCTTCAGGCTGACACCGGCGCCGAAGTCCTTGTACGCGCAGTTGAGGATGTTGGCGCGGTGCCCGGAGCTGCGCATCCAGTCACGCATGGCGGTCTTGGGGCCCTTGGGACCCTTGTGTATGTTCTCGCCCCACGCTCCGGCCCGGTAGCCAGCCTTCCGCATGCGGTCGCCCGCGCTCTTGCCCTCGGGGCTGGTGTGGTCGTAGTAGTTGCGCGCCGCCATGTCCTTGGCGTGGGCCTGCGCGGCGGCCTGGACCCGGCGGTCCAGGCGCAGCGGCCTGCAACCCGCCTTCGCCCGCTCGGCGTTGACGAGGACCAGGAGCTGCTTCTGGTACCGCGCGGTCTTGCTCAGCGCCGGGCGCTTCGACGGCTTCTCGGCCTGCGGGGCGGCGCCCGGCTCGTCGCCGCCGGAGGTGTCCGCCAGCGCGAACGTACCCACCGACGCGAGGGCGGCGGCCGCCACGGCCCCGCCCGCCAGGACGCGGACCTTCAGCCCGCGACGGCTCCGTCCGTGCCCGCCGCGCCCCTCGTCGGCACTGTCGTTGCCCAGCCGCGTGTCCTTGCCCAGGTGCATGTCCGCTCCACTCTGTGGTGATCGTCGGTCGGTCCGACGTAAGGGAGACCGGGCGGAAGGACTGGGAACAACACTTTTTCGCGAACGTTCTCCGGACGGCTGCGGCTGCGGCTGCGGCTGCGGCTGCGGCCGAGACCACGGCTGCCGCCGCGCCCCTGAGCCGCCGAGCTCACGGCGCCGCGAGGCGCGGCCCCTTGACCGGCGCGAACTCGCGAGCCCCATGTGGCCGGTGAGGAAACCCGGTGCCCGCTTCCACCGTCCTCCCTGCCGAGAGCCATCGAGTTGACGGGAAGACAGCACATGAGACCGAAGCGCATCGTCGGCGGCACCGCCGCCGTCGCCGGGGCCCTGAGCCTGCTCGCCGTGGGGATGCCCGCGACGGCGCACGCCGCGGCCCCGGCGGCCGGACCGCGCTGGGGCACCTGCCCCGCCGGGACCGACGCGCCGCGCGGCACCTACTGCTCCACGCTCAAGGTGCCGCTGGACTACAAGAAGCCGGACGGCCGCCAGATCAAGCTGACGCTGTCCGTCGCGGGCATGGGCGACGCCCCGCGCACCCTCGTGGTCAATCCGGGAGGCCCCGGCGAGTCCGGCATCGGCGTCGCCAAGATGGTGTGGAGCGCGCTGCCCCAGAAGGTCTCGGAGAAGTACAACGTCGTCAGCTTCGACCCGCGCGGCGTCGGCGCCAGCACCCCGGTCTCCTGCGGCGACACCAGCAAGCTCACCAAGCACCCCGCCCTCCCGTACACGCCCCGCAACGCGGGCGAGGAGAAGAAGCGGCTCACCGTCGCCCGCAAGGTCGCCGAGCAGTGCCAGAAGCACTCCCGCGACCTGCTGCCGCACATGACCACCGAGAACGCCGCCCGGGACATGGACCGCATCCGGGCCGCGCTCGGCAAGCCGAAGCTCGACTACCTCGGGTACTCGTACGGCACCCGCCTCGGTGCCACCTACGCGACGCTCTTCCCGAAGCGCACCGGCCGGATGGTCCTGGACAGCGTGATGGACCCCACGGCGAGCTCCTACACCTCCCAGTTCCAGCAGAACACCGCGCTGCAGCACCGGGCCGAGCAGTTCTTCGCCTGGACCGCCAAGCACGACCGCACCTACCACCTGGGGACCAGCCGCGCGAAGGTGGCCGCCGCCTGGGAGGCCACCCGCAAGAAGCTGACCGCGCGCCCGGCCGGCGGCCGGGCCGGGAGCGCCGAGCTCGACGACCTGCTGGCCTCCGCCATGTACACCGACCTGAGCTGGAGCGAACTGGCGCGGTCCGTGTCCGACTACCGGCGCGGCGACTCGGGCGCGCTGCTCTCGGCCACCGACCAGCTCGCCGAAGGCGGCGTCAACCCGGCCATGCTCGCCTACTCGTGCGTGGACGACCCCTGGCCCCGGGACTGGAAGACCTGGCGCGCCGACACGCGCGCCTCGGCCCGCAAGGCGCCGCTGTTCGGCTGGCTGAACAGCTGGTACAGCGCCCCGTGCGCGTTCTGGAAGGCCAAGCCCACCACCCCGGTGAAGATCGGTTCGGTGCGGGTGCCGCCGCCGCTGCTGCTCCAGGCCAAGGACGACGCGGCGACGCCGCTGGCAGGGGCACGCCGGATGCACGCGACCCTGAAGGGTTCGCGCCTGGTCGTCGCGGGCGGCGGCAACCACGGCCAGTTCCTGTTCGACGCCAACTCCTGCGTCGACAAGCACGGCAGCCGCTATCTGCTCACCGGCAAGCTGCCGACGCGCGACACCACCTGCCCGGCGACACCCGCCCCGACACCCTGACGGCACTCGCCCCGACACCCTGACCCCGCGGTCCACGCGACCACGCCCGGAGGCGGCCCACCGGGGCCGCCTCCGGGCCGTCGTATCCGGGGCAGATCTCCTCCCGCGCCGCGTCCCTGAGGACCCGCCGCGCGCAATATCAGCCAACTTGCAACATCACCCCATCGGGTGACAACGGCCCCGATCGCCCCATGCGAGCCTGATCGATATCCCCGGCAACACCCAGGGGTGCCGCATGCGGGGCGACCACAAGGGGGTAGGCCGCGTGGGAACCACGAGGACGCTGCAGCAGATCATTCCCCGGCACGACCCGGAGTTCGAGCCCTGGGCGGCACGCCTGGGCATCGGCAGGGACGGGAAGGTGTACGTGGCCCGCTCGGCCGCCCCGGCCAGCGTCGTCCTGCGGCTCGCCCCGGACGGATCGACCACGCGCGTGGGCAAGGTGGGCAGCGCGCTGCTCGCGGTGACGGCCAACCGCGCGGGCAGGATCGCCACCGCGGAGCACCACTTCAGCCACCGGGTGGCGTTCTGGGACGAGGACTTCCGGCCGCTGGGCTCCTTCGACGAGTTCACCGTCAACGACACGGACGGCTACTTCGCCCCGCCGGCCGTCGAAGCGGGCCCGTCCGGCGACTTCTACGCGATGGACCAGCACGCCCTGCGGGTGCTGCGGCTGAATCCCGACAGACCGGACAGGATCGTGGTCGGCACCACCGACCTGAGCCGGTTGAGCAGCGACCCCAAGGACCGCAGGCAGACGGTCGGCCTGCGCGTGGCGGAGGAGCGCGGTCTGCTCGTCACCGCGTGGCAGTCCGGAGTGATCCGGATGTGCACGTTCGACGGGACACCGGTGGGAAACCCGGTGCAGGCCAAGCCCGTCGGCTTCGTCCTCAGCGGCTACGACGTGTCCGACGACGGCCACCTCTACGTCCTGACCGGCGGCCGCGAGGTGCAGATCTACGACCTGAACGGGAACAGGACCGGCACCCGCGTCCTCGCCCTGCCCGACACCGACCACGACGTCACGGACCTCAGGGTCAGCGGCAGGGAGTTCCTCGTCCGCCGCTCGGATCAGGTGACCCCGCTCGCGCGCCGGGACCACGTGACCCTGTTCGAGCGCTACGACCTGGCCACGGGGGCACTGATCGCCCGGGTCACCGCCGACGTCGAGCGGCTGACGGTGACGTACGACGCGGACGTCTGGACGGCCGGGGTGCGCATGCCGCTGACCATCGCCCACGACCCGGGACGCTGGCCCAGCAGGCCGCGCCTGAAGGTGTGGCTGCGGCCCCTCGGCGTACCGGAGTTCACCGAACTCCCGCTCACCGCCGGAGGAGTCACCCCGCCCGCCGACGCCCGGGGCCTGTACCAGGTGCGGGTGACGGCCGACACCGACGGCCGCTACAGCGAGTACGCCGTCGACGGCATCGTCGAGGTACGTCAGCCGGACACACGCGGCACGGTGTCGATCTGGACGCCGTCGAACCGCTTCCACTACGGCCGGGGCGAACCGCTCGGCAACGCCGACGGCACACCGGCTGACAAGATCACGGTCTGCGCCCGCGCGGCGGCCGGGACACAACTGCCCACGTCCGTCCGCGTCCGGCTGCTGCACGGCGCCCAGGAGACGGCTGCCCGGGACGTCACCCTGGCAGCGGACGGCACCGGCACACTGGCCTTCGGCGCGGACGTCACCCGTGGCCTGGAACCGGGCCGGTACGTGCTCGACGCGAGCGTGCGGGGCTTCACCGTCGCCCCGCAGCACCTGGAGATCGGACCGGGCCTCGCCACGCGCCCCGGCTACCACATCACGCAGTACGGCGACATCTACGCCCAGGGCTACCCCGCGGACCCCCGGACGGCCCACCAGGTCCGAGGCGGCACCGACCTGCCCGAGCTCAGGGACATGCCCGAGACGACCGAGGCGTACGTGACGCGGGCGCGCACGCTCGGCATCAACCTCTTCGTGGACCGCGCCGAACCCGGCGCCTACGAGGACGTCCGCGCCGACCAGGGCATCCACCAGGACATCGGCCTGGACCTGGTGGCCCGTCTGACGCAGGCGCGGGACGGCGTCGCCCCCGCCAAGGCCCTGGTCGAGGACCCGCGCCGCCGAGCCGTCGCCGCCTACGGCGCGTACGGGATGGAGACCCAGGCCGTCCTGCTGGCGAACGACGCCTACGTGCCCTTCCTCCCCCAGGGGACACCGAAGAACTTCGAGCGCCGGACCCTGGCACAGCTCGACGCCGACCTGACGGCGGTCACCAAGAAGTTCCTGCCCTACGCCGCCTTCCGGGGCTGGACCTGGGCCGCCAACTGGTGGCAGTGGAAGGGCGCCATCGGCGAGGCCGCCACGAAGGACCCCACCGAGCGGGACGCCTACCGCAAGGCCCTGACACAGGCGGAGGCGGCGAACGGGGCCTGGCTGGCCGTCCTGGACACCGTCAGCGACCGGACCTTCGCCCACAAGCGCGAGACCGCGAACCACTTCCGCACCGTCCTGAAGTCACTCATGCCGAACGGCATCGGCGCGATCACCGGCCCCTACCGCGAGCGGCAGGCCCCGCCCCAGCTCGTCTTCACCGGCACCGACGAGGTCGACCTGCACTTCCAGGCGGAGCAGATCCAGCCGCCGCAGGTCACCCGGCACATGGTCGACTTCTACCGCAGGCCGGGCCGGCCCGCCTGGGGCCACCCCGAACTGGGGAACGACGACGGCACCGGCGGGATGATCATGCCGACGCTCCTCCAGCAGGTGATGCGCGGCGCGCACGGCACGGGCATGGTCACCGACATCGGGGCCGAGCACGTGGAGGGAGCCGACGCCCAGGACGAGCGTGCCGGTGGCAGCGGCGGCGTCCCCGGCGACCCGCGCAGCGGCAGCGCGGGCAAGACGTCGGTGCTGCGCGCCCTGTTCGACCTGTGCGCCCGCCTCGGCCCGGTCACCGCCGGGGCGCGGAGCGCCGACCCCGTCGCCATCGTCGTCTCCACACGCATGCAGCGCATCGAGTTCAACGAAGGGCAGTTCGCGGGCGTCTACTTCCAGCGGCTCTACGAGGCGTACAACGCGTGCCTGTACGCACAGCGCCCGGCGTCCTTCGTGTGCGCCGAGGACGTCAGCGCCGAGGTGCTGCGCCGCTACCAGGCGGTGCTCGTCGTGGGCCAGACCGTGGAGCTCGACCCGCCGCTCGCGGCGGCCCTGGCCGCGGCGGGCGTACCGGTGTTCGCCGACGCCACCTGCCACCCCGACCGGGTCACCGGCTTCACCCGGCTCACCATCGGCTTCGACCACGTCGAGAAGACCCAGCAGCAGAACAAGGACGACTACCAGCAGCCCATCCAGAACAACGACGCCGCCTACGCCGCCCTGCGCACCCTCTTCCTGGACCACGCCACGAAGCTGCGCACCGCACTGAGCGCCGTCACACCCTTCGCCGAGTGCGTCGACAACCCGGAAGTGCACCTCAGCGAGTGGACCGCGGGCGGCGTCCGCTACCTGTGGGCCGTCAACAACACCCTGCTCGACTGGGAACCGGGCCTCGCCTGGCGCGTCGGCCTGCTCTGTGCCCACCGCATCCCTGTCATGGCCAGGATCAAGGTGCGCCTGCCGCTGCTGCACCAGGTCGTCGACCTGCTCACCGGCGCACCCGTCACCACGCTCCTCGGCGACGAGTTCACCGCCGACCTGCGCTCCGTGCCCGGCAGGCTCTACGCCGTCGTACCGGCGGTGCACGGCCCGCTGCCGACGGCCTCCGAGGACGCCTTCGGCCCGCACGTCCGCGACGTCGCCGTCTCGGCGGACGGCAAGAGCGCGGCACTCACCACGTTCAACTGGGACCACAACGTCCACGGCATCGACCTCGCCACCGGCCGCACCACCTGGCGGCAGCGGCTCGGGCACCACTTCGCCTACGCACCCGTCGCCCACGCGGGCGGGTTCGCCGCGCAGGGCTTCGACGTGCTCAGCGCCGAGGGCTACCACCTGTACCTGCTCGACCCGGCCGGCACGGCCCGCCGCCGCTTCGCCCTGTTCGGACTGCCCAAGCGGGCCACCAACTGGGCGCGCGGCGACTGGGGCTACGACCTCGGCCTGAACAACTTCGCCGTGGCCCCCGACGGCACCTGGGTCGCCACCTGCGGCGACCTCGGCCTGGCCCTCTGGGACAGCACCGGCGCCGAGCGCTGGGCGCACCAATGGTGGGCGGACCACCGGCGCACGCCGCTGCGGCTCCTCGCCGTCGACAACGCCACCCTGATCACCTTCGCGTCCGGCCGGATCACCGGCCTCGCGGCGGCGACCGGGGCGACGCTGTGGACGCTGCCCGTCGCCGACATCGGCGCCTTCGGCGGCGGCGTGGTCAGCCGCGACCGGAGCACCGTCGTCATCTGGTCGGACACCGAGGGCGGCCGACTGTACGTCATCCGCGGCGGTGCCCTGCGCAACACCATCCCGGCCGCCGCCGACGAGGTCTCCGTCTCCGGCGACGGCACCCTCATCGCCGTCACCGAGCACCGCCAGCTGAAGGTCTTCGGCGCCGACGGCGGGCTGCTGTGGACGTACACCGGCGACGACCTGCTGCGCCGCCCCCGCGTCTCGCCCGACGGGACCCGCGTCGCCGTCGGCAGCGAGCTGGGCACCCTGGCCGTCCTGACCCGCGACGGCGCCGTCGTCGGCACCGTCGACCTGAAGGCGCTGCCGGTGACGGCCTGGCTGCCCGACGGCGACCTGCTGGCCGCGACCTGGATGGGCACGGTGGTCCGCTACCGCCCCGACCTGCGGCCCCGCTGGCAGAGCAGGCTCACCCCGACCGAACAGGACGTCCGACCCAAGCTGCGGTCCCCCGACCTGACCCCGCTGGTGCGCCGCACCTGGGGCAACGCCGCCGCCACCCCGAAGGACCTCACGGACAACGTGCTCAAACAGACGGGCGTCGTCTTCCGCACGAAGCTCCTCGACCGGGACCAGGAGATCTACCTCTCGCAGCAGAACGACACCGGCATCCTGCTCGACGGCAGCGCCAAGCCGCCCGCGCGGCCGTGGCTGCCCTGGTGGGTGATCAACTCCGTGGACAGCGGCTGGCACGGCAAGTTCGAGCTGACCGTCGACACCTACCGGCACTTGCTGCGCCTGGACGGCGTCACCATCGCCGAGGACCCCGCGCACCCCGAGTCGTGGCTGCGCGACGTCCGGCTCCAGTGGTGGGACACCCACGCCGGGCGCTGGGCCGACGGGCCGATGCTGCTGTCCGACCGGGCCGTGCACACGCACGTGTTCAGCACGCCGCTGGTGGCGTCCTGGTTCCGGTTCGTCACCACCGGCGGCGGCGCCTGGCCCGTGGGCAACCTCCGCATGGGGGAACTGGCCTTCCACGGCGAGGTCCTGGGCAACTCCCACCGGGACGTCATCGACAAGCAGGGCCGGGCGACCCTCTTCGACGACCGGGAGAGCGACCTGCGCACCCTCGTCCACGGCGCGCTCTCCTACCAGCGCGGTGACGCCCGCCCCCAGGGAGGCACCTGCATCCGCCTCGACGTCACGGACGGCGTCTCGGAAGCCGTCGCGCACCCGCAGTTCTTCGCGCCGTTCGGCCATGTGATCCCCGAGTGGGACTTCCGGATCGCGGAGCACCCCGAGCCGGGCCAGTACCGGTACTTCCAGTTCGCCTGGAAGGCGACCGGGCCCGCCACCAGCGTCATGGGCCTGCGGCTCGGCCTCGCCTGGAACGCCCCCGCGGTGGTGGTCCTCGCCGGCACCTCCACCTGGCCGGACGCCGCGGTCCTGGCCCAGGTCAACTTCCCCACCCCACCGCGCACCTGGTCGACCGTCCGCCTCGACCTGTGGGAACTCACCCGCACCCAGGCCGATTTCCGCGTCCGCAGCCTCAGCCTCCGCACCATCGGCGGCGGCGCCCTCTTCGACCACATCGTCCTCGGCCGCACCACGGCCGACCTGCCCGATCAGTCGTAGAGCGCGCGGCGGAGCGTGAGGCCGCCCCCGAAGTCAGGCCTCGCTCGCGGCGGACACCCGCTCGCCGCACCACGCGCAGAACGGCGCCCCCGACTCGGCCCGCATCGTGCCGCACTCCGGGCAGACCCGGTCCAGGGAACACGGTGCCTCGCCGCCCTCCTGCGGATCGACGGCCGCGGTGCCGGCGATGCTCAGGCCGGGGCGGCGTGCGTGCACGGTCAGATAGACCAGGCCGTGCGCCCCCGCGGTCAGCGCGCGCCGGGAGGAGCGCGGCAGCCACGCCACGGATCCGGCGGCGAGGGCGAGCTGCTCGTCGTCGGAGTCCAGCCGGCCGTCGCCCGCGACGACGAGGAGGAGCACGTCGAGGGAGTTCTCCACATGGGCCGCCACGCCGCTGTCCGGGGGCAGTCTGATCAGGTTGGCGTCGAGCTGCCGTCGCTCCTCCGCCAGCTTCCACAGCGCCCCGGTCTGCGCGGAGGACACGTACGGCAGGTACTGGTCGAAGGAGACCAGTAGGCGGGGCTTCTCCGGTGCGGACATCTGCACCTCCTGGCTGTGCGGCGGAACGGTGGAATCCTAAACGGACGGGACCCTCGAAGGGCGGGATCCCGGGGGCGGTCACCCCAAAGGCACCGAGCGTCGCGGAGGCGCGGCGGGACGGTCAGCCGTCGGCCGGGTCGGCGAGGAGCACCCGCAGGGACGGCTGGAGCAGCTCCCCATGGGCACGGACCATGTCGTCGCACAGGCGCCAGACGTCCCGCACGGTCAGGGTGGCGGCCGTGGCCGGGTCGGTCATCGCCGCGTGCCGGACGTGGCGCGGCTCGTCGTGCAGGGCGGCGCGGACGACCAGGTCGTTCGTGCTGAGGTAGGTGCGGTTGAGGGCGGCGAGCTGCGGGGGCAGGGACCCGGCGCGGGTCGGCTGGACCCCGGACGCGTCCACGAGACAGGGCACCTCGACGACGCCGTGGGCCGGGAGGTTGTCGATGAGGCCGTGGTTGGGCACGTTCCCGTAGACCGTGCGCGGGGTGCCGGTGACCACGCTGTGGATGACCTGCGGCGCGTACTCCATGGTGCCCTCGACGGCGAGCGGCTCCCCCTTGGCCAGGGCGTCACGCGTGCGGTGGTACGAGGCGACGTTCTCGTCGGTCATGTCGAGGTACGCGCCGACCGGCAGCCGCAGCCGGTCGACCTCGCTGTCGTGGTGCAGATACCAGGGGACGTACTCGGACGAGTGCTCGCTGGTCTCGGTCGGGTAGTAGCCCAGGCGCCGGTACATGTCCATGCGGACCCGCCGCCGCAACTGTGGTTCCCGGGCGATCAGTTCGTCGAGGCGGGGGTAGAGGTCTTCGCCGCCGCGCTCGAAGCGCAGCACCCACGCCTGGTGGTTGACGCCCGCGGCCCGGTACGTGATCTCGTCGTACGGAACGTCGAGCAGCTCGGCCAGGTCCCGCAGGGTCCAGTACACGGAGTGGCACAGGCCGACGACCCGCGTCAGGCCGGTGGCCTGGGTGAGGTACTGGACGTTCATGGCCATGGGGTTGGTGTAGTTCAGCAGCCAGGCGTCGGGGCACAGGTCGGCGATGTCCTCGCCGAGCAGCTTGAGGAACGGGAAGGTGCGCAGGGCGCGGAAGACGCCGCCGATGCCGAGGGTGTCGCCGATGGTCTGGCGCAGGCCGTAGCGGGCGGGCACGTGGAAGTCGGTGCGGGTCGCCTCGGCCATGCCGATCTGCACGGTGTTGATGACGAAGCCGGCACCGGCCAGGGACGCGCGGCGGTCGGCGTGGGCGGTGACGCGCGCGTCGGCGCCGCGCTCCGCCGCGATGTGCCGGGCGGCGGCCTCGGCGGTGTCGAGCCGTTCGGCGTCGATGTCGTGCAGGGCGATGTGGGCGCTCTTCAGCTCGGGGAAGGCGAGGAGGTCGGCGAGCAGGCCCTGGGTGAATTCCACGCTGCCCGCACCGATGAAGGCGATCTTGGGATGAGCCATGAGGTGTTCACTCCGATGCTGAGGGCGTTGGGGGCGGGGGAGGGGGTGTGCGGTCAGCCCTTGATGCCGCTGGAGGTGATCGAGCGGATGAAGGTCTTCTGGGCGAGGAGGAAGGCGAGCAGCACCGGCAGGACCGTGATCACGTTGCCCGCCATCACGGCGGACCACTGGGTGTGGTGCTGGCCCTGGAAGGTGGTCAGGCCCAGTTGCAGCGTGTACTGGGTGTCGTGGTTGATGGCGATCAACGGCCAGGTCAGGTCGTTCCACGTGGTGAGGAAGGTCAGCACGGCGACGGTGGCGAGGGCGGGCCGGGCGAGCGGCAGCACGATCGAGCCGAGCACCCGGAGCCGTGAGCAGCCGTCGATCCAGGCGGCCTCCTCCAGCTCCCTCGGCAGGGACAGGAAGAACTGCCGGAACAGGAACACCGCGAACGGCGTGACCAGCGACGGCACGATCAGCGCGCCGAGGGTGTCGATGAGGCCGAGCTTCTTCATCACCAGAAAGGTCGGGATCATCGTCAGCTGGAACGGGACCGCCATCGTCGCCAGCATCAGCACGAGCAGCAGCCGCGAACCGGCGAACCGCATCCGTGCGAAGGCGTAGCCGCCGAGCGCCCCGAACACGAGGTTCGAGGCCACCGCGGCGGCGGCGACGACCGTCGAGTTCAGCAGCCACCGCGGGAACATGGCGTTGCCGAGGACGTAGCGGTATCCGCCCAGGTCGATCGCGGACGGCCACAGCGCGGGCGGGAAGCGGTTGATCTCGGCGTCGCTCATCACCGAGCTGAGCAGCAGCCACACCAGCGGCACCGCGAACAGCGCCGCCAGTGGCGCGAGCAGCAGATGCCAGGCGCTGAACGGCAGCCGCGGCCGCCACCGCCGGGCAGCCGCCGGTGCGGGCCGGGCCCCGGCGCGGGACGGGCGGCTCGTGGTCACGGTCATGAGGCGGCCGCCTTCGTACGAGACGTACGACGTGAAGGCGGCGTACGAGGTCCACGCGGCGTACGAGGCGCACGTGAGGCGCGCGGCGTGCGCGGGGCGCGTGCGCGGCCGCGCACCACCCGCAGCGCCACCGCGACGACGAGCAGCGTCACCGCCAGGACATAGGCGGCCGCGGCCCCGTACCCCGCGGTGAACTCCTTGAAGGCCTGCTCCCAGATGAAGTACACGATCACGGTGGTGGAGCCCAGCGGACCGCCCTTGGTGGTCACGTAGACGAGGTCGAAGACCTGGAGGGCCTGGATGGTCTGCCACAGCAGCAGGAACACGCTCACCGGCGCGAGCGCGGGCAGCGTCACATGCCGCAGCAGGCGCACCGGCCCCGCCCCGTCCAGGCGGGCGGCCTCGATCAGCGACTGCGGTACGTCCTGGAGCGCGGCCAGATAGATGACGGTGCACAGGCCCGTGCCGCTCCACAAGGTGATGGCGACCAGGACGAACAGCGCCTGCGAGGGGTCGGTGAGGAACCCCTGCGACGAGACGCCCAGGCGGTGCAGGACCGAGTTGGCCGCGCCGAACTCCGGGTCGAGGATGAAGGAGAACAGCACGCCTTGCGCCGTGGCGGAGACGACGAACGGCACGAAGAACAAGGTGCGGTACAGGCCGGCGCAGCGGACGCGTCGGTTGAGGACCAGGGCGAGGGCAAGGCCCAGGGCGATGCTCAGCGGCACGTAGAGGACGGCGTAGACCACGGTGTTCCGCACGGCCTCGTGGAAGTTCGGGTCGTGGCGCAGGGCGCGGTAGTTGTCCAGACCCACCCAACGGCTCGGCGTGACGAGGTCGTTGGCCTGGAAGGACAGCAGCAGCGACCAGCCGACGGGCACGATGCTCAGGCCGAGCACGACGAGCACGGCGGGGGAGACGAACGCCCAGGCGGTGGCGGTCTCGCGGCGGCGCCTCCGGCGCCGGGCGCGCGACCCCGACCGGTCCGAAGGCAGGGTCAGCGGTGCGGGATGCGGGGGCATGTCACGTCCTCAACGCGGTATCAGCAGGGCGGCGTTGGACTCCTCGGCGCAGGAGCGCACCGCGTCGGCAGGGCTTGCCCGGCCCAGCAGCACGGAGACGACGGCCTGCCCCAGGGCGCGGGACACCCGGGGGTAGGCGGGGTGCACAGGGCGTACGCGCGCGGCGGTGAGCGCCTCGGTGAACACGTTGAGGCCGGGCGTGTCGGCGGCGTGCTCGCGCCAGGCCGGGCGCTCCTGGCTGCGGCGGCTCAGCGGCAGGCTGCCCGCGCGCACGTCCCACCGGCTGTCCTGGGCGGGCTGGATCAGCCAGGTGACGAAGGTCCGGGCGGCCCGCGCGCGGGCCTCGCCGTTGTCGAAGAGGACCCAGGTGTCGGGGCCGGAGACGGTCACGGGGCGGCGGCTGAAGGTGGGCAGCGGCACGACGTGGTAGTCGAGCCCGGCCTGGCGCAGGTCCGGGAGCTGCCACGGGCCGGTGACCACCATGCCCATCCGCCCGGACAGGAACACCTGGTACATCTGCCCGCTGCCCGGCTTGGGGTCGACGTAGACGCTCTTGTCGCGCGCCAGGTCCCGTACGACCTCCAGGGCGCGCACGCCCGCCGTGGCGAAGCCGATGCTCCGCCCGTCGTCGGCGATCACGTCGCCGCCCAGGTCCCACACCAGCGGCCACAGCCGCCACACCGTGTCCTCGTCGCCCGTGCCGGGCCAGCCGGTGCCGAACCGTCCCTCGTCCGCGTCGGTGAGGCGGCGCGCGGTGTCGGTGAACTCCCGCCAGGTCCAGCCCGGCTCGGGCAGGTCGAGCCCGGCAGCGGCGAACACCTTCTTGTTGCAGATCACGGCCAGGCAGTCCAGGAGCGCGGGCACCGCCCGCACCCGGCCGTTGACGGTGACGGCGTCCCGGGCCGCCGCCCAGTAGTTCCGCCACGGCGTCGGGCCGCGCCGGACGTGTGCGGTCAGGTCGACGACCTTCGGGCTGCGGGCCACGCTGGCCAGGTCGGAGCCGAAGACGTAGGCCATGTCGGGGTAGGAACCGGCGGCCAGGGCAGCGGTGACCTTCTGGAGCATCGCGTCGGAGACGACGCCGCCACCCATGTCCACGCGGATGTCCGGATGGCCGCGCTCGAAGTCGGCGACCAGGCCCTTGACGACCTGCGCGGCGATCTCGGTCTGCCCGTGCCACAGCTGGATGGTGACGCGCCCGTCGGGTCCGACCCCGCCGCCTGCCCCCGCCGTACAGCCCGACGCCGCGCCACCGGCCGCCGCGAGCGCCCCGGCACCACCGGCGCGCAGCAGCCCGCGCCGCGACAGCGGACCTGGCGCACCGGGCACTGCCGTCATCGCCACCTCCGCAGGGGAACGTACGAGGTGATGCCCGTGGCGAGAAGAGGGCTGGAGGTGGTGGGAGCCGGGTTCCGGCCGTGCGGAACGGGGCGGTCCGACGGCAGGAGGCGCCGCGTGTGCCACCTCTGTCGGCGGCGCGCCCGCGATCGTCGGCGGTACGGGGGCCGAGGAGGGCCGCCGCCCGCTCGCCGTCGTGTGCGGCACCACTGCCGACGACCCGTGCCAGCAAGGCCGGATCCCGCCCCGGCCGCACGGGTGCCTGCCCCGCTCCTCGGCCGGTCCGCTGCCGCCCTGTGGCCCAAGGGGGCGTGCGCCATCGGGGGGACGACGGGTAGACGCGAGCGCGGCCCGGTGAGAGATACAGAGCGGCCTGTCGGCCGTGCGGTACGCACCAGCCCCCACCTCATCTGGAGCACCACATGCCCCGACCACCCCGGCGCGCCGTCACCGCCCTCGCCGCCGCCACCGCCGCCCTCGCGACCGGACTCGTCACCGCCCCCGGAGCCACGGCGGAGGACCGGGCGCCCGCCCCCCTGCACAAGGCGGCCCACGCCCTGCCGGGCCGGTACATCGTCACCCTGGCCCCGAGCGTGCCGTCCGACCGCGCGGCCAAACAGTGGCGACTGCCGGTGCGGCAGACCTTCCGCGAGGTGCTCAACGGCTTCTCCGCCGATCTGACCCCGCGCCAGCTGAACACCCTACGGCGCCTTCCGGGGGTGGTGGCGGTGGAACAGGTCGGCGTCATCTCCGGCCCGCGCAGCACGACCTGGCGGCGCCACCGGGAGGCCACGGAGTCGTGGGGTCTGGACCGCATCGACCAGCGCGGGCTGCCGCTCGACGGCACTTTCACGCCCGGCGAGGACGGCGAGGGCACGACCGCGTACATCCTCGACAGCGGCATCGACTTCGACCACGTCGCCTTCGAGGGCCGGGCGACGCTGGGCTACGACGCCTTCGGCGGCGACGGCAGGGACTGCTACGGCCACGGCACCAGCGTCGCCTCCCTCGCGGGCGGGGCCACCTACGGGGTGGCGCGGAAGGCGAAGCTGGTGTCGGTGCGCGTCCTCAACTGCCAGAACAAGGGCACCAGCGAGGGTCTGCTCGCGGGCTACGAGTGGGTCGCGAAGAACGCGGTCCCGTCGGCGGTGGTGAACTCTTCGCTGAGCTCACCGCTGTTCCCGACCACCGACGCGGCCGTCGACACGCTCGCGAAGGACCACGGCATCCTCACCGTCGCCGCCGCGGGCAACCAGGGCCGCAGCGCCTGCACCCGCTCGCCCGCGCGGGCGGCGAGCGTCCTGGCCGTCGGCAACGTCACGCGGAGCGACGTCCAGTCCGCCACCAGCAACTACGGCCGCTGCGTGAGCCTCTACGCCCCCGGGCACCAGGTCCTCGCCGCGCAGATGGGCGGCGGCTCCGCCACGGTCAGCGGCACGTCCTTCGCCGCTCCGTACACCACCGGGGCCGTGCTGCTCGCCCTGGACGACGACGCGGAGGGCACCCCGGCCGTCCTCAAGCAGCGGATCATCGACGCGGCCACGCCGGACGTCCTGACGGTCAGCCCGAGCTCGCGCAACCGCCTGCTGTACCTCGGCCCCTCCCTCACCCCGGACGACCCCGAGGAGGACAACGGCTGAGCCCGTGGGCCCGTCCGGGCCCACGGGCTGTCGTGCGCAGGTGCCCTGCCGCGGCTCAGGCCGGGGTGTTCAGGTCACCTCCGTCCGTGCCGCTGACGGTCTTGGCCTCGATGTCTGCTTCGGCGCCCGCTTCGGCCTTCGCGTCGGCGAGGCGTCGGCGCAGCTGTTCGGCGATCGACTGCTTGCCCTCGTCGGAGAGTTCGGCCCCCGACTCGTCCGGCACCGCTGGCGCGGGCGGGGCAGTGCGCTGTTCCTCGAGGGCGGCGAGCAGGGTGTCCCGGGTGACGGCGGGCTGGTGGCGGCGGGCGGTGCCGACCGCCGCGAGGATGACCGCGAGTTTGATGTCCCTGCCCGATACGTCGCCGACGTCGGCCAGCTCCTCCACCGAGACGTCGTCGTGCACGGGCAGTTCGGCGGGCAGATGGGTCTGCCAGATCCGGCGCCGGGCGGCGTGGTCGGGCAGGGCGAAGTCGACGTGCAGCAACCGGGATTCGACCGCCGCGTCGTAGCTGTGCGGCAGATTGCTCGCGAAGATCACCAGGCCCTGGAAGGTGTCGAGCGCCATGAGGAGCTCGGTCCGCATGGAGTTGATGGCGCTCTCGGCGGCCTGCTGGGGCTGGGCGAAGCGGCGCGACAGCAGCGACTCGGCCTCGTCGACGAAGAGGACCGCGTGCTGCTCCTTGGCCGCGGCGAACAGCGCGGCCAGGTTCTTCGGCCCGTCGCCGTGGTACTTGCTCTCCAGGTCCGAGAGGCGGCAGGTCAGGATGCGCCGGCCGAGCCGGTGCGCGATGGCGTGGGCGGCCATGGTCTTGCCGGTGCCGGGCGGGCCCCGGAAGTTGACCGCCGTGGACGGATGGGGCTCGATCGACCGCAGGTTCCAGGTGTCGAAGACGAGCGGGGCCACCTCGACGAGCGAGACGCAGTCGAGCAGCCTGCTGACCGTCTCCTCGGGCAGGACCAGCTGGTCGAAGGTGTACAGCGGCTCGATCGTGGAGAAGGCGGGTGGCTGCGGCTCCTTTTCCTCCGCGGGCGCGGGCCACCGCGGCTCCTGGCCGGGACGCGGCGGCAGCGTGCCGTATCCGGCGCTCAGGACGAACGGGTCGGGCCGGTAGTGGTTGACGATCTCGCCGAGCATCGCGAAGAGCCGCACCCTGAACTTCACCAGCTCCCGGTCCGGAACGTCCGCGGGGAATCCGCTCAGAAAGAGGCGGGGCGTGGACCAGGAGCCGTTGTCCGTGCCGTGCTCTTCGAGGCCGCGCTCATGTCTGGACACGGATCACACCCCTCGACGTGCGGAGCCTGCGGGCGAGTTCGGGGTCGATGGCGTGGGCGTCCCAGACCTGGGTCGCCGTCCTGACGCCGTACGGGCTGAAGATGCCGCCGACGACGTGGTAGTCGCCGGTGGTGAGGCGCTCGGACAGGATCTCCGCGTAGCCGCCGCGGACGGCACGCGCGGAGATCCAGCCGTCCACCATGTCCCAGGTCACCAGGGCGATGACGGCCCCGGCGGCGAAGCCCCCCGCCAGCAGGAGCAGGAGGAGGCTGATGGGTTCCACCGCCGCCCCTCAGGTGTAGACGACGAGCCCGCGGCCCGCCGCGTGGTGGCGCATCACGTCGGCGCCGGGCTGGCGGGCACTGGCCAGCGCGCGGGCTTCGAGGACACGGCCGCTCCGCTCGTCGAAGAAGCCCTGGACGATGCGCGTGGACGCGGCCGCCGGGGTCTTGTCGAACACCCCGCCCACCTTCGCGTAGTCCTTGTTGGCGATGCGCTCGGCGAGCGAGAAGGCGATCGCGTTGGCGTTGTCCGCCTTGATCCTGCCGCGCGCCCGGAACCATTCCGTGATGATTTCCACGGTGATGGAGACGATCACCACCGCGATATAGCCGAAGAAGGCGATCGCGGCGATGAGGGAGAGTGGATCCATTGGTGTCTTTCCCCCCGATACTGTTCGTTTCTCTTCTGCTGTCGTTCGGATGTGGCTACGGACTCGTCGTGTGCGGCCGCCGTGGTATCAGCGATGGCGCCGGAACCAGCGGTTCAGTTCCGCTTGGTCGATCTCCGTGTCCTGACGGTTCCTCCTCCTGCGCGCGCGGAACGCCGCGACGAGCAACGGCACCGCGACGGCCAATCCGGCGGCCGCGGCCGCCCATTTCCCCATCGATTCCTCCCGTACTGTCCCGCCCCCGGTCCCGGCGCTACTCGAAGATGATGAGTTCCCGCCCGCCGAACATCCCCAGGAGTTCACCGTCCAGCTCCTTCGTCACCAGGAACCGGCCGTACGGCTCCCCGGAGGGCCGCAGACAGGGCTTGTTGTCGCGGTCGACGAACAGCTGGAGACAGGGGAATCCGTAGGAAAGCCCCTGCCGGGTGAGGAGAGCGCCGTGGTGCACCTGAGGCACGTCCGGACGCTCCTCCACGAAATAGCGGACGACCTCGTCGAAGGTGAGCTTCTTCAGTTGCAACGGGCGCGGTACCTGAGCGATTTTGATCGCGACGCCGCCGAGGAGTTGGAGAACTCCCAGGATGGCTTCCGCGGCCTCCGGCGGCGCTTCCCGCGTCCATAGGCGACGGCGTCCGTGCCGTGCGGTTGAATCATGCGAGCGTGGATCATCGGCCATGTGTGATCCTCCCCCGAAATCCCCCAGCCGGATATCCAGGTGAGCGAGTGTAGCGGCGAAAGCCTTTTCTTGTACCGCCTTATTCCCGGGAATCAAGGCGATTCCTTGTGCGATTTCTGGAGTGCCGGAGGTGCCCACCGTGCCGTCGGTTTCGCGAGGGGGGAATTGATGCGGGTGATGCGGGCGGAGTCATGACGCGGGATCAGCGGAGTCATGACGCGGGATCAGACGATCGCGTTCTGCGCGGGATCACACGGTCGGCTCCTGAGGTGCCTCGTCGTATCCCGGGGACAGCGCG
Source organism: Streptomyces sp. NRRL B-1347 (assembly GCF_000720325.1). Lineage (GTDB taxonomy): Bacteria > Actinomycetota > Actinomycetes > Streptomycetales > Streptomycetaceae > Streptomyces. The sequence continues at coordinate 131,372 of NZ_JOJM01000004.1, forward strand.
GACGGACCCTCGTCCGCGGCGGCGGTCATGACGTCCTTGACGGCGGGCGGCGGCGCGTCACCCGCGGCCAGCGCGTGGTCGAGGGTGGGGTGGGCCGGCAGCGGCCGGTCGAGGCCGGTGATGTGCAGCATCCGCAGCAGCAACGGGTCGGTGCCCACCAGCAGGAGCCTGCCCTCGCGCTCCCGCACCCGCCGCTGCGCCCGGACGAGCAGGGAGAGGCCGACGCAGTCGATGAACGTCACCGGGCGCAGGTCGACCACGACGCGGGCGAACGGGCGGCAGGTCATCCCGTCCAGGTAGAGGCGGAGTTCGGCGTCGGCGTCGAGGTCGATCTCGCCGCGGAGTTCCACGACGGTGTGTCCGGCGAGGGCCCGGCTGCGGGAGGACCACCCCGTGCGGCCCGGCGCGGCCAACAGGGGTGGTCGGCGCAGGATTTCCCGTTGCCATGGCTCACTCATGGCGGCTGCTCACCTCGGCAGTCGTGTGCGGTCGTCGTGGTTGCTTGGGCGGTGCCGAGCCTCGCGGTTGCACGATGGGACGGTACAGCCCGGTCAACAGCCCCGTCAGGGGAAAGGGTGTCGCTCGATCGGGTGAGCGTCGGGAGCGCGCGCGACCCGGGGCGCACGCGGGCCCGCACCGGTGGCGGCCCGCGCCGGGGCGGGCTCAGGACCGGGCCTCCGGCACCTCGGCGAGGGCGAACTCCACGGTCTGCCGGGTGTCCAGGGCCAGGCCCTCGGCGAGGAGCAGGGCGAACCGCGCGTCCCCCAGCTCCCCGCGCAGCCTGCGCCGCTGCTCCCGCTGGAAGACGGTGGCCTCGGCGTCCCCGAACCGCGCGAGCCCCACTCGGCGCCACAGCTCGGTGGCGGCCCCGAGCAGCCGGGCGGCGCGCTCGGGCCGCCCCCGCGCGGCCTCGACGCACACCAGGAGGTCGACGGCCGCGGCGGTGCCGAGGCGGTCGTGGATGCGCCACTTGCCGGCCAGGGCGGCCCGCGCGCAGTCGGCGGCGGACTCGGTGTCCCCGAGGCCGAGCCGGGCCAGGCCCAGGTAGTAGTCGCCCCACGCCCGCATCCACAGCTCGCCGCGCTTGTCGCACTCGGCGCTCAAACGCTCGGCGGCCGTGACGGCGCGGGCCAGGGCCCCCTGTCCGGCCAGCAGATACGCCTGCACCGCATGGCTGGTCAGCTTGAAGAAGGTGGCACCGCCGCCGCCCGCGGGGCCCGGTCCCGGCACGCCGTGCAGGACGGCCGAGCGGGCGGACTCGCCGCGCGCGGCCAGGCTGGCCCCGTTCAGCGGCAGGATCCGCGCCGCCGGGGGCAGGCCCCGCGCCGCGGCGAGACGTACGTACTGAGCGGCGACGTCCTCGGCGGCGTCCAGGTCGTCAGGGGTGAGGGTGATGAGGCGGTGCGCCCAGGTGGCGAGGGTCCGCTCGGCGCTGGTGCCGCTGCCGCGGCCGAGGGCGCGCGCCAGGTACGCGCGGCCCTCCTCGGCGTGCCCCGCGGCGAACCAGAAGAACCACAGCGTGCCCGCGAGTTCGAGGGCGAGCGTGGGGTCGGGATCGGTCAGGGCGGTGTCGAGGGCGAGGCGGAGGTTGGCGTGCTCGGTGCTCATGTGGTCGGCCCAGGCGCGCTGGCCGGGGCCGAGCCATTCGGCCTCGGCGCGCCGGACGAGCCAGCGGTAGTAGTCGCGGTGGCGGCGCCGGATGTCGTCGGTCTCGCCGAGCTCGGCCAGCCACTGGGCGCCGAACTCGCGGAGGGTGTCGAGCATCCGGTAGCGCGGGCCGCCCCCGTCGGGTTCCTGCGCCACGATCGACTTGTCGGTGAGCCCGGTCAGGTGCTCCAGGACGCGCTCGGCGCCCAACGGGCCGCCGTGGCACACGAATTCGGCGGCCTCCAGGTCCCAGTTCGCCGCGAACACCGAGAGCCTGGCCCACAGCAGCCGCTCCAGCGGGGTGCACAGTTCGTGGCTCCAGCCGATGGCCGTCCGCAGCGCCTGATGGCGGGCGGGGCGGGTCGGGGGCCTGGTGGTGAGCATCTCGAAGCGGGCGTCGAGGCCCGCGAGGAGACGGTCCAGGGGAATGCCGCGCAGGCGGACGGCCGCCAGTTCCAGCGCCAACGGGATGCCGTCGAGGCGCTCGCAGACCGCGGTGACCTGGGGGCGGTTGGCGTCGGTGAGGGTGAAGGAAGGCACCGCCGCGGCGGCCCGGGCCGCGAACAGCGCCACCGCGTCCCCGCCTGCGGCGGGCCCGCCGACCGGCAGGGGCTCGACTGCCAGGACGTGCTCGCCGTGCGCGGCGAGCGGCTGCCTGCTGGTCGCGAGGATCCGTAACCGCGGCACGCGGGCGAGCAGCGCGGCGGCCACGCGGGCGCAGGCGGGCAGCAGGTGCTCGCACGTGTCCAGGAGCAGGAGTGCCGCCTTGTCGCCCAGGTGCCCGGCGGCGGCCGCGAGTGCGGGTCGGGCCGGCTCGTCGGCGAGGCCGAGCGCCTGCGCGATCGCGACGGGCACGAGCGCGGGATCGGTGAGCGCGGACAGCTCCACCAGCCACACCCCGCCGGGGAAGCGGCCCCCGGCCCCGGCGGCCGCGCGCATCGCGAGCCGGGACTTGCCCACCCCGCCGGGCCCGGTCAGGGTCACCAGGCGCGCGCGGCCCAACAGGTGCTCGATGCGGGCAAGTTCGCCCTTCCGGCCGACGAAGACATTGGGTTCCACGGGCAGATTGCCGAGGCGGTCGTTGCCGTTGCGCACTGAGGCGGACATACCTTCCCCTTGTGAGGTGTGGATCACCATATCCGCTACGGCGGCTCCGCTTCCGGCGTAGCGTGTAACCGTCCCGGCACACCGCGTAGTTGCGGTGGGGGTGCGGCGCAAGGGGGTGGGTCGGATGGACATGGAACCGGTACTCAGAGCCGTCGGGCAGATGAGGTGCGGTGACCACCTCCTCCTCGGCTACGACACGGAGGAGGAGCGCGAGGTGATGCTCGCCGCGTTCCTCCTGGACGGCCTGGCGAGCGGGCACCGGGGTCTCGTCCTCACCTCCGGGGGCGGGTCGCCCGGGGTGGCGCTCGGGTTCCTGCGCGGTCACGGGTGCGACGTGGCACACGCGTTGGGCACGGGGTCACTGCGGTTCGACGCCCGCTTCGGGACACCGGAGTCGCTGTGGGACCTCGACGAGCGGGTGCGCCGGGAGGCGGAGGACGCCGTGGCGGACGGCTTCCTCGGGCTGCGCGTCGCCCTGGAGGTCGTCCGCGGCCCGGGCGACGACGCGTTCAAGGAGCTCCAGGACGCCGAGCGCATGCTCGACCCGGTCTTCCAGGCCCTGCCCGTGCTCGCGGTCTGTCAGTACGACCGTCGCGTCTTCGACGTCCACGAATGGGCGCCGGTGGAGGGGCTGCACCACGGCCGGGCCGTGGCCGACCACGTCTGGCGGGACGAACTGCTCAGCATCACCCGTACGTTCGCCCCGCCCGGTCTCGCACTGTCCGGGGAGGTGGACGACACCAACGTCACGGCCGTGGCGCGGGCCCTGCGCGGCGAGGCGGCGCGCGCCGCGGGCCGTGCCGACGGCCGGCGCACCCGGCTCTGCCTGCGCGAGGTGTCGTTCATCGACGTGGGCGCCCTGCGGCTGCTGGTCCACACGGGCCTGCGGCTGCGGGAGCGGGGCGGCGGCCTGCTCCTCACCGGGGTCGCCCCGCACGTCCACCGGGTCATGCGGGTCACGGGCTGGGACGCCGTCCCCGGCCTGGAGGTCGACAGGGGGGTTGAGGAGCTATGACGCGAACCGGCTTCGTCCATCAGGCGCTGTGCTACGGCGCGGACGAGGAATTCCTGGAGGGCACCCTCGGGTACGTGCACGAGGGCCTGGAAGCGGGTGACGCGCTCCTCGCCGTCATCGCGGGCGACAACATCGGCCTGCTGCGGGACGCGCTCGGCGGCGTGGCCCGCGAGGTGGAGTTCATCGACTGCCTCGACTGGTACCACTACCCGTCGCGCACCCTCGGCCAGTACCACGCGTACTGCACCGCCCGCGAGCAGGACGGCGCCCGCCGCGTCCGCGTGATCGGCGAGCCCGTCTGGACGGGGCGCACCACCTTCGAGGTCCGGGAGTGGATGCGCTACGAGTCGCTCCTGAACATCGCGTTCGCCGAATCGGGCCACTGGATCCTGTGCCCGTACGACACCCGGGCCCTGCCCGACGAGGTCATCAGCACCGCCCGCCGCACCCACCCCGAACTCGCCGTCGGCGAGAGCGGACTGCTCCACAGCGATCGCTACGAGGCCCCTGCCGACTTCTACGCCGAGTGCGACGAGGCGGAGCGCGAGCTGGTCGAGCCGGGTGCGCGGACCCGCCGCGCGGCCACCGAGGTCGCCTTCGAGCGGGGCCGGACGGCCGTGGTCCGCGCCGCCGCCACCGAGTTCGCCCGCGGCCGCGCGCTCGCCGAGGGCCGCGTCCAGGACCTGGTCGTCGCCGTGCACGAGACGGTGCTCAACGCCATCCGCTTCGGCGGCGGGAGCGGGGTGCTGCGGCTGTGGAGCGAGCCCGAGTACCTGATCTGCGAGATCGCCGACGTGGGCTACGGCCGCCTCCCGCGGGTGCCCGCCTTCCCTGGGCATCTGCCCCCTGCCCCGCGCACGGTCAGCGGCCACGGCCTGTGGGTCGTACGGCAGTTGAGCGATCTGATGACGGAGCGGCTCGGCCCGGACGGCTCGGTCGTACGCCTCTACTTCCGTCGCTGACCCGGGTCGGTGACGGGCCCGTGCCCCCTCCGCGCGGGCGCCGCGCGGAGGGGAGGGTTCGCTCAGACGCCGGCCACGCTCTGGATCCAGGAGCGGTACGCCGTCACGTTCGTGTACGCGGTGGTGGTCTGGCGGTCACTCGTGGAGGCCACGCCGACCTGGACGCCGCCCGCCATCATGGGGCCGCCCGAGTCGCCGCCCGCGGTGATGCCGTTGCCCCGGCGGGCGCAGATGGCCTGGCCCTGGTAGGCGTCGCGGCAGCCGCCGGTGACGGTGACGTTGGCGACCTTCAGGAGCCGGGACTGGCAGTTGATCTCCTGGCCGCACTGGGAGGTCGCGCCCCAGCCGTATACCTGCACGGACTGGCCCACGGTCACCGAACCCGGCTGGCCGAGCGGCGAGTAGGTGGCCGACACGGAGCGGTCGAGCTTGACCAGGGACAGGTCCGACGACGAGTGGTTCGTGACGCTGACGCCGTTGGCCGTGGTGCCGCCGGTGGTCTGGTCGAGGCTGCCGATGCGGAAGGAGAGGCCGCCGCCGCTGACGCAGTGCTTGGCGGTGAGGATCCAGGTCGGGGCGATGATCGTGGCGGTGCACGTCTGCCGCCCGTTGGAGAAGAGCCGGGCCGCCCAGGGGGCGTTGCTCGCGTAGCCGCCGCCGATGATCGGCTGGACCGACGTGGTGGACGGGGCGGCGGGTGCGCGCTCGGCCGCCGAGGCGTGCGCGGCGGCGGTGGGGGCGAGCCCCAGTACGGTCAGTGCGACGGCCGCGAGTGCGGGGAGAAGTCTGGATATTCGCACGTTCGTCTCCATTGTGTGGGGGTTGGGCGTCCTTCACGAGGACTGAGCCGCATAGGTATGCGACTACGAGTACACGCGACAGGTGGGTAATCCTGTCGCGTGCATGCCATCAAAGGCTGTGGTGAATCTGGCAGATGGGTCATGACCGTCGCAAGAGGCGGGGCATGGCTACTCGCGTAGAATTGCGAGCGCATGCATAGTCAAGCGAAATCTGCTGGTCTGGACCATTCTGTGGTGAAAGGTCGCCCTGCTCCTTGGTGACCCGCGTCCCTCTCTGACGCGACCGGGGCATGAGCGGGACGTCCCGGGGGATTCGGCCACCATGGGCTTTGATGGGGCAGTGCGAAATGGGGCAGGCCGGGCGCGACAGATGGCTCGTGGCCGTGTGGTGGAGGTCGCGGCGCGGGCCGGATTCGTGGCGCGCGGCGCGATCTATGTGCTGGTCGGCGTGGTGGCGCTGCGCATCGCGCTCTCCGACGACGACGGGAAGCAGGCCGACCGGGGCGGGGCGCTGACAGAACTCGCCCAGAAGCCCTTCGGGGAGGCCCTGTTGTGGCTCCTCGGGCTCGGCCTCGTGGGGATGGCGCTGTGGCGGCTTTCGGAGGCGCTGTTCGGGCAGGTCGGCCCCGAGGGGCGCAAGCCGGGCAAACGCCTCCTGTCAGCGGGCCGGTTCGTGTTCTACGGAGTGGTCAGCTATCTGGTCCTGGCCTACGTCACGGGCGACAAGGGCAGCGGCAGCGGCTCGTCCGACCGTCAGGTCGACGACGTCACCGCGACCGTCCTCGACTGGCGGGGCGGGCAGTGGATCGTCGGCGCCGTGGGGCTCGGCGTGGTGGCGGCCGGGCTGTGGATGATCGGCAGGGCCGCGCTGCGCAAGTACCGCCGCCGGTTGCGGATGGGGGAGATGCCCGCCCCGGTGCGCCGGGTCGTGGACGTGCTCGGGGTGGTCGGCGGCTGCGGCCGGGGATGCGCCTTCGCGGCGGCCGGCGCGTTCCTCGTCGTGGCCGCCGTGCGGCACGAGCCCGGCGAGGCCAAGGGGATGGACGACACCCTGCGCTCCTTCAGCCACACCGCGGCGGGACCGTGGCTGCTCATCGCGCTCGCCCTGGCGCTGATGGCCTTCGGTGCCTTTTCGTGGGCGAGCGCTCGGTGGCGAAAGGTCTGAGCCGGGGCCGGTGATCCGCCCGCCCTACGGGGCGAGTTCGTAGTCGAACCAGAGCCGGTGCGTGCCGTCCTCGTCGACCGCGATGCCTCCGGTCCCGCTGATCCCCGCCAGGTCGCCCGTCCCGCTGCCCGGGACGATGACGAAGAACTCGCCCTCCTTGCGGCTGTCGACGGTGGTCCCGGAGTGCGCGAAGTTGAACGTGCCGCTGCGTGCGTGGAGGGTCCCCTCGAAGGACTCGAGGGCGACGTAGGTGCCGGTGCCGGTGGACTGGTCGGCCGCGGCGGTGAACAAGGTCGTGGAGTGGCCGACGACCTCGCCCTCGTACTGCTTGGCCATCGTGGCGACGGCCACTGGCACGGCGGTCTCGATCCCCGGGCTCGGCACGGAGACCGGGGTGAAGTCGGCGACTTTGAAGGTTCCGGAGGCTCGCATACCGGATCGTAGTCCGCACCACCGGTACGGCCGCCAGGTGACAAAGCATGATCTACCGGGCAGCCTCCGTCCGGGGCGGCAGTCCGAGCACGCCCCGGACCGCCCGCTCGGCGAGTTGCGTGTCGTATGGGACCTGTCCGGCCAGTTCGATCCCGACCGCTTCCACGACCCCCAGGAAGACGGAGGCCATCACCTCGGGCGGCGGCCCGGGAGGGATGGCGCCACTGGCGCGTCCGGCGGCGACCAGTCCCGCGCAGTCGGCGCCGAGCCGTTCGAGGATCTCCGTGAGGGCCCGGCCGACGGGGTGGTCCTGCCCGGCGAACTCCACGCGCAGCACCGTCATGACCTGGGCGACGTCGCGGCGGCAGTAGACGGCGTGCCCCCGCGCGAGCGCGACGAGCGCGTCGACGGGGTCGGGCTCCTCCATGGCCGCCCGGCCGACCTCGGCGTTCCAGGTCTCCTCGACCCACTCGACCACGGCGAGCGCCAGGGCCTCCTTGTTGGCGAAGAGGTGATAGAGCGCACCGCGTGTGTACCCGGCTTCGGCCGCCACGCGCTCCAGCGCCAAGTTGGCGTACCCGTACGTCGAGAGGCCGCGGGCCGCCGCCTCCAGCAAGGCGCTGCGGGTCTGTGCGCGCCGGTCGGCCTGGCTGCGCCGGCCGTCCGCTGTCTTCTGCCGTGTCATTGCCGTCCCCAGTTACATACAGACATGTATGTAGGTTACTTTACCCGTGGCATGCCACTCCGTGGACTGACCTGAAGGGGGAGCACGTATGGACGTCGCACCAGGAACAGCCGGTGAGGTCCGCCAGGAGCAGCCGGTGCCCGCGCGGATCCTGGCCCTGAGCACGATGGCGGAGCCCGACTACGTGGACCTGTTCACGCTGACCGGAGGGGTGCCCGGACGGTCGCCGGAGCAGTGGGCGAAGGCCCTGTTCGAGGACACAGCGGGCCGCATGGGGCAGTTCGTCTGGCGGGTGCTGCTCGGGCTGCGGCTCAAGTCGGCACCGGGGTGCGTGGCCGGATGGGAGATAGGCGACCGGGGCGCGGACTGGATCAGGCTGGAGGCCAGGTCGTGGTTCCTGACCGGTCACCTCGTCGTCCAGGCCGACGGCGACCGCGTGTCCCTCGCCACGTTCCTGCGCTACGACCGCCCCTTGGCGGCACGCGTGTGGCCGCCGCTGGCGAAGAAGCACCGGAGCCTGGCCCCCGACCTGCTGCGCGACGCGCGCGACGTCCAACTACCGGACCGGAAGCGGTAGTTCAGCACGCCCGGCGGCTCGGGGCCTCGGGGTGGCGCGGACCGCCGCCGCCCCGAGGAAAACTCGTACACCAGTGTGTGTCCGGCCCGCCGACCGGGAAAGAGCGCGGCCATGGAGATCCCGGGCCCCGAGCCCCGACCGGACGGCGGCGTGGGCGCCATCGCCGATGCGGGCGGACTGCACACCTATCAACTGCGGCTGCACGCCGACTACGGACCCGTCGTGCGGTTCCAGCTCCCCGGGGCGGAGGAGGCCGTTTCGGTCGCCGACCCCGTGCTCCTGGAAGCCACGGCCCATATCGACAAACGGCCGGAGCGGCTCTTCGAGTTCCTGGCCCCGCTGTGCGAGGCGGACAACCTCCAGGTCCTCGCGGCCGACCAGCACGCCCCGTGGCGACGGCTGCTGCTCTCCGTCTTCGCCGGACGCCCCTCCCACGAACGGCACTTCGCACGGTTCACCGAGCTCGCGACGGGTCTCGCGGACCGCTGGGCGGCGCGGTCCGGGGGCGGCCCCGTCGAGCTGCAGAAGGACCTCACCGCACTGACGCTGCGGATGATCTGCGAGTACTCCTTGGGCGGCGACGCGGCCGCCCCGGACCGGGTGACCCACGCGTTCGAGACGGTCCTCACCGAATACCTGGGACGGCTCTACCAGGTGCCCGTCCCGGGCTCCGAGGACGAGCGTGCCCGACGGGCGGACGAGGCCCTCGCCTACCTTCGGGCGACGGTCGACCAGGTGGTCGCGGCACACCGCTCCGGCGGCCGCGCGGATCGCAGCGATCTGATCGGCGCGCTCGTCGAGGCCGGTCAGAGCCCGGCACGGATCCGCGACACCGTCATGGTGACGCTGCTCGCCGCCCACCACACCACCGGCGTGGCCGTCTCCTGGACCCTGCACCTGCTGGGCCGCCACCCCGAGGCGGCCGCACGCGTCACCGAGGAACTGGACCGGGTGCTCGGGGAGCGCCCCGCGCCCACCTACGCGGACCTGCGTCGACTGACGTACCTGGACATGACCCTGAAGGAGGCGATGCGGCTCTACCCGCCGGGCCCGTACGGCGCGCGGGAGACGACCGAGCCCCTTGTCCTGGGGGAATACGAGATCCCCGCGGGGACGACCGTCTTCTACCCCTTCTGGGCCGTCCATCTGAACCCCGACCACTGGCCCGATCCCGAGAAGTTCCTCCCCGAGCGATTCACCCCGGAGGAGGCGGCCAAGCGGCCGCGGTTCGCCTACATCCCTTTCGGCCTCGGCCCCCGCAGCTGCGAGGGCGCCCAACTGGCCACCGTCGAGGCGCAGCTGGTCCTGGCCGTTCTCCTCAAACGCCTCACGTTCCGGCCGGTGCCCGGCCATCAGGTCACGCCGATCGAACGCTTCGTGCTGTGGGCGGCCGACGACATCCCCATGCTGGTGAGCCCACGGTGAGCTGGGTGAACTGCGGTTACACGTGAGGTGTTTGGGTTCGCGCCTGTCCGGCTAGACCGCTGAAGGTCGATCACTTTCGCCGTCCTGATGCCACAGCCGTTCCGACGCACCCGCAGAATCCACACCTCCGGAGGCCACGATGCGCTCTCCCACCCGCGCCCTGCCCGTGCTCGCCCTCGCCCTCGGCCTCGCCGTGGGCACGACGTCCCCCTCAGGAGCCGACGACTCCCCGGCGTCGTACGACACCGCGAACGCCGCCCGCACGACCGGCGGCCCGGCCGCCTACGAGAACGTCCTCGACCTTGAAGGTGTCCCCAAGTCCGCATCCCCGGGGGAGTTCAACCCGGTCAACGTGTTCGCCGACCGGGGCGCGTGGCACGCGTACGCCCTGCCGGAGGCGGACGACCCGACGACGTACGGAGGCTTCAGCGGGCCGCTCTACATAGCCCAGGAGTACCCCTGGTGGCTGAGCAGATCCTTCAGCAGGATGCGCCTGAAGGAGGCGGGGAGAACGCTCGACCTCGCCGCCGGAGGCGCGCCGCGCTTCACGTCGCTGCCGGGGCTGCTGCGCCAGCGCTACCGCCTCGACGGCCTCGATCTCACCCTGGAGCTGCGGTTCGCCACCGACCGCACCGCGCTGGTCCGCGCCCGTGTCCACAACAGCGGCCGAACGACGCGCACGCTCGCCGCCGACTGGTCCGGCAGCCTGCTGCGGCCCGAGGAAGAACCGCAGCGCGACGCGCCGTCGCTGACCACCACCGCGCGCGGGGTCGCCGTCGACTTCGCGCGCGTGCGCGAGAAGTGGGACTACCTCACCGACGGCACCGAGCGCTTCCAGATCACCCACCGCGAGCCCGTCCGCTCCACGCTCGCCCACGACACCTACCGCACCGAACTGGCCGCGCCGCTCCGCCTCGCCCCCGGCGCGGCCCGCACCCTGGACTGGACGGAGAGCTACACCTTCACCGGGCCCGAGCGGGCGCGCGAAGGCGCCGCCGCGCGCCGCGCCCTGGCCCGCCCAGCCGCCGTCGCGGCGGCCGGGGACGCGCGCTGGCGCCGCTACGTCGCCGACGTCACGGGGCCCGTCCCGCCCGCGCGCCGCCGCCTCGCCGTGAAGGCGCTGCAGACCCTGGTCACCAACTGGCGTTCGGCCGCCGGGAAGATCCGGCACGACGCCATCAGCCCCTCGCTGTCGTACAAGTGGTTCGCCGGCGGCGTCTGGGCCTGGGACACCTGGAAGCAGGCCGTCGGCACCGCGCGGTTCGCCCCCCGGCTCGCCCAGTCGCAGATCCGCGCCATGTTCGACCACCAGATACGCCCCGGCTCCGCGAGCAGGGCGCAGGACGCCGGGATGATCCCGGACGCCGTCTTCTACAACGACCCCGCCGACGGCGGCGGCAACTGGAACGAGCGCAACAGCAAGCCCCCGCTGGCCGCGTGGGCGGTGCGGGAGGTCTACCGGCACAGCGGCGACCGGGCCTTCCTGCGCGAGATGTACCCGAAGCTGGCCGCGTACCAGGCGTGGTGGTACCGCAACCGCGACCACGACCGCGACGGCCTCGCCGAGTACGGGGCGACCGTCGACCCCGCCAACGACAGCGCGGAGCAGCGCAGGCTCGCCGCCGCCTGGGAGAGCGGCATGGACAACGCGCCGCGCTTCGACGCCGCCCTGGGCACCTCCGTCGTCACCAACCGAGATGCCTCGGGCCGCGTGACCGGCTACTCGCTCACCCAGGAGTCCGTCGACCTCAACGCGTACCTCGCCGCCGACCAGACCCATCTCGCCGCCATCGCGCGCGAGTTGGGGGACCGGGCGGGGGCGCGGCACTGGCGGGCCCGCGCCCGGGCCACGCACGCGGCGGTGCGCGAGCGGATGTACGATCCCAAGAGCGGCTGGTTCCACGACACGGACCTGGCCGACGGCTCCCTGCTCACCGCGCGCGGGCGGGGCATCGAGGGCGCCGTCCCGCTGTGGACCGGCACGGCGTCACCCGCGCAGGCCGCGGCCGTGCGCGACAAGCTGACGGACCCGGGCGAGTTCGCCACGCCCGTGCCCTTCCCGACGGTGGCCCGCAGCTCGCCCCACTTCGCCCCGCAGCGCTACTGGCGCGGCCCGGTCTGGCTGGACCAGGCGTACTTCGCCGAGGCCGGACTGCGGCGGTACGGGCACACCGCCGAGGCCCGCGCCCTGACCGACCGGCTGCTCGCCCAGGCGGGTGGCCTCTCGGACCGGGGCCCGGTGATGGAGAACTACGACCCGCTGACCGGGGCGCCGCTCAACTCGCCCAACTTCAGCTGGTCGGCGGCCGTGCTGCTGCCGATGCTGAGCGGGAGCTGAGGGCTGTCTGTCCTGAGGGGCTTCCGGGGTTGTCCCTGAGGCATTTCAGGGGCAACCCCGATGCCGGGGCGGCCGGGCCGGTGATGAGCTTGAGCCATGCGCCGAATCCCACTGTGTTCGCCATCTCCGTGTGCGCTGACCGCACTTGGGGTCCTCGTGGGGCTGCTCTGCCTCGCGGCGGCACCCCCGGCCCTCGCCGACGAGCGCCCTCCGCCCTCGCGCACCCACGCCCGGCTCCAGGCAGCCCTCGACCGGATCGTCGAGGAGGGCACGCCGGGTGTCGTGGCCCAGGTCAGAGATGCGCACGGCGGGTGGAGCGGCCGGGCGGGCGTGGGCGACATCGCGACGGGGCGGCCGCGGAGCGTCCACGACAAGTTCCGCGTCGCCAGCGTGACCAAGCCGTTCACCGCCGTGGTCCTGCTCAAGCTCGCGGCGCGAGGGCGGCTCTCGCTCGACGACAGCGTCGAGCGGTGGCTGCCGAAGGTGGTGCGCGGCAAGGGCTACCGCCCCCGGCACATCACCGTCCGGCACCTGCTCAACCACACGAGCGGCATCTTCGACTACAACATGGACACAGCCTTCCGCGCCCGGTACGCGGGCGACGCGTTCGACCGGAACCGCTACCGGACGTGGACGCCCGAGCAACTGGTGGACATCGCACTCGCCCACCGGCCCAACTTCCAGCCGGAGCAGGGCAGCAGCCCCGGCAGGCCTGGGAAGTGGGACTACTCGGACACCAACTACGTCCTCGCCGGAATGATCGTCGAGAGGGCCTCCGGACTCTCGTACAAGAAGGCGGTCGAGCGGTTCGTGATCGAGCCGCTCGGCCTGCGCGACACCAGCGTGCCCGGCACCTCGCCCCGGCTGCCCGCCCCGCACGCGACGCACTACTCCACGCTGTTCGAGGACGGGCCGCAGGCGAGGGTGCGCGACGTCACCGAGTTCAGCCCCACGGTGGCGTTCTCGGCAGGACAGCTGATATCGACCGTCGGGGACGTCAACACCTTCATGGCCGAGCTGCTGGGCGGCGAACTGCTCCCGGCCGCCCAGCGGCGCGAGTTGCTCGACGCCGTGCCCGTCGACGGCGACAAGGGGCACGGCGGCCCGGAGGACGTCTACGGCCTCGGCATCCGGCACTTCAAGCTCGCGCCGGGCTGCTGGGCCTGGGGCCACGGCGGCATGATCCCGGGCTCCGCCACCCGGACGGTGGTGTCGGCCGACGGACGGCACGCGATGACCATGAACAGGAACGGCGACTGGGGCGAGCAGGCCCTGGAGGACGCGGCGGTGCGCGGGGAGCTCTGTGGCCGCTGACCGAGGACGACACTGCCCGAGGACGACAAGGAGTGGCCGCTGACCCTGACGCAGCCCGGCCCGGATGCGGCACCGTCAGCCGTGATCAGGGACCCTGTGGTGTACCGAAACACAGGAGCACCCCCTTGAAGTCCCCGAAGTCCTTGCGGCACACCGCGCGGATGCGCGTGCTCGCCCTGCCCCTCGCGGTTCTCACGGCCCTGTCCCTCGCGGGCTGCACCACGGAGGACGGTCGTGCGCAGCAGCGGGCGGACGCCGACCCCGCCACCCGGCCCGAACTCCAGCGCTTCTACGGACAGCGGCTGAAGTGGAGGGACTGTGGCGACGTCCAGTGCGCCCGGCTCACCGTGCCCAGGGACTACGCGCACCCGGGTGACGGGAAGACCTTCGTCCTGCCGGTGGCCAGGGCCGTGACCGACGACGAGGAGCGGCGCGTCGGCACCCTCGTGTACAACCCGGGCGGCCCGGGCGAGTCCGGTGTGGCCGACCTGAAGGAGGGCGGGGTCGAGTCGTTCGGTGCGAAGGCGCGGGCCCGCTTCGACATCGTCTCCTTCGACCCGAGAGGTGTCGCGGGCAGCCGGCCTGCGCTCGACTGCCCGGAGGAAGAGGAAGACACCGCCGGGGACGGTGCCGGGTCGGGTTCGGGAGAACAGCCTCCCGTTCCGCGCACCGCCGCCGCGCGAGCCCGCGCGCTCGCCGACGCCCGCGCCGAGGCCACCGCGTGCCGCAAGGGCAGCCACGGCCTCCTGCGCCACGTCGGCACCCAGGACGTGGCCCGTGACCTGGACGTGCTGCGCGCGGCTCTCGGCGAGCGAAAGCTGACCTATGTCGGCTGGTCGTACGGCACGCACTTGGGTACGCGGTACGCCGAGCAGTTCCCGCGCCGGGTGCGCGCCATGGTCCTCGACGGCGCGGTGGACCCCTCCCTCGGCTGGGAGCGGCGCGCCCTCAGCGAGGCGACCGGCTTCCGCAGGGCCGTCGACGACTACGCGACGCGGTGCGCGGACGTCGTCGGCCGGGGCTGCCCCGGTGACAGCCCCGGCGAGATCCGCCGATTGATCCAGGGCCTGTACGAGAGCACGGAGCACGACCCGCTGCCCGTCGACGGCGACGAGGAGGGCCTCGGCACGACGGACGTCGTCGACGCGGTCTCCCTGGCGATGTACACGCCCGAGGACGAGTGGAAGCCGCTCTCCGCGGCGCTGCGCGCGGCGGCCCGCGGCGACGGCACGAAACTGGCAGAGCTCTCGGAGGCCGATGCGCCGGAGCCCGCGGCCCGCTCCCGCGGCAAGGGCAAGCGCGCGTCCAAGGCCCCCGTCGACAACCGCGCGTCCAAGGCCCCCGTCGACAACAGCGACGCCGCCATCCTCGCCGTCTCCTGTGCCGACACCGCCTACCCCCGCACCGCCGAGCCGTACTGGGACGCCCTGGAGCGAGCGGAGAGGAAGGCGGGCCTGTACGGCGTGTCGAGCGTGGTGAGCGTCCTGGCGTGCAAGGACCTGCCGTCGGGCACGCAGCAGCCGCGCCGGGTGGAGGCGGAGGGGGTGCCGCCGGTCCTCGTGATCGGCACCACCGGCGACCCGGCCACCCCGTACGAGGAGGCCGAGAGCCTGGCGGACCAGTTCCCCGGCGGCATGCTCCTGACGTACGAGGCCCCGGGGCACACCGCCTACGGCCGGGGCGGCGCGTGCGTCACCCAGCGCGTGGACGACTACCTGGTCGGCCTGCGCGAGGTGCCTGACGGCACGACCTGCTGAGCATGCGCGGCCCGCCGGGCCGCGTCCGGCCGCAGCTCAGGCCGGGGGAACGACCGCGACCGGGCAGCCCGCGTGGTGCAGTGCCGCGTGGGCCACGGAGCCGATGCGGGTGCCGATGGGGGAGCGGTGCGTCTTGCGGCCGACCACGAGGAGGCCGGCGTCGGCGGTGGCCGCGAGGAGGACCTGGCCCGCACTGCCGATCTCGACGTGCTCGGTCACGGGCACGTCGGGGTAGCGCTCGCGCCACGGGGCGAGCGCCCGCGTCAGCGCCTGCTGTTCGAGGGGTTCGAGGCCGCCGGCCTGGTCCGCGACGTCCAGTACGCCGGTGTTGTAGGCGTACAGCGGCGGCAGGGTCCAAGCCCGCACCGCGCGCACGGACGCGCCGCGGGCGGCCGCGGCCTCGAAGGCGAACCGCAGCACGGCCTCGCTGTCCTCGGGCTCCCCGTGCTGCCCCACGACGACCTCACTCGCGCCGTCGGGCCGGGCCGCCCCTGTCCCCGTACCGGCGCGCACGGACACCACGGGCCCTGCCGCGTCGGCGATCACCTGTTGCCCGTACGAGCCGAGCAGGAAGCCGAGCAGCGCCCCGTGCCCGCGCGAGCCGAGCACCAGCATCTCGGAACGCTCGGCCTCCGCCAGGAGCGTGTCGACGGGGGTGGCCTGGACGACCTCGGAGGTGATCGTGAGGTTCGGGTGGCGCCCGGACACACGCGTCACGGCCTCCCGCACGAAGGCGTCGGCGGCGGTGGCCTGCTCGTCCCTGCTCTGAGCGATGGTCACGTCGGTCGACTGCAGGAGCCAGGCGTGCACGATCCGCAGGGGCGCGCCGCGCAGCGCGGCTTCGGCCGCCGCCCAGTCGGCTGCGGCCAGGCTCTCGGCGGATCCGTCCACTCCGACGGCGATGGCGCGGGTCATGTGACCTCCGTACGTTCTCGGGGCAGGGGTGCGGCACGCGGCCGCTCCTGACGCTTGTGGGTCTCGTTCTCGGTCTCTCCTCGTCCTTTCTCCTGCTCTCTGCCGCCGTCGGCAATCGGAATCCGCCCGTACGGATCCGTGTGATCCATGTCAAACCCTGACACGGGCTCACGGTTCGGAGAGGGTGGTGCGGGGCCCGCCACCGTGTCCACGGCGGTGGGCCCCGGCCCGGTCCCGTGCCTCAGGGCGCGGGCGTCGGGCGCGGCGTGATGTTCTTGACCGGCAGCTTCTTGCTCGCGCCCGCGACGTAGTAGTCCTTGGGCGCGGAGAAGAGCGCGAAGTCGCGGTCGTAGCCCCGGATCTTGGCGCGGACGGTGAAGTTGCCCCGCGCGTCGGTGGTGGTCTTCGCGTCGTACGCGGACTCGTAGTAGGTCCGGAGCAGGACGCGGGTGCCCTTGACCGGGCCGTGTCCGGCGGGCCAGGTGACCTTGCCGGTGACGACGAGGGTGTCACCGGCGCGCACCTTGGTCTTGTTGACCTTGTAGGTGAGGGTGCTGGCGACCGCCTTGACGTTGACCGTGGTGTCGGCGAAGTAGAAGTGGCCGTCGGAGGGGTCGCCCGGGTCGTACGAGGCCTGGAACTCGACCTGGTGGCGCGGGAACAGATGGACGCTGGGGCGGTCCAGCCAACGGTCCGCCGGGACGTTGGAGACCGCGAACTTCCCCTCGGCGTCGGTGCGGAGGGTGCCCAGCGGTAGGGTCTCCCGCTCGATGGGGTCGATGGGGTCGCCCCACGGGTTCCAGGTGTTGTACAGGACGGTCTTGAGCAGCTTGACCGGCGCGCCCGCCACCGGGGTGCCGTCGGCGCGGGTCACGGTGCCGCTGAGCTTGACCTTGCGGTGGGTGAAGTCGGTCGTGGAGACGTTGGAGGAGAGGGTCACTACGAAGGGGTCGTCCGGCGCCTGGCGCGACGCCGGGGCGGTGTCCGCGGCCTGGGCGGAGGGCACGCCGACGGTGAGGGTGGCCAGTGCGAGCGCGGCGGTGGCGGCCAGCCGGACGACCGTGAAGTGGGAACGCGAGTGCACGTGAACTCCGTGGGTTCGGTGGGTGCGGGATCGGTGTCACCGGCGGGACCGGCGCACCGGCACGGAGTTCGACGCGGGGAGCGGCGGCTGTGGTTGTAGGCGGCGCGGAGAGTGCATGGCGCGTATGCGGGGTGTTCGATGGGAGGTCGCCTGCCCGTCTCCTACGGGGGCTGGATCACCCAGGAGCCCAGGAGCCCAGGAGCCCATGGGCACCGGCGCCGATGAGGACCGGTGACCGCCGCCACCCGGCGCGGGCCCCTGCACGGACCCGGCGCGGCCCCCGCACGGAACCGGCCGGACCCGCGAGGGCCCGGCCGGTGACGCCGCCAGCCGCCAGCCGCCAGACGTGCTGGTGGCGGTGCGCGGAGGAGCTAGTGGTTGGTGCCGGAGGCCCAGATGGCCCGGCTGCCGTCGTAGATGACGACGTTGCCGTCGTCCTGCACGACGAGGCGGGAGCCGGGGTGACCCGCGGTGTTGGACGCCCAGACGGCGCGGCCGCTGCGGGTGTAGACGACGAGGTTGCCGTCCTCCTGGAAGCGGGTGGTCCAGCCCTGGCCGACGGTCCGGGTGGCCCATCTGGCCCGGTTGAACTCGTCGTAGATGACGAGGTTTCCGTCGGACTGCATGACGAGGCGGGCCGTGTCGGAGCTCACGGATTCGTTGTGGTTGAGGGTGAACGGTGCGTACCGGACCTGGTTCGCGAGCGGCCCCGGCGTGGTCGCGCCGGCGGAAGGGGCTGAGGCGTGGTGTGCGGGGGCGGCGTTCGCCTGGCCGACGAGGGTGAGGGTGGCCAGAGCGGCGGTGGCGAGCAGCGTCGCGGTTTTCTTCCCCACGAAGAGAACTCCTTGGTGTCAGGTAGTTCAGCCACGGGCGCCCTGTTGGGCGCCGCACCGGGACTCTGGCACCGACGAGGTTGCGGAAGGATCGGCTCCGCGTGGGGTTGGCGGTTTGCCGTCCCTCAATGACCGGAAAATGTGAAAGACCTGTGCCCAGGACGAGTGGGCTCTGTGAGTCTTCCTCAGGTGGAGCGCGCCAGGTCGAGCGCCCGGGCGCGGTCACGGGCTTCGAGGGCGTCGACGAGCGCGACGTGGTGCTCGTACCGGCCCTGGAGCCGCTCGGCGGCGTCGGGCTCGGCGACCGGCAGCAGGGTCGCGTACAGCGAGCGCAGCAGCGAGTTGGGGCTGACGGCCGCGAGCCGGGTGCGCAGCCGGTGATCGGCGGCGGCGAACGCGACCGCGTCGGCCTGCCGCGCGGCCCCGGCCAGCTCCGCCAACTCCTGCCGGAGCGCGGCGACATCGGCCGGTGAGGCGTGCCAGAGGGCGTCCTCGACCAGGAGCGGAACCAGCGCGTCCCGGATGCGCCGGGCCTCCTCCGCGCGCTTGCCGTCCGCCTGGCCGGTGTCGGTGCCGGTGTCGAGGGCGAGCACGGAGTTGCCCAGGCGCCGCAGGGCGGACTGCTCGGCGGCGAAGAGGCCGCCGCCCGGGCCGGGGCGGACGGTGACGAGCCCGCGTGACTGGAGCAGCCGCAGGGTCTCGTTGAAGGTGCCGACCGACACCCCGCAGGTGGCGCGGAGCTCCTCCTTGGTGCCCAGGCGCTCGCCCGGTTCCGCGTCCGCGACCATGGCCGCGATGCGCTGGGCGGCGACCTCGGCGCGGGAGGCCGCGGGGCGCTCCCACTCGCCGCGCCGAAGGGCGGGCGGCTCCATGCCCCCTCTGGCGTCGTCTGCGGCTCCCACAGGCCCTCCCCATCCTCGCGACGATCCTCAGAACGAATTGATTATGGCCAATAGCATCGCACCCCTTGACGCTCTTTGAAAGCCTCCATCATGATCACCGTAATCATCATGATGGATTGGAGGGGACGCCATGATGACCGAACAGGACTTCCGGGATCTGATGGCCGGGGTCTGCGCCCCGGTGACCGTCGTGACCGCAGCCGAGGGCGGGGCGCCGTACGGATCGACCGTCAGCGCCTTCGCCTCGCTGTCGCTGCGCCCGCCGATGGTGTCCGTGGCCCTGGACCGCGGGTCGGGCCTGCTCGCCCGCATCCTGACGACCCGGCGCTTCGGTGTGAACGTGCTCGGCGCGGACCAGGAAGCGCTGGCGCGTCGCTTCGCGGGCCGGTCCGCCGACCGCTTCGCCGAGGTCCGCTGGGAGGACGACCACGGACTGCCCCGGCTGCCGGACGCGCCGGGCTGGCTCGTGTGCGAGCTGACGTCGGCCGTCGCGGGCGGCGACCACCAACTGCTGCTCGGGACGGTCGTCCACGCCCGCACGGCCACGGCGCCGCCGCTGGTCTACGGCCACCGGACCTTCGGCACGCACTCCGCGTTCGCCCCGGTCGCCTGACCCCCGCCTTCTTCCCCCGCTTCCTTCTCGCGTGTTCAAGCCATGGAGACAGACATGACCACCACCACCGACACCCCGACCACCGCCGAGATCCTCGCGCGGGCCGCCGCCCTGCGACCCCTGCTGCGCGAGCACGCCCCCAGGATCGAGGCGGAGCGCAAGGTCACCGACGAGGTGATCGACGCGCTGACGGCCGCGGGACTCTTCAAACTGACCGTGCCGCGGCGCTTCGGCGGCTACGAGACCGACATGCGCACCCTGGTGGACGTGTCGGCCGAACTCGCCGAGGGCGACGGCTCCACCTCCTGGGTGGTGGCCGTGGTCAACACCTGCAACTGGCTGGCCGCCCTCTTCCCCCTCCGGGCCCAGGAGGAGGTCTTCGGCGCCGACCCCGACGCCCGGGTCACCGGCGTCTTCGGCCCCACCGCCACCAGCCGCAAGACCGAGGGCGGCTGGCGGGTGTCCGGCCGCTGGTACTACAACTCCGGCGCCTGGCACTCCACCTGGGCCGTCCTCGCCCTGCCGCTGACCGATGAGCACGGCGAGGTGGTCGACCAGGCGATGGCCCTGGTGCCGAGCGCGGACGTGGAGATCCAGGACGTCTGGCACGTCGCCGGGATGCGCGGCACCGGGAGCAACTGCCTGATCGCCGAGGACGTCTTCATACCCGAGCACCGCGTCATCTCCGTGCCGAGGGCGATCGAGGGCGAGCTGCCGACGGTGCACGGGGACACGGGCCTGTTCCGCTCCTCGCTCTCGCCGCTGCTCGCCCTGGGCCTCGCCGGGCCCCAGATCGGCCTGGGGCGCGCCGCGTTGAAGCTCGTCACCGAGAAGGCCGCGACCAAACCGATCTCGTACACGTACTACGAGACGCAGGCGGACTCGGTGGCCGTGCAGCTGGAGGTCGCGGAGGCCGCCACGAAGATCGACACGGCGCAGCTGCACGTGCACCGCGCGGCCGCGGACATCGACGAGGCCGCCGCCCGCGGGGCCGACCTCGACGTGCTGATCCGCGCCCGGGTCCGCGCGGACAGCGGGCACGCCATCAAGAACGTCCTGGAGGCCATCAACACCCTGCTCAACGTGCACGGCGGCGGCTCCTTCGCCGACTCGAACCCGCTCCAGCGGATCTGGCGGGACGCCAGCACCGCCGGACGCCACGCGGTCGCCACGCCCGCGGTGGGCATGGAGATCTACGGCAAGCTGCTCCTCGGCGTCGAGGAGCGGATCACGCCCTTCGTGTGACCGCTCAGGGCCCGGCCGCGGGCATCGCCCGCGGCCGGGCGCACGCCATACGGCAACGCCGGGCGCGCGCCACACGAAAAACGCCGGGCACGCGCTACGCGGAAATGAGGTCGCCGCCCGTCCCCTGCCGTGGAATCATCGACCGCTCCGCGCTCGGATCTCCCGCGAAGGGCGGTGCGCCGGCTTGGCTGCTGGATGGCAGTGGGACGACACCTTGTTCGCCGGTACGGCCGCGTACTACGAGCGCGGGCGGCTCCCGTACGCTCCCGGACTCGCGGACGCGCTCACCGAGGCGCTGGGGCTCGACGGGCGGGGGCGCCTGCTCGACGTGGGGTGCGGCCCGGGCAGCATCGCGCTGCGGCTCGCGCACGCCTTCGGCGAGATCGTGGGGCTGGACCCCGACGGCGAGATGATCGCCGAGGCCCGCCGTGGGGCGGCCGAGCAGGGAGTGGCCGAAAAGGCCACCTGGGTGCAGGCCCGGGCCGAAGACCTGCCCGCAGGGCTCGGCACCTTCACCGTGGCGGCCTTCGCCCAGTCCTTCCACTGGATGGACCGCGACCTGGTGGCGCGCACGGTGCGGGGCATGCTGCGCCCGGGCGGTGCCCTCGCGCACCTCTCCGACCTGAAGACGGAAGACCGGTCCGTCGTCGGCCTGCCGCATCCGCCGGTGCCCTACGCCGCGCTGGACGAGCTGGTCAGACGCTATCTGGGGCCGGTCAGGCGGGCGGGGCGCGGCCTGCTGCCGCAGGGGACGCCGGGAGGCGAGGCCGCGGTCTTCGCCCGGGCGGGGTTCTCCGGTCCTGAGCGCCTCGTCGTTCCTGGTGGGCAGGTGCTGGAGCGCACGTACGACGACGTCGTCGCCGGGGTGTTCTCGATGTCGTTCTCGGCCCCGCACCTGTTCGGGCCGCGCCGAGACGCCTTCGAGTCGGACCTGCGCGACCTGCTGCGGACGTCCTCCCCGGCGGGCCGCTTCGCCGAGCGCCGCCCGAGTACCGAAATCTTCCTCTGGCGTACGGCGCCCGCCGGACGATAGGGCCAGGGCTCGCCCCTCTTCGGCCGTGCATTCCTCGCCGTAGGGGCGGCCCATGAAGTCCGTCGAAGCGGCTCTTCAAGTCGATCATCCCTCTATCGAGTCGTTCGACTCCCTCCAGTTGATTGATCCCTTTTGGGTCCTGTCTCAACTCGTGCACATTTCCTGTCTCGTTGGTGAAGAGAAGGTGAATAGCGCCCCGCGCGCCCCAAAGGATCAAGCCAAAGTCGGTGCTCCGGACGGTTTTTGAGCCATGGCGCATTGCTCACCTTTGACTTCGACTTGGTCTTTCTTTTACCTTCGATTGCGGCGGCGAACGGGCATCGGCCCCGCCGCGCCACCCCACCCTTCCCTGGAGGTACGACGTGGAAAAGCTCATCGCGAAGATGGCCAAGGACGATGTCTGGAACCAGTGGACCGCCCTGAACTCGCCGAAGGTGTCCGGAAAGGAAGGCTGCATCAGCGCCGACAAGTCCGGCTGCATCAGCGCGTCGGCGAAGTCCGGCTGTATTTCCTGAACACCCGTTAGTTGCCCCTGCTACTACCGGCCCGGCACGCCCCAGGCGTGCCGGGCCAGCCCCCCACATACCTCCGCAGCCCCGAAGGGTGGTCATGAACGGTCAGCCCAGTGCCGACGTCATCGCCCAGATCAAGGACATCCCGATCTACCGGCCGTACGTCGAGCGTGGCCACTTCCCCATTCTGGAGAAGCCGGAGATCGCCCGTGGCTTTCCCGACAACTGGATGACCCCCACCCTGGCGGCCGCCCTCGCGGCGGGCGAAGCGGAGTTCGTGCTCTCCACGGGCACCAACCACGCGCGGATGCAGATCATCCGGCCCCCTTACTTCCTGCTCAACTCCTACTACCGGCTGTGGAGCGAGCACCCCGACATCGCCGACACCTGGCACGAGGGGTGCCGACGGGTCTCCCTCACCACCGTCCTCGCCACCGAGCACGTCGCCCGCGTCAACGCCCGCAAGCGCGGCGGGCCGACGGCCGAGCCCGACCCGCTGCCGGACCTGGAGCAACGGCGCCTGGACGAGCGGACGTTCTACGTCAACCTGCGCCGCGACCCGGCCCTGTGGGACCGCGCGGACGTCGAGCGCATGATCGAGGAGATCCGTACCGCACAGGCCGCCCACCCCCGCGGCCGCTACCACCTGGACTGCTCGGGACCCCATCTCGCACACCTGGTGCGCAAGGCCGTCGACTGGGGCCTGTGGGCCTCCTTCCCCCGGCCCGCGAGCATCGTGCACGCCTACGAGTACGCGCCGCTCAACGTGCGGCGCTACCTCCAGCACCACTTCTCCTGCCCGGTCGTCGACCTGTTCGGCAGCACCGAGCTCGGCTACCTCTTCTACAGCGACCGGACCGGCCGCTACCGGCCGTACCTGGACCGGATGAGCGTCGAGCTGATCCCCGTGGAGCCGGGCAGCCGCATCCACCACCTCATCGTGACCAGCGTGCGCAACCCGCACATGCCCCTGGTGCGCTACCGCTCAGGCGACTGCGTGCGCACCGCCGACGGCTCGCCGGACCCGGCCCGCATCACCCGGTTCTGTGGCCGCGAGAAGGAACTCCTGAAGACCCCGCACGGGCCCGTGGCACAGGGCGACCTCGACGACGTGGTCACCGCCGCTTCGCCCCGCGTCTTCGTCCACCAGCTCGACGCCCGCGACCCGTCCCGCGCGCTGCTGCGCTACACGACCTTCGACGGCGCCCCGCTCGCGCCCGTCGAGGCCGACGCGCTGCGCCACGGCGTCGCCGCGCTCACCGGACGGGACGCCGCCCTGGAACACCAGGACCACATCCCCATCGGCGGATCGGGCAAGTACACCTGGCTCGCCAAGGACACCTGACCCCCGCACTCCGCTACGCCACGCCTCCCGGGAGCACCATGACCACGCAGCCGATCGCGTCCGCCACCCCCCTCGCGCCCGCCGTCGACCACGTGTCCGCCGCAGACCTCGCGTCCCTCCTCGGCGACGCCCTGCACGCCGAAGTGGTGGCGCACTTCGCCGCGGCGACCGACGCGCCGCGGGAGTACGTCGAGCGCCAGGTCACCGAGTGTCTGCGCTACCTCTACCTCGTCTCCCGCCACCCGGACCGGCTCAGCGGTCTCTTCCTCCCCGTCGAGCAGGAGATCGACGAGATCTGGCACTACCTGATCCTGCAGACCCGCGAGTACCGCGCCCTGTGCGCCCAGCGGCTGCCCGGCGGGTTCTTCATCGAGCACCGCAGCATCGCGTACGAGGACTACCAGCGCGAGCCGGGCAGGGAGCGGGCCATCGAGGAGGCACTGCGCTGGATCCCGCTGTACGTACGGGAGTTCGGCCCCTTCGACGGGGGCGCGCTGCCGCACTGGACGATCGTGCGCTTCCTGCACGAGCAGCTCGGCATGGACCTTTCCGAGATCAGCGAGCTGGCCCCGGCGGCGGCACCTCAGGAAGCGGGCGGCAGTTGAACGGGCACAGGCGCGCCGGCACGGCCGCGACCCGCGTGAGCTGCCGTCCCGCGCGCACGCACGCGCCCGACACCTCCTGACGACGATGAAGCACCACACGACCGGCCGCCCGCTCGGCCGCGCGGGCCCGGCAGCGCGAGCGCGCCGCTGGGCCGTCACCACCATGATCGTCCTGCTGTCCCTGCTGTGCGGCGGCACCGCGCCCGCCGCCGCGGGCGCGGCCTCCCACACGGCGGCCCCGTCCAGGCTCGCCGCGCCGGATCTGCCCCCGGCCACCACGGACACGCGGGAACGCACGCTCAGGGACGGCGAAGTCCCCTACCCACCCCCTCACTTCGTCCGCGGCCGCGCGCACACCACCCCGGCACCCCTCCGGGCCACCGCCGCGCGGGCCCGCTCCGACACGGCCGACCCCGCCGACACCCGCACGGCCCGCAGACCCACCGGTCCCCGGCCCGCCGCGGCCGCGCCCGCCAGACCGGGCGCCCAACTGCTCCTCCTGCACTGCGTTTCGCGCTCCTGAGCGGAAAGCCGGGCCCCGCCCGCCGACCGCACACCCCACACCGACACCCCCCAGGAGACGTCTTCGCCATGGAGACCTTCATCACGCATGCCCGCGGCATGACCGCCCGCATCGCCGAACGCCGCGAGGAACAGGAGACGTTCGGACGGCTCGCCGCCGGGCAGTCCCCCCTCGCCCTCTTCATCACCTGCTCCGACTCCCGGGTTGTGCCCTCCCTGATCACCGGCGCCCGCCCCGGCGACCTCTTCGAACTGCGCACCGCGGGCAACGCGGTGCCCCCCTACGAAGCGGGCCGCCCGGCCAGCTCGGAGAGCGCCACCATCGAGTACGCGATGTGCGTCCTTGGCGTCGCCGACATCGTCGTCTGCGGGCACTCGCACTGCGGCGCCGTCGGCGCCAAGGCCCGCGGCGAGGACCTCGCCGAGCTGCCCGCCGTACGCGACTGGCTGGACCGCCAGCTGTCCAGCGAACTGCCCGCCGACGACGGGCCCGCGGTCGCCGGCGCCGTCCAGCGCCACGTGCGCGAACAGCTGGCACGCCTGCGCGAGTACCCGTGCGTCCGCGACCGCCTGGAGAGCGGCGACGTACGCCTGCACGGCTGGTACTACGAGGTCCACACCGGCCTGGTGGCGGCCCATCACGCCGCGACCGACCTGTTCCTCCCGCTGTGAGCGCGGGGGAATCCGGTGAAACCCATGAAAGCTGACGTACCGACCATGAAAAGGCCCTCAGTGCGTGACCTCTCCACACTGCGCGCGGACTTCACCGCGTCGATCGTGGTCTTCCTCGTCGCCGTCCCCCTGTGCGTCGGGGTGGCCGTCGCCTCCGGCGTACCGGCCGAGCTCGGTCTGGTCACCGGCATCGTCGGCGGCCTCCTGACCGGTCTGCTGCCCGGCAGCAGCCTCCAGGTCAGCGGCCCTGCCGCCGGTCTGACCGTCCTCGTGTACGAGGCCGTGCAGGAGTACGGCATCGCGGCGCTCGGCGCCCTGGTGCTGGTCGCCGGGCTCCTCCAGCTGGCCATGGGAGCCCTGCGGCTCGGCCGCTGGTTCCGGGCGATATCCGTGGCGGTGGTGCAGGGGATGCTCGCGGGCATCGGCCTCGTCCTCATCGCCGGGCAGCTGTACGCGCTCGTCGACGCCGAGGCGCCCGCCTCCGGCCTGGACAAGCTGGCCGAACTGCCCCGGCTCGCCGCCGACACGGTCGGCTCCAGCGACGCCCTGGCCGCGTTCGCCGTCGGCACCGGCACCATCGCCGTCCTGGTGCTGTGGCCGCGGTGGCGGCGGGCCGCCCGGGTGCTGCCCGCGCCGCTCGCGGCGGTCGCCCTGGCCACGCTCACCGTCTTCGCCCTGGACCTGCCGGTGGCGAAGGTCGAGGTGCAGGGCTTGGTGGACGCGGTGCAGCCGCCCGGCGGAGACGCGTTCTCCGCGCTGGTGGAGGGCGGCGCCCTCGCGGGCGCGCTCGGCACCGTGCTCGCCTTCACCCTGATCGCGTCCGCCGAGTCGCTGTTCAGCGCGGCGGCCGTGGACCGCATGCACGACGGTCCGCGCACCGACTACGACAAGGAGCTGATGGCCCAGGGCGCGGGCAACGCGGTGTGCGGGGCGCTCGGCGCGCTGCCGATGACCGCGGTGATCGTGCGCAGCGCCGCCAACGTCCAGGCCGGTGCCAGGACCAAGGCGTCCCGGGTGCTGCACGGCGTGTGGCTCCTGGCCTTCGCCGCGGCCTTCCCCGCCGCGCTCGGCGTCATACCGGTGGCGGCGCTCGCCGGGGTCCTGATCCACGCGGGCTGGAAGCTGATCCCCGTCAAGGCGTTCGGGCCGCTGTGGCGCGAGCACCGCGGCGAGGCCCTGGTCCTCGCGGTCACCGCGCTCGCGATCGTGGCGACCAACATGTTCGAGGGCGTCCTCATCGGCCTGGCGCTCGCCATCGTGAAGACGGCCTGGGACACCTCCCACGTGCACCTGGAGGTCGAAGGGCTCGAAGGCACCGGCACGATCCGCGTCCGCGTGGTCGGCAACGCCACGTTCCTGCGGCTTCCCAAGATCCTCGACCAGCTGGAGGCGCTGCCGGCCGACCGCAGGACCGAACTGGACCTGTCCGGCCTGCGCCACCTGGACCACGCCTGCTCGACGGCGCTCACCATATGGGCCGAGCGGCACGCGAAGGTGACGGCGTCCGAGGACGACACGCCCCTCATAGCGGGCGTGACGGATCATCAGGAACCCAAGGAGTCCCAGGAAGCCGAGGAGTCCCGGGAACCCACGGAGTCCCAGGAACCCGCGGAGTGCCAGGACGGCCACGAGCGCAAGGAGACCGCGGGAGCGCGGCACTGACCCGGCGCACGGGCATCTGACGGAACAGCTCCCGCCGTGACAGGGCGGGCGTGGCTCGGACGCGGAGTGACCCCGCGCCCGGGCCGCGCCCGCCCGCGCGTTCTCAGGGGGGCACCTGGTGTGTCAACCGCCCCTCCGGTCCCGCTGGCCCGATCACCTCTCTTGTGAGTGATGGTCCATGCACCTAGCGTCACGATCGTTTGCAGAACGGTTTCCGCACACCATCGTGGAGGGGATGTCGTCATGCCCGTAGAGCCCGAGTACACCGAGCCGATCGAGCCCTCGGCCGCAGTCGCCGAGGCGAACCGCAAGGCCGCAGAGGCGGCCAACGCCGCCGACGAGAAGGACGGCAAGGACTTCGCCGACGCCAGCAGGTTCCAGATCGCCCCGCCCGACGTCCCCGTCATCACGTCCCGCAAGGACCCGGAGAAGGTGGTCTGGGACTTCGCCGGGTACGAGTTCCTCGAGCCGGACGGGCGGTCGCAGGCGCGGACGATCAACGGCAGCCTGCACCGGCAGGGCGAGTTGACGGCCGTCTCCGGGCTGTTCCAGGTCACCTCCTGTCGCGAGTACCGCGTCTACCAGGTGCGCGGCTACGACCTGTCGAACATGACCATCATCGAGTACGACCAGGGTCTGATCATCATCGACCCGCTGGCCTGCTACGAGACCGCGCAGGCCGCCCTGAAGCTGTTCCGTGACAAGACGGAGCTCACCAAGGAGCAGCGGCCGGTCAAGGGCCTCCTCTACACCCACTGTCACGTCGACCACTTCGGCGGCGCCCGCGGCATCTTCGCCGAGCTCGGCGACCCCCTGGAGCCGGGCGTGCCCGTCGTCGCACCCGCGGGCTTCCTGGAGCACGCGGTCAGCGAGAACGTCTACGCGGGCCCGGCTATGGCCCGGCGCGCGCAGTACATGTACGCGGCGCAGCTGGACAAGAGCCCCACGGGGCAGTGCGGTTCGGGCCTGGGCCTCACGATCTCCACCGGCGAGGTGACGCTGATCCCGCCGACCGCCTACATCGGCGGCCCCGACCACCAGCCGGTCGAGAAGAAGAACTGGCAGAGCTCGTACGTGATCCCGTGGCGGCAGGGGCTGTACGTGTACGAGTTCAAGGACTCCGGCTTCCCGCTGGTCTTCCAGCTGACGCCGGGCACCGAGGCCCCGGCGGAGATGAACATCTACCTCCCGGACGCCCGGACGCTGTGCGTCGCGGAGAACGCCACGCACACCATGCACAACATCCTCAGCCTGCGCGGCGCTCAGGTGCGGGACGCGCACGCCTGGTCGAAGTACCTCACCGAGGCGATCCAGATATTCGGCAAGGACACCGACGTCCTCTTCGCCTCGCACCACTGGCCGATGTGGGCCGAGGTCGAGAACGAGGAGCCGGGCGAGCAGCTGTCCAACGCGCGCATCCTCGAATTCCTCAACAAGCAGCGCGACATGTACGGCTACCTCAACGACCAGTCCCTGCGGCTCATCAACTCCGGCCACACGGGCATCGAGATCGCCGAACAGCTCAAGGAACTCCCCCCGGGCCTGGGCGACCACTGGTACAACCGGGGCTACTACGGCTCGATGAGCCACAACCTCAAGGCGGTCTACCAGCGCTACATGGGCTGGTACGACGGCAACCCGGCCCACCTGTGGGAGCTCCCGCCGGTCCAGGCGGGCGCGGCCTACGTGGAGGCGATGGGCGGCGCCGAGGCCGTCGTCGACAAGGCGCAGCACGCCTACGACAGCGACACCGCGGACGGCTTCCGCTGGGCGGCCGAGCTGCTCAACCACGTCATCTTCGCGGCGGCCGCGGAGAACGGCAGCCCCCTCGCCGAGCCGCAGGTCACGCGGGCCAAGGAGCTCCAGGCCAAGGTCTTCACCCAGCTCGGCTACGGCCGGGAGAACGCCACCTGGCGCAACGCCTACCTCACCGGCGCCCAGGAGGTCGTGCACGGCCCGCAGCCGCTGATCACCAGCCAGTCCTCCGTGGACCTGATCCGCAGCACGACGCTGGAGCAGTACTTCTCCGCGCTCGCACGCAGCGTGGACGGGCCGACGGCGGCCGAGCGGCACCGCACCCCGATCGTGCTCGACTGGGTCTTCGTCGACGCCGGAACCGGAGCCGAGACGGGGGAGAAGTGCACCACGACGCTCCGCAACGGCGTGCTGGTCTTCGTGGAGGGCGGCGACCGCTTCGTCGTGACGCCGGACGCCACCATCAGGCTGAGCCGCGAGGCGCTCAACGAGCTGGCTGAGAAGCCCGGCTACAAGAACAACTTCAACCAGGCCGTCGACGACAAGAAGATCACGCTGGAGGGCGCGGACGCCCAGGCGGCGACGGACGCCGTGTTCGGCACGCTGACGCTGCCGGACCCGAGGTTCCCGATCGTCACTCCGCGCACGCGGAGCTGACGGCTCCGCCACACCGCCCGATCCGGTCGATGGTCCCCTCCGCTGAGGGGACCATCGTGCGGCGCCCCGGACAGGGCCGGACCGGCCATGCGCCCGTGCGCGTCACGTATGCGTCAGGTCCGACGGCCGCGTCTCCTCGTAGGCCATCACCTTGAGCGTGAGTTCCACGCGATTGCTGACGTTGAGCTTCATGAAGCTGCGCCGCAGGTGGGTGTCCACCGTGTGCGGGGACACGTGGAGCCGGGACGCGATCTTGCGGTTGGTCAGTCCCTGGGCCACCAGACGGGTCACCCTGCGCTCGGACATGGTCAGGCTGGACCAGCGGTCGTCGCCCTTCACCGTGATGCTCCGCTCCGGCGGGGGCGGTGTCCTGGGGGATTCCTCGGCGTGCCCCCCTCGGGCGCGGCAGGCGCGCAGCGCGTCGTGGGCCCGGTCGGCGTCGCGGTGGGCACCGCACGTGGTCCATGTATGGGCCGCCTCCTCGAGCATGATCTGGGCCGACGGCAGGTTCCCGGCGCGCTGTTCGGCCGCGGCCGCGTCCTCCAGGGCCATGGCCAGGGCGATGGGACGGAGCGTCCAGCGGTACAGCTGGACCGCTGCCGCCAGGCGGGACGTGTCGTTGGCCGCCAGGCCGCGGGCGTGCGTGGCCGCTGCGGCCAGCGAGGTGACGCCGGGGTTGGCCGTCACGAGCTCGTCCATCATCGTGATGATCTCCGGGACCTGTGCCGTCGTCCCCGCGCGTAGAGCCAGTCGTACGAGCGTCGGCCCGATCACCGGGCACCGGGTGAGGAACGCCCGCATGCGCCGGGGACTTCCGTACACCCCGGTGACGGTGTGCAGGGCCTGCTGCGCCTCGCCGCCGGCCTCCTGGAGGAGGACCTTGCGCCAGACGAGCGCGGCCCGGGGCGTCCCGCTCACCCCGGCGAGCTGCTCCGCCCGCGCCAGCGTCTGCCGGGCCGTGTCGAGGTCGCCGCTGCGCAGCTCGACCTCGCTGCACAGGGTGAGCAGGGAAGAGGCGAGCCAGCGCGTGGACGGCTCGTCGGCCCGCCGGATGCCTTCCATGGCCTCGGCTTCCGCCTCCTTGATGCGGCCTGTCGAAAGCCGCAGGCGGGCGCGCTGGTAGTGCCACAGCGGCTTGGCCCAGTCGACGCCGAGCCCCTCGGCCTCCCGCTCGTACAGCGCGAGGACGGCCTCGGCCTCGTCGAACCGGTCGAGCGCCATGTGGGCCGCGGTGAGCCACAGCCGGGGGTGGTAGCGCCGGACGTCGGGGCCCGCCGCGTCCGCGGTCCGCACCGCGGAGCGGGCCATCGTCAGGGACTGGCCGAGGTCACCCTGGTTGAGGGCCACGATGCTGCGCGATATCAGGCCGAGGACCTGCGGCCCGCTCCGGAAGGACTGCTCGCCGAACTCGACGGCCGCCGCGCCCACGCGGTCGGCCTCGTCCATGTCGCCGCTGCTGGCGAGGCTGTAGGCGTGCATGGCGAGGAGTTCGGCCCGGGCGGACCGGGGCAGGTCGGTACGGGCCAGGGCGCGGCGGGAGTACTCGTTCGCCGCCTCGTTGTCGCCGAGCCGGAGCAGCACGTCGGCCAGCGAACTCAGCAGCTGGGTCTCCGTGGCGGCGTCCACCCCCCGGTGCAGTGCCCGTTCGCCGAGCGCGCGGGCTTCCCGGGCGCGGCCGGAGACGGCGAGCAGGTGCATGGCCTCGACGGTGAGCTCGTGCACCGGGGGAGTGTCGTCGTCGAGCAGGTCGAGGAGTTGGAGCGCCAGGTCGGCCGCCTCCTCCGGCGCCGAGGCGGCCCGCTGGCGCACGGCGTCGCGCAGCACCTCGACCGCTTCGGCCTCGCCGTGGTGTCCGCTGCGCAGCAGGTGGTCGGCGACCTCGCTCGGGTCGCCGCCCTCGGCCTGGACGACGGCGGCGGCCTCGCGGTGCAGGGCGAGGCGCACGGGTTCGCTGAGCCGGGCGTAGACCGCGTCCTGGATGACCTCGTAGCGGAACGAGAGTGTCGAGTCGCCGCCGCGCAGCGTGCCGGAGGCGACCGCTTCGGTGGCGGCGTGGACGAGTTCGGCGGCGGGCCTGCCGGTGAGGCCTGCCGCCTCGTGCACGGTGAAGGGGCGTCCGAGGACGGCGCCCGCCTGCAAGAGGCGGTGGGTGTCCTCCGACACGTCGCTGAGCAACCGGCTGAGCATGCGGAAGTAGCCGTCGCGCAGCGGTGTGCCGACGCGGTCGCCGGGCGTGGTGACCAGCCGGACCCGTCCGTCGGCCACGCGCAGCCGCCCCGCGTCCCGCAGGGACCGGAGCAGCGTGTCGCACAGGAACGGGTTGCCGCCGGTGCGGACCACCAGGGCGAGCAGGTCGGGGGCCGGGCGGGTGCCCAGGACCTCGGTGCACAGCCGCTCGACGTCGTCGTCGTGCAGGGTGCCGAGTTCGCAGGCGAGGGCGCCGTGGGCCAGCAGGGAGTCGACGGCGTTGTGCGCCGGGTTCGGGGCGAAACAGGGGCGCCGGGCCAGCAGCCACAGCACGGGTCTCGTGGCGAAGGCCGGGACGAGGGTGCGCAGCGCGAGCGCGCTGAGCTCGTCCAGGTGATGGGCGTCGTCGATGCTGATCAGCAGGCGGCGGGTGCGCAGGGTCTGGTCCAGGTGGCTTGCGACGTCCTCGAGCAGATGCCGTTTGCCGATGTCCTCCGGCAGGTCCCGGAGTTGGGGCAGATGTGCTCGGCCGCGGTCGAGGCAGGCGAGCAGGCTGGAGAGCGGGACCAGGCGGTCCAGCTCGGTGGCGCCGCCGGCGGCGACGTGGATGCCGTGCTGCGTGGCCGCGGCGGCGGCGTAGGCCAGCACGCTCGTCTTGCCCACACCCGCGGAGCCCTCGTACACGTGGACGCCGCCGGTCCCGTCGGCGAGGGCTTCGACGGCCTTCTCCAACTCGCCCAGTATTTCCCCTCGGCCGACGAGAGATCGACGGGTGGGCGCCAGTAATCCTAACTCGTTCACCATGAAGAACCCTCTTTTCTTTTTACCGCCGCAGGGCGTTCTGCTCATGTCGGAATGGCCCACGGCCGGTGCGGTTCCCGGTGTGGGCAGTCGTGGACGTACGCATAGTTCGGAGTGGTTTCGGAATCTCAGGGACGAGGTTCTCCCGTGGGGGGAACGTGGCTCTTCCTCCTGTGAATTCCCGACATCCGCCGGGCGTGGCCCCTGGCGTCACAGCGGTCCATCCAGTCCCAACTGGCGCTGAGTACGGGGGAGTTGTGCGTACGCTGGACAGTCGGCACAGCGCCCACCTGGGCCGGACCGGCTGCCGCACCACCTCCTGCCGCCGCAACCACCTATTGACTCTCAGCGGTTACTGTAACTATCGTTAGTCGTACGCTGGTTAACTCGTACAAGATGCGACTATGCCACAACCGACGTGGGTTTAGCTACGGGGCAAGTAGGGAGATGGTGCTGAGTGGACGACGGGGAGAGGTCTGTCGAGGAGCTGGAATTACCCACTGCGAAAGAATCCGGCCTCCTGATGTACCCGGCCTACATCGGCGGAAAGGACGTGGAGCATCCGACGGGCCGCTATGTCCATACGGTGACGGCCCGCGCAATTCTGGAAGACACGTTCGCGAGCCTCCGTCTCAAGCGTGACCTGGACGACGGAGTGGTGGATCCGCGCTCCGCCGCCGACCGGGTGGCGGGCGGCTGCACGCTGGCCGACGAGGAGATGATGGAGCAGGCGCTGGCAGCGGCCGCCGCCGCCGCGCCCGCCTGGGCCCGCACCCCGCTCGACACGCGCGTGGAGATGGGCCGTCAGATCGGCAAGCGCCTGCGCGCGCACCGGGAAGAGATCGTCGAGGTGCTCGTCGCCGAGGGCCAGCCGCGCTCGCTCGCGGGCCCCTGCATCGACGAGTACTGGATCGCCGACTTCAGCGACGAGACGCTGACGTGGTGCGCCGAGCAGATGCACTTCGAGCGCGACGACGGCCGCCGCAGATCCATCGTCCGGCGGGTCCCCGACGGCGTCGTGTGCGTGAACCCGCCGCAGAACGCCTCGACGCCCAACGCCCTGTTCGGGATCACGGCGATGCTGGCCGGCAACACCGTCGTGGTCCGCACCCCGCGCAGCGTGCCGCTGGCCACCACCTACGTCCTGCGCGAGATCGTGGTCCCGGTCCTCGACGAGTTCCAGGCGCCGCCCGGCACCCTCAACGTCCTGTGCGCGCCGCCCACCATGGACACCTGGCTCGCCAGCCCGCACGTCAACGACATCGTGTACGTGGGCAGCACGACCAAGGGCCTGGCCTTCGAGCAGCAGGCGATCGCCGCGGGGAAGAAGCCCATCCTCGAACTCGCCGGGAACGACTGCTGCGTCGTGTGGCGGGACGCCGACCTGGACGGCGCGGTCCGCGCGCTGACCGAGACCTTCCGCCAGTCCGGTCAGATCTGCAACATCCCCAACCAGGTCGTCGCGCACCCCGCCATCGCCGACGAGCTCCTGGACCGGCTCGTCCGGGCCGCACGGGAGGTACGGCCCGGCTACCCCGACGAGCCCGGCGTGGTCCTCACGCCCGCGCTGATGGCGGACGCGTTCTTCGCCAACATCAGCGACGCCGTGTCCAAGGGCGCGGTCCTGGTGCACGGCGGACGGCGCCTGGAGGTCGACGGGACGGCGTCGGACACCGGGTTCTTCCTGGAGCCGACCGTGCTCCGGGTGGACGGCCTGCACCACGCGCGGAGCCTGACGGCCGTCCGCGACGAGACCTTCTCCCCCCTGCTGCCGGTCGTCGTCCCCGCCCCCGGCCCCGACGACCAACTGCTCGACGACGTCCTGGCCTTCGTGAACGAGAACAAGTACGGACTGCGCAACTCGCTGTGGTCCGACGACCTGAGCGTGCTGGAGCGCGCCGCCAGCACGGTGACCAACTGCGGCGTGCTCAACCTGAACGACTCGCACTCCGGCTTCCTGCCCTTCCTGCCCACCCACGGAGGCACGGGCCTCACCGGCGGCGCCTTCGGCGAGGCCAACTACCTGATGCTGCGCACCTCACGCCTCCAGGGCGTCGACTTCGTCCGCCCCAGCGGTCACACGCCCAGCTGACCGAAGAGGAGTTCCGCCGATGTCATTCCAGACCGTCGAGATCGAAACAACGCGCAGTGCCGGGGACGTCTACGCGGCGCTGTGCCGGTACGAGGAGTTCCCGCGGTACGCGCCGGACCTGATCTCCGTCGAGGTGGAGAAGGACCGCAGCCACTGGGTGCTCGCCTTCCGCGGCAACAGGGTCTCCTGGACCCAGGCCGACCAGGGGCTGCTGCACCAGCGCACCAGGGAATTCGAGCAGACCGATGGCGACTTCGTCACCCTCGCCGGATCGTGGCGGGTGGAGGCCCGCAGCAGCAGCGCGTCCCTCGTGCGCTTCCAGGTCTCGTACGGCACGAGCGTGGCGCATCTGGCCGGTGCCATCGACCCCATGATCGGCCGCGTCCTCGTGCGGACGGTCTGCGACATCGTCTCCGGCGTCTGCCCCGGCAGCAGGATCGTCAAAGGCGGCGAATTGCGCCACGACCTGACGCCCACTGGCTGAACGCAAAGGTCACATCGTGCGCATTGCGTAGAATTCCGCGGTGATTTCGGCCGGGGCTGCCCTCTCCCTTGTGGGAGGGCGGCCCCGGCCTTTTTCATGGGCTCGGAACCGATCTCTTGCGCGCGGATCACCGCTACCGCCCCGACGGTGGGGCGGCCCGACTCCCGGAGTGGCAAGCCGCAGGTCAGGCCGGTGTCCATCACGTATCCATGTGATGTCGGGCCGATTGGTTTCCGGGTCCCGCAGACCCCGTATTCACGGGATGATTCGGCAGGGCGATCCGGGATTCAATGCACCTGGTAACGGTGATTGCTTCGACCAGAGCGTTGAGACGTCAGGAAGCCGCATGAATATCACCATTCAGAAGTTCGGTGGAAGTTCACTGGCAACGGATGAGCACGTGTGCGCCGTTGCCGACCGGGTCGCCCGGAGCCACCGGCAGGGCCGGTCCGTGATCGTCGTGGTGTCCGCACGCGGGGACACCACGGACGCCCTGATCCGCACGGCGGGCGCGGTCAGCTCCCGCCCCTGCCCGAAGGAGACCGACAAACTCCTCGCCACGGGCGAGCTGGCGTCGGCCGCCCTGCTCGCCATCGCGCTGCGCGAACGAGGCGTGCCCAGCGTCTCCCTGTCCGGCCCGGAGGCCGGACTGCGGGCCGACGGCCGGCCCGGCGCGGGCACCGTCACCGCGGTCGACACCGGGGCGGTACGGGACCTGCTGCACCGCCAGCACGTCGTGGTGGTCGCCGGATTCCAGGCCCGCGGCGCCGACGGCGGTGTGATCACGCTCGGCCGCGGCGGTTCCGACACCTCGGCGGTGGCGCTCGCCGTCGCCCACGGAGCGGAAGTCTGCGAGATCTACACGGACGTCAACGGCATCCACAGCGCCGACCCCCGGCTCGTCGCCGCGGCCGGGGTCCTGCCCGCCGTCGAGGCCGCCGTGATGATCGAGATGGCGGCCTCGGGCGCCCGCGTCATGCACTCCCGCGCCGTCGAACTGGCCGCCACCCACGGCATGGACATCGTGGTCCGGCACGCCCACGGCCAGGGAAAGGGAAGCCTCATCATCGGAAGGAGCAGCGAAGTGCCACGTGTGCCGACACACGACGGAAAGGCCACCATCACGGCCATCACGCACGAAGCCGGAGCCGCCCAGGTCGTCCTGCGCGCGGACTGCGAATCGGGTCTGCCGCCGCTTTCGGAAGCCGACGTCTTCACGGCGCTCGCCGGACACCACATCGCCATCGACTCGGTCGGGCGGTGGTCGCCGGCCGACGACGGCGTGCTCATGAGCTTCTGCGTCCCCCTTCAGGAACTCGACCAGGTACGTACGGCACTGACCTCGATCGTCGGCCTCGGCAGCGGCACACTGCGCGTGCACCAGCCGCTCGGGAAGGTCTCCGTGGTCGGCGTCGGCCTGCTCAGCGACCCGAGCACCGCGGCCACCGCGATCAGCGAACTCACCCGGCACGGCATCCTCAGCGCGGGCGTGTTCTGCACGCCCATGCGCGTGTCCCTGCTGGTGCCCGAGGACCGCGTGAAGGAAGCCGTGGTGATCCTCCACCGCCGCTTCGGCCTGGACGGCAACGACGAGCACACCGAAGAGCTGGCCGTCGCCTGAATCCGGTGCCCCCCGCATCCCCCGGCACCTCCCCGCACGATCGCCGTCGAGACCTCCCTCGACGAGCTCGTCGGTGAACTGTCCGCGAACGGCGTCGACGGCATCGTCGTCCACAAGGGCACCGCCCGGCACCTGGATCCGCGCTGGTTCGCGAAGACCTCACTGATCGTCCACCTCAGTGCCAGCACCGCGCACGCCCCGGACCCGGACGCGAAGTACCTGGTCGCCAGCGTCGAGGACGCGCTGCGGCTCGGCGCCGACGCGGTGAGCGTGCACGTCAACGTCGGCTCGACCACCGAACGCGAACAGGTCGCCGACCTCGCCCGCGTCGCCGAGGCCTGCGGCCGCTGGAACGTCCCGCTGCTCGCGATGATGTACGCCCGCGGCCCGTTCGTCGAGAACCCCCTCGACCCGGTCCTGCTCCGACACGTCGCGACCCTCGCCGCCGACCTGGGCGCCGACATCGTGAAGGTCCCGCACCCGGGCACCGAGGAACTCATGGCCGAGCTCGTCGGCTGCTGCCCCATCCCCGTCGTCGTGGCGGGCGGCCCGGCCCGCAGCGACACCGGCGAACTCCTGGAGCACGTGGCGTCGACGATGCGCGCCGGCGCGGCCGGAGTCGCCATGGGCCGCAACGTCTTCCAGGCGCCCCGGCCCGGCGTGCTCGCCCGGCAGATCGCCGCGCGCGTGCACGAACGCCCCGCGATCATCCCGGCGCTGAGCAGCACGCTCTCCGCGGGCTGAGGCGCCCCGCGCCGCCCCGCCTCCTCGCGCCGCCCCGTCCCCTCGCGACGCCGCGCCGCTGCTCCCCGCGACCGCGCCGCCGCTGCCGACGCCGGGTCCGGCACGACGCCACGCCGGCCCGCGCACCCCGCCCGCGAACCACCGGCTCCACGGAAGGACTCGCCATGAGGACCGCCCAGAGCATGGCCGCCGCCCGAGACACCCGTCAGCTGCTCGACGATCCCTCGCTGCACGCACACTCGCCCGGAGAGGAGTTCGCCCAGGCCGCCTCGCTCGACGGCGGCGGCGACGACTTCGCGCTCTCCTTCCGGAGCTATCTCCCCACCGCGTTCCCCCTGTTCGCCGAGCGGCCCCGCTACACCGTGCGCCAACTGCTCAACGCGGCGACGGTCCGCGACCGCGGCAAGGCCGTGCCCTACATAGAAGAGACCCGCCCGAACGCCGTGGCCCACGCCGCCTCCGGCACCAGCTACGAAGCGACCCTGGAGGCGGCGTTCGGCCCGGGCCTCGCCGCGACGGACTTCACCGACCTGACCGTGTCCCTGCCCGTCCCCGACGGCCTGCTCGCCCACCCCCGGCTGCTCGCCGCCTTCATCGACCGGCGCCTGCTGGTGCGCGTCGGCGTCCGCGAGAACCAGACGCTGCTGCACGGCAGCGCCGACGGCGTCGTCCCGGGCCTGCTCAACCTGCCCGGACTGCGCCGCGTCAGCACCGACCACGACCTGCTCGGCCAGCTGACCGAGGCCGCGGCCCTCGTCGAGGAGACCGGCGGTTCCTGCGACGGCGTCGTCGCCCACCCCTCGCTGTACTGGAAAGCCGTCGAATCCGGCCTCCTGGACCGGGTCGCCACCGCGGGCCTGCGCATCGCCCGCACCCGGATGATGCCCCGCGACCACATGCTGCTCGCGGACTTCCGCGCGGCCGCCACCCTCCTCGACCCGCAGGACTCGACCCTGACCCTGCGCCGGGGCGCAGGACGCGACGGCGCGGACCTCATCGAGGCCCGCTGCCGCCTGGCCCTCGCCGTGCACCTCCCGCAGCACTTCGTGCTCGTCGGCCCGGGGACGGCGACGGCATGAGCGAGACGCGCCCCAGGGTTCTCTACATCACCGGCATGATGCGCTGCGGCAGCACCATGCTGGGCAACGTCCTCAACGAGGTGCCCGGCGTCGTCCACGTCGGCGAGCTGTACTACCTGTGGCGCAACGGGCTGCTGCGCTCGGGGACCAACTCCACCTGCGGCTGCGGCGAGGAGATCACCGCCTGCCCGCTGTGGTCCGCGGTGCTCGGCTCCGGCAACGTGCCCGACACCGCCGACTACGCCCGCCTGATGATCGCCGTGCAGTCCGGCTACCTGCGGGCCCGGCACACCGCGCTGCGCCTCGCCGAGGCACGCGGGCTGCGCACGCCCCCCGCCCCCGTCACCGAGGCGACCGGCGCCATCCGGTCGCTCTACCAGGAGCTCGGCAGGCAGCTCGGCGTCCGGCTCGTCGTCGACAGCTCCAAGTACCCGGCGGAGGCCGCCGCCCTGCTCGGCCGCCGCGACCTCGACGTACGCGTCCTGCACATGGTGCGCGACCCGCGGGCGACGGCGTACTCGTACCAGCGGGGCAAGAGCTACGTCGCCGAGATGGACCCCGTGCGCAGCACCGGGTACTGGTCCGCGATCAACGCCGCGTCGGACCTCATCGGCGTCGCCGCCGGAGACCGCTATCTGCGCGTGCGCCACGAGGACTTCGCGCGCCGCCCGCAGCACGTCCTCGGCGAGGTGATGCGCTTCGCGGGCCTGACCGAGCCCAACCCGCTCGACGAGAAGGGCCGCGTCACCCTCGGCGACAACCACACCGTCACCGGCAACCCCGACCGTCTCAACCGCGGCCAGGTCACCATCACCGCCAGCGACCGCTGGCGCACCGAACTGGACTTCTGGCCCCGGGCCTGCGCCGTGGCCGGAGCCGGACTGCAGATGTACCGCTACGGCTACGCCGGGATCCGCTAGCCCGCGACCCGGCCGACGCGCAACCACCGTACCGACCGCGGAGACAGGGAAAGAACAATGGACTTAGGGATTCAAGGCAAGGCCGCCCTCGTCGCCTGCGCCAGCAGCGGCCTCGGCCTCGGCGTCGCCCGCGCCCTCGCGGCGGAAGGCGCGCACGTGTCGATCTGCGCCCGCGGGGGCGAACGCCTCGCCGCGGCACACCGTGAGCTCGACTCCCTCGGACAGGGAAAAGTCCGCAGCGAGAGCGTGGACATGAGCGATTCCGCGGCGGTCGCGCGATGGGTGGAGAACACCCGCGAGGAGTTCGGCGCCGTCGACATCGTGATCAGCCACACCGGCGGCGTCCAGCAGGGCACGGTGGGGGAGTTCGGCGTCGACGACTACCGCACCGCCGTCGGCACGACCATGCTGCCGCACATGGCCCTGGTCGTCGCGGCCACCCCGTACCTGAAGGAGAACGGCTGGGGCCGGCTCGTGCTGATCACCTCGGAGTCGGTGCACCAGCCCATGCCCCACAACGTGCTCTCCGGCGTGGCCCGCACCGGACTGCACGCCTACGCCCGCAACCTCGCGGACGACTTCGGGCGCACCGGCGTCACGGTCAACGTGCTCGTGCCCGGCTACCACCGCACCCCGGCACTGCGCGGGCCCGGCGGCACGGACCCGGACCGGGCCGCCCGCGAGGTGCCCCTCGGCCGGGTGGGCGACCCCGACGACTTCGGGGCGCTCGCCGCCTTCCTCGTCAGCGCGCGGGCCGCGTTCGTCACCGGCGCCCAGCTGCTGGTCGACGGCGGCAACACGCGCGCGCCGGTGTAGCCCTGCCCGGCCCCTCCACTCCCCGCAGACCACGGCACACGGAAGTGAAGCATGCCCCAGACCGAAGACCTCGCCGGGCGCGTCCCGGCCGACCTCGCCGAGAAGTTCCGAGCCGAAGGATGGTGGCGTCGCGACGCGACCCTCCTGGACGACGTGCGCCGGCACGCCCTGGCCCACCCCCAGCGCAAGGCGATCGTCTGCCGGCACACCGACGGCCGCCCCACCGAGAGCCTGACGTACGCGCAGCTCGTCGCGGCCGTCGAGCGGCTCGCCGCCGGACTCGCCGGGCTCGGCGTGCGCCACGGCGACGTCGTCACGCTCCAACTGCCCAACTCCTGGCAGCTCATGGCCCTGTCCCTGGCCTGTGCGCGCATCGGCGCGGTGGCCGGGCCCGTGCTGCCGATCATGCGGCGGCGCGAGGTGGGCTTCATCCTGGAACTCACGGAGTCCCCCGTCTACATCGCCCCCGCGACGCACCGGGGCTTCTCCTTCGCCGAGATGAGCGGAGACCTGGCCGAGCGGACCCCCACGCTGCGCCACCGGGTGCTGCTCGGCGCCGCGGACCTGGACCCGGACGGGCCCGGCCTGCGGGGCGCGCTCGACTTCGACGACACCCTCCTCGGCGCCACCGGCCCCGGCGCCGCGGGCGACGTGCCGATGCGCGAGGCCGGGCCCGACGACATCGCGTACATCATGTTCACCTCGGGCACCACCGGCGAGCCCAAGGGCGTGGTGCACAGCCACAACACGCTCTACGCCACCAACCGCACGCAGGCCGAGGCGCTCGGGGTGACGGGCGAGGACGTCACCGCGATGGGGTCGCCGACCACCCACAACGCGGGCTACACCTGGAACTTCGTGATGCCGCTGCTGCACGGCGCCACCTGTGTGCACATCGACCACTGGGATCCGGCGGTGATGCTGCGCGCCCTGGAGGAGGAACAGGTCACCTTCTTCATGGGCGCCCCGCCGTTCATCGTCGACCTCGTCGCCCAGCAGCGGGCCGACCGCCGCGACCTCAGCAGGCTCAGGACCTTCGCCACGGGCAGCGCGCCGATCCCGCCGGTCCTGGTGGAGCAGGCGCACGACGTGCTGGGGTGCCGCCTCTACGCGCTGTGGGGCATGACCGAGAACGGCTGCGTGACGGTGACCCGTCCCACGGATCCCCTGATGCGCGCCGCCGAGAGCGACGGCACGGTCCTCACGGGCATGGAGATCCGCGTCGTCGACGCGCCGAACGGCTCCCCGGTGGTGCCGGGCGCCACCGGCCGCCTCCAGGTGCGCGGCGCCCACCAGTGCCTGGGCTACTACCGCCGCCCCGACACCTACCGCGAGTCGCTGAGCGACGACGGCTGGTTCGACACCGGCGACCTCGCCCGCGACGACGGCCACGGCGGCATCCGGATCGTCGGCCGGGACAAGGACCTGATCTCCCGCGGCGGCGAGAAGATCCCGGTGGTCGAGGTCGAGGCCGCCCTCCTGCGCCACCCGGAGGTCAAGGACGTCGCCGTCGTCGGCTACCCCGACGACCGGCTCGGCGAGCGGGCCTGCGCCGTCATCGTCCCCGAGGACGGCGAACCGCCCGCCCTTGCCGCGCTGCAAGAGCACCTGCGGGTCCTGGGCATGGCCAAGCAGTACTGGCCCGAGCGCGTCGAACGCAGCGCGGCGCTGCCCAAGACCCCCACAGGCAAGGTGCAGAAGTTCAAGCTCAGGGCGCAACTCGCCCACTCATGAGGGGTGTAGCCATGCACTTTCAGTTCTCCGACGACCAACACGCCCTCGCCAAGCGGGTGCGTGCCTTCATCTCCGGCCAGGTGGCGCCCTTCGCCACCGAGCACGACCGGACCGAGACCTTCCCCGCGGGCTACTTCGCCCGCTTCGCCGACGAGGGCCTGTTCGGCCTGGGCATCCCGGTCGAGTACGACGGACAGGGCCTGGACGCGGTGAGCGTCGGCGTGGCTCTCGAAGAGGTCGCCCGCGGCGAGCCCGCGGCCTGCCACCCCGTCCTGAACGCCACCCTGATCGGCTCGATCCTGAGCCAGAACGGCACGGAGGCCCAGCAGGCCGCGTACCTGCCGCTCATCGCCCGCGGCGAGGCCATCGTCGCGCTGTGCCTCACCGAGCCCGACCACGGCACGGACGCCGGGGGCATCGAGTTCGAGGCCGCCCCCGACGGGGACGGCTGGCGCCTCTCGGGCACGAAGACGTCCATCATGGTCGGCGCGTACGCCACCCACGGCCTGGTCTTCGCCCGCACCGAGGACACGGGCAGCCGGGGCATCACGGCCTTCTTCGTGCCCCTGGACCAGCCGGGCGTCCGACGCGAGCGGCTGCGTGACCTCGGGCACCGGGCCGGGGGCCGCGCCACCCTCGTCTTCGACGACGTCGCCGTCGGCCCGGAGCACCGGATCGGCGCCGCAGGCGAGGGCCTGGCCAAGGTCCTCTCCGGGTTCAGCTACTCGCGGGCGCTCATCGCCCTCAACGCGATCGCCGCCGCGCAGGTCGCCCTCGACGAGGCGTTCGCCCACGCCCGCGAGCGCCACGCCTTCGGCAAGCCGCTCGGCACCTTCCAGGGCGTCACGTTCCCGCTGGTCGAGCACGCCACCTATCTCAAGGCGGCCCGGCTGCTGGCGTACGAGGCGCTGTGGCGCAAGGACCAGGGCCTCGAACACCGCGTCGAGGCCAACATGGTCAAGTCGTGGGCGCCCAAGGCGGCCGTGGACGCCATCCACCAGGCGCTGCTCACGCTCGGGCACCTGGGCTGGTCGGTGGACCGCCCGATGGAGCGCCGGCTGCGGGACGCCATCGGACTCCAGCTGGCGGACGGCACGGCCAACGCCACCAAGCTGGCGGTCGCGCGGGAGCTCCTCGGCCGCGCGTACGCGCCGTGAAAGCCACCGGGCCGCGTGCGCGTGCCGAAGCTCAGGGTG
Source organism: Streptomyces sp. NRRL B-1347 (assembly GCF_000720325.1). GTDB lineage: Bacteria > Actinomycetota > Actinomycetes > Streptomycetales > Streptomycetaceae > Streptomyces. Next base: position 174,625 of record NZ_JOJM01000004.1, read on the forward strand.
AGGTGCTCACGGTGAGGTGCTCAGGGTGAGGAGTGAGAAGTGACGACGATATGGCTGACCGGACTGCCCAGCTCCGGGAAGACCACACTGGCCCGCGAACTGACGGCGCGCCAGTCCGCGCGGCGGGCCGTGGAACACCTCGACGGCGACGTCCTGCGCCGTGAGATGTTCCCCGAGCTCGGCTTCAGCAGGGACGACCGGATGGAGAACATCCGGCGCATCGGAGACCTGGCGGTGCTCCTCGCCCGCCACGACGTGCTGGTCGTCGTCTCCGTCATCGCGCCGTACCAGCAGGCGCGTGACGCCGTGCGCGCAGCCCACCGCGCGCAGGGCCTGCACTTCGTCGAGGTGCACGTGCACGCGCCGCAGACGGTGTGCGCCGCCCGCGACGTCAAGGGCCTGTACGCGCGGGCCGCGAGCGGCGCGCTGTCCGGGCTCACCGGGGCGGGCGACGTCTACGAGGTGCCCAGCGCACCGGACGTCCAGGTGCGCACGGCCGAGCGCGGCGTCGAGGAGTGCGTGCTGACCATCGAACAGGCCCTCGCCGCCACCGAGCGGCGAGGCAAGGAGGCACTGGTATGAGCGTGACCACCCTGGTCGCCGCCGACACGAGTACGACGGCGCTGGAAGCCGAGGCCATCCACATCCTGCGCGAGGTGGCCGGGGAGTTCGACCGGCCCGTCGTGCTGTTCTCCGGCGGCAAGGACTCGACCGTCCTCGTCCACCTCGCCGTCCGGGCGTTCGCCCCCGCGCCGGTCCCCTTCGAGCTGCTGCACGTGGACACCGGGCACAACTTCCCCGAAGTCCTCTCCTTCCGCGACCGGTTGGCGCGCGAGCACGGGCTGCGGATGACGGTGGCCGCCGTGCAGGACTGGATCGACAGCGGCGAGCTCGAAGAGCGGCCCGACGGGCTGCGCAACCCGCTGCAGACCGTGCCGCTGCTCAAGACCATCGAGAACGGGCGCTACGACGCCGCCATCGGCGGGGGACGCCGCGACGAGGAACGCGCGCGGGCCAAGGAACGCGTCTTCAGCGTCCGCAACGCGTTCGGCCACTGGGACCCGCGCCGTCAGCGCGTCGAGCTGTGGAACCTCTACAACGGGCGGCACCGCCCCGGCGAGCACGTGCGGGTCTTCCCCCTGTCCAACTGGACCGAACTCGACGTATGGCGCTACATCGACCGGCACGACGTGCCGCTGCCATCCCTGTACTACGCCCACACGCGCCCCGTGTACCGGCGCGACGGCATGCTCCTGACGCCGGGCCCGTGGGGCGGACCGCGGCCCGACGAGCCGCTCACCGAGCGACTGGTCCGCTACCGCACCGTCGGCGACGGCTCGTGCACCGGCGCCGTGGAGTCCGCGGCGCGCACCACCACGGACATCATCCGGGAGATCCAGGCCTCCCGGCTCAGCGAGCGGGGCGCCAGCAGGGCCGACGACCAGATGTCCGAGGCCGCCATGGAGGACCGCAAGCGGGAGGGGTACTTCTGATGACACGGGATCTGCTGCGACTGGTGACGGCGGGCAGCGTGGACGACGGCAAGTCCACGGTGGTCGGCCGTCTGCTGTACGACACCAAGTCGGTGCTCGGCGACCAGATCGACGCGGTGCTGCGCGCCAGCGTCCAGCGCGGGCTCGACACCCCGGACCTGGCCCTGCTCGTCGACGGGCTGCGGGCCGAACGCGAACAGGGCATCACCATCGACGTCGCCTACCGCTACTTCAGCACCGCGCGCCGCACGTTCATCCTCGCCGACACGCCGGGCCACGTGCAGTACACGCGCAACACCGTGACCGGCGCGTCCACCGCCGACCACGCCGCGCTGCTGTGCGACGCGAGCAAGGGGATGCTGCCGCAGACCCGCAGGCACCTCGCGGTGATGGCGATGCTCGACGTGCCGGGCCTGACCCTCGCCGTCAACAAGATGGACCTGGTCGACTTCGCCGAGGACACCTTCCTGGAGATCCGCGACGCGTTCGTACGCCAGGCCCTCGACCTCGGCTACGCCGCCGACCGCGTCCTTGCGGTCCCCGTGTCCGCGCTCACCGGCGACAACGTGGTCACCACGTCACCGCGCACGCCCTGGTACGAGGGACCGACGCTCCTGGAGCGCCTGGAGACCGTCGAGGTGGACCGCCCGGCGGCCGGGGCAGCCTTACGGATGCCCGTGCAGTACGTGCTGCGCGACCAGCGCGACGGCTACCGCGGCTACGCGGGCCGGATCGCCGCCGGGTCCGTGCGCGCGGGCGACGAGGTCGTCGTCCTGCCCGACGGCGTACGCACCGTCGTCGACCGGGTCGACACACCCGACGGCGACGTGCCCGAGGCGGCCGCGGGCAGCACGGTGAGTCTGGTGCTGCGCGACCAGGTGGACATCGGGCGAGGCGATCTGATCGCCTCGGTCGCCCGGCCTCCCGAGGTCACCGACCAGCTCGACGCGACGGTGTGCTGGCTGGGCGACACCCCCCTGGAGGCCGGTGCGCGGCTGCTGCTCAAGCACGGCACCCGTACCACCGCCGCCCAGGTCACCGAGCTGATCTCCCGGTTCGACGAACAGAGTCTGAGCGTCGTGGCCCGCCCCTCGGCTCTGAACCTGAACGACACCGGGCGGGTCCGTGTGCAGGTCGCCAAGGGCCTGCCGGTGGACGGCTACACCGAGTGCCGCTCCACCGGCACCTTCATCCTGATCAACCGCTCCGACGGCAACACGGTCGGGGCGGGCCTGATCGGCGACCCGATGTCGGCGTTCGTCGGTCTGGCGACGCCGTCCGCGCGGCCCGAGCCGGTGACCCCATGACCGGCGACACGACCTGGACTTCGACCTTCGACACGACCCCGGGCGCGGGGGACCGCCCGCCGCGCGCGCCCGTCGTCGCCGTGATCGGGGCGGGCGCGAGCGGCACCCTCGCCGCCGTGCAGCTGCTGCGCCGGTGCACGGACGGCGGACGCCGTCTGCACCTGCTCCTGATCGACCGCACCGGCGAGTTCGGCCCGGGCGTCGCCTACCGCACCCGCGACCCCCACCACCTGCTCAACGCGCCCGCCAGAGCCATGAGCGCGCTCGCCGACGACCCGGACCACTTCGTCCGGTGGGCGGCGGCCCAGGGCCGCGACGTCACGCCCGGCACGTTCCTGCCGCGCGACGACTACGGCCGCTACCTCACCGGGACGCTGCTCGCCGAGGAGGACCGCGCGGCCGGGCTCGTCACCGTCGAGCACCTGACGGACGCGGTCGACGAGGTCCGGCCGGACAGCACCGGCGTGCACCTGACCTTCGCCGACGGCGCACCGCTGCGGGCCGACGCGGTGATCCTGGCCCTCGGCGTGGGGACGGACGACCCGCTGGCAGCCCTGATGCCCGCCGCACCGGACCGCTATCTCGCGAACCCGTGGAGCGACGGGGCGCTGCACCGCATCGAGGACGGCCAGCGGGTCCTGGTCCTCGGCACCGGACTGACCATGGTGGACGTGGCCCTCTCGCTCAGCAGGCACCACCCCCGCCTGACGGTGCACGCGCTGTCCCGGCACGGCCTCGTGCCGCACGCGCACCGCCCGGCCGCCGCACGCGCCACGCCGCCCACCGCACCGCCCCGGGCCCGGTCCGTCGGCGACCTGCTGCGCCACGCCCGCCGGCACCGCACCGACAACCCGGGCCACTGGCGCGAGTACGTCGACGACCTGCGCCCCCATGTCGCCGAGCTGTGGCAGCAGTTGGACCTGGACGCACGACGCCGGTTCCTCGCCCATGTGAACCCGCTGTGGAACGTGCACCGCCACCGCATCGCACCCGAGGCGGGCCGGGACCTCGACCGGCTGATCCGCTCCGAGCGGCTGCGCGTCGACGCGGGACACGTACGCGGCGTCCGTGGCGACGGACCGGCGGGCTACCTCGTCGACGCGGTGATCGACGGCTGTCCGCGCACCGTGCGGGCCGACTGGATCGTCAACGCCGCGGGCTTCTCCCGGCGTCTGGTGGACCAGCGCAATCCGCTGCTCCAGCAGATGCTCGCCGACGACGTGGTCCGCCCCGACGCCACGCGCCTGGGCATCGACACCACGGGGGACGGACGGGTCGTCGGCGCCCACGCCGCGAGCCGGGCGCTGTTCGCGCTCGGGGCACTGCGTCGCGGCACGCTCTTCGAGAGCAGCGCGGTCCCCGAGATCCGCGGGCAGGCCGCGGCCATCACGGCCGCGGTGCTCGCGATGCTCGCGGCGCCGCGGGCACGGGATCCGCTGCCGCTGGTGGGAGGCGTGCGGCGGTAGGGGCCCGCGCCGCCGCGCTGGCGGCTGAGTGCGGAGAACGGCCCCGCGGCGGCGGTGTCAGCCGACCGTGCGGCGCTGGCGGAAGGCGTGTGCCTTGGCCTGGTTGCCGCAGGTCTCCATGGAGCACCAGGTGCGGGCCCGGTTGCGCGAGTGGTCGTAGTAGGCCCAGCGGCAGCCGGGCTTGCGGCACACCTTGAGGCGGCTCCACGTCCCGCTCGCCACGGACTCGGCGACCATGCCGAGCAGCGCGGCGACGGCGCCGCCGACGGTCGCGGGTGCCAGGGGCACGAGGCGCGGCGGCGTACTGGCCACGTCCAGGACGAGCGGGGCCGCGCGGGCGATGTCCGCGAGCTCGTCGCGCATCTGCGTGACGACGCCGTCCGGGGTGTCATCGGCCAGACGGACGGGCGCGGGCGCGGCGGCCGCGTTGTTGGCGGCGACCAGGGCCCTCAGCCCCTCGCGTGCGCGGATGACCTGGTCGAACTCGGTCGGAGCGCAGTTCGCACCGGCCGGTACGAGGTCCCGGGCCCGGAGCCAGTCCAGCAGGTCGTCCGGGGTGCGCAGCAGATCGACCCGGTACACCAGGCTGTGGGTGTTGATCAGCTCCTCGACCCAGCGCAGCGGGAGGGGAGCGGTGCCCGCCTCCTCGACGAACGAGGCCGCCTGTGCGCCATGTCCGGCCATGGCCACCACCCTTTCCCCTGCGGTCGGAACGTTCAGGTCACTGTAACCAACTATTGGCTATGGCTGGTAGGTAACCGGCATCAGCTCTATGATGGTTACGGATGGGGGATCCGGCGGCTTCCGCCGTCCCCGGCACCGATCGATCCGCAGCAGCTAGTGAGAGGAATCCCATGGCTACCGATGAGTCGACGGAGGCGGGGAGGGCCTTCGAGGCGCGGGCGCACCCGCCCGGAGCCGCGCCGGACGCGCCACGCCCGCCACGCGCGACGGCGTCCTGGCTGATCGCGCTGTTCACGGGCGCCTTCGCGGTGTCCTGCACCGAGTTCGTCCCGGTCGGGCTGCTCCCGCAGATCGCGGACGACCTGTCGGTCTCCGAGTCCGCCGCGGGCCAGCTGGTCACCACCAACGCCATCGCGTTCGCCATCGGCGCGCCGCTGCTGGCCGCCGTCTTCGCCAAGACGGACCGCCGCCGCGTGCTGCTCGCCACGCTCAGCCTGTTCGCGGTCAGCCACCTCATGGCGGGCCTCGCGCCGAACTTCGCCGTCCTGATGCTCTCCCGGGTGCTCTCCGGCGCCATGATGGGCCTCTACCTCGCCACCGCGCTCACGGTCGCCGCCCGCCTCGCGGCCCCCGAGCGACGGGCCCGCTCCATGGCCACCATCGTGGCGGGCGTGAGCACCGCGACGGCGCTCGGCGTCCCGGTGAGCACGGTCCTCGGCCACGGTGCCGGATGGCGCGTGCCCATGCTCGGCATCAGCGCGCTCGCCCTGCTCGCCCTGGGCCTCGTCGCCACCGCCGTCACGAAGTCCGGTACGGACGACGGGCCTTCGCTCCGGGTCAGGTTCACGGCCCTGCGCAACCGCACGGTCCTCGTCGGCCTCGGCGCGATCATGACGTTCTGGGCCGCGTCCTTCACCGTGTACACGTACGTGGTGCCGCTGCTCGAGGACCGCGCGGGCATCCACGGCGCGCTGGTGACCCTGACCCTCTTCCTGGCCGGGCTCGGCGCGGTGGGAGGCAACCTGATCGGCGGCCGCAGCGCGGACGCCCAGCCGCGCCGCACGCTGATCGTCACCACGGGAGTGACCACGCTCGCGCTGTTCGCCGCCCTCCCGGCCACGACGACGCCCGCGGCCGCGATCGCGCTGATCGCCGTCTGGCAGCTCGCCGCCTGGTCCTTCGTGCCGGCCGTGCAGTCGGTGCTCTACCAGGCCGCCGGACCCGGCGGTGACCTGGCCGTGTCGTTCGCCATCTCCGGGTTCAACGTGGGCATCGTCGCGGGCGCAGGGCTCGGCGGCGTCGCGCTCGACACCGGCGGGCTCAGCGCGGTCGTGCTCCTCGGCGCCGCGCTCGCCGTGATCGCCACGGCATTCGTGGCCGCGCTCGTCGCACGCCGCCGCCCCCGACAGGGCGAACGCGAGGGCCTGCGGCAGATCGCACGACAGGACACAGGACAGGACACAGGACAGAGAGAGGACACGAACATGGCGAGCACGGCAGGCACCACCTCGCGGACGGCCGCGCCTTCACTTCCGCCCACCGAACGGCACTTCGACGCGGTCCTGTTCGACATGGACGGCACCCTCCTCGACTCGCGCGCCGCCGTGGTGCGTGCCTGGCGCCAGTGGGCCGTCTCCGAAGGCGTACCGCCCGAACTGGTCAGCCGCTCCACCGGCCGCCCCGCCAAGGAGATCGTCGCCGACCTGGTGCCCGCCGACCGGGTCCAGGAGTCCCTCGCCGCCTATCTGCGCATCGCCTCCAGCGACGTGGAGGGCGTCGCCGTCCTGCCCGGCGCGGGGGACGCGCTCGCCTCGGCCCGCCCCCGCACCGCGATCGTCACCTCCTCCACCCGCGCCGTGGCACGGGCCCGGCTCGCGGCGGCCGGTCTTGACGAGCCCGACCTGATGATCACCGCCGAGGACAGCGCCCGCGGCAAACCCGCCCCCGACCCCTACCTCCTCGCCGCCGAACGCCTGGGCCTCGACCCCGCCCGCTGCCTCGCCGTCGAGGACTCGGCCACGGGACTCGCCTCGGCCCGCGCGGCGGGCTGCACCACCCTGGGCCTGACCCACGACGACGCCCCCGACAGCCTCACCGCGGACCTGCTGGCGACGGACCTGTCCCGGCTCAGCTTCCACCTCGGCGCCGACGGGGTGGCCCTGCGCACCGCACCCATGGCGGTGCCGCAGCCGGACCCGCTCACCACCTAGCCGGACCACGCCCGGCCCGCAGGAAGGGGCCGGGCGTGTCCGCAGCGGTACGGGGGCTCTGCCCGGGCGCAGTTGCCCGGCGGAAGGTCAGATCTTTTCCAGTACGTAGGTTCCGGTGCCGTCGGCATTGCCTTGGCTGTACTGGCGCATCGCCGTGTCGTCCACCACGCGCTCCTGGCCGACCATGTATCCGTTGGCCTTGAGCTGGATGCCGACCAGGTCGCTGCCGGGGACGTCCCGGTAGAGGTAGAAGCGCTGGAAGTCATCGGCGGTGCGGCAGGGGTCCATGCGGAACTGCGCGCCTTCGGCGTTGCTGTGGTCCGTCATCGTCGCGCACCGGCCCTTGTAGCTGTTGACCAGGGCGTACTCGGTCTTGCCGTTGCTCTGCGGCCCCTCGCACATGCTCCACGTTCCGCCCTCGGGCAGCCGGGGCCCGGGCCGCAGGCGGAAGTAGTCACCGGCGCCGAAGGTCACCCAGAAGAGTTTGCGGTCCGGGGTGCCGATGCGGTACTTGCCCGGCAGGCAGGTGAAGCCGGGCGGCACGGAGCTGGTCCCGCGCTCGCTGTTCACGGACGCCTTCCGGCCCTTGTGCGCCGTGTCCGGCGCGGGGGCCTTGCCGGTCTGCTTCTTCGCCGCCGTGCCCTCGCAGCCGAGGATCTCCTGCGCCTTCTTCATGATGGTGCCGGCGGGCACGTGGTCCTCGCAGCGGATCGCGCCCTCCTCGATCGTGGAGAAGGTCGTGTACTGCCCGCCGGGCCGCTCGGTCCACTGCGTGGCGTACGTGCCGTCACCGCGGTCGACCCGGTCGCAGTTCAGGCTGCCGTACTCGCCGGTGACCTTGCGCGTGCCCTGGTAGAGACCGTAGTAGCCGGGCTGCGTGAAGTTCCAGGTGATCGTCTGTTCTTCGGCGCTGGTGGTGGCGGTGGTCTTCTTGACGGTCCGGTTCACCGCGGTCTCGGCCTTGACCAGCACCGCGTGGGCGAACCCGACGGTCACGGTGGTGGACGTGCCGACCTCCACCGTGACCTGCGTCTGCGTGCTGAGCTTGACCGACTGGCTGCCCGTCGAGCCCGCCGTGACGAAGTAGCTCTTGAAGTGCGTGATGGTCGGCTCGACCTTGACGCTCTTGATGAACGGGTACCGCTTGCCCAGATCGGCGGAGGTACAGGCCTCACCGGCCTGCGGGCCACCCGCCGCGGCGGCGGGGCCCGCGAGGGCCGTCACGCCGACCAGGGTCGAGGTCGCCACGAGCGCGAGCGCGGCCGTGCCCGTGGTGAGGCGTCCGAGTACCGGACGCAGCTGTCTGAGTCGCATGGTCCCCTCCTGCTGTCGGTGGTGCGGCCACGAAGTCCTTGCCGCTCAGGCAAGACTGTGGAAACTTCCCGCACAGCAACACGACGGAACCCGCCATGCTCATGACCGGATTCCGCCGGAGCCGCCCGCTCGCAGGGGAGGCAGCGGGCGACCGCCGCGGCAGCGGCTCAGGGGGCGATCGGGAGCTGGCGCTTGTGTTCGGTGAGGCGGTAGCGGCGGACGATGGCCGTGAAGGCGGGCTCGTCGACCGGCTTGCCTTCGAGGAGGTCGTCGATGTCGTCGTACGTCACGCCGAGCGCGTCCTCGTCGGGCTTGCCCGGGCTCAGCGTCTCCAGGTCCGCGGTCGGGGTCTTCCACACGAGTGCGGCCGGCGCTCCCAAGGCGTCGGCCAGGGCGCGGACGCGCCGCTTGGTGAGGCCGGTGAGCGGCACCACGTCGGCCGCGCCGTCGCCGAACTTGGTGAAGAAGCCGGAGACCGCCTCGGCGGCGTGGTCGGTGCCCACGACCAGGCCCTCCTGCGCGCCCGCGACCGCGTACTGGGCCATCATGCGCTGCCGGGCCTTGATGTTGCCGTGGACGAAGTCCTGGTGGTGCGCGTCGCGGAAGGCCGTGCCCGCGGCGAGGACGGCGTCGAGGGCGGCGTCGCTCGCGGGCCGCACGTCGACGGTCAGGACCTGGTCGGGCCGGATGAAGTCGAGCGCCAGCTGCGCGTCGTGCTCGTCGGCCTGGGTGCCGTACGGCAGCCGCATCGCGAAGAAGGTGGCGTCGCGCCCGGTGGCGCGGACCCGCTCGACCGCGAGCTGGCACAGCCGGCCCGCCGTCGTGGAGTCCACGCCGCCGCTGATGCCGAGCACCAGCGAGCGAAGCCCCGTGGAGGTCAGCTGGTCGGCGAGGAACGCCACCCGGCGCTCGATCTCCTGCTCCACCTCGAAGGACGGGCTCACCTGGAGGTCGCGGGCGATCTCCTGCTGCAGGGATATGGGCGCCAAGTCGGTCACGGTCGTTCCTCGGTCGGGGGCGGCACGCGCCGTCGGCCGGGGCCGCGCGCGTCACAGGGGACGCAAGCACTCTAGAGGAAGGCCTGATGGCGCCCGCCGCCAGGCGGCTCAGGCCTTGGTCGGCACCTCCACCGGGACCTCGCCCTGGTCATCGGCGCCCTCGGCCGGGGCGGGATGCGGGCCACGGGCTCTCAGTACCTTGTTGACGCGCTCCGCATCGAGGTCGTTCTCCCAGCGGGCGACGACGAGCGTGGCCACGCTGTTGCCCGCGAGGTTGGTCAGGGCACGGCACTCGGACATGAACTTGTCGATGCCGAAGATGAGCATGATGCCCGCCGCCGGGACGGTGCCCACCGTGGACAGCGTCGCGGCCAGGGCGATGAACCCGGCCCCGGTGATCCCGCCGGACCCCTTCGACGTCAGGATCATGACGGCGAGCAGACCGAGCTGCTGGCCGAGGCTCAAGGGGGTGTCGGTCGCCTGGGCGATGTACACGGCGGCCAGGGAGAGGTAGATGGAGCTGCCGTCCAGGTTGAAGGAGTACCCCGTGGGCACCGTCAGGCCGACGATGTCACGCCGGATGCCGAGTCCTTCGAGCTTCTGCATCAGACGCGGCAGGGCGCTCTCGGACGACGAGGTGCCGAGGACGAGGACGAACTCCTCGCGCAGATGGCGGAGCAGCCGGAAGATGTTGATCCGGAGCGCGGCGGTGACCGTGCCGAGCACCACGATCACGAAGAACGCGGACGTGCCGTAGAAGAGCCCGATGAGCTGTCCGAGGCTGGTGAGCGTGGAGATCCCGTACGCGCCGATGGTGTAGGCCATCGCGCCGAAGGCACCCACCGGAGCGGCCAGCATCACGTAGTGCAGGATCTTGAAGGCGACGGCGCTGAGACGGTGGATGCCCTCGACGAGCGGTTCGCCGACCGGCCCGACGGCCTTGAGGGCGACGCCGAAGAGCACCGAGAGGAAGATGACCTGGAGGATGTTGCCCTCGGCGAAGGCGCCGACGGCGCTGTTGGGCACGATGTCGGTGAGGAAGTGCCACCAGTCCTGGTCCTCCCCGTCCTTGACGTACTGACGCGCGTCGCCTTCAAGGCGGAGCGCGCCCGGGTCGGCGTGGACGCCCGCCCCCGGCTGGAAGACGTTGACGGCGAGCAGGCCCACGAGCAGGGCGGCGAGCGTTCCCGCCTGGAAGTAGAGCAGTGACTTCAGGCCGACGCGGCCGACGCGGCCGAGGCTGTCGACGCCGCCGATGCCCGCCACGACCGTCAGGAAGACGATCGGCGCGATGAGCATCTTGATGGCGGAGACGAACGTGGTGCCCACCGGCTCCAGGGCGGTGCCGACCGAGGGCCACAGCCAGCCGGTGAGCACCCCGGTGACGATGGCGGTCAGGACCCAGAAGTAGAGCTGCCGGTACCAGGGCCGCTTGGGCGCGGGGGCGGGCGCCGGTGCGGAGGACGCGGGTGCTGCCATGGCGTTTCTCCTCGTCGGGGAACGGGCGCAACCGGCCTGTGGGCTGCTCGCGGCGGCCGCGGGCGGCTCACGGGGCGGGGGTCAGAGGAGTTCGAGGACCTTGTCGGTGAACTCGGCGGTCGTGGCGGTGCCGCCCAGGTCGCGGGTGCGCACGTCGGTCTTGGCGAGGAGGCCCGCGACGGCGTCGGTGACGTCCTTGGCCGCCGCCGGATGGCCCAGGTGGTCGAGCATCATGGCGGCCGACCAGATCGCGCCCAGCGGGTTGGCGACGCCCCGGCCCGCGATGTCGGGCGCCGAACCGTGCACCGGCTCGAACATCGAGGGGAACTCCCGCTCGGGGTTGAGGTTGGCGGCCGGTGCGATGCCGATGGACCCGGCGATCGCGGCCGCGAGGTCGCTGAGGATGTCGCCGAAGAGGTTGGAGGCGACCACCACGTCGAACCGGCCCGGGGCGAGGACGAACTTCGCCGCGAGCGCGTCGATGTGCTCCTGGTCCCAGGTCACCTGAGGGAAGTCGGTCGCGCGCTCGGCGACGAGCTCGTCCCAGAACGGCATGGTGTGCACGATGCCGTTCGACTTCGTGGCCGACGTCAGCCGGCCGCCGCGCCGCGCCGCGAGGCCGAAGGCGTAGTCCAGGACGCGGCTGACACCGGCCCGGGTGAACACGGCCTCCTGGACGGCGAGTTCGTCGGGGAAGCCGGTGTTGAAGCGGCCGCCGACCTGGCTGTACTCGCCCTCCACGTTCTCGCGGACGACCACGAAGTCGACGTCGCCCGCGCGCGCGGCCCGCACCGGGCTCTCGATGCCCTCGAAGACGCGGATGGGCCGCAGGTTGACGTACTGGCGAAAGCCCCGCCGGATCGGGATGAGGAGACCCCACAGCGAGACGTGGTCGGGCACCTCGGGGTGGCCCACCGCGCCGAGCAGGATGGCGTCCTTGTCGCGCAGCTGGTCCAGGCCGTCGGCGGGCATCATCGCGCCCTCGCGCAGATAGCGCTCGCAGGACCAGTCGTCGTACGAGGTGTAGGTGAGACCGAAGCCGTGCCGACGGCCGAGGACGTCGAGGACCTGCTGCGCGGCGGGCAGCACTTCGGTGCCGATGCCGTCGCCGGGGATCAGGGCGATGCGGTGGTTCGTCATGCCGTCGATTCCAGCAACGCGCCGGCGGCGGCGTCCAAGACGCAAACTGGATCTGCCTTATAGGCAGGCCTTATCAGCGGCCTGTCACAGGGCCTTGCCCGGCTCGCGCGATTCGACGGCGGCCGCGGCGAACGCACCGGCCGCAGGGGACAGCACGCCCCGCCTGCTGACCAGGGCGATGTCCAGCGTGGTCGCGGGCTCGATGTCCAGGACGCGGGTGCCCGCCTGCTGTGCGAACTCCCGCCAGGAGTCCGTGACGACGGCGAGCCCGACCCCGGCCAGGACGAGCGGAAGGAGGGCCACCCGGTGCTCGGTCTCCGCGGCCACGGTGAAGTCGACGCCCCGCTCGCGCAGCGCGTCGACGTAGGCGCGCATGCCGGTGCCCGGCTGTCCGACGATGAGGCGCTGCCCGGCCAGCTCCTCGCAGGCCAGCGCGGACCGCCCGGCGAAGGGACCGCCGGGCGGCACCACGAGCACGAACCGCTGCCGCCCGAGCACGTGCGCGGCGACCTCCTTCTCGGACACGGCTCCGGCGGTCGCGAGCAGCCCCAGCTCGACCGCGCCGGTACGCACCATGTCGATCACGTCCCGCGCGGTGAAGGCCGCCTTGACGGCCACCGAGACGCCCGGATGGTCGTCGCTGAACGCCCGGATCAGCGTGGTGAGCGGCTCCACCGCCTGCGACGGCATGGAGGCGATGTCGAGGCGGCCCTCGCGCAGCTCGTGCACGGCCGCGACGCTCGCCCGCGCGGTCTCCAGGCTCCGCACGGCCGCGCGCGCCGGTTCGATGAGCGCCTTGCCCGCCTCGGTGAGGACCGCCCGGCGCCCGATGCGGTGGAAGAGCTCCGTGCCGAAGTCACGCTCCAGGGCCCGGACGGCCTGCGAGAGCGACGGCTGCGACACGTAGAGCGCCGCAGCCGCCCGGTTGAACCCGCCCCGGTCGACGATCGCGAGGAAGTACTCCAACTGCCGGACATCCATACGCGCACCCTCTCAGAGCCGTCGGTGAGTTCCTGCGTCACCGGGAAAGAGGGCGACGTTTCTTCTAGCTGATGCGCTTCGTGGGGGAGAAGTGCACCTTACTGCCGACTCCCGAAGTGTGGACCGAGCCAACTCCTTGTACATATGCTCCAGGGTTCGCTTGCTCCGTCTTGCTCAGGCACAGCACGGTCGTATTTTCCTGAATCCCGTCGTAGCACGCCTGGAAACCGCGTTGGTAGCGGTCTTCGACAACGGAGGCCTGCGCTGACAGGTCCGCCGGGGCGTTGACTTTCACGATGGTCGCGCCTTGGAAAGCCCTGCCGTTGATGATGACGCACTGCTGGACGTAGACACGGTCCTGCTTCACCGTGTCGGAGCAGTGCCAGTTGTCCTTGATTCCCGTGAACTTGAACCAGGGGTTGTCGGCGGCACTGGCATTCGAGCTGAATCCGATGACTGCTGCCGCAGTCGCGCCGAGCACGGCGACGGACCTCTTGAAAATGGGCATGGCGATCCCCTCGTAGGTAGTGCGGGCCTGATCTTTCTGACGGTCGTGCGAGCAAGGTGGGGCGGGAGGCGCCTACTTGATGGGCACCGTGGGCGACATGTGCCATGTGGGGACCGTAGCGCCGACGATGACTTCTGCCGCCCCTTGGACGTAGGACCCGCGGGCGGCGCGGAGCGTTTCACTGAGGCACAGAACCGTTTCGTCTGAAATGGCTCCGGCGCAGGCAACGCGGCCGTCCGATACGCGATTCCGGATCGCGGAGGTATAGGACTGCGCGTTCACCGAGGTGTTGGTGGTGATGATGGTCGCCCCCTGGTAGGCGATCCCATTGACGATCACGCACTGCTGGATGTAGGCGCTTCCTTGTTTCTCCGTCGTGGAGCAGTGCCAGTTGCTCTTTATCCCGTCGAAGGGGTACCAGGGGTAGTCCGCCGCACCGGCAGTGGGAGCGGATCCGATGACGGCTGCCGCAGTCACGCCCAGTGCGGCGATGTACTTCTTGAGCTTTCGCATGGCGCCCTTTGTTCGAACGAAGAAGGACTTACGGAACGAAGATTATCGGAACTGCTAGTGCCGTATGCTGTCACAGTGGAGAAAGCAGCGCAACCAACTGGGCGCCCTCGTGAGAGCCGTGTGGATCTGGCGGTCGCCGCCGCCGTCCGCGAGCTGCTGGCCGAGGTGGGGTATGGACGGGTGACGGTGGACGCGGTGGCCGCCCGTGCCGGGGTGGGCAAGGCAGCGATCTACCGGCGGTACGCGACCAAGCAGGAGATGCTCTTCGCGGCAGTCGTGCACGACACCCCCGCGGCGACCCTGCCCGACACCGGCTCCCTGAGAGGTGATCTGACCGCCCTGGCGCACGTTGTCGTCGGCCAGCTGGCGGACCCGGCAGGAGCCAGCGTGGTGCTCAACCTGATGGCCGAGGCGTCCAACAACCCCGCCCTCGTCGAGCGGTTCACCCCCGCCTTCATCGACTCGCAGCGAGCCGTGATCACCATGCTCGTCGAACGCGCCGTGGACCGCGGCGAACTGGCGGAGCTGCCCGACCTCGACCTGCTCCACGCCCTGCTCGGCGGCACGGCCCTTTCCTGGCTGCACACCCTGCGCCTCGACCCGCAGGACCTGCCCGACAAACTCGCCCGCCTCGCTTGCACGGCGCTCGGGCACGCATGACCGGGGCGGGCCTCCGCGCACGCGGCGTTGGCGGCGCGGGGGAGGCGGGCTTCCCCAGCGCCGTCGCGGGGCGGGGCCGCTAGCCGAGCCACGCCCCCTTGCGCATGAGCACGCGGCCGGTCAGTTCAGGCTCACCGCGCCAGGCAAGGACGCTCTCCGGGGTCACCCGCACGTAGACGAAGGCGCCCTCGTCCGCCCGCGGGTCCCAGCCGAACTTCGTCGCGAATCCGGCCGCGCCCTCCCCGGGCACCTCGCTCGCCGGGAAGCAGTCCGCGCGGCCGCGCAGCTGTACCACGTCGAACGTGTCCGGCAGGGACAGGCGTACGCGGGGATCCGCCCGCAGGTTGCGCGCGGTCGCCGTGGCCTCGCCGGTGCACAGCCACAGCGCCCGCCCGTCCCACCAGAACCACAGTGGTACTTGGTGCGGGCCGCGGTCCGGGTGCGCGGTGGACACCCAGACGTCCCGTTCGCGGCCGAGCCGCGAAAGCGTGTCGCGGACGCGTTCGCGCAGGTCGCGGCGCGTGTTGTCAGTGTTCTGCATGGTGACCGACCGTAGCCAGTGCCGGGGGAGCGCGCATGGGGCAGCGGACCTACGTCCGAGGTCCGAGAGCGCCGGGCCGGGTCAGCGGTGCACGTACGCGTTGAGCGGTGACACCCCGTCCAGGTCGACCTGGAGCCCGCGCAGCGCCTTCGAGTACAGGAACGTGCGCACCGGCACGTACACCGGCACGACCGCCGCCTCCTCCATCACGCGCCGGTCCACCTTGGACCACAGCTCGCCCGCGGCGGGCAGGGAGCTCGCGGAGTCGGCCGCCTCGATCGCCGCGTCGACGTCGGCGCTCTTCAGGCGCGAGTAGTTCGACGAGGCGGGGTAGGTGAACTCGCCGTCGAAGTAGTCCGGCATGAACGTGGAGGCGACGGGCAGCCCACCGCCCACGGGGAAGCGGAACAGGTCGTACTTGCCGTCGCCCGCGTTCTTGTAATAGGCGGAGATGTCGGCCCGCTCGACCTTGACCCGGAAACCGGCCCGCTCCAGGGCGGCCTCGATCACGTCGGCCCGCTTGGCGTCCGTGTCCGAGCCGTACCCGAGGGTGATCCGGTAGCCGCTCTCGTCCGCCTCCTTCAGGAGCTTCCGCGCCTTGGCCGGGTCGCCGCGCTCCCCGGCGCCGTACAGGTCGAAGGTGTCGGCCCCGCGGATGCCGGGCGGCAGCAGACTGTGCTGCACGGTGCCGTCCTCGCCGCTCGCCGCGAGGATGTCGCCCGCGGGCAGTGCGGTGGCGATGGCCTTGCGGACCTTGCGGTCCTTCACCCGGGCGGTGTTGACGACGTACGCGTGCACGTACGAGGCGGGCGCCGAGAGCCGCCCGGTGCCGGAGGCCTTGCCGAGGGAGTCCTGGCGCACCGAACCGGTGAAGGACATCACGGCGTCGCCCGGACCCGCCGCCGTCGTACGGGACTTGATCTCGTCGACGGTGAGACCGCCCTCGACGCGGTAGAGGTCCGGGTACGCGGTGCGCAGCGGGTCGGTGTCCGGCTTCCACTCGGGGTTGCGGGCCAGGGTGACGTTCTTCGCGCCCGTGTAGGTGGTGATCTGGTACGGGCCGGTCGACGGCGTGGCCCCGGAGCTGGCCTCCTTCGCGCCCCTGGGCACGGGGGCGCCGGAGGGCCCGGCGAGGGCGACGTTGAAGTCCGGGTGGGCGCGGTCGAGGTGGAAGACGACGGTGCGGTCGTCGGGGGTCTCGATGGTGCCCGGAGCCAGCGTGCGGTCGCCGGTGTTGCCCGGGCCCATGATCCAGTTGCGTACGGTCCTGTCGCCGGAGGCGAACGCCGGGTCGAGCGTGCGCTCGACGGCGTAGGCGAAGTCCTGGGCCCGCACTCGGGAGCCGTCGTTGTACGTCAGCCCTTCCTTGAGGGTGAACGTCCAGGTCCGGCCGCCGGACGAGAGGCGCCCCGTGTCGGTGGCCAGGTCGCCGACCAGCTTGACGGAGCCGTCGGACTGCGTCTTGAGGCCCGTCAGGCTGCGGTAGACCAGGCGGGAGACGAGCCGGTCGGTGCCCGACCACATCTTGCCGGGGTCGACGGTGGTGATGTCGCCGGGTTCGACGACGGTGACCGTGCCGCCTTTGGTGGCCCCGGCGACGGCGGGCGCGGGCCCCTTCGAGTCCGCCGCCGTGCCGGTGGTCAGCGTCTCGGTCTTGGCCACCTCGGCCACGGCGCCGGACTTGCCGCCGGTCACGGGCCGCTCGGAGCTGTCCGTCCGCCGCTTGCCGGAGTCGTCGTCACCGCCGCCCTTGCCGAAGGGCTGGACGATGGTGAACGTGGCGACGATCGCGGCGACGGCGACGGCCGCCCCGGCGGGAAGCCACCATCTGCGCCACCACGGACGCGGGCCGTTGCCCGCCAGGACCAGCGGCTGGGGCGCGGGCCACGGCGTCGGCGGGCCCTGGGGTCTGGGTGGGGCGAGCGGGTAGGAGGTCGCGCCGACCGGCTCCGGCGGCGCGGCCGGAGGCACCGGTTCGGGCCGGGCGGCGGCCGTGCGCGCCAAGCCCTCCAGGGCCACGCGCGCCCCGTCGGCGTTCGGCCGGCCCGCGGGGTCCTTCGCCAGCAGCCTGCCGACCAGCTCGTCCCACCCGGGCGCGAGGCCCGGACGCCGTACGGACGGCGCGACCGGGGTCTCGTACACGTGGCAGTGCATCAGGGCGGCCTCCGACGGTGCGTCGAAGGGCGGTGAGCCGGTGAGCATCTCGTGGACCATGCAGCCCAGCGAGTACACGTCGGTGCGGCCGTCGGCGGGCCCGCGCGTGAACCGCTCGGGGGCCATGTAGTGCAGCGTGCCGATGGGGGAGTCGGAGGTGCGGGTGAGGTAGCCGCCGGTCGCCCCGGTCGCGTCGAGGAACTTGGCGATGCCGAAGTCGAGGACCTTCACCGTGCCCTCGTCGGTGACGATCACGTTGGCGGGCTTGATGTCCCGGTGCACGATGCCCGCCCGGTGGGCGACGTCGAGCGCCCGGCACACCTGCCCCGCGATGTCCGCCACCCGCTCCGGCGCGAGCCCGTTCCCGTCGGCGAGCAGCGCGTTCACCGTACGGCCCGTCAGGAGCGGCATGACGAGGTACGGGACGTCGCCGTCCGCGCCGTGGTCGAAGACCGGCACGATGTACGAGCTGTCGAGGGCCGCGGCGGCCCGCGCCTCCCGTACGAAGAGCGCGAGCATCCGCTCCCGCTCGGGTCCCGACGTGTGCCGGGGCAGGCCGAGCAGCTTCACGGCCACGTCCCGGTCGAGGCGCGCGTCGCGGGCCCGCCAGACGGCGCCCATGCCTCCCGCGCCTATTCGCTCCGTGAGCGTGTACCGCCCGTCCAGGACCGTGCCGCGCATTTCCTACCCCAACCCCCCGACGAGGCGCGCCCGCTGTGGGCGGCAAGGTCAATTTACCCGTGCCGTGCTGGAGTTGGAGAGATTTGGTGACGCAGGCGCGGACGACTGCGTCGCGGCTGCGCCTCACCTGCGTCTCATCGGGCGGAACGGCCCGGGTCCGGGCGGTCGTTCAGCGCGCCTGGAGGCGGTCGTCGAGCCCCGCGGCCTTGAAGGCGGCCACGAGGTCGTCGTGGCCCTCGGTGAAGTGCGCCCAGCTGTCGCAGTGGACGGGCACGACCCGGCGCGCCCCGAGGATCACGGCGGCCTGGGCGGCCTGGGCGCTGTCGAGGACGAGGAGGGCACCGTCGAAGACGGGCACGCGGGGCGCTCCGGCGAAGAGGACGGCGGTGTCGACGGGGCCGAAGCGCGCGGCGATCTCGCGGACCCGGTCGAGCGAGGCGTTGTCCCCGCTCACGTACACCGTGGGCAGGTCGGACGACGTCAGGACGAAGCCGACGACCTCGCCGATGGTCGCCTCGACCTCCTCGACGCCGAGCTCCTCCGGGCCGTGCAGCGCGGGCACGCCGGTCACGGTCACCGTCCTGCCGTCGGGGCGGTCAAGGTCGACCGACGCCCACGGCGCCAGGCCCTGCGCGGCACCGCCCAGACGGCGGGCACCGCTGGGAGTGGTGAGGGTGAGCGGTATCTCGGCGAGCAGGGCCCGGCCCGAGACGTCGAGGTTGTCGGGGTGCTCGTCGTGCGAGAGCAGCACGACGTCGACGCGGCCGAGGTCGGCGGGCGCGGCCGCGGCGGGCGCCGTCTTGACCAGCTCGCCGCCCGGCACCTGGTAGGTGCGGGGGGTGTCGAAGGTGGGGTCGGTGAGGAACGTCAGACCGCCGTACTCGAAGAGCGCGGTCGGTCCGCCGAAGACGCGTACGGGAATCTGCTCGCCGGGTGTGCCGGACGGGGGCCGGGGTTCGCCGGAAGAGGGCAGCGGGGAGGTCACGAGAAGAACACCTCACGGATGAGTAGGGGTGTATCCGTGAGAGGAAGCTAGTTGTTTCTCATGGATGAACGCAAGCCATAACATGAGAGTCATGAAGGACAGCGCGACCGCCGAGCCGGATCTGCCGCCCGCGCCGGGCGCCGACGAGCACCCCGCCCTCGACTTCGCCAACAGCGCGATCGCGCTGCCCGGCGGCCAGTTCCTCGATCTGCTCGGCAGCCCCGCGGCGACGAACCGATGGCTCGTCGCACGCGGGCTCGCCCCCGTCGACGCCGGACTCCAGGAGATGTGCGCCGCGCAACTGCGGGCGCTGCGCGAACAGATCAGGGCCCTGCTCGCCGCCCACGTCGACGGCCACCCCGCACCCGCGAGCGCGCTCGCGGCGGTCAACGAGGCCCTGACCCGGGCGCCCGCGGCCTCCCTGCTGCACTGGGACCCCACCCGCGGCCTGTACCGGGCCGCCTCGCACCCCACCACCCAGATCGTCGAGCACGCCCTCGCGGCCCTCGCTGCCGACGCCGCCGACCTCCTGACCGGGCCCGACGCCGACCGCCTCACCGCCTGCGGCTCCACGCCCTGCAACCGCTACCTGCTGCGCCACGGCCGCCGCCACTGGTGCTCCACCCGCTGCGGCGACCGGGCCCGGGCGGCCCGCGCCTACGCGCGGCGCACCCGAGCCGACAGGTGCTGAGGCCCGTGCCGGGAGGTGCCGAGGCCCGTACCGGCGTGCGCTCAGGTCCGCAGCGGCGGACGGCCCGTCAGCGGCCGGTGGATCCGTCGATCTGCTCGCGCAGGATGTCGGCGTGGCCCGCGTGCCGGCCGGTCTCTTCGATCATGTGCGCCAGGACCCATCGCATCGAGGGGCCCGCCCCCCGGCGCGGGGGCCGCGGGGCGGGAAGCGCCAGATCGGGGCAGGCGTCGATGACTTGGTTCGCCCGCTCGACGGTCCTGCGGTAGTCGGCGAGCAGGCTGTCGACGGTGTCCTCGGCCGACGGCCGCATGGTCGCGTGCCAGGGGCCGACCTCCTCACCGAGGAAGTAGAACCGCTCGACGATCGCCAGATGCCTGAGCAGCCCGAGGAGGCTCGTGCCCGAGGGCACGCCGCCCCTCCGGACGTGCGGCTCCGGCACTCCGCTCACCTTGCCCGCGACCGAGTCACGCAGCTGATCGAGGATGCCCAGCAGGGTCGCCTTCTCGTCGTTGCCCGTGTCCGCGGTCATACGGCGGCCCGCTGGACGAGTAGGACGTTGTCGACGACGGTCGCGGTCTCACCGGCGGGTCCGGTGGCCCGGCGGCGGGGCATGTCGGCGCGCAGGACGGACCAGCGCGCCGGGTCGAGAGCGAGCTCGGCGGCGGTCTCGTCGGGCGTGGGGTAGTGGATGTCGGGGTCCTGGTTCCACGACCAGGGCGCGGTGGAGCCGTGGTCGACGACCAGCAGCAGACCACCGGGCCGCAGGGCCCGTGCGGCGGTGCGCAGGATGTCGGCGCGGGGCAGCTCGAACGGCGTCTGGAAGTACTGGGCGGAGACCAGGTCGAATCGACCCGCCGGGAAGCTGTCGGCCAGGTCGTGCCGCTCGGCGTTCACCAGCTCCCCGACGCCGAGCTCGCGGGCGCGCGCCCGTACCCGCTGGACGGCGGTGGCGGAGATGTCCACGGCGGTCACGTGCCAGCCCTGCTGGGCCAGCCAGATCGAGTCGCCGCCGGGGCCGCAGCCCAGGTCCAGGGCGGCGCCGGGGCGCAGCGGCGCGGCGACCTCGGCGAGCAGCGGGTTGACGCGCGTGCCCCAGCCGCCGCGGGCGCGGTGGATCCGCTCCCAGAACTGGGCGGCGCTCTCCTCCTCCGCCGCGCCGTGCTCGCTTACGGTCTCGTCGGTGGGCTGTGACTGGTCGGTGGGACGCATCTGGGGTGCCCTTCGTGTTCGTCTTGGTCTTCGCCGGTCGCCGCCGCGCCGGAGGGGGTGCGGCCGTGCGCCACCGCCTTGGGGCGAGGCTGCTCCGCTGGGTGGGCCCCGGCTCGACTCGGATCCGTCGATGTGCCGACAGGATCGTCACGGCCGTTCCGCACTTGCAAGGAAAGTTGCGGATACGCAAAATCGAGCGGCATGGACACCCCCGCTGAAGACGTGCTGGCCGGAGTCGGGCCGAGGCTGCGCGCCCTGCGCCGGGCGCGCAACGCCACGCTCGCCGCCCTGGCGACGGAGACCGGCCTCACCGCGAGCACCCTCTCCCGCCTGGAGAACGGCAAGCTGCGCCCCACCCTTGAGCAGTTGCTGCCCCTGGCCCGTGCGCACGGCGTCCCGCTCGACGACCTCGTCGCCGCGCCACCCACCGGCGACCCGCGCGTGCACCTGCGGCCGGTGCGGCGGTCCGGGCTCGTGCTGGTGCCCCTGACCAGGCGGCCGGGCGGCATCCAGGCCTACAAGGTCATCTATCCGCCCGCGGGGCAGGTATCCACCACGAAGCGGCAGACCCACGAGGGCTACGGGTGGTTCTACGTCCTCGACGGACACGTCAGGTTCGTACTCGCCGAGGAGGAGTACCTCCTCGGCGCGGGCGAGGCCGTGGAGTTCGACGCCCGCGTACCGCACTGGATCGGCAGCGCCGAGAGCCGGCCCGCGGAAGTGCTCGTCCTGGTCGGCCCGCAGGGCGAGCACCCCCATGTGACACCGGTCGGACGCTGAGGAGCCAGAGGACCCATCGGGGTCGCTACTTGGGCGGGAGCTCGGCGGTGACGTCCATGGCCCAGGCCAGCCACTCGTCCAGGACGTCGTCGTCGAGGGTCTCCTCCGCCAGCAGGACCCAGCCCTTCTGGTCCTTGCCCCGGATCACCAGGGGTGCGGCGCCGGGGCGCGCCAGGGCTTCGGCGGTCCTGTCCTTGCCGACGCGGACCATGAGGCCCTCGTCGTACAGGTTGGCCAGCGCGTTTCCCTGGAGGAGGAAGGTCAGGCCGCTGAACATCCTCTTCGCGGCCACCCCCTCCGGCTCCAGCCGTTCCCTGATGCGTTCCGCGAGCACTTCGTCGTAAGCCATGACTCCACCTCGTCGTCGGACGGCCCGGGAGGGCGTGCTGTGGTCATCGTTTCCGTCGGGCGTGGGTGCGGCCACCCGTGGGCAGGGCGGTGCCCTGCCGTGCCGACCGACCGGCTGCTCACCGGCCCTGGTGGTGCGGCTGGAGGAGCTCGTGCACGGTTCCGGAGTCGTCGCGCAGGGTCGCGGAGATGCCCCACGGCCTGGGCTGCGGCTCCTGGACGAAGGTCACGCCCCGCGCGGACAGGTCGGCGAAAGCGGCGTGGCAGTCCTCGACGGTGAACGTGCAGCCGATCAGGACGCCCTTGGCGAGCAGCGCGGTGAGTTGCCCGGCGGACTCGGGGTCCATCACCTGCGGCCCCGGGACCATCAGGGAGACCTGCACCTCCGGCTGGGCCTCGGCCCCCACGGTGACCCAGCGCATGCCGTCCCCGAACGGCACGTCGGTGCGCGGCCGCAGGCCGAGCTTGTCGGTGAAGAACGTCTTGGCCGCGTCCTGGTCCAGCACCCAGACGACGGCCGTGTTCACTCCAGTAATCATGATCTTTCCTGTCTGTGCGGAGCTTGCGGACGATTCCCACGCTAGGGGCCCTTTAGGACAGCTCACGTCACTAATGCCTGGCAGTCTGGAAGGCATGACCCAGGACCTGCCCGCCCGGATGCTGCGCCTGCTCTCCCTGCTCCAGACGCGCCGCACCTGGTCCGGCACCGAACTCGCCGAGCGGCTCGGTGTCACCCTGCGCACCGTCCGCCGTGACATCGACCGGCTCCGCGATCTCGGCTACCCGGTCCAGGGCACCACCGGCACCGCGGGCGGCTACCGCCTGGCCGCCGGAACCGACCTGCCCCCGCTGCTCCTGGACGACGAGGAAGCCGTCGCCATCGCCGTCGCCCTGCGCACCGCCACCAGCGGCGTCACCGGCATCGAGGAGACCGCGGTGCGCGCCCTGGCCAAACTCGAGCAAGTGCTACCGCAACGGCTGCGCCGCCAAGTGACCGCGATCCAGGCCACCGCCGCCCCGCTCCCCGTGCCCTGGAGCACAGGACCCGAGGCCGACCCCACCGTCCTCGCCACCCTGGCCACGGCCTGCCGCGACCACGAGACCGTCACCTTCACCTACCGGACCGGCAAAGGGGTCACCGGCCGGCGCCGGGCCGAACCGCACGCCCTGGTCGCCGCCGCCCCCGTCTGGTACCTCGTCGCCTACGACACCGAACACGACGAATGGCGGCTCTTCCGCATCGACCGCCTCACCGACCCCACCCCCACCGGCCACCGAGCCGCCGCCCGCGAACTGCCCGCCACCGACGCGGCCGCCTACGTCGCCGCCCGCCTGGCCGCCGCCCCCGCCCGCTACGCCTTCCACGCCGTCGTCCCCGCCGACCCCGCCACGGTCCGCGCCCGCACCCACGCCCTCCCCGACCGCGTACGCCGCGTCGACGAGACGACCAGCACCCTCGACCTCGCCGCCGACGACCCTCACCACATCGCCGGACAGCTCCTCGGCACCGACCTCGGCCCCAGCCACACCATCCACGGCACCCCCGAACTCGCCCCTCACCTGGAAAGGCTCGCCCACCGCCTGCTGCGCGCGGCCCACGCGCTCAACAGACAAGGCCACCCGAGCGAGGAGTGCGCGGAGCCGGGCACCGGATGCGAGCCGTAGACGCCGGTCGCGCCCTGAAGTCCGGGCGCGTACCGGCTAGTTGGTCTCCTCGGTGGCCGCGGTGCGGGTGCGGCGGCTCAGCAAGGTGGACCCCACGATCACCACGCCGATGGCAATGACCTTCGCGGCGCCGTGGTAGCCGGACGCCAGCTCCTGCGGGGTGCCGGGCAGTCGGAAGAGGACCAGCGCCGCGAGACCCCCGAAGACCATCAGTGCGACGGCCCCCCACGTCCCGAGGTCCGCCCACCAGGGCTCCGGGGCGTAACCCCGCTCGTCGGTGCGCTCAACGTCCTTGTCGACCACGGTCTGTTCTCCCGGCTGTGTGCATAGTGCATGTGCTGACGGTCGCACGGGAAGACGTGGGGCCGGTGCGGAAGGTTCCACCAGGTCAGACACTGGAGCCGACATCCTGTCAGGAGCGAGGACCCGGCCTCAGCGGAAGGCGGCGACATTGCGGGCGACCCAGTCGTGGAAGGGGCGCGGGGCGCGGCCGAGCACCCGTTCCACGTCCGGGCTGATCCGTAGTTCGGCCGGGTTCGGGGCGGAGATGATGTCCAGGGTGTCGTCGGCGAGTTCGGACGGTACGAACCGGGTCATCATGGACTTGGCCTCGGCGCGGGTGAGTTCGTGGAACCGCACCGGCGAGCCGAGCGCGGTGGCGATGACCTCCGCCTGCTGGCGCGGTGTGATCACCTGCGGCCCGGTCAGCTCGTACACTCCGCCGTTGTGACGGTCGTCCAGCAGGCAGGCCGCCGCGACCTCGGCGATGTCCGCCGGGTCGATGACCGGCACCCCCGCGTCGCCGAAGGGTGCGGCAACCATCCCCTGGGTACGGACGGACTCCGCCCAGGCCAGGGCGTTGGAGGCGAAGCCGCCCGGGCGCAGCACGGCCCAGCCGAGGCCGGACTCCCGCAACGCGTCCTCCAGCGCACGCATCGCGACCCGCGTCGGGCCGAGCGGCCTGGTCGACACGCCCTGCGAGGAGAGCAGGACGACCCGGCTGATCCCGCTGGCCGCGGCCAGGTCGATGAGGTCGGCCGGCCTGGCTTCGGGGGCGTGCAGGTCGCCGGAGAGCAAAAGGAACAGCGCCTTCGCCCCCTCAAGCGCGGGCGCGAGGCTCGCCGGCTCGGCCAGGTCGGCCGTCACGTGCCGGACCCCGTCCGGCATCGGCGCCGCGTGCCGCGACACCGCCGTCACCTGCTCGCCCGCCTTCGCCAGGGCCTGCGTCAAAGGCCGCCCGATGTTCCCGGTGGCTCCGGTCACCACGATCATGTTCAGCTCCTAGTCCGTTTGCGCTACGGCCCTTGACGCTAGAAGTCGGGCTTACTCTCCGTAAGGACGTACCCAGAGGTAAGCTCCGGACATGAAGGAAGGCGCGCAGCTGAGACGGGCCGAGGCGGGTCGGCGGTATGAGGTGTTTCACACCGACTGCCCCGCGCGTGACGTGGTCGACCACGTGACCAGCAGGTGGGGCGTCTGGGTGCTGATCTCCTTGCGCAGCAACGACCTTCGGTTCTACGAGCTGCGCGACAGCATCCAGGGCGTCAGCGAGAAGATGCTCGCCCAGACCCTGCGCGCCCTGGTGCGGGACGGCCTGGTCCGGCGGGAGGTCGAGCCGACGACACCGCCCCAAGTCACCTACGGGCTGACCGAGTTCGGCCAGGACATCGGTGAGTCCCTGACGGACCTGCTCGACCGCGTCACACGGCGGCTGCCGCCCCCCACCGCGGGATAGCGCGGTAGCGGTCGGCCTCGAAGGCGCGTCCGGCGTGACCCCGAGCGCCGCGGTCGCGGGCGGACGGGTGGTCGGCTACGCCCCGATGTCCTCGTTCCACAGCTCCGGGTGGGCCTTCGTGAAGGCGGTCATCAGGGTGACGCAATCGGGGTCGTCCAGGACCACGACCTCCACGCCGTGCTCGGCCAGCCAGTCGTGCCCGCCGTGGAACGTCCGGGCCTCCCCGACGACGACGCGGGAGATGCCGAACTGCCGGACCAGGCCGCTGCAGTACCAGCAGGGCGAGAGCGTCGTGACCA
The DNA here is from genome assembly GCF_000720325.1 of Streptomyces sp. NRRL B-1347. Classification (GTDB taxonomy): domain Bacteria; phylum Actinomycetota; class Actinomycetes; order Streptomycetales; family Streptomycetaceae; genus Streptomyces. Next base: position 200,466 of record NZ_JOJM01000004.1, read on the forward strand.
TCGTCGTACCGCGGTACGAGCGCTGCCGTCCCGCCGCGCGGAACGCGGCGGTCTCCGCGTGGGCCGACGGATCGCCGTCCTGGACGCGGCGGTTGTGGCCGCGGCCGAGCAGGGTGGTTCCGTCCGGCGCGTACAGGGCGGCGCCGATCGGGATGCCGCCCTCGGCCAGACCGGCGCGCGCCTCCTCAAGAGCGGTGCGCAGCATGCGCCGGTCGTCGGATTCCCTCGACATGCAGCTGTCCTCCTGGAGTGCGGGCGCCGCGGCCCGCCCAGCCTGGCACGGACCCGCCCCGGGCGGCGCGACGCGTCAGCGGGGGCACGTAAGACTTTCGTCATGAGATTCAGGGAGTGTCGGGGACCCCGCGCACGTCGTACTGGGCAGGAGCACACCCGATCACTTCGCGGAGGCATGACATGGGACGCGTACGGCGCACGCTCGGCAGGCCGTGGTTCATCACGGTGCTGGTCACCGGGGTCGTGCTGGTGGGAGCGGGGCTGTACTGGTTCCAGCCGTGGAAGCTGTGGGTGGACGAGACCGTACGGGACCCGCTGCCCGTGGCGGCGGCCGGGGACGACGCGCCCGAGGGCCTGGCCGACGGGGAGCTGATCAGCCACGAGCACGAGACCAGCGGCTCGATCCGGGTCCTGCGCCTCGCGGACGGCACCCGCGTCCTCCGCCTCACGGACCTGGACACGAGCAACGGACCCGCCCTGCGGGTCTGGCTCACCGACGCGGAAGTGAAGCCGGGCAAGGACGGCTGGCACGTGTTCGACGACGGCCGACACGTCAGCCTGGGCGCGCTCAAGGGCAACAAGGGCGACCAGAACTACCCGCTGCCCGCCGACCTCGACCTGAACCGGTACCGCAGCGTCTCCATCTGGTGCGACCGCTTCGACGTGTCCTTCGGCGCCGCCGAACTGACCCGCGCCTGACTGGTTGCAGCGGTGACTGCGGGAGTCGTTTCGCACGTGGGAGGCCTGCGGATGCCCAGCGCCGGCTGGGCCTCGCCGGTCAGTCGATGCCGTCGATGATGCGGAAGTCGCGCTCGACGCCGTCGGGGAGGGCCACCAGCGCCTTCTGGTACGCCTCGCTCTCGTATGCCGCGACGGCCTGTTCAAAGCTGTCGAACTCGATCAGAACGACGCGCTGCGTGATTCCGGCCTCGTGGGCGACGACTCGACCGCCACGGGACGGAATCCGGGACAGGGTGCGCCCGCCCCCGGCCTGGACAGCCGGACCGGCCAGCTTGTCGTAGGCGGCCAGCCCCTCGGGGTCGGAAAGGGCGGGGTAGACACTGACCCAGTAGCCCTTAGGCATGGAAACCTCCTGTGTCCGGCCGGACGGGTCCGACTTCGAATGGGCACTTCATATGCGCAGGTTAGAGCTTGATCTGCGGCCGAGGGAAAGACCGGTACGGGATAGACTCAGAACGGATCGTTATCAATCGGCGGGGAGGGCGCGTGGCGCCGGATACGGTGAGCCTGCGGTACTTCCTGGTGCTGGCGCAGGAGTTGAACTTCACCCGCGCGGCCGCACGGATCGGTATCGCACAGCCCGCACTCAGCGCCCGGATGCGCCGACTGGAGGCGGAACTCGGTACGGCCCTGCTGGTCCGCAACACGCGTAGCGTCGTACTGACCACGGCCGGTGCGGCTTTGGCGGAGTCCGCGCCGCCCGCGCTGGCGGCGCTGGACCGGGCATGGGACACCGCCCGGAGCGCGGCGGCCGGTGAACTGGGCACGCTGCGCATCGGATACAGCCTCAGCACCGGGGCCGAGACGACACCGGCCCTGGTGGACAGGCTGATGCGCGGCAACAGCGGACTCGAGGTCGGCGCGGTCCCGATGGCGACACCGGAGATCTCCCCGGCGGTCGCCGACGGCCGCATCGATGCCGGGATCACCCGCGGTGAACAGCCGGGCCGTGGCGTGCGCCGGTTCCTGCTGCGGCGTGCGCGCATCGGGGTCCAGCTGGCGCGGCACCATCCGCTGGCCGAACACCCGGAGATCGAGATCGCCGACGCGGCCGCGTATCCGCTGCGACTCCCGGACCGTGCGGCCAACCCCGTGATCCACGATCAGCTGTCCGCACTGTTCCGGGACACCCGACCCCACCCCCGGTTCCACACGCCCGCAGTCTCTTTCGACATGTCTCAGCGCGACCTGCGCGACGGGGTCACCCTCGCCCCGGCCGGAGAAGCCGCGGCCACGGCACAACCGGCCGGTCTCACCTGGCGACCGCTACGAGGCGCGCCCAGCATGACGATCCACCTGGTCCTCCCGCGCGAGCAGTCGCCGCTGCACCGCCGCGTCCGTGCCGCCGCCAAAACCCTGGCGCACGAGCAGCACTGGCTGCCGGACTGACGCGCGAGAGGCCGAGCGCGACGGACGCCGAACCGGACAGGCACGGGGAACCGGCGGGAACGCCCGCCGCGCGGTGCGGGCCCGGCGGCCCCCTTCGGGCGTTCGGACCTCCCGGCGGGCCGGCGGGCACGCGGCGGGTCCGAATCGGATCATGGATCCAAGGATCGAGCTCGATGCCGTCGGGGGAGCGCGGGACGCGTTCGGGGAGCGCGTACGGAAGCGACTGCGCTGCGCGACGGCCGCCGCCGTGCTGCTCCTGGCGGCCGTCTACGCCGCCTTCGTCCTGACCGGGACCGGCCAGCGGTGGGAGAACGCCGCGCTGGCCGGACGGCACCTCGACGAATCCCTCGCCGCGGCCCACGACGCGAGCCGCCTCCTGGACCACATCACGGTCTCCTCGCTGGCCGCGGCCGTCCTGGTGCTGGCCGCGATCGGGCTGCTGCGCAGGCGGTACGCGCTCACCGCGGCGGCCGTCGGCACGGTGTGCGGGTCGCTGCTGGCCGCCGAGATCCTCAAGCGGTACGTCCTGCCCCGGCCCGACCTCGTCGACGCGCCGGACGGCCTCACGCACAACAGCTTCCCCAGCGGGCACACCACCATCGCGATGAGCGTGATGTTCGGCCTGATCCTCGTCGTGCCCTACCGGCTGCGCGGCCTGGCCGCCGGAATCTGCTACCTGTGGGCGGCCTTCGTCGGCGCCTACACCGTGGCCGCGGGCTGGCACCGGCCCAGCGACATGCTCGGCGCCGACCTGCTCGTCCTGGCCGTCGTCTGCGGCCTCACCGCAGCCCTCGCCCGCACCGGCCGGGTACGCCGGGCGGGTGGGCGCCGCTTCCCCCTGCGCGCCCTGCTCGTCGTCCTCCCCCTGACCTTCTTCGCCCTCACCGGCCTGGTGACCGGCACGATCCTGCTGCTCGACTCCATGTTCCGGCTGGACGCCCGCGACCCCGCCGTGCCCCGGCTGGCCTACGAGTCCGGACACGCCCTGGCCGCCGGAGCCGGTGCCGCCGTCACACTGCTCCTGCTCGCCCTGCTGCGCCACGTCGACCTGGACGGCCCCGGCCCGCGCCGCAGCCGTGGGCGCGTGCTGTGACGGGCCCTCAGTCCGCCGCCGACACCTCCGCGCGTCCCGTCTCGGGCGTGCGGTCCGCCTCGGCGTCGCCGGGCCCCGGTGGCCGGAACACCCCCCGGCCCGGCGACGCCGCCGCGCACGCCGCGAGGAGCGCGGCGAAGACCAGGAAGACCGTGGCGGCGGGGAGTTCGTCCAGGAGCGCCCCGGCGAGCGTCGCTCCCAGGGGCGGCGTGGCCATGAACAGCAGCCCGATCGCACTGTTCACGCGGCCCTGCAGCCGCGCGGGCGTGTGCAGCAGGCGCGCCAGCGTCATCACGGAGCCCGACACGGCCACCGCGAGGGCGCACCCCGCGAGCAGGGCCGCGAGTACCGCCGACTCAGGTGCCAGGGCCATCGCGCCCACCAGGGCCGCGCACACCACGCCGGTGGACAGCACGATCGTCGACGAGTCGAGATGCCGGCTCGCCAGCGGTACGAGGACGACGCCCACCATGGCGCCCGCCGCCGACGTCGCCGTGACCATCCCGACGGACAGGCCGGACGCGCCCTCGCGCGCGACGGTGACCACGACCGCCAGGTACACCCCGTCGAGGGCTAAGTTCTGCGCCGACGCCACCAGGGTCAGCCGACGCAGCAGCCGCTCCCGCCACAGGAAGCGGAGCCCGGTCGTGAAGGACGGCCACCAGCCCTCGCGCGGCCCGGCGGGGACGCCGGGGCGCACGCCGAGGGCGAGCAGACAGCAGGCCGACACCGTGTAGGACGCGCAGTCGAGCCAGAACGGAAGGCTCGCCCCCGCGCCGAACAACGCGCCCCCGACCACCGGGCCCAGGAGGTACGCGGCCTGCCCGCGCACCTGGTTGACGGTGAGCGCCGTGGCCAGCTTGGCCTCCGGCACGACCTCGCGCACCAGGGGCAGGGCGGCGGCGTTGAACGGCGCGGTGAGGAAGCCCAGCACCGCGCCCGCGGCCAGCAGCACCGGGAGCGACGCGAGACCGGCGACGACCGCCGCCGCGAGGGCCGCGCTCGCCGCCGCGCGGCCCGCCTCGCACACGAGGAGCACCGCGCGGCGGTCGAACCGGTCGGCGAGCGGGCCCGACGGCAGACAGGCGAGGGCGAGCGAGCCCGTCCACACCGCCTCCACCAGGCCGACGCGCAGCGGCGAACCGGTGACCTGGAGGACGAGCAGGGGCAGGGCCACGGCGGCGGCGCCCGAGCCGAGCATGGACAGGCCCTGCCCGGCGCACAGGAGCTGGAAGTCCCGGTTGCGGCGCAGGCTGTCCGTCGCGGGCGCCCCGCGCTTCACGCCGGTGATCCCACGGGCGCGGCCTCAAACAGGGGCAGCGGTGCGCCCGGCCCGCCGGTCAGCGCGCCGTGCACGGCCAGCAGCACTCCGGCCGTGCCGGTGGCCAGGTCCATGGAGAGCTTCAGGAGGCCGTCGAGCGCGAAGGCCCGCCGTCCCCGGAAGCGCACGCAGTGGAGGCCCAGGCTCCGCAGGTGTACAGCCGCTGCGGAGCCCGGGCCGGCCAGGCGGGAGGCGGCGTGGAGCAAGCCCGCCTGACCGTCGAGGAGGCCGGGGGACAGGAGGAGTTCCGTCCCCAGGCCCGCGCGCAAGCGATCGCGTACGCGCGCGTAGTGCGGGTCGTCGTGGTGCCGGAGGTACGCGTCCAGGGCGAGGCCGATCCCCGCGCCGCCCCGGTCGAGGGTCGGCAGCCACCGCTGCCCGTCCCTGACCTGGAGGAGGCCTGCGCGCGGCTCCCCGCAGCGGCCGAGGTCACGGGCCAGCGCGAGCTGGGCGAGGCGCAGCCACCGGTCGTCACCGGTCGTCCCGTGCAGCCGGGTGAACAGCAGGGCCGGGCCCGACCAGCCGTGCATGAGGCCCACGGCATCCGCGGGGCCCCGCAGCCGGCCGCCGTCCTCGATGACGCGGGCGAGCCGCTCGCCCAGGGCCTCGGCCGCACTGACGTCCTCGTCGCGGCCGGTGCCGGTGGCGAAGTGCAGCCGGGCGAGGCCGATGCCCGCGAGTCCGCCGAACAGACCCGCCCCGCAGCCGCCGAGGTCGACGCCGTCGAGCCGGTCGAGCGTCTCGCGGGCCTCGTCACCGCGCCCCAACACGTCCAGGACGTACGCGACTCCGGCGAGGCCGTCGTACAGTCCGGGCCGCGGCCAGCGGGTCCGCCGCGCCGCCCGCACCAGCCACTCGACGTGGTCGGCGAAGGCCGGGTGCCCCGAGCGGCCGGTGGCGTGCAGGGCGTACAGGACGCCCGCCGCGCCGAAGGCGAGGGCCGCGCCCTGGTTGTCGAACTGCCGCACGTCACCGGGGAAGAGCCGGTCGTCGCGCTCCGGCGTCGCGCTGAGCAGGATTGCCTCGGTCATCGAATCGAGGGCGGCCACACCGTCGGCCTCCGGGTCCTCGGGCCAGCGGGAGCCGTCCGGCTCGTCGGCGTCCTCGACCGGCGGCAGCCGGCCGGGCGGCGGGGAGAGCCGCTGCCGCAGCCGCGCGCCGAACCCCGGCGGCACCGGGAAGCGCAGCTCGCTCCAGGCGGTCAGCTGGGCGAGCTTGTCCGGGTCGAAGCGCAGGAGCGGCGTCAGCGGGCAGAACAGCGCGAGGGCCAGGGCCGCGAGCCCGTACGTGTCCACGGAGCGCCCCGACCGTGCCCACCGCGCGGTGAACCCGGGCGTGCCGAGCGCGGGCGCACCCGCGTCGCCGTCCGCGTGCGCCGTCTCGAAGTCGACCAGGCACACGCTGCCGTCCGGGCGCACCATGACGTTGCCGGGCTGGAGGTCACCGAAGACGACGCCACGGGCGTGCAGTTCCGCCACGGCCCGCTCGATCCGGTCGAGGACGTCGCACGCCCAGCGGGCGTACGCGTCGAGCTCCGCCGCGTCCGCGCCGACGCGGAACAGCGGATGGCGGCGCCCGATCGCCTCCTGCAGGGTCTCGCCGGGGATCAACTCCTGGACGAGGAACTGGTGTTCCCAGTGGCGGGTGCGGCCGTGGAGGCGCGGCACGCAGTCGAGCCCGGCGAGCCGCGCCAGCATCGCCTCCTCGTTGGCCAGGCGGGCCACGGCGTCCGTGCCCCGGTCGTCGAGGCCCGCGTGGGGGCGCGCCTCGCGCAGGACCACGCGGCGGCCGGTGTCCTTCTCCACGGCCCGGTAGACCCCGCCGCCGTTGGAGAAGTGCAGCGCCTTCTCCACCCGGTAGGGGAAGCCGCCCGGCGCGGCCGAGCGGAACGCGGCGATGTGCGGGGCGAGGAAACCCGGCGGCTCCACCCACGGCGGCACCCGGAACGACGCGCTGCGCACGTCGGGCACCAGGGCGCCGCCGGGGCCCGCGACCGCCGGGACGTACTCGCCGTCGGGCGCGAAGCAGTACACCGGGTCGAACCCGCCGTAGCGCACGTACAGCGGGCCTTCGCCCCACCGCAGGTCGCTGAGCACGTACGGCCCCTCGACGCCGTGAAGCCGCGCCGCGAGGCCGGTCAGGACGCGCTCCAGGTCCGGCTCGTCGACGGGGTAGACGGTCACGAGCTTGCCGCCCGCGGGGCGCGGCGCCTGCTTGGCGTTGACCTGGCGGTGCACGACCGCGCTGCGCAGGAACTTGAAGGTGGCGCCGTGCTCGACGCAGTAGTCCCAGGCGGTGTCGACGACGTGCTCGGCCCGGTCCTCCGTGGCCGAGATGTGGATCTTCCAGCCCTGGCGGGGCAGCAAGGTGTCACGGCGGCGCAGGTTGACCCAGCCGCCGCGCTCCGCGCGCAGCCAGCCCGAGGGCGGCGGGCTTGCCGTGCGGGCGAAGCGGCTCCCGGCGTCGTCCACGCGGTCGAGCGCGTCCATGAAGCAGGGGTCCGCGACGAGATGGCCCTGAGCGAGCATGGTGTGAGTCTCCTGGTGCCGGTCCCGGTCGGTGGTCGAGGCCTGCCGGCCGTGGGTGGCCACGGCCGGCAGGCGTCACGGAATGAGACAGGGCGTCAGCCCATCCCGAACGTGCTGTGGTAGCTGTTGACGCAGGGCCAGAGGGAGAGGGTCTCCTCCTCCAGCTCCTGCAGTTCGAGGATCTCCGCCATGTGTGTCACCTCCTTCGTGCGGTTCTCGGTGGCAAAGAAGGAGCGGGTACGGGCGTCCCGGATCAGCTCATGGTGAAGGTGCTGTGGTAGCTGTTGGCGCAGGGCCACAGGGAGGGGGTCTCCTCCTCCAGCTCCTGCAGTTCGAGGATCTCCGCCATGTGAATCACCTCCCTTCGCGGACTTGTGGGTACGAGGGCCGCGGGTCGAGGTACGGCAGGACGGGCCCGCCACCCCCGAACGCGGAGTCCAGAGCGAGCAGTACGCCCGCGGCGCCGGTGGCCAGGTCGGCGGAGAGCCGCAGCATCCGGAAGCCCGGGAAGGCCAGGTGGCCGCGGTAGGAGTGCGCGTACCAGGCCATCCGGCGCACCTGGGTGCGCAGGGCCTCGCGGTCCCCGGGTCCTTCGAGCGCGGCGAGCACCGCGATCGCGCCCGCCCGGCCGCGCAGCAGCCCGGCGTTGCGCACGTACAGCGCGCCGCAGGTGTGCCGGACGGCGGCGAGCAGCGCGGCCCTGCCCTCCTCGGGCCGGTGCCGCAGCAACGCCCGCAGGGGGAAGGCGAGTCCGCAGCTCCCGCCGTGCAGGTAGGGCAGCTGGTGGGTGCCGTCGAAGAGCGTGAGGGAGCCGTCCGCCGCGGTGCTGCACCGCGCGATGTCGAAGCCGAGCGCGCGCTCGGCGAGCCCCAGGTAGCGGGCGACCCCGGTCTCCTCGTACAGGTGCAGGAACAGCAGCGCGATGCCGGATCCGCCGTGCAGCAGGCCGTACGGCGGGGGAGTGCCGGGGCGCGGCGCGGCCGGTCCCCGCGTGACGAGCCCGGCCAGGTCGACGGCGGTGCGCAGGGCCGCGTCGTGGAGCGCGGTGTCCCCGGTGGCGCGGGCGAACCGCAGCTGGTTCAGGGCGATTCCGGCGCTGCCGCCCGCCAGGTCCGGGCGGATCACGCGGGCGTCAAGGGGCCGGGCGCGGTCGAGGACGGCGAGGGCGCGGTCGCGGTGGCCGAGCAGATCGAGCGTGAGGGCCACGCCGTGCAGCCCGTCGTACAGGCCCGGCCGTGGGTCCGGGTCGCGCTCGGCGGCGTCCGCGAGCCACGTGACGTAGTCGGCGGGGACGGCCGCGCCCACCCGGTGCAGGGCGTACAGGACCCCGGCGGCGCCGTGGGCGAACGACGGTCCGCCGAGGGCCGCGGGCCCGAAGGGGGTGCCGGGGAAGAGCCGGTCGGCGCGCTCGGGCGTGGCCATCGCGTGCAGGCCCGCCACCAGGGAGTCGCGCAGGGCGGGCCAGTCGGGGCGCTCCGCGGCGAGCCGCCCGGCGTGGTCGGCCGCCTCCGTCTCCGGCCCTGTCGCCCGGGACAGGCGGGACAGGAGGGTGGCGCCGAAGCCCGGCGGGACGGGGTAGTGCTGGTCGACGGCGCGGGTGAGGACGCGCAGGGTCGTCCGGTCGCGGTGCGGCACCGGAAGCAGCAGCCACAGCCGCAGCACGTCGAGCAGATGGGCGGTGGCGGCCCGGCCGCTCAGCCCGGCCGGTGCCGTGAAGCCCTCCTCGCCGACGGCCGGGGCCCGGTCGTCCGTGAGGTCCGTGACCGTGTCCAGACGGCTGAGCACGACGCGGTCGTCCGGGCCGAGGACGAGGTGCTCCGGGTTGAGTTCGCCGAGGCGGAACCCGCGGTGCCGGAGCGCGTCCAGGGCTGCGGCGACCCGGCCGACGACGCCGAGGGCCCACTCCGCGTAGCCCGGGGCCTCCTTCTCCGCGCGGTCCTCGGTGGCCAGCGGGAAGGCGGCGGCCGCCGCCTCGGCCAGGCTCCGGCCCTCGGGCAGTTCGACGGCCAGGAAGTGGTGTCCCGCCTGGACGTGGTGGCGCACGACGCGGGGCACGCAGTCCAGGTCCGCGAGCCGCTCCAGGACCGCTCGTTCGCGCGTGAGCCGGGTGACGGCGTCCGTGCCGTGCGCGTCGAGCCCGGCGTGGGGCCGGGCCTCGTGCAGCAGGACGGGCGTGTCCGTGGCGGTGTCGGTGGCCAGATAGGTGCCGCCGCCGGTGGTCAGGCGCAGGGCGCGCACCCCGCGGAAGGGGAAGGGGGCCTCCGGCGGGGCGCGCAGGGCCTTGAGGTCGGCGCGCAGGACGTCGGGCAGCGCGACCCACTCCGGGCAGCGGAACACCGGGCGGCGGTCCTCGGGCACGAGGGTGCCGTCGGGCCGTTCGAGCGCAGGGACCAGGGCGTCCTCGTCGCCGGGGGCGGCCAGGTGCCCGGCGGCGGGACATCGCCGGTCCTCCGCCGCGGCGTAGCGCACGTACAGCGGGCCCGAGCGGTGGCGCAGACAGCCCGGCACGTACGGGCCCGGCAGCGGTTCGAGCAGCGCGGTGAGGTCACCGAGCGCGGTGCCGAGCACGGTCTCGTCCGCCGGGTGCAGGACCAGCAGATCGGCGCTGGTGAGCCGGTCGGCGCGGAGGTCGCCGAGGGCCCGGGCGGCGGCCGTACCGCGTACCACGTCCACGGGGATGCCCTGCCGGAGGCAGTACTCCACGACGGTCTCCGCCGCGCGCTCCAGCTGGGGCGGCGTCACGGAGACGTGGATCCGCCAGCCCTGGCCCGCCCGCCACGCGGACGACGGCCGCAGCCGCGTCCACCATCCGCAATCGGTGCGCTCCCAGCCCCGGGGCAGGGGCCGCAGGGCCGCCGTGAGCCTTTCCGCGGTGTCGGCAAGGCGCTCCGGGAATTCGAACAAGACCGCGTCCGCGCGGTAGAAGCGGTCGTAGTCCTGGAGTTTCATCACGGTGCGGCCTCTCCGATGAGAACCGGGCAGAAAGGGATTCCGGGGAATCGAGCGGAACCCCGACAGGGAATCGCGCGGCATTCGAACGAACGCCTTCCGGCGGAATTCGTGTCCGCGGAATGTGGTGCGAGAGAAGGGGCGGCGGTCGTGGGGTGGGGCGGCCGGAGCCGAACACCCGGGGCAGTCGGGGGCGGCGACCCGGCCTCATCAAGCGGCGCGGGCGTGGGCGCGGCCCCCACTGTCAAGCGGATGCGCGGCCCGGCCCACCACCGTCAAGCGGATGCGGCCCGCCACCGTCAAGCGGACCGGTGGAGCTCCGGCCGCCCGGCGTCCGCCACCGCGACGAACTCCGGCGGCCGCGTACGCACCGAACGCCGGTCGATGCGCGCGATGTCGTCGGCGGAGCCGAAGCGCCGGTCCATGCGCCGGGCGGCCTCCGCCCACGTCCGCATGGAGTCCACGGCGGACAGCGTCTGCACGACGAAGGGGTCCTGGAGCCGGGCCAGCGCGCGGTCCCACAGCACCGCCGCCGGCTCCTCCAGGAGGTTGCCGACCGTCCCCTCGTACACGGGGAACGCCCGCACCAGGCCGTCCGGCTCCACCTGCATGACCTTGGTGTCGATGTCCTGGGCCACCCGCTGCGGCTTCATCGCCAGGTTGAAGTTGTCCGTGGTGAAGACGGCCACCGACGGCGGCGTCAGCTCGCGCAGGCGGGAGCGGAAGGCCGCACTCGTGAGGCGCGCGACCTGGTCGTCGCCGAGGAGCTCGTGCTCCTCGAACTCGGGGCGGCTGGCGAGGCCTTGCGGCACGGCGACGTTGAACCCCAGCGTGGTCAGGCGCGGGAAGCGGTGGGCGATGTCGCCCGCGATGTCCTCCAGCTGCCCGAAGTTGCTGCGGACCACCACGCAGTCGATGCCGAAGCGCAGCCGCCCCCGGCCGGCCGCGCGCCGCTCGCCCGCCACCTCGTCGAGCAGGGTGAGGGCCGCGAGCACCCGCTCGAAGGAGCCCTCGCGCCCCCGGATGCGGTCGTGCACCTCGGGCGTCGCCCCGTCCAGGCTCACGACCACCTCGTCGAAGTGGTCCGCGAGCCGCTCGGCCAGGGTCCGGTTCATCACCCACCCGCTGGTGTTGATCGACAGCTTCGCCCCGCCGGCACGCAGCCGCTGGGCGACCTCGAACACGCCCCGCACGACGAGCGGTTCGCCTCCGGAGAGGGCCACGACCCGGGGACCGAGCGCGCTCAGCGCGTCGGCGACCCGCAGCATGGCCTCGGGGCCGAGCTGTCGCGAGGGCCGTCTGCCCGATTCCGAATAGCAGTGCGAGCAACGCAAGGGGCAGGCGTACGTAGTGTCCCAGACGACGACTTCCGGACCGGAACAACGACTCATGACAGCCACCCGTTCTCTCGTCCCTGCGCGGCGTCGGACCCTCTGAATCCGCCCTCGCGATTCCCTTCGAGTGTTCTCACGGACGGCATTGGGGGGCACCAGGGCACCCCCCAAAATCCTTGGAGGTTTTCCGCCAGGCGCGGTCGGTGGATTTCTTCTCTGGACGACCGTCACGACCGGCCCCGATAATGTCGCCCGTGGCAGGCAGAAGCGGGGGGATGCACCTCGTCGCCGCGTGCGGCGGAGCGTGCTTGCTCTGGGCAACGCTCATCGGGACAACGCAGTTGGAGAACCGCTACGTTCTTCCCTGGATCCTGGGTTCCGTACTCCCGTGCTATTTCGCCGGTCTCTTCACCTGGTGGCACGCCCCGGCAAGCCCCGTGGCCCGGCGCCTGTTGCTGCTCGGCACCTGGCTATGCGTCTCCGTCGCCGTCCGCCACACGACCTCGATGCTGAGCCGCGAACTCGGATGGTACCTGCGCCCCGAGGCCGTCGGCGTGCTGCTGCCCCTTGAGCGCGGTCTCCAGACCGCCAGCCAGCTGTGCCACCTGGTGGTGAGCATCCTCGTCGTCCGCCTGCTGGCCCTGCTCCCCGACGGTGGCTACCGCTTCCGCTACGAACGCCGCGTCCTGGACGCCCTGTGGGGCCTGCTCGCGCTGCCGGTCCTGCTGCCCCTCACCGGCCTGTCGGACCACACCGTCTACTACATCGTCTTCTACCACCCCGAGGCCTTCCTGCCCGGCGTCGGCGCCGCCCTGCTCGTGCTGCGCTGTCTGCGCGCCCGGGCCGCCGGGCTGCGCGACGTGGCCGCGCTGCTGCCCTTCGCCGCCGTGGCCGCCGTCGTCTTCCTGGCCCGCGGCTCCTCCCGGCTCTTCCGCGCCTGGCAGGCCGAGCAGGGCGCCCTCTACCTCATCGGCTCCCTCCTCGGCGCCCTGCCGTACGTGTCGATCTCCGTGACCCTGCTCTACGCCGCCTTCCGCCACCGGCTGTTCGGAGTCGACATCGCGCTGCGCCGCTCCGCCGTGTACGGCTCCCTGTGGCTCATCATCAACAGCTGGTACGTCGGCATGGCCCTGACCCTCGGGCTCACCGCGGGCCTGGTCTTCCCACTCGGCCTGTCCCTGCTGGTCGCGGTCGTCGTCACCGCCCTCTTCCAGCCGCTGCGCGCCCAGCTCAACGCCCTGGTGGAGCGCCGCGTGTTCGGCAAGAGGCTGAGCAGGTTCGAGCTCCTCGTCCAGTTCGGCACCACCCTGGAGCACGCCTACGACCTCGACCGGCTCGCCCCGCAGCTCGCCACGGGGCTGCGCGAAGGCCTCGACCTGCGCTGGGTCCGGGTCCGGCTCGGGGGAGTGGGGCTGCCCCTCTCGACTGCGGAGGCGGGCGAACCGCCGCCCGGCGAGCGGTCCCTCGTCAGATTCCCGCTCCTGTACGGGGACGACGTCCTCGGCCTGATCGAGTACGGCCCCAAGGCCGAGGGCCGCTGCGCCCCCGAGGACCACGACATCGGCCAGACCCTCGCCCGGTCCGCGGCCCTGGCCGTGCACAACGTACGCCTGGCCGCCGAACTGTCCGCGCACGCCCGCGAGACCCAGCGCCAGGCCACCGAACTGGCCGCGTCCCGCGCCCGCATCGTGCACGCCCAGGACACCGAGCGCCGCCGCATCGAGCGCCGTCTGCACGACGGCATCCAGCAGGAACTCGTGGTGCTCGTCGCCAAACTGGCCCTCGCCCGCAACCGTCTGCACCGCGGCGGCGACATCGACGCCGCCCTCACCGAGATGCAGGACGACGCCTACCGCGTCATCGACGACCTGCGGGAGCTCGCCCACGGCATCCACCCGCCCGTCCTCACCGACCAGGGCCTGGTCGCCGCCGTCACCTCCTGCGCCCGCCGCATGCCCGTCCCGGTCACCGTCCACAGCGAGGAGGCGCTGACCGGCGTGCGCTTCGCCCTCGACATCGAGGAGTCCGCCTTCTACCTGGTCTCCGAAGCGCTGACCAACGTCCTCAAGCACGCGGCCGCCGGACACGTCACCGTCCGCATCACGCGCGGGGGCGGCCGCCTCCAGGTCGAGGTGGCCGACGACGGCACCGGCTTCCCCACCGCCACCACCCGCGGCTCCGGCCTCACGGGCATGCGCGACCGCACCGAGGCCGTGGGCGGCGAGCTCACCGTCACCAGCCGCGTCGGCACCGGCACCGTCATCCGCGCCCGCCTCCCGGAACGCGTACGGGAGGAGGCCCGTGCCTGAGCCGCCGGGCACCGCACCGCTGCGCGTCGTCATCGCCGAGGACCACTACCTGGTGCGCGAGGGCACCCGGCGGCTCCTGGAGGACACCGGCGAGGTGGACGTCCTCGCCGCCGTCGGCACCGCCACCGAGCTCCTCGACGCGGTCGGACGGCTGCTGCCGGACGTCGTCATCGCCGACATCCGGATGCCGCCCGGCCACCACACCGAGGGCATCACCGCCGCGCACGCCATCCGCGCCGCCCACCCCGGCATCGGCGTCGTCGTCCTGTCCCAGCACGCCAACGAGAACTACGCCTTCGACCTCTTCCGGCGCGGCACCGACGGCCTCGCCTACCTCCTCAAGGAACGCATCGGCGAGGTCGACGAACTCCTGCGCGCCCTGCGGGAGGTGACCGCCGGGCGTTCCGTCGTCGACCCCCGCATCGTGGAAGTCCTCATAGGGAGCCACGCACGGGCCGCCGACGCGCCCCTGTCACACCTCACCCGCAGGGAGCTGGACGTCCTCAGACAGATGGCCGAGGGCAAGACCAACCGGGCGATCGCCGACTCCCTGATGCTCTCGGAGTCGACCATCGAGAAGCACGTCAACTCCACCTTCGCCAAGCTCGGCCTCGCCGAAATACCGCAACTCCACCGCCGGGTCAGCGCCGTCCTCGCCTATCTGCGCCACACCCCGGCGGGCCCCGGCTGACCGGTCAGTCCGTTCCCGGCAGGGCTTGCCGGAAGTGTACGAATGCGTTCCCTTCGGTCGAGATGGCGCGCGCCAGTGCGCCGGGCGCGGCGGAGCCCCCGGCGTCGGCCCCGACGAGCATGGGTCCGCCCCGGCCGGGTACGCGGCGGTCCTGCGTTGCGCCCCGGCGGGGGACGCGCCAAGGTCGAGGAAGGCGTACTAGGAGGCCACAGACATGCCCATCGCAACGGTGAACCCGGCGACCGGCTGGACCGAGCTGACCTTCGAGCCGCTCGGCGCCGAGGAGATCGAGGAGCGGCTCAGGCGCGCCGCGGCGGCCTTCGACCGCTACCGCACCACCGGCTTCGCCGACCGCGCGGACCTGCTGCGCCGCGCCGCCGACCTCCTCGACGAGGACACGCCCGACATCGCGCTCACCATGACCTCCGAGATGGGCAAGCCGGTGAAGGCGGCCCGCGCGGAGGCCGCCAAGTGCGCCAAGACCATGCGCTGGTACGCCGAGCACGCCGAGGCCCTGCTCGCCGACGAGCGGCCCGACGACGGCGACGTACGCGACTCCGGTGCGTCCCGGGCCTACGTCCGCTACCGCCCCCTGGGGGCGGTGCTCGCCGTGATGCCGTGGAACTTCCCGCTGTGGCAGGTGGTGCGGTTCGCCGCGCCCGCCCTGATGGCGGGCAACGTGGGGCTGCTCAAGCACGCGTCGAACGTGCCGCAGACCGCCCTGTACCTGGAGGACCTCTTCCTCCGCGCGGGCTTCGACGAAGGCTGCTTCCAGACGCTGCTCGTCGGCTCCGGCGCCATCGAGGGGATCCTGCGCGACCCCCGGGTGGCGGCCGCCACGCTCACCGGCAGCGAGGGCGCGGGCCGCTCGGTCGCCGCGATCGCCGGGGACGAGATCAAGAAGACGGTCCTCGAACTGGGCGGCAGCGACCCCTTCGTCGTGATGCCGTCGGCCGACGTGGACGCCGCCGCCCGCACCGCCGTCACCGCGCGGACGCAGAACGCGGGCCAGTCCTGCATCGCCGCCAAACGGTTCGTCGTGCACGCCGACGTGTACGACGCCTTCCTGGAGCGGTTCGCCGCGGGCATGCGGGAGCTGACCGTCGGCGATCCGACGGACGACGCCACCGACGTCGGCCCGCTCGCCAGCGAGCAGGGCCGCGCCGACCTGGAGGAACTCGTCGACGACGCCGTACGCCGGGGCGCCACCGCCGTCTGCGGCGGCGGGCGGCCCAAGGACCTGGAACGGGGCTTCTACTACGAGCCGACCGTCCTGACCGGCATCACCCCCGAGATGCGCATCCACCAGGAGGAGACCTTCGGCCCGGTCGCCACGGTCTATCGCGTGGCCGACCTGGAGGAGGCCGTCTCCGTGGCCAACGACACCTCGTTCGGCCTCAGCTCCAACGCCTGGACCACCGACCCGGCCGAGCAGGAGCGCTTCGTACGCGATCTGCGGGCGGGTGGCGTCTACTTCAACGGGATGACCGCCTCGCACCCGGCCTTCCCCTTCGGCGGCGTCAAACGCTCCGGGTACGGCCGCGAGCTGTCGGGCCACGGCATCAAGGAGTTCTGCAACGCCACCACCGTGTGGCACGGGGCGTGAGCGTCCGGGGGACCGGCAGGTGGCACCGATGGAGCCCGTCGAGGCACTGAACCGCATCGCCTTCCTGCTCGAACGCGGCCAGGCGCCCACCTACCGGGTACGCGCCTTCCGCACCGCCGCGGCCACCGTCGCCGCCCTGTCGGAGCAGGAGCTGGCCGAGCGGGTCCGCACGGGCACCCTGGAAGCCCTCAAGGGCATCGGACCCAAGACGGGCGCGGTCGTGCGCGAGGCGCTCGACGGCGAGGTGCCCGGCTACCTCGCCCGCCTGGAGCAGGAGGCGGACGAGCCGTTGGTCTCAGGCGGCGCCGAGCTGCGGTCCCTGCTGCGCGGCGACTGCCATCTGCACTCCGACTGGTCCGACGGCGGCAGCCCCATCGAGGAGATGGGCCGGGCCGCCGCCGCGCTCGGCCACGAGTGGGCCGTCCTCACCGACCACTCGCCCCGGCTGACCATCGCGCGCGGTCTGTCGCCCGACCGGCTGCGCGAACAACTGCGGGTGGTGGCCGGGCTCAACGAGAAGTGGGCCCCGTTCCGCCTGCTCACCGGAATCGAGTGCGACATCCTGGAGGACGGCGGCCTCGACCAGGAGCCCGAACTCCTCGCCGAGCTCGACGTCGTGGTCGTCTCCGTGCACTCCAAGCTGCGCATGGACGCGGCGGCGATGACCCGCCGCATGGTGAAGGCCGTACGCAATCCGCACGCGGACGTCCTCGGCCACTGCACCGGCCGTCTCGTCACCGGGCGCGGCCGCCCCGAATCCACCTTCGACGCCGACGCGGTCTTCGCCGCCTGCGCCGAGTCCGGCACCGCCGTGGAGATCAACAGCAGGCCCGAGCGCAAGGACCCGCCCAGACGCCTGCTGCGCCGCGCGGTCGACGCCGGGGTCCTGTTCGCCATCGACACCGACGCCCACGCGCCCGGTCAGCTCGACTGGCAGGGCATCGGCTGCGCCCGCGCCGAGGAGTGCGGGGTACCGGCCGAACGCACCGTCACCACCTGGAACGCCGAGGACCTGCTCGCATGGACGAGCAGGTCCGGGCAGGGGCCGGCGTGAGCCGGTGTCTTCTCGGGTCGGGCGCGGTCAGTTCGTGATGGTCACACAGGGCAGACCGACGCTCGCACCGCCGCGGAAGCCCTCCGCGCACAGCCGCGTGCCCGCGGGGAAGTGCCGCTGGGGGTAGGCCTGGTCCCGGTAGGTGCGGAACTTGGCGACGTCCTCCACCTTCGTGTGCGCGCTCCAGCCGTTGGTGGTCCACACGCGCGCGCTGATGCGGTTCGGCTGGTTGGTGTTGGTCACCGACACCTCGACGCGGCCCAGGTAGGTCCCGGTGTCGTACGTCTCGATGCAGACCGAGTGGTTGCACCACTTGCCGTCGGCGACCGCCGAGGGCCCGGTGGCGACGACGCAGCCGAGCGCGGCCGCCGCCGCACCGATCCCCGCGGCGATCTTCCTGGTGATGTCGAGCATGGTGAGCCGCCCTCACATGAATCGCAGCGCCCGTGACCAGCTGCCACGGACTCCCGGGCGGACCAACGCGGGGCAAGATCGTTGGTTACGGGGAAGAATGTCTGACCATGAGCGATGACGAGATCACGCTGTTCGAGGACCTGCGGGAGCTGGCGCCGGTCGAGGAGGGAAAGCTCGGTCACCACACCCTGCTCAACGCGGGCGGTGCGCGGGTGGTCGTGCTGGCCTTCGAGGCCGGGCACGTGCTCAAGGAGCACCGCGCGCCGTGCCCCGTGCTGCTCCAGGCGATCGACGGGCAGCTGCGCGTGACCGCGGGCGATCGGAGCGCCGACCTGCGTCCGGGCGGGCTCCTGTACCTGCCGGCCTCGGAGCCGCACGCCGTCGAGGCACTCGCCCCCTCGCGGCTCTCGCTGACCCTGATCGGAGTCTGAGACACCCGGCCCCCGGCGGTGCCGGGTGCCCGCGAGCATCAGGCCCTGGCGGGGCCGGGTGCCCGCGAGCGTCAGGCCAGGCTCAGGAACAGCTTCTCCAGTTCCTCCTCGGTCAGCGGCGGGCGCTCGCCGTCGGTGGCGGCGAGACACTCGCGCATCCCACTGGCGATGATCTTGAATCCGGCCCGGTCGAGGGCGCGGGAGACCGCGGCGAGCTGGGTGACCACGTCCTTGCAGTCGCGGCCTGCCTCGATCATCGCGATGACGCCGGAGAGCTGGCCCTGGGCGCGGCGCAGCCGGTTCAGGACGGCGGTCATCGTCTCTTCGTTGTGGGCGGTCATGGGGGCCGCTTCCGTTCTGTCGTAGGGGTGGGCGGGCGGCGGTCGCGGTGCCGCCCGCCCGGGGTGGATCAGCCGCGCAGGCCCGCGCGTGCGGCGTCGAGGGTCTGCGGGCGCGGCTGGTTGTGCGGCAGCTTGGCCAGGACCGCGGCCATGCCGCAGGTGCCGCTGACACCCGAGTAGACCAGGCCCGCGGCGATCCCGGCGGACAGCAGCCGGGCGCGGGGGACGCGCAGGCCCACGGCGAGGCCGGTCAGGACGAGGGCGCCGGCGGTGAAGCGCACCTGCCGGTCCATCGCCCAGACCTGGCGCTGCTCGGGCCGGTCGGAGACGGCGAGGGGCAGACCGGCGGACCGCCAGGCGTCGGTGCCGCCCGCCAGTTCGGCCGCCTCGATCCCGGCCTGCTCCAGCCGTGCGCAGGCCGTACGGGAACGGGCTCCCGAGGCGCAGACGACGGCCAGTCCACGGCGTCGCGCCGTCTCGCGCAGGTCGGGCAGCAGCTCGCGCACGGAGTCGAGGGGGACGTTGACGGCGCCGGGGACGTGGCCCTGGGCGTACTCGCAGGCGGAGCGGACATCCACGACGAGGACGCCGTCGGCGATGCGGGACTCCAGCTGGGGCGGGGTGAGAGGGGTGTTCACAGGGGTTCCTTCTTCGTTCCGGGGCTGGTCGGAGGGGTCGTGGATCAGGCGGCCAGGGGAGTGGAGCGCCCCGGGTCGGCCGCGTCCGGACAGGTGGTCCGTGCGGCGGCCCAGGTGGCGTAGCCGCCGTCGAGGTTGGCGGTGAGGCGGCCGGTGAGCTGGGTCAGGAGGCGGGCCGCGGTGTGGCCGCGCAGTCCGACCTGGCAGTGGACGATCAGCTGCTGTCCCGCGGGGATCTCGTCAAGGCGGGCGCGCAGCTGGTCGACCGGGATGTTGAGCGCGCCGGGGATCGCGCCGCGGGCGTGCTCGGCCGCGGTGCGGACGTCGATCAGGGCGGCGCCGTCGGCGAGCGCGGCGTCCAGCTCGTGCCACTGCACCGCCCGGCCGGTCCCGGTGGCCAGGTTCTCGGCGATCATCCCGGCCATGTTCACCGGGTCCTTGGCCGAGCCGTAGGGCGGGGCGTAGGCGAGCTCCAGATCGGCCAGGTCCGGGGCGGTGAGACCGCCCGCCATCGCGGTGGCGATCACGTCGATGCGCTTCTCCACGCCCTCGGTGCCGACCGCCTGGGCACCCAGGATCCGCAGGTCGTCGGGGTCGTACAGGACCTTGAGGGCGATCGGGGAGGCCCCCGGGTAGTAGCCGGCGTGGGAGCCGGGGTGCAGGTGCACGGCCTGGTGCGGACGGCCTGCGGCGCGCAGTCGCTTCTCGTTCCAGCCGGTGGCGGCGGCGGTGCGGCCGAAGACCTTCACGACGGCCGTACCGGTCGCTTCCCGGGCCCGCACCGGCCGCCCGGCGATCACGTCGGCTACCAGGCGTCCGTGTCTATTGGCCAGGTTGGCCAGCGGGACCAGGGCCGGCTCGCCGGTCAGCGCGTCGCGCTTCTCCGCCGCGTCGCCGACCGCGTACACCTGCGGGTCGCTGGTGCGCTGGTACGCGTCGACGGCGATGCCGCCGCGCGGCCCGACGGCCAGACCCGCGGCCCGGGCCAGCGCCGTCTCGGGGCGTACGCCGATCGCGAGCACCACGAGATCGGCGGCCAGGGTGCGGCCGTCGGCCAGCGTGACGCGGTCCGGCCCCACGGCGGCCAGCTGGGCGCCGAGTTCGACCCGTACGCCGTGGGCGCGCAGCTCGGTGGTGAGCGGCGCGGCCATCTCCGCGTCGAGCGGCGGCAGCACCTGGTCGGCCAGCTCGACCAGCGTCACCGTCAGCCCGCGCTCGCGCAGGTTCTCCGCGGCCTCCACACCGATGAAGCCTGCCCCGACCACCACGGCGGTACGGGCGCCCGCGTCGAGATCAGCGGCGACGCGGTCCACGTCGGCCACGTCCCGCAGGGTGCGGGCCCGCTCGATACCGGGCAGGTCGGGCACGAAGGGCCGGGCGCCGGGGCTGAGGACGAGCCGGTCGTACGCCTCCTCGTACTCGCCGCCGCCGACCAGGTCGCGTACGCGTACGGTGCGGGCCGCGAGGTCGATCGCGACGGCCTCGCTGCGTACGCGCACGTCCAGGCCGAACCGGGCGCGCAGGGCCTCCGGCGTCTGCAGCAGGAGCGCGTCGCGCTCCTCGATGACGCCGCCCAGGTAGTAGGGCAGCCCGCAGTTGGCGTAGCTGACGTGGGCGCCGCGCTCGACGACCACGATCTCCGCGTCCTCCTCCAGCCGTCGCAGCCGCGTCGCGGCCGACATCCCGCCCGCGACGCCACCGACGATGACGACCTTCATGTTTCCTCCTGGCACGATCACTCTCACCATACCCCCAGGGGTATGAAAAAATACGGGTGGGGGTATCTGTACTGGTGTTCTGCAACGAAACGGAGGTCCAGGTTCATTCCCGGACGACGGCACGGAGGCCACGGCCACCCGCGGTCCGAGGCCCGCCGGGCCGACTGTGATCAAGGCCCTAGGCCCGCGCGGCCCCGTCTGCGAGCATGCGCCGATGGCTGAGGAAGGCGAACACGCACGGCTCTGGGCCGCGCCCGGCAGCGCGCAGGTGGAGCTGCTGTCCGCGCGCTTCGAGCGCTTCGCCTTCGACCGGCACAGCCACGAACAGCTCTCCGTCGGCGTCATCGAGGAAGGCGCGGAGGGACTGCACCTGGCCGGGGGCAAGGTCGTGGTCCCCGCCGGGCAGCTGGTGATCCTCAACCCCGGGCAGGTGCACACCGGCTTCGCCGCCGAGGAGTCCGGCTGGCGGTACCGGATGTTCTACTTCGACACCGCCATGGTCGACGAACTCGCCGAGGAGCACTTGGGCGTCCGGGACGTCTGGTTCGGGCAGACGGCGGTGCCCGACCCCGAGCTCTTCGCCGGGCTGCGCCGCGTGCACCGCGAACAGGAACGCGCCGGCGACCCCCTCACCGCCGAGTCCCTGCTGCTCGGGGCGTTGACGACGGTGCTGCGCCGACACGCGAGCACCGGCCGGACGATCGCCCCCGGGCCCCGACGGGACCCGCGCCGGGGCCCCGACCTGGCCCGGCAGCTGCTCCACGACCGCTGGACCGAGCCCGTCACCATCGCCGAACTCAGCGCCGCGTCGGGCATGCCGCGCGCCTCCCTCATCGCCGCCTTCCGCCAGGCGTACGGACTGCCGCCGCACGCCTACCTGCTGCGCCTGCGCGCCAACCGCGCCCGCCGCCTGCTCCTGACCGGCCGCCGCCCCGCCGAGGTCGCCGCCGCCACCGGCTTCGCCGACCAGGCCCATCTGACCCGCGTCTGCAAGCGCTACTTCGGCGTGACACCGGGCGCGATCCGGCCCTGACGGCACCCGCGCGAGGACCGCCTGCCACGACCGCGCCGAACCGCGAGGTCCCGGCCGGCATGCCCCGAACTGGCCACGTCCCCGGAGGGAATGGCTGGCTCCGCCATCCACGGACCCGGCACCTCCACGGCACGATGGCGGCCCCATCGGACATCCCGGCTCGGGAGGTACCTGTGCGACCTGGAGCGAGAAGCATCGTGCTGGCGGCCGTGGCCATCGCCGCGACCGCGCTCGTCACCGCACCTCAGGCGGCGGCCGACACCAAGGCCATCGGCCTGTACCTGGGGGAGCACCAGAACCTCGGCGGCGCGAAGTGGTACTTCGACAAGACGGAGACCTCGGTCGGTCGCGCCGAGGACAAGGCGAGCTCGGTGTGGAACGACAGCGGATACGCCTGGGTGATCTTCGAGCACAAGAACCACCGGGGGCGTGCCTACTGCCTCTACCCCAACAAGCGCGTCCACGACCTCCACGTGCAGTGGCTGTCCTTCGGAGACAAGATCTCTTCGGTACGGCGCCTCGCCGACGCCGGCTGCGCCGGCTACCCGCCGATCTAGGCGCCGCGCGTCCGGACGCCGTCGCGCCCTTCGTCCCACGGCCTCGCCCAGGGCTGCACATCGCGGGCGGCACTTCGTAGAGCCGGTGTAGAGCACCCGTTGATCACTGGCCGGTTCACTGCGTGCGTCGACCCCATCGGGACCATGGAGGATTTCGTGATCAAGCGTGTGGCAGTGGGTGTGGCGGCGGCCGCCCTGTGTGCGTTCGGCGGCGGCGTGGCGTTCGCCGGTACGGGCGAGAGCGGTACCGCCCCGGCAAGTTCGCACCGGGCAGCCGCGCCCGGGCACGGCCCCGCGGCCGGTTCCGACGTCACACCGGCTGCGCGGGAGCACCGCCTGAGCCAGCAGAGCGTGGTCGTCGCGAACTGGTTCGAAAGGCCCCGTCCGGAAGAGATGTAGTCCAGCGGGTCCGCCCCGTCGGCAGCGGGCGGCCGACGGGGCGCACGACTCAGAGCCCCAGTTTCTTGAGAGCCGAGAGGACCAGCAGGACGCCCACGCAGATCGCCGCGTACGTCCAGTGGCCGGTCACCGCGAACGTGATGGCGAGGCCGGACGCGGCGTGGCTGATCGCACAGCCGCAGCTCTGCGCGGGGCCCGGTTCGCGCGGGGGACGGGGCTCCTTCTTCCTGGCGGCGGAGGCCGCTGCCCCGGTGTCCGCCGGGGCCTTCGGGGCGGACGGCTCGTGGAAGTGGACATCGCCGAACACGGTGCCGAACTGCCCGACCGGGCCCGTGACATGGCCGCTGATGTCGTTGTCGGTGCCGCTTCGTTCTCGGTCCTCGTCGGGCGCGCCCACGGTTCAAGTAAACCGGGTTCGTTCCCCGCCTCAAGCCCCCTGTCGTACGGCTGCTGTCCTCGGCGTGCGACTTTCGTTCAAGACCGTCACCGCGCCGCCGCGCCAGGCTGGCCCCGCCGGACAAGGAGAGACGAAGGGCGGCTGAACGAACATGGTGTGGGCGATGGCGGTGTCCCCGCTGGTCGTGGTCCTGGGGATGATCACGGGGCTGCGCCGGGCGGCGCACTGGGCGGCGGTCGTGGGGGCCGTACTGGCGGCCCTGCTGATCTGGTGGCTGCCGGACTTCGCGCTGCCGGGCGACGCGGCCGCCGGGACCGCGGGAGGGGCGGGGCTGCTGGTGCTCAACGCCGCCGCGGTGATGCTCCCGGGCGTCTATCTGAGCCAGGTGCTCACCCGCCGCGCGGTGCACCGGTCGTTGCAGGAGTGGGTGCGCGGCCTCCCGCTGCCGGTGCCCGCGACGATCGCCCTCGTGGTGGCGGGCATCGCCCCCACCGTGGAGGCCCTCACCGGCTTCGGCGTCTCGCTGCTGGTCACCGTGCCGGTGCTGCTCGCCCTCGCGCCGCCCGCGACCGCGCTGCGCCAGGCCATGCTCGGCATGAACATCATGCCGTGGGGCACCCTCGGCCTCGCCACCGTCATCGGCGCCGCCCTCACCGGCAGCGCCACCGCCGAACTGGGCACCCGCACCGCCGTCACGAGCGCCCTGGTCTTCCCCCTGGTGACCGCGTGGGCCGCGCTCCTCGCCCGGCCGCGACGGCCGTTGCGCACCGCCGTGGTGGCCGTGGGCGCGGGCGGCGTTCTCGCGCTCGGGCTCCTCGCGCTGAACCGCATCGGCGCGGTCCAGCCCGCGGGCGTCCTGGCCGGACTGGCCGCCACCGCCGCCGGGCTCGCGCTGTGCGCCGCCCGCCGGAAGCGGACCGGCTCCGCGGGCTCCGGCCGGCTGCTGCCGCCGCGCGCGGTCCTGTCCGCGTACGGACTCGTCCTCGGCGGCATCGCCCTGACGCGCGTGGCCAAGGCCGCGGGCGTGCCCGCCCTCACCCTGCACGCGGGCGACGTGAGCTTCGCGCTGCTGAGCTCGCCGGGCCTGCCGCTGCTCGCCGCGGCCCTGATCCTGGACCGGGGCCGCCCGCACCGCCAGGACGCGCGCACCGCGCTGACCCGCGTCGGCAGGCCGCTGCTCGCGCTGACCGGCTTCGTCGCCCTGGGGCGGCTGATGGCGGACAGCGGCATGATCGGGGAGCTGGGCACCGCGGTCGCCGGGGCGCCGCCGCTGGTCATCGCCCTGGCGGCACCCGCGCTCGGCATGCTCAGCGGCTTCCTGACCGGCTCGAACGTCGGCGGCAACGCGCTGATGATGCCGCTCCAGGAGCGGCTCGCCCCGGACGGCGCGGGCTTCGACCTCTGGTTCGCGGCCCTGCAGAACAGCGCGGCGGGCCACGCCGTCTTCACCTCGCTGCCCATGATCATGCTGATCCTGGCGGTGGCCGGTGACCGCGCGAAGTCGGCCGGTGTCACCGAACGGGGCCTGCTCCGCTTCGGCCTGCGCGTGGCCGCCGCGGTCTACGCCGCCCTTGCCGTGACGGCGGTCGTCGTGGTGACCGTCGGCGGAGCGGTTTGATCCACCGCGGCGGGCGGGGCCGCGCTCGGGGTCCGGCCGCGTCACGCGGCGAGGCGTTCCACGAGGAGGAGCGCGCCGATGCCGATCATCATCGCCCCGCTGGCCCGGGTGACCGCCCGGGCCGCCGCGGGCCGGGCCTTGAGAACGGCACCGGCCAGTACGCCGACGCCGAGGTAGACCACCGCGCAACTGGCCATGTGCAGCGAGCCGAGCAGACCGCTCTGGACCGCGACGGGCCAGCCCGCGCCCGGGTGGATGAACTGCGGGAACAGCGAGAAGTACAGCAGCAGCGCCTTGGGGTTGAGGCCACTGGTGCCGACCCCCTTCCACGCGATCTGCCAGCGGGAGTCCGCCAGGGCCTCGGTGGCCGCCTGCGGACCGGCCGGGCGGGCCAGGACGCCCCAGCCGAGCCATATGAGGTAGCAGGCGCCGAGGACGGTCAGTGCTGTGAGCAGCGCACCGGAGCTGGCGACGATCACGACGAGGCCCGCCACCGCGAGCAAGGTGTACCCGGCGTACCCGGCCACCAGACCGGCCACCGCCGGGACCACCGACCGCTCGCGCAGCCCCGCCGAAATCGCGTACGCCCAGTCCGCGCCGGGTGTGCACACCAACAGCAGGTCCACCGCCAGGAAAGCCGCCACCGTGCCCGTGTCCATGCAGAATCGTTTCCTCTCCCCCTCGTCGTTCCGAGAGGGAAGGCTAGGAGCTTTTCGGCCAAAAGTGTTTCCGTAATTACCCCGGCACCCGGCATGGCGGGGGATAATCTTCCGCATGGACGCCCTGGACCGGAAGATTCTTACTGAGCTGCAGCAGGACGGGCGGCTCACGGTGACGGAGCTGGCCGCCCGCGTGAAGCTCAGCGTGTCGCCCTGCCACCGGCGCGTGCGCGACCTGGAGAAGTCCGGGGCGATCCGGGGCTATCGCGCCGTGGTCGACCCGCCCTCGCTCGGCCTGAACTTCGAAGCGCTCGTGTTCGTCACCCTGCGTTGGGAGGACAGTGACACGGTCACCGCGTTCGAGGAGGGCGTGGCCGACGTCCCCCATGTGATCCAGGCCCAGCGCCTGTTCGGCGAACCCGACTACCTGCTGCGCGTCGCCACCGCCGACCTTGCCGCCTACCAGCAGCTGTACGACCAGCGGCTCGTCACCCTGCCGGGCGTACAGCGCCTGACCTCCACGCTCGTCATGAAGCACGTGGTCGACGACCGCCCGCTGCCCCAGTAGGAGCGCCCCGCTCGCGGTATTGCCCCCGTGCGGCCGGTGCAGAAGGATGGTCGTAGAGGGACTTCTCCCAATGCGATGGAACAGTGACCGCCCCGACTCAGGGGGCGCTCAGGGGAATGTGTAAGGGCTTTCCCGGCCATGCCATCTGCCGCCGGTCAGCGGGCGGCAGCCCTTACGCGTCCAAGGCGGCCCGAGCATGGGAGCACTGCGCGAGGAGCGGTTGGCCGCCGCGTTCATCGACCTGGCCGACATCGTCTCCGAAGACTTCGACATCATGGAGTTCCTGCACCGGCTCGCCGACCACGCCGTCGCGCTGCTGGAGCTCACGGACTGCGGCGCCATGCTGCTCAGCGCGCAGGGCCAGGTCGTGGACGCGACCGCGTCCACCGAGGCGACGCGGCACCTCGAACTCGCCCAGATCCAGCTGCGCCAAGGGCCGTGCTGGGACTGCATCCACACCGGCGCCCCCACGGCCGACACCCTCCTGGACAGTCCGACGGCCGGCCGCAAGTGGCCGCGGTTCGCGCCGCTCGCGCTCGCGTGCGGATTCGTCGGCATCGCCGCCGTGCCGATGAGGCTGCGCGGCCAGACCGTCGGCGCGCTCAACCTCTTCCACGCCCACACCACGCCGATGACCACCGCCGACCTGCGCCTGGGCCAGGCCCTCGCGGACGCGGCGGCCATCGCCATCCTCACCCAGCGCAGCCTGCACGACCAGCGATTGCTGTCCGAACAGCTCCAGGCCGCGCTGGACAGCCGCGTCGTCATCGAACAGGCCAAGGGCGTGCTCGCCACCCGCGCCGGGATCAGCCTCGACGAGGCCTTCGACCGGATGCGCCGGCACGCCAGGCACCACCGGCAGCGCCTCACCCAACTGGCCCTCCACGTGATCGAGGATCCCGCCGAACACCTCACCGGCCCTCTGTCATAACCCCACCCTCCCCGGGCGGCCAGGACGTCTTGGCCGCCGACAGGCGGTGACTGGCATGACCGGCTACCTCCCGCCCACCACCCCCCTCACCCGAGCCCTGGACAACGCGCCCCCCGGAGCCGGGCTTCCCGGCCTGTCCGCGGCCGACTGCGCGGCGGCCCTGGGCCTGGACGGCCTGACCGTCGCCCTGATCGCCTCCACCGGCCTCACCGAACTCGTCTGGCACGGCCCCGCCGACCACATCGGACCGGCCCTGGACGACCTCCAGTTCACCCTGGGCGAAGGACCCACCCCCGACGTGGCCCGCACCGGCCTCGCCACCCTGCACACCGACCTGACCGACATCCCGGACACCCAGTGGCCCGCGTTCACCCCGGCCGCCCTGGGCCTCGGCGCCCGCACCCTCATCGCCCTGCCGCTGGCGCTCGGCGCCATCCGCCTCGGCGTCCTCACCGGCCACCGCACCAGCCCCGGCGCCCTGACCACCACGCAACGCGGCGACCTCGTCACCCTCACCAACGCGATCGTCTTCCTGGCCCTCACGGCACCCGAGGCCACCGTCGGGTTGCAGAGCGCCGACAACGACCACACCACCTTGCACCGCGCCGAAGTCCACCAGGCCACCGGAGTCCTCGCCGCCCGCCAGTCCCTGCCCCTGCAGACCGCCCTGCTGCGGCTGCGCGCCTATGCCTACAGCCACGAACGCGACCTGCTCGACGTCGCACGCGCCGTCCTCGACGGCACCCTCCGCCACCTCAACAACGGCACCGCCGCGGACGAGTGACACCGCGCAGCAGGTGACGCGACGTCAGGCGAGCAGCGCCACGGCCGCCGCCAGGAGGTCCTGGTTGTGTCCGGTGACGTCACGCTCGGTCAGCCGGTGCAGCTCGTCCGCCTCGACACCGAGGTCCTCGAGCGGTACGTCGACGTTGCCGCGGGCCCGCGTGGCGCGCCGGAGGGCGACACGGAACCCGGCACCACGCGGCAGCTCGCCGAGGATCTCGGGCAGCCACACGCGCAGCAGCTCGTGCGTCCACACGTTGGCGCCGCCTGCCCCGGTGCGCCGCGCGGTGCCCAGGACGGGACCGAGGCCGTTGTCCTGGAACCCGGCGGCGAAGATGTCCGCGGCCGAGTACGACAGCGCGTCCGTGATCAGGACCTTGGGGCCGGTGTGGCGCGGAAGCCCGGCGGTGACCGCCTCGGGGTCGGTGAGCGGGAAGGCCTGCGAGTACACCTCGCCGGTCTCCACGGCGGCGCGGATCGACTTCGTCCAGACGCGGAAGCCCGGATTGGCCCGGGCGAGGGCGAGTGCCGCGCGCGTGGTGGAGAGCGAGAAGCTCACCGGGGCGACGGCGTGCGGGCTCAGCACCTGCAAGGCGGACTCCGCGGCCGGGACATGGCCTCCCGGGTTGCCGCGGACGTCCACGATCAGACCGCTCGCCGGAGCGCGCGCCGCGATCCGCGCCACCTGCTCGGCGAACGGCCGCGCCCCCGAGACGTTGAACGAGTAGATCCGCAGATACCCGTACGAGCGACCGCGGACGCGCACCGTCCGGTAGTGGACGACGCTGCGCAGGGCCCGCGCGGCCGAGCGCTGCGCCCGGGGCGGCGCGAACAGCGCGCGCTTGACCTGGCGCACGGCCTCGCTGCCGACGTCGATGCCGAGGTTCGTGGCCAACGTCGGCACGGGGTCCTGGGCGCGCCCCGCGTGCTGCTCCACCGCGCGCACGCGCCACGGGACGCGCGTCTCGCGGCGGCGTCCCCCGGCGGTGCGGTACGACAGGAGCACGCGGTGCTCGTCGGGCGGGGGACCGGTCCGCAGCGGGCGCAGCGTTAGCGACTCCAGGCCCCTGGCCAGGCGCGCGTCGAGGTGGGAGCCCGCCTGCGCGGCCGCGTTGCGCTCGACGGCCCGCTCGATCGGCACCCCGTTCCAGGCCTCCAGCTCGGCGCCGACGTCGAGGCCCGCGTGCACGAGCGACGGGTCGATCTTGGAGACGACGTGGTGGGGCGTGCCGTCGGGGTCGGCGTAGCGCTCGACGAGGAAGCCGAGCGTGGCCACGTGGCCCCGGTAGGGGTCCGGCAGCTGGTAGGCGGTGTGCAGATCGCGCAACCCCCGGAAGACGTCCGTGAGTTCGGCGTGGAACTGCAGCTCGCTGAGGGGCGCGAGGCGGCGCTCCAGGAGACGGAGGCGCTGCACCGGGTCGGTGGCGTGCATCGCCCGCTTGAGCGGGAGGTGCACGTACAGCTCTTCGAGCAGCACCCGGGCGGCGGCCACGAGCCGGTAGCGGTCCGCGAGCGGCAGCGGGTCGGCCTCGACCCGCCGCATGAACTCCGCAAGGCCGACCGAGTCCGGCAGGGTCCGGTCCGGTTCGGCGATCGTCCGCCTCACGGGTAGTAGTCCGCGAGGTGCTGGAGCTGCGGCACACCGCTGCGCGCCACGGCGGCGAAGTAGGCGGCGTCGTGGGCCAGCGGGTCGAGGCGCGGGATGACCAGGTCCAGCGGCACCTCGCCCGCGGCGGCGAAGGCACCCGTGTCGCCCTCCGGCATGTCGCCGAACAGGGCGAGCGGCGCGTCGGGGTCGTCGAGCGGCCCGCCCCAGTCCGCGAGCGCGTCCTGCGCGGCGCGCCAGGCGGCCACCGGGTCCTCGCGGACCTTCTCCAGGGCCCGCTTGACGCCGGGCCAGTCGAGGGTGGCGTCGGTCCGGTTCGGATCCCGCACCGCCACGCGCCGGGAGAGCCCGGCCACCGTGAGCGCGCTCGTGTCCGTCGCCCCCGCGGCCGTCATCAGCGCCCGCGTGCCGTAGAAGGGGCGGCCGCGCACCAGGACCAGGCGCACGTGGCGCTCGGTCGCGTCGATCAGGTTGCGGTACGGGTCCCGCGCCGGGTCGTGGCGTTCGAGGACGAGCAGGTCCGCGGCGCTGCCGCGTTCGAGCCGGCCCACCTGCGGACCCCAGGCGGTCGCGAGGGCGTCGCCGGGGTTCGCGGTCACCATGTCGCACAGCTCGCGGTCGGTGAAGCGGCCGCCGAGTTCGTGACGGTTGACGGCGTCGGCGACCTTGAGTTCGCCGAGCACGTTCTTGGTGCCCGAGGGCGACCAGTCGGAGCCGAGGGCGATGCGCAGCCCCTTCTTGTCCGCCTCCACCACGTCCGTCGTGTCGTGGTAGAGCCAGTAGTTGGAGAACGGCGACCAGACGACGGTGGCCTTCTCCGCGGCGTTGATCGCGGTCACCGCGCTCTGCCACTTCTTGAAGTCGGCCGCCGTCAGGGCGGTGGCGTGCACGCCGATCAGGCCCGGCTTCAGACACGGTTCGAGGTCGTCGAACTCGCGGTGCACGATCGAGCCGGGCTTCCCCTCGGCGACGTGGTAGATCAGCAGCCGCGTGCCGTCGAGCTTCGGCGCCCGCTCCTCGCGCAGCTCCTCGGCGTCGAGCTGGAGCGCGGCGGTCATCACCATGTCGGCGCCCGCGGGCAGCTTCTCGTTGTCGATGGTCCGCAGCAGCCAGCCGTCGACGGGGCGCGTCGACAGCGGGGCGCCCTGGATCGCCGTGACGCCGCCGACCAGCGCCTTCACCTCGACGTACTTGATCAGGGCTTCGGGCGCCGCCTGGCCGAGCACCTTGGCGGGCCAGGTGACCGACGTCGAGTAGTCGGGCGGGTGCTGCTCACCGACCCAGCGGTCGTGGTGCAGATAGGGGACGCCGACCGCCTCCCACAGCGGGAGCGTGTTGTAGAGGAGGTGGTTGTGCAGGTCGATCAGGCCCGGCAGGATCAGCGCGCCCGTGTCGACCACCGGCGCGCCGGAGAAGCCCGCGGGCGGCGCCTGCCCGGCCGGGCGCACCGCGGCGATGCGGCCGTCGTCACCGACGTACACGGCGCCCGGGTCGAGGATCCGGTGGTCGCTGTCGCAGGTGACCACCGTGCCGCGCAGCACGAGCGCCATCAGCCCGGCGCCTTCCAGAGCAGCGTGTGCTTGTCGTCGGGCGAGGGGCGGCTGACGGAGTTCGTCCCGCCGCCGGCGCGCACCCAGGCGTCGTCGCCGAGGAAGCCGGGGGCGCCGAAGGGCAGGTCGTGGCGGGGGATCGCGCCGTAGTCGGACTCCAGGAACTGGGTGCCGTAGTTCGGCCCGGTGTTGTCGCCGTCCGGGTCGGGCGTCACGATCGACCGCAGCTGGGTGACGGCCGAGCGCCAGGCGTTGAGCAGGACCGTCGGGTCGTGGCTGGTCGGATGGGGCACCTCGACGAGCGGCACCTGGGGCCGGGTCGTCCACAGCCGCACCGCCTCCTGGGCCATGAAGCCCATGGCGACGACGGCCTCCAGGGTCGGGTCCGTCGCCCGGTCGAAGACGGCGTTGCGCCACTGCGTCTGCGGCGGGTCGGCGAGCCGCTCCTTCATCGCGAAGGCCCGGCTCGGCTGGACCGCGTACGCCCACGCGTTGAGGCAGACGTAGGAGCGGGTAAGCCCCAGCTTCGTGAGGAAGCCCTGCACGCGCTGGCCGGCGTTGCCGACGAGGCTGCGCCCGGCGATCCGCTCGGTGGGGCCCGGATCCGATGCCACGATCAGTACGCGCGCTGTGCCGTCGAGCCGCCCGCGGTAGAAGATCGGCCCCCAGTCGAACCAGAACGCCTCCTTGACGGGCGGCTCGGGCACCTGGGCCAGCAACTCGGCGAACTGGGCCGTGGGCCCGCGGTCGAACTCCGCCATGGGTCAGCGCCTCCTCACCGGCCGGATGGTGCGGGCCCGTGAACACACGGGGCCCTCGGTCGCCGGGCCGCGTGGGCCCGGCGACCGAAACCGGTGTCCGTTTCAGTGCATCACCCTGCCCCGAAGGGTGCAAACGGTGGCATATCAGCTGTCACTCGCGGGCTTGTGCGCCCCTCAGCGGCTCAGCGGCACCGTGATCTGCTTCAGCCAGGCCCGGCGCGCGAAGTCGCGGGCCT
Organism: Streptomyces sp. NRRL B-1347; assembly: GCF_000720325.1. GTDB lineage: Bacteria > Actinomycetota > Actinomycetes > Streptomycetales > Streptomycetaceae > Streptomyces. The sequence continues at coordinate 232,355 of NZ_JOJM01000004.1, forward strand.
TGATGACGACGGAGTCGCGGTGGACCTCGACCTGGAGGCCCTGGTTGAAGGAGCCCTCGACGGCGACCTCGCCGCCCTTGCCGTCGTCGCGGTAGCCGGTCTGGATCGCACCCGTGTTGACCACCGTGAACCCGTTGAGGTTCGCGGTGCCGGGCACGACGCGGCGCACCACCCAGTCGGACAGGTCGAGGTCCCAGTGGGTGTGGCCGGAGAAGAGGAACACGTCGGGGTGGCGGCCGAGCAGGCCCAGCAGGCGGTCGGCCTGGAGGTAGTCGCTCGCGTAGAGCTTGTTGCGGGTGCCGGAGACCGTGTTGGGCAGCGGGTGGTGGGTGATGACCATGACCGGCCTGCGGCGCCGCGACCAGTGCCAGAGCCGGTCCTCCAGCCACGCGAACTGCGCGTCGCTGAGCCACACTTCGTCCCAGAGCTTCGGGTCGTGGAAGTGCGCGTACCGCTCGGTGCCGAGGGCGAGCACCGGGATGCCGCCGAACGACGTCTCCGCGTGCACCGAACCGCGCCCGGCGAACCGGTAGAAGCTGCGGAAGAGCGAGTCCTCGGTGGTGCCGTTGGGCCAGGTGTCCTGGGCCAGCGTGTCGGGGTCGCGCCACTTCGGCACGTAGAACTCGTGGTTGCCGATCGCCCAGGACACGCTGCGCGGGTGGGAGTGCCGCCGGAGTTCGGCGCTGACCTGCGCGTACTCGAAGTCGTAGCCGCGCGGCGTGATGTCGCCCGCGACGGCGAGGCCCGCGCTGCGCGGGTTCACGGCCGCCATGTCGTCCAGGGCCCGGCCGAAGTCGCGCAGGTCGCCCTGGATGTCGCTGATGACGTTGAACCGCACGACGTCCCGGCCGCGCCACCGCTCGGGGTGCGCGGCGGGGACGGCGTGGGCCTGCGGGGCGAGGGCGGTGGTCGCCAGGGCGCCGCCGCTCGCGGCGAGGAGGGTTCTGCGGTCCATGGGTGGCTCCGTGAGGTGCGTGATGGTGGAAGAGGGGAGTGATGTGCGCAGGGTGTTGTCGGTGAACCTCACGGGGCCCCGGTGCCTTCCCTGCCACGCGCGGTGGGCAGGTGCGTGTATCAGGCATGAACATCTGACGGGGGCGTCGGAGACCGGCCGGGCGCGGAAGTATCGGTCGGCGGCGGCTTGCGGCGGTCCGCAGGCCCTGGCGATGTCGACTTTGGTTACGCGGGACGGGACCGATGCCCGATGAGCGGCCCACCCCCGACGACCGATGCTCGGGGTGATCCGACCGCGACCGGGCATCCGGGCGGGACCAACCGTCCGAGCGGGACCGGCGATCCGACCGCGACCAACAGGAGCACGTGATGCGGAACGAAGGCATGACCAGAGGGCGATTCCTCACCGGCGCGGCAGCGGCGGCGGGCGCCGCCGCCCTCGCGGGCCCGGCGCTGTCCGGGACACCGGCGGCCGCCGCGCCGCACCCGGGCGGCGCCGAGGAAGCCGCCGCCCGGCGCGGACTGACGTACCGGGGCGTCATGTACGAGTGCGGGGACGGAGATACGCCCGACATCAGCTGGAACCGCACCCGGATGCGCTCCGACCTGCGGAGCATCAAGCGCGCGCTGCACGCGAACTCGGTCGTGGTCTACGGCACCGGCGTCGAGCGCATGGCCGCCACGGCCGCCGAGGCGGCCGAGCACGGACTGCACGTGTGGCTCCAGCCGCGCCTGGCCGACCTTCCCGAACGCCAGATCCTCGACCACCTCGCCGAGACCGGCAGACAGGCCGAACGGCTGCGGCGCCAGGGCGCGCGGGTGTACCTCAGCGTGGGCTGCGAGTTCATCCTGTTCGTCCCCGGGATCGTGCCCGGGGACGACGCCCTGGAGCGGGTCGAGAACATGCTCAAGGGCAACTGGGACCCCGAGAAGGCGCAGCGCAAGCTGGACCGGCTCATCCCGCTCGCCGCGCGCACCGCGCGACGCGTCTTCCACGGACCGCTCACCTACGGCGCCGCGCACGAAGACGCCGTCGACTGGAGCCTGTTCGACATCGTCAGCGTCAACTACTACTCCTACTTCGCCGATCCGCGCGGCTACTTCAAGGAGCTCGACCCCTACCGGAAGTGGGGCAAGCCCGTGGCCATCACCGAGTGCGGCACCTGCACGTTCCGGGGCGCTCCCGAAGCGGGCGGCATGGGCTGGAACACCATCGACTACAGCAAGCCCAAGCCGGAGACGCGCCCCGACCTCCGGCGCAGCGAACGCACCCAGGCCCGCTATCTGAGCCAGATCCTCGACGTGTTCGAGCGGATGAACCTGCACGCGGCGATGGTGTACGAGTTCGTGTCCCCGCAGTCGCCCCACCGCCGCGAGCGGCGCTACGACCTGGACATGGCCAGCTACAGCCTCACCAAGGCCATCTGGAGCACCGAGGACGACCCGACCGCGCGGTGGCACTGGGAGCCCAAGGAGTCCTTCCACGCGGTGGCCGAGCACTTCGCCCGCGCCGGCCGCCCCGCGTGACGGCCCCGCCGCAGGGGCCGCAGGAACCGGCACCGGACGGCATACGTTGTCGTACACGAGGACGGCGGGTCGGGCTCGCCCGCCGACGAGGGAGATGAGGGCGCAGTGATGAGTGAGAAGGCCCGGAAGCTGTTCGAGGCACTGGACCTCGATCACAACGGGACCCTGACCCGCGAAGAGGTGATCATCGCCTTGCGGACCAAGGGCCCGTCCCTGGCCGCCTCCGGGGACCTGCCGTTCTGGGGGCTCGGGGACGTCGACGACTCCTCGGCGCTGTTCGACGCCGCCGATCAGAACGGGGACGCGGTGCTGACCCTGGAGGAGTTCTCCGCGGTGGTGGACCGCCGCTTCGGCTGGCGCTGAGGCGGGCCCGCCGCCGGTCAGAGGCGCTTGCGGTACCAGCGCTCGGCGTAGACGTCGTCGTTGTGCCGCGCGGTCCTTTCGTAGCCGTTGCGCTCGTACAGCGACCACGCCTCCGTGAGGTCGCTGCGGGTGTCGAGCAGGACGGCCCGGGCCCCGAGCGCCCGGGCCGCGTCCTCGGCGGCCGCCAGGAGGACCGGGCCGCCGCCGGTGCCGCGGGCTTCCTTGCGTACGAAGAGCCGCTTGAGCTCGGCGGCCGGTTCCTGCCCGGCCACGCCGCCACCCGTGAAGAGGCGCACCCCGGCCGTGCCCGCGGGCTCTCCCCCGTACCGGCCGAGGAGGAGCACCCCGGAGGGCGGGGCGAGCGTGGCGTGGTCGTTCGCCGCGACGACCTCGCGCTCCAGCTCCTCGGGCGGGGTGTCCCGCCCCTCGTGCACCTGGAACCAGCGGTCGCTCATCTCCGTGTAGTACGCGCGCCACAGGGCGAGCGCGGCAGGAGAGTCGGCGGGCTCGGGGGAGATGGTCCAGGCAGTCGTCATGGCGGACATTCTCGGATGACGGGGCCGGCGCCCCGCAACCGGATTCCGACCGGGCCGCGGACGCCGGTGACACGGGTCGCTCCGGTGGGCCGTCCGAGCGAAGTCGAGCAACCACTGCCCCGCGCGGCAGTTACCCAGGGTGCTCCTGGACAGGGGCTGAGCCACGGCTTATGAGAAGGGAAACCCTTGTGCTGAAGAAGGTTATGGCGGCCACCGCGGTCACGGCGTCCGCAGTGGGCATGGTCGGTGCGCTGGCACCCGCCGCGAACGCCATCGGCGACGACCACGGCACCACCTCGAAGAGCGGCAACGGCGCGTCGGAGGCGTTCGGCAACTCCGACACCCACGGCGACATGAGCCTGCAGGGCTCCATCGCCCAGGGCACCCTCAACAAGCCCTGCATCGGCCTGCCCGCCAAGGTCAACGCCGGGGCGATCGTGGGCATCTTCGTCCCGGTCGCGGTCCAGGACATCCCGGTCCTGTCGGCGCCGCAGAACCAGCAGTGCACCGAGAACGCGACCCAGGCCAAGGGCGACGAGCCGGCGTCGCACATCCTGGACGACATCTCGGCCCTGTCCGGCAACGGCGCGGGCAACGGCTGACGTTCCCCCGCCCCTCCGCCCCAGCGGGCCGCCACCTCCCCTCGGCGGCCCGCTGCGCTGTGCGCGCTTGCCCAAGTCCTGCTCAGTCGAACCGCAGGATGCGTGGGGTGAAGGTGCTCTCGGGGCCGCCGGCGCGGCCGACCGACCACACCGTCGACGTGCCCGGCACCGGTGCGAGGCGCAGCAGTGAGGAGTCGCTCTCCCCGGCCACCGTCGGTTCGTCGTACTCCGTGAAGGACTGCCCGTCCCAGGCGAGGAAGTCCGGCCCCGGGACGATCGGCGGCACGCCGCCCGGCGGGGCGAACTTCTGCGAGCGGGTCACCGCGACCCAGCCGAGCGAGCCGGACGCGGTGGGGGTGAGCGAGGTGACCGAGCCGAAGTTGGTGGGCATGACGACCCGGTTCCACGCCTGCCCGTTGAAGCGGGCCAGCAGGGGCGGAATGGGGCGGCCCGGCGGGCCGCCGATGAACCCGCCGGTGCCGCCCGCCCAGACCTCCGTCGGCGAGACCGCGAGGACACTGCCCACGGCCGCGCGCGGGAACCCGTACACGATCGTCTGCTGCCACTCCTGTCCGTTCCAGTGCGACACGGCCGCCCCCGCGTCGCTCGCGCCCGCGGCCCAGACGTCGTCGGCCGCCTTGACGTGCAGCCCGTACACGGTTCCCGGCGGCACCGGCATGTCCTGCCAGCCGCGGCCGTCCCGGCGCAGCAACGCCTGCGCGCCGCCGCGCGAACCGATCAGCCAGGTCTCGCCGCCGCCCGTGAAGACCTTGGTCAGGGCGACCCCGCTCGGCGGCCGGCTCTCGCGCCAGGCGGTGCCGTTGGAGCGGAGCAGGCGCGAGCCGCCCGCCGAGTCGCGGCCGACCGCCCAAACTTGCTTCGGCGCGGTCGCGGCGACGGAGAGCAGCTCTCCCTGCCAGCGGATCCCGCGCAGGCCCTGGCGCTGCCACTCCTGTCCGTTCCAGCGCAGCACCAGCGGGAAGCCCGGTGCCTCACGGCCGACGGCGTCGGTACCCACCGCCCACGCCCGGTCGGGCCCGACCGCCACGGCCTCGTTGAGCCCGGCCTGCGGGCGCACCTGCGCCGGGACCGGTACGTGTTGCCAGGACGAGGTCTCCGCCGCGGCCGAGGACAACGCGGTGACGAGGGTCATGGCCACCGCGAGGGCCGCGACGGACAGTCTGCGTGCCATGCGTGCCATGGTCAGCCTCCCCGCTTCTCGCTCATCAGGTTCGGTTTCGAGCCGTAGATCTCGACGGTTCCGAAGGCCAGGAGAGAGGACCCGACCCGCGCCAGCGCCCGCGGCTTGACGGCGATCGCGTTCGTACGGTTCGGACCGTAGGAGTAGGTGACGCGGGTGCCGTCCACCCGCGCGTACTTCGACTGGAACGCGCGGTCGCTGCGCAGCGGCAGCCACAGCGCGCCGTCGGGGCCGCGCACCATGCCCTCGGTGTAGGTGTCGCCCAGCGGCGGGTAGGTGGTGCGCCAGGCGCTCCCGTTCCAGGTCATCAGGTAGGTGCGGGCCACGCCGTCGGTGTACTGGCTGCCGCCGAGCGTGGCCCGGCCGGACGGTTCGAGCAGGATGGTGTGCACGTTGCTGTTCGACGGCAGCGGCACCTTCGCGTCCCGCCACGCCGTGCCGTCCCAGTGCAGGACGGTGGTCCCGGTGGTGGTGCTCGCCCAGGCCCAGACGTCGTCGGCCGTGCGCGCGGTGATCCCCATCAGGTACAGCACGCCTTCAGGCGTGGACTGCGTGGTCCAGCCGGAGCTGTCGTAGTGCAGCACCTTGAGGCCGGTGGAGTCCTCGCCGACCACCCACGCGGCGCCCGGTACGGCGGTGAAGTCCTGGTAGGTCCACAGGGTCTGCGGCAGCGGGACGGCGCTCCACTTGCCCGCCGCCGTCCGGCGCAGGATCTCGCCCTCCCCGGCGCGGTTGTGCAGGGCCCACATCTCCTCGCCGACGAACTCCACCTCGCGGATCCAGCCGGGCTCTCCGGCACCGGGGAAGGTGCTGTCCCGGCTCCACGCCGAGCCGTCCCACCGGTACAACAACGGCCGCAGGCCGTCGGAGGCGTGCTCGTACGCGGTCGCCCACACCTCGCTCGGCCCGCGGGCGGCGATGTCGGACGCGGTCACCGGCGGGGGAGCCGCCGGAACCGCTACGTCCGACCAGCCCGGCCTGCCCGCGGTGGGCGGTGCGTCAGCCGCGGCCGGCGACACCACCGCGGCACACGCGAGGACGAGACAGACAACGACCGCACGGAGACCGTTCACCAGACCCCCCAGAACGCGAAGGCGGCACACGGTATTGGTATTCACCCGGTCGTGAACAGACGTCATTCGGCCGTTCACGGCCCCCTGTGCGGCTCTACCGTGTCGTGGGACCCGCCCGGCGCTACTCGAAGCGCGAGGTGTCGCCCGCCCCTCGGCGCACGATCGTCACCTCGCCGTCGGAGAAGTCGATGACGGTCGTCGGTTCCGTACCGCAGTCGCCGGAGTCGACCACCACGTCGACCTGGTGGTCGAGGCGCTCCTTGATCTCCCAGCCCTGGGTGAGCGGCTCCTCCTCGTCCGGCAGGAGCAGGGTGCTGGAGAGCAGCGGCTCGCCCAGCTCGGCCAACAGGGCCTGGGTGACGGCGTGGTCGGGGATCCGCACCCCGACGGTCTTCTTCTTGGGGTGGAGGAGCTGGCGCGGCACCTCTTTGGTGGCGGGCAGGATGAACGTGTAGCTGCCCGGCGTGGCCGCCTTGATGGCGCGGAACACGTCGTTGTCGAGCCGTACGAACTGCCCCAGCTGGGCGAAGCTCTCGCAGACGAGGGTGAAGTGGTGCCGGTCGTCGAGGTTGCGGATCGCCCGGATCCGCGCGATGCCGTCACGGCTGCCCAGCTGGCAGCCGAGGGCGTAGCAGGAGTCCGTCGGGTACGCGATGAGCGCACCGGAGCGGACGCCGTCGACCACGCTGGTGATGCTGCGCCGCTGGGGATTGTCCGGATGCACGTCGAAGTACCTCGCCATGGACGCCGAGTCTAGGCGATCAGGGCGTCCGCGGGGCGGCGAGACCTGACTGGACCGCGAGGACCGCGAGCTGGATGCGGTTGCCGCAGCACGTCTTGGCCATCAGGTTCGCCACGTGCGTCTTGACCGCGGTCACCCCCAGATGCAGCCGTTCGGCGATCTCCTTGTTGGCGAGGCCCTGGCCCAGCAGCCCCAGCACCTCCCGCTCGCGCGCGGTGATTCCGGCGGGAAGAGCGGGAGGGGCGGCGTCGGTCGGGCCGGCTGGGGGCGTGCCGGTGTGCAGGGCACGCGCGACGATGCGGTCCAGGGCGCCCCGGCTGAAGGGCGCTTCGCCGCGGGCCGCGCGGCGCACGCCGTCCAGGAGCTGCGGGGGAGGGGTGTCCTTCACCAGGAAGCCGCAGGCCCCGGCGGTGAGGGCCGGGTACAGGTGATCGTCGTCGAACGTCGTCAGCGCGAGGACCCGGGTGGCGGGGCGGGCGGCCGTGATGCGCAGGGTGGCGGTGATGCCGTCCACTCCCGGCATGCGCAGGTCCATCAGGATCACGTCGGGGGTGAGGCTCCCGGCCAGGCGCACGGCGGCCTGACCGTTCTCGGCCTCGCCGACCAGCAAGTACGAGGTCGAGCACATGCTGAAGGCCGGGTACGGGGTGATCTTCTGCACCTCGTCATCGGCGGCCGAACAGGCCCGGCCCGACGGCGGCGCGTACACGGCGAGCAAGCGGGCCGTCCAGGGCATCGTCAAATCCGCCGCGCTCGCCTACGGCCCCCACGGCATCCGCGTCAACGCGATCCTGCCCGGCACCACCGACACCGCCTTCGTCCGCCCGCCCGGCATCCCCGACGCGGACTGGGCCGCCTACAAGAAGGCCTTCGGTCCGCTCAACGTCGACGGTCTGGAGCGCATGGCCGAGCCCCAGGAGATCGCCCGCGCCGTCCTCGCCCTGGCTTGGGACGACTTCCCGTACATGACCGGCGCCTCCGTGGCCGTGGACGGCGGGAGCACGGCCGGGCGGAAGATGGTGCGGCCCACGGGGGCGTGACGCCGATGCGCGCGAGGGGCGGGCAGAGACGAAGGGAAGCGACCCGCCCTAGTCGTGGTAGTCGTGGATGCGCCAGCCCACGCCGGGGAGCTCCTCGAAGAGCTTGGCCGCGACGAGTTCCTCGGCCAGCCGGCGCGGTGCCCGGGTGTCGACCACGTGTCTCAGCTCGCCCGGGGTGATGACGCCGTCGGCGAGGTTCTCCGCCGACCAGCAGACCGCGGAGACGTAGAGGCGGAATGCCTCATCGGACAGGAACCGCACCCTCCAGTTCCACGGGAACCGTGCATCGAACTGTGCCCACGGCATCGGCGCTTCTTTCGTCGGCGTTGGCTGCCCCTCAGCTGTGCTCTTCTCGTATACAGGATGTCTACGCAAGCACACACAACTTTGCTGATTCGCGCCATGGCGTGCGGGGCGGCGTCCCCGCGCCTCACGCACAGGCATGGGCAGGCCGACGAGCAGGCAGGATGAGCCTCATGGGCGAGCAGGAGCGGACGGACTTCAACGACCTCGTGCGCGAGCGCAGGGCCGAGCTGGGCATCAGCCTCCGGGAGTTGGAGGCCAGGGCTGTGGATCCGGAGGCCGGCGAACGGGCCCGGTTCGGGTGGATCTCCAAGGTGGAGAAGCGACGGCCGGTCGACGCCCCGCCCCCGGCCCTGCTGCGCGCCCTCGCGGTGGGTCTCGCGCTGCCCCTGCGGGTGCTCCAGGAGGCCGCGGCGGCGCAGTTCCTCGGCATGACCTCGTACGTGTGGAGCGAGGACCGCACGACACGGGTACTGGCCGCGCACATCGAGGAGATGACGGACGCCGAGCGGCGGCAACTGGCGGACATCGCGGAGTCGTTCGCCCGCAGGCGCGCGCGGAGTGAGGGCGCGCCGGGGTAGCGCGGGGCGCTCGTACGCGGCGATTCGCTCTGGCCCGCCGGGCGCCCGGTGTGGCACAGTCGGTGACCCGCCGCCTGGGGGGCGCAGTCGGATACCAACCGCTCGCGGCCGCGGCCGTGCGGCGGTGACGAATGTGGCCGTGAGGGGCTGGGATGGCAGACGAGGACGCGCAGCGAACTGGTGAGCCGGGCGAGTCGAGCGAGCCGCTGGCGGAGTTCGACATGGAGTTCGTGGACCAGCTGCCGGGCGGCAGGGTCGTGATCCCGGTGGAGAGCCGGGGGCGGTTCACCTGGCTGGTCGCGCGCGGGCACGTCTCGGAGCAGGCGCGCCGGGAGTTCGTGCAGGAGATCCAGCACATCGTGGGGCGCGGTCTCTGGCGGCAGAACTGGCCCGCTGAGACGGACTAGTTCCGTCCCTCGGGGCACATGGCGGCGCGTCGCAGGCCATGCGGTCGCACCCGAAGCGCAGGGCACGTACGACGCCGACGCCTCCGCACTCGGCGCCGCCTTCGCCATCCCCCCGGGACGCGGCCGGGTCAACGCCCCCGCTTCCATGCCCAATTGGGGCCCCTGCCCGCAGGAGGGGGGACCCGCCCGGGCGCACGGACTGACCCGCCGTCAAGTCCGCGCCAGGGAACGCGGGGCGTGCGCGCCCCCTCGGCCATCCTGGCCGGGGGAGCGTCCGCCGATCGGCCGCAGCGGCATAGCCTGGCGCTTTCGCGCCTCGTTTCCGCCGCTGAAGGAGACCGGTATGACCGCCCAGCCGATCGTGCTCGACCCGACCGGAAACCAGCGCCACGCCGAGGACCGGCGCCTGCGCGCGCACGGGCCCGCCGTCCGCGTGGACGTCCTGGGCGTGACGGCCTGGGCCGTCACCGACCCCGACCTGCTCAAGACGTTGCTCACCAGCCCCGACGTGTCCAAGAACGCCCGCTCGCACTGGCCCGACTACGAGAAGACCGTGGCGACCTGGCCGTTGGCGCTCTGGATCGCGGTGGAGAACATGTTCACCGCCTACGGAGCCGATCACCGGCGGCTGCGGCGCATGATCGCCCCGGCCTTCAGCGCCCGCCGCGTCGCCGCGCTCGTCCCGGCCGTCGAGGACATCGTCACCGGCCTCGTCGACGACCTGGCCGCCCAGGCCGACGTGCCCGGCGGCGCGGTCGTCGACCTGCGCGAACACCTCGCCTACCCGTTGCCGATCGCTGTCATCGGCCACCTCATGGGCGTCCCCGAGTCCCGGCGCCCCGCCTTCCGAGCCCTGGTCGACGGAGTCTTCGACACCACCCTGACCACCGAGGAGGCCACCGCCAACGCCGCCCGCCTGTACGAGACGGTGGACGAACTGATCGCCGCCAAACGGGCCGACCCCGGTGACGACATGACCTCCCTGCTCATCGACGTCCGCGACGACGAGGGCGACGGCAGCCGCCTGTCCGACAACGAACTGCGCGGCACCCTGATCCTCATGATCAGCGCCGGGTACGAGACCACCGTCAACGTCATCGACCAGGCCGTCACCGCGCTCCTGACCCGCCCCGAACAGCTCGCCCACCTCCGCGCGGGCCGCGCCGACTGGAGCGACGTCGTGGAGGAGACCCTGCGGCATGAACCCGCGGTCGCCCATCTGCCCCTGCGCTACGCCCTCACCGACATCCCCCTGCCCGGCGGCGGCATCATCGCGGCGGGCGAGGCGATCCTGGCCTCGTACGCCGCCGCCAACCGCCACCCCGCCTGGCACGGCCCGAGCGCCGACGCCTTCGATGTCACCCGCGCCCTGAAAGACCACTTGGCCTTCGGCCACGGCGCCCACTTCTGCCTGGGCGCCCCCCTCGCGCGCCTGGAGGTCGCCACGGCCCTGCGCGCCCTCTTCGCCCGCTTCCCCGACCTCGAACTGGCCGTCCCCGCCGCGGACCTGCGCCCCTTGGCCTCCTTCATCTCCAACGGCCACAAGGAACTGCCCGTACGGCTACGTGCGTGAGAGCGCAGGCCGGTGCGGACCGGGCGCGCCCCGCTCCCCGTCATCGACGGGGAGCGGGAGGCGGGCTCACTGCCGAACCCACCCATGACCGTAGTAGCCAATGGCGTGCGTCACTAACCGACGGCTGACGCCGTACCAGGGCCGTCAGTTCGGCCGACGCGTTGCCGAACTCCCTCCGACCGCCGTCCCGACGTGGGGAGCACCGGCCTCTTGGCAGCTCAGTGGCCGCCCTTCGGCTCGAAGCAGCCGGTCTCCAGGTACGGGCCGTTGACAGCGACCTGGTAGTTGGTCGGCTGGGTGAACGCGGTGACGCAGGCGTCAGCGCGGACAAGGAAGGCGATCTGGGCGCCTTCGGGTGTGACGTAGTGGTCGGTCTCGAAGCGGGAGTCCATCGTCAGCACGGCGAGCGTTCCGAGTTTCTGCTCGGAGCCGACGTTCCGGTAGCCCCGTTCGACCAGCGCCGCGCGCACCCTCTTCACGTCCCACACCTTGGCCTTCCAGAGGCGTTTGAGGACGGGCTCGATGCGGGCGGCTTCCTTGCGGGCGGTCTCCTCGCTCCCGGGGGACATCTCCTTGGAGGCCTTGAAACCGTTGTTCTCGCGGTAGTGCGGGGCTCCGTCGTGGGAGTCGGGCTCCACATCGCCCCGCGCGGGACCGGCGGTGGAGCCGGTCGCCGACGTGCCGGTTGCCTGCTGACCGCAGGCGGTCAGGGTCAGGGCGGTGCTCAGGAAGAGAGTTGCGGCCGTACGTGTGGATCTGGATGTCCCCATACGGAGGACTCTGCCACGAGCACCGACCCGACCTGCAATGTCCCGGTCAAGCGGGGTGGTTCACAGGTGCTGCGCGACCGACGGCAGCAGGTCCTGGAAGGTGCGCCCCGACGCGGGCTCGCCGATGGCCTTCAGCTGCCAGCCGGAGGGGGTGCGGTGGACCTTCGCCATGATCTGGGCGGTGTGGCTGCCGCCGCCGGTGAGGGTGTAGCGGGCCAGCTCGTGACCGGTGGTCTCGTCGACCAGACGGCAGAAGGCGTTCGCCACCTCGGCGAACGTCTGCCCGGTGAAGGAGTTGACGGTGAACACGATCTGCTGGACGTGGCCGGGAACGCGGGCGAGGTCGACCAGGATCGCCTCGTCGTCACCGCCCTGCCCCGCCCCGCCGACCAGGTTGTCGCCGGTGTGGCGGATCGAGCCGTCGTCGCTCGCGAGGTGCTGGAAGAAGACGACGTCGACCGGCTGCCCCTCCGCGCTGAACAGCACCGCGGACGCGTCGAGATCGATCTCGCGGCTGCCGGTGAGCTTCGCCAGGAATCCCTTGCGGGGCGCGGCCTGCCAGCCGAGCCCCATGCGTACGGCGGTGAGCGCGCCCCCGTCGGCCTTGCTCAGGCTGATCTGCTGACCCTTGGACAGATTCACGGGTGTGGACATGGAGAGTGCTGCCTTTCGTCGGTGCGGTGCGGTGCGGGTGTACGTGTACGTATACGGGGTCAGTCCGCGCGGGGCGGGCTGACGGTGAGCTGTCGGCGCAAGTAGGGCAGCAGGCCGTGCTCCAGGAGCGCCTGGTGCCAGGCGGAACGGGCCTGCTCGGCCTCCGGGTTGCGCAGCGGCAGAGGGTGGTCGAACGGCGGTCGCGCTCGGCTGCGCAGCGCCGTGACCAGCAGGGCGCAGAGCCCGATCCCGGTGCTGACCGCCGTCGCGAGAGCGCACACCCATCCGGCGGTGACGAGCGTCGTCGCCGCCTGGCTCCGGGGCGTGGCGAAGCGCAGCCCGTACCCGAACACCAGGAACACCGTGGCCGCGACGGCTGAGATCAGCGGGGTGAGCACACCGAGGGCGGGCAGGAGGGCCCGGGTGCCCTGGGGCGTCGGCGGGTTCCCGGCGGGCGGAGCGCCCGTCGCGGTCGTGGGCATCACGTCCGCCCGTGCGCGCAGATAGGTCCGGTACTCGGCCGCGGCCGTGGCCGCTATCCCGTCCGCGTCGGCCAGCGCCCGGGCCCTGAGCCGAGCCGTGTCGGGCGCGACCGGGGACTGGGCGAGGGCGGTACGGATCTCCGTGACGTCCAGGGCGAGGGCGAGGACCCACGCGAAGTCGGCCCGGTCCTCCGGGCGCAGGCGCAGGGTCACGGCCGTCTCCGGCGGGCCCGGCGGCAACGGCGCTCCAGGCGCGTCTCGTCGTGAGGCATCACTGTCAGCCACAGGCCCCGAAGTCCGGCGCGATACCGCCTCCGCACGGCGAAACTCCCATGGTTAACTCCCCAGTTGAATGGCCGACGGCCTGGTGGCCGGCCCCGGGCACAAGAATCTACAGCAATGTAGAACTGATGGGTGAGGCGGCGGGCGGCCACGCACGACGGAATCCGGCCCGGACGACCCCGTCGCCTCCCGGTGGATCAGTACGATGTGCGCGCGCCTCGGGAAGCGCGCGTACCGGCACGGGTACGGGTACGCATACGGGACCGGGGCCGAAGGGAGCTGGGCATGGCGGACGGCGGACGTGGTCAACCCGAATCGCGACACCGGCGGCGCGGACAGGGCGAGCTGGAACTGCTCGTCCTGTCGTCGCTGCGCGAGGCCGACGAAGCCGTGAGCGCGGCCTGGGTCAAGGACCGCCTCGGCGGCGACCTCGCGTACACGACCGTGATCACGATCCTCACCCGGCTGCTCGCCAAGGGGGCGGTGACCAGGGAGCGCGTGGGCCGGTCGTTCGTGTGGACCCCGGCATCGGACGAGGCGGGGCTCGCCGCGCACAAGATGCGCAAGGTGCTCGACGGCGAGCAGGACCGCGAAGCGGTCCTGGCCAGCTTCGTCACGACCCTGTCGGCCGAGGACGAGCGGGTGTTGCGGGACCTGTTGCGCGACGCCGAGACGGGGCGGGAAGACTGACGCCTGATGGGGCTCTTCATCTTTCTGCCGCTGGTGCTGCCGCTGACGGCCTGGCCGGTGGCGCGCCTCGCCGAGCAGCGGCTGCACCCGCGGCTCGCCACGCGACTGCTCACGGGGGTGGCCGTGGTGATGGCGACCTGCAGCACGGTCAGCCTGGGCCTGCTGATGGTGGTGGGCACGGCGCAGCTGCCCGGCAACCCGCTGCCCGACGGCTGGTCGGACCCCGAGGTGCGCGAGGCCGTACCGGGCGAGGAGGTCGTCGGCAAGGTGGCCATCCCCGTCCTCTTCGTGGTGGCCGCGGGCTGCGGACGCACCCTGTGGCGGCACCGCCGGGTGCGCCGCCGGGCCCACCGGGCGCTGGTCGGCGCCCCCGACACGACCGTCGTGGTCCTGGACGACCGCGTTCCGTACGCGTACGCGCTGCCGGGCGGCAGAGCGCGCGACCGGATCGTGGTGTCCGAGGGGCTGCTGTCCTGTCTCCAAGGTCCGCAACGCCGGGCCCTGTTCGCCCACGAACGGGCCCACCTCGCCGCCCGGCACCACCGGCATCTGCTCGCGGTGCAACTGGCGGCCCGCGCCAACCCCTTCCTGCGGCCGCTGCGGACGGCCGTGTCGTACACCACCGAGCGGTGGGCCGACGAGGAGGCCGCCCAAGCGGTGGGCGACCGCAGAGCCGTGGCGCTCGCGATCGGCAAGGCCGCGCTGGTCTCCAAGGGTGCCCCGGCCCCGACCCTCGCCGGGCTGGCTGCCCCCGGGCCGATCCCGCGCCGGGTGGCCGCCCTGCTGCGTCCGGCGCCCGCGGCCCGCAGCTGGCCCTCGGTGTTCACCTCCGTGGGGCTCGCCGCGTGGACGGCGGCGGTGGGGACGGTGGCCTCGGCCATGTCCTCGGCGAACTCGACGGTGACGATGGTGCTGATCCTGCACGCGGCCACGCCCTTGTGAGCGTTTCTGCCGCGCGGAGCCTTCAGGAGTCGGTGTGGCCGGCGGTGTGTGTGGCCTGCTGGGCGGCGCGGATCTGTGGCCATTGCTCCATCCACTGGAGGAGGCCGCGGCTCACGTGTTCGAGGAGCTGGCCCAGGCCCGTCAGCCTGACTCCGGCAGGGGTTTCAGGGCCGAGTACACCGGCTCCCTTGTAGGCGGTCTGGGCGAGGGCCGCGTTGCGTCGGCAGTTGTCCACGATGGACCGGAACAGGATGTCGTCGCCGATGATGTAGCGGTCGTTGCGATGTCCGGCCTCGCGCTCCCGGCGGATGATCTCCTGGTTCTCCAGCTGGCCGACGGCTTTCGAGACCGATGCCGGACTGACGGCCAAGCGCCGGGTGAGGTCGGCGGCGGTGACGCTGCCCGAGTCGGTGACGCAGAGGCAGGCGAGCACGCGGGACATCATCTGCTGCAGGCCTATGGCCATGAAGAGCTGGACGAGCTCCTGCTCGTAGTCGTGCACGGCGTCCATGTTCCGGCCGTAGGCGTCGCTGGGGGGAGCGGCGACCGCGGGCCTGCCACCGCTTGCGGGGCGGTTTCGCCGGACGCGACCTGCCGTACGGTGTGCGCGGTCCGCGCGGTACTCGTTGGGGCCGCCGTTGCGCATCACCTCCCGGGTGATGGTCGACGTCGGCCGCTCCAGGCGCTTGGCGATTTCGGAGTACGACAGCCTTTCGGCCAACCCTGCAGCGATGTGACGCCGGTCCTGCTGCGTCAGTCTGGCTCCCGGCATGGATCCTCATCTCGTGCGTACCTAAGACACCGGGCCAGTGTGCGTTCGGATTCATTCCATTGCAATGCTCTTCGCCTCTTCATTGCATTAACTCACAGGGCTCATGCATCAGTTAAGCCTCGCTGAGCTGTAGAGATGTCCGCGTTGCTGTTCTCCAGGAGTTGAGCGTGACTTGAACGCAACGTAGCTTTCGCTCGGCCGCGAAGAGAGCCCTGAGGCTGGCTGTCCGGTGTCAGGGCCCGGGACAGGTGTGTGTAGAGGGCGGCCTCCTCCAGAGCCAGCGCCTTCCGGCTGGACTTCGTGAGTGCCCTGCGCAGCTGATCGCTCGGGGCGAGCCCCCGCAGGACGAGCGGGGGTGCCGCCTGCTCGGGCGTCCGGACGCGGGCGAACTCCTGGCAGGAGCCAAGCCAGCGGTGCCCGTCATGCACGCGAACACGGCCCCGGTGCCCCTCGGGCGGGCCTTCGTAGTCGTCCAGGCCGGAGAGCACGAGGGCTTCTGACCCACGGGGCCCACGGGGCGCCCTGATGCGCTCCGCGTCCTCCAGCAGCCATGGATCAAGAGTCTCGTCGTCCGGTACCAGCCACACTCGGTCGCCGACCCAGCCGTGCACTTGTGCTTGCGGGACCCAGCCGGACAACTCGTAGATCCCGCGCTCGGGCTCCCCGAACAGCCCGTCCGCCTCGGCGCACGCACCCCAGGCCTGTCCGTGCTCCGTCTCCGTCAGCGTGTACCGCATGCGTCTGCGGTGGTTCTCGTCCTCGTGCACCGTCGGAATGATGCCTCGAACCGGGCCCCTCGGCGAAACCCGAGGGGCCCGGCACCTGACAGGGCCTACTCCCGCACGGGCTCCAGCACGAAGACGGGGATCACGCGGTCGGTCTTCTCCTGGTACTCGGCGTACGGGGGGTACGCGGCGACCGCGCGCTCCCACCACTCCGCCTTCTCGGCCCCGGTGATCTCGCGGGCCGTCATGTCCTGGCGGCCGGAACCGTCCTGGAGCTCCACGTGCGGTTCGGCCTTGAGGTTGAAGTACCAGACCGGGTGGCGCGGGAAGCCGCCCTTCGAGGCCACGGCCGCGTACCGCCCCTCGTGCTCCACGCGCATCAGCGGGACCTTGCGGATCTTGCCGGTCCTGGCGCCGCGCACCGTGAGGACGACGACGGGCAGACCCGTGTCCCAGAGCGTCGTTCCCCGCGTACCGCCCGAACTCTCGTACAACTCGACCTGCTCGCGCACCCACTGCGCCGGACTCGGCTCGTACTCGCCCTCAAGAGGCATCGAGTTCATCCCGTCGTCGCGTACGGACTGTGTCGAGCGGTTCAACAAGGGCACCGCGTGGATTCATCCTCACGGTCCTGCGGGCGGGTGCGGGGTGGGCGTGGCGTGCGTTTTGGCGGGCCTCGGCGTGGTACCCCGTGCAGACGTGCGCCAGGGCGCACACGGGTGCCGAGCCGGAGAAGGAGCACGTCATGACCGATCGCAGGAACGAGACGCCGGGGGAGAGCCCGCACCCCGTCCCGAGGGACCTTCCCGATCAGCAGGCGGACGGCGAGGACGAGCTGTCGGCGGACGAGGGGGAGCACGCGGACCGCGAGGAGCGTGCGGACGTGCCGAGTACGGATGAGCCCGGCGCCCAGCGCCGCGGGGAGGAGGGCTCCACCACCGTGCATCCGGAGCACCTCGAGCCCGATGAGCCGACGGATTGACGGATTGACGGATTGACGGATTGACGGGCTGGCGGGCTGGCGGGTCGGCGGATCGCCGGTTCAGGTTCGCCGCAAGGCTCGGCGTACCCGGCGCCACAGGCGGTCGTAGCGGCCCATGAGGTGGGGGCACGGCGGGGTCCGGGAGGAGAGTTCCGCGCCGGTCTCCGCGGCCATGGCGCGGAAGAACGCGCGTCCCTGCCGGGACTGCATCGTCGTGTTCCACCGGTAGTCGGGACCCTGCGCGAGGGCGGAGTGCAGGGCCTGCCGTCCGAGCCCCTGGCGCTGCCACGTCTCGTTGATCCAGATCCGCTGGATGCGGCCGGTGCGGCAGGTGTGGCAGAGGCGGAAGTCGACCTGGCCGACGAGGGGGCCCCGCTCCAGGTGCAGGGCGATGGCGGAGGGCGCGTGCGGGGTCGCGGGGGCGAGGGCCGTCAGCCGAATCGCCTCGCTGTCCTGCGCGGGGGCGCCGTGCCCCAGAGCGAGCCACGCGCTCAGCAGGTTGGCACGCACGAACCATCCCTCCCAGGCTCCCCTTTTGAGCTACTGAGCCCCGGTATCGTGGCACACCTGCCCACGCGCGGGCATCGGAATCCTGCGAGGTGTACTCCTTACGAGGCGGTCAGGCCATCAGGCCGGCTTCGGCTGCAAATAGCGGGCCAGGAGGTCGTCCAGGGTGACGAGGCCCGTCAGGCGGCCCGAGTCGTCACAGACCACGGCGAGGGAGGCGCGTCGCTGGCGCAGCTGCTCGACCGCGTGGGCCAGCGTGGTGTCCGCCGAGAGCTCGGGCAGCGGGCGGGCCAGCTCCCGCGCGCTGGTGCCGCGCCCCCGGGTCCTGGCGACCAGGGCGTCGCGCGCGTGCACGGAGCCGAGGACCCGGGCGCCGTCGCGTACGAGCAGCCGGGTCCGGTCGTGCTCCGCCGCGACGCGCAGCACGTCCTCGGGCGTGGCCGAGCCGTCGACGGAGGTGATGTCGGCGGCCGGGGTCTGGAGGTCGCCCACCGGGGTCAGCGGCTCCGTCAGGGAGCGGGTGATCAGCTCGGAGTCGTCGCGGCTGATGAGGCCGAGGCGCTGGGACTCGGCGACGAGGTGGGTGAGCTGCTCGCGGTTGTGCACGGACGTCAGCTCGTCGCGCGGCTCGACCCGGCAGAGGCGCACCAGGGCGTTGCTCACCTTGTTCAGGAGCCAGATGAGGGGGCGTACGGCCTTCACCGTCGTACGGAACGCCGGGGTGAGGAGCATCGCGGAGCGCTCGGGGTGGGCGATGGCCCAGGACTTGGGTGCCATCTCGCCGATCACCATGTGCAGGAACACCACGACGATCATCGCGACGGCGAAGGAGACGCCGTAGCTGAGCCCGCTGGGCAGGCCGAGGCGGTGCAGCAGCGGGTCGAGCTCGTGGGAGATGGCGGGCTTGGAGACGGAGCCGAGGCCCAGGGTGCAGACGGTGATGCCGAGTTGCGCGCCCGCCAGCATCAGGGACAGCTCGCGCATTCCGGCGAGCACGGCCTGTGCGCCCCGGCGGCCCTCGGCCGCCGCCTTCTCCACGCGGTGGCGGCGGGCGGCGACGAGCGCGAACTCGGCGGCGACGAAGAACCCGCTGCCGATCAGCAGCAGGACGGTGACGAACAGCGCCATGGGGAAGCTCATGAGCGGGTCTCCTCGGGGCGTGTCCGCTCGTCGGTACTCGGGTCGGGGGCGGGGCGGAGCTCCAGGCGCACGCGCTCGGGGACGTGCCGGTCCAGGGTGCGGACGTCGACGGTCACGCTCGCCCCGTCCGGGAGCGGCAGGGTGAGGTGGTCGCCGATGGCGGGGAAGCGGCCGAGGCGGTCGACGACGAGCCCGGCCACGGTGTCGTAGTCGTCCTCCTCGGGCAGGTGGATGCCGGTGGCGTCGGCGACCTCGTCGAGCCGTCGGCCCGCGTCCACGAGCCATCCCTGGCCGTCGCGGACCGCCACGCGCACCACCTGGTCGGTCTCGTCGGCGATGTCCCCGACGAGCTCCTCGGCGATGTCCTCGTACGTCACGATGCCCGCCACGCCGCCGTGCTCGTCGAGGACGACGGCGAACTCGTCGTCGCGCTCGCGCATCTGCCGTACGGCGTCGGGCAGTTCGAGGGTCTCCGGGAGCAGCAGGGCGGGGCGGGCGAGGGTGGCGGCGGTCGTCCCGGGGAGGCGGCCGGCGGTGGTCCGCATCAGCTCGCGCACGCCCAGGACGCCGGTGACGTCGTCGGGGTGGTCGCCGAGCAACGGGTAGTTGGAGTGGCCGTGGCGGGCGATGAGCCCGACGGCTTCGGCGGCGCTCGCTTCCTTGCGGACGAAAACGGCGTCGACGCGCGGCACCAGGACCTCGCCGAGGGTGCGCTCGGAGAAGTCCAGGGCGCGGTCGAGGAGCGCGGCGGTGTCCTCGGGCAGCTCGCCCCGCTCGTGGGACTCGCCGATGAGGTGGCCGAGCTCTTCGAGCGTGGCGCCGTGGTGCAGCTCCTCGACGGGTTCGATGCCCACGCGGCGCAGGAGCCGGTTCGCGGCCCCGTCGAAGATCCGCAC
This sequence comes from Streptomyces sp. NRRL B-1347, assembly GCF_000720325.1. Classification (GTDB taxonomy): domain Bacteria; phylum Actinomycetota; class Actinomycetes; order Streptomycetales; family Streptomycetaceae; genus Streptomyces. The sequence goes on from NZ_JOJM01000004.1 coordinate 252,099, forward strand.
CACGGGGCCGACGACCTTCAGATAGGCGAGGGTGGAGGCGGCGAGGGACTTGGCGAGGCGCTCGGGCACGGCGAGCGCGAGGTTCTTCGGCGCGAGCTCGCCGATGACCATCTGCACGACTGTGGCGACCACGAAGGCGAGGACGACGGAGACGCCGGTGACGGCGCCGTCGGGGATGCCGATGCCGGTGAGGAGCGGCTTGAGCAGCGCGGACACGGACGGCTCGGCGAGGAAGCCGACGACCAGGCCGGTCACGGTGATGCCGAGCTGGGCGCCCGAGAGCATGAAGGAGAGCCGTTCGAGCACCTTCAGGGCGCGGGCGGCGCGGCGGTCGCCCGCTGCGGCCTCGCGGGCGAGTGCGAGCCGGTCGGCGGAGACGTAGGCGAATTCCTGGGCGACGAAATAGCCGGTGCCCACCGTCAGGACGAGGACGGCGAGCAGGCCGAGCGCGGCACTCATCGAACACCATCCCGCTGGGTGCCGCGGTCGGCCGGGTCAGCCGGTGGGGGCGTGGCGGCCGGGGTGGGGCGGGATGGTCCGGGACAGTGTCCCGGGGGGTCCGTCGGTCTGGCGGACAAGGGGTGGCTCCTCGTGCTGGGGTGTGTGCCGGTGCAACGATTGTCATCGCGCCCGAGTTCCCTCGCCACCGCCACCGCTGGGCCCGGTCAGCATCACCGCCACCGCTTGGCCCGGACACCGCCACCGCCACCGCTGGCCCCGGTCATCGCGGGGGCCGCGGCCGCCGCCAGCCCCGGTCGCCCGCCACCGCCGCTGCCACTCTCCGTCACCGTCACCGCCATCGCCGCTGCCACCCGCAAACGCGGACCGGCCCACGCATGACGCGCGTGGGCCGGTCCGGGTGCTACGGGAGGGGCGCCTGGTGTCAGACGTTGACGCCGAAGTCCGATGCGATGCCGCGCAGGCCGGAGGCGTAGCCCTGGCCGACGGCGCGGAACTTCCACTCCGGGCCGTGGCGGTAGAGCTCGCCGAAGACCATGGCGGTCTCGGTGGAGGCGTCCTCGGAGAGGTCGTAGCGGGCGATCTCCTGGTTGTCGGCCTGGTTGACGACGCGGATGAAGGCGTTGCGGACCTGGCCGAAGCTCTGGCCGCGGTTCTCGGCGTCGTGGATGGAGACCGGGAAGACGATCTTGGTGATCTCGGCCGGAACGGTGGCGAGGTTGACCTTGACGGCCTCGTCGTCGCCCTCGCCCTCGCCGGTGAGGTTGTCACCGGTGTGCTCGACCGAGCCGTCGGGGCTGGTGAGGTTGTTGTAGAAGATGAAGTGCTGGTCGGAAATCACCTTGCCGGAGTCGTCGCACAGCAGTGCCGATGCGTCGAGGTCGTAGTCGGTACCCGTCGTGGTCCGCACGTCCCAGCCGAGGCCGACCAGTACGGCGGTCAGGCCGGGCGCCTCCTTGCTCAGCGAAACGTTGCCACCCTTGGACAGGGAAACACCCACTGCTCATCCTCCATCGCTCGTCGCGGCGCGCATTCGTGCGTCGTCCTCCGGCAAGGACGCCTGGTGGACCGCCCGGGTTGCGTCTGCCGACGACGTATCGAACTTTGTACGGTTACCCGGTGTCCTCGGGCCGGACCTCGGTCAGGCAGCCGAGCAGGAACGGCATGACACCGCGTTCGAGGAGGGCCATGTGCCAGGCGGCGCGGGCCTGTTCGATGGTGCCGTCCGGGGTGCGGCGCGCGGTGGTCTCCGGGGCGGCGCGTCGACGCGTCGCACGCCCCTGCGGCCGGGCGAGGTCCGGCAGGGCCGACCCCACCGCCACGGTCGCCGCGATCAGCCCCACGGTCATGAACGCCTCCGGGAGGTACTGCCGTTCGGTGAAGGTGGCCAGGGCCAATCCGGTGAGGAGGAGCACCTCGGCGGTGACGGCCGAGAGCACCGGCACGAGCGTGGAGAGGAGCGCGGCACCGCCGCCCGTACGGCACGCCGCACCGGCACATCGCTTGCGGTGCCTGTAGCGGTCCGCCGCGGCCCGGACGCGCACGTAGCGGGAGTACTCCTCGTCCGCCTTCGCCAGGATCGCGCGGCGTGCCCTGCGCGCTCGCGTACGGAGCTGCACGGCGTTGGGGACGTTGTTGCTGCGACCGGCCGCGTCTCTGAACTCCCGCGACCGCAGGGCCTGTTCGAGGGTGCGCTCAAGGGCGGCGGAACTCTCCGACATCTCGGCGTGAGGCAATGGCTTCTTCCTTCGACGGTGCCCGCGTCCGGCCTGCGGAGACGACGTTCGCCGCAGACTGCTTCCGGAGGGTCATCGCGAAGGAATCTACATCAGTGTAGAAGTGGTGAAGGGGTGGATCGCCGCTAATTCACCGTGATGAAGGGTCTGTTGCGGCCGACGGGGCGTCTCGCGTGCGTGCGCGGGCACCAGGTCATGCTCCGCGGGGATTCAGGGGGCACTGCGGCACCTCATGACACACCGCGGTGTGGGCCCCGGTCGTTCTGCGTGTCGCATTCAGACAGCTGCGCGCTCCTGCGATGCCCGTGAATCCCCGTGCTGTTAGCGTCCGTTGCCGAGTTCAGCAGAGCAGTGACCCCATGGAGGTGACATGCACGATGACTTACGGCGGTTCGGGATCCCGGCCGCCGCGCTTTCGCTTCTCCTCCTGACTTCCCTCGCACCGGGCTCGGCGTCCGCCGAATCCCCGGACAGGGCTCCGCTGTCCCAGGCGGATCTGGACCGGATGACGGTCCGGCAGAAGGCCGCCGTCCTCAACCCGCTGCGGCTCGTCGGCAGTACCGCGCAGCAGGTCGGCAGGGAACAGCGCCAGGACGTGTTCACGGGTGTACGCATCGCGCCCGGCCACCGCACCGTGGAGCTGTTCCTCACCGACCCCGGCAAGAAGGACGCGTTCCTGGCCCGGGTGAAGCGGGCCGCACCCAAGGCCGACCTCGGACTCGTCGAGGTGAAGTCCGCGCCGTCGACCCGCACCGAACTCCTCCGGCACATCAACCGCCTCAAGGGCCTCGGGTCCAAGCTGCCCTTCGAGATCCAGGGCATCGGGCACTCGGTGGACGGCACCTCGATCAAGATCACGGCCAGTGACGCCGCCAAGGCGAAAGCGTACTTCGCCGACGCACCCGCGGCCCGGCTGGCCAACGGCGACACACCGCGCTACGAAGTCCTCCAGGGCCAGCCGCGAGGCACCGACCCCGTGCTGTACACCCGCCAGAACGACTCCTCGCCCTACTACGCGGGCGCGGCCCTCGACAACGCGGGCAGCCCCGAGGCGCGCTGCACGTCCGGCATCCCCGCGATCAGCAACTGGGACGGTCGGCAGTGGCTGGTGACCGCGGGCCACTGCTACGCCGAGGGCGCCAACGTGCACACCAACGGCGGCCGCTACATAGGCAGCGTGTGGCGGGTGCTCCCGCAGGTGGACGCGGCCTTCATCGAGGTCCCGACGTACCGGAACACCTGGGACGGCCTCGACGCGACCGGCTACACCCGGTACCTCAACGGAGTGCGCAGCAACATCGTCAACGACGAGGTCTGCCAGCTCGGTTACAACTCCAAGGTGGTCTGCGGCATCCGCGTGACGAACGTCGAGTACGACCACGGCGGGGTCCTCACGACGGTCGGCGTCCAGAAGGACGGCGCCACGGCCGCGCGCGGCGGCGACAGCGGTGGTCCTGTGATCACCATTAACCACCCCGACTCCCGGGAACTCAACGGAATCGTCCGCGGAGGATGGTCGGGGTCCCCGTCCTGGGTCGTCTGGGTCGACGTGTGGGACATCTTCAACGCCTTCGCGATCAAGCTCAACCCGTCCTGATGCGAGCCATCACGACCGACAGCGCGACATGAACGCGTGACACGAGCGCGTGACACGAAAGCCCCTGGTTGCAGCAGCGTCTCCTCGGCCGTGGTGCGGACACGGCCGAGGAGATGTCAGGCCCCGCGCCGGGCCCGGGCGGGCGTCAGCGCTGATGGGCGGGGCGTACGACGATCTCGTTGACGTCGACCTCGGGCGGCTGCGCAAGGGTGTACGAGACGGCGCCCGCGATGGCGTCGGGACCGATCGAGTGGGCCCGGTAGGCGCGCATGGCCCGCGCGGCACCGGCGTCGGTGATGCTGTCGGCCAGCTCGGAGGTGACCACGCCGGGCGAGACGGTCGTCACCCGGATCGAGGGGTCGGACTCCAGGCGCAGGCCCTCGGTGATCGCCCAGGCCGCGTACTTCGTACCGCAGTAGACGGCGCCGGTGGGCGCGACCTCGTGGGCGCCGATGCTGGCGACCGTGACGAAGTGGCCCGAGCCCTGCGCGGTGAAGACGGGCAGCGCCGCGGCGATGCCGTGCAGCAGCCCGCGGACGTTCACGTCGATCATCCGGTCCCACTCGTCGACGAGCAGGGAGTCGAGGCGCGACAGCGGCATGACCCCGGCGTTGCCGACGAGCACGTCGATCCGCCCGTGGCGGTCGCGGGCCGCCTGGACGAAGGCGGCGACGTCCGCACGGTCCGTCACGTCGAGACGTACGGGCTCCAGAGCGCCCCCGGAACGGGCGGCCGCCCCGGCCGTGCGCTCCGCGAGGGCCCGCAGCCGGTCGGTGCGGCGCGCACCGGCGACGACCTGGTGCCCCTCCGCCACGAGCCGTGCGGCGACGGCCTCGCCGATGCCGCTGCTGGCGCCGGTGACGAGGACGACCTTGCGGACGGGCGGCGCTTGTTCCTCTTGCTGTGTGCTCATGGCACCGAGTCGCTGTGTGTTCACGGCGCCGAGCCTCGCCCGGCCGGAGCGGCCGCGGGAGAGGCGGCGTCCTCCTGGGTGCGGCGCACCCAGGAACAGCACCCGGTGCCGCCCCTAGCATGGCGGCATGGCACGTACGGAGCTCGGCGCCTACCTCACCGCACGGCGCGCCCACGTCACCCCGGCCGAGGTGAACCTCCCCGCGACGGGGCACCGCCGGGTGCCCGGGCTGCGCCGCGAGGAGGTCGCCCTGCTCGCCGGAGTCAGCGCCGACTACTACGTACGCCTGGAGCAGGGCCGGGAGCGCTCGCCGTCCGCGCAGGTGCTCGACGCGCTCGCCGCCGCCCTGCGCCTCGACGAGGACGGCCGCCTGCACCTGTTCCGGCTCGCCGGGCTCGGGCCGCGGGCGCGTGCCGCCGGCGTGCGGGACCGGGTCGAGCCGAGCCTGCTGACGCTCATGGACGCCTGGCCGCACAACCCGGCCGTCGTCTACAACCGCGCGTACGACGTCCTCGCGTCGAACGCCATCGCCGACGCGCTCTTCCACGGTTGGGCCCATTCGCGCAACCTCATGCACGTGGTGTTCACCGACCCCGCCGCCCGCGCCTTCTACCGCGACTGGCACGACGTCGCGCGCGACTGCGTGGCAGGCTTCCGACTCGGCCACGGAGCGGCGCCGGACGATCCGCGCGTCCGGCAGGTCCTGACCGAACTCCTGGAGCTCAGCCCCGAGTTCACCGAGCTGTGGGCCCGCCACGACGTCCGGGGCAAGACTCTCGAACGCAAGCGCTTCGACCACCGCGACGTGGGGCCGCTGACGCTGACCATGCAGACCTTCGACGTCCGCTCGGCCCCGGGCCAGGAACTCGTCGTCTACCACGCCGAGCCGTCCTCACCCGGCAGCGAGGCCCTCGCCCTCCTCGGCTCGCTGGCCGCCTCGCACCGGGCGTGAGCGCCCCCTGTCAGGGGACGAGTCCGCCGTGTCCGGGCGGACCTCGGACAGCGGCCCCGACCAGCCCGGACAGGCTCCGCCTGTCCGGGACGGCCGGAGGCTCTTGAGCGGCCGATGGCGGGCCGGTGAGTCTGGCACCGGCCCGCACGTCGCGGGAGCAGCCCATGCTGAGAGGGAGGGCGAATGTGCCTGAGAACCAAAGGGATCGCCGCGACCGCGGCCACGGCTCTGGCAGCCATCGGACTCATGCTGCCGGGACCGGCCTCCGCATCCGCCTCCGCAGCCGCGGAGTCGGAGGCCGGTCACCGCCGACACACACCCCTGCCGGGCAGGGGCGACAGCGCCGAGATCGGGGGCCCCGCAGGTGAGGCGGGGACGTCAGCGTGGTGCCGCCGGTCCCAGCAGGGCGACGGGGGCGCGCCGAGGAGCGGACCGTCGGCCTACGGCCACTGCTAGGCCCAGGCGACCCGCGCGGTGGCCGGAGCCGAGCGCGTGCCGTCCGGGGCCACGGCCACCAGGGACAGGGTGGTCGTCGCCTCGTCGCCCTCACGGGTCAGGGACTTGACGTAGTGCACGTCGTCGTAGACCCGCCCGAGCGGCTCCGGAGTCTCGTCCCGGCGCAGCCGCCACACGTCGTAGTACCAGACGCCCGACTCCGCGAGGTCCCAGGCGAGGAAGGCCTCGGCCGTGGCGCGCGCCGCGTCCGGATGGGTCTTCTCCACCGTGAAGCCGGTCGGCCGGGCAGGAGGCTGAGAGGGACCCGGGGGCAGCAGGGCCAGCTCCCCGAGGTTGAGCCGGTACGCGTCCGTGGACGGCGGCGACACCCGCAGGTGCAGCGCCGCGACGGTCCGCCCCCGGAAGGCCTCCAGCGGCAGCGTGACCGTGGTCCAGCCGGAGGCCGCCGCGGGTCCTGCCGCGAGCCACGAGGTGCGGTCCGGGGCGTCCTCGAAGACGAGCCCCAGCTCAAGACCGCTGTCCCGGCTGGGCCGTTCGGTGCGGAACACCAGGCGGGCGCTTTCGCCGCCCGTGACGCGCAGCCGCGTCTTGAAGAGCCGGACGGTGGTGGCGCGTGCGGCCCCGCGCGCCGCGGACACCAGCAGGGAAGAGCCGCCGTCGTACGCCGTCGAAGGGTCGTAGTCGACGGTGGCCGGGGCGCCGTCGCCCTCGCCGCGCGCCCACCACTGCCACGTGGGCAGCACGTCCTGGGCCCCCGCGTTGTTCCACTCCCGGTCGGAGCGGCGTACTCCGTCGAGGAAGAACGCCCGGCCGTGGCCGGTGTTGAAGCGGGTGACGAACGGGAAGGAGCCGATCACCGACCGCTCCGCGATGTAGTGCGCGACGCCGTCCCACTTGCGGTGGTTGTCGGGGTCGTTGGGCCGGCCGTTGTCGGGCCACGGGACGTACTCGGTCCTGCCGGTGCGGGTGGGGTCCTCGTTGGGGCCCGACCAGTAGCGGCGCTCGCGCACGAAGGTGTTCTGCTGTTTGTCCGGGTCGGTGCGGTCGGGGTTGTTCGCCCAGGCCATGTGCGTGCCGAAGAGGGCCCAACTCGTCTGCGCGCGGCCGCCCTCGGGGAAGACGAGCCGGGTGTCGTAGGGCGGGTTGAAGCCGTACTTCTCGTTCTCGGTGCCGAGGTACACCACGTCGTGCACCTTCATGCCGAGCCGCTTCGCGGTCGCGACGGAAGCGGCCACCCGCGAGGCGTTCCAGGCGTAGTTGATGAAGATGCTGTCGTTGACGGCGGTGCCCTGGTGTCGCACCCAGGGGGCGTTGGCGTCGTTGAACTGGTTCTGGTAGGCGAGCTGACCGCTCGTGGTGAGCGAGTCGTACCACTGCATGTGGAAGCCCGTCGGGGCCTTGGCCCGCAGGTACTTCAGGAACGCCATAAGCCGCGTCGCGTCCGCGCGGGATATGGACGCCTCCTGGTTGACGAAGTAGCCGTCGAAACCGAAGTAGTCGGCCATCTCCAGCAGCTTGTCGGCGACGGGGAACGAGCCGTCGGACCGCTGCTCCAGATAGGCGGAGAACGACCCGTTCCGCGGCCAGAACCACCCCGCGAGCGACTTGACGCCGTTGCGGTGCGCGGCGTCGGTGTACGCGGGGTTCGGCAGGTTGATGAGTCCGTGCTCGGGATCGGTGGTGGACGAGCCCGCCACCGGCATGCCGTGCCAGGAGCTGTACAGATCGCTGTACTGCCAGAACCTCAACAGCCTGCGCGCGTACTGGTCGTTGTGGCGGTAGGCCGTGAAGAAGGCGTTGTCGTAGTCGTAGGACATGTTCATCACCTGGGCCTCGGAGGCCAGGGCGGGGCGCGCCTGGGTCGCGGCGAAGGGGGCGATGCGCGAGGCGAGCGGCACCCGCGAGCGGAAGTACCGCGCGTACGGATCCGCATCGGGCGTCCAGGACTTGAGGCCGTCCGCGTTGTAGCCGTGCATGAACGGCTGGTGGGGCGCCCGGGCCCGCCCCTCCTCGGCGGCGAACGCGACCCCGGCCGCCCCGGCGAGCGACACCGTCCCGGCCAGGCCCACCGTCACCCCCGCGGCACCGAGCATCTTCAGGAACGTACGCCGCTCAACGGGAGCTGCCGCCGGTCTGGCTTCCATGGCCGTCTCTCCTCACACCGCAGTGATGACAACGCTGTCAGATCGTGCCTGGCGTTCCTATCGCAGGCTGGGACGGCCGTCAATGAGGGGGTTTGGACGGGTGGTTGGACAATGGTGTGAACTCAGGGAACCAGCGGCCACTCCCACGGGGCGCTCGCGGAGCCGTCCGCTGCCAGGCCGAAGCGCAGGTACGTCTCCTCCTCCGCGCCCCGCAGACGCGCCAGCGAGAGCACGGACGAAGCCACTCGGACGTCGCCGGTGTCGGCGGCCACGAGGTGCAGCCGCTCGGCCTGCGCGCGGTCGCCCGCCGCCTCGCGGAGCCGGGCCAGGGACGACAGGGCCTCCACGTCGGCTTCGGCGTCGACCGCTTGCCGGTAGAGGGCCTCGGCGCCCGCGGCGTCCCCGGCCGCCTCCCGCATCCGGGCCACGTGCCGCAGCGCGTCGAGGTCTCCCGACGCCGCGGCCTTGCGGAAGGACGACTCGGCCTTCTCCAGGTCGCCCGCCTTCTCCCACATGAACGCGCGCAGGAACCAGCCGCGGTGGTCGCCCGCCGCGGCGGCCCGCAGGTAGAGCTGCTCCGCACGGTCCGGCCGACCCGAACGGCCCGTCAGGACGGCCACGTTGATCAACGCCGAGGTGTCTCCCGCATCGGCGAAACGGCGGAGCAGCTGATCCGCTTCGTCCTGCTGCCCGGTCTCCTCCCAGAAGCACACCAGTTGAGGAAGCACGTCGGTGTGCCCGGCGGCGATCGCGCGCCGACAGAGGTCGGCGGCCTCCTGCGGCGAGCCCTCGCGCCGCCGCGACTGCGCCATGAAGACGAGCACGTCGGTGTGGCCCGCCTGGAGGGCCCGCTCGTACCAGGCCCAGGCCTTGCCGGGCTCGCCCGCCCCGTCCCACATCAACCCCGCGTAGGTGAGGGCGTCTTCGACCCCTGCCGCCGAGGCCCGCAGATACAGCTTCTCGGCCTCCTCCCAGCACCAGTCCTCCTCCCACAGCGCCGCCTGGTGGAGGAGACCGTCGGTGTTCCCGGCGTCGACGGCCAGCTGGTAGAGCGTCTCGGCCTCCTCCATGTCGCAGTTGTCCTTCCGCATCTGCCCGAGGCGGATCAGGGCGTACGACTCCCCGGCCGCGGCGGCGGCTTCGTAGAGGCGCACGGCGTGCGCGAACCGGGCCCTCCACCGTGCCGCGTCGCCGAGGCGGAGCAGCTCTTCGGGGTGGGTGAGGTGCTCGCGTGCCGCGTGCCAGAACGAGTCGGGCGGGCAGCGGAACCTGCGGGCGTGGCGGCCGTGGTGCCGGAGGTAGTCCGCGAGGCGTGCCGCGCCGGGGAGCCTTCCCATGCCGGTCGGGTGGGGGACGTCCTGGAGGGGTCTCGTCGTGTGCTTGATCAGGGTGCGGGCACGGGCCAGGGCGTGGCCGAACCAGTCGGGGCGGGCGTGGGCGCGTTCGGCGTCGGTGAGGTAGCCGACGGCCGCCGCTTCGAGGAAGACCAGGGGGAGGGGGCCGGGTGCGCCGAGCCGGTGGGCGTCCATCGCCGCGCTGATCAGGGCGCTGCCGTACGGGCCGTACGGCCCCGCGGGGCGCTCGTAGTGGCGGACGAGGTCCGGCCCCGCGGCGAGCGCCTGGGTGAGCTCGGCGGAACCGGAACCGGAACCGGCACCAGTACGGGCACCAGCACCAGCACCCGTACCGGCACCGGCACCGGCGGCCAAGGCCTCGGTCAGCGACGGGTCATCGGCCGCGGCGGCACGGGCCGCGTCCAGGTCGTCGGCGAACGTCCGCGGCAGGTCCACCCAACGGGCCTGGGCGAGCAGGGTCCGCGCGTGGCGGTGGGCGTCCCTGGAGTGGGTCGCCGGGCGGGTGAGCGCCTCCGCGTGCTCGGGCCACAGCGTGGCGATCACGATGAGCGGGCCCTCGCCGTCGAGCCTGCGGAGCAGCGCGGCCGCCGCGGCCTCGCCGTGGGGGTCGGTGAGGTAGTGCTGGGCCTCGTTGAGCCACAGCACCGTGCGCGGCGGGAGCGCGTCCGCCGCCAGGACGGCGAGGAGGCTGTCGGTGTCGGCAGGGAAGAGCAGGTCGAAGTCCTCCGGGACGGCCTCGCGGAGGGCTTCGTAGGCGGTGCGGGTCTTGCCCGTGCAGGACGGTCCCTGCACCACGGCCAGGATCGGGCGGGCCTCGTCCGTGACGGCGGCGGCGAGGAGGCGGCGCAGGCGTACGTCGTGCTGCCGGGGTACGTAGCGGGGCAGGACGAAGTCGCTGGTGTCGGCTCCCGTCGGGCCGGGGCCGGGGCCGGGGCCGGGGGCGGAGTCGCGGCTGCGGCCACGGCCGGGGATGGCCGGGTGGACTCCCAACCGGCCCGCGGACCAGGCCCGTACCGAGCGAGGACGGTCCGCGAGGTCCGACTGCCGGGCCCGCAGCCCGTCCCGCTCAAGCGCGGCCCGCGCTCGCTGACGCTCCGCCTCAAGCCGGGAGCGCTCGTTCCGGCGCCCCCGCTCGGCCTCGAAGGCAGCGCGCCAACGCTGCTCGTCGAGCAACTCGCCTACGGTGTCGGTGCTCAGGGCGTCGGCCCGAGTCGCCAGGAGCCCCCTGCGGGCCGCCTCCGCCCGTACCTCGTCGAGGACCGCGAGGAGCGGATCGACGCGCTGCGGAAGCTGCCGACCGCCGAGCCACGCACCCGGCGTCCCGTGCGACACCCCGGCGGCCCGGGCGAGCCGGCGGTCCGACGGCTCGCCGCCAAGGCGATGGCGCTTGAGCGCGCCGACCCGGCGCAACCGCGCGAACACATCCTCCAACCGGCCCGCCCCCGCTTGCCGTTGCCGTCACCGACCGGCCGGACCGTCGCGAACGGCCACCACCGGATGCCCGAAGCCTAGGCTCCCCACCAGCGGGAGCGCAGCCCGGCCGACCGATTCCGTGGGGAGGGCTGCCGGACACGCCTCCCGACGCGCAGTGTTCCTTCCGGCCTTTCGGCCTGCCTCCCCTTGGGGGGCCTCAGGGGTCTCAGGGCCTCAGGGGCCTTGAGGACGGCCAACCTCCCGACCGAGCACCGCGAAGCCCCGCGCGACAGGGGCGCCGACGGAAGGACCTCCCGATGTCAGTCACACAACTCCTCGCGCTCCTCCTGGCCTTCTCCGCCGCACTCCACCTCGGTGGCGCCGCCGCCTTCACCGCCTGGCGCGGCGGCACCCCCGTGGCGCACGCCCTCCTTGTCGGCGGCGGAGCCACGGGTAGTGCGTGCGCGCTCTACGTCACCGCGGTGGGCGCCTACCGCTGAGGGACCATCAGCTCCGAGAGGTATGCCGCACGGCCCGCCGCCGTACCTCAGTGGGCGATGGCGAACCGCAGTTCCGGTCGCTCCCAGGTGACCTTCGGCGGCAGCGGGTCAACCGTTCCGACGCGCTCCGCTCCCAGGCGGCGGTAGAACCTCTCGGCCGGGGGGTGGGAGACGACCCGCACGTCGGTCAACCCGGCCTCCGCCGCCCGGCCCTTCATGTGCTCCACCAGGAGACGCCCGACGCCCAACCCCTGCGCGGCGTCCGCCACGAACATCAGGTCCAGCTCCGCGGGATCGAGGACCAGAGCGTAGAAGCCCAGGAGTTGACCGGCCGGGCCGACAGCTGTGAACACCTCGTGCTGAGTTATGTAGTCGGCGGTGACCCGGTAGTCCGAGATCATCGGGGCGTACTGCCCCCGGTACGCACCGGAGCCCTGGACCAAGGCGGTCAGGGGCTCAGCGTCCTGCTCGACCGCGCGTCTGATGGTTGTCACCTGCATCCCCGCAGTATAGGAGTGAATGCCTGGGTTGAGTATTACAGGTCCGCGACGGAGGTCACCCGGAGCCGGAGTGCGTCCGACGGGAACTCGTCGGCGAGGGGCAGGGCGCAGGCGTGGTGGGCGAGTCACCGTTCCCAGCGCCTCGCGGGCGTGGAACGATCGGGCGGTGACGGACTTCATGACGCCGCAGCGCATCGCCCGCCGCACCGCCGCCGCGGTCGACGCGGCCGTCGGGGCGGGACGCGACCTCGGGCTCACCGTGACGGATCCGAGGGTGCTCCACGACCTGTTCTCGGTCGTCGTCCACCTCGCGCCCGCGCCGGTCGTGGCCCGGATCCCCACCGTCCTGCCGCCCGCCACCGGCCTCGATGCCCTGGCCCGGCGCCAGCGCGCGGAACTGGACGTGGCGCGGTGGCTCGCGGACCGGGGCACCCCCGTGATCCCTCCCAGCCCGCTCGTGGCACAGGAGCCGGTGCGGCGCGACGGCCTCTCGATGACCTTCTGGCAGTACGTCGAGGAGGACCGGGGCGCAGAGCCCGACTACGTGGCGAACTCCGAGATCACCGCCGACCTGCACGCGGCGCTGCGTGCCTACCCGGGCCGCCTGTCGTTCCTGTCCGCGGCGGAACCGGAGTTCATCACCGAGAGCCTCGCCCGGCTCGCGGTGCGCCCCGACCTCATCGGCCCTGCCGACCTGGACCGCGCGCTCCGCGAATGGCAGGTCCTGGCGCCTCTCGTGCGCTCACGTGCGGCGTTCGAGGAGGCGTTCCCGGGGATCGACGTCCAGCCCGTCCACGGCGACTCCCCGCCCGCGAACGTCTTCCGCGGCGTGGACGGGCACCGCTACGCCGACTTCGAGCTGATCACGTCGGGCCCCGTCGAATGGGACCTGGCCGCCCTCGGGCCCGGCCTCGCGTCCGCCTACGACCGCGGCGCACGGCACAACGGGATGCGGCCGCTGAACGACGACGTCCTGCGCTTCGTGAACACCGTGTGGATGCTGCGCGCGGTCGCCTCCCTGACGCTCGTGCCGCAACTGCCCGTACTTGAGGGGTACTTGAAGCCCGCTCTCGACCAGTGGCGGACGATGCCGTTCGCCGGGGGCGTGGCGGCCAGGTGACACGCCCCGGCCCGTCCTTGAGGGACCGGCCGTCGGGCCGGAGCGGGCCCCGAATCCGGATGGCCGTCGGCCAATTCGCCGGAGCGCCACCTTGCCTCCCGCGGCGCCTTGAGGAGACTTGGGGTGCGCGCGTGCGGTGACTGGTGACTTTCACGGGGAGGGCCAGTGAGCTTCTCAGTGCTCCACAGCAGTGGCGTACCGCCCGAGCACCGCTTCGACTGGTGGTGCGAAGTGATCAGCCAGGACGTCGCACCCACCCGCATCACCAGCGAGCACACCCGGGACTTCACCGCGGGAGCGGGAGCCATAGGACTGGGCGCCGTCCAGGTGACCACGCTGTCCTTCCCCGCCATCAGATCCGAGCGGACCCCCGCGCTCATCAGGAGGTCCGACCCCGACGTGTACGAGCTGACGCTCAACGCGGGCGGCGACATGTGGATCGCCCAGGCCCGCAACGAAGCCAGGATGCGCGCCGGCGACCTCGGGCTGTGGAACACCTCGCGGCCTTTCGACGCGCGCGGGCTGCACGGGGCGGACGACGGCACCTCCCGCGCCGTCATGGTGCACCTGCCGAGGGCCGAGCTGCCCTTCTCCGACGCGCGCACGGACCAGCTGCTGGCGAGCGCCACCGCGACGGACCGGGGCACGGCCGCGATCTTCGCGCGGTTCCTGCGGCACTTGGTCGAGGAGGCGCCGTCCATGACCGACCAGGAGCGGGCGCGGCTCGGACCGGCCGTGTGGGAACTGGCCGTGGCCTACCTCGCCGACCGGCTCAACGCGCACGACCGCACGCCTCCCGAGGCCCGCACCCGGATGCTGCTGGCCCGCATCGACGCCTTCATCGACGACAACCTGGCCGACCACGCCCTGACGCCGCCCGCCGTCGCGGCCCGGCACCACATCTCCGTACGCGCGCTCCACACCCTCTTCCGGGCACGGGAGCGGACCGTGGCCGCCACGATCCACCACCGCCGTCTGGAACGCTGCCGGGCCGAGTTGGAGGACCCCGCGCTGCACGCCGTTCCGGTGCACGCGATCGGTGCCCGCTGGGGCTTCTGCAGCCCGTCCGCGTTCAGCCGGGCCTTCCTCACCGCGTACGGGGCTCCGCCCGGGGAGTGGCGCCGCCGTGCCGGACAGACGGGCCAGGGCCGCGTCCGCGGCGACCGGCCCGCGGCGCCTAGGCGCTGACCACCTCGCGTACCGCCGCCAGGAACTCCTCCGTGCGGGGGTGCGTGGGGTGGGCCGGGCGGGCGAGGTAGACCGTGGCGGCGGGTGCGTCGTCGATCGGGACGAAGCGCACCCCGGGGTGGCTGTGGCTCTCCGCCGTGCCCGCGGCGCCGACGCCGAACGCGCCGCCCGTGGCGATGAGGTTCAGCCACTCGTCGACGTTGCGCACCTCGACCGTGCGGTGCGGACGCTGCGCCGGAGGCCAGAGGTCCACCGACGCGGTGCCGGTGTCCGGCCACAGGGCCAGCGGCAGCGCAGGGCCCGAGGTGAGCTCCGCGAGACGCACCCGGTCGCGGGCCGCGAGCGGATGGTCGTCGGGCAGCGCGGCTACCCGGTCCTCGGTGTAGAGGGCCTCGGTGCGGATGCGCGGGTCGGCGGGCACGGTGCGCAGCACCGCCACGTCGGTGTCGCCGGTGGCCAGGCCCGCGGTGCTGTTGTCCTGCCGGACGACTTCGAGCGGGGCGTGCGGCTGCCCCCGCCGCCAGGAGCGCAGCAGCGGGACGGTCTGCTGCCCGAGGACCGCGCACGTGTAGCCGAGCCGCAGCGGCCGGTCGACGGCCCGGGTGTCGGCGAGGGCCGCGTCCAGATGGGCGAGGATGGCGCGCCCGTGCCCCAGGAGGGTCGCCCCCGCCGGGGTGAGGTCCAGATGCCGGGACGAGCGGTCCACGAGGCACACCCCCACGCGCGCCTCCAGCTGGGCGAGCGTGCGGGAGAGGGCGGGCTGCGTCATGTGCAGCAGCGCGGCCGCGGCGGTGACGGTGCCTGCCTCGGCGATGGCGGCCAGGGCCTTGAGGTGACGCAGCTCCACATCCATGCGTACGAAGCATAGTCACTGCCCAGACGGCATTTCCGGGCGCGGAGCGCGATCCGTAGCGTCGGCTGCGCCGGGTGAGTCACCCGGCTTCCCTCTGGGGCACTCCCAGGGATACCCCTCCGGTTTCTCCCCGAGGGGTACGTCTTCGAAGCATCGGATGGTGAGCTATGAGGATTCTTCTGGTCGGCGCGGGCGGCACGCTGGGCTCCGCGGTACGCGCGGCGCTCGCGGAGCGCGGCCACGAGGTGATCGGCGTGGGCCGCACGAGCGGTGACCTGATCTGCGACGTCACCGATCCGACGGCGGTGGCACGGCTGTACGCGCAGGCCGGCCCGCTGGACGCGGTGGCCGTCGCGGCGGGCGACGCCGTGTTCAAGCCGCTGGCCGAGCTGGCCGCGGACGACATCGCGGCGACGCTCCGCGGCAAGGCCTTCGGCCAGCTGGAGCTGGTCCGCCAAGGCGCCCGGCACGTGGCCGCGACCGGCTCGTTCACGCTGGTCAGCGGGATCCTCACGGAGGAGCCGATCGTGGCGGGGGCCGCCGCGTCCGCGGCCAACGGCGCGGTCGAGGCCTTCGTGCGCGCCGCCGCCGTCGAGCTGCCGCCACAGCGGATCAACGCGGTGAGCCCGACGGTGGCCGAGGAGTCCCTGCCCGCCTACGGGCCGTTCTTCGCGGGCATGGAGCCCGTCCCCGCGGCGCGCGTGGCGACGGCGTACGTCCGCGCGGTCGAAGGGGCGCAGACAGGGCAGGTGTACCGGGTGCGCTGAGCCGGATCCGGGCGGGTGCGCGTCGAAGGCCCGGGCCGGGCCGAAGGCGGCGGCCCGCCCGGAAGACGCCCGTGAGGAGCGGAGGCACGAGACCCCCGAGTAGCGGACACCACCTGACCGCAACCCCTGGCACTGTGATCACCGACCGCAGGACGCGCGATCCGAAGCGAGGGCGAAGCAGTGAAGTCGTATGCGCACGGCCATGCCGCACACCGGCGCCCGGAGGTGGTCCTGTGACCGTGCTCGACACCCGCGCCCTGGGCCGCGCGACGCTCGCCCGGCAGCTGCTCCTGGACCGCGCCGGCCTGCCGGCCCTCGACGCCGTCGCGCACCTCGGCGGCCTCCAGGCGCAGGAGCCGCAGGAGCCGTTCGTCGGACTCTGGTCACGCCTTCGCGCCTTCGAGCCGGGGGAACTGTCGGACCTGCTCGTCGAGCGGCGCGTGGTGCGCACCCACCTCATGCGCCGCACAGTCCACCTCGTCACCGCCGACGACGCCCTGGCCTGGCGGTCCCGGCACGACGCGATGCTGCGCCAGAAGGTGCTCGGCGTCTACCGCGCCGAGCTCGACGGGGTGGACCTCGACGAACTCGCCGCGGCGGGCCGGAAAACGCTGGCCGACGGCGAGCCCCGCACCATGGCCGAGCTCACGCGCGCGGTCGCCGACCGCTGGCCGGACACACCGCCGCGCGCGCTGGGGGAGATGCTGATCGCCGGACTCGTGCCGATGGTCCAGGTGCCGCCGCGCGGCCTGTGGCGCACCAAGGGCGGCGTGCGCAACCTCCCGCTCGCCACCTGGCTGGGACGCGAGATCGCCCCGCCGTCCCCGGCGGGCTCCGATCCGGTCGGCCAGAGCCTCGTACGACGCTATCTCGCCGCCTTCGGCCCGGCCGCCACGGCCGACCTGCGCGCCTGGAGCGGCGTCGCGGGCCTTCCGGCCGCGGTGGCCGCCGTCCGCGGGGAACTCGTCGCCTTCCGCGACGAGCGGGGCCGCGAACTGCTCGACCTGCCCGACGCGCCGCGCCCGGACCCCGACACGCCCGCGCCGGTGCGGTTCCTGCCCGCGTTCGACAACGCGATCCTCGGCTACCAGGACCGCGGCCGGATCATCGACGACGACCACCGCGGTCTTTCGGTCGCCGGTGCCCGCGTCGTCCTGCTCGACGGCCGGGTCGCGGCGACGTGGACCGTGGACGACGACACCGTGACGGTCGCCCCGCTGCGCCGCCTCTCGCGCGCCGAACACACCGCCGTCACCGAGGAGGGCAGCGCCCTGTCGGCGTTCCTCTCGGACCACGACAGCGAGCGCGTACGCATCGCGACACGCTGAGCGCGGTGGCCGCGCCCGCCGGGAAAACGCGGTGCGGGCGCTGCCTCGGCTTGCTACGGTCCCCGCATGAAGCGCGCCGCTGACCTGACGACGACGCCGGAGAGTGTCCCGGCGCGCTGACAGACGTCCTGATCCGAAGCCCCGGGGTGAGTGCCCCGGGGCTTCGTCCTGTGGTCGCCCGCCCTCCCGTCCGCGAGGAGACCGCCATGCCCGACCACCGCAGACTCGGCCGCGAGCTCGGCCTGTTCGACACCGACCCGCTCATCGGCGCGGGACTTCCGTACTGGCTGCCCGACGGCGCGGTCCTCCGGCACACCTTGGAGGAGTACATCCGCGACGCCGAACGGCGCGCGGGCTACCGGCACGTGTACTCACCCGTGCTCGGCAAACGCGAGCTGTACGAGATCTCCGGGCACTGGGCGCACTACAGCGACGACATGTTCCCGCCGATGGACCTCGGCGGCGAGCAGGTCGTGCTCCGGCCGAGCCTGTGCCCGCACCACGCGGTGATCTACCGGTCCCGCTCCCACAGCTACCGCGAACTGCCGCTGCGGATGGCGGAGCTCGGCGGCATGTACCGCTCGGAGCTCTCCGGTGTGCTCGGCGGACTGACCCGGGTGCGCGCCATCCAGCTCAACGACGCGCACATCTTCTGCACCCTCGACCAGGTCGCGGAGGAGGCGCACGCGGCCCTGGACATGATCCGCCGGGCGTACGAGGCGCTCGGGATCACCCCGACCCGCTTCCGCCTCTCCCTCCCCGGCGCCGGAGGCAAGTACGTGGCCGCCCCCGAGAAGTGGGAGCGCGCCACCGCCCTGCTGACCGACGTGCTCGACCGCTCGGGGCTGTCCTACGAAGCGGTCGAGGGGGAAGCCGCGTTCTACGGCCCCAAGATCGACGTCCAGGTCACCGACAGCGCGGGACGCGAGTCCACCCTGTCCACCGTGCAGGTCGACTTCCACCAGCCCGAGCAGTTCGACCTGCACTACATCGGCCCGGACGGCGCCAAGCACCGACCGGTCATGGTCCACCGCAGCATCATCGGCAGCGTGGAGCGGGCCGTCGCCCACCTCATCGAACAGCACGGCGGCGCGTTCCCCGCCTGGCTCGCCCCCACCCAGCTTGCGGTCCTGCCCCTCACCGGCGCCGAGTCGGCCAACGCCCGCGCGTTCGCCGGACGCTGCGCCGAACAGGGCCTGCGCGCCGAGGTCCTCGGCCCGGAGCAGGGCAGCCTCGGCGCCCGCGTCCGGCAGGCCAGGCTCGTTCCGTACCAAGCCGTCATCGGCCCCAAGGAATCCGCCGACGACCGGGTCGCCCTGCGGCTGCGCGACGGACGCCGCATCGACGCGCGGCCGGAGGACGACGTACTCGCCCGCGTCGGTGCGGTCGTCCGGGCGCGCGCCACCGACCTGTGGGACGAGGCGGGTTCATAGGGCCGGGCACGTGGCGGGTGCGCGGGGGCGGGCTGTCGCCCACCGCTCGCGCTCCCCTACAGTGCGTGAAGCCCGCACCCGCCGTGCCGACGTACAGCCGCTGAACAGGAGCAGCCACGTGGCCACCCACGCCCGCCCAGGACCGTCCCCGACCGGCCGCCGGATCCCCGAGCTCGAACCCGCCGTCGTCCGGGAGTGGCAGGCCGGGGGAGGGGAACTCGTCGACCTCTTCACCCGGGCGCGCGAACAGCTCGGCGGCGTCGCCGCGTTCCGGCTCGGCCCGCGCCCGACCGTCCTGGTCACCGAGCCCCAGGCCGTGCAGCACGTGCTCGCGCTCCACCCCGACCGGTACGTGAAGCGCTCGCACCGCGCCCGACTGCTGATCGGCGACGGCGTCCTGGCCGCGACGGGCGAGGCGTGGCAGCGGCAACGGCGGTTGCTGCAGAGCCAGTTCACCGGCCGGGGCATGCGCCGCTACGAAGCGCGGATCACCGAGGCCGCCCGGACCACCGCGGCCCGCTGGACCGAGTACGCCCGCACCGGGGAAGTCCTCGACGTGGGCGAGGAGATGCGCCGCTTCGCCCTGGACACCATCTGGCGCTCCCTGACCGGGCACCCCCTCGACCCCGGGACGGAGCGCGAACTGATGTCCGTGCCCGCCGTGGTGGCCGCACTGCCCAGCCTGCCCGCCGACACCGCCGCCGCCCAGGGGGCCGTCGCCGCGGACCTCGCCCGCATCGACGCCGTGGCGAGCCGTGCCATCGCCGCCGCCCGCGACGACGAGCCCGGGCCCGCGGGGCCGGGCCTGCTGCACGTCCTCGTCGAAGTGGCCGGAACGCGCCCGGAGTACACCGACCGACTGATCCGCGACGAGCTCGTCACCCTCCTCGTCGCAGGCCACGAGACCACCGCCACCACTCTGACCTGGCTCTACCTCCTCCTGGACCGCAATCCGGAAGCGCGGGAGCAGGCCCTCGCCGCGGGCGCGGCGGGCTCTCCCGAGCGGCGCGAGGCCGTCCAGGCACTCGTCCACGAGACGCTGCGCTTCTACCCGTCCGCCTGGATCCTGCCGCGCTGCGCGACGGAGGACGACGTCGTCGCCGGGTACGAGGTGGAGGCCGACACCGACATCCTGGTCTGCCCCTACCTCACACACCGGGACCCCGGGCTCTGGGAGGACCCCGAGCGGTTCGACCCGGGGCGCTTCACCACCCCCGGACGACGCCCCACCCACCCGGGGAGCTACTACCCCTTCGGCCTCGGCGGCCGGGCCTGTCTGGGCCTGCAGTTCGCCCTCCGGGAGTCGACCGCGCTCCTCGAACACCTGCTGCCCGCCCACACCCCGCGCTTCCACTCGGTCCCCGATAGGGCCGCCTACAGCATCACCGTCCGCCCCGACGGCCCGACCCCGGCGTCGCTGACCGGGTGAGTCCCGTCGGCTAGCGCACTTGGCGCACCGCCACCGCGTTGTACTTGGTCGTCGGTGTGGGTTCGTCGGTGAAGCGGGAGTTGGGCAGGTAGAGGCGGTTGCCGTACGCGGCGACGGTGGTGGGGATGCGGAAGCGGGGGTCGGTGATCCGCGCGATCGCCCGGCCGCGCAGACCCGAGGCGTCCAGGTGGAACACGTCCACGGCGTTCTGGATCTGCTGGACGACGTAGAGCGTACGGCCGAGGAGGAGGGCGCCGTCGCCGTCGGGGAGCTTGCTGCCACCGAGGTCGACGCGGCGGGCGTCGCCGCTGCGCACGTCGACGCGGTAGAGACTGCCGCCGTGCGCGTGGACGTTGATGACGAGCAGCCCGCGGCCGTCCGGCGTGCGCTCCAGGCCGTTGGTGGTGAAGCCCCCGGCCGGAGCCTGGATCCACTCGCCCGACAGCGGCAGCGTCACCACGTCCCGGGCGGGAGGCAACTCGCCCTTGGGCCCCAGCGGCAGACCGTACAGCTGCTGCTGGGTGGAGTCGGTGAACCAGGCGGCCCGGGGCGTGAGGACGACGTCGTTGACGAGAACGGTGGGTTTGCCGACGTCGTACGCGGCGAGGACGCGGCCGCTGCGCCCGTCGACGACGCGCAGCTCGCGCGAACCGCCGCCGGCGATGAACAGCCGGCCGCGCCGGTCGCTCTTGAGGCCGATGCTCATCGCGTCGGTCCCGGTCTCGATTCTCTCGCCGCGCCCGGTGGCGAGGTTCGCGCGGTAGAGGGACCCGCCGCCCAGCGAGCCGAACCAGGCGTACGGACCGGGCCCGATGGCGATGCCCTCGGGCCTGAAGCCGTCCGGAAGCGGGAACTCCGTGGGCCAGGGGGCCCCTGCGGGTGCGGCGTCGGCCGCCGTCGTGAGCGGCCCGAGCGCGGCGAGCGCGCCCAGGGCCGCGCCGGCGCCGAGAACCCTTCGGCGTGAGGTACCGGAGACGTGATCTGCCATGGCGTACGTCCTTCCGCGGTGGGGTCGGCCGGCCGTGGTGCGGCCGACGGGCTTACGGAACCACAGCGGACGCCGCCGTGGTCGGAGAAGGCGGGGCGGTACCGCAGAATTCCGCCAGGAGCAGATGTCCGGCGGCGTCGGTGTCTCCCGCCCAGTCGGTGTTGAAGTTGGCCACCAGGCGGTGCCGGCCGTCCCGGGTGGTGTAGGCCAGGCTCTGCGAGCCGGGCATGAAGCCGGTGTGGCCCCAGATCACCTTGCCGCAGGGCAGCTCGGCGCGGAAGATCCCCAGGCCGTCGTCCTGGCCGTCGCCGAAGTCGGGGGAGGGGACGGTGGTCGTCATCTCCTTGAGCTGCGCCGCCGGGAGCAGCTCTCCGCGCATCAGGGCCGCGAGGAAGCGGTCGAGGTCGCCGGTGCTGGTGATGACTTCCCCGGCGGACCAGCCCCAGGAGGGGTTGAACTCCGTGATGTCGTGGACCTCGTGCTCGGGGTCGTCGGCGAACTTCGTGTACATCCGCCCGCTCGGCGCGGGAATCCTGGAGTGCGTGCCCGGCAGGGTGGTGGCGTGCAGACCGAGCGGCCTGAAGATCCGCCGCTCGGCCTCGGCCGCGTAGGAGCGGCCCGTGGCCCGTTCGACGACCATCGCCGCGAGGACGTACTCGGTGGTGGTGTAGCCCCAGCTCGTCCCGGGTGCGAACGTCGGCTCGTGCTTCATGGCGAGCGCCACGAGCTGCTCGGGCCGCCAGGTGTCGTAGCGGTGGGCCAGATACTCCTTGCCCTGGAGGTGCAGGTCCGGGTCCTCGGTGTAGTCGTAGACGCCGCTGGTGTGGTTGAGGAGCTGCCGGAGGCTGATCCTGCGGCCGTCGTGCCCGTGGCCGCGGACCACGCCGGGCAGCCACTTCTCCACGGGGTCGGACAGGCTCAGCCTGCCCTCCGCCTCCAGTTGGAGGAGGACCGTCGCGATGAACGTCTTGGAGATGCTGCCCGTCCGGAACCGGTCGCCCGGCAGCGGTGGGCGGCGCGTGGTGAGGTCGGCGACCCCGGCGGTGCCGTGCCAGGTCCCGCGCGCGTCGTGCGCCTGCGCCAG
Source organism: Streptomyces sp. NRRL B-1347 (assembly GCF_000720325.1). Lineage (GTDB taxonomy): Bacteria > Actinomycetota > Actinomycetes > Streptomycetales > Streptomycetaceae > Streptomyces. Next base: position 274,314 of record NZ_JOJM01000004.1, read on the forward strand.
GACGCCGGGCACGCCGCCCGCGACGGCGGCGTCCACGGCGGCCCGGGTCTGTACGTGCCCTGGGTCCGGCGCGTCGGGTGCCGCCGCCCCCGCGGAGGGGGCGGCGAGCCCGCTCGCCGTGACCATCGACGCCACCGCCACGGCGGCCAGTGTGATCCGTGCTGTGCGTCCCGTGCGTCTCACCATGGGAACCTCCCTCTCACCAGGAAGACTCATGCTGCCCGGACGGGGGTTGGCACATCGGTACGGTGCGCGCGGAGCAACCCGACCGGGTGGAGGCCGACCGGCGCACCGTGAGGGGGGCGCACACGCCGGGCACGGGCGCTGCGCCCGTGCCCGGCGTGTGCCCGGCGGATCAGACGGCTTCAGCGGACGGTCACCGCTTCTCCACCGCGCCGACCTTCACCTGCGGGATGCCGGCCCCGGCGTAGCGCGGGAGTTCCACTTGCGGTTGTGCTCGGCGAAGCCTTGCTGATCGTCGAAGGGCCCCACACGTAACGCCAGCTCGCGCGCTCGGCATCCGTCCGGACGGCCGTCCGCTCCGGTCCGGCGGCCGGCGAGTCCTGCGCACCGGTCGGCGAAGCGGCCGACACCGGCACCGCGGCGAGGCCGCCGAGAAGTGCCGTGGTGGCCGCGCCGATCGTCGTGTACGCATACGTCCCCCATCAGTCGTGCTCGGGGGACAAGGGAGAGTTCCGCTCAGCGGACCGCGCGGGCGCCTAGGAAGCGGACCGCGCGGGCGCCTACGAAGACGAGGGGGCCGTCGCCCCGTCCACCAGCCGCAGCGCGTCCGCGGCCGCCGGTGACAGCATGGAGACGTGCAGGTCGGACAGGGGCATCCAGCGCGCGGCGTCGGTCGACCCGTCGACCTCCGTGACCGTCGTGGCCCCCGGCTTCAGGGTGACGGCGTAGAAGATCCCCACGAGGTGCCAGTCGATGCCGTGGCGCCGCACGGCGTACGAGCGGGCGTCCAGCAGCCTGGCGTCGAGGAGTTCACGCCCGGTCTCCTCAAGCAGCTCCCGCGCGAGCCCCTGCACGGGCTGCTCACCCGGGTCGATCCCGCCGCCGGGCAGGTGCCAGAGCCCCGGGGCGAAGACAGGTGACGCGTCGGACAGGCGGGCCAGCAGCATCCGCCCGTCCTCCACCACGACGGCGTAGGCCGAAACCCGGTTCTGCGTAGGAGTGTTCATGATTCCCATTCTGCCTTCCTGTCTTCCTGCGTTCGTTCGGCCCGTAGTCTCAGCTCGCGGCCAGGACCTCCACGCCGAGTGCCTTCAGCTGCTCGACGACCGCGCCGCGGGGATCGGCGTCGGTGATCAGTCCGCTGACCTCCTCCCAGGGCAGGACGCGGAACCGTGAGGCCGTGCCGATCTTCTCGGACGAGGCGAGGACGTAGGTGTCGGCGGCCCGTGCGGCCAGGGCGCGTTTCATCGCTGCCTCCTCGACGTCTCCGGTGGTCAGCCCCGACTCCGGATGCACACCGGTGACGCCGAGCAGACAGAGGTCGGCGGAGACGTTCTGCGCCGCCTCGACCGCGGTGGCACCACACGTGACCGCCGAGTGCTTGAAGACGCGGCCCCCGAGCAGGAAGAGCTCCACCTGCGGATGGTCGAGCAGGGCTCCGGCGATCGTCGGGCTGTGGGTGATCACGGTGCAGGCGAGGTCCTGCGGCAGCGCGCGGGCGACGGCGAGGGCGGTGGTTCCCCCGTCGAGGATCAGCGCGCCACCCGGCCGCACGAGGCCGGCCGCCACCGCGGCGACCTTGCGCTTGCCGTCCGGGGCCACGGTCTGCCGCGCGGCGTAGTCCACCACCGCGGGCGACACGGGCAGGGCGCCCCCGTAGACCCGCTGGCACAGCCCATCGGCGGCCAGATCGCGCAGGTCGCGCCGCACGCTGTCCTCAGAGATCCCGAGTTCGGCGGCGACGTCCTTGGCGACGATCTTGCGCTCGCGGGCGAGCAGACCGAGGAGGTGGTCGCGTCGTTCAGCAGCCAGCATGCACTCTCTCTCCTGTTCTTGCACGTTTCTGCGTGTACTGTAGCGCGCCATGACCGACAAGCCGATGCTCATCCTCATCGCCGGGCCCTACCGCTCCGGCACGGACGGCGACCCGCAGGCCATGGCCGCGAACCTCACCCGCCTCGAAGCGGCGGCGTGGCCGGTCTTCGCCGCCGGTCACCTCCCGGTGATCGGGGAGTGGGTGGCCCTGCCCGTCCTGCGCTCGGCTGGCGCGGGCCCTACCGACCCCCTCGCCGACCAGGTGCTCTACCCGACCGCCGAGCGCCTGCTCGCCCACTGCGACGCCGCGCTCCGGCTCCCCGGCGACTCGGCCGGAGCCGACCAGGACGTCGCCACCGCCCACCGGCGCGGCCTGCCCGTTTACCACGACGTGGCCGAGATCCCCCGTCGCACTCCGCAGGAGGCCGCGTGAATCCCCGCCCCGGCGTCGACGTCCCCGACCACCGCGGGCGCACCGGCCTCGACCGGGCCGGACGCGACCTGGACCGCAACCCCGACGTCGTGATCCGCGACGTGGAGCTCACCTCCCAGGGCTGGCACGTCCTGCGCCGCACCACCTACGACTACCGGCGCCGCGACGGACGCTGGGTCACCCAGCAGCGCGAGACGTACGACCGCGGCAACGGCGCGGTCGTCCTGCCGTACGACACGGAGCGCGGACGGGTGCTGCTCACCCGTCAGTTCCGCTACCCGGCCTACGTCAACGGCCACCCGGACGGCATGCTCGTCGAGGCCGCGGCCGGGCTGCTCGACGGCGACGACCCGTCCTCCGCCGTCCGGCGCGAGAGCGCCGAGGAACTCGGCGTCACGCTCGGCCCGCTCACCCGCGTCCTCGACGCCTATATGAGCCCCGGCTCGGTCACCGAGCGCCTGTACTTCTACGCCGCCCCCTACACCCCGGCCGACCGCACCGGCACCGGTGGCGGACTCGAGGAGGACGGCGAGGACATCGAAGTCCTCGAACTGCCCTTCGCCGACGCCCTCGCCATGGTCCGCGACGGACGCATCACCGACGGCAAGACGATCCTGCTCCTGCAGTGGGCCGCCCTGGACGGACCCTTCGCTCCGCTCGCTCCGCGAACGGGCACCGGCCCGGACACGAGCTGACCCCGAGCGCGACGCCAGGCTCGACCGCATCGAAGCACGTCCCGGACCGATTCCCCGACCGGGTCTTCGCGTTCGACGAGTTCGGTCCGCTCGCCATCCGCCCCGCCGCCGGCTCGTCCTGGCCCCCTGCCGGTTACCCCGAACGGCATCCTGCCACCTGCCACCGCAACCACACCGTCCGGACCCGGGCCCTGCACGCCTACCTGCGATGGCGCAACGCCGACGCCCGTCACCCCGACGTGCTCGCCGCCCAGCGGAAGGAGCGTGCTCGCATCCGCAGCGAGAAGGGCCTGCACTGGGGACACGGCATGTGTGCTCAGAAGTTGGGCAACACCTTGATCAACTCGACGTTGACGCCCACCGGTTTGGCCACCGCCCAACTCACACAGTCGGCGACGTCGTCGGCGCTCAACGGTTGGATCTCCCCGTATGCCTCTTCGGCCTTCTTCTCGTCGCCGCCGAATCGCACGAGGTTGAACTCGGTGCGCACCAAGCCGGGGGCGATCTCGATCACTTGGACGGGCGTTCCCTGCATCTCCTTGCGCAGGGTGTCGGCGACCGCCACCTGACCGTACTTCGCCGACGCGTAGCCCGCGGCGCCGGGATAGGTCTGGTACCCGGTCAGTGAGGTGATCACCACGATCCTCGCGTCACCGCTCGCCCGCAGCGCGGGCAGCAGCTTCTGCGTGACGCGGATCGTGCCCAGGACATTGATCTCGTACATGCGCAGACAGGCCTCCGGGTCGAGGTCCGCGATCCGGTCCACTCCCAGGGAGCATCCCGCGTTGTTCACGAGGACCTTGCACTCGGACACCGACTCGGCCAGCTCCGCGACCGACTGGGCGTCGGTGACGTCCAGCCGGATCGCCCGCCCTCCGATCTCCTTCGCCAGGGCTTCGAGCCTGTCGAAGCGACGCGCCGCGACGACGACGTCGAATCCGTCGGAGGCCAGACGGCGGGCGGAAGCAAGCCCGATCCCGCTACTGGCACCGGTCACCACAGCTATGGGTTTCGCCATGCCCGCAGATCTTGCCTCACGCGTGCGGTGGTGACCACCCTCCAGATCATCGGTTTGGCCGCCGGTGAAGCGTGAGTTGACCCAGGGCGGGCTGAACGGCTGCCGGCTCGGCCGCCGATCCGCGCCCGTGGTGTGGGGGCGGACGCCAGGTGTGTGCGGTCCGCGTGCCCCGTGGTGTGCTCTTCGGCCATCGCTATCGCCGTGTAGCGCAGCTCACACAGCGGCAACCCTGTGTCCCACTGCTGCTACGAACAGGGATGTTTTTGGTTGACGTCCGTCGTCGACGATACGTAGGCTCCGGTCGTTCAAGCCAAAAGTTGTCCGCTACACGGCCGTTCGGGCCACAAGTTGTCCGCCACACGAAAGGCTTTCGTGTCAGTGCGAGCAGTCACCCCACAGGGTTCCTTTCCCATAGCGGCCAGGACCGGCCATTGATGGGGTCTCGAGAACGGTTCGCGGTATTTCGGGACCGTGATTTCTCCGTCTTCTTCGTCGGCTATGTCACGTCCAACCTCGGTACGTCGATGGCATCCGTGGCGCTGGCCTTCGCGGTCCTGCACAACGACGGATCACCCACCGACCTGAGTCTGGTCCTCGCCGCGCGCATCGTGCCGATGGTGCTGTTGCTCCTCGGCGGCGGGGTGCTCGGCGACCGGCTGCCGCGGCGCCTGGTGATGCTGGTGGCCGACTCCGTGCGCGCCCTCAGCCAGGGTGCCCTGGCCGTGCTGTTGCTGATCGGGCCCGTGCCCCTGTGGGTGGTGCTCACCCTCGCCGCCTGCGGTGGGGTCGGTGAGGCCCTGTTCCGTCCCTCGTTCGACGGTCTGGTGCCGCAGCTCGCCCCGAAGGACCGGCTGCCGGAGGCCAACTCCCTGCTCGGGATGGCCCAGTCGGCCGCGAGCGTGGGCGGTCCTGCGCTCGCGGGCGTCCTGGTCGCGGTCACCTCGGCGGCCACGGTTCTGCTGGTGGACGCGCTGAGCTATGTGGTGAGCGTCGGCGCCCTGCTCATGCTGCGGGCCGGCAACCGGGCGCCCGACTCCGGCGGCAGCTCCATGGTGGCCGAACTGCGGGCCGGATGGCGGGCCTTCTCGGCCCACACATGGCTGTGGACCGTCACCCTCCAGTTCACTCTGTTCAACCTGCTGGTGTGGGCGCCCTACTTGGTCCTCGGCCCCGTCTCGGCGGGCCGCAGCTACGGTGGGTCCGAGGCCTGGGGGCTGATCGTCGGCACCTTCGGCGGCGGCTCGCTGCTCGGCGGTCTGCTGCTGCTCGGCCGACGGCCCTCGCGCCCGCTGGTCGTGACCACACTGATCACGTTCCTGTGGGCGGCTCCCTCAGCGGCCCTCGCCGTCCGCGCGCCGCTGTGGACGGTGTGCGCCGCGGCCCTCGCGGCCGGCGTGTCGAGCGCGGTGTTCAACAGCCTCTGGATGACGACGATCCAGCAGCACGTGCCCGCGGACAGCCTGTCCCGGGTGATGTCGTACGTGACCTTCGGGGCCTATTCGGTCGGGCCGGTCGGGCTCGCCCTCGCCGGTCCACTGGCGGAACAGACCAGCATCGGCCTGATCCTGGCCATCGGCGTCGGCTGGCAGGTCCTTGCTAATTCCGTGGTGCTCATGCTGCCGGCCGTACGCAATCTGCACGCGCCGAATGCGGATCAGAACGAGAGCGCCGCGGAGAACTCCGCGGAATCCGCCGAGTCCAGTACATCTGACGTACCGGCGACCTGACCCACCCCTTCTTCTCCTTTCCGCCACAGTTCCCGAAACGGGGGTTCATGGTGACTGTGCAGCGTTCGCATGCCCTTGCCCAAAAAGAGCCGACAGTATGGGACCTGATATCTGAGACACGGGTGCGCCGTCCCGACGCGGTGGCCCTCACCGACGGAATGCGCCATTTCACTTATGCGGAATTGGTGGCGATCGCTGCCCGGGTCGCGCACGTCCTGCGCGGCAAGGGGATCGGGCCGGGAGACACCGTGGCCCTGTGCTCCGTGCGGTCCACGGAGCAGGTCCTCGCACTGGTCGGCACCCTCGCCTCCGGAGCCGCCGTGGCGCCCTTCGACGTGCGCCAGGCCGCCACGGCCGTACGCGAGAACGTGACGCGGCTCGCGCCCGCCGTCGTCCTCGTCGACGCCGACGGGGCGGAGCTCTTCCCCGACGCGCTGCGCCTGGACGGCCTGCTGGCCATCGACGGGGCCGCGGATGTGGCGCTGCCGCCCGGTCCGGATCTGACGGACCTCGCGTATGTGCTGCACACCTCCGGCTCCTCGGGGCGGCCCAAACCGGTGCAGGTGCCGCACAGCGCCGTGCAGAACCGTTTCCTGTGGGGGCAGACCCGTTACCCCATCGGCCCTGACGACACCGTCGTCCACTGGGGATCCCTGGTCTTCGACTGCTCGTTCTGGGTGGTGCTCGCGCCCCTGTGCTTCGGTGCCACCCTGCTCGTGGCCCCCGACGGCCTCGAGGCCGAACCCGAGGAACTCGCGGCGCTGTTCGACCGCCACCGGGTCACCGTGATGCACTCCGTGCCCTCCCTGCTGCGCGAGTTCACCTCCGAGGGCGGAGCCGCGGCCCTGGCCTCGCTGCGCTATCTGCTGATCGCGGGCGAGCGGCTGCCCGGCGATCTGATCCGGCAGGTCCTGGACCTGACGGGTGCCCGGATCTTCAACCAGTACGGCCCCACCGAGACGTGCATCGACGTCCTCACCCACGAGATCGCCCCCGGGGACGAGGCACTGGACGCCATGCCCATCGGCCGCCCCCTCGACGGGGTGCACGCCGTGGTCGCCGACGAGGCCGGTGCCCCGGTCCCGGCCGGTACCGCCGGTGAGCTGCTGATCGGCGGAACCAGCGTGGCCTGGGGGTATGCGGGGCGCGCCGCCGCGACCGCCGAGCGCTTCGTGCCCGACCCGTACGGAGCCCCCGGCGGTCGGCTCTACCGGACCGGTGACCTGGTGCGCGAACGGCCCGACGGAGCACTGGAGTTCCTCGGCCGCGTGGATCACCAGGTCAAGATCCGCGGGGTCCGCGTGGAGCCCTCCGACGTCGAACACGCCCTGCTGCTGCATCCCGACGTCAGCCAGGCGGCCGTGGTCGCGGTGGAGGACCCCGAACACGAGGGCATCCGCCTCGCCGCACACCTGGTGACGGGCGAGAAGACGCCCGACGACGCCGACCTGCGCGACTTCCTCGCCCAGCGCCTGGTCTCCGCCGCCCTCCCCGAAAGCTACCGGCGGCACCCGACCCTGCCCCGGCTGACCAGCGGAAAGATCGACCGCCTCGCACTGGCCCGGCAGGCCGCACACCACCCGCGAGGCGCGTCCGACGAGCCGCCGTACGAGGCCCCGCGCACCGAGACCGAGCAGACCATCGCCCGGATGTGGCAGGACCTGCTCCGGGTCGAACGCGTGGGACGTGACTCCGACTTCCTCACCCTCGGCGGACAGTCGCTCCTGGCCATGCGGCTGATCGCCCGCGTCCGGGCCGGATTCCGCGTGCGGCTGCCCGCCCGCGCGGTCTTCCGCGCCTCGACCCTGGCGCGCTTCGCCGCCGTCGTGGACGAGGCCGTCGCCCAACGGGAAGGCGCCGGTGTTGGCTGAGCGACACGAACTCCGGATCCCGGCCCGCTACAACGGACCGCCCGACTCCGGGCACGGCGGATACGTCTCCGGCCGGTTCGCCGCCCTAGCGGCCCCCCACCAGGGCGCCACCGTCACCGTGACCCTGACCGAGCCCACCCCGCTGGCCGAGCCGCTGACCTTCACCCCCGGCCCGCGCCGGTCCACGGTCACACACGGCACCCGGCTGATCGCCACGGTGGCGTCCGGCCGCGCCCCCGTCGATCCACCGCCCTCCGTGGACCCGGCCACCGCGCGAGCTGCCGCGGCCCGCTTCGCGGGGCACGCGGGCCACCCGTTCCCCACCTGCTTCGCGTGCGGGCACAGCCGCCCCGCCCGGGACGGCCTCGCTCTGGCCCCGGGGCCGGTGGACGGCGTGCCGGACACCGTGGCCACCCCCTGGACTCCCGCAGCCGAGGGGATCGCCGACGGCTTCCCCGTCCCGGACGCGCTCGTGTGGAGCGCGCTCGACTGCCCCGGCGGCTGGGCCGACGACCCGCTGGCCCGCCCCCGTCTCCTGAGCCGGATGACGGCCGTCGTGCGGCGCGCGCCGCGAGCCGGTGAGCCGTGCGTGGTGGTGGCCAGGCGCGGTGCCGTCAGCGGGCGGCTGCTGCGGGTCGACAGCGCCCTGTACGACGCCACGGAGCAGCTCCTGGCGAGCGCGACCGCCACCTGGACCGCGCTCGTCGACTCCGGCACCCACGTCTCGAACTCGCCAGGAAAGGACACGGCATGAACCAGCACCAGGGCTCCGTGATCCGGGACGACAGCCGGGCCACCGTGCACGGCCAGTTCACGGCTCAGGCCCGTGCGACCCCGCAGGCCCCGGCCCTCAGTTGCGACGGCACCGTCCTGACGTACGCGCAGGTGGACGCCGCGGCCGACGCGGTGGCTGCCCAGCTGCGCGATCTCGGCGCCGGGCGGGGCCGTCCGGTGGGCGTCCGCGTCGAACGCTCACCGCACCTGGTCATCGCCCTGCTCGCGGTGCTGAAGACCGGCGGATTCTACGTGGCGCTGAACCCGGGCGAGCCCGCCGTACGGTCGGCCTCGCTGCTGCGCGACTGCGGCGCCGGACTGCTGCTCACCCATCCAGAGGTGCCCGCCGAGCTGCTCGCCGAGGCCAAGCCGGTGTACCTGGACTCCCTCGACCCCGCAGATGTGCCGGCCGGCACCGCCCCCGCGGCCGCCCCGCCGGGCGGCGACCAGGACGCGGCCTACCTCGCCTACACCTCCGGCACCACCGGCGAGCCCAAAGGCGTGCTGGTGCCGCACGGTGCGGTACTGCGCCTGGTCCAGGACAGCGACGTGCTGCCGGTCGGGCCAGGCGACGTGGTGCTCCACCTGGCACCGGCCGCGTTCGACGCCTCGACGCTGGAGCTGTGGGCGCCCCTGCTGAACGGCGCGCGCCTCGCGGTGTTCCCGGCCGGTGAGGTGACCGCGGAACGGCTCGCCGAGGTCGTCGAGGCGGAAGGGGTCACCGCGATGTGGCTCACCGCCGGCCTGTTCCACCTGGTCGCGGAGCGGCCCGACCCGCGCCTCGCGGGAGTGCGCAGACTGCTCGCGGGCGGCGACGTCCTCTCGCCCCGGCACGTCGACGCGATGCTCACGGCCCACCCCGGACTGACGCTGGTGAACGGCTACGGCCCGACGGAGAACACCACGTTCACGTGCTGCCACGCCATGACAGAACCGGTCTCCGCCCCGCAGGTGCCCATCGGGCGCCCGATCCCCGGCACCCAGGCACATCTGCTCGACGAGCGGCTGCGCCCCGTGGCCGACGGAACCGTGGGGGAGCTGTACGCGGGCGGCAGGGGCGTCGCCCACGGCTACTGGGGCCTTCCGGCGGCCACCGCCGAGCGGTTCGTCCCCGACCCGTTCTCGGGTACGCCGGGCGCCCGTCTGTACCGCACCGGCGACCTGGCCCTGCGGCGGCCGGACGGGGTCCTGGAATTCCACGGGCGCGTGGACGACCAGGTGAAGATCCGCGGATTCAGAGTGGAACCCGGCGAGGTGGAGGCGGCGCTGCGCGAGCTGCCCGGCGTCGGGGACGGCGCGGTCGTCGCCCGCACCGGGCCCACCGGAGAGCGCGCTCTGGTCGCGTATGTGACGGGCAAGCAGGAGCAGCCGCTGCACCTTCCCGGCCTGCGGCGCGCCCTGGCCGAGCAGCTGCCCGCCCATCTGGTGCCCGGCTCCTTCGTCCAGTTGGACAGCCTGCCGCTGGGCAGCACCGGCAAGGTCGACCGGCGCGCCCTTGCGGCACGCGGGGAACGCGCCCGGCCCGAGACCGACGTGCCGCTGCGCCTGCCCGAGAACGAACTGGAGCAGTGGCTCGCGCAGCTCTGGTGCGACCTCCTTGGGATCGACCAGGTCGGTGTGGACGACGACTTCTTCGAAGTGGGCGGACACTCGCTCGTCGCCGCCGCGATCACTGGGGAGATCGGCCAGGTCCAGGGGGTGTTCGTCACCGCCCGGTCCTTCTACGAGAACCCCACGGTCGCCGAACTCGCCGAGGTGATCGCTGAGTTGAGGGAGAGCGTCCGATGAGGATCGGCAGCCCCGCGGCGACTGCGGACATCGCGCTCGACACCATCGACCTCGCGGACCCCGAGCTGTACGCCTCGGGCGACCCGCACACCCTGTGGCACGCGCTGCGCGAGCGGGAGCCGGTCCACCGCCAGACCTTGCCCGACGGCCGCTCCTTCTGGTCGGTGACCTCCTATCGCGACGTCAACGACGTGCTGCGCGACCACACCCGGTACACCTCACAGCGCGGCACGCTGCTGTCCATCCTGGGCTCCTTTGACCCGGCCGGCGGCCTGATGATGGCGGCCAGCGACCCGCCCGTGCACACCGCGCTGCGCGAGCCGATGGGCAAGGCGCTGTCGGCCCGCGCCCTCGCGCACTGGGAGCCACGCATCCGCGAGGTGGTGCTGCGGCTGCTCGCGCCGCTCGCCGAAGGACCGCTGGACCTGGCGCAGGCCGCCACGGCCTTCCCGATGGCCTTCACCGGGGCGCTGATGGGCCTGCCCGAGGAGGACTGGGCCCGGCTCGCCCACCTGACCACGATGGCCGTCGCCCCCGAGGACCCGGCGTTCGAGGCGGGCGGGGGACACACGACGCTGCTCTCCGCCCACCACGAGCTGTTCGAGTACTTCGCCCAGCGGGTGCGCGCGGTCTCCGCCGCGCCCGGCGACGACCTCACCGGATTCCTGCTCCGGATGAAGCCCGACGGTCGCCCGCTGCGCCAGGACGAGCTGGTGTACAACTGCTACAGCCTGCTCCTGGGCGCGAACGTCACCACGCCGCACGCCCTGGCGGCGACCGTGCTCGCCCTCATGGAGCACCCTGATCAGTACCGTCGCCTCCTGGCCGAACCGGCCCTGGTGACCAGCGCCGTGGAGGAGGGGCTGCGCTGGTCCTCGCCGGCCAACCACTTCATGCGGTACGCCGTCAAGGACACCGAGCAGAACGGTGTGCGGATCGCTCGCGGCGACGCCGTGGTCGCCTGGCTGGGCTCGGCGAACCGGGACGCCTCTGTCTTCCCCGACCCGTACCGCTTCGCCGTCGACCGCAGTCCGAACCGGCACGTGGCCTTCGGCTTCGGACCGCACTACTGCATCGGCGCGCCGCTGGCCCGCATCGCGCTGCGCGTGATGTTCCAGGAGATCGTCCGGCTCGTGGCCGAGTTCCGGCCCGCGGGGCCGGTCCGCCATCTGAAGTCCAACTTCGTGGCGGGCATCAGCTCCCTCCCCGTGACCGCCGTCCTGCATGACGGCGCGGCCGAAGTCATGGCCGCCCACACGCCCTTGCCGCGCCCGGAGGCCGCCGCATGACCTCGCAGACACCACAGACACCGCAGAAGCCGCAGAGACCGCCGAAGAAGAAGCGATGGCTGCTGCGCACCCCGGCGGCGGACGCCCCCGCCCGGCTGTTCTGCTTCCCGTACTCGGGGACCGGCGCGTCGATGTACAACAAGTGGCCGGACCGGGTAGGAGCGGCCGAGGTGTGCCGCATCCAGTTGCCGGGTCGCGAGAACCGGGTGCGGGAGGAGCACTTCGGCACCTACGAGGCGCTTGCCGCCGACCTGGCGCCGGCCCTGCTGCCCCACCTCGACCGGCCGTTCGGCTTCTTCGGCCACTGCGGCGGCGCCCTCGCGGCCTTCGCGACGGCGCACCGCCTTGCCGAGCTCGGCATGCCCGTCCCCGACGTGCTCTTCATGTCCTCCCAGGTGGCCCCGCACCAGGGCCCCTACGGCCGCTACCTCACGATGGACGAGACGGGGCTGCGCGGCGAACTGGAGCGCCTCACCCGGGTCATGGGCTCGGAGCCGGTGCCGGACCTGATCGACCTGGGCCTGGGCGTCATGAACGCGGACCTCGCGGCGAACCGCGCCTACCGCACCCCCGAGCCGGTCGTGCTGCCCACGCGCATCCGCCCCCTCGGCTGGCGCGACGACCAGGAGGTCGCACCGGAGCGCATGACCGGCTGGGAGGAGTGCGCCCCCGCGGGGCGGTGCGCGCGCACGGTGCTGCCGGGAGACCACCACGCCTTCCTGCGCGCCCCCGACCCGCTGGTCGACGTGCTCGCCGCGGACCTGGCCGACGCGGTCGCCGCGAGGGCGGCCCAGTGAACACCGAGCCGACCGGAAGAGAGGAACCCGTGGCATCCGACCCCTATGTGTCCGGCTCGCTCAAGGAGACCGGCGACCCCGACCCTTACGCCAACTACGCCTGGCTGCGTGAGCACGCGCCCGTCAGCGAGGTCTACACCCCCCACCGCGAGGGCACCACCTGGCTGGTCACCACCTACGACCTCGCCCGCGCCTGCCTGACCGACCCGCGCCTGAGCAACGACGACCGCAACTCGGCGGGCGCGCCGGGTGCCTTCGGCAGCGGTGCGTGGGATCCCGCACGCGGACTGCTCGACCTGGACCGGCCCGAACACGCCCGGCTGCGGCGGCTGGTGGCGGGCGCGTTCAGCGCGGGCGCCGTCGAGCGGATGCGGGACATGATGGTCCGCATCACCGATGAGGCCCTCGACACCATGGCGGGCCTGGAGAGCTGCGACCTCGTCGAGCACTTCTCGCTGCCGGTGCCGGTGGCGATCATCCACGAGGTGCTCGGGATCCCGCCGGAGCAGCGCGAGTCCCCGGCGCACTGCCTCGACCTCTTCTACCACACGGGCCTGACCGACCCGCTGGACGTGGACAAGCTGGGCGAACTCCTTGAGTACACGGCCAAACTGGCCGCGTACAAGCGCACCCATCCCGGGCCCGATGTCGGCACCCACCTGGTCCGGGGCCTGGAGACGGGCGAGCTGCGCGACGACAACGAACTCGCGGCGATGATCCTGTCGGTGCTCGGCGCCGGACACGTGACGACCGTTCAGTTCCTGGGCACGGCGGTCTACCGGCTGCTGCAGCACCCGGACCAACTGGCGGCGATCCGCGAGGGAAGCATCACCTGGCAGTCGGCCGTGAACGAACTGCTGCGCTACGACGCCGCGGTCCAGTCCACGGTGTACCGCTACGCCAAGGAGGACCTGGACCTCGGCGGGGTGCGCATCGGCAAGGGGGACGCGCTCCTGGTGTCGCTCGCCGCGGCCAACCGTGATCCGGCCCGGTTCCCCGACCCGGACACCTTCCGCGCCGACCGCGGCGGCTCGGGCCACCTCGGCTTCGGCCACGGCGCCCACCTGTGCCTGGGCGCCCATCTCGCCCGCCTGGAGGGCGAGATCGCCCTCGACATCCTCTTCCGCCGCCTGGACGGGATCGAACTGGCCGTGCCCTTCGACGAGGTGGTGTGGACGTACGGGCCCATGCTCCGTGGACCGCGTGCGCTGCCGGTGCTGCTGCCCACCCCCGCGGCTCGCTGAGCCCGCGACGCCCCCGACAACAACGACACGAAGATCTGGAGTGCGCCATGGCACAAGAGCAGCAGGCGGCCCCGAGCCGGTCGGCCCGCACGGTCCTGGAGGGCTTCGACGTCTGGGCCGCCAAGGCCCCCGACGAGCCCGCCGTGATCTCGGACGGCACCGCGTTGAGCTACCGGCAACTGGACGAGGAGGCCGAGGCCCTCGCCCGTGACCTGCGGGCGCTGGGGTGCGGGCCCGAGACCGTGGTCGGGCTGTGCGTCACACGCGGCACCGGCCTGGCCGTCGCGGTCCTGGGCGTGGTCAAGGCGGGCGCGGCGTACCTGCCGCTGGACCCCGCCCACCCCGCGGCGAGGTCCCGGACGGTCCTTGCCGACGCCGGGGCGCGCCTCGTGGTGACGGACCGGTCGGTGTCGGCCGGTCTGGACGCCGAAGGCTGGGGCGGGACGCCGGTGTACGAGCTGGACGGTGAGCGCCCGGCGCCGACCGTCACGGACCCGGGCACCGGCCCCGCCGGTGAGGCCGACCAGTTGCTGTACGTCATCTACACCTCGGGCTCCACCGGACGGCCCAAGGGCATCGCCATGCAGAGCGGGCCGCAGATCACGCTGCTCGACTGGTGCCGCGAGCACTACGCCGAGCGCCCGGTCGCCCTGCAGTACTTCCCCGTGACCGCCGACGTGGCCTTCCTCGAGCTCATGTCCACGTGGTGGCTCGGCGGCTGCGCGGTGGTCGCCACCGAGCCGGAGCGCTACGACGTCGAGGCCCTGGCCGGCCTGATCGCCCGGCACGCCGTGAGCAAGGTCCTGCTGCCGGTGGTCGCGCTCGACGAGCTCGCGCGGCACAGCAGGAGCGCACCCGACCAGGTGGCCACCCTCCGTGAGCTGATCACCACCGGTGACCGGCAGACGATCACCCCGGCCATCCGTGACCTGTGCGACCAGCACCCCGAGATGTTCCTGGACAACCACTACGGTTCCACCGAGGTCAACGTGGTCACCGCGCCGCGCCTGACGGCACCGGCCGCCGAGTGGCCCGACCACCCGCTGACGGGACGACCCATGTCCGGCGCGCGGATCTACGTGCTCGACGCGAACCTCTCGCCCGTACCGCCGAACGTCCAGGGCGAGATCTACGTGGGCGGCGGACCCCCCGCCCGCGGCTACGCGGGGCGCCCGGGCCTGACGGCCGCCGCGTTCCTGCCCGACCCCTACGCGGCGGAGCCCGGCGCGCGCATGTACCGCACCGGTGACCTGGGCCGGTGGCGGCCCGGGGGAGTCCTGGAGTACCTGGGCCGGGTCGACTTCCAGCTCAAGCTGCACGGCTACCGCATCGAGCCGGGTGAGATCGAGTCACTGCTGCGCGAGCGCGCGGACGTGGAGCGGGCCGCCGTACTGCGGATCGGCGAGGGCCAGGACGCCTACCTGGCGGCGTATCTGATCGCCGACGGCGAACCGCCGGCCCCGAGCGAGCTTCGCGAGTACCTCGGCCTTCGGCTGCCCGGGCCCATGGTGCCCAGCACTTACGTCTTCCTGCCGGAGTTCCCGCTCACCGATACCGGCAAGGTGGACCGTAAGGCGCTGCCGCTGCCGGACGGCGGCGGGGCGCAGTGGGTCGCACCGCGCGACGAGACCGAGCGGGCGGCCGCGGAGGTGCTCGCCCAGGTCCTCGGCCGGGACCGGATCGGCGTCACCGACGACTTCTTCCGCATGGGCGGGCACTCGCTGCTGGTCACCCAGGTGGTGCACCGGCTGCGCGCCGCGCTCGGGGTGCAGCTCCCGATGCGGGCGGTCTTCGAAGGGCCGACCGCCGCGGCACTGGCCAAGGAAGCGCGTCGGCTGCGCGAGGAGCGCGGATGACCGAGGGGACGGCGGCGGGGGAGTCGGCCGGTCGGCCCGAGCTGTCCTTCGCTCAGGAGCGGCTGTGGTTCCTCGACCAGCTCTCGCCGGGGGAGTCCGGCTATCTCACACCGTTCAGCCGCCGCCTTGATGGCCCGGTGGACGCGGACCTGTTGGAGCGCGCGCTGCGGGCGGTCGCGGAGCGCCATCCGGTGCTGCGGTCACGGATCGACGCCGGCTCGGGGACACCGGTTCCCGTGGTCGAGGCGGCCGCGACGCTCCGCCTGGAGCGCGTCGACCTGAGCGGTGCGCCGGACCCGGAGCGCGCCGCCGAGGCCGCCGTGGCGACGATGCTGAACACGCCCATGGACCTGACGGCGGCGCCGTGGCTGCGGGCCGCGCTGTTCACGCTGGGCGAGGGCAGCACCCTCTTCCACGTCCAGGTGCACCACATCGCCTTCGACGGGATCTCCCGGGGCCTGTTCGAGCGGGACCTTTCGGCGCAGTACCGGGCCCTGGCGGGGGGCCGCCCGGCACTGGAGCTCCCGCCGGGGCAGGACTACGCCACCCATGCGGCCCGGCAGCGGGCGGCGCTCGGACCCGCCGAGCGCGAGGAGTTGCTCGCCGAGTGGCGCACCGCCCTGGACGGCGCGCCGCACGTGCTCGAGCTGCCCTCGGACCGCCCGCGCCCGGCCAGGCCGGGCCCGCGGGCGGGGCGGGTGGACTTCGTGATCCCCGAAGAGGTGACCGCCGCCCTGTACCGCGTCGCGCAAGCGCACCGGACCACCCTGTTCTGTGTCGGCCTGGCCGCCTACCAGCATCTTCTGGGCCGGTACGCGGATGCCCGGGACGTGCTGGTGGGGGTGCCGTTCGCGGGCCGCGAGGACCCGGAGGCGGAGCAGGTCATCGGGTTCTTCACGCACTCCGTGCCGCTGCGCGGGGAGTTGGCCGGGTCACCGTCGCTCGACGCACTGACCCGGCAGGCGCGGGACCGGGTGCTTGAGGCGATGGACCTCCAGGAACTGCCTCTGGAGCAGCTCGTGGACGGGCTCGGCGTGACCCGCGAGGCCAACCGCAATCCGCTGTTCCAGCACTGGTTCGACCTGGCGGACCCGCAGTGGGACCGGCCCGCGCTGATCCTGCCCGGCGTTCGGGTCCGGCCGGTCCCGGTCACCGAGACCACCACCCGCTTCGACACCGAACTGCATCTGCGTCCCGCGGGGGCGGGTCTGGCGGGACGGCTCCTGTACTCGGCGGAGCTGTTCGACGAGGAGACGGCCGCGGGCCTTGCCGGACACTATGCCGCGCTGCTCGCCGCGGCGGCCGCGGAGCCGGGGCGGCCCCTCGACTCGATCCCGCTCACCGGGGCGGCCGAGCGCGCGCGACTGCTCGACCTGGGCACCGGGCCCGCCGTGCGGCGCGGCCCGGCGACGGTGGACGCGTACGTGGAGCGCACGGTGGCCCGCGTTCCGGACGAGGTGGCCGTCCGCTCCGGCGAACGGCGGCTGACCTACCGTCAGCTCGACGAGCGGTCCCGGCGGATCGCCCGGGCGCTGCGGGAGCACGGGGCCGGGCCCGAGCGGGTGGTCGCGGTCTGTCTGCCGCGCGGGCCCGAGCTGGTCTGCGCCCTGCTGGGCGTCGTGCGGTCGGGGGCGGCCTACGTGCCGGTGGAGCCGGAGCTTCCGGCCGAGCGGATCGCGTACCTGCTGCGCGACTCCGGCGCGATGGCGGTGCTCGGGGACGCCGGGGCCGAGAGCCTCACCGAGGTGACCGGGCACCCCCTGGTGCGCGTAGACCACTTCGTGGACGGCGACGGCCCGCACGGCGGGGCGGCGCTGTCGGCGACCGGGCACGGGGCACAGGACCTGCCGACGGCGCTGGATCCCGACCGCCTGCTGTACGTCGTCTACACCTCCGGCTCGACCGGGCTGCCCAAGGGTGTCGGTGTCACCCACCGCAACTTCACCCGGCTCCTCGACTGGCATCTCGACCGCTACCCCGTGGCGTCGGGAGCGGCCACGGCGCAGACGGCCGGAGTCTCCTTCGACGCCGCGGCCTGGGAGATCTGGCCGGCCCTGGCGGGCGGTTCGCGCCTCGAGGTGTGCTCGGCGGACGAGGTGCGCACCCCGTCGCGCCTGCTCGCGCGCCTGGAGGAGGCGGGCGTGGGGTCGGCTTTCGTGCCCACCGCGTTGGCGGAACTGCTGATCCGCGAGCCGCTCGGGCAGCGGACCGCGCTGCGACGGCTGCTGACCGGCGGGGATGTGTTCCGGCCGCGTGCCGAGGACGCGCCGGGGGTCGATGTGGTCAACCACTACGGCCCGACGGAGAACACCGTCGTCGCCACCGCCACCGACGAGCTCACCCGTCCCTGGCCGGGCCGCTCCATCGGTCGGCCGATCGCCGGAGTACGGGCCTATGTGCTCGATGACCGGCTGCACCTGGTGCCCCGTGGAGTGCGCGGCGAGCTGTGGCTCGGCGGGGCCCTGGTGTCGCGCGGCTACCTGGGGCGGCCCGGCCTCACCGCCGAGCGGTTCGTCCCGGATCCGTTCGCCGCGGAGCCGGGGGCGCGCATGTACCGCACCGGGGACCTGGTGCGGTGGTCGGCCGACGGCTCCCTTGAGTTCCGGGGCCGGGCGGACGGCCAGTTGAAGATCAGCGGTTACCGGGTGGAACCGGCCGAGGTCGAGGTGGTGCTGCTGCGCTGCCCGGGGGTGCGGGAGGCGGTCGTGACCGCGGCCACGGGCCCCGACGGAGCCCCGGTGCTCGCGGCCCACCTGGTGTGCGACGCTCCCGGCCCGAGCGACGCGGAGCTGCGCTCCCAGCTGCGCCGCCAGGTGCCCTCGTACCTGGTGCCGTCGGTCTTCGTCCGGCTCGACGCGCTGCCGCTGACCGTCACGGGCAAGGTCGACCGCCGTGCGCTGCCGACGCCCTCGGAGGGGGCCCGCGCGGCGGTGGCCCCGCGGACCCCGGCCGAGTCGGCGGTGCACGCCCTGTGGCTGGAGGTGCTGCCCGGGCGCGCGCCCGGGGTCGAGGACGACTTCTTCGCCGCAGGCGGCACCTCGCTGTCAGCGGCCCGGCTTTCGGTACGAGTCCGGGAGGTCTTCGCGATCGACTTCCCGGTACGTGCGGTATTCGATTTCCGTACCGTCACCGAGCAGTGCGCTGCCATCGAAGAACTCGTACTCGAATCTATTTCCACCATGTCCGAGAGTGAAATAGCCGAAGCGCTGAATCACTGACGCGCCCACCGAAAGATACCGCCGCGACCTGATGGTCGCGGCGGTATCAAGAGTGCTCGGGAAAAAGTCCCAGGAATTCTGAACGCCCTCAGGCCGATGCCTCGGCGTACTTCTTCCGCACGCTCAGCGGGGTGATGTCGGTCCAGGTTTGCTCGATGTGAGTCAGGCATTCCGCCTTGCTGCCGGAGACTCCGACAGGGCTCCAGCCTGTGGGTATGTCCATCTTGGCGTCCCAGATCGAGTACTGTTCCTCGTGATTGACAACAATCTGATAGATGCGGTCGTCGGTCATTCGGGAGCCTCCAGAACGAGTTGTACAGAGCTCTTACCGGCGGTGCAGTCTACTTATCCCGGAGATCAATTGTCGAGGGTTCTGAAATCCCTTGTGCTCCGTGTCCTCGCCGAGTACCGTCCCGTTTGCCGGACCATCGATCAAGACTGGAGTCGAATGTGACGGGCAACCTTTCGGACGCCGCCCGCAGGCTTATGGAGCTGCGGCTCGCCGGCCTTTCGGCGCCGGTGAGCAAAGAGCGGGACCCGCGCCCCGAGCGTCCGCCGCTCGCACCGGCCCAGCGCCGACTGTGGTTCATCCACCAGCTCACCCAGGGCAGCCTGGCCTACAACGTGCCGACCGCCTACCGGCTGCGCGGCCCGCTGGACACCGAGGCGCTGGAGCGCGCCGTCCACCTGGTGGTGCGGCGGCACGAGGTGCTGCGCACCTGCTACCCGGCCGACGAGCACGGCGAGCCGTTCCAGCGCGTCCTGGACGCCGACGCCGGTCCGCGGACGCCGGTGGCACGGCACGACCTCACCTCGGCCGCCGACCCGGTCGCCGAGGCCCTGCGGATCGCCGGCAGCGAAGCCGACCACCGGTTCCGCCTCGACGCGGAAGGTCCGCTGCGGCTGTGGCTGGCCACGCTGGGGCCGGACGACCACGTCCTGGGCATCGTGGTGCACCACATCGCCTTCGACCGGGAGTCCTTGGCCATCCTGGCCGGTGAGCTCTCCGCCGCCTACCGGGCCGAGGCCACCGCCGGCACCCCCGAACTGCCCCCGCTCGACGCCCAGTACGCCGACTTCGCCCTGTGGCAGACCGGCCTGACCGGCACGCAGGAGTACGAGAGGGAACTTGGCTACTGGCGCGAGACCCTGGGCCGCCTGGCGCCCGTACTGGAGCTGCCCGCCGATCACCAGCGGCCGAAGGAACCGACCTACCGGGCCGGCGAGGCGGCGATCCACATCGACGCCGAGACCGCCGACCGGCTGCGGGCCCTGTCCACTGAGCGCGGCGCCTCCCTGTTCATGACGTGCCTCGCCGCCTTCCAGGGCCTGCTGTCGCGCTACACCGCGGAGACCGCCCTCGCGGTCGGCTGCCCGGTCAACGGCCGGGCGAAGGTGGCGTACGAGGGACTCATCGGGTTCTTCGCCAACTCCCTGCCGATCGGCGTCCACCTCGATGACGACCCGGCGTTCGCCGCCATGGTGGACCGGACGCGCGAGTCGCTGCTTTCGGCGCACGCACACCAGAACGTGCCGTTCGACCGGATCGTGCGGGAGCTGTCGCCCGTGCGCGACCTCAGCCGCAACCCGCTGGTCCAGGTCTGGTTCGACCTGGACGCGGGCGACACCGGCACGGCGGCCGACCTCCTGGCCCTGCCCGGGGTGCGGAGCGAGTACTTCACCGAGGGGCGGGTGCGGACCCGGTTCGACGCCGAAATGCACCTGGGCGAGCGCGCCGACGGGACGATCACCGGCCGACTGCTGTACGCACAGGACCTGTTCGCCGCCGAGACGGCGAACGGGCTTTGCGAGCACTATGCGAACTTCCTGGCGGCGGTGGCCGCCGACCCGGGGCTGCGGCTTTCGCGCGTGCCGCTCTTCTCCGCGCGCCAGCGGTCCACCCTGCTGGACGACTGGAGCGTGGGCAGCGGTTGACGGGCTGCCGGGCGACACGGGGCGGCGAGCGGGGGCCGCCCGGTCAGGAGCAGACCGTACGGCCCGCGCGGACCGTGCCGCCGCGGCCTGCCCGCTCGACCAGCACACCGGGACGCCACCTCGCCGACGCGCTCGCGCACCACGGACGACCGGGCCACGACCATCCGCCGAGAGGGAAACCGCCGATGACGACCGCCGACGCTCTGCTGCCCTTCTGGGACGACCGACTGCCAGGCGCCCGAGCCACCATGTTCTGCCTGCCGCACTCGGGCGGGGGCGCCTCGGCCTACCGGGAGTGGGTCAGGGCCTCCACCACCCTCGACGTCCAGCCCGTCCAACTGCCGGGGCGCGAGCACCTGATCGGCACGCCCGGCATCGAACGCATGCCTGAGCTCGCCTCCCTGATCGGCGAGCTGATGGTCGAGAGGGCCCCGCAGCCCTTCGTGCTCTTCGGACACAGCATGGGCGGCGCGATCGCGGCCGAGGCGGCGGCCTGGCTGGAGCGCGGCGGGCACCCCGCGCCCGCACTCCTGGTCATCTCGGCCCGCCCGCCGGTGAACCAGGCCCGGCCCGGGCCCGGCGAGAGCGAGGACGAGTGGCTCCTGCGGCGCGTCCTCGCCATGGGCGGAACCCCGGCCGAAGTCCTTGAGGAGCCCGAACTGCGCGAGCTGATCCTCGGGACGCTCCGCGCCGACACGCGCCTGTTGCAGGACTACGTGCCGCAGTTCGGCCGCCTGTCCCTGCCGCTGCTCGCCCTGGGCGGCACCGAGGACGACGTGACCGAGTCCCGCCTCGCCCGCTGGCAGGACCACTTCACCACGCCGATCCACATCCGCATGTACCCGGGCGGTCACTTCTATCTGCGCCGGCACCGCGACGCCGTCCTGGCCGCCGTGGAAGAGGCCCTCACCGACACCCTGGCAGGAAAGGAGACGGCCCATGACGCCTGAGCCGACGGCCCACGCGCTCCTCACGATCTTTCAGGAGGAGATCGGGTCCGACCGGATCGGGCCGGACGACGACTTCTACGCGGTCGGCGGTGACTCCCTCATCGCCGTGCGGGTGGTCACGCGCGCGACCGAACAGGGCATGCCGCTGCGCCTGATCGACCTGTTGATGAACCCGACGGTGGACGAACTCGTGGACCACCTGCGCGCCGCGGCCACCGTCGGCGCCGACCCGCAGGAGGCGGCGGCCGCCCCGGCGTACCCGGGCGACTCCCTGGTGGAACCAGAGGACCGGGCGGCCCTGCCCGCGGGCGCGCTGGACGCGCTGCCCGCCTCGGCGCTCCAGACCGGCCTGATCTTCCAGTGCGAGATGGCCGAGGACCCGAGCCTCTACCACGACCTGATCGGGCTGCGCGTGACGGCGCCCTACGAAGAGGACCTCTTCCGGTCGGCCCTGCGCGAGTTGATGGACCGGCACCCCGCGCTGCGCAGCTCCTTCGATCTGGGCAGCTACTCGGAGTCCCTGCAAGTGTTCTGGGGCGACGTGGCCGAGCCACTGGAGAGCGAGCGCGTGGGCACGGCCGCCGAGGCCGACGCGGCCGTGTCCGCCTGGCGTGACAAACAGCTCTCCACCACCCTGGACTGGGAGCAGGCGCCCCTGTTCCGCTGCCATGTGGCCGCCGGTCCCGGCGACACCTTCCGGGTGACCGTGGCCATGCACCATGCGATCATGGACGGCTGGAGCTTCGCCACCGTCGTCGTCGACCTGCTCACCCTCTACGACGCCCACCTGTCCGGCACCGACCACGGACTGCCGGAGCCGCCCGCGGCCGCGGCCGCCGAGTTCGTCCGCCTCGAGCGGGCCGCCGTGGACTCCCCGGAAGCCGCCGCGTTCTGGCGCGCCCAGTGCGATGCGCCGCCGCTGGTGGACCGGGACCGGTACGGCCGTTCGGCCAACGCCTCCGGGCGGCGGGCCACGGCACTGCCCGCCGGCCTCTTCGCCGACCTGCGCGCACAGGCCGCGGAGGCACGGGTCCCGCTGAAGAGCCTGCTCCTCGCGGTGCACTGCTGGGCCCTTGGCCGGATGGCGGGCCGCACCACCGACGTGGTCACCGGCGTGGTGGTCAACGGGCGCCCCGAACTGCCGGACGCCGACCGGGTCGTCGGGCTCTTCCTCAACACCGTTCCGCTGCGCCTGCCGTCCCTGTCCGGCACCTGGGCCGAACTGGCCCGGACGCTGCGGGAGACGGAGACCGCCGCCGCTCCCCACCAGCGCTATCCCCTCGCGCTGATCGAGGAGAACGCCGGGCGGCGGTCCTTCGACGTGGCCTTCAACTTCACCGACTTCCACGTCTACCGCCGCGTGTCCGAACTCACGGCCCTCTCCGCCGACGGATGGTGGGACCGGGACAAGGCCAGCCACCCGATGTCCTGCGACTTCACCCTCGACTACCCCGGTTTCGGCAGTGGCCTCCTCCTCTCCTTCGACCCGCACCTGGTGACCGAGGAACAGGTGGAGAAGTACGAGGCACTGACCATCGACGGCCTGCGCGCCGCGGCCCGGGACGTGCACGCGGCCGGGACGGAGCCTCACGATGGGTGAACCGGCACCGCTCGTGGTGGCGTACGACGTGGGCTCCGTCTCCCCGGCTGAGATCGCGGTGGGCGTGGCGGGCCTGGTCCCGGTGGTCTTCCTGCTGCCCCGCTCCGCGCACGTACGCACGCTGCGCCCGGTCCTGGCCGAGCTGGGCCGGGTGGTCCAGTTGACGGGCAGCGCCCAACGGGACGCCGTCCTCGTACGACGGCTCGCCCCGGCGGGGGTGCTCACCTTCTCCGAGAACCTGCTGCGCGTCACGGCCGGTCTCGCCCACGCCCTGGGCCTGCCCCACCACACGCCGGAGGTCGCCGAGGTCCTCACCGACAAGTACCGGCAGCGGCAGCGGTTGCGCGCCGCCGGAGTCGACGCGGTGGCCTGCCACCTGGTGCCGGACGCCGCCGCCTGGGAGGAGGCGCTTGCGGCCGTCGGACTGCCCGCGGTGGTCAAACCCGTACAGGGGCAGGGCAGCCGGGGCACCTTCGCCGTCCACGACCGGGCGGAGGCGGAAAGCCTGCGGTCACGGCTCTTCACCGACCCCGGCGAGTCCTGGGTGGTCGAACAACTACTGAGCGGACAGCCGGGCGGGCCCTTCGGCGACTACGTGTCGGTCGAGACCGCGACGGACCCGCACGGCACGCGGGTGCTCGCGGTGACCGGCAAGCACCCGCTGACCCCGCCCTTCCGCGAGAGCGGCCAGTTCTGGCCCGCCGCGCTGGCCCCCGACCGCACCGCGGCCGTGTCGGACCTGGCGGTACGGGCGGTCACCGCGCTCGGCGTCACCACCGGCATCTGCCACACGGAGATCAAGCTCACCCCCCACGGCCCCCGCATCATCGAGGTCAACGGTCGTCTCGGCGGCCACCTCAACGAACTGTCGCGCCGCGCCTGCGGAGCGGACCTCGTCCGGACGGCCGCGCTCCTTGCCCTCGGCGCCGCCCCGCCGCCCGCTCCGGCACCGCCCGACCGGGTCTTCTTCCAGTTCAACGGCCTGGCCCCGGACAGCCCCTGCCACTTGCGTGCTCTCACCGGCGCCGACGAGGTCCGCTCCCTCGAGGGCATCACCGGCTACCGGCCCTACGTCCGCCCCGGCGACCACCTCTCCGGCGGTGTGGGCAGCACCTTCATGGACCTCCTCACCGGCGACGCGCCCGACCACTTCGCGATGGTCGATCTCCTGGACCGGGCCTTGCCCCTGCTTCGTTACGAGTTCACCGACGGCGCCACCACCTGGACCGTGTCCCCACAGCGGGCGCGGGCCGACGACAGGGCGCAGGGAACTCCGGCGACGATCACGGACGAGGCGGTGGAGGGCGCGAGGGTCAACTCCCGCCCGGATCCACGGCAATCACTGGACAGCGGCCGCGTGTAGAAGCCTTCCGCATCAGGCTTTGGGAGGCGGTTCAGCAGGTGTCGCGGTAGGGGATGTCCGGCAGGTGGGTCTCCCAGTCGGCGCGTGACAGACCGGATCCGGCTCGTCGGCACACCTGTGTGATCAGGGTCGCGGGATCGATGTCGTGCCGTTGGACGCGCACGTGCCGGCCTGTGGCGTACAGCGTGTGGCTGTCCGGGCTGAAGGCCAGCGAGGTGATGGTGTCGCCGGGGGTGGACAGGGAGGTGCCGAGCAGCTGGCTGGAGGCCACGTCCCAGATGTGGAGGGTCCCGGCGTCACCGGCGACCGCGAGGAGGCGGCCGTCGGCGGAGAAGGCCAGGGCGGAGAGCGTTTCGTGCGGGCCGCCCTTGCGGGTGGGGTAGAGACCGGGCAGCACGCCGAGCTGCTTGCGGGCGTCTCCGTCCCACAGGGTGACGCCGCCCATCACGTCGCCCACGGCCAGGCGGGTGCCGTCGGAGCTGAAGGCCAGCGCGGCCAGTTCGTCGGGGGCCAGGACCTGCCGGGTCACGCGCCCCGAGGGCAGTTCGACCATGTCGCCTCCCTCGGATATCAGCTTCTTCCCGTCGCTCCGCGCCGTGAACCGGCTGTCGGAGTAGAAGCGTGAGAGCCTCTTCAGCCGCTTTCCCGTCCTGATGTCCCAGAACTCCAGGGAGTGGTCCATGGAGGTGCGGGAGAGGATGAGGGTGCGTCCGTCCGCGGAGAGCGTCATCCAGCTCAGGTCCTCGGCGGGTACGTTCACCCGGGCGTGGGTGCGGCCCGTCCGGGTGTTCGTCACGGTGATCGGTGCGGGCGGTGGGGCTGTCGGAAGCGGTCCTTCCCGGAGCCGGATGTGGGCGACGTAACGGCTGTCGGGGCTGAACACGACGTGGTCGTGGCAGTCGGTGGACCGTTTCGGGCAGGGCGTGCCGAGCCCTGTGCCGCGGCTGCGGCCACTGCGCGCGTCGACCAGGTCGAGGGCCAGGGTCCGGCCGTGTTCGCGGACGGCGGCCGTGGTGCGCCCGTCAGGGCTCAGCCGGGAGGCTCTCAGCGGCTGTCGCCGCCAGTCCTTGCTGGTCGCCTGCCCCAGGCTGAGGGTGCGGACGACGGTGCCGCCACCGTTGACGTACCGGATGGAGCGGTTCGCCGTGTCGAGCGCCAGTTGGCTGGGCCGTTCGTTGGCCAGCGGGTAGCGGAACACCGGGGTGTCGGGTGCCGAGAAGCGCCACAGACGGATCTCGTCGTCGGTCGCGGCGGCGACGAAATCCCCGTCGGCGCTGACCCGCAGGGCCTCGGCTCCGGGGGTTTTGATCCGGGCGAGGCGTTTGCCGGAGGCCAGCTCCCACAGCTGGATGCCGCTGCCCGTGGACAGGACCAGTCGGCGACCGTCGGGCGTGAACGCGGCCTGTCCTTCCCCGCAGATGGCCTTGATCTTCACGGTGAGCTTTCGCCGCGCGCGGATGTCCCACACCTCTGGGTGGCGCCGCTCCCGGCAGACCGCCAGTCGGCTGTCGTCCGGGCTGATGGCCATGCTCAAGAGGGGCGCCTTGCCACCGGGGTCGGTCAGACGCAGGAGCACGCGGCGGCTGCGGACGTCCCACACCTGCGTCACGCCGTCGGGTGCTGCCTCCTCTCGCTCCTGCCTTGCGGGCGCCGTGCTGCCGCTCTCCTCGACCACGGCTTCCACGTCACCACGGGTGCCGTCGTCAGTCGCCAGTAGCCGTCCGGACGGGCTGAAGTCCCACGTCAACGGCACGATGTCGGGCAGGGTGCCGATGGCTCGCCCGGCGCGGACGTCCCACAGCCGCACTCCGTCCGCGGCGTCCATGGCCAGGGTGCGGCCGTCATCGCTCACGCGCCCTTCATCCATCAGTTCCTGTTTTCCGATGCCGCGATAGGTGTGGGTCAGACGGCCGGTCGTCAGGTCCCGCACCCGGATCCGTTCGCTGTCGACGGAGACGAGTCGACGGCCGGACGCGGTCAGATGGTGGTCCGGCTCCGCGGCACCGGACCGGGGGATGCGGAACGCGGCCTCCTCCTTTTGCGTCACGGCCCCCAACAGCGCGGCTCGTGTCTCCGTCGTCTCCGCGAGCTTCCAGGCGGCCGCGCTCAGTTGCATGGCCCGCACGGGGTCGGAGGCGCGCATGCCGGTGGCGACGGCGGCGATGCGGCGGGCCTCCGCCTCCTGGTGCTGGCGGTTGTTGACGCGGTTCTGCTGCCAGGCGACGGCACCGGCCACCAGGGCCAGGACGAGTACGGCGGCCAGGGTGGCCAGCAGCCGACGGCGTCGGCGGTGTTCACGGGTGTGCGCGAGGCGGCTGGCGCTCACGAACGAGCGTTCCAGGCCGGTGAGCTGATCCGGGTCGGCCAGGAGGTCCTCCGCCGCGGCCAGGCGCGTGCCGCGGTAGAGGGTGCCCGGGTCCCGAGCCGATTCGTGCCAGACGCGGGCCGCTTCGGTCAGGCGGCGCTGGGTCCGCAGCCGTTCGCGTTCCTCCTCGATCCAGTCGCGCAGCCTGGGCCATGCGGTGATGAGCGCTTCGTGCGCGAGGTCGATCGTGTCGTCGTCCAGGGTGATCAGCCGCGCGGCCGCGAGGTCGGCCAGGACGAGGGCGACGCCACCGTCCGCGTCGGCGAGGTCCAGCTCGGCGCGGTCGACGGGGCGCCGCGTGTCCTGGGTGCCGTCGCCCGGAGTGATCAGCCGCAAGAGGACCCGGCGGGCGTGCGCGGCCTGCACCGGGTTCATCCGTGTGTACAGGTCCTCGGCGGTCTGGGCGATGGCGCCCCGAATGCCGCCCGACTGTTCGTACGCCTCGACGGTCAGGGTGCGGCCCCGGCGGCGCCGCCACGTTTCCAGCAGGGCGTGCGAGAGCAGGGGCAGACTTCCGGGCTCGCCCTCGACCTCCGCGATGAGACGGGCGGTCAGGGCACGTTCCACGATCAAGCCGTCCGCCTGGGCGGGCTTGACGATCGCCGCACGCAGCTCGCTGCCGCTCATCGGCCCGACCGGCACGCTCGATTCCCGTACGGCCGTGGCGAGGTCGGGGTGCGCGAGGCAGTGCGCGTAGAAGTCGGCACGGACGCCGAGGACGACACGCAACCGGCTGTCGGACTCCGTGGCGGCCAGGAGCAGATCCAGGAAGGCGGCTCGCTCCTGCGCGTCGCGGCAGAGGGTGAAGACCTCCTCGAACTGATCGACGACCAGCCAGGTCTCGCCCGCGTCGACAGCCGGTACGCACACCTTCGCGTGGGTGCGGGCCGGGGACGCGCCCGGGGTGAGGATCCGGATGGCGGCGGGCCGCGCCCGGCCTTCGACACCGCGCAGCCGTGGGATGAGCCCGGCCCGCAGCAGGGACGACTTGCCGCTGCCTGACGGGCCCACCACCACCATGAGGCGGTGCTCCGCCGACCTGGCCATCAGATGGTCGGTCAGCGCTTCCCGCCCGAAGAACAACTCCGCGTCGCCCACGTCGTACCGGGCCAGACCGCGGTAGGGCGCCGGGGAGTCGTCACCGGGCGGGTCCGGGGGCTGGGCTTCCTGCTCCCCGGCAGCGGTGTGCCAGCGCTGCTCCCATTCCTGCTCGTCGCCTCCGCACGCGCGGACGTACGCCAGGGCCAGCGGCAAGGACGGCAGCTTCTGCCCGGACGCGGCCCGCGACAGCATCGCCGCGGAGAAGCCGGCCTTGGGGGCCATGTCCCGGTAGGGGATCCCGCCGGCCTCCTTGCGCAGCGCGCGCAACGCGAATGCGAAGCGCTGCACCGGCCCCGCCAAGGGATCAACCGGATTCTCCTTGCGCCCCACCCTGGCCCCCCGACGCCCAAACGATCATCAGCTGACAGCTTACGAACGCCTTTCGCGCCGCTACAACCAGCACCTCGGCCAGGAGCCTGGCCCACTTCCAGCCACGCATCGGCTTGATTCACGCCACAGAACGGGGCTGTGCAACAACCCGGCAGCCGCTGAACTCGATAGCGCACCGGTCACCACGGCCTACCGCTCCGGCCGGGCCCCGCCCCGCCCGGCCGCATGGCCCGTGGCGCCGGACGCCGGCCCGCACAAGCGCGTTACGGCTTCGCACTACGGAACACCCCGACCTCAGAGGAGTCTTCGTGAATCGTGTCCAAGGAACCACTTCCTCCGCATGGCGCAAGCACCTGGTGAGCGCCACGGCAACGGTGGCTGTGGCCGGCGGCAGCCTCGTGGGCTTCACCGGCGTGGCGAACGCCGCGCCGCAGACGCCGTCCCAGCCCCAGGTGTCGATGAGCACCACCGCCACCGCCGACTCCGCGGCGAAGGCGGCCTCGGGGTGGACCTTCTACCGCGCCTACTGGACCAAGAGCGCGTGCGTCAAGGAAGGCCTGGCGGGCGAGCGCAAGCACTGGTGGAAGGACTCCGACTGCAAGTACAAGCGGGGCCTCGACGGCCGGATGAAGTGGTTCCTCTACGTCTACGACCGCGTGGCCGGCTAGACCCCCCGCTTCGGCTTTCCTCCAGGCGCTTCTGCGTGCGCCAACGTCAACTGCACGCCCCCGTACCACCGGACCAACTCCACTGGGTGGGGGGAAGCCGACCGCCACGTACAACCTCGAGAAGGCCCCCAGCGAGAAGGCCCTTCTCCGTGGCCGACCACGACGACGAGGCGATGACGGGCAGCCCTCCAGCCGTCCCGCGCACCGTCGCCTTCAAGCCGCACTACGCCGTCTGCCAGGACCCACTCGGCGGACATCGACCAGAAAGGAACCGATCCATGACACGACTCAAGCGACACGCCGCGGCCCTGGCTGCCGTCGGCAGCCTCGCCTTCGGACTGAGCGCCCTGGCGGCGGCACCGACCCAGGCGGCCTCCCCGGCAGTGACCTGCTCGGGATGGAAGTACGCCAACTACGACCACGGCTCCGGCACGCTCGAACGCGGCGCCAACATGAAGAAGGGCCCCTACGCCGCCTGCGGCAACGTCAAGGGGATGGACGCGGGCACCAAGGTCTACTACTGGTGCTACGCCCTCAACGACTACGGCAACACCTGGACGTACGCGCGGATCGCGGGGACCGAGACCCACGGATGGATCTCCGACGACCACCTGTCCGACGGCGGCGCCGCCGAAGAGTGCCCCCCGCAAGCCGGCGCTCCGCAGCTGCCCGCCGAACTGAACCGGGCCTGACCCGAAGGCACTCAGCGGGGCAGCACGGGGGCTCCTGCCCCGCTGAGCTCCACCGTTCGCGTGGGATTCGGCAGGTGAAGGAAGGAGGTGCGGAACCGTAGGTCCCGGGCGTCCAGGGGACAGAGGTGACCTCCAAGCTGTACGTAGGATCCCGTGATTGAAGCCCCTCCTGGCCCGATTCGTTCGGGGCAGGAGGGGTTTTCGCTGGGTCAGTGAGTGCCCCGGCGCGGGTTGGGCCGGCGGGCAAGAGGCCCAACGAGACGGCTGCGGTATTCGCCCGCAGGGGGAGCGGGCCCGCATCCGGGAGCCGAAGGGGTCATGGGGCGAACGTCCGTGCCCACCTGTGCTCAGCGAGGAGCGGCAGCGCCTGGAGGCTCTGCTTCCAGGAGGGCGAGCAGTCCGGGGAATCTCTTCTCGATGTCCGCGCGTCGGAGACGGACGCCCTTGCGGTTGCCGTAGTCGATCTCGTCGATGAGGCCGGCCTCGCGCAGGACGCGGAAGTGGTGGGTCTGGGTCTGCTTGGAGATCGGAAGATCGAACGAGTTGCAGCCCCGCTCGTTGTCGCCGCGGTCGGTGGCCAACTGCGTCAGCACCGAACGACGGTGCTCGTCGGCGAGGGCACGAAACACCGCGCCCAGATCGAGCGCATCGGCCTTCGGGCCGGCCAGGTTCTTCCCGGGCACGCGGCACCCCCTTCAGGTACGACTTGAATCGTACCTGAGGGATGTGCTCCACTGAGCGCCAAGGTACGAAAGATTTCGTACCTTGGTCCGATTGTGCTGCCCCCTGCCCCCCTGCCCGTGCCGCCGCGCCCCGAGACCCGGCCCGGCACTCGCCGGGGGCCCGGTCATCGACACTCCGAGAGGTCACCGTCATGAAGAAGCCCGAGGTGCTGATAGTCGGTGCCGGAATCGCGGGGCCCGCACTCGCGTACTGGCTCTCCCGGAACGGCTACCGGCCGACGGTCATAGAACATGCCCCGCAGCTGCGCTCCGGTGGCAGCGCGATCGTCGTGAAGGGGCCCGCGATCCCGGTCGCCGACCGCATGGGCATCCTCCCGCAGCTCCGCGGGCTCGCCACCCGCAACCGGTCACTGACCCTGCTCGACCCCGGCGGCAGGCCGATCCTGCGACTCCCGCTCACCTCGGACAAGGCGCCCACGGTCGAGGTGACCCGAGCCGACCTGTCCGAGGTGCTCCACCGCTCGGCGCAGACCGAGGCCGAGTTCTTGTTCGACGACACGGTCACCGCTCTCGACCAGGACGCGGGCGGGGTCGACGTCACCTTCCGGCGGGCCGCGCCACGGCGCTTCGACCTGGTGGTCGGCGCCGACGGGATGCACTCCACCGTGCGGCGCCTGGCATTCGGACCTGAGCGGCAGTTCGCGAGCGACCTGGGCCTGTACGGCGCGACCGTGCCGCTGTCACCCGACGCCGTCGAAGACCCGAGCGAGATGACGATGCTGACCGTGCCGAACCGGATGCTGGTCGTCCACCCCTCCCGGACCACCCCTCTCGCGATCTTCACCTTCCGGGCCGCACAGGCAGCCGCCCACGACCGCAAGAACATCGCCCTGCACAAGCAGACCGTGGCCGACGCCTACGCCGACGTGCGGTGGCGGGCACCGGAACTCGTAGCGGCGTTCCTCGACCACCCGGCCCCGTACTTCGACCCCCTGACCACCATCCGGGTGCCCTCCTGGTCCCGCGGACGCGTCGTGCTGCTCGGGGACGCCGCGGCGGCGACAGCCCTTCTGGGTGACGGGTCCAGCATGGCGATGGCGGGCGCGTACGCCCTCGCGGAAGAGCTCGCCGCCCATCCCGGCGATCACGCCCGCGCCTTCGCCGCCTACGAGGCGCGGCTCCGCCGCGAGGTAGGCCCGCGACAGCGACGCGTCGGCCTGCTCTCCGGACTCATGGTGCCCCGCACCCGGCCGGGCCTCGCAGTGCGCAACGCGGTGGGCCGCGCGGTCGCTCGCACGAACCGGATCACCGCTCGCGAAACCGCGAACCGGTAGACCCAGTCACCACTGACCGGCCACTGACCGGCCACCGGCCGGCTACCGGCCGGTGCGCAGGCCCGCGATAGCTCTCAGCCGCATCGGTCTCACCTCGCAGCCTCGCTGCCCGAGCGCCGGATTACCGATAAGGCCACTTCCTTCGGCAGGATGGGCGCCATGACCGAGATCCGTACCCCCCGCCTCCTCCTGCGTCGCTGGCACGACGACGACCTCGCGCCGATGGCGGACATCAACGCGGACCCGCGGGTCATGCGCTGGATCGACGACGGCTCGGTGCGCGACCTGGACCACACCGCAGAGGAAATCGAGAGGTGGGAGGAGGAGTGGGACGAGGAGGGCTTCGGACTCTTCGCCGTCGAGCTGCTGGCCTCGGGCGAACTGGCAGGCTTCACGGGTCTGTCCGTGCCCGAGTTCCTGCCGGAGGTAATGCCCGCCGTGGCCATCAGCTGGCGGCTCGGCTCACAGTTCTGGGGTCAGGGGTACGCCTCCGAGGCCGCCCACGCCACGCTGGAGTTCGCGCTCCAGGACCGTGGCCTCGACCGCGTCATCAGCATCAGCCAGGTGGGTGACCACGCCTCCGGGAACATCATCAGCAAGCTCGGCATGGTGCCCGAGCGGGAGACGGCGCACCCGGAGTACGACTATCCCCTGCAGGTGCACACCATCGATCTCACCGAGTTCCAGGCGTGAAGCAGCCGCACCATTGGACACCACATGACGGCCGACCCCTGCTCATGCGTCCGTGACTGACCGCCGCCCCGCAGTGGACAACCCGGCGAAGCATGCTGCAACGTCCGTCTCTGGCCTGCGCTTTCACGGACCTGTGGCCAGAGCTGGCTGTGTGACCGCTCACGCCTTGTAGGGCTGCTGCTGAGGCCTCCGTGGCGCGCCTGCGCTGCTTCCTGGACGACGTGGGGCACGAACTGCGCACGCCGCCACCCGCGGGCAAGAACGCGATCAGGGCCTCCAGTTCGGCGTACGTCTTCGAGGCGTACGTCCGCTCCAGCCGCTCCTTCAGCTCGGCCAGGGCGATCCGGTCTGCTCGGCCAGGGCGATCCGGTCCGCCCTGGTGGCCAGCCGCAGCTGCTCGGCCACCGCCTCGCCGTCGCTGTCGTCGGCCGGTGAGGCGGAGCCCGCAGGCCCTCCGGCTCAGCCTTCCCTCCCGTCCTCTCTCCGGAATCAGTTAATAACTGAATGGCCATTTATTAATGTGCTACAGTCGATCACGGAAGGAGGAACCCATGCCACGACCACGCGCTACCAGCGACGCCGAGATCCTCGCCGCCACCGGGCGTGCCATCGGCTCGCACGGCCCCGGCAGGCTCACCCTGGCGCATGTCGGCGCCGAAGCGGGGGTCTCTCCGGCGACGCTTTCGCAGCGCTTCGGTTCCAAGCGGAACCTGCTGCTGGCGTTCGCCGCGGACGCGGCCGCGGATGCCGCCGTGCCGTACCGGCGGGCGCGGGCCGAGCACGACTCGCCGCTGGCTGCGCTGCACGCCGTCGCCGACGAGTTCGCCCGTCACCTGTCCACACCCGAGGAGATGGCCAATCACCTCGGCATGCTCCAGCTCGACCTGTCCGACCCCGAGTTCCGCGTCCACGCCGCCGCGCACACCCGCGCGGTGGACGCGGCACTCCAAGAACTGCTCGCGGACGCCGTCGCCAAGGGCGAACTCCCGTCCGGCACCGACGTGCCGCGCCTCGCCCGCGCCATCAAGGTCACCACTGACGGCTCCCTGCTGCGGTGGGCCCTCACCGGTGACGGCGATCCCGCCGCCCTGCTCCACGACGACCTCGACCACCTGCTCGGGAGGACCTCATGACCTTCAGCTCCACCGTCTTCATCGGCACCAGCCTCGACGGCTACATCGCCCGCCCCGACGACGACATCGAGTGGCTGACCTCGCGCGGCGAGAAGGCCGGCGACCTGGGCTTCGTCGAGTTCCTCGACTCCGTCGACGCCGTGATCATGGGCCGCAACACCTACGACAAGGTCATAGGCTTCGGCGAGGAGAACTGGCACTACGGCGACCGCCACGTGGGCGTCCTGAGCACCACGCTGCCCGAGGACGTCGACCCGCGCGTCACCGTCTACCGCGACATGGACAGCCTTGTTGCCGACCTCGACCGGCGGGGGATCAAGCACGTCTATCCCGACGGCGGACGGCTCGTCCAGAGCTTCATCCGCTCGGGTCGCGTCGATGCGTTCATCATCAGTGTCGCCCCGGTCCTGATCGGCGCCGGCCACCGCCTCTTCGGCGAACTCACCAAGGACGTCCCGCTCCGCCTGGACTCCACCGCCAACCTCGGCGGCTTCGCTCAGCTGCGCTACACCGTGGAGAAGTAGGGGTCACCCGGCCGCCCCGCTGGCGCCGCACGGAGACCGAGACCGAACACGCCGTGCTGGACGGGCCGTCCAGCACGGCGGAGTTCTGGGACGCGACCGCTCACGGGCGGCGTCACCATCTGGCCATCTTCCGGCCGGACCTCCGCACTGCACCCTGGATGCCGGTGCGTCCCCGCTGGCAGGAGCGGTGCGACGGATGGCGCAAAGCGCCCCGGCGGCGGTGTGGTCCGCCGCGAGGTGTGCTTCGCTCGGCCCCGACGGCCCGGCGACGACGGCGGGTCGCTGAGGTACGGGTCCGGCCGTCGAGGTGCGGGCCCGACCGGAACCGCAGACCCCGGAGGGGTACCGCCGTGTCCGTGAACCCCCGCTCGTCGCCGCCCTCCCCGCCGCCCGCCGTCGCCTCCCGGCTCACCGCGTGGGCCGACGGGCGGTCCGGGCGCCGCGCCCTCGCGGCCGTGTCCTGGCTGACCAGCCCGCTCTCGCCGGACGACTACCTCGGCCTGCTCGATCCGCTGTGGTCGGCGCGGCACCCCGCGGGCCGGGTCACCGCCGTGCTCCCGGAAGGCCCGGCGGCGGCCACGCTGGTGATCCGGCCGGGCCGGGGCTGGCGCGGGCACCTGGCCGGGCAGTACCTGCCGGTCGGCGTCGAGATCGACGGCGTGCGGCACTGGCGCACGTACTCGATCACCTCGTCGCCCACCGGCCCGCTCACCCTCACGGTGAAGGCGCAGCGGGGCGGCCGGGTCTCCCCGCACCTGGTCCACCGGACCCGGCCGGGCATCGTGCTCCGACTCGGCCCGGCACAGGGCGAGTTCGTGCTGCCGCAGCCGCTGCCCGAGCGGCTGCTGTTCGTGACGGCGGGCAGTGGCGTCACGCCCGTCATGGGCATGGTGCGCACCTTGGCCCGGCGCCCCGGCCCCGTGCCCCACACCGTGCTCCTGCACAGCGCGCCCCAGTCGGAGGAGTGCCTCTTCCGGGCCGAACTCACTCTCCTCGACGCCCAGTTGCCGTGGCTGACCGTCCGCCTGGCGTACACGCGCACGGACGGTCGGCTCACCCCGGACCGCATCGCGGCGCTCTGCCCGGACTGGCGCCGCCGGGACGCCTGGGTGTGCGGGCCTTCCGGGCTGCTCGACGCGGCCGAGAAGAGCTGGGCGGCCGCGGGCGTACGGGAACGGCTGCGCGTGGAGCGCTTCCGGCTCGCGCCCCTGCCGCCCCGGGAAGGCGACGCCGCCGGTGCGCCGGTCCGGTTCGGCCGCAGCGGTGTGGAGGCGGACGCGCGGGCCTCCGTGCCCCTGCTCGCGGTCGGCGAGGCGGCGGGCGTGGCGATGCCGTACGGGTGCCGTCGCGGCATCTGCTTCGGCTGCCTCGTGCCGCTCGCCGAAGGGCGGGTGCGGGATCTGCGCACCGGCGAAGTGCGCGGTGAACCAGGCGAGTTGATCCAGACCTGCGTCAACGCGGCCGCAGGCCCCCTCCTCCTCGACCTGTGACCCGGCCGTTCCCCCCGGGCATCCGGCCGACGAGCGGCCCCCGCAGGGCCGCACCACACCCCATGGAGACACCATGCCCACGACCGCCGCCCCCTTCAGCGACGCCGCTCCGGCGGCTCCGGACGCCGACCGCACCGAACAGCTGGGCCGCGAACTCGACCGGCTCCGTGCCGAGGTCGTCGCGGCACGCGGTGCGGACGACGCCCGGTACATCCGTACGGTGATCGCCGTGCAGCGCGGCTGCGAGGCGGGCGGCCGGGCCGCCCTCGCCGTGTCCCTCTTCCCGCCCGCCTGGCTGGCGGGCACCGCCCTGCTCACGGTCGCGAAGACGCTGGAGAACATGGAACTGGGCCACAACGTCCTGCACGGCCAGTGGGACTGGCTGGCCGACCCGGCGATCCACTCCACCACCTGGGAATGGGACTTCGCCAGCCCCGCCGACGCCTGGAAGCGCACCCACAACCACCTGCACCACACGTACACCAACGTCGTCGGCCGCGACCGCGACCTCGGCTACACGATCCTGCGCATGAGCCCGCACCAGCCCTGGCGGCCGTTCCACGCGCTCCAGCCCTTCTACGCCGCCCTGCTCGCGCCCGTCTTCGAGTGGGGGATCGCCCTGTACGACCTGGAGGCCGACGCTGTGACGCAGGGGCGCAAGAGCGTGCGCGCCTTCCTGCGCGACGCGTCGGGCACGGCACGCAAGGCGGTGCGCCAGGCGGCCAAGGACTACGTCCTGTTCCCGCTCCTCGCGGGCCCTTCCGCGCTGCCCTGCCTCGTGGGTGCCCTCACCGCCAACACCGCCCGCAACATCTGGGCGCACACGGTCATCTTCTGCGGCCACTTCCCCGGCGAGGTGCAGACCTTCACCGAGGAGCGGCTCGCCGACGAGACCCGCGGCGAGTGGTACCTGCGGCAGATCCAGGGCTCGGCGAACATCGAGGGCGGCCCCCTCCTGCACGTCCTCACCGGCAACCTCAGCCACCAGATCGAGCACCACCTCTACCCCGACCTGCCCAGCAACCGCTACGCCCAGCTCGCCCCGCGCGTACGCGAGATCTGCGACCGCTACGGACTGCCGTACGTCACCGGCCCGTTGTGGCGCCAGTACGCGTCGATGTGGGGCCGCGTGCTGCGCCACGCCCTGCCGTCACATGCGGGCCTCGGGAGCCGGGATGACGGAGGTGTCGAACGTACCGTCGACGATGCACCGGGCGAGGTCCGTCAGGCGTAGGTGCTGGGAGCGGGCGTACGAGCGGAACGCGGTGAACGCCTCGTCGACCGAGGTGTCCCAGCGCTCGGCGAGCACTCCCTTGACCTGCCCCACCAGGATCCGGCTGGTGAGCGCGGAGTTCAGCTGGGCGTTCTCCACGTGCGACTGCTCCAGCGTGCGCTGCTGCAGGATCGTGATCGTGGCCACGTCGGCGAGCGCCTGGGCCAGAGCGATGTCGTCGTCACCGAGCGGGTGCACGGAGGTGTGGAACAGATTGAGGGCGCCCACCACCCGGTCACGCAGCCGCAGGGGGATGGCGTGCGTGGCCACGAACCCGATCTCGCGGGCCCGTGGCGTGAAGTGGGGCCAGGCGATGGCCGCCTCGGGACGCCTGAGGTCGATGTTCGTGCGGGGTTCGCCGACGCGGAAGCACTCGACGCAGGGCCCCTGGTCGTGTTGCCGGGCGAACAGTTCGAGGAGGCGGGTGTGCTCGTCCGAGGCGGCGATGACCTGAAGTTCACCGTGGGCGTCGGCGAGCAGGATCCCCGCGGCGGATACGTCCAAGAGCTCCACGCAGCGTGTCGAAAGGCGCTGCAGCAGGTCGAGGACGTCGAAGTCGTCGATGAGTGAGTCCGCGATCTCGACGAACACCCTCGCGAGGCGCTGTTCCCGGGCCATACCGATCATCCCTCTCCACCGTCGGGCGAATGAGGCCCGTTCCTATCGTCGTCGAATCGCAGCCGTCGGGCCACGACATCGTCTGCTACGTCCCCGACAGGGCGTTCACTGCCGAAGGCGAAGGCACGCAGCCGCACCAGGGCTTCCACCATCGAGACCCCGAGTTGGACGCTGATCATTCCGGTCGCCTGGTGCACGACGGCACGGTGCAGCCCGTCGATCGGCCACAACGGCCCGTCGTCACCCGTACTGCTGCCATGCGTCGGACCGCTCCCGTTCATCAGGGCTGCCGTCAGGGCGGCGGACAGCGTGTTCGCGTCCAGGAGTTGCTGGTCGCTGAGGCCGCGCTCCCCGTCGCACAGCAGGGTCAGTATCCCGAGCCGTGCGGCGCCCAGGCCGAGGGGGAAGCAGCACACTCCACGCACCCCGAGCCGCTGTGCCGCGGGCAGCAGCGCGGGCCAGCGGTCGGGGCGTACGCGGCTCAGGAACGGTTCCAGTACGGGCACTCCGGCGTGTGCGGCGTCGGGGCCCGGGCCCTCGCCGAGCGTGAACTGCAGTTCCTCGAAGCGGCGGCTCAGCTCGGGGAAGGACCACAGCGGCTCCGGCGTGCGGGTGCCGTTCACCGTTGCCGAGGACTTGGGGAAGACGGACACGGTGACGCCCGCGACCCCCAGCGCGCGCGCACTGGTCTCCGCGGGATCGCTGTTGCTTCCGGGGCGCAGCGAACGCAGAGCCTCGGCCATGCCGTTGCTGGTCACCGGTCTCCGTTCCACCGAGGCCGGGACCTCCCCGTGCGGGACTCCTGCCGACACAGACCGTACATCACACGTCACCGTTGTGAGCGGCCCGACGGCTCGGTCCGGGGCGGGCGGCCGTGCCTTGCCAGGCGTCCTGGGCGCTCGCGTATCCGGGGAACCGGTCGACGAGGCCACCGGCCCGGAAGACCAGCCGGGTCGCGGGGAGCGTGTAGACGAGCCGGATCCAGCCGTGCCGGGCCCGGCAGTCGGACCAGGCCTCGTTCAGCGGCCTGAGGACGCTTCCGTCCATGAAGGTCACCTCGGTGAGGTCCACGATGAGACAGTGTCGTCCGGCTCCGGTGCGGGCGAGGCGCAGGTCGTGCTCCAGGGGCGCGATGGTGGTCAGATCCAGCTCGCCCCGGGCGCGGACCAGACGGCAGTCGTCGAACAGGACGGGAAGAGCGGGCCGGCCGGCCGACTCCGGGAGGTCGGGATGCGGGCTCATCCGCCCCATCTCCTCAGGAAGGTTGCTGCTTCGCGTTGCGCAGAGCCTCTGTTGCGCTGGGCGGCATGCACGGAGAGGGCCGGGTCTGGGGCGACCGTGTGTTGAGCGTACTGGAAGACCGGGCGGCGCCGTCGGGGTCGTCACTCTTCCGTGAACGCGGCGGCCATCAGCCGCGGTCCTTCCCTGTCGTCGGTCAGGTGCGGTACGACCAGCAGGTCCCAGCGCCCGGCGCCGGGCGCCAGCAGACAGACCGTGGCGGGGGCGTGCACGGCGGAGTTTCCGTGCAGGTGGAGCACCTGGCCCGCGCAGAGCATCCGGCCGGGGAAGGCGGACCAGGTGGCGGTGCGCACGGTGACGTGGACGATCTGTGCCCAGGTGCGCGGCAGGGTGCGCAGCAGGCGCGGAAGCTCGGTGACGAGGTCGTCGGTGTGGGGCCACCAGACGCCGTCGATGCTGCGGGGACCGCCTCCGACGGGCGCCAGGCGCAGCCGGGTGAGGGAGTGGGGGCCGACGAGGGGCGCGGTCATGTTGATCTCCCTGGGAGTACGGCGTGGCGGGGTGCTGTGCGGGCGTGCGTGGCGGGCTGCGGCAGGGGGCGGTGACGTGCCTCGGGCCGGGGCCGGGCACGGTGTGGCGGTCGGCTCAGGGGTGTGCCGTCTCGTCGGCGTGGGTGCGGCGCGCCTGCGACCCGCTGTCGATCAGCCAGGTGTGCGGGGCCGGTGCCGTCGGGCGGGTCCGCAGGGTGTCGACCGTCAGATGCAGACGGACGCCGTCGCCCTCGCTGCCGGTGGGGTAGCTGCGGGGCTCGTCGCAGAGAAGGCGCTCGCGCAGGACCTGTGCCACCTGCCAGGCCGCTTCGGGGTCGTCGGCGACGATGCGGCCCTGGACGCTCCCGTCGGCCATCGGGCGTGCGTCGCCGCCGGTGCCCGGTGCGGGAAGCGGAGTACGTGCGGTGATCACCGGCATGGTGTCGACCTGTCCCCGAACCCCGTAGGTGCTGAGCCCGGTGCTTTGGACCGAGAGGGCGACCGGCAGGGAAGGCGGTCGAGGAACGCTCCCAGTGGCCATGAGCCTACTCCTGCGGCCCGCCCGACCACGATTGCGCGCACGGACCGGCCGTACAGGTCACGCTCCGTGCGCACAGCGGCCAGGAGTAGGCTGGAAGGACTGAGGTGTCCTCGCCGCCCAGCGGCCTCACGCGTACGTGACCGACCGTGGTGGCCACTGCACCTGGGAGGTGTGCCATGAGTGACGATCCGGCCGGTCCGGTCGTTCTCCCGACGGAATCCGGAAGCCGACAGACGTTCTCCGGCGCGGCCCTGCTCAGGATGGCGACGACGTCCCGGCGCGACGGCACGTTCGACGGCGCGTGGTGGCCCAGGTCCCGGAACCTCGCCGTGCAACTGCCCGGCCTGATCCGCGCGTTGACCGACAAGCTCGGTACGGTCGCCCGGATCGGCCTGGACGCCGGAGCGTGGGACGTGCACCTGCACTCGGTGGCCGTCGATGGTCACCTGGTCCGCATCGACTGGTCCGACGTCGACGACCACACCATGCTCGTCACCCGCGGCCACCAGGACATCTTCTCCTTCCTGATGCTCCCGCCGTACGCCGACGAGGGGGCCGCCCACGCCGCCATGACCCTGGCCGTACAGGACGGCAACAGCGCGTCGGCCACGGAGATCCTCGCCGCGACCGGCATCGCCGCCCGCTGAGCCCTCGGCGGCTACAGCTCGTCGAGGTGCCAGTGCTGGCTGGTGTCGTCGGTGTCGTTCTGTTGGACGATCTTCGCGCCGTCCGCGGAGGAGTTGGATTCGACCCCGAGGACCTTGCCGCTGTGGACGTTGACGAGCTTCACGTGGCCGGCACCGGTGTCGGCCAGGCGCCACTGCTGGTTGGCGCCGCGGGTGGCGGGCCACTGGATGACGGGCGCGCCGGGGGTCGTGGACTCGCTGTGGACGTCGATGTGGTGCCCTGAAAGGGAGTTGGCGAACGTGGTGAGCCCGTGGGACAGGGTGGTGCGGCGCCACTGCTGGTTGGCCTTGCCGTGGCGGGTCCACTGGACGAGCTGCACGCCTTGGTCCGTCGACTCGTCAGGTACGTCGAGGACCTTGCCGCTGCGCCGGTTGGTGAGGACGTAGGTGCTCTGCAGGGCGGCGGCGAAGCCGATGGGCTGCGGCGTGGTCTGGTGCAGGTCGAAGACGACGATCTCGTTGCGGCCGGTCCGCAGCCAGGGGGCGGGGCAGTACAGGCGCTGCTGCGGGCCGACGGACCAGTAGCGGCCGAGGTGGTGGCCGTTGACGAAGACCACGCCCTTGGTCCAGGCGGACATGTCCAGGTAGGTGTCGCCGGTCTTGTCGAGGCTGAGGGCGGCGCGGAAGAAGAGGCCGCTTCTGCTGCGGTCGCTGATGGCCGGGCGCAGGGAGGCCACGAACTTCTCGTCGACGGGCAGCGAGTAGGTCTGCCACCGGGTGAGCGGGCCGTCGAGCGCACCGGCGTCGGACAGCGACACCTGCCCGGTGATGCCCTTGCGGTCGACGTAGTGCCCGAAGTTCACCCGGCCCAGGCCCTCCACGAGGACGTCGAGCGTCGGGGTCGCGTCCGCGTCGCCGAGGGAGAGGCTGCTGCCGGTGGTGACCTTCAGCGGTCCGGCGTACGACGGCCAAACCGGGACCCGGCTGAAGCCGCCCTGGTAGACGCCGTCGAGGAACACCGTGGCGTAGTCGTGCACGCCGGTGACGTGCAGGGTCGCGCCGTCGTATCCGGACAGCGGGCGGCGGTAGAGGACGAAGCCCGAGTTCTGGCCGTAGGTCTCCATGGGCTGGGCGGTGACCGTCCGGGACGGCGGCAGCGCCGGGGGAGGTTGTCCCACAGCGAGGCGTACGCCCGGGGCGTCACCGGGCTCGGGGTGATGGTGGGGACGGCCGCGGGAAGCGGAGGCAGCGGCTCGTCCAGGTAGCTGTCGATGAGGGAGCGGTACGCGGTGTAGCTCGCGGTCGGGCGGCCCTGCTCGGTGATCGCCGCGCTGTAGTCGTAGCTGGTGATGTCGGGTGTGTAGCCGCTGCCGTCGTCCGCGGAGTTGGCCCCGGCCCAGTAGCCGAAGCTGGTGCCCCCGTGAATCATGTAGATGTTGAACGACAGCTTGGACTGCATGAGGCCGCGCAGGACCGGGGACTTGTCCTTGCCGATGCCGGCGAATCCGCTGTCGCCCCACGCCGTGAACCAGCCGGCCCAGGACTCGCCGATGAACGCGGGCACCGCGGGGAAGGCCCGGCGGCAGTCGGCGATGGCGGCGGCGTCCCCGTCGGACAGGCCGATGGCTCCGCCGGGCACGTTGGTGCGGTTGGCCTTGACCTGGGCCAGGCCGTCCTGGGTGTAGAAGGGCCCGGGAACGCCCGCGTCCAGCCAGGCCTGACGGATCTCGTCGACGTACGTGGCGTCGTCGCCGAACGAGCCGTACTCGTTCTCGATCTGCACCATGAGGACGGGCCCGCCGTTGGCGACGAGGAGGGGCTTGACCACCGGTGCGATCTTGCTGACGTAGCGGCGGACCGCCGCCATGTAGTGCGGGTCGGCCGCGGCCCGTACGCGGATCCTGGCCGCGGGGTCCTTCAGCAGCCAGGCGGGCAGACCGCCGAGGTCCCACTCGGCGCACACGTAGGGCCCCGGGCGCAACAGCACCCACATGCCCTCGGCCTGGCACAGCCGGACGAACGCGGCGAAGTCGCGCCGGTCGGTGGTCAGGTCGAAGATGCCGGGGCGCTCCTCCAGGTAGTTCCACATGAGGTACACGCCGATGGTGTTCAGGCCCATCGCCTTGGCCATCTGGATGCGGTGGCGCCAGTACCGCACGGGGATGCGGCACGGATGCAGTTCACCGCTGCGGATCTGGAAGGGCTCCTTGTCGAGCAGGAACTGGCTGCCGTCCGCGGAGAATCCGAACGTGTGGTCCGCGGCGGCCAGGGGGCTCCTGGCGGCCGCGTGGCCCTCGGTGGCCCAGGTGGCGGCGAGCGGGGTGAGGGCGCTGATGATCAGGAAGTCGCGTCGATCCATGGGGCGCTCCAGGGGGTGAGGAGAAGTCTCTGGCCCGGCGAACGGCGAACGTGGAGTGACGTCAGCTGCCTGTCGGCAGTGTGGGATTACGGTAGAGCGTGTTCGAGTGTGTTGGAAGGGGTGCGGTAATGGTTGTGTGTCGTACCGTCAGATCGCGGCGGGGCAGGGGGAGTTGCGGGGAGCGCCGGGACGGTGGGCGCTTCGCGGTGGTGGCCTGGACGGCGTGACGGCACGCAGGATGTGACGGCCCGCGCGGCGTGATGGATGGCCTGCTTGGCGATGATCCGTACGCGCTCCGCCCGCGCCTCAGGGCGTGTGCGGCGGATCCTCACGTCGGCCGCGGCCCGGGTCCTCCGGGTCGCGCGGGTGCGTCAGGATCACGTCGACTCCCGTGATGTGCAGCACCCGCTGGACCGGCTGCGAGGACTCGATCACGGTGATGCGGCCGCCCGCGAGGCCGCAGTGCCGATGGTGCGCGGTCAGGGCGTTGATCCCGGACGAGTCGATGAAGGCGACGTCGGTCAGGTCCAGCTCCACGCGGCGGTGCAGCAAGGGCGCGAGCGCGGCCCGCAGCGAGGGCGCGCTGGCGATGTCCAGATCTCCGTGTACGCGTACCAGGGCGGGGTCGAACCCCGAGACGATGTCCACGCGCAAGGACGAGGGTGAGGCGGCCATGGCGGTGCCTTCCGGAGGTACACGGCTGTGCCGGTCAAGGACCATGCATACGGTAGTGATACCCGCCGGGTCCGAGCATTTCCTTGCCGTAGACGTACCGGAAAGGCGCAATCGAAGGGGCTGGGCGGACGCGTGACTGAGCTGTTGTCGAACTGCTTTCCGGCCGTTCGAAGGGTGAGCGACGGCGATCCGTGGCTCCCGGTGCGCTGAGGAGCGGCCCCCTGCCGTGGCCGCGGCAGGGGTGACCGAGGGCGGCCGCCGCGTGTCAGATCCCGTCGTCCGGACGCTTGTTGACCTTCAGGTTCTTGGGGATGGCAGGCAGCAGCCGCTGCTTCGACGACACCTCGCGGATGGCGCGGGGGTCGGTGAACGTCTCCGGGCGGGCGGGGCGGAAGGTGAGGCCCGGGCCGCCCTTGCGCAGGTTGCCGCCCTTGGGGGAGAGGCCGCCCAGGGCGGGGAGCCGGTAGGCGGGGGCCTTGCGCAGGGCCTGCTCGAGGAACGCGGCGGTCAGCTGCGCGGCCTGGGCGCGCGCGACGGCCGGCGACGCGACCTTGGCGGGCTTGCAGGGGCCGATCCCGCCGCCCTTGTCGGTGGCGGCGAGATTGGTGTTGATCATCCGGTGGCCGGTGCCCGCGAGCAGCACGTCCGCCGCGACCTTCGTCGAGCCCGACCTCGCGAGCGCCTTCATCGTCGCGCGCCCGGCCTGCGCCTGGACGTCCTCGTCGCAGGCGCCCCGGATGTTGAGCACGGGGACCTTGTGCGGCGCGGGCTCGGCGTTCTCGGCGGGCTCGATGGCCACGGTGCCGAAGAGCCCGGCGCGCTTGGCCGCCTTGGGGGACAGGACGTAGCCGCCGCCCCGGCTGTGCCCGACCAGGCCGACGCGGGAGGTGTCGATCCGGCCCTTGACCCCGGGGATCCTCAGGCCGTGGTCGACGCCCTTGTTGAGGTCGGAGAGCAGTCGCAGATGGGCGCTGACCAGATCGGTGTAGCCCTTGGTGGGGTCGGTCTCGCCGCCCCACCAGATCTCCGGCGAGACGACGTCGATGGACACGGCGGCGAACCCCTTGCGCGTG
Source organism: Streptomyces sp. NRRL B-1347 (assembly GCF_000720325.1). Lineage (GTDB taxonomy): Bacteria > Actinomycetota > Actinomycetes > Streptomycetales > Streptomycetaceae > Streptomyces. The sequence continues at coordinate 318,817 of NZ_JOJM01000004.1, forward strand.
AGCGCCTGCACGACGTGCGACAGGCCCACGTCCTGGCGCAGATAGTCGGGGCCAAGACCGCGCTCCGGCTTCCCGGGCTTGGCGCAGACCAGCGGCCAGTGGGTCTTGACGGGGTTGCGGGCGACGACGTCGGAGGCGTCCTTGGTGGTCACGCAGTTGTGGTGGGTGCCGTGCAGCACGACGACCACCGGGTGGGGCCCCTTGCCCTTGGGCATCCCGAGCACGCCGTGGACCTGGGACGGGTTGCCCGCCGTCCGGCCTCCGGTGATCTTGAGGAGGCCGGGGGCGAGCCGATAGCTGGTCAGGCTCGCCGCGTTGCTCGTGGTCCCGGCGGCGGTGGCCGCTCGCGGGGAGGCGGGCTTGCCGGGTGCCGCAGCCTGGGCGGCGGCGGTGCCGCAGGTGAGCGTCAGGGCGAAGGCGGCGGAGGCGGCCGTGAGGTGCGCCGCCCGGCGGATTGCAGTGGTCATGGCTGAGAGGACGGCGGAATGGGAGGGTGCGTTCCCTTCGCTGCCCGGCTTCCCCGCTCCGATCGCGTGGCTGACGCCTCGGCTCCCTGCCTGGTCAGAGGGGTGCGCCGGACCCACCCTTGACCGTATCCAGACCCATCCCTAAATTTAGAGAGCTCTCTAAGTTCACGAGAATTCCGGACGGCACAAGGAAGGGGCGTGGGCTCATGCGGCCGGTCGAAGGGGGACTGCGTGAACGGCACAAGGCCCAGCGGCGCGGCCGGATCCTCGAAGCGACGCGCGAACTCCTCCGGGACGGCCCGGAATCGGTGATCAGCACCGAGCGGATCGCCGAGCGGGCGGAGGTCGCCCCGGCCACCGTGTACAACCTGATCGGACCGCGCGACAAGATCTGGGAGGCGCTCGCCGACGGCTTCATGGACGAACTGGAGCGCCGTCTGGAGACTTGCCGCCGGGAGACTCCGGGCGGCGGCCCGAGGGCGGTCGTCCGGACGACCGTCGAACTGTTCGTGGGCGACCCGGTCGTGTCGCGGCGCATGGTGCGCGAGTGGGAGGCGAGCGGCCTCGTGTTCGCCCGCAGCCCGCTCGTCCAGCTCCGCCGGGCGCTGGCGGACGCCCGGACGCGAGGGGTGCTGCGCGCCGACGTCGACACGGACGCGCTGGCCTCCGCCGTCGGCACCTCGTGCGTGGGCGCGCTGCACCAGTGGGTCGCCGCCCTGATCGACGACGACCGGTTCCTCGCCCGTGCCCTGTTCGCCCTTGACGTCGTACTCGCCGCGGCGGCCGCGGACCCCCACCGGGACGAACTCCTGTCGCCGCTGCGGACCCGGGGCGCGCCGTGACGGCCGGCGCCCTGCCCCGGAGGTTCGTGGGCCGCGGCGGGATCCGGCTCGTGGCCGACGTGTGGGGCGAGGCGTCGTCGCCGCCCCTCGTCCTGCTGCACGGCGGCGGCCAGACACGGCACGCCTGGGACCGGACGGGCCCGCGGCTGGCCGCCCTGGGCTGGCGGGTCGTCGCCCCCGACCTGCGCGGACACGGCACCAGCGACTGGTCGGCCGACGGCGACTACGACCTCGACCTGTTCGCCGACGACGTACGGGCGCTCGTCGCCGAGCTTGGCGAGCGGCCCGTGGTGGTCGGCGCCTCGCTCGGCGGCATCAGCGCGCTGCTCGCCGCAGGAGAGGCACCCGCGGCGGCGGTGCGCGCGCTGGTGCTCGTCGACGTCGCCCACCGGCCGGACCACCGCGGGGTACGCCGGATCATGGAGTTCGCGCGCGCCCGACCGGACGGGTTCGCCAGCGTGGGCGAGGCGGCCGATGCGGTGTCCGCCTACCTTCCGCACCGCCCCCGCCCGCACGACCCCGAGGGGATACGGAAGAACCTGCGGCGCCACGGCGATCGCTGGGTCTGGCACTGGGACCCCCGGATGCTCGACGGCTTCGCGGCCCGGCCGGACCCGCCCGGCAGGGCGGAGCGCCTCCTCGCCGCCGCCCGCAGGGCCGCCCTGCCGACCCTCCTCGTGCGCGGCGGCGTCAGCGACGTGGTGGGCGCGGACATCGCCGACGAGTTCTGCGCCGGGGTTCCCCACGTACGGCGCGTCGACGTGGGCGACGCGGGGCACATGGTGGTCGGTGACCGGAACGAGCACTTCATCGACGCGATCGTCCCGTTCCTGGAGGGTCTGGAGGGCCTGGAGGAGGACGTGGAGGCGGACTTGGCGGACCTGGGGGACTCGTAAGACCTGGAGAGGGCCGAGCGGGCGGAAGTGTGTTCGCCAGTCGAGTGAATGACCGCGGCCGCGTGTGCGCGAGTGCGCGGGGCCGGGACATGTGGAAGGCATGCCCCGATCCCGTGCTTGTCGAAGTGTGCTGGTCAGCGCCGTCTCCACGGTCCCCTTGGCACTGCTCCCCGCAGCCCCCGCCGACGCCTCCGAGCCCGTCCCGCGCGACGAGGTGCGGCGGCTCACCGTCGCCGTCGACAAGCGGGACTACGCCGACTTGTGCGAGCGCCCGCGCGAAGGGCGGCCGCGTGAGTACACCGTGCGGTTCTTCCCGGACGTGGAGGTCAGGGCCGTCGCCGAGCGCATCGAGCCCGCGGACGCCGCCGGCACGGTCAGCTTCTCCGGGCACGAGGCGGGCCGGCCCGAGCGGACCGTGTTCCTCCACGTCACCGGAGCCTGCGCGGCAGGCGACGACCCCGTGATGGTCGACGCGACGTACGACCGCGGCGACCGGGTCTTCAGGATCGCGCCGCTGCGCACCGAACCCGGCAAGGCCCTGGTGACCGAGGAGAACCCGGCCCTGCGCGAACGCCCCGACGGTGACGACGCCGACGAGCAGTACACCCCGCCGGGCGGCGGCACCGCGGGCCCGCCGCGGCGGGCGGCGGCCGAGAACCCGGTCGTCATCGACATGGTCGTCGGCTGGACCCCGCGCGCCGAGTGGGCCGTCGGCGGCGTCGACGGCATGCTCAACCGCGTCGCGTACGCCGAGGCCGCGATCAACCAGGCGTTCGCCGACAGCGGGGTGAAGGCGAGCGTCGACATCGTGGACACCTACCGCGCGCCCTACTACGGCGAGGAGAAGGCCGCCACGGTCCACGAGAAGCTGTCCAATCCGCGCGAGCCCCAACTCGGTGCGGAAGCCGCCCGGCTCCGCGAGAAGTACGGCGCCGACCTCGTCGGCATGATCGTGCAGGTGCCGAGCGGGGCGAGCACCGGACAGGGCAGCCTGCCGATGCCACCGACTGCCAAGACCGACGACCAGGCCTACTCGGTCACCGACGTCCACTCCATCGTGGACTGGTACAACTTCGGCCACGAGGTCGGCCACAACCTGGGCCTGTTCCACGACCGCGCTACCCTCGACGAGCAGCTGGGCGGCCAGGACTACCGGCCCTACCTCTCCGCCCCGTACGGCACCGGGTACGTCACCCCCGACCGGCGCTGGCACACGCTCATGGCCTACTCCTCCGCCTGCGGCCGGTCCTGCACGGCGGTCAACCAGTACTCCAACACCCACAACACCTGGTGGGGCCAGCCGCTCGGCGACCGGTACAACAACAACGCGCTGCTCGCCCAGCAGACCACCCCGATCGTCGCCGCCTACCGCGAGCCCGCCAAGCCCCGGCTCCGCCACGGCCTGACCCTGGGCACCGCCCCCGCGGGCGGCGGCACGGTCCGCCCCACCACCTGGGGCCCCTACCGCCCGGGCACCGGCGTCACCGTCACCGCCACTCCCAAGCCCGGCTACCGCTTCACCGGCTGGACCCTCGACGGCGAGCGGCACCACCACACCCACCCGTCGTTCTTCCTCACCATGGACCGGAACCGGTCCCTGACGGCGGAGTTCGCCCGCATGTGAGGAGCGCCGCGGACTCCGACTACCGTGGAACCTCCTATGGATCCCCTGGCCGAACTGGACGCCCGCGTCACCCGGTGCGCGGCCTGCCCGCGCCTCGTCGCGTGGCGCGAGGAGGTCGGGCGGGTGAAGCGGGCCGCGTATCAGGACTGGACGTACTGGGCGCGGCCGGTGCCCGGGTTCGGGCCGCCGGACGCCTCGCTGCTCGTCATCGGGCTCGCGCCCGCGGCGCACGGCGGCAACAGGACCGGCCGGATGTTCACCGGCGACCGCTCCGGCGACGTCCTGTACGCGGCGCTCCACGAGCTGGGGCTCGCGTCGAGTCCGCTGGCGGTGTCCCTGGACGACGGGCTGACGCTGCGCGGCGTACGGGTGACATCGCCGGTGCACTGCGCGCCGCCGGAGAACAAGCCGACGCCGGAGGAGCGGGACACCTGCAGGCCCTGGCTCGTACGGGAGTTGGAGCTGCTCGCGCCCCGGCTGCGGGCGGCGGTGGTCCTCGGGGCGTTCGGCTGGCAGGCGGCCCTGCCCGCGTTCGCCGAGGCCGGGTGGCGGGTGCCGAGGCCGCGCCCGCGGTTCGCGCACGGCGCCCGCGTCACCCTGGAGCGCGGCACACCGGCCGCGGACGGCTCGGGCCCGGTCACCCTGTACGGCTGCTTCCACGTCAGCCAGCGCAACACGTTCACCGGCAGGCTGACCCCGGAGATGCTCCGGGACGTGCTGCGGGAGGCGGCGGGCGAGGCGTGCCTGCCGCCGTACGCGCCGCCCGACTCCCCTCCGCCCGCGCCCGGTTGACCGGCGTCAGGCGCCGACGTACGCCGCCAGGTGCTCGCCGGTGCGGGTGGAGCGGGCGGCGACCAGGTCGGCGGGCGTGCCCTCGAAGACGATCCGGCCGCCGTCGTGCCCGGCGCCGGGGCCGAGGTCGATGATCCAGTCGGCGTGCGCCATGACCGCCTGGTGGTGCTCGACCACGATGACGGTCTTGCCGGAGTCGACGAGCCGGTCGAGCAGGGCCAGCAACTGCTCGACGTCGGCGAGGTGCAGGCCCGCGGTCGGCTCGTCGAGGACGTACACGCCGCCCTTCTCCGCCATGTGCGTGGCCAGCTTGAGCCGTTGCCGCTCGCCGCCGGACAGCGTGGTCAGGGGCTGGCCGAGGCTGACGTAGCCGAGACCGACGTCGACGAGCCGTTCGAGGACCTTGTGCGCGGCGGGCGTGCGGGCCTCTCCCGCGCCGAAGAACTCCTCGGCCTCGGTCACCGACATCGCGAGCACCTCGCTGATGTCGCGGCCGCCGAGGGTGTATTCGAGGACCGAGGCGTCGAACCGCTTGCCCTCGCACTCCTCGCAGGTCGTGGAGACACCGGCCATCATCGCCAGGTCGGTGTAGATCACCCCGGCGCCGTTGCAGTTCGGGCAGGCGCCCTCGGAGTTGGCGCTGAACAGGCCCGGCTTCACGTCGTTGGCCTTGGCGAACGCCTTGCGGATCGGGTCGAGGAGCCCCGTGTACGTCGCCGGGTTGCTCCGCCGCGAGCCGCGGATCGGGGTCTGGTCGACCGACACCACGCCCTCGCCTGCGGGGATGGAGCCGTGCACGAGCGAGCTCTTGCCGGACCCGGCGACGCCGGTGACGACGGTCAGCACCCCGAGCGGCACGTCGACGTCGACGTCGTGCAGGTTGTGCGTGTTCGCGCCGCGGATCTCCAGGGCTCCGGTGGCCTCGCGCACCGTCTTCTTGACGGCGGCCCGGTCGTCCAGGTGACGCCCGGTGACGGTGCCGCTGGCGCGCAGCCCTTCGACGGTGCCCTCGAAGCAGACGGTGCCGCCCTCCGCACCGGCGCCAGGACCCAGGTCGACGACGTGGTCGGCGATCGCGATCGTCTCCGGCTTGTGCTCCACGACGAGCACCGTGTTGCCCTTGTCCCGCAGCCGCAGGAGCAGCTTGTTCATCCGCTCGATGTCGTGCGGGTGCAGACCGATGGTGGGTTCGTCGAAGACGTACGTGGTGTCGGTGAGCGAGGAGCCGAGGTGGCGGATCATCTTGACGCGCTGTGCCTCGCCGCCCGAGAGCGTGCCCGAAGGGCGGTCGAGCGCGAGGTAGCCGAGACCGATCTCGACGAACGAGTCGAGCGTCTGCTGCAACGCCGTGAGCAGCGGCGCCACGGTCGGCTCCGCGAGGCCGCGGACCCAGGCCGCCAGGTCGCGGATCTCCATCGCGCACGCGTCGGCGATGGAGACCTTTTTGATCTTCGACGATCTGGCGCCCTCGCTCAGCCGGGTGCCCTCGCACTCGGGGCAGGTGGTGAAGGTGACCGCCCGCTCCACGAAGGCGCGGATGTGGGGCTGCATCGACTCCTTGTCCTTGGCGAGGAACGACTTCTGGATCTTGGGGATCAGCCCCTCGTAGGTGAGGTTGACCCCGTTGACCTTCACCTTCGTCGGCTCGCCGTAGAGGAAGTCCCGCATCTCCTTCTTGGTGAAGCGGCGGATCGGCTTGTGCGGGTCGAGGAAGCCCGACTGGGCGTAGAGCCCCACGGTCCACTGGCTGTCGGACTTCCAGCCGGGGATGGTGAACGCGCCGTCGGCGAGCGACTTGGAGTCGTCGTAGAGCTGGGTGAGGTCGATGTCGGAGACCGAGCCGCGGCCCTCGCAGCGCGTGCACATGCCGCCGGTGCGGTGGTAGGTCGCCTTGACCGCCTTCTTGTTGCCGACGGCGATCGCGCCGCTGCTGCGGATCGACGCGGTGTTGAAGGAGTACGCGCTGGGCGGGCCGATGTGGGGCTTGCCGAGTCTGCTGAAGAGGATGCGCAGCATCGCGTGGGCGTCGGTGGCGGTGCCGACCGTGGAGCGGGGGTCGGAGCCCATCCGCTGCTGGTCGACGATGATCGCGGTGGTCAGGCCGTCGAGCACGTCCACCTCTGGCCGGGCGAGGGTGGGCATGAAGCCCTGCACGAAGGCGCTGTAGGTCTCGTTGATCATCCGCTGTGACTCGGCGGCGACCGTGTCGAACACCAGCGAGCTCTTGCCGGAGCCGGAGACCCCGGTGAACACCGTGAGCCGCCGCTTCGGGAGCTCGACGCTGACGTCCTTGAGGTTGTTCTCCCGCGCGCCGTGCACGCGGATCAGGTCGTGGCTGTCGGCGGCGTGCGGCGCAGGCGACTGCGGGTGCGTCCTCGTGACCTTGCTCATCGTCTCTCCGTCCGTCTCCGCGGGACCGCCCGCGCGGCTCCGCCTCTGTCGCCTGGCTCGTTCCGACCGGCGGAGCCCCCCGCGGCGATGGGCCGGGACCCTACCGCAGGGGGCCTTCGGCGGGGCCCTACTGCTTGCGGGGCTGGTTGAAGCGGAGCATGTTGCCCGCCGGGTCGCGGAAGGCGCAGTCGCGCACGCCGTACGGCTGGTCCATGGGTTCCTGGAGCACGTCGGCGCCCGCGGCCCGGATGCGTTCGAAGGTGGCGTCGACGTCGTCGGTCGTGAAGATCACGCCGCGCAGCAGGCCCTTGGCGAGCAGTTCCGCCATCGCCTGCCGGTCGGCCGGGGCGGCGTTGGGGTCCGCCAGCGGCGGCTCCAGGACGATCTCCACGTCCTGGGCGGGGGAGCCGACGGTCACCCAGCGCATCCCCTCGAACCCGACGTCGTTGCGGACCTCCATGCCGAGGACGTCGCGGTAGAAGGCGAGCGCCTTGTCGTGGTCGTCGACTGCGATGAAGCACTGCGAGAGCTTGATGTCCATGCCTCGACGCTACGAGGAGCCGCCCGAATCCGCTTCTCCGATCGTGACCGGATTCCCGGCGGCCCGCGAAGCGCCGTCCTCGCGCGCGGCCCGGTCGCGTGCCGGGCCCGTCTCCCGCTCGCGTGCCGGGCCCGCCTTCGGCTCGCGTGCCGGGCCCGCCGTCTGTTCGAGCGCGGGCTCCCCGTTCCTGAGCGGCCGCGTGTGGACCTTGGCGACGCACGCCGGGATCGCGGCGCCCGCCCCGTGGTCCCGAGCCCGGTACGCGCTCGGCGACTCGCCGACCAGCTCGGTGAAGCGCGAGCTGAACGACCCGAGCGAGGTACAGCCGACCGCGAAGCACACCTCGGTGACGCTCATGTCGCCGCGCCGCAGCAGCGCCTTCGCCCGCTCGATGCGGCGGGTCATGAGGTAGTTGTACGGCGTCTCCCCGTAGGCGGCACGGAAGCTGCGCGAGAAGTGGCCGGACGACATCAAGGCGACCTTCGCGAGCGCCGGGACGTCCAGCGGCCGCGCGTAGTCACGGTCCATCACGTCCTTCGCGCGGCGCAGCCGCACCAGGTCCTCCAGGTTCATGCCCACAGCATCGCACGGGGCCGCCGCTGCACCCCCTCCCTGACCTGCTGCTCCCGGGGGACCACGGAGCCGAGCGGGTTGTGCGCTGGCGTGCCAACTCCTGGGCGCGGGACGAAAAGTCGGGCCGCCCGACCGGTCGTAGCTTCCTGGTGTGCCGAGCCGCGGACGCGGTCGGCGCACCAGCGACCGCTTCGAAAGGACCCCTCATGTTCGACGTCACCAAGGTGCAGGCCGCCCCGAGCTCGGACCTGCTCACGCCCGACAACTCGGTCATGCTCTTCGTGGACCACCAGCCGCAGATGTTCTTCGGCACCGGCAGCGGCGACCGCTCCTCGATCATCAACAGCACCGTGGGTCTGGCCAAGGCCGCCCGGGCGTTCGACGTCCCGGCCGTCCTGACCACCGTCGCCGCCGAGTCCTTCTCCGGCCCCCTGCTGCCGCAGCTCGCCGAGGTGTTCCCCGGGCACGACGTCGTCGACCGCACGTCCATGAACGCCTGGGAGGACGACGCGCTCGTGGCGGCCGTCAAGGCGACGGGGCGCAAGAAGATCATCCTGTCCGGCCTGTGGACCGAGGTCTGCCTGGTGCTGCCCGCCCTCTCCGCGATCGAGCAGGGCTACGAGGTGTACGTCGTCTCCGACGCCTCCGGCGGCGTCAGCCAGGCCGCCCACGAGCACGCCCTGCAGCGGATGATCGCCGCCGGCGCGGTCCCGGTGACCTGGGTCCAGGTCCTCCTGGAGCTCCAGCGCGACTGGGCCCGCCAGGAGACGTACGGCGCCGTCATGGAGATCGTCAAGGCCCACGCGGGCGCGTACGGCCTGGGCGTCGTGTACGCGCAGAGCATCCTCGGCGCGCACGCGGCGGGCTGACCGCCTTGGACACCGGCATCCTGCTCCTGCGCCTCCTCGCGGGCCTGCTCGTCGCGGGCCACGGGGTGCAGAAGATCAGCTCGCACCTCGGCGGCAAGGGCCTCGAGGGCGGCACGGAGGAGTTCCGCGCCGACGGCTTCCGGGGCGGTGTCCTCACCGCCCTCGCGGCGGGCGGCGGCCAGATCGGATCGGGCCTGCTGCTCGCCGCGGGGCTCCTGACCCCGCTCGCCGCGACCGGGGCGATCGGCGTCATGACGGTCGCGCTCACCGTGAAGTGGCGCAACGGCCTCTGGGTGCAGAACGACGGCTACGAGTACCCGCTCGTCCTCATCGGCACCGCCGCCGCCCTCGCGGCCACCGGGCCCGGCGACTGGTCCCTCGACGCGGCCCTCGGCCTCACGCCGTACCCGCTGTGGTGGGCGGCCGCCGCCCTCGCGGCCGGTCTCGGCAGCGGGCTGCTCACGCGGCTCGTCCTGCACCGGCCGACCCCGGTGCCGCCGGGGACCGCCGCGCCCGGCGCGGGCTGAGCACGCCCCACAGACCGGGCCCGGCCGCTCCGAACCCCCGACCGGACGGCCGGGCCCACCCACCATCCCGACCAGGAGCACCTGATGGACACCACGACCACCCCCGCCACGCGCGGCGGCGGACAGCCGCTGCTGCACCAGAAGGGCGCCGAGACCCAGGCCTTCGGCACGCTCAAGCAGCTGCCGATCGGCCTCGGCCACGACACCCGCATGTACGCCTGCCAGCGCCTGAACCGCGTACTTGCCGACACGCAGATCCTGTACTCCCTCTACAAGAAGCACCACTGGCTGATGCGCGGGGCGACCTTCTACTCGCTCCACCTCATGCTGGACAAGCACGCCGAGGCCCAACTGGCCCTCGTGGACGAGCTCGCCGAGCGCGTCCAGAGCCTCGGCGGCGTCGCCGTCGGAGACCCGCGGCACGTCGCGGAGCTGACCGTCGTCCCCCGGCCGCCGGACGGCGTGGAGCAGGTCCCCGTCATGCTGTCGCGCCTCCTCGACGCGCACGAGCGGATCCTGATCGACGCGCGGGACGCCGCCGCCCGGCTCTCCGCCGAGGGCGACGAGGGCAGCGCCGACCTGCTCGTCTCCGACGTCATCCGCACCGGCGAGGCGCAGGTGTGGTTCCTCGCCGAGCACCTCGTCGACACGCCTCTGGTGCGCGGCTGATGGAGGACGCGTACGACGTCGTCGTGGTCGGTGGCGGTCCGGGCGGCGAGGTCGTCGCCGACCGGACGGTCCGGGCGGGGCTGACCGCCGTCGTCGTCGAGGCCGGGGCGGTCGGCGGCGAGTGCTCCTACCGCGCGTGCGTGCCGAGCAAGGCCCTGCTGCGCCCCGGCGCCGCCCTGGAGGCCGCGCGGTCGGTCGACGGGGCCCGGCAGGCGGTGACCGGGACACTCGACGCGGCGGCCGTCCTGGCCCGCCGCGACCGCTTCACCGCCCGTGGCGACGACTCCGGCCAGGCCGACTGGCTGACCGGCGCGGGCATCCCCCTCGTGCGGGGGCACGGACGGCTCGCCGGAGCGCGCCGGGTGGACGTGACCGGAGCCGACGGCACGGTCCGCACCCTGCGGGCCCGGCGGGCGGTCGTGCTCAGCCCCGGCACCGAACCCGCGCTGCCGCAGGTCGAAGGCATCGACCGGATCGGCGTGTGGACCAACCGGCAGGCCACGACGGCCGACGCCGTGCCCGGGCGGCTCGTCGTCATCGGCGGGGGAGTGGTGGCCTGCGAACTGGCCACCGCCTGGCGCTCGCTCGGCTCCGCCGTCACCCAGCTCGTTCGCGGCCGGGCCCTGCTGACCGACTGGGAACCGTGCGCGGGCGAAGAGGTCGCCCGCGGTCTGACCGGTCTGGGCGTGACGCTGCGCTTCGGGGTCTCGGCCACCCGGGTCGCCCGCGACGAGGCCACCGGCGCCGTGACGGTGGAGACCGACGATGGCACCGTCCTCGCCTGCGACGAGGTCCTCGCCGCCGTCGGCCGCCGCCCGCGCACCGCGGACCTCGGCCTGGACACCGTCGGCCTGACGGCAGGCGACTGGCTTCCGGTCGACGACACCTGCCGGGTCACCGGCCTCGACGGCGACTGGCTCTACGCCGTCGGCGACGTGAACCACCGCGCGCCGCTGACCCACATGGCCAAGTACCAGGCCCGCGCCTGCGCCGCCGCGATCGCCGAACGGGCCGCGGGCCGCCCGGCCGACCCCGGTGGCTGGCGGGCCTGGAGCGCGCGGGCCGACCACGCCGCCGTGCCGCAGGCCGTCTTCACGCGTCCCGAGGCCGCGAGCGTCGGCCTCACGGAGCGCGCCGCCCGCGCCGCGGGCCTGACGGTCCGTGCGGTGGAGTACCGCACCGACGATGTCGCCGGTGCCGCGCTGCACGCCGACGGCTACCGCGGCCACGCCAAGCTCGTCGTCGACGAGACCCGGGGAGTCGTCGTCGGCTGCACCCTCACCGGCCCCATGGCGAGCGAACTCATCCACACCGCCACCGTCGCCGTCGTCGGCGAAGTCCCCCTGGAGCGGCTGCGGCACGCCGTGCCCGCCTTCCCGACCGTGAGCGAGGTCTGGCTGCGGCTCCTGGAGGCGTACGGCCTCTGAGGCGATCCGCACCCAACCTCCCGCGACCCACCCCGCACCCCTGCGAAGGAGCACCCTTGATGCCGAACCAGCCGACCCCCGAACCCGCCTCCCCGCCCCAGGGCCACGCGCCGGCCGACCTCCTCGTGCGCAACGCGAAGGTGTTCACCGGTGACCCCGGCCGCCCCGAGGCCCGCGCCGTCGCGATCCGCGACGGCAAGGTCGCGGCCCTCGGCGACGACCACGACCTCGCCCACCTCGTCGGGCCGGGCACCAAGGTCGTCGACGCCCTCGGCCGCCGGGTGATCCCCGGCCTGAACGACTCGCACCTGCACGTCATCAGGGGCGGCCTGAACTACGTCCTGGAGCTGCGCTGGGACGGCGTGCGCAGCCTCCGCCACGCCCTCGCCATGCTGCGCGAGCAGGCGGCCCGCACCCCCAAGGGGCAGTGGATCCGCGTCGTCGGCGGCTGGACCGCCGAACAGTTCGCCGAGCGCAGGATGCCGACCGTCGCCGAGCTGAACGCCGCCGCCCCCGAAACCCCGGTGTTCGTCCTGCACCTGTACCAGTCGGCCCTGATGAACAGGGCCGCCGTACAGGCCGCCGGATTCACCCGCGAAACCCCCGATCCGCAGGGCGGGCAGATCGTCAGGAACCGGGACGGCGAACCCAACGGCGTCCTCCTCGCGGCACCGAGCGCCCTCATCCTGTACTCGACCCTGGCCAAGGCGCCCGCTCTCGACGAGGCCGACAGGCGGACGTCGACGCGTCACTTCCTGCGCGAGCTGAACCGCTTCGGGCTGACCTCCGCGGTCGACGCGGCGGGCGGCTTCCAGAACTTCCCCGACAACTACGCCACGGTCGTCGACCTCGCCGCGTCGGGGGAGCTGTCCCTGCGGATCGCCTACCACCTGTTCCCGCAGACGGCCGGTCAGGAACTCGCCGACCTGAAGCGCTGGATCGCGACGGTGAAGCCCGGGGACGGCGACGAGTGGCTCCGCCTCAACGGCGCGGGCGAGAACCTGACCTGGGCCGCCGCCGACTTCGAGAACTTCTCCGAGCCCCGCCCCGAACTCGCCGACGGCTACGAGACCGAGTTCGAGGACGCCGTCCGGCTCCTGATGGAGAACGGCTGGGGCTTCCGCCTCCACGCGACCTACGACGAGACGATCCGCCGCGACCTAGCCGTCTTTGAGAAGCTCGCCGCCGAAGGGCTCTTCCCCGGCGGCAACCGCTGGCTCTTCGACCACGCCGAGACCGTCTCGGCCGACAGCCTGGACCGGATCGCGGCCCTCGGCGGCTTCCTGTCCGTCCAGAACCGCATGTCCTTCCAGGGCACCGCCTTCCGCGACCGCTACGGCGCCGAGGCCGCAGCCCACACCCCGCCGGTGCGGGCCATGCTCGACCGCGGCCTGACCGTCGCCGCGGGAACGGACGCCACCCGCGTTTCCTCGTACAACCCGTGGGTCGCCCTCCACTGGCTGGTGACCGGGCGCACCGTCGGCGGCACCGCGCTCTACCCGGCCGGGAACCTCGTCGACAGGGAGACCGCGCTCGGCCTCTACACCCGCGGCGGCGCACGCCTCACCGGCGAGCAGGACGTCAAGGGCATCCTGCGGGAGGGCTACTACGGCGACCTGGCGATCCTGTCCGACGACTACCTCACCGTGCCCGACGCGGCCATCCCCGACATCGAGGCCGTGCTCACCGTCGTCGGCGGCCGCGTCGTCTACGCGAGCGCGGAGTACGAGGGACTCGACGAGGCCGTCCCGCCGGTCAGCCCGGAGTGGAGCCCCGTGGCCCGCTTCGGCGGCTACCAGGCCGGTGCCCGGCAGGCCTCGCTCGTGGCCGAGGCCGCGGCCGAGTCCGAGGAGCACCGCCGGTGGCGCGTGGCCCGTGGCGCGACCCCCGATGTGCCCGCGCCCTTCCTGGACCCCTGCTTCGAGCACTGAACGACCGAGCACCGAACGAGAGATCCCCACGATGAGCACTGCTTCCTCCGCCGCCGCCGACGGAGCCGACGACGGGCCCGACGGCCCGCCGGACGCTCCGCAGGGACGCCGCTTCGAGCCGGACCTCCGGCCGATGACCCGCATCAACCTGCACCCCATCGCCTCGCCCATGCCGCTGGGCTTCTTCACGGTGGCGATCGCCTCCGTGATGACGGGATGCCTCCAGCTCGGGGTCTTCGAGCCGGAGGCCCGCGCCGCCGTCGCCCTGTGCGTGCTGCCCGCCTTCGCGCTCCAGCTCCTGGTGAGCGTGCTGTCCTTCGGCGCCCGTGACGTGATCGCGGCGACGCTGATGGCCACGTTCGCCGGCAGCTGGCTGGCGTACGCCCTTGTGATGTTCAGCGGCGCGGCCGACGGCCTGCGGGTCCTCGGCGTGTTCAACCTGGCGTTCCTCTGCTTCGGGGCGCTGATGACCGCCGTGACGCGGCCCAAGCGCGCGATGTGGTGCGTCCTGGTGGTCTCCCTGCCCCGCTGGGCGGCCACCGGCCTGTCCGGACTGACCGGCGCCGAGTGGCTCACGCGCACGTCCGGCGCCCTCGGCCTCCTTGTGGCGGTCGTCGCGATGTACGCGGCGTTCGCCCTGATGCTGGAGGACATGCGCAGCGAGGAGGTCCTGCCCATCGGCCGCAGCGGCCCCGCCCACGCCGCCGTGGCGGGCGACCTCACCGTGCAGCTGCGCAACCTCGAACGCCAGGCGGGCGTGCGGCGCACGCTCTGAACACGCCCACCGGCCCACCCGACCCCACCCTCGCAGGAGTTCCCCCCATGCCCCGATCCACCGAGCCGACCGTCGTCCTGGTCCACGGCGCCTTCGCCGACGCCTCCAGCTACGCCCGGGTCATCCCCGAACTGACCGCAGCGGGCCTGGCGGTGGTGGCCCCCGCGGTGCCCAACCGCGGCCTGATCGACGACGCCGCGTACATCGCCTCGGTGATACGCGCCGTCGACGGCCCCGTGATCCTGGTGGGGCACTCCTACGGCGGCGCCGTCATCACCGTCGCGGGAGCGGAGGACAACGTCCGCGCTCTCGTCTACCTCGCGGGTTACGCCCTGGAGGAAGGCGAGAGCCTGGGCGAGCTGCAGGGCCGCTTCCCCGACTCCGGCCTCGCCGAGGCACTCGTCCAGACGCCGTTCCCCGTGCCCGGCACCAGCGAGACCGGCACCGACGTCTCCGTGGCCGTCGAGAGGTTCCCCGACCTCTTCGCCGCCGACGTCGAGCCCGGCCTCGCCGCCGTGCTCGCCGTCTCCCAGCGCCCCCTGGCCGCGCGGGCCTTCACGGAGGCGGCCCCGGTCGCCGCGTGGCGGACCAAGCCGTCGTGGGGCCTGGTCGCCGCCGCCGACCGGACCGTCAACCCCGACGTCGAGCGCTACGGCTACGAGCGCGCGGGCATGACCACCGTCGAGGTCGACTCCTCGCACCTGGTCATGCTCGCCCGGCCCGACGCCGTGGCCGGTCTGATCCAGGACGTGATCCGGTCCACCACTTGCTGACCTGCGCCTCTGCGACAGCGAGCCCGTGTCGGCCCCACCTTCGTGCGGGGTCGGCACGTCCGCGCGAGCCCCACGGTCGAACGATTGGTCGATGCTGTCCGCGCGCTGATAACTTCTGGTCGCCCCCAGGAACACGCGGGGGCGCGATCGGAGGAAGCACACCCATGAGGTTCGGCGCGAGGTTCGCGCTCGCCGTCATCGTCCTCGTAGCCACGGTCACCGCCTGCGGTGCCCCGGACGGCGGCGGTTCCCGGGCCCGTGCGGCCGAGGACTGCGCGCCCTACACGAGATACGGCGACCACCCCGGCACCGAGGTCAGCGTCTACGCGTCCCAGCTGGACCGGGAAGCGGACCTGTTCGAAGCGACCTGGGCCGACTTCGCGGCCTGCACGGGCATCGACGTCCAGTACGAGGGAGACGGCGAGTTCGAGGCCCAGATCCAGGTCAGGACCGACGGCGGGAACGCCCCCGACGTGGCGTTCTTCCCCCAGCCGGGACTCCTGGAGCGCTTCGCCCGCGCGGGGCGGCTCAAGCCCGCGAGCCCCGAGGTCGCGTCCCTGGTGAAGCGGGGCTGGTCGAAGGACTGGAACGGCTACGCGACCGTGGACGGCACCCTCTACGGCACCCCACTGGTCGCGAACGTGAAGTCGTTCGTCTGGTACTCACCGAAGTTCTTCCGGGACCGGGGACTGAGCGTCCCGCGCACCTGGGACGAGCTGATGGACGTGACGAAGAAGGTCGCGGCCTCGGGCGTCAAGCCGTGGTGCGCGGGCATCGCGTCCGGCGAGTCGACCGGCTGGCCGCTCACGGACTGGATCGAGGACGTCCTGCTGCGCCAGAGCGGCCCTGACGTCTTCGACCGGTGGGTCGCCCACGAGATCCCGTTCAACGACCCGCGAGTGATCAGGGCCATGGACACCGTGGGATCCCTCCTCAAGAACGACCGCTACGCCAACGGCGGCTACGGCCCGGCCCGCTCGATGGCCTCCATCGCCTACCAGGAGGGCGGCACGCCGATCGTCTCCGGCGACTGCGCGATGCACCGCCAGGCCTCGTTCTACGCCGAGCACTGGCCCGAGGGCACCGAGATCGGACCGGACAAGGACGTGTACGCCTTCCTCCTGCCGGGCGAGGACAGGGCCAGCCGGCCGGTGCTCGGCGGCGGGGTGTTCGCCGCGGCCTTCGCCGACCGGCCCGAGGTCCGGGCCTTCCAGGAGTACCTGGCGACGGCCGACTTCGCCAACGCGCGGATGAAGAGGGGCCCGTTCGTCTCCGCCAACAAGGGCGTGGACCTCGCCAACGCCGCCAACCCGGTCGACAGGCTCTCGGTCCGGCTGCTCCAGAACCCCAGGACGCAGTTCCGCTTCGACGGTTCGGACCTGATGCCCGCGGCGGTCGGCGCGGGCACGTTCTGGAAGGGCGCCGTCGACTGGATCGGCGGCAAGGGCACCGAACCGGTCGCCGACTCCATCGAACGGTCCTGGCCGAGCCCCTGATGTCGTTCGATCTCCTCGCCCAGCAGCCCAAGCTCCTGTACCTCCTCCAAGGCGTTCTCGCCTTCGCGGGGGTGGTCTGCCTGATCCTCGTCCTGCTCCACCGGGGGCCCGCGCGCAGGCGCGGCGCCGCCTTCCTGCTGCTCGCCCCCGCCCTGCTGCTGCTCACGGTCGGCCTGCTCCTGCCGGGCCTGCGCACCCTGACGCTGTCGTTCAAGGACGGCACGGGCCGGACGTGGGTCGGACTCGACAACTACGTGTGGCTGTTCACCGACCCCGAGGCACTGACCGCCCTGCGCAACACCCTGACGTGGGCGGTGCTCGTGCCCCTCCTGGTGACCGCGGTCGGACTGCTCTACGCGGCGGCCGTCGTGCGGTCGCGGTACCGGGCGCTCGCCCTCTGCCTCGTCCTGCTGCCGATGGCGCTCTCGTTCGTCGGCGCCGGACTCATCTGGAAGTTCGTCTACGCCTACCGGCCCGCGGCGGCGGACCAGATCGGGCTCCTCAACCAGATCGTCGTGGCCTTCGGCGGCGAGCCGCGGCAGTGGCTCGTCGAATCCCCCTGGAACGTGCTGTTCCTCATCGTGGCCATGGTGTGGACCCAGACCGGCTTCGCCGCCGTCCTCCTCGCGGGCGCGATCAAGGCCGTCCCCGCCGAGGTGGTCGAGGCGGCACGGCTCGACGGCGCGTCGCCCCGGCAGGTCTTCTGGCGCGTCACCGTGCCGCTCATCCGACCCACGCTGCTCGTCGTCGCCCTCGCCGAGGTGATCGGCACCTTCAAGGCGTTCGACATCGTCAGGACCATGACCGGCGGTCAGTTCGACACGGGCGTCCTCGCCCACGAGATGTACACCCAGTCCTTCCGCTACGGCCAGACAGGCCGCGGCGCGGCACTCGCCGTGCTCCTCTTCGTCCTGGTCACCCCCGTCGTCGCGCACAAGCTGCGGACGCAGCGGAGCACACGGTGAGCCGCGTGCGGGAGCGCCTCACCTCCCGTGCCTTCTCGCTGGCCGCCGTGGTCATCGCGGTCCTCTGGACCACACCGACGCTCGGCCTCCTCGTCTCCTCCGTGCGCCCCGAGGACGACATCAAGACGACGGGCTGGTGGACCCTGTTCGGCGCGCCGCACGTCACCCTCGACAACTACGGCGAGGTGCTGCTCGGCGGCGGCAACGCGTCGGGACAGCTCGCCGACCACCTCGTCAACTCGTTCGTCATCACCCTGCCCTCGGTGCTCTTCCCCCTGGTCCTGGCGTTCTTCGCGGCGTACGCGCTGGCATGGATCGACTTCAAGGGCCGGGACGCACTCGTCGTCGGCATCTTCGCGCTCCAGGTCGTACCCCTTCAGATGGCGCTCGTCCCGCTCCTGAAGCTGTTCTCCCAGGGCTGGCTGTTCCTGCCCGCCTGGGACGCGACAGGACCGGCCCGGTTCAGCCACGTCTGGTTCGCGCACACCGTCTTCGCGCTGCCGTTCGCGGTGTTCCTCCTGCACAACTTCCTGGCCGGTCTGCCGCGCGAGCTGATCGAAGCCGCCCGGGTCGACGGCGCCTCGCACCGGACGCTGCTGCTCCGGATCGCCCTGCCGCTGGCGGGCCCGGCCCTGGCCACCTACGCGATCATCCAGTTCATCTGGGTGTGGAACGACCTCCTCGTGGCGCTGACCCTGGCGGGCGGCACGGCCGATACCGCTCCTGCGACGGTCAGGCTCGCGAGTCTGGCCGGGACGCGGGGCGACGAGTGGCAGCGGCTGACAGCGGGCGCGTTCGTGTCGGCGGCCGTCCCGGTCCTCGTGTTCTGCTGCCTCCAGCGCTACGTCACCCGGGGCCTGCTCGCGGGATCGGTCAAGGGATGAGCGCCGCGGAGGAGCCGATGAGCACCCGGCTGAGCAGGCCCGGGCTGCGCGGCCGAGAAGCCGAACTGGCACGCCTGCGCACCCTGGTAGAGGCCGTGCGGGACGGCGACGGCGGTGCGATGGCGCTGCTCCTGGGGGAACCGGGCATCGGGAAGACCGTCCTCCTTGAGGAGACCGCCGCGATCGCACGGGTCCAGGGCTTCGTCGTCAGCCAGGGCCGCGCCGAGGAGCTGCACGAGCTGGCCCCGCTCGCCTCGCTGGCCTCGGGCCTGCTGCACGGCGACCCGCCGCTGCTGTCCGCCCAGGACTTCGCGCACCTCGCGGGCCACCACGACCAGCGCATCTGGCTCGTGGAACGCCTCGCCCAGCTGATCGAGGAGCGCTCCGCGGGCACGCCCACGCTCATCGCGATCGACGACGTCCAGTGGACCGACCCGCTGAGCCGGTTCGCCCTGAACGTCATGCCCGCCCGGCTGCTCGCCGCCCCGGTCCTGTGGCTGCTCGCGGGCAGGGAGGACCCGGACCTGCGGGGCGACGGGCCGCGCCTGACGACCGTTCCGCTGCGGCCGCTGAGCGGCACGGCCCTCGCCGAGCTGGCCCGCGACGCACTCGGCGAGGACGTACCGGCGAAGGTCACGAAGCTGCTCGACGGCTCCGGAGGCAACCCCTTCCTCGCCGCCGAGCTCCTGACGGGCATCGCCGCGTCGGGGCCGGACGGGCCGGACGGGCCGGAGCCACCGCACCGACTCGTGCTCGGCGTCCGCGGCAGGCTGGCCGCCCTGCGGCCCGGCACCCTGGACTTCCTGCGGATCGGCTCGGTTCTCGGCCGTGCCTTCCACCTCGCCGACGCCGCGGCCCTGTGCGGGCGGCCCGCGACCGGGCTCATCGGCGAACTGGACGAGGCCATCGCCGCGGGCCTCCTCGACGACGACGGCCAACGCCTCGTGTTCCGCCACGACCTGCTCCGCCAGGCGGTGTACGCCGACCTCGCCCCCTCGGCCCGCCGGGCCCTGCACCGGGAGGCGGCGCGGCGGCTCGTCGCGGTGGGCCGCACCCCCGTCGACGCGGTGCCGCACCTGCTGAAGAGCGCCGAACCCGGCGACCACGAGGCGGCCCGCCTGCTCGGCAGGGCCGCCACGGACGTCCTCCCCGTCATGCCCGACCTCGCCGCCGACCTGGCCCTGCGCGCCCTGGAACTGGTCCCGCCGCACGAGCCCACGGCGTTCGAAGCAGGAGAGCGGGCCGTCGTCGCGCTCACCCGCGCGGGCCGGTACACCCGGGCACGGGAGACCGGCGACGCGCTGCTCGCCCGCCGACCGCCCCTGGACGTCTTCGCCCGCCTCCAGTCCGTGCTCGGCGACACGCTGTGGCACCTCGACGACGTCCACGAGCTGACCCGCCGCACGACGGCGGGGCTCGCCGTCGTCACCGACCCGGCGATCTCCGCCCGGCTGACCGCGCGCCAGGCACTCGCGCAGTCACGCGGACGCGACCTCGCCACCGCCCGCAGGACCGGCGAGCGGGCCCTGGCCGAGGCGGAGCGCGCGGGCGACCGGGAGGCCCGTGTCGTCGCGCTGTGGGGCCTCGGCGAGATCGCCCTCAACGCGGGTGAGGGCGCCGCCGCCGTCGAGCACCACACGGCGCTGAGCGCGTTCGACGCGGCCTTCCTGCCCGAGGAGGTCGTCGCGCGGGTCCACATGGACGACTTCGACCTGGCCCGGCAACTCCTCGGCACGGCGGGCGACGCCCCCCTGCGCCCCGCGATGCTGATGTGGGCCCAGGGCAGCCTGAACCTGGCGCTCGGCAGGCTCGACGACGCCGAAGCCGACTTCGTCACCGCCGAACGCCTCGAGGCGGACCTCCGCGTGCCCGGCAACCTGGTCAACATCCGGGTCAACCGGGGCCGCATCGCGATGCTGCGCGGCGACCGCCGAGCCGCCCGGGACCACCTCGACGTGATCAGGGCCGCCCTGGCCGACCGGCCCAACACCGGGAACCACGCCGCCCACCAGTACCTGGAGGCCGTCCTCGCCGACGCCGACGGCCGCCACGAGGCAGCGGCCGAACACATCCGGTCCGCCCAGCGGGACCACCCCTTCCTCCGGTGGCGGATCCTGCGCACGCGCTGCGTCGAAGCCGTGCGGATCGCCCTGCGCGCCGGGGACACGGCCCTGGCCGCCGACCTCGCGGACCAGGCGGCCGCGCACGCGTCCCGCAACCCCTTCGTGCCCACCGCGGAAGGCATCGCCGCCCACACGGCAGGCTTGCTGAACGCCGACACCGCACTCCTGGAGCGGGCCGTCCGGATCCTCCTGACCGGGCACCGCCCCCTGCACCTCGCGGCGGCCTCCGCCGACCTCGGGCGCGCCCTGCTCACCAGCACCGGCGCCGCCGCCGCGATACCCGCACTGACCAGGGCGTACGAGACGTACGCACAGGCGGGGGCCGGCTTCGCGGCCGACCGGGTCAGGAGCGACCTGGACCGGGCCGTGACCCGCTCCAGCAGGCGCGCCGCGACCCGGCCGCGGCCGAGCCAGGGCTGGGAGGCGCTCACCGCCTCGGAGCGCAAGGTCGCCCGGCTGATCGCCGCCGGGCACACCAACCGGTCGGCCGCGGCCGACCTGGTCGTCTCCCCGCACACGGTCAGCACCCACCTGGCAGCGGTCTTCCGCAAGCTCTCGGTCACCTCACGGGTCCAGCTCACCCGGCTCGTCCTCGCGGAGACCGACGCCCAGGAGACCGGCACCGACTGAACTCGGGCCCGTCGTGCCCGTGAATCGGCCAACTCTGCGCCCAGCGGCAAGGCGTGGTGCGTCGGGCGACAACGGGCAGCCCGGAGCTGGCCATAGCGTGACGGCGTCAAGTGCCGCGCCGGAGCGCGGACCAGCCGACCCGAACCGAGGGAGCCACCCATGCCGTACATCACCGTGGGCCAGGAGAACACCACCGCCATCGACCTCTACTACGAGGACCACGGATCAGGGCAGCCGGTCGTCCTCATCCACGGCTTCCCGCTCGACGGGCACTCCTGGGAGCGCCAGAGCGCCGCGCTGCTCGCCGCCGGGTACCGCGTGATCACGTACGACCGCCGCGGCTTCGGACAGTCGTCCCAGCCGACGACCGGCTACGACTACGACACCTTCGCCGCCGATCTGAACACCGTCCTGGAGACCCTCGACCTGCGGGACGCCGTCCTGGTCGGCTTCTCCATGGGCACCGGCGAGGTCGCCCGCTACGTCTCGACGTACGGCTCGGGCCGCGTCGCGAAGGTGGCCTTCCTGGCCTCCCTGGAGCCGTGCCTGCTCAAGACCGACGACAACCCGGACGGGGTCGCGCCCAAGGAGTTCTTCGACGGCGTGGTCGCCGCGGTCAAGGCCGACCGCTACGCCTACTACACCGCCTTCTTCAACGACTTCTTCAACCTCGACGAGAACCTGGGCAGCCGCATCAGCGAGGAAGCGGTCCGCAACAGCTGGAACACCGCGGCCGGCGGCGGCTCCTTCGCCGCCTCCGCCGCCCCGGCGACCTGGTACACCGACTTCCGCGCCGACATACCCGCCGTCGACGTGCCCGCCCTGATCCTGCACGGCACGGCCGACCGCATCCTGCCCGCCGAGGGCACCGCGCGGCCCTTCCACCGGGCCCTGCCCACCGCCGAGTACGTCGAGATTGAGGGCGCCCCGCACGGCCTGCTGTGGACCCACGCGGAGGAGGTCAACACCGCGCTGCTCGCCTTCCTGGCGAAGTGACGCGGCGGAGGGCCGCCGGAATGTCCGGCGGCCCTCCGTGGCTTCCCCCAGTGCACGACCGCACGATCCAGACAGGTTCAGGAGAGCAGAGACCCCCATGCAGTTCGGCATCTTCACCGTCGGGGACGTGACCCCCGACCCCACCGACGGCCGCACGCCGTCGGAGCACGAGCGCATCAAGGCGATGATCGCCATCGCGCTCAAGGCCGAGGAGGTCGGTCTCGACGTCTTCGCGACCGGCGAGCACCACAACCCGCCGTTCGTACCGTCGTCCCCGACCACCATGCTCGGCTACATCGCCGCCCGCACCGAGAAGCTGATCCTGTCCACCGCCACGACGCTGATCACCACCAACGACCCGGTGAAGATCGCGGAGGACTACGCGATGCTCCAGCACCTGGCCGACGGCCGGGTCGACCTCATGCTGGGGCGCGGCAACACCGGGCCGGTGTACCCGTGGTTCGGGCAGGACATCCGCCAGGGCATCAACCTGGCCAAGGAGAACTACGCGCTCCTTCGCCGGCTGTGGCGCGAGGACGTGGTGGACTGGGAGGGCGCGTTCCGCACGCCGCTCCAGGCCTTCACCGCGACGCCCCGGCCCCTGGACGGCGTCCCGCCGTTCGTCTGGCACGGATCCATCAGGTCCCCGGAGATCGCGGAGCAGGCCGCCTTCTACGGCGACGGCTTCTTCCACAACAACATCTTCTGGCCCGCCGACCACACCCGGCGCATGGTGCAGCTGTACCGGCGCCGGTACGCCCACCACGGCCACGGCCGCCCCGAGGACGCCGTCGTGGGCCTCGGCGGACAGGTCTTCATGCGCAAGAACTCCCAGGACGCCGTACGGGAGTTCCGCCCCTACTTCGACAACGCGCCCGTGTACGGCCACGGCCCGTCCCTGGAGGACTTCACCGAGCAGACCCCGCTGACGGTGGGCTCGCCCCAGCAGGTCATCGACCGCACCCTGTCCTTCCGGGACACGGTCGGCGACTACCAGCGCCAGCTCTTCCTGATGGACCACGCGGGGCTGCCTCTGAAGACCGTCCTGGAACAGCTCGACATCCTCGGCGAAGAGGTCGTGCCCGTGCTGCGCAAGGAGTTCGCGAACGGGCGTCCGGCCGACGTGCCGGACGCGCCGACGCACGCCGCTCGGGTCGACGCCGCGCGGATCGACACGGCCCGGACCGGCACGGCCGGGGCCGACGCCGCTCAGGCAGGGGCCGCCTCGTGAAGCTGACCGCCGTCTCCGCGGGCCTGAGCACCCCCTCCTCCACCCGTCTGCTCGCCGACCGGCTGACCGAGTCGGCCCGGCAGGAACTCACCGCCCAGGGCCACGACGTCACCGTCGAGGTCGTGGAGCTGCGCGAAGTGGCCGGTGACATCGCCCACCACCTCGTGACGGGCTTCCCGCCGGCACGCCTGGCCGCCGCGATCGACGCGGTGACGGGGGCCGACGGACTGATCGCCGTGACGCCCGTCTTCACAGCGTCCTACAGCGGCCTCTTCAAGTCGTTCTTCGACGTGATCGACCCCGCGGCGCTCACCGGGAAACCGGCCCTGATCGCGGCGACGGGCGGTACCGCACGCCACTCCCTGGTCCTGGACCACGCCATGCGTCCCCTCTTCGCCTATCTGCGCGCCGCCGTCGTCCCGACCGCCGTGTACGCGGCGTCCGAGGACTGGGGCTCGGGAGGCGACGAGTACACCGAAGGGCTGCCCGCCCGCATCCGGAGGGCGGGCGGCGAACTGGCCGCGCTCATGGCCGCCCGCCCGGCCGGGACCGAGCCCGAGGACGACGTCGCCGCCCTCGAACAGCAGCTGGCGGACCTGCGCTTCGACTAGCCCGGGCAGTCGTTCATACTGATCCGCGTGAACGCACCGGTCCGTGGCAGGGAGACGGAGCTGGCGTTCATCGAGGAGCGGCTCGACGCGCTCGCCCGCGGGGAGGGCGGGGTCGTCCTTGTCGAAGGCCCCGCGGGCAGCGGCAAGTCCAGGATCCTCGCAGAGGCGTCGGCGTCCGCGAAGCGGCGCGGGGCGCGGGTGTTCCGGGGAGGCGCGGACCCCGAGGACCAGTTCGTACCGCTCGGCCCGCTCCTCGAAGGGCTGCTCTCCGGGGCGGAACCGCTCCCGGACGCCGCCCGGCTCCGTGACCTCGCGACGGTCCCCGGCCAGCGGTTCTGGCTCCTCCAGGAACTGGGGGACCGGCTGCGGGACGCGGCACGCGGAGGTCCCCTGCTCATCGTCCTCGACGACCTCCAGTGGTGCGACGAGCTGACGCTCCTCACCCTGCACACCATCGCGGCCCGGCTCTCGTCGGACGCGATCCTGTGGCTGGTGGCCGTGTGCGGCGCCGACGTGCCGCCGCAGGTGCGCACCACGCTCGACCGGATGCACCGGGGCGGAGCGCGCGAAGTGGCGCTGCGGCCGCTGGACGACCGGGCGATCGCGCGGATCACCGAGGACGTCCTGGGCGCGGTCCCCGACCGTGAGGTCCTCGGCGTCGCCCGCCGTGCCGAGGGCGTGCCGCTGTTGCTTGTGGAGCTGCTCGACGTGCTGCGGGACGAGGGGGTGGTGGCGATCGAGAACGGCACGGCCCGGCTCACCGGCGCCTCCCCGCCCGTCCGCTCCCTGTCCTCCGTCGGGCGCCGCATGGGCCTGCTGTCCGACGCGGCCCGCGAGCTCGTGGAAGCGGCGGCAGCGGTGGGGCGCCCGGTCACCGTGGGCCTGCTGGCCGAGCTGCTCGGCAGGTCCCCGGGGGCGCTGATCACCGCCGTGCGGGAGTCCCTGGACGCCGAGTGGCTCGTCGAGAGGGGCGATCGCCTGGAGTTCCGGCACGAGTTGGTCCGCGATTCGGTGGCGGCCGGGCTTCCCCTCTCCGTACGCCGGTCCCTGCGCGGGCAGGCGGCGGCTGCGCTGCCGGAGCAGGGAGGGTTGCCGCCGGGGAACACGACGTCTCAGACCGCACCTCCCGTGCCGCCCACCAGCCGTGCGAAGCCCGACGAGCGCCCGGTCGACGACCGTACGGCCGACGACGGGGCGACCGACGACCGGGCGACCGTCGAGCGGCTGCGCACCGCCGCGGCCGACCTCGCGGCCACCGCTCCCGGACCCGCCGCGGACCTCAGCCTCAGGGCACTGGAACTGACCGCCGCGGACGCTTCGGAACGGCCGCGGGTCATCGCCGAGACGATCCCGCTGCTCTGGCGGACGGGCCGGGCCGCCGAGGCCCGGCACCTCGGAACCACGGCCTTGGCGACCGGCGGCCCCGGACCGGAGGACGAGGCGCGGATACGCCTCGGCCTGGCGCGTCTGTCCAGCCAGTTCGACTTCGCCGACGCGGTCCGGCAGGCCCGCGCCGGAGCGGAACTGCCCGGCATCCCGACGGACCTGCGGGCCCGGCTCCTCGCGCTGCTGTGCCTCGGCCTGTCCCTTTCGGGGGACAGCGAGGCGGCCGAGCGGGCCCTGCCCGAGGCGCGCGAGACCGCCGAAGCGGCCCGGGACCGCACCGCCCAGGCCACGTTGGCGGTGGTCGAATCGGTCGCCTGCTTCCGCCGGATGGACTGGAGCGAGGCACTGCGTCAGGCGGACCGGGCCGCCGCCCTGGCCACGGGCCCGGGCACGGCCCCCTCCCTGTGGGTGCCGGAGGCCCTGTGGCGGAGCTTCCTGCTGAACGCGGCCGGACGTTCCGCGGAGGCGCTCGCCGCCGCCGACGCCGGGGTGCGGCACGCGCGGCACCACGGGCAGACGGCTGCCACGCGCATGTGGCGGACGTACCGCACCCGCCTGCTCCTCGACGCCGGACGCCTGACGGACGCCCGCGCCGAGGCGGAAGCCGCATCGGCGACGGCCGACGAACTCGGCCCGGGCAACCTCACCGACGTCACCCTTCTGTACGCGCTGACCCGCGTCGCCGTCCACACCAACGACCAGCAGGCCGCACGGGCGTACGCGGCGGACGCGCGTCGGATGCGTACCGACGAGGCACCCCTCGTCCGCCAAGTCGGCTCCTGGCTCCTCGCGTTGCTGGCCGACTTCGAAGGCCGCCCCGACCGTGCCGTGGCCGCGCTCGACGACGTGGTGAGGGCACTCGGCGCGGAACCGCCGTCCCACGGCAGCCCGCTCGACCCCGCCGACGCCCCCGGCCTCGTCCGCATGGCTCTGCGGGCCGGAGCCCACGACCCGGCCGTGCGGGCGGTCGCGGTGGCCGAGCGCCGCGCGGCGCTCAACCCCGGCGTCACGCTCCTCGCCGCCACCGCCGCGCACGCCCGCGGGCTGCTCGACAACGACCTCGACCACCTGCTGCGCGCGGTCCGGCTGTACGAGGGCGCGTCCCGGCCACTGGCCCGGGCGTCCGCGCTGGAGGACGCCGGGCGCAAACTGGCGGTCACCCGCAGGTCCGACGCGGTGCCGCAGCTGGACAAGGCCCTCGGCCTGTACACGCGCGCGGGCGCCGAGCGGGACGTCGCCCGGGTGCGCCGCCGGCTGCGGGCCGCGGGTGTCCGCCGTCGGCCCGCGTCGGCCGGGCAGGCCGAGGAATGGCCCGAGCTGACCGGCGCCGAGCTCGGCGTGGCCCGGCTCGTGGCGCAAGGCCTGACGAACGCGCAGGTGGCCGAGCGCCTCTCCGTCTCGCCGCACACGGTGAGTTCGCACCTGCGCCGCGCCTTCACCAAGCTCGACCTCACCTCGCGCCAGGAGCTGACCCGTCTGGTGGAGAAGCGCGACAGCGGAGAGTAACTGCTTCGTATCCCCTGTCGGCGCCGTGCCCTTGGACGGTTCGTGCGATGTGCCGATGCCGCCGCGTCCTCAAAATGATCAAGAGCTGCGGAGCGGAGCAACGATCCGCGGGCAAGAGATGGTCGAGAGAGGAACAGCGCATGACCGCAGGGCCCCAGCGAGCCCGTCCTGGCAGCGCGGAGCTTCAAGCGCTCGTCGATGAACTCGCGGAGAAGCTGGGACGGTCCGTAGCGGTCGACGACCCGCTGGTCCGCATGGTGTGCACGAGCCGCCACTTCGGCGACGAGGACCCGGTACGGATCGGCACCCTCCTGCAGGGCCGCGCCGACAACGCGGCCGTCCGCCACGTGCTCGCCCAAGGAGTCGCCCAGTGGTCGCGGCCCGGCTTCATCGACGGCCGGGACGACCTGGGACTGCTGCCGCGCTACGTCGTGCCGCTGCGCGAGCGCGGCCACCTCCTCGGCCTCCTGATGGTCGTCGCGCCGGACAAGACGCTGGGAGAGCAGGACACCGAAGCCATCGCCTGGGCCGCCGACCTCATGGCCGCGCAGATGTACGTGGAGCACCTCGCCGCCGCCACCTGGAAGACCGACGAGCGCACCCTGGTCCTGGAACTGGTGGACTCCAACGTCGCCACGCGCACCGCCGCCCGTCGGCGCGCGCTGGAGCGCGGGCTGCTCGGTGACGCGGAGCACGTCCTCGTCACCGTCGTCCACCTCAGCCGCGGCACGGAACCCGTACGGCAGTCGGAGGCGGCCCTGTGGGGGGCGCTGGAGAGCTTCCGGCAGACGCGTTGGGCGCAGGGCGTCACCGCGATCGACCCGGAGCGGGCGATCCTGCTCCAGCTGCGCGACCGGCCTCCCGGCCCTGCCGAGATCGCCGCCCAGTCGGCCCGGATCCTCGAGGAACTCGCCACGTTCCTCGATCCGTCGGCGGCCCCCGTGGTCGGCGTCGGCGGGCGGCACCCGGCCCTGCACGACGCCTGGACGTCGTACGAGCAGGCGCTCGTGGCGGCCCGCGCGGCGCGCCGCCTGGCGTCGCTGAAGGGCGTCGGCGACTGGGACCTGCTCGGGGAGTTCGCCGTGCTCCTCCAGCTTCCCGAGCACGCCCTGAACGACTCCCTCGTCCCGAAGCCGCTCCGCACTTTGAGCGACGCCCACGGCGGCGAACGCCTCCGCGACACCCTGCGGAGCTTCCTCGAACACGCCGGGTCCATTCCTCGGACCGCGGACGCGCTGCGCCTGCACCGCACGTCGCTCTACTACCGCCTGCGCCAGATCCAGGAGATCACCGGACTCGACCTGGACGACGGCGCCCACCGGCTCACGCTGCACCTGGGGCTGCGGATCGAGGAACTCCTCTGCACGGGAGACGACGTGGCCGTGTGAACCAGGCCCTCGCGTGGCTGAATTCCGGCGCTTCGACAAAGCGAGAACGATCTCCCGGCGGATTCCTACAGCACGCGGTGGTGGCGGCCGAGGGCCGCGTCCGAAGATGTGCGGGACGGGGCGGACATGCCGACAGGCCGCCTGTGAGCAGGGAAGAGACCATGAAAGAACTGATCACGACGGACGGGACGCGGCTCGCCTACCAGGACAGCGGCGGCAAGGGAGTCCCCCTGGTCATGCTGCACGGCTGGGGCCAGACACAGGCGATGTTCCGCCACCAGGTCGAAGGTCTCGCGCCCGGCCGCCGCGTCGTCACCGTCGACCTGCGCGGCCACGGCCTTTCCGGCAAACCGCGGCACGGCTACCGCATCGCCCGTCTCGCCCGCGACGTGTGGGAACTCGTCGAGCACCTCCGCCTCGCGCGCTTCGACGCGCTCGGCTGGTCCATGGGCGTCTCGGTGTGGTGGAGCTTCATCGACCAGTACGGGACCGGCCGGATGCGGCGCTTCGTCGCCGTCGACCAGCCGGCGGCCGTCGCCGCCGTGCCCTGGATGACCGAGCGGGAGCAGCGCGACTGCGGCGCCATCTTCGACGTGCCGGGGCTGCTCGCCCTGGGCGCCGCGCTCGCCGCGCCGGGCGGCGACGAGGTGCGGGCCGACTTCGTGCGCGGCATGTTCTCCGGCGACCCCGACCCGGAGGTGCTCGCCTTCGTCGCCGAACAGATCACCGCGACGCCCGCCCACGCCGGTGTGCCGCTGCTGTTCGACCACTGCGCCCAGGACTGGCGGGACGTGCTCCCCAGGATCGATGTGCCGACCCTGGTGATCGGCTGCGAGGGAAGCCATGTGCACCCCGATTCGCAGCGCTTCGTCGCCGAGCGGATTCCCTTCGCGCGCCTGCACGTCTTCACCGCCGACGTGGCGAGTTCGCACTTCCCCTTCCTCGAGAACCCGGCGGCCTTCAACGCGGTGGTGGAGAAGTTCCTGGCCGAGGAACCCGGTACACGGGCCTAGCCGGCCTCCGCGATCCGCAGGCCTGTGCGAGTGCCTGCGCCCACCACGAAGAACCGTACGGTCTGGAGTTCCCATGCCTCAGTCAGTGATGTCACGCGTGCCCGCGACGGAACCGCGGGCGACGGTCGGTCCGCGGCCGACCCCCGCGCCGCGGTCGGCATCCGCCCCGCACGCGGCCGCCGATGCCGAGTGGCTCGTTCAGACGCTCTCCGACATGCCGGGCGAGGAGGAGGGGAAGTTCCTCTACCTCGGCATGCACGTCCGCGGGCCGGTCACCAGCGTCCGCGCGGGAGCCAAGAGACCCCTGGAGCCGAACGACCTGGTCTTCTGCGACCCGGCCCGGCGTCATCTGCTGCGGTTCGGCGACGACTGCCAGATGGTCTTCTTCCGGATCCCTCCGTGCTATCTGGGAGTCACGGAGGCGGAGCTGAACCAGGTCCTGGGAGTCCCCGTGCCCGGCGGCGAGGGGCTGGGCGCGCTCGTGTCGGACTTCCTGTCGGCGCTGGCCACCGAGGCGCGCCAGCACCGGTCCACGAGCGGGGACCGGCTCGCCCGTACGGCCGTCCACCTCCTCTCCGTCCTGGTCGTGGAGCTCCTGGAGGCCGACACGGCGGACGGGGCCGCCCACGCGTCGAGGGGCGGTCACGAGACGCTGACCCGGATCCGGGCCTTCATCGAGGAACACCTGATGGACCCCGACCTCTCCCCGGAGTCGATCGCGCGCGCCCACCACATCTCCGTGCGGTACCTGCACAAGCTCTTCCAGAACGACGGCACCACGGTGAGCCAGTGGGTGCGCCGCCGCAGACTGGAGTCCTGCCGCATCGAGTTGGGCCGGTCGCGCCGGAGGTTCACCATGGCCGCGGTGGCCCATCGCTGGGGCTTCAGCAGCCCTTCGCACTTCAGCCGCGCGTTCCGGGGGGCGTACGGCATGTCTCCCAGCGAGTGGCAGTCCCTTGCGACGTCGGCCTTCGCCCCGACGGCCACGGCTGGCGCCCGCGCATCCGGCGACCGACGTGCGCTGGCATGACAGCGGCGGTGCACCGGCGTGCCATCGGTGCCGCCGCTGCGGCTCTACCGTGGCCCCGCACGTGGCCTGACACCGAGAAGAGAGCTGACCATGACCACCCGCACCCCCACCGTCGTCCTCGTGCACGGTGCCTTCGCCGACTCGGCATGCTGGCTGGGCGTCATCTCGGAGCTGCGCGGCCACGGCATCCCGGTCCTCGCCCCGCCGAACCCCCTGCGCGGCCTCGCCGCCGACGCCTCCTACGTCGCCTCCGTGGTGTCCCAGATCGAAGGCCCCGTGGTCCTCGTCGGACACTCCTACGGCGGCGCGCTGATCACCGTGGCCGGAGCCGCGGAGAACGTCGTCGGCCTCGTCTACGTGGCCGCGTACGTACCGCACGAGGACGAGAGCGTGGGCGAGTTGCAGGGCCGCTTTCCCGACTCGCTCCTGCCGGGCAACCTGAAGGAGTGGACCTATCCCCTTGTCGACGGGGACTCCGCCGTGGAGGTCACCATCGATGAGGCGGCCTTCCCCTCCGTCTTCGCCGCGGACGTGGCCGATGAGGTCACCCGGGTCCTGGCGGTGGCCCAACGCCCCCTCGCCGCCGCGGCCTTCGCCGAGACGGCCTCCGCGGCGGCGTGGCTGACGAAGCCGTGCTGGGCCCTGGTCGCGGGGGCCGACCGGGCGATCAATCCCGAGGTACAGCGCTTCGGCGCGCGGCGGGCCGGGGCCGTCGTGGTCGAGCTCCCGGACGCCTCGCACGCCGTCGCCCTGTCCGAGCCCCGACAGGTCGCCGAGCTGATCAGCGACGCGGTACGGGCGACGAGCTGGTGACGAAAGGAACGGGCATGCAGCCGCCCCTGGAGATGACGATCGCCGCGACCGTGAGGACGGCGGAGTACGTGGCGCACGGCCTGGCCGTGCGCCTGGGGTACTCGCCGGACGACCCGCTGGCCCTGTGGATGGACCTGTACGTGACCGGGGCCGAACTGCCCGACGCCACCTGGGTGTTCGGCCGGGACCTGCTCGCCACGGGGCTCATCCTGCCGACCGGCGAGGGGGACGTGCGGGTGCGGCCGCACGGCGAGGACGAGACGGACGTCGAACTCGTCTCGGGGCGGACCTGGTGCGTCGTCAGGCTGGCGGCGGACGACGTACGGGACTTCGTCGCCAGGACGCGGACCGCCGACGAGCACTCCGACGAGAAGGTCGCCACCGCGCTCGACCGGATCCTGGCAGAGACCCTCCGGCCGGGCACCAGGAACACCGACTCCCGGCCGCCGCATCTTTGACACCCGGGGGTGACCTGCTCGTTCGTCCTGCCCCGGACTGCACGGGCCCCGGTGAGCCCCGCCCGGCGGTGGTTATGCTGCGGCGCATGGACATAGTGATCCCGCTCTTCGACGACTTCGAGCCGCTCGACGCGATCGGTCCCTACGAGATCCTCGCGTACCTGCCGGGCGCCACCGTGCGGTTCGTCACCGACGAACCCGGCCCGGTGCGGGACACGCTGGGCTCCCTGCCGGTGCACGTGCCGACCCGGTACGCCGAGGTGGAACACTGCGACGTCCTCCTCGTCCCGGGCGGGGGCAGCTTCAAGGCCATGCGGGACGACCCCGGCTTCCTCGACTGGGTGCGCCGGATCCACGAAGGCACCCGCTTCACCACCTCCGTCTGCACCGGTTCCCTGGTGCTCGGCGCGGCCGGCCTCCTCGAAGGCCTGACCGCCACCACCCACTGGGACGCGGCCGCCCAACTGGAGTCGTACGGCGCCACGTACACGCCCGAGCGGGTCGTCAGGCACGACCGGGTGATCACCTCGGCGGGGGTCTCGTCCGGCATCGACATGGCCGTCCAGCTGGCCGCCCTGCTCACCGACGAGGTGACCGCGCAGGCCATCCAGCTCTACACCGAGTACGACCCGCAACCGCCCTTCGACACCGGCTCGGTGGCCAAGGCCCCGGCCGAGGTCCTCGCACGGGCCCGCACCCTGCGCTGACCGGGCGGCGGGTGCCGCCGCCGTCCCCGTCAGCCGGGCCAGGAACCGGTCACGCGGCGCACGGCGGTGGCACCGGCGCGGTCCACGGCGGCCTTCGTCGCGGCGAAGATGGCTCCTTGCAGGGTGGCGGCGAGCAGCACCTCGCTCCAGCCGCGGTGCTCGTCGGTGGCGTCCGGGGCGTCCTCGTCGCGGCCGACGACCTGCCAGGCCCGCTTGAACAGCGCTCCCGCGACCATGCCGCTGACCGCGCCGAGGGCGAGACCGACCGGCTTGTAGGCGATCTTCGAGGCCTTCATGCGGTCATCCGTTCCGTCGGTGGCACGCCCACCACACCAGGACGGCCGTTCCACCGGCCGCCAGCAGCACGGCACGGTGGTTCCGGGCCATCCGCGCGCCCTCCGCGGCCGTGGCGCGCATCGGCTCGGGGGCCTTCTCCTCCCAGGCGCGGCCGGTCCTGGCCGCCTGGGCGCGGGCCTGCTCGGCGGCCAGGGCGGCCTTGTCCCTGACGGGTTCGGGCAGCTTGTCCTGCGCGCGGGAAGCGGCGTCGGCGGCCTTGGTCCGCAGCTCCTTGACCTTGACCGCGGCCTGCTCCTTGAGCTCGCCCGCCTTCGCGGCGGCCTGGTCCTTGACCTCGGTGGCCTTGTCGTGGGCGCGTGCCTTGACGTCCGCTTTGGCCGCCAGCGCCTCGACCGTCCCGGCGAGCTCGTGGCGGGTCCGCTCGACCTGCTCGCGCAGTTCCTGCGGGGTCCCGGCCGACTCGTCCTCGTGCGGAAGCTGGGTCATCGGTGTGCACTCTCCTTGATCTCGGCCACGTCGGCCTTCACGTTCTCGATCGCCTTCTCCGGCACGGGCGGCGCGGCCCGGGAGACCTCCTTCTTGCCCGTCACCGCCATCAGCGCGGCGACCGCCCCGAGCACCCCGGTCACGATGAGGGCCGCGACCCACACCGGCAGCGGCACCGCGAGGGCGGCGATCGCCGTCGCCACCAGGGCCTGCAGCGCCAGGAACCCGACGAGACCCGCGCCGCCGAAGAGGCCGCCGCCCCTGCCGTAGCGCTTGCCCTTCTCCTTCATCTCCGCCTGTGCCAGGCGCAGTTCGCCCCGCACCAGCTCGGTCAACTGCTGTGACGCGCGCTGTACGAGCTCGCTCACCGGTTCGGAGCCCGGTGCGTGTGGGTCTGGTCCGCTGTGCGGCCGCGTACTCGACACAGCGATCACCTCCTGTCTGGGGCTGTGTTCAGGGCCGGGCGCCGCGGCACCCGGCCCCCGGTCGGTGCGGGTACCCCGAACAGGCCGGATGGTGCCTACGAGATCCGGCGAAGGGGATCGCGGGCCGCTCAGGCCGCGTCCCTGCGCGCGCGCCGCTCCGCGTGGCGGCGGCGTCCCCGGGGCTCGGCGGTGCTGTGCACGAGCCGCAGGTGCCGTGCCCGCGCGTGGCGCGCCTTCGGCGAGCCGTCGAACAACCGGCCCTCAAGGCGGTCCATCGCGTACAGCAGCACGGCCAGGGCCGGGAGCAGCAGAATGGCGACGGCGATCAGCACGTGGATCCCTCCTGGCCGGTGTCACCGCATGCGGGTGCCCGTCGTGCCGCCCGGCACCGGCCGACGCGTGTGAAGTTCTGGTGACCATCGGGCGCCCGATCCGTGGTCGCGAGGAGCAGGTAATGACGATCGGCCCATGTGTTCCTCCCGCCCGGGGCGATCCAGGACCTGTCGCTCATCGGGCACGAGTTCAGCCACCTCCACAAGAACTTCCTGGGGCGAGGTCGAGACGGGCACCGACAACGGCTCGGGGATGGCCGACGGCGGATGTGGAGGGCGCCGCCTTCGCCGCGGGAAGGGAAGTCGCCCCGTCCGTCGCGGTGCAGAGGGCGGCGGCCCCGCACGCGCAGCACGGCCGGGCCGAGCCGTGGGACGGCGCCGCGCCGGTGCAGCGTGCCGCGCGGGACGACGCCGTGCCACCTGCTTCACCCAGCTCTACCCGGACGGCTCACCGAAGGACGCCGCGGGGCAGGACATGGTCCCGGCCCGGAATCTTCCACCATCGAAGAAGGGAACCTCTACCTGGTCCCCGTGGGCCAGTACGCCACCTCGACGTGCAGCGATGTCGACGACGTGGCGGCCCGCTCGCACCCGGACCCCGCGTCTCGTCGTGACGTACCGCGAGACACGCCTCGGTGCGTCCTCCGGCGAGCTGCGCTCCGCCCTCCTGGGCGACGCGCTGTTCGGCGCGGGCAGCTGGGCCCTGGCCGAAGCCCATGCCGCGCACCCCGAATCCGCCACCTACGCCTATGAGTTCGCCTGGCGCTCCCACGCCCTGGACGGCGGGCTCGGCGCCGCCCACGCGGTCGAGCTGCCCTTCGTCTACGACGACGAGCGCAGGGCCACGATGCGCATCGACACGACGTGGACCCAGCGCGACGACCCACGCGGCCAGGAACGACGGGCCTGGAGGGGGAACGTGTCAGCACGCTGAAGGCGCGCGGAGCCTCCTCCGGATGCACACCGCCCTGATCGCCCATAGCGTGACAGACATCCCAAACCCCACCAGAGGAGTGATCATGGGCGTGGACAAGGCCAAGGGCAAGGCGAAGGAAATGGTCGGCAAGGTCACCGGCAACGAACGCATGCAGGCCGAAGGCAAGACCGACCAGGCCAAGGCCAAGCTGCGCGAGGTCGCAGACGAGGCACGCGAGCGGGCCGAGGGGGTCCGCGACTCCCTCCGCGACCGCGACGACCGCTGACCACGCACCGAAGAGCCGCCCCGCCCGCACGGACGGGGCGGCTCGCGCGGTTCCCCGACGCTGCCGACCACGACCGCCGATCCGCCCGCGGCACCGCGACCGGCACCCGCCGCATGTTCCAGGGGCATGACAAGGGATGATGGAATCACCATTTGTCGTAACTCCCAGGGGGATTCTTGATGCCGCGCGATACGGGCGTGCCGGACCGGCGTGTCCGACGAGTGTTGAAGGGCGCCGGGGCCGTCGCCGTCGCGGTCGTCGCACTGGCCGGGTGCGGCACCGCCACCGGTGAGGACGATGCGAAGGAGCGCGGCAGTACGTCCGCTTCGCCGAGTGGCGGTGGACCGGACGGGGCGAAGACCGCGCGGCTCATCGGCAAGGCCATCGACGTGACGCTCGGCCAGGACTACTTGACCTCGACTCGGCGGATGCGGACCGACGGGACCACGGTGCTGCGCGTGGCCGGGCGCGGTTCCGCGGCCACCTGCGAAGCCCGGAGCCGCAAGGGCAAGGCGGCGATGGACTTCGTCATCACCGGCTCCGCGCTCTACTCGCGCGGCAGCAGGGAGGCGCTGGAGATGTCGCCCCAGAGCAAGGGGCACCCGGAGCGCGTGGAGGTGATGGCCGACCGCTGGGTGAAGCGCAGGCCCGTGGTCTACGAAGCCATGCGGCACATGTGCGTGGAGAAGACCCGGCGGACCTGGCTTGACGAGCGCATGCCGTCCCTCGACGAGCTCGCGGAGGAGATCCCCGTCCAGCGCGCGGGCACGCTGCGCGGGCGGCCCACCACGAAGATCACGTATCGGCTTGCGGGGGGACCGCTGGAGTTCCACGTCACCGCCGGGAGCACCCCGCACCTCCTCCGCGTCACGTACCCGGCCAAGGACCTCGACGAGACGTACAGCGGCTTCGGCAAGCCCTTCCGCGTGGCCGCGCCTCCGCGTGCGGCCTCGGAGACGCAGATCGCGCAAGAGGCCGCACTCGCGGGCCAGCAGGGCGCCTAGGCCGCTGCCGCGTGGCCCGGCCCCGGCCGCCCGCCGTGATCCACGGGAATGGCGGTCGGGAGCCGGGGCACACGGATCGCTGTGTGATTCAGCGAAGTCCGGTGCCGGGGAAGTCCGGTGACTAGGAGGTACTCCATGCTCATGGCCCACCCCGCGATCCTGCGCAACCTCGTCGAGCAGTACGAGACGCTGCGGATCCTGCACGCCCAGGACGGCCGTCCGCAGGTCCGTCAGCGCATGGACGACGTCGCCTACACGCTGTGCGTGTCGACGGGCACCCGTGACGTCGACGCCGCCCTCATCGCGGCCCGCCATCAGCTGCCCGGCGCCCGGCCCGAGGACGACTCCGTCCTCACCGCCTGAATCCGGGGCGCGCCTCCGCGGGCCGCGCGGCTCCCGCAAGAGACCGGTGTGAGAGGACGCGAGTTGGCGACTCGTGGGGCACAGGGTTGGGGCAACAGCCCTGAGGCCCTTCGCCGCCACGTGGCTGCGGTGGTGGAGGGCCGTACCGTCAACCGGGCACCTGAGCGAGCCCACCGCCCACGGAACCCACTGGACAAGTCGAACCACGACGTCAAGCCCTACGGAGATCCTCAGACAGTGGGATGAGCGGCCGGAGTGGAGCATGGGGCACGGCGGCGGCGCTAAGGTGGCGGTCTGGAAGATGGTCAGGCAGCGGCCACTTCGTGCTCTTCGCGCGCCATCTGGAGAACATCACTCATGAGGCTGCCGCCTGCGCACCGCACCCCGGTCCCCGTGCACGACACCGAGGCCCCCGCGCACCACACCCCGGACACGGAACCCACCACTGAGGCCCGCCACCACGACCGCGCGCCACAGGGCTCGTACGCCGTGCTGGTCGTCGACGACCACGCGGACAACCTCTTCGCCATGGAGCACGTGCTCCTTCCCCTGGGATGCCGCGTCCTGCGCGCCACCAGCGGCGAACAGGCCTTGCGGACCGTGCTGCGCGAGAACGTCGCCGTCGTGCTCCTGGACCTGCTCATGCCCGGCCTCGACGGCCTGGACGTGCTCGGCTACCTGCGCCGCCTCGATCAGACCCGGCAGCTGCCGGTGATCCTGATCACGGGGGTGGGGCGCAGCGACGAGCTGGCGGAGCGCGCCTTCCGCCTGGGAGCGGCCGGCTTCCTGACCAAACCGGTCAGCCCCTGGGCCCTGCGCGCTCAAGTGGCGGCCCTCGCCGCCCTCTACACCCGGATCCAGGAGCATGAGGCTGGCTGACCGACCGCGCCGGGAGCAGCCGGAATCAGCCGGATCAGCCCACGCGACGGTCGACCAGGCCATCGGGGCCCTCATCGCGAGGGGAGGGCTGAGCCCGCAGGAGGCGTGGGACGTGCTGCGGGAAGTCTCCATGACCCGGTCACCTCGTCGTCGGCGCCCGACGGCAGTCTCCCGCTCCCCGCCCGACGGGACGGGGAGCGGTAGGCGGGCTCACTGCCGAACCCACCGAGGAGCGTAGTTGCCCGTGCCGCGGGCCACTGGCACCGCGCGTGACTTCGCGACCGATCGGACACCGTCGGCACGCGGGGCGTGTACTCCCGATCAGCCGGTGGCGGCGAAGTACCGGTGGACGTCCCGCCATGACGAGACCCGGGGGAAGCGGCCCTCCGAGACGTTGTGGTGCGCGTCGAAGAGGATGCCGCGCCCCGTGAAGATCTCAAGGTTGCGGGGGTTGTCGTCGATCAGGTAGTCCGCCTTGACGTACTCCTTGGAGCCGCAGAAGACATAGCCGCGGTCCGGCACGAAGGGGAAGTGCTCCTGGAGCCACAGATACCGGTCGTGCAGGGACACGGGGTGGTCCATCGCCGAGGTGGCGAAGATGACCTCGAAGCGTTCGGCCAGGTCCTGGAGCACCCAGCGGGCGTCCGCCATCACGGGCACGTCCCGCGAGAACCCGGGCTCGTCGAGACACGCCTCGACCTGGACGCTGCGCCCGGGAGGCACGGCCTCGCGGATCTGCCTGCCGTGGATGGCCTCGCGCGGCAGCGCTTCGCCGTAGTCCGCCTCGTACCGCCTGAGCCTCTTGGCGACCGTGTCGGCTGACACCTCGTCGAGGTCGACGGCGAGCACCCTCCTGGTCGTACGAGCGGTCAGACGAGCGGTCGCATCAGTGGTCATACGAGGCGCCTCTGGCCACGGTTCTCGATGTTGCGCCGGAGCCGGCGCACGACGCACTCTCCCTGGCTCAGCACCGGCAGGCGCTCCAGCGCGTTGACGACGTTGTAGAAGGTCGGCAGCTGCTCCCACGACGACCTCACGAAGCGGACGCGGCCCACCGCCGTCGCCTGCCCGATGGTGTCGACGCCGTCGACGGCGGGTGTGAGCACCGCGCCCATGCGGTCGGGCTCCGACCCGGCGTTCACGCCGGGGACGTATCCGAAGTTGAGTACGCCGTCCGACGGAGCGGCGGGCTCGGGCCGCACCTCGGTGATCCGCTCGAACTCCAGCTCCGCGAAGGTGTGGCCGTCCCAGGACGCCGTGCAGCGGTGCGCGTCCCGTCCTGTCGGCCGGGACGTCAGGTCGGCGAAGAGCTTGGCGTAGCCGAGCTCCTCCCGGCCCGTGATGATCGGGTCGGCCATGTTCTCCCAGACGACGGCGACGAAGGAACCCGTCACCTGGTCCTCGCGGCCTTCGAAGCGGACCGGGAGCTTGACCGCGAAGGTGTCGTAGCCGCGCCCGGCCAGCCAGGGCACGTCGGTGAGTTCGGTGTACTCCACCGTCACGACGGGCTCGCCGTCCAGCGCGAAGCGGGGCGGCAGCAACGCGCCGACGGCCTCGGCCGTCGTCGTGAAGCGGAGCGCGTACGAGGTGAGGGAGGCCTCGCCGCCCTTGGGCGCGCAGCCGGGCAGCGCCTGGCGCGGTCCGGGCATCGGCCCGAACGCGACCGGCATGCGATACGTGTAGTCGGGATCGAACCTCATCGCCCTGCCCTCTCAGTCTTCATCGCTCCGCCTTCTCCAGCCGGACGTCGAGCGGAGCACG
Source organism: Streptomyces sp. NRRL B-1347 (assembly GCF_000720325.1). Lineage (GTDB taxonomy): Bacteria > Actinomycetota > Actinomycetes > Streptomycetales > Streptomycetaceae > Streptomyces. The sequence goes on from NZ_JOJM01000004.1 coordinate 357,900, forward strand.
TGCGGACGGCGCCCGCCGCGGCCCCTGCCCCCTGAGCAGGAGCGCGAGCAGGCTGATCACCACGCCGACGACGACCACGGAGCCCAGCGCGGCGCGCAGGCCGAGCAGGTCCGCCAGCACTCCGACGAGGACGGGGCCCACGAGGAAGCTCGCGTACCCGGCGATCGCCACGGTCGAGCTGACCTCGCCGACCCGGTCGGGCCGCAGGTCCCCGGCGACCGAGAACCCGATCGGCGCGATGCCGGACAGCAGGATCCCGACGATGAAGAGCGCGGCCACCGCCTGCACCGGGCCCGGCGCGAACAGCGACCACACCATGGCGGCCGCCATCAGGAGCCCGCACGCGGCGATCGTCACCAGGCGGTCGAAGTAGCGCAGCACGGCGGACGTCAGGACGCGGCCGAGCCCCATCGCCCCGTGGAAGCTCGCCAGGCCGAAGGAGCTGATGATCGCCAGGTCGCTGACCGTGTCCCGGACGTAGATCGCGGACCAGTTCTCGAGGATCCCCGAGCCGAGGAAGGAGACGCCGACGACGCCCGCGACCAGGAGGACGTCGGCCCCGAGCAGGACGCGCCGCTCCCCGGGCCCGGCCTCGGGCGCGGCCGACGACCTCGCTTCGGGCAGGGCGCGCCAGCGCGCCATCCACCACACGAACAGGACGAGGACGGCCGCGACCCCGAAGTAGCCGACGCGGAAGCCCAGCGGACGGTAGGCGCCGAAGCACAGTGCCCCCGCCGCGGCGGCCAGGCTGAACGCCCCGTGCATGAAGGCGAGGATCTGCTTGCCCGACTGCTGCTCGATGGCGATCGCCACCGCGTTGATCGCGACGTCGAACGAGCCCTGGCAGCCGAGCAGGACGAGGACCAGCGGTACGAGCACGACGTACGAGCCGGTGAACCCCACACCGACGAGGGCGCAGGCCATGCCGGCCGCCCCCGCCATCAGCAGGCCCTTCGCGCCGAACCTGGCGATGAGCCGACCGCCCATGAACATGGCGGGCAGCGCTCCGGCGAATCCGACGGTGAGGCACAGGCCCAGCTCCAGCGGGGACATGTCCAGGCCGCGCACGAGGTCGGGGAGCGACGCCTGCCAGCTGCCGAGCGTGAACCCGAACAGGCAGAACAAGGCCGCACACAGGCGGATCATGCTGGTCTCCTTCGCTGCCGTGCGCTTGCGTCGGACGGGTTCACGCGCCTGCGGTGTCCCACCAGCTCAAGGAGGCCGAAAGACCGGCCGACATGCTCGTCGCGAAGTCGATGACGCTGCCCTTGACGATCCCGCCCCCGTCGTCCGCCGCCCGCAGCATGGCCTCCGCCATCTCCCGCGCCCGCAACGGAGCGAAGCCGAACGTCTTGGGCTGGTCCCTGAGGAGGTGGCGCATCGGCGGGATGTCGTGCCACGCGATGCTCACGTCCTCGTGGCCGAACGCCAGCGCCTCGATGAGCGTCAGCGGCCCCGCCTCGAACCGGGAGGCGAACACGCAGATCTCCAGGGCCGGGCTCGCCAGGATGCGGAACGGCAGGAGCGGCTCGAAGTGCTCGACGAAGGTGTAGCTGCCCGGCGGCAGCTCCCGCAGCTGCTCGCGCAGCGACGCCACGTACTCCGCGGCCGCGACCTCCTGGGGCGCGAGCAGCACCAGATGCCAGTCCTCGGCGTCGTCCCGCTCGTTGAGGAAGGCGCCGAACGCGGGAATCACCACGTCGAAGCCCTTCTGGGGCACGCACCTGCCCCACGAGAAGACGAGCCGCTTGTCGCTCGGCACCGGCCCCAGATCGGTGCCCGCCCCGGCGTCGGCCAGCTCGCCGAACCGGCGCGAGCGGATGTAGACCGCGTTCTGGAACGGGACCAGGTCTTTCTCGCGCCGGTCGTACTCGGTGAGCAGCACGTCGCGGTAGTAGGTGCCGACGAAGCCGATCCGGTCCCGGGTCGCGGTCCGCATCAGGGCGAAGCCCTCGTCCTCGTACGACGTCCTGTTGCGCGAGTTGGCGTCGAGGAAGACACGGCCGAGCGTGTGCGTCATGTAGATCAACTGCACATTGGGCCACGCCGCCAGATGGGACCTGAGCGTGGCGAACATCGTGCCGTGCGCGAGGACGGTCACCCTGCTCCGGCCCTCGGCGAGCCTGCGGATCTCCGCGGCCGCGCTGTGGCACATCGAGCGCCAGCGGTCGACGTCGTCGAGCGACCAGACGGTCTTGAGGGAGGAGTTGTCCGCCACGTCGAACCACCGGAAGTCCCCGCGGTACCGGCCGCAGGCGGTGGTGACGTCGGCCACGATGTCGCTCGCGTAGTCCTCGGACGCCGGGTCGAGGCGCGGGCTGAGCGCGTGCAGCGACCAGTTGTCGTGCCGCAGCTCCGCCGTCGACGCCACGATCTCGTCGATCGCCTCGAAGAACCAGTGGACCACACAGCCGATGCCGCACTTGAGCGAGGAGAGGCCGTCGATGGAGACCACGACGAGCGCGGCGTCCGGCACCTCCTCCGCGCTGCCGTGCGCCGGACCGCCTCCGGCCGGTGCCTCGATCGCGTCGCGCCTGTCGTCGTGCCCCGGTACCGCCATAACCGCCTCCGTCTCCTGCGGGCGCTCCCGCCCGTCAGCTCATCCAGTTGCCGCCGTCGACGTTGAGGGTCTGGGCGACGACGTAGTCCGCGTGGTGCGAGGCCAGGAACACGCCGGCGCCCACGAGGTCATCGGCCCGGCCGATGCGCCCGAACGGCACGGCATCGCCGACCAGCCGCTTCTTCTCGCCGAGCGGCCTGTTCTCGTACTTGGCGAACAGCGCGTCGACGTTGTCCCAGGAGGTGTCGACGACGCCCGGCGAGATGCCGTTGACGTTGATGCCGTGCCCGATCAGGGCGAGGCCCGCGGACTGCGTGAGGCTGATGACCGCGGCCTTGCTCGCGCAGTACACGGCCACGAGCGGCTCGCCCCTGCGCCCGGCCTGGGACGCGATGTTGATGATCTTGCCGTGCACGCCGCGGTCGACCATGTCCTTGGCGACCGCCTGGAGGGTGAAGAGCAGGCCCTTCACATTGATGTCGAAGACCCGGTCGTACTCGGCCTCGGTGATCTCCAGGATCGGCTGCATGTCGAAGACGCCCGCGTTGTTGACCAGGATGTCGATCCTGCCGAAGCGGGCGGACACCTGCTCCGCCATGGCGTGCGCCGCCGCCGTGTCCGCGACGTCCCAGGCGAAGGCCGCGGCCCGCTCGCCGAGGTCCGCCGCGGTCTTCTCGGCCGCCGCGGCGTCGACGTCCGCTATGGCGACGAGCGCGCCTTCCTCGACGTACCGCTGCGCGATCGCCCTGCCGATGCCTCGGGCCGCGCCGGTGACCACCGCCACCTTGTCGTTGAGGACCTTGCTTTCCACGACACACCTCCATGGGTTTCGGTACTCAGAAAGGGGAGGCCCCGTCCGGGTCCTGCGGGCCGAAGCAGTAGTCCATGTCGCGCGCCCCGAGGGGCGCGCCGTCCTCTGCGGGAAGGCCGGTCAGCTCGACCTCGCCCAGGGCGGCCCGGGCGATCGTGTCCGCGTCGCGGAAGAACTCGCCCCAGGGCCCCGGACGGCCGATGCCGACCTGCATGAACCAGCGCGTGGACTCCGTCGGGATGCCGAGCACGTACATCCGGCGCTCCACCGAACCGTCGGCGGCGATGGGGTGGTACGGCGCCGTGGTGACGTCGATGCCGCCCGTGCGGAACGCCGGATCACCGGCGCACACGTGCGGCCGCCAGGCCCCGGCGTCCCGCTGCTTCTTGACCAGCGGTCCCGCGTCCTTGTCGATGTCGGGCTGCCGGATGCGGGCGTCGACGACGTCCGAGCAGAAGACGCTGTAGTCGGCGACCAGCGGCGAATGGCCGACGAAGCCGTCGTCGTGGGCCGTGAACCGGGCCTGCGGGCCCAGGACTTCGAGCAGGCCGCATCGCATCAGCGCGATGAGCTGGCAGGACCGGACGGCGGAAGGACCGGTGGAGAGGAAGGCGAGCATCGGGCCGACGCACTCCACGAAGTCCTTGTGGGACGCCGCCGTGAGCCCGCCGAAGTCCACCGCGGCCCGCACCGTCGGGCGTACGTCCCGGATGACCTCCATGGCGGCCTTCAGCGCGCCGTCGACCTCGCCGCGCATCGCCTCGTCCACGTCGCTCGCCAGGAGCCGTCCGAGCTCGCCCCGGAACTCCCCTTGACCGGCGAAGTCGCGTCCCCGGAAGGGGTGGGCGAGGTCCTCCAGGGCCAGCGCCTCGTCGCAGCCGAGGTCGGACGCCGCCTGCCGCAGCCTCGGCAGCACCTCGGGGTCGTCGTACGGGAAGCTCGCGAGCTGCCCTTCCAAGGCCGCGAACGAGTCCGGGGCGAGGCGCCGCTTCCAGAAGGCGATGTTCACCTCGGCTTCGAGCCACGGCATGACGTCCGCGCGGAAGTCGAGCGGCCCCGCCGCCCGCAGCCGGGCGATCCGCTCGGACGTGAACAGGCGGGGCGCGAACCTGAAGTCGAACGGCCGCTGCGCGGCCCCGCGCGTCGGGATGGGCAGGGCACTGCGGGAACCGGCCACGATCAGGTCGGGCTCGTCCCCGCTCGGCACGTAGACGCAGTCGCGCCCGTGCCCGACGAAGCGCCCGCCGCGGCCGACCGTCAGCATGGCCACGACGTCGTGGAAGGTGAGGCCGAGCCCGCGGACGCCGATCACGCTGCCGGGGAGCACTCCCAGGCGCCCGGTGCCGTCGAAGGCACGCGAGGGCGCGCGGCGCTGCGGCCGTTCCGGCGGGGTCCGGCCCGCGAGGGCGGGGCGCTCGGGCTGCTCGCGCGGATGGCCGCTGCAGACGGCGACCTGGTCGCAGGCGATCAGCCGGTCCCCGACGCGGAGTTCGAACCGTCCGGCGCGCTCCTCGATGCCGCTGACGAGACCGGGGACGCGGACCAGGCGCACGTCCGGCGGCAGGTTCGTCTCCACGACGTCGAGGACGAAGCGCAGATAGCGCCCGTAGAGGCTGCGGGGCGCGTACGCGTCGGGGCCGGGGAAACGGGCGTCCACGCGCTGCCACCACTGGGCGAACGTCGGCCCGGCGCCGGGGCGCCAGGCGCCGTCGTCGGCGGGGCCGGAGAACATGGTGACCTCGCCGCAGCGGTTGTTCATCGACAGCCACCGCGGCTGGCCCGAACGCCAGACTCGGCCGGAGCCGACCTCGTCCGCGTCGATGGCGTAGATCGTGAGGGGCCGCGCGGGCCGCTTGCCGAGCAACCGCGCTCCCAGGCGTTCGAGGATGGAGATGCCCCGCGGGCCCGTGCCCACCACGGCGACCGCGTAGCCGTTCCCGAGGTCGGTCGGCGCGGGGGCCGGGCTGCCGGATGGCGCCGGACGGGTCATGAACGGTGCGGGACCGAGATGCCGGTCGTACACCGGCGAGCGCACGCTGACTCCAGGCACCGGTATCCCCCCTCAGGAAAGTGAGCAGCCATCGACCCGGTGGTGCGCTCAGCATTCTGGGCGGGCTCGACGCCGGGCAAGGAAGCCCGTTTCACCGTGGCAACTCGCCGAAGTCGCCGTACTCCGGCGAGGTCCGGGGGAGGAAGGGACGGGAGGGGAGGACGGTGCGGTCAGGTCCGGTCGCCGCCCGAGCGGCCGACAGGACGAGCCGGTCGCCGGAGTCGTCCGGCCGCGGCGTACGTCCCCAGCAAGCTCCCCGCCGCCAGGCGCCCGAGCGCTCCCGGCAAGCTCGTCGGCGGGGACCAGTTCCTCGGGCAGCAGCGTCGCCAGGACCGCCGACGGCAGCCGGTGCTCGTCCTACGGCGTCTTCGTCCACGCCGTCACCAGGTAGGAGAGGCGGAACCAGCGCGGCGGCCTGCGGTGGCGCACGACGACGGCCCGGTCGTCCCGCAGCGACGTGCGGCCGCGCTGCCGCCGGGACACGTCCTCCCGGACGTCGTACAAGTAGGCGTTGACCACGGGAGCGTTGCGCCGGGCCGCCCAGTCGCCGATGAGGCCCTTGAGGACCTCGTCCACCTCATGAATCACTCTGGGCGGCCCCGGGGCCCTGCCGGTCAGATGTAGCCCTCGCGGAGCGCGTAGGCCACCGCGTGCGCCCGGTTGCGCAGGTGCAGGCGTGTGGTGAGGCCGTGCATCACGTTCTTGACGGTGCGTTCGGAGTACGACAGCTTGAGCGCGATCTCCGAGGTGTCGAGGCCCTCGGCGACCAGGCGTACCACGTCGACCTCGCGCTGGGTGAGGCCGAGGGAGCTCCCCGGCTGGTCGGCGCAGCCCCGGTGTAAACGTCCCACCTGGCTGATGAGCCGTCCCAGCAGGTCGGAGGGTAAGTCGCCGCCGCCCTTGGCGGCGGTCAGGACGGCCTGCACCAGGCGGCGGGCGGTGGCCTCGCGGCGCCAGACGATGGCGCCGACACCGCACTCGATGGCGTCCAGGAGTTCGTGCTCGCGGACCGTGCCCACGACGAGCACGGCCCGCGAGCCCTCGCTGCGCACGGTGCGCCGCAGCCGGGCGAGCGCGTCCGCGTCGAGCACGTCCTCGATGAGCAGGGAGACCGTGGCGGGGCCGGGCTCTTCGCACAGCTCGACCTCGGGATAGCGGCGCAGCTGGCTGAGGACTCCCTCGCGGCTGATCGGATCGGGCGCCACGACGGTGATCCGGACCCGGTTCGGCTTCGGTGGGGAGGCAACGGGGGCGGGGGACGGGCTGGACAAGCGGATTCCTCACTTCGGCGACGCGTGCTTTGCTCGGCTGGGGACAGGCCGATGGGGACTCCCGGCCGTCGGCCGGGCAGGGGACCGTGATCGATCCCAGGAGCCGGGTGCCGCCCGCCCGACGACGGGCGGCACCCGGTGGCCGTCAGGCGCAGGGCTTGTAGAAGTGCTTCCAGCCGCTCTTGGGCATGGACGGCGGCTCGGCCGGGGTGCCCGTGGCGCCGTACTTCTGCTGGTCCTCGTAGTTGTACTTGCCCGGCCCGCTGGCGGCCTTCGTGAGGCGCACGTTCCGCTCCCAGACGCCGTCACCGGCGTTGGTGAGGAGCGCGAGGTCCGGGTACGCGTCGCCGCCGTAGTTGGCGACGCGGAGCTCCTTGACCTCCGAGCTGTCGCCGATGTCCAGGTGCCGGGTGCGCGTGGAGCTCAGGTTCGAGCGCTTGAGCGGCCCGGGACGGTAGTCCGCGACGCGGGCGGTCGCGGGGTCGTCCACGCCGGACGGCTTGACGATGTTGACGACCATGTCCAGCTTGCCGTCGTTCTGGAAGTCGGCGACCGCGGCGGTCGCGACCTCCCCGGTGCGCTTGCCGAGGAGCTTGCTGACGGTCTGCTTGGAGCCGAACGTGCCGTCCGCGTTGCCCCACTGGACGGTCATCTTGGTGCCGGTGTGCCCGGGGTTGCTGATCTTGTCCGCGCGGCCGTCGCCGTCCAGGTCGCCCACCAGCGTGGTGGTGCCGGACAGACACGCGGCCGCCGCCCGAGCGGCCCCTTCCGGTCGTTCCGCGCCGCCCGAGCCCGCCGATTCGGCCGCGCTGGCCTGGTAACCGGCGACCGTCAGGGTCAGGGCGACAGCCGCGACGGGCGCGGCGATCAGACGTGAGCGCTTGCGAAACATCTGGGAACTCCTCAAGTCATTGCTGCTCTGCCGTGGTTCAGAACCGGGCTTCGCCCCGCGTCCTTGGGGACGTGGGAACCCTTCGATGAGCACAGATCGAGCATGCGCGATAACCCGCCCAGAATGCTACGAACGCCGGGAAGTTGGGGACAATGGAACGCCGAAACGGACGCTGACCTGTGGAAACGTAAAGCGCCTGGAATGCGCGAATGGGACACGCCGAATCGCGCGGAGAACGGCGGGCGAAAAGTTTCAAAGGCTTTCTGCGCAACAGGCAACCAACACCGCCAAGAGGCGCTCTCACTCTATTAGGGCGTTTGCTCCGCTGGGAGCGCCACCCGGGCGCGGAAGCCCTCGCAGTGCTCCAGCGCGTCCTCGCGCGGGCACGCGAGCAGGCCGCGCAAGTAAGCGCGTGCTGTGTCCAATCGGGCCATCTCGGCCTCGATGGCGGCTATCCGCGAGGCGACGGTGTCGCGCCAGCCGGGCGTGTCCGCGTGCTCGGCGAGGGCCGCGGCGATCTCGTTGAGGGACAGCTGCCCGGTGGTCCGCCACAGCCGGATCAGCGCGACCCGGTAGAACTGATCGGCGCTGTAGTAGCGCTGCCCGGAGCGCCGGTGAGGCGTGATGAGTCCGCGGCGCTCCCAGTAGTGCAGCGTGGACACGGGCAGATCGAAGTGGTCGGCGACTTGCCGGATCGAAGCCAGGTCGTTCATCGGGCCAGTTGAACTCAACCCCGGTTGAGCGGGCAAGGTCGGCCGCACCGAACTCGAAGGCGGCCGCCCCCCCCCCTCGAAGGCCGCGGCCGCCCCGTGGAAAGGACCGACATGCCGGTGAACCTTGGCGTCTGCCTGCCGACCTTCGCGGAGCCGGGCGAGGAGAGCCTCGCCGAGATACCCGCGTTGGCGCTCCACGCCGAGCAGGTCGGCCTCGACACGGTGTGGGCGGGCGACCGCCTGTGCGCGCGTCCCCCGTTCCTGGAGAGCGTGGTCGCCCTGAGCGCGGCCGCCGCGGTCACCGAGCGCGTGCGGATCGGCTTCGGGGTCATGGTGCCGGCACTGCGGCAGCAGGCCTGGGCGGCCAAACAGCTGTCGTCGTTGCAGTACCTGTCGGGCAACCGCGTGGTCCTGGGGGTCGGTGCGGGCGTGCACCCCGAGGACTGGCCGGTCGGCGGGGTCCCGTTCGCCGGGCGCGGCCGCCGGACCGAGGCGGTGCTGCGGGCGCTGCCCGATCTGTTCGCGGGCCGCCCGACGCCCTTGCTGACCGAGCCCGGTGAGCCGGTGATGACGCTCGACCCCGCCGTTCCCGCGCCGCCGCTGTGGGTGGGAGGCATGTCCGACCGCGCGCTGCGGCGCGCCCTCGACCACGGCGTCGGCTGGCTCGCGTCACTGCTCGAACCCGCGCAACTGGCGGCGAGGGCCGCCGCGCTGACGGCGCTGGCGGCCGCGGCGGGGACACGGACACCCGAGGTCGGGACCACGGTGTTCGCCGCGCTGAGCACCGACGCCGAGGAGAACCGCCAGGGGCACCAGCGCCTGGTCCGCTATCTGCGCTCGCTGACCGGGGAACAGGGGCTGTCCGAGCGGCAGGCGGCCGGCCTCGTCGTCAGCGGGCCTCCCGAGCGGCTGGCCGAGCGACTCGACCAGTACCGCCGCGCGGGAGCGAGTACCTTCGTCGTCAACTTGTCCGGCGGGGGCCTGCGCCGCCAGTACGAACTGCTCGCCCGCACCCGTGAGCTCCTGCTCGACTGAGCCCGTGCGCCCGCGAGGGCTCCCCGTCGGCGGAAGGCTCGCGCAGGGGGTCGTCAGCGTGCCGCCGCCCACACCAGGACACCCCCGACGACGAACAGCAGGAAGACGGCCGCGTTGGTCCGCTTGTAGGCGACGATGACGGCCGTGAACTCGCGGATCGTCGCGTTGGGCCAGAAGTACGTGGCGGTGGGCGAGCCGACCACCTGGCCCCGGATCCCCATCCGCCGGGCGGTGAGGGCGGCGCGGAAGGCGTGGTAGTTGTTCGTGACGATGACGCACCGGTAGCCGGGGTTCGCCTTCTCCATGATGGCCTTGCTGAACCGCAGGTTCTCCTCCGTGGTCGTCGACTTGTCCTCCCGCTCGATCAGCTCATCGGGGAAGCCGCGGTCCGTCAGATAGGCGGCCATGGCGTGGGACTCCGGCAGGTCCTCGTCGGGGCCCTGCCCGCCCGAGGTGATCACGGAGGGGGAGTTGCCGCGCTTGGTGAGCCGCGCGTGCACCTCCCGGGCCCGGTCGAGCCGACTGGCGAGCAGCGGCGGCACGGTGGACCCGCCGATCAGACCCGAGCCGAGCACGACCACGTAGTCGGCCTTGCGGCGCACGTACAACCGACCGTAGAGGAACGAGTAGCCGACGAAGCACAGGAACAGGAACGAGAGGTAGCAGGTCAGGCCCAGGGCCGTCGCGCCCACCCCGAGCAGCACCGGCGTGCCCGCCACCGCCGCCGTGATCAGCAGGGCGATGACCGCGAGGACCGACACCGCGGCCATCAGCGAGAACAGGTTGGTGAGGCTGCGGCCCTCCTTGCGCACCATCTGCAGGCCGTTCAGGAACAGCAGACACGTGAGGAGGAGGATGCCGAGCGCCCCGACCGCGAGGACCGAACCGGCGACGACCGTCCCCGAGACCGAGCCCGATCTGACCAGCTCGGCGATCCACGCCACGAGGGCGCTGAGCGCGGTGAGGCCCAGAAGGACCGCGTTGCTGAACTTCCGGCGCTCACGCAGCACCCGCCAGCAGAAGACCAGGAAGAGCAGCGCAGCCGGCGCGTATACCCACACGCGGACAGCGTAGGCGGCTCGGCACGGGGCGGCGGCCCTGCCCCCGCCTCACCACCGCCACGCGCCCCGGGGCCGCGGGCCGGATGTCATGGTTCATCGCCTTTGTCCGTCGTGCGGCCTCCGGGAGCGTGTGCGCCGGGACGCACTGGGAACGCGGTGCTACGCGACGGACGGGGCGCGGCCGGGGACACCGGGCACACGGGCCGCGGCCGCGCGGGCGGAGGAGGCGGCGATGGCGACGCACGACCGGGCGGACACGCGGACCGACACGATCACGACCTCCGTGCCCGCGCGCCTCGACCGGCTCCCGTGGTCGCGCTGGCACTGGACGGTCGTCATCGGGCTCGGCACCGTGTGGATCCTGGACGGCTTGGAGGTGACGGTCGTCGGCAGCGTCGCGGGGCGCCTGTCGGAGGAGGGCAGCGGACTGCCCGTCAGCGCGGCGCAGGTGACGGGCACCGCCGCGGCCCTGTACGTGGCGGGCGCCTGCGCGGGCGCGCTGTTCTTCGGCCGGCTCACCGACCGCTACGGCCGCAAGAAGCTCTTCCTGATCACCCTCGCCGTCTATCTGGCGGCGACCGCGCTGACCGCGGTGTCCTTCTCCAGCTGGTGGTTCTTCGCGTTCCGCTTCCTCACCGGCTTCGGCATCGGAGGCGAGTACGCGGCCATCAACTCCGCCGTCGACGAGCTCATCCCCTCCCGCTACCGGGGCCGCGTGGACCTCGTCATCAACGGCAGCTTCTGGCTGGGCGCGGTGGGCGGCGCCCTCCTTTCGGTGCTCGCGCTCGACACCGACCTCTTCGCGATGGACGTCGGCTGGCGGCTGACGTTCGCCCTCGGCGTCGTCCTTGGCCTGGTCATCCTGCTGGTGCGGCGCAACGTCCCGGAGAGCCCGCGCTGGCTGTTCCTGCACGGCCGCGGCGAGGAAGCGGAGCGGCTGGTCGCCGACGTGGAGGCGCGCATCACGGCCGAGAAGCGCCGCCCGCTCCCGGAACCGGAGGGCGCGATCACCGTCCGTCCGCGCGCCGCCATCGGCTTCGGCGTCATCGCCCGCACCGTGCTCTCCACCTACCGCAAGCGCGCCACCCTCGGCTTCTCGCTCTTCATCGGCCAGGCCTTCCTCTACAACGCGATCACGTTCGGCTTCGGCGCGATCCTCACCACGTTCTACGACGTGCCGAGCGGCTCGACGGGCTACTACTTCGCCGTCATGGCGGTCGGCAACTTCCTCGGGCCGCTCCTCCTCGGCCGCCTCTTCGACACCCTCGGCCGACGGATCATGATCTCCGGTACGTACGTGGCCTCCGGGCTGCTGCTCTCCGTCACCGCCTGGCTCTTCGACGGCGGGCACCTCACCGCGAAGACCCTCACGGCCTGCTGGTGCGCGGTGCTCTTCTTCGCCTCCGCCGGAGCCAGTTCGGCGTATCTGACCGTGAGTGAGATCTTCCCGATGGAGACCCGCGCCATGGCCATCGCCTTCTTCTACGCCATCGGCACGGCGGCGGGCGGCATCAGCGGCCCGCTGCTCTTCTCGAAGCTGACCGAGACGGGCGTCGTCGCGGACACGACGCTCGCCTTCCAGGTCGGCGCGGGCCTGATGACCCTGGCCGGACTGGTGGCCGCCGCCCTCGCCGTCAACGCCGAGGGCCGCTCCCTGGAGGACATCGCGGCACCGCTGTCGACGGCGGCTTCCACGGGCGCCCGGAGCTGAACCGGCCGGATGCCGAATGCCGAATGCCGGAAGTGCGGACGTTCGGGAGCCCCGACGGCCGGGACGGCACCGGGAATTGCCGTGGCGCCGGGGCGAGCGGTCTGGGCAGGATGGGGCCGATGCCCACTCGACAGCCCTCCCTCGACTCCGCCGCCATCCGTTCCTTCGACCACCGCACCGCCGCCCGTGACGCACTGCACGGGCTGGCGGTGGGCGACGCCTTCGGCGCCCAGTTCTTCGTCCCCGACAACCTCCCCGGCCTCCGCGAGCGGCGACTGCCCGCCGCGCCGTGGCCGTGGACGGACGACACCGAGATGGCCTGCTCGGTCCTCGACGTGCTGCGTCGGCGCGGCAGCGTGGACCAGGACGACCTGGCGCAAGGCTTCGCCCACCGGCACGACTTCGACCGCGGCTACGGCCCGGCGATGAACCGGCTGCTGCGCCTGGTGCGCCAGGGCGGACAGTGGCGGGAGCTGGCGCCCGCGCTCTTCGACGGCCAGGGCTCCTGGGGCAACGGAGCGGCGATGCGGGTGGCGCCCCTGGGGGCGTGGTGCGCCGTGGACCTGCCCGCGGCGGCCGCGCAGGCCGGGCGGTCGGCCCGCGTGACGCACACCCATCCGGAAGCCGTGGCCGGAGCGATCGCGGTGGCCCTGGGAGCCGCGTGCGCGGCACGGGGCCGCGTCCGCCCCCTCACCGGCGCCCAACTCCTCGCGGCAGTGGAGGAACTGACACCGGAGGGCCGCGTCCGGGCCGGTGTCACCGAGGCCCGGCAGCTCCTGGACCAGCCGCACGCCGAGTACGCGGCACACCGCCTCGGCAACGGCCGCCAGGTCAGCGCCGCCGACACGGTCCCGTTCGCCCTGTGGTGCGCGGCACGGCACCTGGAGGACTACGAGGCGGCGCTGTGGGCGTGCGCATCCGTGGGCGGGGACGTGGACACCACCTGCGCGATCGTCGGCGGGATCGTCGCCGCCCGGGTCGGCACGGCGGCGATACTGGCCGCTTGGCGGGACGCGTGCGAAACGCTGCCGGGGTGGATGGCAGGAGGCGAGGCGGGGGAGGACCTGTAGCGGGCCTCGCCCACAACGATCCGTTTCCCCCACCCCTCCCGGAGAGTGACCGTGCGCACCTTGACCTTCGTCATCGGTACGGGCCGCAGCGGCTCGACCGCGCTGTCCCGCATCCTCAACTCGCACCCGGCCGTCCTCAGCCTCAACGAGTACCTGGCCTCCGTGGGCGGCGCGGCCTTCCCCGAAGGCAAGGTGACCGGCGAGGAGTTCTGGCAGGCGCTGTTCCGGCCCGCCCCGCACTTCGAGCGGATGATCCTCAGCGGGGTGCCGCTGCCGGAGTTCCTCTACACGCGCCGCCCCGGCAGGTACGCGTCGGAGACCACCGGCATCCCCGCGCTCTCCCTCATGGTTCTGCCCCACCTCACCGACGACCCGGACGGACTCCTCGACGAACTCGGCGCGGCGGTGACCCCCTGGCCCGAGCGCACCGCCGCCGAGCACCACGAGGCACTGTTCGACCTGCTCCGCGCCCGGTTCGGCCGTACGGCCGTCGTGGAGCGCTCCGGCTACTCGACCGGCTGGGCGCCGATGCTGCGCACCGCCTTCCCGTACGCACGGTTCGTGCACATGTTCCGCGACGGACCGGACTGCGCCCTGTCCATGAGCCGCCACACCGGATACCGCGCGATCGCCCTGCTGCGCGAGATCAAGGAGCGCACCGGCGTCGAGGACCTCGCAGACCTGACCGACGCGCAGGTACGCGCGCTGCCCGCGGACCTCTCGCCGCTGCTCGGGGAGCGCTTCGCCGCCGCCCTCGTACGCGACCGGCACATCCCCCTGCGGACGTTCGCCGACCTGTGGTCGGAACTCGTCACCGAGGGCACGGAGTTCCTCGACCGGCTGCCCATCGATCAGGGCACGACGCTCGCCTACGAGGACCTCCTCGACGCTCCCCGCGACGAGCTGACCCGCCTGGCCGCGTTCGTCGGCGTCGACCCGCTTCCGCAGTGGCTGGACGGCGCCTGCGCACTGCTCGACCACAGCCGACGGGGCTCCGCCCGGCAGCTGACGGACGCGGAACTGGACGAGCTGAGGGAGGCCTGCGCCCCGGGCACGCACGTCCTGGAGCGGGCCCGAGTCGGTGACTGAGACGCGCGATCGCCTTTTGTAGGGCGGTTCTCGGCCAGCGCCTGATGATCCCGTTGCCCTGCTCCCGCCCCCGTGTGACGGTCTGCTGGCACGTCCGGCCGTTCCGACTCCGAAACGAGGAGCAAGAGACATGACCATGCAGCGGACCCGTCTGATACCCGCCGTCGCGACCCTGGTCGTCGGCGGCCTGTTGGCCACCGGCACGGCCTCCGTCGCCACCGCGGCGGACACCACGACGACGCGGAGCGCGGCGACAGCGCAGAGCGTCCCGCTCGGCTCCCTGCCGCCCGAGGAGCAGGAGCAGCTGCGGCAGATCGCCGCGGCCATCTGGCCCGACCAGGCCGCGGGCTGGGACATGAACACGGACGTCGCCGACGTGCTCTCCCAGGCCACCGGCGAGATCCTCCGCTGTTCCGAAGCGTTCGCGCTCGTCCCCAGACCCCCGGCGTTCCTCCCGGGGCTGAGCTACCTGCGCAACTACTGGAAGCAGCTGCGGGACTATTTCCTCGTCGTCAAGGAGAACCGCACGTACCGCATCTGTGTCGTGAACGTCGCCCGGAACTACCGCACCGCCATGGAGATGGCCTCCATGGGCATCTGACCCACCGCCACCCCGGCCGCGTCGACAGGACGAGGTGACTCGGGAGTGCCAAGTGCCCACTTGGCACTCCCGAGTCACACCGCCCCGCCCCGGCGACCCTCAGCCGACCGCTCGCTTGATGAGCCCGGCGATCCGCTCCTCCTCGGCGGCGGTCAGCTCGGTGAGGGCGAAGGCGGTCGGCCACATGGCGCCCTCGTCGAGGCGCGCGTCGTCGTTGAAGCCGAGCGTGGCGTAGCGCGACTTGAACTTCGCCGCGCTCTGGAAGAAGCAGACGACCTTGCCGTCCTTGGCGTAGGCGGGCATGCCGTACCAGGTCTTCGGGGTGAGCTCCGGAGCGGTGGCCTTGACGATGGCGTGGATCCTCTCGGCCATGCCGCGGTCCGGCTCCGCCATCTCCGCGATCTTGGCGAGGACGTCGCTCTCGCCGTTCGCCTTGGTCCCGCGCGAGCTGCGCTGCGTCGCCTTCACTTCCTTGGCGCGCTCCTTCATCGCCGCGCGCTCCTCGTCGGTGAACGCCACGGCCGTCTCGCCCTGCGCGGCGCTGCTGTCGGCGGCCTTCCGGGTGTCCTTCGTCATCGCGGCATTCCCTGTCTGTGCGGCTCGCTGCTGGTGTTTCCCATGCTAGGGAGCCTGCCGGGGAGAAGGCTTCTCGAATCCTGACCGGTCCGGCGGCCGCGGTCAGCGCGGGCTGAGCCCCGTGACCGTCAGCCGGAACAGCTGCTCCGCGCGGCCCACGGGATCAAGGTGGTGCTCCGTGGCGAGGGCGATGCCGACGCTCAGCGTGATCAGATCGCTGACGGTGACGCCCGCCGTCACCGCGCCGTCCCGCGCCGCCCGTTCGAGGAGCGGGCCCGCGGCCTCTTCCAGCGCCGCCGAGCAGTTGTTCCCGTGCGCCGGATCGGTCCCGGCGCCGTCGTAGGCCAGGGCGGCCGCGAGCCCCCGGGCGTCGACGCAGTACGTGACGACGTCGCCCAGCCACTCCAGGAGGGCCGCACGGCTGTCGTCCTTGTCGGTGAGCTCACGGGCGCGGGCGCACAGGGCCGCGATGCGCTTCTGGGCCACGGCCTCCAACAGGGCGCGGCGGGTGGGGAAGTGGCGCCGCACCGTCGCGGAACCCACCCCCACGACCCGCGCGATCTGCTCGAGCGACGCGTCGGCGCCCCGGGCGGCGACCTCTTCCTCGGCCACGGCGAGGATGCGCGCGTAGTTGCGCCGGGCGTCGGCTCGCTGGCGCTCGGCCATGACGGTCACCTCCAGCATTGCCAAGTGGCGGGGCCCGCCGTATCGTACCGGAGCATAAACGGCGGGGCCCGCCACTTCATGGTCGCCTACCCGAGGAGCAGCCATGTCCTTAGCTGCCGCACCCGTCCTGGTCACCGGCGCCACCGGCAAACAAGGCGGTGCCACCGCCCGCGCGCTGCTCGCGCGCGGCATCCCCGTCCGGGCCCTCGTCCGCGATCCCGCCACCGCCCGGGCCAGGGCCGTCGAGGCGCTCGGTGCCGAACTGGTCAAGGGCGATCTGCTCGACCGTGACTCGGTGATCCGGGCCGCTCAAGGAGCCCGCGCCGTCTTCTCCGTACAGATGCCCGCCATCACGGCGGAAGGCCCCGACTTCGCGGGGGAGGAGGCCCAGGGCCTCAACCTCGTCGAGGCGGCCAGGGCCGCCGGGGTCGCGCAGTTCGTGCAGACGACCGTCAGCGGCGCCGGCCGGCACACCGAGACGCCCGGCTGGGCCGAGGGCCGCTGGGCCCGCCTTGAGGGCTCCTTCGCCGCCAAGACCGCGATCCAGGACCGGGTCCGCACGGCGGGCTTCCGCCACTGGACCCTCCTGAAGCCGGGCTTCTTCATGGAGAACTTCCTGCCGTCCGCCGCGTTCCTGTTCCCGCGCGGCGTCGAGGGAGGCCTGGTGAGCGTCCTGAAACCCGACACCCGGCTGTCCCTGGTCGCCGTCGACGACATCGGCACGGCCGCCGCGGCGGCCCTCGCCGAGCCGGAGCGCTTCCACGGGGTCGAGCTGGAGCTGGCGAGCGACCACCTGTCGATGACGGAGATCGCCGAGATCCTCTCACGCGCCCTCGGCACGCCCCTGGCCGCGCCGGACCTGACCGAGGAGGCAGCCATCGCGGCCGGAATGCCGCCGATGGCTGCCACCCACGCGTGGCTGAACACGGCCGATCAACCGGCCCGCCCGCAGTACGCGAGGGACCTCGGCATCCCCCTCACCGGCTTCGACGCCTGGGCCCGCGAACACCTGCGGACCCGTGCCTGAGGGAGTGGTCGGCTAGCCCTTGGCGCAGAACTCCGCCTCGAAGACGTCCTCGTACGGCTTGCCGTCCTCCAGCCAGTCCCCGTTGAGGTGGAAGGTCAGGGTGTGCTTGCCGTCGGCCGTGGTCGCCGTGCTGGTGAGCGAGCCCCAAACGATGCCGTCGTGGCCGTAGACCTTCACCCCGCACGACAGGGTGCGGACGATCAGACCCATGCCGTAGTCGAAGAAGGTGCCCGTCTTGACCGTGTCGAGGAGCTCCTTCTGCTGCGCGGCAGGCAGCAGCTCACCCTTGATCAGCGCGCTGTAGTAGCGGTTGAGGTCGCCCGTGGTGCTGATGATCTCGCCGGTCGCGCCCGACCACGCCGGGTTGTACTCCGTGGCGTCGTAGACCTCAGGGCCGGGGTTCGCCGCGTACAGCTTGGAGTAGCCGATCGCGTAGGGGGCGGGCATCTTCGGGTCGGTGCCGGGGAAGGTGGTCTCGCGCAGCTTCAGGCGCTTGACGATGCGCCGCTCGGCCTCGCGCGCGTAGGTGTTGCCCGTGACCTTCTCGATGATCATGCCCGCGAGTACGAAGTTGGTGTTGGAGTAGTTCCAGCTCGTACCGGGCTCGAAGTCGGGCTTGTACTTGAGCGCAAGGCCGACGATCCGCTGCGGCGTCCAGGTCTCGTAGCGGTGGGCGAGGAAGCCCGGGCCGTTCATGTACTCCCGCCACTCCGGGGTGGACACCATGTCGTGCACGCCGCTGGTGTGGTTCAGGAGCTGGCGCACCGTCACCTTGGTGCCGTCGTAGCCGTTGCCCTTGAGCACGCCCGGCAGCCAGCGCTCGACGGAGTCGTCCAGGCTGAGCCTGCCCTCGGCCTCGAGCTGCAGCAGGACCACGGAGATGAAGGACTTGGTGTTGCTGCCCGCGCGCAGGTGGTCCGCGGCGGTGCGCTTGCGCTTGGTCGCGGTGTCGGCGTACCCGGCGGATCCGAACCACTTGCCGCGCGGCCCGCTCACCTCGGCGGCCACGCCCGGCATCCCGGCCCGCTCAAGGGCGTCGAGGGCGCGCTGGGTGGCGTCGTGCTTGCCGGTCTCCTCGGCCGCGCTGCCGGTGCCGGTGGCACAGGTGAAGGCCACCGCGGCGCTGATCGCCACGGCAGCGCCCCGCAGGAAAGTCCGGTTCTTCCGCGTCGCACGCTTGGACATGCGTATCCCCCCCAAGTGGTCGACCAAGTGGTCAACGAAGATCATTTGACGGAGGAAGTGTACGGGTGTGCGACGACGCGCGGCCGCCGGTGGACGCAGGGCCGTCGCCGGCACTCCCTCGGCAGGGCCCGCCGCGACATCGGCGCGCCGGTCCGCGCACTCCCCTCGGTCCGCGCCGCGCCCAGGGCGTGTCCGGCGGAGGCCCAAGCAGGTTGTCCTGATGGGCACTTGGCCAAGTGCCCCGTAGAGTCCGCGCGGACGACACGACGGTGGGAGGACCCGGTGGGCCAGCCGCAGAACGACGCCATGCTCATCCTCAGGCGCCAGGACACCGTCCTCCTGGCCCGACGGCAGCACACCGGATACGCCGACGGCCTGCTCACCCTCCCCTCCGGCAAGGTCGAGCCGGGCGAGGACCCCCGCCACGCGATCGTGCGCGAGGCCCGCGAGGAAGTCGGCATCCGCCTCGACCCCGGCGCCGTACGGCTCGCACACGTCATGTACTTCCGCACCCCCGAGCGCAGCGACCGCGTCGGCTGGTTCTTCACCCTCGACCACGATTTCACCGGCACGGCCGTCAACGCCGAACCGCACAAGTGCAGCGAACTCCTCTGGGCCCCCGTCGACCCGCTCCCCACCGACACCGTCCGCTACAACGCCCTCGTCCTCGCGCACTACCTGAAGGGCGAACCGCACTCCATCCACACGCACGACTGGCACGAGACGACCTGGCACGCCCAGCCCGGATGATCCGTTGAAACGCCCGTTGCGCGGGCGCGCGGGCGCATTGGCGGAGCGCTCCAAGACCCAGCGCCCACTGGCGTAACGCCGTGCCGCGGGTGATGCTGGCCCCGAGGAGGTGCACACGCATGGGCATCGAGGATTTCGGCGGCGGCCAGACCGCGCAGTCCGACGTCTTGGTGGTGACCACCAACGACGTACCCGGATATCACGTGCAGCAGGTCATCGGTGAGGTCTTCGGCCTGACGGTGCGCTCCCGGCACCTCGGCTCGCAGATCGGCGCGGGACTGAAGTCCCTGGTCGGTGGCGAACTGAAAGGGCTGACGAAGACCCTGGTCGAGACGCGGAACCAGGCGATGGAACGGCTGGTGGAGCAGGCCAGGTCACGGGGCGCCAACGCGGTCCTCATGATGCGCTTCGACGTCACGGAGGCAGCCGACGTGGGCACCGAGGTGTGCGCGTACGGAACCGCCGTCGTCATCGCCCCGAAGGAGTAGCACGCGGCAGCCCCGGCTCGCCCGGTCACCCTTGAAGTGGTTCAGCGGGCGGAGACAGGCCTGGCGCGGGTGCTTCCGGCCGCGGATCAGCACGTCGCTCCCGGCGTTCTCACCGGTGACGTCCGCGTTGTTGAGCATCATCAGCAGCTTCTGCTCGGCGTGCCGCGTGCTGCTGATGCCGCCGCATGACGTGTCCCGTCCGGTCGCCTTCGGCCCCACACTCGTACGGGATGCGTGCGCCCGGGGCGTGCCGCCCGGCGTGGCGTGCCGTCCGGAGCCCGCCACCGCGGTCGTGCCAGCGCCTCCTTGAGAGAGGCCCTAGCCTGGATCCATGTCGCGATATAGCGTTAGTCCTCAAACCGGCGCGCGACTCCCTGCCCCGCGCTGAGACGTTCGACAGGACCAGGACGGAAGCATGTCGGGAGAGATCTCACCCATGGGGCAGCCCTCCGGCCCCGGCTCGCCGCCCGAGCTGCGCGCCTCGCACGCGGATCGCGACCGGGTGGTGGACGTGCTGCGCATCGCGGCGGGGGACGGCCTGCTGGCCGCGGACGAGTTGGACGAGCGCCTGGAAGCCGCCTTGACGGCGCGGACCCTGAGCGAGCTGACCGCACTCACCGCCGACCTGCCGCCCGCGCCTTCCGCACCCGGCGCAGCTGGAGCAGACGTCAAGGACGTGGTCCGGATCGAGCAGGTCCACAGCGGCGCGGTCGAGCGCACGGGACGCTGGGTGGTACCGCGGAGGCTGGAGCTCGCGGTGACGTACTGCGACGTGACGCTCGACTTCACCGGGGCGGTGATCACGCATGACACCTTGCGGATAGACGTGGACATGACGGGGAAGACCCTGACGCTGGTCACAGGCCCTGGCATCGTGATCGACACCGACGGTCTGCAACTGGTGCACAGCAGGGTCAAGTTCGCGCGCACTCCGACGGACCCCGACGCGCCGGTCGCTCTGCGCGTGGAGCTGGTCGGCCAGAAGGCCCACGGACGCGTGGTGGTGCGACCCCCGCGCCGTACGTTTGGACAGTGGCTGCTGCGCAGGCCGGCGGCCCTTTCGGCGTAGCCGCCGACGAAGTGAGCGCAAGCAGCCCTGTCCTCAGCCTCCTTCACAGTTGCTTGCTGAGCGGGAGGCCCTGCCCGCAAGGGTGGGGCCTCCCGCCCGCCCTCGGCTGGGGATTCACGCCGAGCGGCCGAACTCCTCTACTGCGCTGGTGCACTCGGGGAAGTCACCTACGACTTCGAGCACGGCCTCCACGCGAGTCGGTAGACGCTGCTGACCTTGGTGTCCGTCGAGTCCATGGTCATGAAGCTGGTCTTGTCGCGGTCGGAGGTCCCGAGGAGAACCCGCAACTCGGTGTTGACGTTGAGGTTCCGCTTGGCGCCGCACGGTGCCCAGTCCAAGTCTTCCCACGGCTTCGTGTCGGTCGCTTGCCAGTTGTCGGCGTACGGGCCGCGCCAACGGTGGGATTCGGACGTGGTCTCGGGCGAGCCCTGGAAGTAGTACGACGCCTTTTCCACACCGCTGGCGCCGGACTGCAGCGAGGCGTACCCGCGGTAGTCGACGCTCGCGATCGCGTAGGTGTAGTCCACCGGGGCGTGCACGATCAGGCTGAGCTGGCAGTTCTTGCGGAAGTCGACGGGATCGGACTGCTCTCCCGCACTGGCGAGGTAGTCGCTGTAGGTGACGGTGAACGCCGAGTTGTCCGGGGCGGCCGCCACGGCGACCGTGCCGTCGGGGCAGCCTGATCCGTTGACCGTGGCGACCTCGACCCGGATTCTTTCGGCGGGCTGGGGAGTCGTGGGGACGTCTTGTGACGTGCTGGGTGGAGCCAGAGCCATGGCGAACAACGCTGTCAGCGCGCCGCTCGCGAGAAGTCCACCGGCCATGGTTTTCCTATCGCGTTGATGGGGCCTGAATCCTGAAAGTGAATCGAGCGGTTTCAGGAGAGGGGGCATGTGCCCACTAGGAATCAGGTGGGGCATGCCAAGCGGGCGGGCATGGGGGACGAGCGGGCCGCCCGCTGACTGAGGGCCTCAGGCGACACGAATGGTACGAACCAAGAGTGCGGCTGCCTAGTGCAAGTTCGGCCATGTGCGCCCCTGGAGACACTCTGGCCGAACGACCGGGGTGGCAGGTGATCGGCTCAGGTGGTGCCTCGAAGTGCGCCGCTCGAAGTACGCAAGGGCGATTTCGGCCAGGGGAAACGGCCGGGGTGGCGGGTCGCGGCCGTCAGTGCCGACACCGGCTCCGAGCAGCCGTACGCGGTTCGAGGGGCAACGGCTCAGTTCGGCCGCAGGGGTGGCCGCGCGGTGCTACCCCGGCTTCCGCGACCTGTGCCTGGACGCCTCCCGCTGCGTCCTCGCCCACCGCATGCCCGGCGAGCCGACCGAGGACCAGGTCGGCGAGGCGGTGCGGTACTTCCTCGCCGACATCCCCCTGCTCGTCGACACCCCGCAGATCACGGGGGCGGAGACCTCGGTGTACGTCTACCACCGCACCACGCCGTTCGTCGAAGCCCTCTTCGAGCACCGCCTGCCCTGGTCGCCCAGCCCGCACCAGGGCTACGTCGTCCTGCGCCCGGCCGCCGGTGGCGAAGGCCGGCCCGGATGATTCCGCGAGCCCTGACGAGCCCGCGGCGCCCGGCGGTCGTACTGTCGAAGCCGCTACCGAGGAGGACTCCTGATGCGCAGCGTGACCTATTCCATGAACACCTCACTGGACGGCTACATCGTCGGCCCGGACGGCAGCTTCGACTGGACGGCGCCCGTCGAGGAGGTCTTCCGCTTCTGGATCGACGAGATCCGCGACGTCGGCGTCCACCTGTTGGGACGGCGGCTGTACGAGACGATGCTGTACTGGGAGACCGCCGACCAGGACCCGTCGCTCGACGACTCCCAGCGCGAGTGGATCGGGCTCTGGAACCCGCTGCCCAAGGTGGTGTTCTCGAAGACGCTGTCGGCGGTGCAGGGCAGTGACCGCCTGGCTTCCGGCAGCCTGGCGGAGGAGATCGAGCGGTTGCGGGCCGAGCCGGGGGAGGGTGACATCGCGATCGGCGGCGCGACCCTCGCCGCCGAGGCGGCCGCGCTGGATCTGATCGACGAGTACCGGACCGTGGTCTACCCGGTGCTGGTCGGCGGCGGCACGCCGTACTTTCCCCGGCACGAACGCCGGGTGGATCTCGAACTCGTCGAGACCCGCACCTTCAGCTCAAAGGTCGTCTACCTCCGCCACCGCGTGGTGCGCTAGCCAGCGCAGTCGCCGATGCCGCTGATCGCCGAAGGCCGGCCGGTCGGGCGTGCACCCCCGACCGGCCGCAGCGCGGCGCGCGCCCGGGTCGCAGTCGGCTCACCAGGGGCGCGGACCTACCCGGCGCGCCTCAGCTCCCCCCGCCCGGCCCCCGCAAACCGTCGACGCCCGGACGGCGGTCGGGTACGCATGAGGGGGTCGCGCCGACCGGAGCGATCGCCGCGCACGGTGAACGAGCGGTTCACACCGTGAACGACCAGTGGGGGGACCACATGGCCATCATCGTCACCATCGAAATCCCAGACGTCGGGCAGGAGCTGTACGACGCCGTCATCAGCCGCCTCACCGACGGCGGCGAGTTCACCTCGCTCGCCGACATTCCCGCACCCGGACTCATCTCCCACGTGGCTGGTCCGGTCGACGGCGGGTGGCGGGTCGTCGACGTATGGGAGTCCGAGGAAGCGCTCGAGAACTTCTCGAAGATCCTCCAGCCGATCCTCTCCGACCTGGGCCATGCCGACGGCGAGCCGCAGATCATCCCGGCGTACAACGTCGTCACCAGCTGACCGCGGCCCCCGCTCCAGCACAGCCCGGCGCGCGCACGCGCCGGGCTGTTCGCGTGGCCGGTCGGCATGCGTTCACCCGCCGCGATTCAGCCGAACTGCGCCACTGGCCAGGGTCCGTCGGCACGAAGGTGGCCAGGTGATCGGTAAAGGCGCGGAAAATGTGTGGTGAATGTGAAAGTTATGGCTGAAAAGCTCGACTGGTGTGGGAGGTGTGACCTCCCTACGGTGAAGCCGCCCACACCAAGGTGGGTCAACAGGGGAGGGATCTCACCGTGCGAAGACGAGCTGGTGTCCTGTCCGCCGCGGCCGCAGTCGCGGCCGCGGTTTCGCTGTTCGCGGGCGCCGTGCCCGCGCAGGCCGCGAATCTGCCCACCTTCAGGGTGGGGATCCAACTGGCCGACGCGGGCGGCACTTCGCAGTTCGGCGCCGAGCAGTTCACCAAGAACGTGAAGTTCGGCAACAGCTACTCTCCGTGGGCCGGCGACGCCAACGGCTACGACCCGGACGCGGCCCTCATCGACCTCAGCACCGTCCCCGGTGACCTGCTCAACCAGCTGGACTTCCGGATCGGCGCGCAGGCCATGGACGGCAACGGCCACTACGGACCGGTGCAGTACACCCCGTGGGCGAGCGAGGGCGGCGGCGACTCGCCCCTCGCCACGGACGACAACGGCTACGACCCCGACAAGTACCGCCTCTTCCTAGACACCCGGCGCTGGCCGTCGAGCGCGACCCTCGTCGACTTCCGGCTCTCCATCAGCACGGTCGACAAGGGCCGCTACAGCGTTCCCGCCGTCACCCCGTGGGCGAGCCAGGGCGGCGGCCGCAGCCCGCTGGCCGTGGACACCAACAGCTATGACTTCGACGGCGTCGTCATCGGGCTCGAAGTGCAGTAGCACCCCCATGTGGCAGTGCGCCAGGGGCACTTGACGGCTCCGCGCAGTCTCCACGGACAGCTCCGTCGGCCCGGGCCGCGCGCCTCGCGGGACACGCGGCCCGGGCCGATTGTCAGTGCCACCTCCTACGGTTTGAGCAGTGGGGCCCGCCGGAACGGCCGTGGGTCCGCTTTGGGGAGGGGTCTGCCATGTCTGGGTCCGCCA
Organism: Streptomyces sp. NRRL B-1347; assembly: GCF_000720325.1. Lineage (GTDB taxonomy): Bacteria > Actinomycetota > Actinomycetes > Streptomycetales > Streptomycetaceae > Streptomyces. The sequence goes on from NZ_JOJM01000004.1 coordinate 382,375, forward strand.
TGTCCGGTGCGCCGGAGTCGACGACGTATCTGGAGCTGTCGCAGGACGGCGGGGGCGCGCACAAGTTCTACGAGGTGACCGTCGCGGGCCTGCTGGTGACGGTGCGGTACGGACGCATCGGCGCCGCCGGGCAGATACAGAGCACGACGTTCGCGACGGCGGAGAAGGCACGCGCGGCAGCCGCGAAGAAGGTGGGGGAGAAGGTCCGCAAGGGGTACGCCCCCGCGATCCCCGGACAGCGCGCACCACGCCCGGTGACCCGGCGTCAGGTGACCTCCGCTCCGTCCACCGCGCGGTCCGTGGCCCCCGTGCTGTGGCGGTTCCGCACCGGCTCCTCGGCGTTCGGGATCCATGTCGACGGCGACCACTGCTGGGTCGGCAACCAGTCGGGTGATGTGTACACCCTGGACCACGACGGCGGCGTCCTGGCCCGGTTCAGCCTGCCGGACGGCGTGAAGTGCCTGGTCGCCGACGACTTCTGGATCTACGCGGGCTGCGACGACGGCCGGGTCTACGACCTCTCGTCGAAGCTGCCGTTCGCCGCGTACGACATCGCGGCGGACGTCGACATCTTCTGGCTCGACATCCACGAGGGCCTGCTGAACGTGTCGGACCGAGACGGCCGGCTCACCGTCATCGACCACGAGGACGAACACCAGTGGGCCCGCCGCAGCCAGGGCGAGCACGCCTGGATGGTCCGCGCCGACGACCGGGCCGTCTACCACGGCCACTCCCGGGGCGTCACCGCCTACGCGCCCGACGGCGGCGGCGAGCTGTGGCACACCTCCACCCGCGGCGGGGTCCTGTTCGGCTGGCAGGAGGCCGAGGCCGTGTACGCGGGCACCGCGCACCGCGCCGTCCAGCGGCTTTCGAAGGCCACCGGCGCGATCGAGGCCACGTACGCCTGCGACAGCGCGGTGTACTCATGCGCGACTTCGCCCGGCGGCCGGTTCGTCTTCGCCGGTGACGCGGCGTCGTCCGTGTACTGCTTCGACCAGAACGGCACCCGGCTGTGGAAGCTCGGCACGGGCGGCGGTTCGGCCCTCTCGATGCAGTACCACGACGAGCGGCTGTACTTGGTGACCACGGACGGCTCGCTGGTCTGCGTGGACGCGAGCGACGCGGCCATCTCCGCGGCCCAGCAGGGCACGGTCCCGGTCGCCCGGGACGTCAAGCTCGCCGCCGCGGTGCCCACTTACGCACCGGACACGGCCGTGGCCGCGGTGACCACCGTCGCCCACGCCCCCGCCGGAGCGATCGTCGTCGAGTGCGTCCAGGAGCGCGGCCGCGTGCGCGTGCACGTGGTGTCCGAGGGCTACGACTCCTCCTGGAGGGTCCAGTTCCCGCGCGCGATACGGGAGCCCGGCGCGCGCTACACCGTGGACGCCCTGCACGCGGCCGCGGGCGGGTTCTACCGGGTGCGCGGGGAGATCCGCAGGCTGCTGTGACCGGGCGGGCGCACGCTCTCCACGCCGTACGCGTACGGCGCTCGAACGGGAGGCCACGAATGCATCACGGCCTGCGCGGACACCATGACCGGGGCATGGGGGAGTCGTTGGACAGCGCGTTCACGTAGAAGTGCACGGCGGGCCCCGGGGCTGTCACCACGACGACCCCGGGGCCCGCGCCCGTGGTCCGGGCTCGGGCAGGCAGGATCTTCACGCCCGCCAGAGCGGATCGCTGTCCTCGACCTCCTGGACGCGATCACGCCTGAGTTCGCTGCGTTCGACGAGCAGCCGGTGGTTCTCCCTGAGGAGCGCACGGGACGCCGCGTGCAGGTAGAGGGAGAACGCGCGAGCCTCTTCCAGCTGACCCCGCAGGGCGTCGTACTTCGTTTCCGTCTCCATGAAGAGCGGCTTCCCGAATCCGATGCCGATATGTCGGCATCGGGGCCACAGGCCTGGCCAACGGCCCGCCGCCGTCACGGTCGGCGGCACCCTGGGCCCCTGACCCGCCCGTCAGTCGGCGGGTTTGCCCGGCTCGTCGTGGGGCGAGCAGTGGATCCCGCCGCCTCCGGAAGCAATGGTGTCGATGCGGACGGGCGTGACGTCCCGCTGGGGGAAGTGGTCCTGGAGGATGCCGCGAGCGCGGTCGTCGGCCTTCCGGTCCCCGAACTTCGGCATGAACACGGCGTCGTTGGCGATGCAGAAGTTGGCGTACGTCGACACGAAGTCGTCGCCCGCACCCGTGATCCTGATCATCTTCTCCAGGCCGAGGGCGTCGAGCAGCTCGGCCTCGATCTGGTCGCGGGACTTGCCGCGGGGGATGTCGTACTCGCGCAGGAGCTTCCGCCCCACCTGGGCGTCGTTGGTGTGCTTCTGTTTGTTGCCCCAGCCGTTGCAGTTGAAGTCGATGCCGATGGTGAGCGGGGTGACCTCGACGTCGCGCCCGCAGGCCTTCTGGGCGGCCTCCTGCTGGTCGGGCCTGGCCATCATCACGACGGCCTCGTACTCCCCGACGGCCCGCGCGATGCGGGCGATGTCCTCGCGTACGTAGGGCAGGTCCTCCTCCCCGACGGAGGCCAGCGCCGGCCACGACATGAACGTGCGCGCGTGGCTCTCCCACTCCGCGCCGAAGCGGCGCCCGCTGTCCGTGGCCTTGGCCCGCTTGGTGCCGGCACCGTGCCGGTGTCCGATCGGTCCGGGTGGACTTGTCGGAGCCGCAGGCCGCGGTGGCACCGAGACCTCCTGAGATAGTGTGTCCGAGTTTATGGTGATTGATTACGTATCCTGCTGCACCTGAGGCGAGGGTCTGTGCTCAGTGCTAAGGCTTCAGCTGAAGAGTCAGTCAGGCCGCCGGGTCGATGCGGTGTGACCTGGCCTGCGCGGTCCCGGCGGCCCGTGAAAGCTGTCGCGGCAGCCCGTGGATCAGGTGGGGACAGGTGTCCGGATAGGGTTCATGGTCATGGCGTCACGCAGTACTCAGATCCTGGAAGCGGCCGCGCGGCTGATCGCCCGGCGCGGTGTCCGCGGGCTCCGCGTGGAGGAACTCGCGGCCGAGGCGGGGGTCTCCACCGGCCTCATCTACTACCACTTCAAGGACCGCACGGGCATCCTGCGGCACACGCTGGAGTTCATCAACGAGCGGGCCGAGCGGTACACCGCCGCGCGCGCCGAGGGCGGAGCGCCGCTCGGTCCTCGGGAGGAACTGGACGAGGTGCTGCTCCTCGAGTTCCAGGACTCACCGGAGGTGCGGGAGAACAGCACCGCCTGGGGTGAGCTGCGGGCCAGCGCCGTCTTCGACCCCTCACTGCGCGAGGACCTGGCCCGCGCGACCCTGGTCTGGGTGCAGGACGTGGCCGGACTGCTCGGACGGGTGCGGCCGTTGGCGGCGGCGGCCGTCCTCGCCGCCGCCGCGGAACGCCTCACCGCCCTCCTTGAGGGCCTGAGCATGCGCTGGCTGAGCGGCGGCCTGTCCCTCGACCACGCGCGAGGCCTCGTCCGGGAGGCCGTCGACGCGGAACTGGCCCGGCTGGACCGGTCGTAACGGACGCGCAGGCGCCGCGGTCGTCGAGGGCGCCCTGCGCGCCTACGCCGCATTCAAGGGTTTCAGTTCCTGTCGCAGGAGGAAAGTGCGGATTCCGTAGGTGCGTAAGGGTGTTGCGACGGATATCGTTAGCGAACGACCCGTGCTGGTAGCTGGCGTTCTGAAAGAGGCGACGTGACCGACGTGCAACTGCCGTCCGTACTCCCGGAGACGGACCGGACCTGCCATCGTCGCCTGCGTGAGCAGGGCAGCCGTGACCGCGCCCAGCTCGACGCCGTCCTGGAGGCCGGATTCCTCTGCCATCTGGGCGTCGTCGTCGACGGCGTCCCGATGGTCGTGCCGACCGTGTACGGCAGCGACGGCCGGAACCTCTACTTCCACGGCTCCGTCGCCAGTCGCAGCCTGGTCGCCTCGCCCGAGAAGGCGGTGTGCGTCACCGTCACGCACGTGGACGGCCTGGTGCTCGCCCGCTCGGTGTTCGAGCACGGCGTCAACTACCGCAGCGCGATGATCTACGGCGTCCCGCGTCTCGTCACGGACCCGGAGGAGAAGCTGGCGGGCCTGCGCTGCCTGACCGAGCAGGCGACACCGGGACAGTGGGACTACGCCCGGCGGCCGAACCGCAAGGAACTGGCGGCGACCGCGCTGCTCGCGCTCTCCCTGGAGGAGGCGTCGGTCAAGACGAGCACCGGCGCGCCCGACGACGGAGACGGTCCGGACGCCGCCCTCGGCATCTGGGCGGGGGTGCTGCCGCTGACGTCCACGTGGGGCGAACCGGAGGCCGATCCTCTGCTGCCCGACGGCATCGCACCGCCCGCGCACATCGCGGCGCGCGGCCACACCCGCGCCGGATAGCGGCGGGGGAGGCGGGTCTCGGTCTCGGTCTCGGGAGCAGCCGGGCCATGGCGCCCCGGCTGCTCCCGTCGTACGTCGGTTCAGCCCGTCACAGCTCGTGGGCCGCGGGAATCACGACGTACACGTACGCCGCCGCGTTCAGGATCTCCTCCGCGTCGTCGACCGGAGGCTCGATCTTCTCCATGATCCACTTCTTGACGAGCTTGCCGTCGGCCCCGGTGGACTCGACCTCGCGGTCCCAGCCCCGGGTGAAGACCGCGCCCGCCCCACCGAGGTCGATGTCGGTGACGTAAGGCCCGGGGGCGAAGTCGATGAGCGGAAGGCCGAGCAGGTCGGCGGCGGCGTTGTGGCCCGCCGTCCTCCCCATGGGGACCGCGTACTGGCAGCTCTGCACGGTGACGTGGCCGTCGTCGAGCCGCGCGGCGGCGGTGTCGCCCGCCGCGAACACGTCCCCGGAGACCCGCAGTTGGGCGTCGACCTCCAGGCGGCCGAACCGGTCACGGGAACCCTCGATCTGCGCGGTGAGCGGGTTGGCCCGCAGCCCGGCGGTCCAGATCACCGCGTCCGCCTCGATCCAGGTGCCGTCCGCCAACTGCGCGGAGCCCTCCTTCACCGCGGTCACGGTGGTGCCGAGGCGCCGTTCCACGCCCAGTTGGTCGAGGGCCGCCTCGATCGCCGGGCGAGGCCCTTCGCCGAGCTCCGGGCCGACGACGGGGTTCCGGTCCACCAGGACCACCCGGCCCCGCGCGGCCAGCTCCGTGGAGACCTCCAGGCCGGTGAACCCGGCGCCGACGACCACCGCCGTGAAGCCGGTCCGGCCGCGCAGACGCTCCTTGAGGGCGACGGCTCCGGCCAAGGTGTCGACGTCGAAGACGCGGTCCGCCCCCGGCATCTCCGGGCGGATCAGCTGACTGCCCGTCGCCAGCACCAGACGGTCGTACGTGAGCGCATCGCCATCGCTGGTGACGACCCGACGGCCCGCGGTGTCGATCTCCGTCACCGCGGCCTGGACGTGTTCGACTCCGACGGGCTCCAGAACCCGCTTCAGGGGCACCACCGCCAGCTCCGGCTCGGCCTCGTACATGCGCGGCCGCAGCACCATGTCCGTGTTGGGCGACACGAGTGTGATCCGCATGTCGGCGCCGCCGCGCACCCGGGCGGCCGATGCGGCACTCCACACGCCTGCGAAGCCACCGCCGACGATCACGATGTGGTTCATTCTCTCTCCTTGGTCCGGTTCCCTCGATGGGTCCGCCAGGGAGACAAGGCGGGGGCGTGGGTTGTGACAGGTGCGCGAAACTTTCTCTGGATTGGCCACGCGTTGGACCGTCGTGATCCGGCCGTCGACGACGTCGAAGCGGCCGCTCCAGCGCAGCCGCGGTCGGGGTGCAACAGCGTTACAAGTACGGCGAGATCGTCGGCCTGCGAGGTGGCACGGGGGGCACTTGTGGTCGGCTGCGACGTAGACGGCGGCCAGTTGTCCTCGCGTCGCGCAAGCCGGTCCACTCGCTCAGGCTTCGGTACGAGGGTGAACCCCTGGGGATGAGCACAACCCGATGTGCGTTCCGGCGTCTGTGGTGTCGGATTGGGGCGCCGGTAGGTCTGCCATGGACAGTTGCGGCCGTGCCGCTTGTGAACCGGCGTACGGGTCGTGCAGAGGATGGTTTCCGCTGCGCGAGATGCGTGTGTGCCGTGACGGAAGGGTTCCCGTTTACATCCGGGTCTGGTGTATGCGCTCTATCTCCGGATGGGTCGTCCGGTTCTTATGGAAGCGGTGTGCCAGGCTCAGTCCGGCATTCCGTTTCTTGGCTCAGGTTCTTGACTCAGGAGGAAATCGGGAGCATCAGCGCATGACTGGATTCAGGGCGACTCCGCGCCATGTGGCGATTATTCTGGACGGCAATCGCCGCTGGGCACGCAGGAACGGGCACGGTGCCGCGCGGGAAGGGCATGCTGCGGGCTTCGGGAAGATTCCGGAAGTTCTGGGCTGGTGCGAGGAAGCGGGCATCGGGATCGTCACGTTGTGGATGCTGTCGGACGACAACATCCAGAGCCGCACGCCTGCGGAACTGGCTGATCTGTATGAGATCAATCGGGACGTCGTCTCTCGGATTACGGCCGCCGGCCGCTGGCAGCTGCGTCACATCAGGGACTCGTCATTGCTGCCGAGAGCTTTGGCTGAAGTCCTCCTGCGGGCAGAGAAGGAGAGCGAACACGTCGATGGCCTGAGCGCTCGACCACGCCATCCGCAGCGGCGCCCTGACCGAGAAAGAGGCCCGGGGAATGCAACCCCTGGACCGTATCGGCGTTCCGCAGGAGATCGGGCAAGCCGCCGCGTGGCTCTGCTCGGACCAGGCCTCATTCGTCACCGGCATTGCGATGCCCGTCGACGGCGGCGCCACCTGCGGGTGATTCGCCGGCGGGTGGTTCACCTTCGGGTGGTTGGCCTGCGGGTGACTCACCGGCGGCAAGAATGAACCCTGGCACAGAGTGGAGAATGCGACATGCCGGACCACTTGCCCGTATTCCGATACCCCAACTCCTGGGGAGCACCCCGCAATCCCCTCTCCCACGCACTGACCGACGTATCGCTGCAATGGGGCGAGTACGTCGGCCTGCCCGACGCGCCCGTCCACGGGCTGCACGCCATGGGGCGCGGCCTGAACATGGGCGCCTATGCCGGTTGGATCCATCCCTTGACCGACAAGGTCCAGCTACTCCAGCTCAGCAGCGATTTCGCCCTGTGGATCACCGTGCTCGACGACGCACTCGAACGCCTCGGACCGACCCTGGAAGTCAAGGAACGCATCGAACTGGCCGACGCCTGCGCCGAGTTCTTCGAAGGCCCACCCGACTCCGTGCACCCGGTCCTCACCGACTACGTCACGGGATACCGGGACTTGAAGGCCCGCGCCCGGGACATGATGCCGTCCTCCCGCCGCGGTCTGTGGCAAGACCGCTTGCACTACGAACTCAAAGCATGCAACCGGGTCTCGCTGACCGAAGAGCCCCTTGCCGCAGAAGAGTGGCGAGGGCTGGACTTCTACGCGAAGATCCGCCCCTTCACCCCTGGCGTGCTCCCCTTTATGCCGCTCCTGGAAATCGCCGACGACTGCTTCATCCCACAGGAAGCATGGGAAGTCCCCCGGCTGCGCAAACTCGAAGAGAACGCCTGCCTGGTGTTCGGCATGTTCAACGACGTGGCCTCGCTGGAGAAGGACGACACCGGAGGCCCCGCCCCCAACGTGGTCCTGATGCACCAGCACGAAACGGCGTGCACGCTGCCGGACAGCATCGAAGCCATCGCCCAGTGGCACAACACCCTGGTGAGCGAAACGGAACAGTGCGTCGCGGAACTGCTGGCCAACTACCGGGAAAAGCCCGCGGTGGAGCGCTATATCCGCAGCGTGCAACACCTGGTCGCCGGGATCGCGAACTGGCATCTACACGCCCCCCGTTACGGCTCCCTTATCCGCAGGCGCGCCGTCCTCGTACCGGCTCCGGAGCTCCCGGACACCCCGCCGCGGTGACGGGAAAGGCTGATGACTCGTGGCGAACACGGCTTCCAGCGGCTTCACCGGCGCGTGAGCAGCTGTCAGGGTAGGCGGGATCCGCCCGTTCCCATGCGTGTTGAAACAGGAGGCTATGGGGTGTCCACCATCGAGGAGCGCGTGAAGCGCATCATCGTCGAACAGTTGAACGTCAAGCCGGAGGAGGTGACGAACGACGCGTCATTCGAGGAATTGGGAGCGGACTCCCTGGACCTTGTCGAGTTGGGCACGGCTCTGGAGTTCGAGTTCTCCACGGACATACCTGACGAGGACGCCGAGAGGATCACGACTGTGCAGGTCCTCATCGACTGGATGAAAGCACACGCCCGGTAGGCCCAACCCCTACTGCGTCCGTACGGCGGCGCGGTGCCAGAGCAGGTCTCCGTCCGCCGCGCGCACGGCCCGAGTGCGGGGCGCTGCTTCCTGGCGCTGAAGCCCGCGTGCAGGCTTGGGTTGAACGGTGCGCGCGGCACCCTGGTGAGGTGCCGCGCGCGGAAGTCGCCGTGGCTGTGCGCTGAACTCCATGCTCTCACCGTCGGCCCGGCGGACGATATCCACAGAGTGTACGTAAACCGCGTAAAGATGGACGTACCAAACTTACGTCCCGCACAGACAACCACATTCGGCCATACCGCATCTGACGGTCCGGCAGGACACCCGCTGAAGAAGTGGAAGCACGAAGAACGATGGGTCGCCCGATATCGCTCGCCCGAGCCGCAGCAGGGCTCGCCGCCCTTGCCTGCCTCCTGACCGTCGCCCCGGTGGCCGCGGCAGGCGACACCTCGGACGCCCCCTGGCCGCAGTCCGCCACGGACACTCGCTCCGTCCACCGCGGCGGCCACGTCACACCCTCCGCCTCGGACGGCGAGGCCGTGGACGGGAAGACGAAGGCCTCTTCCCCGGCGTTCACCCACCCCGTCACGCTCCGGGGAGACAAAGCCGTCCTGGAGGCAACGGCGACCATCCGCTGTGACATCGAACCCGGGGTCTACCCCGTGTACTTGCACAGCCCGATGCTGGAACCGGGTGAGGTCTGGGGGCGCGTGAGGGTCGAGCCCGACGGGGCCGCCATCCCCAAGGCCTGCCGTGACCGGCAGCAGGCTGCCGCCGCATCGCCTTCGGGGAACGACGGGGGGAGCGAGCAGGTCCTGGTCATCGGTGGCGGGGCTGCCGGTCTGGCGGCTGCGGGGGCGGGAGGCTTCCTCCTTGCCAAACGGCGTCGGCTGCGTCGTGTTGAGGCAGCCTGAGCTGACGGAGTGGCTACCGGGCCCGTGACGCGGGGATGCGTTCAGGACCGGGGTGCGCTGTGCGGGCGGCGCGGCATGGGACCTTTGTCTGCCCCTACGCAAGGCCACCGTTGCTCATCAGCAACTGGCCGTTGATCCACTGGCCTTCCCTGGAGCACAGGAAGTCCACGAGGTGTGCGGTGTCCTGCGGAGTGCCCAACCGGCCGAGCGGGGTGCTGCGGACGCAGTGCTCCCGGACGTCCTCGGGCATCCAACCGGTGTCGACCGGCCCGGGATTGATCGCGTTGGCGGTCGCACCGAGGTGGGCGAGTTCGTGGGCGGCGGCCAGGGTGATGCGATCCATCGCTCCCTTGCTGGCCCCGTAGGGCAAGTTGCCCACGGTGTGATCACTGGTGAGGCTGACGATCCGGCCGGTTCCGTGTTCTGCGGCGAACCGGCGTCCGAACTCGCGAATGAGCAGCCAAGTGGCGCGCGCATTGACGGCGAAGTGCCGGTCGAAACTCTCGACGGTGGTGTCAAGCAGCCCGGAGTCGACAGACTCGCAGTGACTCATCACCAGCGCGGTGACACTGCCCAGCCGCTGTTCGACCTCGTCGAAGACGCGTACCGGGGTGTCCGGGTCGGCGAGATCCGCCTCGATCGCAGTGGTGGCCGCGCCGTGTTCGGCGAGGGACTGGCTGATCACTTCGGTCGCGCCGGTCTCCCTGCCCCAGCTCATACGGTCGTCGTAGGGGGTCCAGTAGGTGAAGGCGATGTCCCAGCCGGATGCGGCCAGCCGACGGGCGATGCCCGCGCCGATACCGACGGTGCGGCCGACCCCGGTGATCAGGGCGAGCGGGCGGTCGGCCGAAGAGCCTTGTCCGTGGGCCAGCTGGTTCTGATCGATGTTCGTCGTCACGGTCCGGAATCGTTCACGAATGGCACTGCGGCGTCAATCGCTTTCTTGCGACGTCGCGGTGCAAGGGAGGGGTAGGGAGCACACGCGCCTCGCCCTGAGGAGCAGTAATCACGGTCCGTACGTGACCACAGGACTCGGTACGTGACCACAGGAGGTGAACCAGAGTCGGTGGGGACCGGCACAGGGCACCGGCCGAGGCGGCCTACTAGGCCGTCGATCAGCGCACGCATCGAATCCCAGGCCTGTGGCGGGAAGAATTCGATCTTCATGCCTGTTCTGCACCAGCAGTGAACGACTCGGAGCGTTGAACAGAAGGGTGGGGCTGTGTCGGCAACGTTTGACGAGGGGACGCGCGAACTGCTGGACGGGAGGAACTTCGCCACGGTCGCGACGCTCAACCGGGACGGTGGGCCGCAGACCTCGGTGGTCTGGATCGCGAGGGACGGTGACACGGTGCTCTTCTCCACCACGGCGGGGCGCCAGAAGGCCAGGAACCTCGCCCGGGACCCGCGGATCAGCCTTACCGTCTTCGACACCGAGAACCCGTACCAGTCGGTCGACATCCGGGGCACCGCCGAGCTGATCGAGGACCGGGAGAAGACGCTGCCTCACACGCTCTCGCACAAGTACCTCGGCGAGAACCCGCCGCCCGAGTCGGAGGAAGTACTCCGGCTCATCGTGCGGGTGACGCCGAACAAGGTCACTGGCTTCTCCGTCTGACGGACCGCCCCCCCGCGATCGATCCGGGCTGCAGGTGGGCACATGGCGAAGGCCGCGCGAGGCGAGCAGGGCCAGCAGCTTCCGGGACAGCGCCCAGTAGGTTGTGTTGCGTCAAGGGCAGTCGCTCTGTCGCCTATCGGCTCAACGCGTTGTGCTCGTACGGTTGCGGTGCCCGGGGCTGGCTGGTGGCGCCTTTGGGAGGCGAGGTGTGCCGGGCGGTGGACAGCTCGCAGTGGCCGTCCACGCACGAGCGCTGCAGGCGGCCGTTCGAGATGGTGTGGAGCAGCCCGATCGTCCAGCACAGGGGACACCCGCGCAGGGCGAGCAGCCCCAGGGGTGCCAGCAAGAGGCTGGCCAGTCCGATGGCCGGGATGAGCAGGACCGCACCGGCAAGGGCGCCGAATCCCAGCGTGCCGCGTGCCAAGTGCCGGGGCAGCGACGTGCTGGCGAAGCTGTGTCGGTCAGTCATGGCCGGCTCCCTGAAGAGGATCGGTTGTTGCCTGCAACGCCTGGCGGACCGCCGCGCGGGCGCGATGCAGCCTGGATTTCATCGCGGCGGTGCTGAGGCCGAGCGTGTCGGCGACCATCCGGCCGCTGTAGCCCTGGATGTCCCGCAGGATCAGCACACGTCGTTGGTCGGCGGGCAGGCCGGCGATGGCCGTGGCCACCCGGCTCGCTTCCAGGCGTTGCAGCACCTCGTCCTCGAATGACGGCACCACGGTGTCCGGGACCGGGCCGTGGCTGCGCAGTGTCAGTCGTGCCCGCCGCAGGCACTCGTTGCGGACGATGCGGAACATCCACGACGCCAGCGCACCCGAGGCCCGCAGCATTCCGATCTTGCGGTACAGGATGATCAGTGCTTCCTGCGCGGCGTCCTCGGCGTCCTGCGGAGTAGCGCACAACGAATACGCGAACCGCTGTACGTGCGGGTGCGAGCCGGACACCAGAGCGGCTGTGGCTTCGACGTCGCCCTGCTGCGCCGCGGCGATCAACTGATCGCCGGGCCATGTGTAGTCAGCCACGCGAGCGCCCCCGCTGACGCCGCACGATGAAACTGCACGCGCAGATGAGCACAGCCGCGACGATGACGGCACCAATGATCACGACAAACCTCCGGTTCCTGTGCCGACGCTGCTGTCCGCACATGCTAGAGAGGCACCAGCACCACCAAAGGATTCGCCCAGGCACGGTTGGGCGGCGCGCGGGCGGCTTCGCCGCGCACGCGTCGGTACGGCACGGGTCAGGCGTCGGCCCGTCGGGCGGTGGTCTCCCGGGCGACGACGCGATGGCTCAGCACGGTCGTCGTCGCGCCGTCCGTGGTGCTCGTGCCCGCAGCGCGTGCCGCGCCAGCGCGTCCCGCACCGGCGCGCGCGGCGGTGTCGATGATGTGCCGGGCGGCCAGGGAACCCATCTCGTACAGCGGCAGGCTCACCGTGGTCAGGCCGACGAACTCCGCGACGCGCAGATCGTCCATGCCCGCCACGGAGACCTCCCGCGGTACGTCGATGCCTGCCTGGCGCAGCGCGCTCATCACGCCGACGGCCACCTCGTCGTTGGCCGCGAGGACGGCGTCGGGGAGCGGACGGCGGGCGATGAGCCGCAGGGCGGCGGCGTGCCCGGCCTTGTGGTCGAAGCCGCCGGGGTGGCAGTGCGCGCCCTCGGTGAGGCCCGCCTCGGCCATGCGGGACAGGAAGCCCTCCCGGCGGTGCTCGCTGACCGTCATGCCGGGCGGCCCCTCGATGAACGCGATGCGCCGGTGCCCGAGCGAGACGAGGTGGTCGGTGATGTCGTACGCCACCGCGTGGTTGTCGACGACGACGGACGGACAGCCCAGGTCGCGCACGGCCAGGGAGATTGCCTGGAGGCCCTCCTCCTGGGCGCGGCGCACGGCCTCGACCAGGTTCGGCGCCTGCGGGTCGTCGACGTGGCCGCTACCGGCGAAGACGACGCCCGCGGCGCGGTAGTCCCGCATGGCCCGCAGCCGGCTGATCTCCGTGGTGGTGCGCCGGTCGACGTTGGACAGCATCGTCACGTACCCGGCACGGGTCGCCACGTCGTCCACGCCGCGGGCGATGACGGAGAAGTACGGGTTGTCGATGTCACTCACCAGGACGCCCACGAGGCGGCTGTGCGGCGAGACCATGGCGCGGGCGAGGGCGCTGGGCGAGTACTCCAGGCGCTCGGCGGCCGCCATGACCTTGGCGCGGGTCTTGGCCGAGATGGGATGGTCGGCCCCGCTGAGCACGCGCGACGCCGTGGAGACGGCCACGCCCGCCGCTCGGGCGACTTCCACCAGTGAGCTCACACACCACCGTCCAGGGTTCGCGGAGGCATTCGGGAAACGTTTGCCTTCCAAGGGTCCCAACATGACACAAACCGTGGAGTGTTGGCAACGCAGGGGCTCAACTCCAGCTGGGCGTCTGCGTGTTGGCCCTTGACGAATCAGAGGGCAGGGTGTCTAGCATCCCGAGGCAAGGCATACGTTTGCCTAACCGGTGACCTCGGGAAACCGAGGCGGCGCAAAGGGGGATGGTCATGCGCACCTGGACCCGGACCACGGCCTGGGGAGCTTGGGCGGCTTGGACGCGTACGAAACGATTCACCGCCACCGCGGTCTTATGCGCCGCGACCGCGGCGGCGACCGCCTGCGGCAACGGCGCGGGCACCGAGACCCGCGCGGACGGGACGCTGTCGTTCACCGTGGCGGTCGTCGAGCCGGACATCACGACCGTGCCGTTCCTGGCGGCCGTGGACGCCGTCCGGCGCCAGGGGCACGAGGTCGACGTCGTCGAGCTCGCCGCACCCGAACTGGCCATCGAGGGACTGGCCCTCGGTGACTACGCGATCTCGGCCGAGGCGACGGGACCGGCCCTGAGCGCCATCGAGCAGGACGCCCCCATCAAGATCATCGCTGATGTCGTCGGCAACCAGTGGGCGCTCTACGGCAGGCCCGGCATCACGTCCTGCGACGATCTCGACGAGCGCCCCTTCGGAATCTTCAGCGCGGGCGCGGTCGCGACCGCCATGGCCAAGGACTGGGTGCGCACGCACTGCGGAGCGGACCGGCGCCCGCGCTATCTGACGCTCGGCGGCTCGGACGTCCGCGCGCAGGCCCTCGCCTCGGGGGAGATCGACGCGACGCCGCTCGAGGTCGCCGACGCCGTCGCACTGGGGTCGTCCGCGCGACAGGGCGCCGCCGGCCTCACCAAGCTCGCCGACTTCGCCCGGACCCTGCCGGACCTGCACCCGCAGACCGTCTACGCCAACGCGGACTTCCTCGCCGACCACCGCGAGGTGTCCCAGGCGTTCGTCACGGCCCTGGTGCGCGAGCACGCCCGGATCAACGCCCGGCCCGGGTACCTGGCACGTCTGGTGCACCGCTACCTTCCCCAGGAGGACGAGGCCGACGTGGCCCGCGTCGCCGAGCGCTACCGCGCGGCGCGGCTCTTCGACGCGGCCGCCCTCACCCCGCAGAACGTGCAGGGAACCATCGACTTCTTCGCCCGCGCCGGTGTGATCGGGCGGGGCGTGTCCGCACGCGACGCGGCCGACCTCAGCTTCCTCAGGGCCGCGTCATGACAGTCGCGACCACGCCCCCGAAGCCGGCACCCCGCACGCGGCGCGGACGCGTCAGCACCCAGGCGGGCCCCCGCACCGCGCGGCGGCCGGGACCGCTGCGGCGGTGCCTCGACCGGAAGCTGTCCTACCAACTCCTGACGTTCGCGCTGTTCGCCACGGCCTGGGAGTTCTACGCCCGCGCCCGGGGCGGCCTGCTGCTCCCCGGCTTCACCGAGACGCTCCGGGCCACCGTCGAGCTGCTCGGCGACGCGGAGCTGTGGCGCGCCCTGTACGTGAGCAACCAGGCCCTGGTGCTCGGCTTCGGCATCGCCGTCGTCGTCGGCGTCCCGGTCGGGACCGCGCTCGGCCGGTTCCGGCTCCTGGAGCGGTACGCGGACGTCTACCTGAACATCCTGCTCGTGACCCCGGTGGCCGCGGTCATTCCGCTCCTGGTGATGTCGGTCGGCGTCGGCCTTGCCTCGCGGGTCGCGCTCGTCGCGGCCTTCTCCGTCGTCATGGTGATCGTGAACAGCCGTGCGGGGATACGGCAGGTGGACCCGGCGCTGATCGAGATGGCCCGCTCGTTCGGCGCCGGTGAGCGCTGGATCTGGCGGTGGGTCCTGCTGCCCGGCGCCCTGCCCGCGATCATGACGGGCGTACGTCTGGGCCTGGGGCGCGCCGTCACCGGCATGGTCCTCGTCGAACTGCTCATGGTGTCCGACGGGTTGGGCGGGCTGATCCTCACCTACCGCGGCCTGCTGAAGGCGCCACCCCTCTACGGCACCATCGCGATCGTCCTCGCCGAGGCGCTGCTCCTGGTGTCCGCCGCGCACTGGGCCGAACGCAGGCTGACCCGCTGGGCCCGCACCCCGCAGACCTCTTCGTACCCCGCAAGGAGCACTCGATGATCACCATCGACGGATTGAGCAAGAGCTTCACCGCGCGGGACGGCACCTGTGTTCGGGCGCTGAGCGACGTGGGCCTCGACGTGGCCGAGAACGAGTTCCTGACCGTCCTCGGCCCCAGCGGCTGCGGCAAGACCACCCTGCTCAGGGCCATCGCCGGGCTCGTGCCCTGGGACGAGGGCGACATCCTCGTCGACGGCGTGCCGGTGCGCGGACCAGGACCCGACCGGAGCATGGTCTTCCAGAACTTCGCGCTGCTGCCGTGGGCGACCGTCCTGGACAACGTCTCCTTCGGCCTGCGCATGCGCGGCGTCGGCCGGGCCGAGCGCACCGAACGCGCCCGCGCGCTGCTCGCCACGGTGGGCCTCGCGGACTGCGCGGCCAAACTGCCCGGCGAGTTGTCCGGCGGCATGCAGCAGCGCGTCGGGATCGCCCGCGCCCTCGCCGTACGCCCCCGAGTGCTCCTCATGGACGAGCCCTTCGGGGCAGTGGACGAACAGACGCGGCGGCTCCTGCAAGAGGAGTTGCTGTCGCTGTGGGAGGAGCAGCGGCTGACCGTCGTGTTCATCACCCACAGCATGGAGGAGGCCGTCCTCCTCGGTGACCGCGTCGCCCTGATGAGCGCCCGCCCGGGACGGATCGCCGAGATCGTGCCGGTGACCCTGCCCCGGCCGCGTGCGCGCGACATCGGGGGCGTGGCGCGGTCCGGTGAGTACGCCGAGCTGACCGCGTACCTCTGGGAGCGGCTGCGCGCGATGCACGCCGAGCACCGGCCGGAGAGGGCGGCCTCATGAACGCCCGGTCCTTCTTGCGGCGGATGCCAGCGGCCTTATGGCGGATGCCAGCGGCCCGCCGGATGCCCGCAGCCTTACGACGGATGCCAGCGGCCTTAAGGCGCGTGCCCGCGGCGCCCGTCAGCCTCGCGGTCGGCGCCGCGGCCTGGGAGGCGGTCGGGCGCACGGCGGACGTGTCGTCGCTGCCGCCGCTGAGCCGGGTGCTCGACCGGCTCG
Source organism: Streptomyces sp. NRRL B-1347 (assembly GCF_000720325.1). GTDB lineage: Bacteria > Actinomycetota > Actinomycetes > Streptomycetales > Streptomycetaceae > Streptomyces. The sequence continues at coordinate 398,605 of NZ_JOJM01000004.1, forward strand.
TCGAACTGTCCCGCGAGGGCCTGATCCTCAGCAGCCTGGCCGACAGCCTGCTCAACCTCGCTCTGGGCCTGGCCGTCTCTCTCGCCGCCGGGCTCGTCGTCGGCACGGCCATGGGCCGCTCGCGCCGCGTCGAGGCCGCGCTCGGCTGCTACGTCCACGCACTCCTGACCGCCCCGTCCCTGGTCTTCGCGCCGGTGTTCTTCTCGCTGCTCGGAGCGGGGCGCGCCGCGATCGTGGCGGTGGTGGTGATGTACGCCGTCTTCATCGTCATCGTCACCACGGAATCAGCCGTACGGTCCGTGCCCCCGCACCTGGTGGAGATGGCGCGGTCGTACGGCGCGAGCGAAGGCCAGGTGCTGCTGCGCGTGGCGCTGCCCGCCGCCGCGCCCATGATCATGGCCGGGGTGCGGCTCGGCGTCGGCCGCGCCGTCACCGGCATGATCAACGGCGAGATGTTCATCGCCGTGGTCGGCCTGGGCCACCTCGTCACCGAGGCGGGCGGCCGCTTCGACAGCGCGAGCGTGCTGGCCGTGCTCCTGATCGTCGTCGCCGTCGCCCTGGGAGCCCTGGCCCTCGTCCAGGCCGTCGACCGCAAGATCACCCACTGGGTTCCGCAGACCGCGAGGAGCGAGCGATGAAACTCGACGCCTACAGCCACATCCTGCCCCGCCGCTACTTCGCGCGCATGCGCGAGCTGGCCGTCGACACCGCCGCCCTCAAACGCTGGCTGGAGCTGGACGCGCTGCACGACCTCGACGCGCGCCTGCGGATGATGGACGAGTTCGGCGACGGCTACCAGCAGGTCCTCACGCTGTCCTCACCGCCGATCGAGCGGCTCGCCGCGCCGCACGAGTCCCCGGCGCTCGCGCGCCTCGCCAACGAGTCGCTGCACGAGCTGTGCGAGCGGCATCCCGACCGCTTCCCGGCCTTCATCGCCTCCCTGCCGCTCAACAACCCGGACGCGGCACTCGCCGAACTCGCCTACGCACTCGACGACCTCGGCGCCCGGGGCGTACAGCTCTTCACCAACGTCAACGGCAAGCCGCTGGACGCCCCCGAGTTCCGGGGCGTCTTCGCCGAGATGGCCCGGCGCGACCTGCCCATCTGGCTGCACCCCGCCCGCGGCGCCGCCTTCGCCGACTACGCCACCGAGGACACCTCCCAGTACGAGATCTGGTGGGCGCTCGGCTGGCCGTACGAGACGAGTGCCGCCATGGCCCGGCTCGTCTTCTCCGGCCTGCTCGAACAACACCCGAGCATCAAGATCATCACCCACCACCTGGGCGCCATGATCCCCTTCCTCGAAGGCCGGATCGGACTCGGCTGGAGCGACCAGCTCGGCAGCCGCACCGCAGGCGGGAACCTCGCGCACCTGCGCGAAACGGTGCTGCGGCACCGGCCGCTGGAGTACTTCCGCCGCTTCTACGCCGACACCGCACTGTCGGGCTCCGCCAGCGGCATCCGGTGCGGCCTGGACTTCTTCGGCGCCGACCACGTCCTGTTCGGCACGGACTGCCCCTTCGACCCGGAAGGCGGCCCCGGGTTCATCCGCGAGACGATCCGCGCCCTGGACGCGCTCGACCTCACGGACACCGACCGGGCGCGGATCTACCACGGCAACGTCCTGCGCCTGATGCGGCTGCCGGATCCCCGCTCAGCGCTGGCGCCGCCATCGGGCGGGTGAGCTGAACCCGGTATTCCACTCCACCCCTGCCGGGGTCCGGAGGGGGTGTTCCGGACATCGGAGCTGTTCATGTCAGGATGTGGCCCATGCAGAACGTTTACTTCGACATCACCATCGACGGCAAGGACGCCGGGCGGATCGTCTTCCGGCTCTTCGACGACGTCGTGCCGGAGACCGCGCGCAACTTCCGCGAGCTCGCCACCGGCCAGAACGGCTACGGCTACGCCGGTTCGGCCTTCCACCGCGTCATCCCGCAGTTCATGCTCCAGGGCGGCGACTTCACGCACGGCAACGGCACCGGCGGCAAGAGCATCTTCGGCGCGACGTTCGCCGACGAGAACTTCTCCCTCAAGCACGACCGGCCGTTCCTGCTGTCGATGGCCAACCGTGGCCCGAACACCAACGGCTCCCAGTTCTTCGTGACGACCGTCGTCACCCCCTGGCTCGACGGCAAGCACGTCGTCTTCGGCGAGGTCGCCGAGGGTGAGGACCTCGTCAAGAAGATCGAGGCCCTCGGCTCCGGCAGCGGTGCCCTGAGCTCCGACGTCGTGATCAAGGAGAGCGGCACCGTCGCCTGAAGCCTCCGGGGCCGCCTGTCCGCAGGCGGTCCGTAGCTTCTCAGCACAAGCCTGACCAGCGGCCGCGTCTCGGCCGAAGCGAGGCCCCTGGCTCCGGTTCAGTCGAACCGGAGCCAGGGGCCTCGTGAGGTAGCGGGCTGGGCGGTGCTGCCAGCGGTCAGGCGACCGGGCGGATCCGGTCACCGGTGGCCTGGCGCAGTGCGGCCTCCAGCCGGTCGCGGGCCTCGGTCTGGGCGGTGATCCGTTCGTTGAGGACCGCCAGCCGTTCCAGCGCGACCTGCAGGCCCTTGTGGGAGGGCGGTGCGGCAGCCACATCGCCGTCCAGGCACGGCAGGAACACGCGTACGTCGTCCAGGACGAGTCCGGCGGCCAGCAGGTAGCGGATGTTGCGGACCCGCACGATCGCCCGCTCGTCGTAGACGCGGTAGCCGTTGAAGGCCCGCTCGGAGGAGATCAGCCCTGCCTGCTCGTAGTGCCGCAGTGCACGGGCGGTCGCCCCCGTGGCCTCGGCCAGCTCACCGATCCGCACCCGTTCCACCTCCCTGACCAGTCCTATCACGCCACGACCGCTCCGCCGTCGACCGGGAGCACCACCCCGGTGACGAACGAGGCGGCCGGCGCGGCAAGCTGGGTGATCGCCCACGCCACCTCCTCCGGCCGGCCGATCCGGCCCAGTGGTGTGTGTGCCAGCTGCCACTCGCGCACCGCGGCCATCCGCTCCGGCGTCAGACCCTGATGCTCGCCGATGGGGGTGTCGATCGCGCCAGGGGCGACGGCCACGGCCCGGATTCCGCGGGGCGCCAGCTCGACCGCCCAGCTACGGGTCAGCAGCTCCAGAGCGGTCTTGGTCGCCGCGTAGACCGAGCTGCCCGGCCAGGCCCGCTGTCCCACCGATGTGCTGACGTTGACGATCACTCCTCGGGACTCTTCGAGGAGCGGCAGCGCGGCCTGGGTCAGCAGGATGGGGGCAACGAGGTTGGTGGCGAGTTGCGTCGTGATCGTCTCCGGCGCCAGTGCGCCGAGGGCGCCGCTGCGTACGATCCCGGCGTTGTTCACGAGCACGTCGAGTCGGCCGTGCCGCTCCAGCACGGTCCGGAGGATCCGGTCGGGCTCGCCCTCGGCGGTGATGTCGGCGGTCAGCGGGGTGATCCGGTCATGCCCTGCGGCGGTCTCCGCCAGCGGTTCCAGGCGGCGCCCGATGGCGACGACGAGGGCCCCCTCGGCGGCGAAGGCGCGGGCGGTGGCCCGGCCGATCCCGGTACCGGCCCCGGTGACTACGACGATCCTGCTGTGCGGTGCGGCGGTGTTCATGCCGTCATCGTTCAACCTTGCCGCTAGCGTCAAGGTCAACACCGGCGACCGGGACACCCTCCCCGCCGACTGGGAAGGCGTACGCGTCGACCTGTGGAAGTTCACCGCCGGAGCGGTCAAGGTCGTCGAGTGACTCGTACTGCGCTGCAGCGGCGGCCCGGACGCCAACGAGAAGTACGGGCCCACCCCGCGTCACATGCTGTTCAGCGCCGACACCAGGCTCGCCACCGTGACCGTGTTGAAGACGAAGGCGATGACGGAGTTGACGGCCACGGTGCGGCGGGTCTCCCGGGAGGTCACCATGACGTCGGTCACGCCGAACGTCGTCATGAGGGAGAGAGCGAAGTAGACGTAGTCGACCCACAGCGCGGGGCGGCTGCCGGGGAAGTCGAGGGCCTGCTCGTCCTCCGCGAGATCGTCGGCCTGGAAGGCGACCGCAAAGGACACCGCCACGCAGATCCAGGCGACGACCACCAGGGCGAGTGCCACCGCCGCGCGAGGGGCGGGGCCCAACGAGGTGCCGATGTGCCCCGGGCGCCACAGCACCGACACCACGAGCGCGGCGGCGGCGATGAAGATCGAGACTCCCGGCCCGGGGGCCGTGCCGGACACGTACCGCTGGAACCCCGTGCCCCGTGCCGACCGCCGGGCCCAGGCGCGGGCGTCCCGAGGGGAGGCGGTGGAGAAGACGACCGACGTGATCAGCAGGTAGGGGAGGAGGTACATGAGCAGGATGAGGACGCACACGTCCGCCCCCGAGAGCAGTTCCCAGCTGCCGTCCAGGCCGAGGAGGAGCGCCGCGGTGAGGGCCGCGGCGACGGCGCTGACGTTGGAGCGGCGGCGTTCGGAGAGCCACCGGTTCTGCCCGTCATCGGAACGCGGCTGACGCACGGACGCGCTCCTCTCAGCCGGTGGCGCGGTCCAGCGGCACGTGCACGACCGCCAGGGACGCCGCCGCGGCGGCGAAACCGAGGACCGCGCCGGCCGCGACGTCGCCGGGGTAGTGCACGCCCGTGTGGACGCGGGAGTAGCCGACGGCGACCGCGAGCGCCCCGAGCGGCACCGCCGCCGCGGGGAGTACGACGCCGACGGCGGTGGCGAAGGCCGCCGCGGACGCTGTGTGGCCGGAGGGGAAGGACGCCGACTGGGGCATGGGGACGTGCCGGTCCACGACGACGCGGGCCTGTTCCCGGTCGGGCCGCCTCCGGCGGACCATGCGCTTGCCGAACAGGTTCGCCGCCACCGAGGCCAGCGCCACCGCTCCGGTCCCGGCCAGCGCCGCGCGCCGAGGGCGTCCGGGCACCAGGGCAAGGCCCACCGCGACGGTGAGCGAGATCTTCGAGTGATCGGCCGCGTGCGAAAGGCGCCGCAGCGCCCGGTCGAGGGTGGGCGTGGGAGTGGCGGCCACGGCCGCGTACAGCGCTCCGTCGATCGCGCGCAGGTCCTTGAGCGCGGCTGCCGCGGTGTTCCGGTCAGCCATGGCTCTCCCGTCCGCCGAAGGCGAGGTCGATGAGCCGCCGCCAGTTCATGGGCGGCGCGGGCGTCACGACGTCCGGGCGGTCGCGCGGCACCAGGACCCGCAGCGCGCCGGGGCGCAGCGTGCACACGACCGGCGTGGGCATCCGCAGCGCCTCGCCGTCCACCGCCACGGGGATCTCGTCCGCGTCGGAGGTCACCTCGACCCGCCGTGCGGTCATGGCGGTCAGGCCCGTGGACTGCGACCCGCGCACGGCCAGGTCCGCGGCCTGGGCCGCGCCCTCCACGCGGAGGGCGAGGACACCCAGTTCGCCGCCGTCGAGGCGTGGCCGACGGCCACTGGCACCGGGGTCGTCGGGCGAGCCGTACGGGTTGTTGCTGACGAGCAGCGCCTGCTGGGACGAGAGCGCGGTGGTGTCGGCCCGCGCGTCGAGCCGCCGCACGCCTTCGCCGACCAGCAGGTCCGGCATGAGGCTCAGGGCCGTGCCCGCCTTGTCGTCGCGGTACTCCGGCCGTTGTACGACGTCCGCGTACACGCCGAAGGAGACCGTGTTGACGAAGGCGCGGCCCGCGACGTCACCGAGGTCGACCCGGAGTTCCTCGCCGTCGGTCAGGGCGTCGAGGCACCGGGCCGGGTCGGCCCTGTCGAGGCCGAGGTCCATGGCGAAGTGGTTGCGGGTACCGGCACAGACCACGAGGAACGGCAGGTCGTGCTCGGCGGCGACCGCCGCGACCAGCGCCTGGGTGCCGTCGCCGCCCGCGACGCCGAGCAGGTCCGCGCCGTCGGCCACCGCCCGGCGGGCCAGTTCGCCGACGTCGGCCGGGGCGGACGGGTCGAGCAAATGCACGCGCGCGCCGAGCTCCTCCGCCCGCTCCACGAGGCCGAAGCGGCCGACCTTTCCGCCTCCGGACTTGGGGTTCATGATGAGCACCGGCCGCCGTGGCCGGGCCGCGGCGATGGCCCGTCGCGGCCGCGCCGCGACCGCCTCGCGCAGCGCCGCCCGGGCGCAGACGAGCGTCACGCCCCAGCACAGGATCAGGACGAGCGCCGCCAGCCACAGACCGTCGTACGCGAAGTACACGAGGACCGCGACGGGTGCGGCGACCGCGACGAGCGCCCCGAACAGACGCATCGCGCCGCGGTGCGCGAGGAACCACCACAGTCCGGCGGCACAGACGACGAGGCCGAGCAGCCCGGCCCCGAGGATCAGCAGACCGCCCTCCCGCAAGGCGAGCACCAGCACCAGCAAGGTGCCGAGCGCGGCGGCCACGGCCAGGCGCGCGAGGAGCCGCGCGACGCCCTTCCCGGAGCCCGTCACCCGCGCCCTGCCCGTGGCCGCCCTCGCATGCCGTGCTCCGCTCTCCGCGTCTCCGTGTCTCCGCCGGTCCGGGGCACCATCCTGCGTACTCGACGGGCGGGGAGCACCCCGGCCGGGCCGTGCGGGTGAGCCGGTGTCGCGGTCACCCCAGATGGATGAGCGCGGCCCGGGTGTGTGAGGGTGAGTCCGTTGAACTGGCTGTTTGGGTACGGGGGAGCGATGAGCCAGGTGCTCTATGGCGAGCGATCGTGGAATCCGCTGGCGCGGACGGTGGAGCTGTCCGAGACCGGGCTGCGGCGAGGCGTCAGGACCACCCCGCTGAGCGAGCTGAACCTCGGCGCGATGGCCGAGGCGTTCCTACGGGGGCAGTGGCTCGGCGGCGGCGGGGCGGAGCGCCCGCTGGCAGGGCTGGCGGAGGGGCCCGGCGTCGTCCCGGTGACCCGTGTGACCGGCACGGCCACGCCGCTGAAGGTACGACAGGCATTTCAGTTCGCCTGCAAGCTGGGCGAGTTGGCCGTGGGTCAGTGCGGCGGCCCCGACCAGGTGGCCGCCCTGGCGGCGCAGGCACGCTCCGAAGGCGTACCGCTGTGGATGGCGCGGCGGTCCGCGCCGGGTCCCCTCGGGCCGATCACCGTCGCCGTGGACCGGCGCCTGGTGCGCGTGGACGTGTGGGGCCCCCAGGCTCCCGTCGTACGGATCCGGGCCCCGCGCGGCTTCTTCCGCGACGTGCCCGAACCGGCTCAGGGCCTGCGCCTGACGGTCGGCGACGTCACCGCGGAGCTCGTGCTGAAGAAGAAGCTGCGCAAGTCCAAGAGCTGGGTGGAGGCGCGGCTGCCCGGCCAGGCGTGGACCCTGCGGCGGGAGAACGCGACGAGTTCGTGGCTGCTGCGCGACGAGCGTCGGGTCGCCCTCCTGGCGCGGCCCCCGCGCCGACCGGTTCTGGAACCGGGCACGGTGCTGCTGCCGCTGGCTCCTGTGCGGTACGAGAGCGCCGACCCGCTGGATGCCGTCATGGCACACGTCTTCGCCACGGCCTTCGGACTCGGCGACACGACCGGCCTGGCCCGTTTCCGGTCGGAGCGGCGCCCGTCGGACGGAGGCGAGCCGATCGCTCTCGACGAGGGCTGGGACCGCCCTTGGTTCAGCAACCTTGGCCAGGTGACCTTCCCCTCGTACTGTGGAGTCGTGACCATAGGGGTAGTTGAGGGTCATGGCGGAGAAGCGACGGAAGTACGATGCCGAGTTCCGTGAGGGTGC
>NZ_JOJM01000005.1 GCF_000720325.1 Streptomyces sp. NRRL B-1347
GGGGTAGGCGTCGGCTCCGGCGGGCGCGGAGGTTCCGGTCGCGTCACGGGCGGGGTGGGCAGGACGGGCGGGGCGGGCTGCGCCTGCTCGGGCGGTGCGGGGGCCGGGGCCGGGTCCTGCGGCTGCTCGACGGGCTGCTCGACAGGCTGGTCAGCCGGTTGTTCGACGGGTTGCCCTGCGGGCTGTTCGACGGGCTGCTCGGCCTGAGCCTGCGGAGGCACCGGAGCCTCGGGCCGTGGCGGCTCGGGTTCCCCCTGCGCCGCGCCCTCAGGCGCCCCCGGCTCCGCCGCCGTGCCCGGCCGGGGCTCCGGAGCGGTGACGTCCCGCGCCGGCTCCGGCGCCTTGCCCGGAGCCTCCACCGGCTGGGACGCCACGCCGCTCTCCGCCGTCGTGGCACGTGCGGGGGCCGCGGAGTGGCCCGTACCGCTCAGGACGAGGCCCGCCGCGACGGCCGCTCCGGCCACCGTCGTGCCGACGGCCCCGACCACAGCCGCGGGGAACTTCCCGCCCGCCGTCAGGGCGTGACGTATGCCGTGCAGCAGTCCGCCGGAGCCCGGCGTGCCGCCGCCGGTGGACGCGGCGGCCGCGGCCCCGGCGCCCGCTCCGGCCGCGAGCGGCACCAGGAACTTGCCCGCGCCGCCGAGGACGAACACGAGCAGGGCGGGCCCGACGAGGGCGGGCAGCCGGTGGTTGGCGCTGGTCAGCAGGGCGAGGCGGGCCCGGCAGTCGGAGCAGCCGCCGAGGTGGGCGACGAGCGTCTCGGACTGCCGGGGCGAGGCCTCGCCGCGGATGTGCGCGGGCATGCGGTCCCAATGGGTCCCGCAGGCCGGGTTCGCGGGCGTACCGGGGTGCGTGCGCAGGAAGGCCTGGCGCATGCCCTCGCGGGCCCGGTGCAGCAGCACCGCCGTGGCCCCGCGGCCCGCGCCGATGCTCCGGCCGATCGCGTCGAGCGGCTGGCCCTCCGCCTCGGCGAGCCACAGCGCCTTCACCCAGCGCTCGGGCAGCTGGCCGAGGACGCGCGTCAGGAGGTCGACGGACGACACCCGCGCTGCCGGGTCGCCCTCGCCGTCGGCCACGGTGGTGACGTCGACGACCTCGGGCGCCCGCACTGCCTGCGGATCGTGCGGGGTCTCCTTCGCCGCGGCCTGCCCCACGGACACGGCGAGGTGCCGCACGGTCGTCATGAGGTACGCCGCCACGTTGTCGATCTCGTGCCCCGCGGCCAGGCGCCGCCAGACGCGGAAGTGCGCCTCGGCGACCAGGTCGTCGGCGACCCAGGCGTTGCCGGTCAGCGAGCGGGCGTACGCCACGAGGCGCGGGTGCTCGGCCTCGTAGACGCGCGCGTACGAGGCGGTCACGGCCCCGGTCGCGTCGGCGGCGGGCTCGGCCGGAACGCCGACGGGGGCGTCAGGGGGGACGTCGGCAGGGACGTCGGACATGACAGGACACTCCTGTCCCACGGCGGGGTGGTGGGTGAGTTCGAAAGACTAGGTGAGAAATGTCGGACATATCAGGGATAGGTGACGCAGGTCACAGTGGGCTCTTCATGCACTCCCGTAATGCGGGCACCCGTCACCGGGTCGTAGGGGTAAGGAACCGGCAGAAGTGGAGCCCGACCATGGCCGTCACGCTCGAGCAGTCCGCCCGTGCCCGCCTGATCACCCCCGAGGGTCGTGAGCGTCCGATCGCGGTGGCGCTGCGCTACGCGGCGAGCGATCCGCTCGCGGTGCAGGTCGCCTTTCCGGCCGAGGTGTCCCTGGATGGCGCCGAGGTCACCTGGATCTTCGCCCGGCGCCTGCTGGAGGAGGGGCTGAGTGCCCCGGCGGGCACGGGGGACGTGCACGTGTGGCCGTGCGGCCGCGCGCGCACCGTCCTGGAGTTCCACGCGCCGCACGGCCTCGCGCTCGTGCAGTTCGACCGGGGTGCGCTGCGGCGCTTCCTGATGCGCACCTATGCCGTCGTGGCCGCCGACGGCGAGGAGGCGGGGCTCGATCTGGACCGCGGTCTGACGGAACTCCTCGGTGGGGTCTGAACTCCTCGGCGGAGGCTGAATCGGTGGCGCCCGCCCCCTTGAAAATAGGTTAGGCTAGCCTAACTCGATCACGTGCGCCTGCATGTTCCACGTGAAACGGGCGTTTCAGGATCTCAGGGGAGGAGACCGGGGTGGGCCACGGCTGGGAAGGCGTCGTCCTCAAGCTGTTCCGCGGCAAGGACTTCCGGTTCACGGTGACCGGTGCCGAGGACGTGACGGAGCACTACCGTCGCCTGCACGTCAGTGACGGCGGCATGCTCGCGCAGACCGGTGTGCACCCCACGATGTGGGTGCGGCTGTGGTTCGACAACGCGGGCAAACCGCATCAGCGCGCCTACACCCTCGTCGACCCCGATCCCGAAGAGGGCACGTTCAGCCTGGAGTTCGCGCTGCACGACGGCTGTGCGAGCGAGTGGGCACGCAAGGCAGGACCGGGTGACACCATCGAGGCGACCGTGCAGGGCACCGGCTTCGACCTGCCGCAGCCGGAGCCGTCGCGGCTGCTCGTCATGGGCGACCCGGCGTCGCTGCCCGCGGTGAACTCCCTCCTGGAAGCGATGCCGGGCATCCCCGCGACGATCTGGTTCGAGACGCAGCACGACTCGGACCGCGAACTGCCGCTGGGCGTCGACCCGGCGCTCCACGAGGTGCACTGGATCGACCGGCAGGCCTCCGGCGCCGAACTGGTGAAGCAGGCCAAGGCGGGCCTCGCCGCGGCCCTTGAGTCCGCGCCCGACGCCTATGCGTGGATCACCTGCGACACGACGACCACCCGCGCCCTGACGGCGTACGTACGCAAGGAACTGGGCCTGCCCAAGGACCGGGTCCACGCGCTCGGCTACTGGCGGCCGGGGCGCGGCTGACGGCGACGGCGCGCGGTGCCGCGGTGCGCGGGGCGGCACGGCGTGCCGCTCAGGGGCGCTCGGCCAGCTCCACGGTGACCCGCTGCCCGGAGTCGAGCGCGCGCACCCCGGCCTCGGCGACGGCTGCCGCCGCGTAACCGTCCCAGGCGCCGGGCCCCGCCGTCCGCCCCGCGCGCGCCGCTCGCACCCAGGCCCGGACCTCACGGTCGTAGGCGTCGGCGAAACGCACCAGGTAGTCCTGGGCGATCTCCCGGCGCGTCCCGCCCCGTGACCGCACGACCATCGCCTGCTCGTCGCCGACGCCCGCGGTGCCCCGCTCGCACACCGCCTCGCACGTCACCTCGTAGCCGAAGCCGCAGTTGACGAAGACCTCGATGTCGACCAGCGCGCCGCCGTCCGTTTCGAGGAGCACCAACTGGGGGTCGAGCAGTCCGGCGGGCGCACCGGACGACGGCCGGGGCCGGGCCACGGTCACCGCCGTGACCTCGTGGCCGAGCAGCCAGCGCGCCGCGTCGATCTCGTGGGACACCGAACTGCTGATGAGCATCGACGAGGTGAAGTGCGGGGGAGAGGCCACGTTGCGGTGCCGGCAGTGCAGCATCAGCGGCCTGCCCAGCTCATCGGTGTCCAACAGCGTCTTGAGCCGCCGGTACGCGGAGTCGTAGCGGCGCATGAACCCCACCTGGATCAGGGCGCGCCCGGCCCGCGCCTCCGCCTCGACGACCCGCAGCGCCGCCCGGGGGTCCGGCGCGAGGGGCTTCTCGCACAGCACGGGCAGGCCCCGCGCGACGGCGGCGAGCAGTGCCTCCTCGTGCGTGGCGTCCGGGGACGCCACCAACACGGCCCGCACGTCGGGCTGATGCAGGGCGGCGAGGGCCTCGGCGTGCACGCGCACGCCGTCGAGCCCGGCCACGGCCTGCTCGGCCCGTCCCGTGTCCGGGTCCGCGACGGCCACCACGCGCGCGCCGGCCGTCCGTGCGAGACGGCGTACATGGTCGGCACCCATGTGGCCCGCCCCCAGGACGGCCACCCCCAGCGGCTCGCTCACTCCACGAACTCCCCTCCCGCGCCCGACCGTCGGGCCACCGTAGCCGCACGCCGCCGCACGATCACCACGCACCCGGCGAGCAGCACCACCGCGCCCGCCCCGACCAGGACGAGGGCGGGCCAGGCGGAGTCGTCGTCGGCCTCCTCCGACGGCGCGAACGCGGGGGCGGCCGCGGCCGCGTGCCGGGCCCGGTCCGGCGCCGTACGGGGCTTCGCGGGCAGCAGCGAGCCGACCGGCCGCACCCGGCCCGCCGCCGCGAAGCCCCAGTCGAGCAGCCGCCTGGCCTCCTCGTACACGGCGTAGCCGCCGTTCTGAGGGTTCATCACCGTCACCACGAGCGTGCGCGCGCCCCGGTGGGCGGCGGCGATGAGGGTGTTCCCGGCCCGGCTGGTGTAACCGTTCTTGACGCCGATCAGACCGGGGTAGCGGGCGACGCCGCCCGCGCCGGTGAGCAGCCGGTTGGTGTTCTGGATCGGGTACGACCAGCCGCCCGCGGGGAAGGAGGCGACCGTCGTCGAGCAGTAGCGCGCGAACTGCGGGTCCGCGAGGCCCGCCCTGCCGAACACCGCCAGGTCGTACGCCGAGGAGACCTGGCCCGCGGCGTCGTAGCCGTCCGGCGAGACGACGTGCGTGTCGCGGGCGCCGAGCGCGCGGGCCTTGGCGCGCATCTGCCGGACGGTGCGGTCCATGCCGCCGTTCATCGCGGCGAGCACGTGCACGGCGTCGTTGCCGGAGCTGAGGAACACGCCGCGCCACAGGTCGGACACGCGGTAGCTGCGGCCCGCCGAGACCCCCACCAGGCTGCTGCCGCCGCCGACGCGGGCGAGTTCGGCATCGGTGACCGTGTGCCGCGTGTCCGGGTGCAGCCGGGGCAGCGCCGCCAGGGCGAACAGCGACTTGAGCGTGGAGGCGGGCGGCAGCCTGCGGTGCGCGTCACGGGCGGCGAGCACCTCCCCGGTGCGCGCGTCGGCCACCACCCAGGACAGGGCCGAGACGCCGGCGGGCAGCGCGGGGGCGGCCGAGCCGGGCCGCACCTGGGTGCCGGGCCGGTCGAGCAGCGACGAGGTGTACGCGGGCTGCCGCACGGGCGGGGTGGGCTCGGCGCACGCGGCGGTGCCGGTGAGGCAGACCAGCGCCCCGGTGGTGAGGACCGAGGTGCGGAAAAGGGAGCGGCGCAGCGCGGGCGACAGAAAACTGATGATCATTCAGCCACCGTAGGAGCGGCCCCAGGACCGCGCAGATCGGCTTGGCCCGGCCGGGGTCATCGGGGGCTCGAACTCCGCCAGTCGGGCGGTGCGCACGGCCCGCGCCGACCCGGCAGGGGCGACGTCCCAGCCCTCCTGCCCGAACGGCCCCTCCTCCGGCGCCGCGGCCGGAAGTCGACGGTGGGACGGCCGACGTCGCGCCGGGGAGGCCCCGGCGCCCGGGGAAGAGGTCAGGTTTCGACGCTGGAGATGAGGTGGTCGATGACGTCCACCGGGCTTCCGCGCCGCCGGTACGCGGCCCGCTGGCGTTCGGCGCCGCCACCGTCGGCCTGGAGGCGGGACCAGGCGGCGCGCACGAGAGGGAGGTCGCCGTGGCGTTCCAGCGCGGGCCGGGCCCGGCTCAGGAGGTGCGCGGCCTGGTCGGCCGCGGGCGCGAGGCGCCTGGTGGACAGGTCGATGCCCACCCCGCCGAGCCCGTCGCGCGCGGCCCGCCAGCAGGCGGCCCGCAGCATCTCGGGCGGCGGCCGGAGCGGGGGCACCCCGGCCTCGATGGCCTGGAGCGCGGCGCAGGCCAGCGCCCTGACGACACCGGCCAGCAGGACCACGTCGCTCACGGTGGGCAGCGCGTCCGCGACCCGGACCTCCACCGTGGGCACGTGGTGCGAGGGCCGGATGTCCCAGTACAACCCGCCCCGGTCCAGGAGGGTGTCGGTGGCGATCAGGTCCTCCACGAGGTCCTCGAAGTGGCTCTGGGACTCGAAGTACGGCGGCGGCCCCGAGACCGGCCAGCGCCCCCAGACCAGCGTGCGCCAGCTGGCGTACCCGGTGTCCTCGCCGTACCAGTACGGGGAGTTGGCCGCCAGGGACACGAGCGCGGGCAGCCACGGGCGCAGGTGGTTGCTCACCCGCAGCGCGGTCGGCAGATCGGGGATCCCGACGTGGATGTGGCAGGCGCAGGTGCTCTGCTCGTAGTCGAGCGCGCGGAACTGGGCGAGGCTCTTCACATAGCGCGGTGTGCTGGTGAAGGCCGGTGGCACGGGGTGCCCGAGTACCGGCGTGCCGCTGGAGATGACGCGCAGCCCCTGCCGGGCCGCGGCCCGGGCGATGCCGCTGCGCGTGGACCGGATCTGGACGGCCAGTTCGGCCAGTTCAGTGTGCGGGTCGGTGCGTCCTTCGACCTGGTAGCGCGTGATTTCCGTGGAGACCCGGTCCTTGAGTTCACCTGCGGCCTCCGCCACGACCTTGTCGGCGCTGGGGCTCAGCTGCCGGGTGACCGGATCGACCAGCAGGTACTCCTCCTCGACCCCCACCGTGACGGCCGCTGCCGACCCTGCCCTGTCCCCGGGGATTCCCATAGTGGCCATGGTGACACCCGGAGGAAAACCCGGATCTGACGGAATATCGCCAATTACACCGCGCGTCGCGCCGCGCGTGGGGAGGCCCCAGGCGACGTGCCCGCCGGGTGATCGTGGCGAGGGGGTTCGTCGGCCGGTTCCGGGGCAAGGGGTTCCGGCTGGGCGGGTTCGCGCAGCGGCCGCAGCAGGAGCCAGCCGATGGCGGGAAGCACGATCAGCGGCGCCAGGGCGGTACGCAGCGAGGTGGCGTCGGCGAGGGTGCCGATGAGCGGGCTGGCGACGCCGCCGACGCTGACGGTCAGGCCGAGGGTGACGCCGCTCGCGGTGCCGACGCGGCTCGGCAGATAGTCCTGGCCGAGGGTGACGTGGAGGGAGAAGGGCACGTACAGACCCGCCGACGTGAGCGCCACGAAGACGTAGAGCAGCGGTCCGGGGACCAGGACGACACCGGCGACGGCGAGCACGCTCACGGCGTACGACCACCGCACGACGGTGACCCGGCTGTAGCGGGTGGCGAGCCGTCCGCCGATCACCGTGCCCACGGCGCCGCCGATGTAGAGCACGAACAGACCGGCCGTACCGGCGACTTCACCGCCGCCGACGCGCTCGCGCACGTACAGGGCGATGAACGCGCTCAGTCCGACGAAGACGATGGAGCGGCACACGATCGCGCCGGACAGACGGAGGAACGAGGCCCAGTCGTCGGCGCCGGTGCCCTTGGCCGCGCGGGCGGCCGCCGCCGTGGCCGCGAGCGGCGCCTTGACCCCGCGCAGCGCCGCCGCGCACAGCGCCGCACCGGCGAGGGCGGGCACGACGAGGAGCGGCGAGGCCCGCAGACCGCCGGTGGCGACGACGGCCGCGACGAGCAACGGGGCCGTGGCGAAGCCGATGTTGCCGCCGAGGGAGAACCAGCCCATCGCCGTGTGGCTGCCGCGGCTGGCGACGCGCGCCACCCGCGCGGCCTCCGGGTGGTAGGCGGCGACCCCGACGCCGGACAAGGCGACCACCGCCAAGGTCAGGGCGTAGGAGTCGAAGACGCCGCTGAGCGCGACACCGGCGCCGCCGACCACCGTGCTCACCGGCAGCAGCCACGGCATCGCCCACCGGTCGGTGAGCGCCCCGAACAGCGGCTGCACCACCGACGAGAGCAGCGAAGCGGCGAGGACGATGCCGGAGGCGGCGGCGTAGGTGTACGCCCGCTCGGACACGAAGTAGGGGACCAGGGCGGCCACGGCTCCCTGGTAGACGTCCACACAGGTGTGGCCGAGGGACATCAGGGTCAGGGGCCTGTTGCGAGGTGAGGGCTTGGACACGGACCGATCGTCGCCCCGCCGCACCCTGTCGGGCTTCCGATAAAGTGCCAAGGTCTACCGATTTCCCGCCACCGTGGCGCACGCCGTACGGGGAGGCCGTCAGCCCATGCCGCACACCGCGCCCCCGCCGGAACCGGAGCCCGTCCGCTACACCCCCGTGGCCCCGACCCACGTCCGGGTCCTCGCTCCCGGGGACCGCATCGACGCGCACCGGCACGACGACCACCAGATCGCGTACGCGGGCTCGGGGGTCGTCGCGGTCACCACGGACGCCGGCACGTGGTACGCGCCCGGCACCCGCGCCATCTGGGTGCCCGCGGGCACCGTCCACTCCCACCGGGCGTACGGACACCTGGAGATGTACTTCGTCGGCCTGCCCGCCGACGACAACCCGCTGCACCTCGACGAGCCGACCGTCCTCGCCGTCAGCCCGCTGCTGCGCGAGCTGATCATCGAGTACGCCCGCGGCCCCAAGGACGAGCGCCCGGAGCGCCGTCGGCTGCGCGCGGTCCTGCGCGACCAGCTGCGCGCCTCCCCGCAGCAGCCGGTGCGGCTGCCGACGCCCGCGGACCCGCGCCTCGCGGCGGTCTGCGCGCTCGTCCACGACCACCCCGCCGACCCCCGCACCCTGGCTGAGCTGGGCGGCGCGACCGGCGTCGGCGAGCGCACCCTCAGCCGCCTCTTCCGGTCCGAGCTCGGCATGACCTTTCCGCAGTGGCGCACCCAGTCGCGGCTCTACCACGCCCTGCGGATGCTCGGCGACGACCTCCCCGTCACAGCGGTGGCGCACCGCTGCGGCTGGTCGTCGACGAGCGCGTTCATCGACGTCTTCCGGCGCTCGTTCGGCTACACGCCGGGCACCCACCAGCGGCGGGTCTGAGCTTCCGGCACCGCGCAGGTTCCCGTGCGTCCCTCCTGTGGGGGATCGCGACACACCGAGCAGATCAACAAACCTGGGGGGACCACGGCCCGCGTGCCACCGTTCCGGTGGCCGCAGCCCGCGCACGCGCGGGCCCCGAGAACGGAGGATCGGCATGCCCCAGGTGAAGGCGATGAGGAAGAGGATCTCCGCACTGCTCGTGGCGGTGGCCGCCACGGCCGTCGCGGCGGCCCCGGTCTCCACGGCCCACGCGGCCGACGGGTACGACCGGTGCCCGGTCGGCTTCTACTGCATGTTCTCGGGCCTCGACGGGACCGGCGAAATGATCAAGCTCAGCGGGAACACCCCGGACCTCGCCGGGCTCGGTATGGACAACCGCGCCAAGTCGGACTGGAACCGCACGTCGTCGACCATCTACCTCTGGTCGGAAGCGGACTACTCCGGCTGTACGGCCGTGACCTCTTCAGGGCCGACGGGCAAGGGCAACTTCTTCCCCGCCTACCAGGACTTCTTCAGCTCGGTGCAGTTCGACGGCGCGAGCGGCCCGAGCTGCGGGACGCCGCCCGGCGAGGACGGCTGAGCCTGCGGGCGGGAGCGCCCCGGCCCGGGCGCTGAGACCCCCGGGCCCGGCGGGGGAGAGGCGGTCTTAGGATGCGGTCATGGCTGCTCAGGACCCCTTGACCCGTACGTCCTCCAGGGACCCGGAGCTGGGCTTTCCGCCCCCGGGCGAGGTCCTGCACCGGCTGCGCACCCAGCGGGGCATGTCGCTGCGTCAGGTGGCCGCGGAGTGCGGCCTGTCCGTGTCGTTCCTCGCCTCCCTCGAGCGCGGCGAGACCGACATCGCCCTGGAGCGGCTCGGGCGCCTCGCCAAGGTCTTCGGCCACGACGTCGGCTCGTTCCTCGGCTTCTCCCGGGGCCGCGCCACGCCCTCGGTGTACCCGAGGGAGGAACAGGAGACCCTGAACCGTGCCCCGGGAGTCGTCTACCGCGTGCTGCGCGCCCCTGAGCTCGGCTACCAGGTCGTCACCGGGGACTTCGCACCGCACAGCGGCCTGGTCGAGGACCTCCAGCACGAGGGCACCGACCTGGTGATGGTCACCCGCGGCACGCTCGTGGCCCGCTACAACGGCGTCGACCACGAACTGCGCGAGGGGGACCGCATCCAGTGGGCGGCCGGGCATCCGCACACCTTCCGCAACGACGGCGACGAGCCCGCGCAGATGGTCGTCGTGCTGTTCTCCAGCCTGTACTGAGCATTCGGTACCGCCCGTGCGGCGGGGCCACGGAGGCGACTGCCGCCGCGCACCCCGCCGTCTCGGCTGGTCGCTAGTTGCGGCCGGCGGGCGTGCGGTGCTTCGCCGTGGCCGCGGGCTTGGGCAGGGTGCAGCCCGGCCGGTTCAGGTCGATCTTGTTGCCGGTGCCGACGCAGGGGACGACGATGTAGGTCTGCTGCGCGTACCCGATGCTGTTGCGCACGGTGACGTTGCCGTTCTCGTCGACTTCACAGGGGTTGTTGTCGGTGCAGCGCTGGCCGTTCTCGTTGATGGTGTTGTTGACGGCCACGACCTTGCCGGTCTGGTCGTCGATCACCGGCGAGCCGGAGGTGCCGCCGATGACCTGGCAGGGCTGGGTGTAGCGGACCGAGTCCTTCCAGGTCCAGCGCCCTTCCTTGAGCCGGTACGCGAAGCCGTCGATGTTGCACTTGTACATCCGCTTCCAGTAGCCGGACGCGACGGTGATGGCCCGGCCCGCCTGCGGGTGTGCGGCGTCGAGGTCGAGGGCCTTGATGCCGTAGCGGGTCTCTATGTCGCGGTAGGTGCTGGTGAGTTCGTACAGCGAGACGTCGGTGTCCGTCATCGTGCCGTACGCGATCTTGCTGGCGCGCACGGTGCCCGCGTTGCCGCCGCTTGCGTTCAGGAGCGTGAAGCTGCGGGTCGACGGCCGGTCGACGATGACCTGGCCGGGGCCGGGGAAGCCGGTCTCCAGGCAGTGGCCGTTGGACAGGACGAGCGCGCGGTCGGTGGGCTGGGAACTGGGCACGCGCACGACGGAGCCGGAGCAGTTGCTCAGCGCCACGGTGCCCGCGTAGGTGACGGCCTTGGCTTTGACGTCGGCCTTGACATCGGCAACGGGCTGCGTCGCCGTCGTGCGCTTGTCGGCCGTCGGCGCCTCGTTGCTGACGGCGGCCGCGGGCATCGCCGTCGCGCCGAGGAGCAGCGCGGTGAAGACGGCACCGACGAGAGGCTTGTTCATGTGGGGGTCCCCTCTGATGGCTGTGTGACCGAAGATGCTTCGGTTTTGTCATGCGCATCCTTAAGGGATCCTGCCGCCAGGACAAGACCGCGTACGGTCAAGTACGGCGGCGAGGGCCGGGGTTGACCCCGACGGGCTCGTCTGCGCAGGCCATGGCCCGGGAGTGATGGGCACTCGGCCCCCTGAAGCGCCTCCCCTCTGAGGCCGCGCACGGGCTGCGCGGCCCCTCCCGGTGAACCGACGTGCTCCACAAGGGACTTCAAGGCTCCCACTGTGAGCGATATTCTGTTCTGGCGTACTGTTTATCGTACGAAGCTCGCGTGTGACGCACACGTGGGGCCAAGGAGCGACGACTTCGGGAGGACTGTGTGGTTCCGGAACTTGTCAGGACCTGGGCGGCCGGCTGGGCCGTGTCGCGGCGCACGCCGCCGCCGGTGGAACTGCCCTGGGGGATCTACCTCGACGTGGGCAGCGCGGGTCAAGTGGGGCGCCACGTACTGCCGTACGCCACCGAGTCCGTCGTGCGCGCGGCGGCGGCCTCGGCGAGCGTGCCGGACACCTGGCTCAAGGTGCCCGGCGAGCCGGCGGAGATCGAGCCCTGGCTGCCCGAGGGCTGGGTGGTCGACAAGGAGGAGTGCGGCTACCTGATGTCCGCGGACCTCCGGGCCACGCACCCGGCCGTACCGGACGGCTACGCCGTGTCGGTGGAGACGCACGACGGTGTCACCTTCGTGCGCGTGCACGACGAGACGGGCGCACCGGCGGCCCGGGGGCAGATGGCCGTCCTCGGCGAGGCCACCGTCGTGGACCGCGTCGTCACGGAGGAGGCGCATCGCCGTCGGGGCCTGGGCAGTTGCGTGATGGGCGTCCTCGCCGACGAGGCGCTGGCGCGCGGCGCGGGCCTCGGCGTCCTGGGCGCGACCGACGACGGCCACGCCCTGTACGAGACGCTCGGCTGGAAGCTGCGCGCTCCGCTGACGGCGTGCATCTACCGGCCGTGACCTGCGGTCCGGCGGGCGGCGACGGCGTCCAGCACCTACGGGCCGGGCCCCCGTTGTGAGCACGCGTGGTGGCGTGGGCGGGGCCCCGTCCACGCCACCACGCCGTGGCTGCTCAGCCGGAGGCGGACCGCTCCACGGGAATCCAGAGCTTCGCGTCCGCCCGCGTCCGGTCCTCGGACACCTCCACTTGGAGAATCTCCGGCCCCGGCCTGCTCCGGTACGGGTTCGACGGGAACCACTGCGTGAACACGTCCCGCCACAGGTGCTGGAGCGCCTGCGGGAACGGGCCGGAGTTCTCGAAGACGGCCCACGCCCCCGCGGGAACGGCGAGGACGTCCATGTCCTCCGGCGCATCGGCGCCCGTCACCACCCCGTGGTAGTAGTCGAGTTCGGTCCCCTCGGCACGGCTGGGGTCGAGCTGGTCGCTGACCCCGACGATCCCCTTCGGCTCCTGGTCGGACAGCTCGGTGACGCGCCGCAGCGTCTCGGCGCCGATGCCGCGGATGAACTCCGCGATCGCCTGGTTGGGCCCTTCGTGGACGAGCGGGACACGGGCCTTCTTGCCCACCACGCGGAACTCGTCCTTGTCCACGATCCGATAGCGCATGCTGCTGCTCCCTTCGACGATGAGTCGGAAGGACATCCGGGGCTGGGAGCGCAGCGCCGCTCCGGTGCGGCGGGCCTCGCTCGGCCCCACACCGTGGACGGCGCGGAACGCCCGCGCGAAGGCCTCGCCCGAGCCGTAGCCGTAGCGCACCGCGATGTCGAGCAGCGTCCGCTCACCGGCGAGCACCTCGGCGCCCGCCGTGGACAGCCGCCGCAGCCGGATGTACTCCGACAGCGGGACTCCCGCGAGCGCCGAGAACAGCCGCCGGAAGTGGTACTCCGACGTCATGGCGATGCGCGCGAGCTCGCTCACCTCGATGGGCTCGTCGAGGTGTGCCTCGATGTGCTCCATGGCCTGGTTCAGCCGCTCCAGCACCCGGATCTCCTTCCCTTTCGTTCACTCACGTTAGGAAGGGGTCACCCCGCCCGACCCGACATCCTGTGCCCGGTGCGGTCGGGTGCCCGCGGGCAGGGACGCGTCCGGAGGCTGCCGCAGCGCGTCGAGCACGGCGCGCACCGCCGCGCGCGGGGGAGCGCCGCGGCGGACCGCCGCCGTGATGGTGCGCGTCACGGGGGTCGCGAGTTCGCTGGTGGCGACGCGATAGCGGCGGTCCACCGCCAGGCCGGGAAGGAGCGCGATCGAAAGGCCCGCCTCGACGTGCTGGAGCGCCATCATGTAGTTGCTGAACCGGCACACCACCCGCGGCTCGAACCGCGCCTGGCGGCACAGCCGCAGCGCGAGGTTCGCCATGTACGACTGCGGCATGTCGAACGCCCACGCCTCGTCGGCGAGGGCCGCCAGGTCCACGGCGCCCCGCCCGGCCGCCGGATGCCCGGGCGGCACCACCAGCAGGATCGAGTCCGTGGCCAGCGGCACGAGGTCGAGGTCGGGCCCCAGCGGCAGCTCGTCGAAGTCCGTGGTCGTGATGATGAGGTCCACGTCGCCGCCCCGCAGCGCGGGCATGCTCTCGTGCGGCTCCAGCTGGAGCACCTCGACGTCCAGGTGCGGATGCTCCCGCGCGAGCCGGGTCACCGCCGGTACGGCCAGGGTGTGGATCGCGCTCTGGAACGCCCCGAGGCGCACGAGCCCGGCCGGTTCCTCGCCGAACCCGAGCAGCTCGGCCTCGACGCTGTCCATGTGGTCGAGGATCGCCCGGGCCCGCCGCGCCAGGATCAGCCCGGCGGAGGTCAGACGCACCCGGCGCCCCGTTCGTTCGATCAGCTGCGTGCGCGTCTCGGACTCGAGCACGGCGAGCTGCTGCGACACGCTCGACGGGCTCAGACTGGCGGCCTGGGCGACCGCCCGGACGGTGCCCAGCGTGTCCAGCTGGGTGAGCAGACGCAGTCTCCAGGGGTTCATCACCCCCCGATTATTGTGCGGCTCAGCCGAACAGGAAAGCCGGAATTGTGAGATGGACGCGTCGCTCGGACGCGGCCTACCGTCGGCCGCATGGCTGCTTCGACCACCCCGCCGCGATCCACCCCGCCGCAATCTGCCCCGCCGCGATCCGCCCCCCTGCCCCGCACCGCCCCGGCGGCCCCGGCCCTCGCCCCCGCCCTCGCGCCGTCGTCCTCGCCGGAGGCCTTCTGGGCCGACGCCGAGCGGCATCTGGTCCGGTACGGCGGCGCGTTCACACGGGAGATCATCGACCGCGCCGCAGGCAGCTTCGTGTACACCGCGGACGGCCGGAAGATCCTCGACTTCACCTCCGGCCAGATGAGCGCGATCCTCGGCCACTCGCACCCGGACATCGTCGCCACCGTTCAGCAGGGGATCGCGACGCTCGACCACCTCTTCAGCGGGATGCTCAGCCGCCCCGTCGTCGACCTCGCCCGGCGCCTCGCCGAGACCCTGCCCGCGCCGCTGGAGAAGGCGCTCCTGCTGACCACGGGCGCCGAGTCGAACGAGGCCGCCGTCCGGATGGCCAAGCTCGTCACCGGCAAGCACGAGATCGTCTCGTTCGCGCGGTCCTGGCACGGCATGACGCAGGCCGCCGCGTCCGCCACGTACAGCGCGGGCCGCAAGGGCTACGGCCCGGGCGCGCCGGGCAACTTCGCCATTCCCGTGCCGAACGCGTACCGCCCCGACTTCACCACGGCCGACGGCGCCCTCGACTGGCGCCGCCAGCTGGACTTCGCCTTCGACCTGATCGACGCCCAGTCGACCGGCAGCCTCGCCGCGTGCCTCGTCGAGCCGATCCTCAGCTCCGGCGGCATCATCGAGCCGCCGCCCGGCTACTTCGCGGCCCTGCGGGACAAGTGCCGGGAACGCGGCATGCTGCTGATCCTCGACGAGGCGCAAACCGGCCTGTGCCGCACCGGGACCTGGTACGCCTTCGAGCGCGACGGCGTCGTGCCCGACATCCTCACGCTGTCCAAGACGCTCGGCGCCGGGCTCCCCCTCGCGGCCGTGGTGACCAGCGCCGAGATCGAGCAGGAGGCGTACGAGCGCGGGTACCTGTTCTTCACCACGCACGTGGCCGACCCGCTGGTGGCCGCGGTCGGCAACACCGTCCTCGACGTCCTGGTCCGCGACCGGCTCGACGAGCGGGCACGGTCCCTCGGCGCCTTCCTCCGCCAGGGCCTCACGGACATCGCCGAACGGCACGAGGTCGTCGGGGACATCCGCGGCCGGGGTCTGCTGGCCGGGCTCGAACTCGTCGTGGACCGGGAGAGCAAGCGGAGCTCCAGCGAGCTGGGCGCGCACGTGACCCGGCGCTGCCTCGAACTGGGTCTGCACATGAACATCGTCCAGCTGCCGGGCATGGGCGGCGTCCTGCGGATGGCACCGCCGCTGACCGCCACCGAGGACGAGCTGTCCCTCGGCCTGACCATCCTCGACCAGGCGATCGGCGAGGCCCGCGCCGGGCGCTGAGGACCGGCGCCGGGGCCGGGCCGCGTCACCGCTCGTCGCGCTCCGGGCGTCCCTGGCTCCCGGGCTCGGCCGGGGGCCGGGCCAGGCGTTTCACCTTGCGCCCCCACTCCCTGAGGCTGAACAGCGAAGGCCGCTTCGCTGACGCCTTCTTCACCGGATCCTGCAAAGCGGCGGGTGGCGTCCCGGAGCTGTCCGTGCCGGGCGGTCGCAGGGCGCGCGGCACGGGCGGCAGGTCGGTCCGGCCGGAGGGCGAGCCACCACCCGGGCGGGGACCGGACTTCTTGGCAGCCGGTGCCGCACCGGGCGGCGGCCGTGACGGCGGAGCGGGCGGCGGGGCCGGCAGGCCCGCCTTCACCACCTCGCGCACGTCATCGGCGGCGATGTCGGAGCGGATCCCCGCAAGCGCCTGGGCGTCCCGGGCCCGGCGCCAGCCGACGGACACCGCGCAGGGCAGCCCGCTGTCCCTCGCGATGCGCCACGGGACGTCGGCGTCCTGCGCGGGCCAGTGCAGCGGGTGCTCCGGCTCGGGACGCGGCGGAACCGTCCCCGCCGGGGCCGCCCCCCACGGCGGCGGGCCCGGCGGCGGCTCGTGCGGCTGGTGGAGCCGGCTCGGGTGGGTCTCCCAGTCCGCCCTCATCCACTTCTCGTACACCGGGGCCGCCCAGGGCACGTAGCGGTCCCGGAGCTCGGCGAGGACGGGGCCGCCGCCCGCGGCCTCGGCCAGCGGCGCGCACCAGCCGACGAAGCAGTACAGGGGGCGCGAGCCGTCGGTGTTCATGGAGGTGCTGATCTCGGCGGCGCGGCAGGCGACGCCGACCAGTCGGCTGCCGCGGTTCTGCGCGAGCAGGAACCGCGGCCCCTGGTCCAGGTCCCGGCCGCCCGCGGTCACCCCCGTGACCACGGCGGCCAGCCACTCCCGGTCCACGTCCCCCGGAACCGCCCGCCACCAGCGGTCGGCCCGCCTGGTGCGGCCGTAGACCACGGGAGTCCACGGCCCCCGTTCCGGTGGGCGGGCCTCCCCCCGCGGGGAGGTCCCGGCCGCGTCCGGGGGCTCGCCGGGCTCCGTCGGCCGGTGCGCCTCGCCTGGCTCAGACATCGCTGATCTTCACTCCGTCCTTGAAGACGGGAAGGCCCTTGAGCTCACGCGCGACGCGCGTGTGGAACTCCAGGGCCAGCTGCGCCATCTGGGCGACTTCCTCCACCCGCTTACGAGCGTCCACCACCGCCTCGACGTATTCAAGGTGGCGGCCCTTGCGCCAGAAGGTGGGGCGGTGGTTCGCGACGGCCAGCTCGCGCCGGCTCACCTCCTGGCGGAAGTCGGACTCCGTCTGGTGCAGGCCGAGGCGGATCTCCTCCAGGTACCGCAGGAGCGAGAAGAGGATCGGCTTGTGCAGCCCCATGGGGCGCACGGTCTGCGGGTCCACCTGCTGGGTCTCCTCGGCGCCGAAGTGCCCCAGCATCACCGGGCAGACGAGGGTGGTGACGCCCTGCTGGAAGCAGACCGGCAGCACCTTCGTGACGTCCTCCACCAGTTGCTCCCAGATGACCGTGCGCTCGGCCGGGGAGCGCGCCTCCGCCACCAGGTCCGCCTTGGTCACCAGGACGACGATCGCGGGCGGCGGCTGGTCGGCCTTCCTCCTGTTCCGCATCGACTCCTGGAGGAGGTAGGTCATGCGCTGGGCCTTGGAGGCGCGCTGCACCCGCCGCACGGTGTTGGGCGTCACCGGATCCCGCAGATACCTGCCGTCGAGCACCAGATAGACCGCGTCCGACAGGTCGAGCCGCGCGATGAGGGCGGAGGTGTCGCTGTCCTCGCCGCGCACCCGGTCGTCCAGGGCGCCGCCGCGGTAGTCCAGCCAGTCGATGGACAGCAGCGGGTTGAAGTGCTCCCGGAACACGAACGAGTACGGCTTGAGCTGGTCCGCCTCGTTGGGCGGCGGCAGCAGTCCGTCGTCGATGAGCGCGTCCCAGGCCTCGGACAGGTCGAGGTCCTGATCCGGGTCGGAGGCGTGCAGGAAGTAGTTGTTGAGGCCCGCCGACAGGACGGAGTACATCCCGAGGAGGAAGGTCGTCTTGCCCGAGAGGCTGGGCCCGAGCATGGTGACGGTGATCTGATGGGTGTCGTCGGTGGTCATAGCGGGCCCCCGGTCCTGCCGCGTGGATGTCGACTTTCAGAACACTTCAGAACAGTGGTAGTTCGCCCAGGAGGTTCTCGAGCCGCTTGCCCGGCTCGATGAGCGGTTGCAGCTCCGCGTACTGGGCCTGCGCCCGGTTGAGCATGTCGGCGGCGCTCCACCCCGGGTGCGGCTCGCCGCGCCAGGCCGCGCGCCAGCGCCCCACCAGGTGGTTCTGCGCCTGGTACGCGGCGGCCTGCCGCATGGCGGACTCGATCCGGCCGTTGAGTTCCTCGGCGCGCTTCGCGATGGCCCAGTAGAGACAGAAGAGCACCGGGCCCACGACGTTCTGCGGCTGTGGTCCGCAGGCCAGCTCGATGAGCGTGCCGTAGACGTGGCGGCTCTGCTGGACGGCGTTGATGAGCGGGTCGAAAGCCTGGTTGAAGCGCCGGACGTCGTCGTCACCTGCGAGCAGATCGCATTTGGTCAGGGCGATGACCAAGGGCGCGAACGTCGTCCGGTCGGCGAGTGCCGCCGTGATCGGCGCCATGAGGGACCGGACCTTGCGGGCTCCCCGGGGCGAGGTGAGGAGTTCGTACGCGTCGACGAAGACGACGAGTGCGTCCGCCGCGAGCAGGTCGCGGCGCAGCTCGGCGGACTGCCCCGAGGTGGACCGCTCGGTGAGCGCGCCGCCGCGGTGGTCGCGCCAGCGGAAGTCCACCAGGTCGCTCGGCCCGTGCCGCAGCTTCAGCTCGTAGACCTGCCGGTGGTCGGTCGGCGGCGGGTAGTCCCCGCGCAGTACGGCCTGCGCCGCGAGCAGCAGCTGGTGGTGCTGCTCGCGGTCCTGGCAGAGCACTTCGAAGCCGTACGGGCCGTTGTTCATCGTGCTGTACATCAGCGCCATGTACGTCGTCTTGCCTGCCTGGCTGTGCCCCAGCATCACTATGTTCACGACGACGTCCCGCCGCCCGTGCCGAGGGGGTCGCCGCTGGGGTCGTACCCGTGCTCGTCGTGCAGGTCGCGGGAGTACGTACCGGGAGCGGGGCGCGTCGGCCGCAGGGCGCGCGGAGTATCGGCGGGCAGCTGCGGAGCGGCGCGGCGGGGCCGCGGCGGGGCGTCCAGGCGGGTGAGCAGCCCTTGGGTGTCGGGCGATGCGGGCAGCCGCCCGAGCAGCTCCCGTGCCTTGTCCCGGTGCCTGTCGGTCAGCGGCGCCGAGCGGGCCGACTCGATGACTTCGGTGACGGTGTCGAGCGCCGTCCGCGACGCGCCCCGGCCGAGGTGCCGCTCCGCGATGTGCAGCAGGTGGTACGCGGGGTCGGCGGTGATGTCCGGGGGTACGCCGAGGTCGACGGGCCAGTCGTCGTCGCACAGGCCGGTGGCCTCGGCGGCCCGGTCGAACTGCTCGTCGTAGAGCTGCTGTTGCAGCAGGTGGAAGCCGTCCATGGCGGCCACGACGCACAGCGCCACGATGCGGCTGGCGAGTTCGCGGTTGACCTCCATCAGCTGCTGGTCGTCCGTCGGGGTCGGCAGCGGGAACGCCAGGCGTGCGCTCGCCGTCCTGTTGAGGACCTCCATCCGCTCGGGCGTCCACGCGGAGCGGGTGGGGAAGCGCAGCACGTAGACCTGCTGGCTGGCCTGGATCCGGCTGCCGCCCCGGTCGCCGTTGAGGTGGCAGCCGCCGATGCGCACGTGGAGCCGGTACAGGTCGTGCGAGGTCTCGACGACGAGCACCGGCAGGTCCCTGAGGTCGTTGGCGTAGAGCCGGGCGTGCGGCCAGGCGAAGTGCCGGTCGGTGAGCCGCACACGGAGCAGATTCAGCCGCTCGTACGACCCCAGGTCGCCCATCACCCGCGCGCGGAGCCCGTGCCAGGGAGTGCCTTCCTGGCGCGTGTCCGGCATCAGGAGGGCAAGCACCGGCTTTTGTGAGAGATCCCGATACTCGAGTTCGAGGTCCGCCCGGAAACTTCCGGGGAGTCCGTGGAACGGGTAGTGCTCGCGATCGATTTCCTCCTGGACCCGGCTGCGGCGTGCGGCTTCCTGGCGCGCCGCCTCGTCGCGGGCCAATCGTTGATTGAGCTGGGCCTCCTCGTGGAGATTCTCCTTGCGTAGGCGTTCGAGTTCTGCCTCGTGCGCTTGTGTTTCCCGGCGCTCATCGGCGGTGGCCCTTCGATCGTCGGCCGCCTGCCGGTACTGCAACCCCGCCACCAGCACATTGCTGACGGCGCTCACGATGTCTCCTGCGCCGATCATGTCGCCCATGAGTCCCCCCGGACAGGCAGCCGAAGAACATTCAGGGCCCCCGAGACCCCGATTCGTTCAACCGTTCGCCCCCAGCGTCGAGTTGAACGCAACGGCCGATTGTGTAGCCGAGATGCTACTCCAGAAAGCGATTACGAGAGCGCCTCGTGCTTTCCCGAAGAATGGAAAGGTACGGGCGCTTCCATTCGGCGTGAGGGAATGCATGCCTTTTGTGGTGCGGCAGGCTCATGTGACCGCTGGGGTGCTTCGACGAGTGGATAACCGTGCGGCCGACGGCCGCGGGCACTCCGCCGCCCCCGCGCCGCGCCCTGTCCGCCCGGATCCCGGGGAAGGCCAGTCCCGGCCAAAAACCACTGGCGGTCCCGGGGCCTCGCGAACGATCGTGGAGCCATGGATGACCCAACCTCCCGCTGGACCCAGGCGACCGTCTACCCCGACATGTGGGTGGACCCGGGCGACGACCCCCGCAACAGCGACGGGCGGACGCCGGACGGCGAGCTCGCCACGCTCCAGGACTTCCTGACGAACTACCGCTTCACCCTGCGGATGAAGTGCGAGGGCCTGGACGCGGAGCAGCTGGCCCGCCGGTCGGTGCCGCCGTCGACGATGTCGCTGCTCGGCCTGGTGCGGCACCTCGCCGAGGTGGAGCGGGACTGGCGCGGCTGGCTCGGCGATCCGGTGCCGAAGCTGTACGGCGTGCGGGACGGGGACTTCGACGGGGCCGTCGCCGATCAGGCCGTGGTCGACGCGGCGTACGCGGACCTGGAGCGGGAGCAGGCGGAGACCGACGCCGCCCTCGCCGCCTACCAGGACCTGGGCGAGCGCGTGGGCAAGGACGACATCTCGATACGGGAGCTGCTGGTGCACCGCGTGGAGGAGTACGCCCGCCACTGCGGACACGCCGACCTGCTGCGCGAGTGCGTCGACGGGCGAGTCGGTCAGTAACGGGGGACCGGCGTCACGCGCGAGGGGGCGGCACCCGCAGCCGGGTGCCGCCCCCTCGCGCCGCGGCCGTCAGGCGGGCAGCGCCGCCTCGACGGCCGCCACGACCTCGGCCGACTCGGGCTCGGTCTGCGGGGCGAAGCGGGCGGCGACCGTGCCGTCGGCGCCGATCAGGAACTTCTCGAAGTTCCACCGGATGTCGCCGGTGTGGCCCTCGGCGTCCGCCTCCGTGACCAGGCGCGTGTACAGCGGGTGCCGTCCCGCGCCGTTCACGTCGACCTTCTCCGTCAGGGGGAACGTCACGCCGTACGTCGCCGAGCAGAACTCGGCGATCTCCTCGGACGTGCCGGGCTCCTGGCCCATGAACTGGTTGCAGGGCACCCCGAGGACGGTGAAGCCGCGGGCGGCGTACGTCTCCTGGAGGCGTTCCAGGCCCGCGTACTGCGGGGTGAGGCCGCACTTGGAGGCGACGTTGACGATCAGGACGGCCTTGCCCAGGTACTGGGACAGGTCGGCGGGGCCGCCCTGGAGGCTCTCGATCTCTACTGCGTCGTAGACAGACATGCTGCGGAGCCTACGCTCCAGCCGTGCCGGGAGCGGAGTCGGCCCCGGCGGGCTCCGGCGGCTCGTCGCGGTGCAGCCGCCCGCGGGCGACCAGCTCGACGGTGACGGCCGTGGCGATCGCCTGCACCGCCATCAGGGCGATGAGGACGAACAGCTGCACCGCGCCCGCCCGCACGGGCGAGGCACCGCCGAGCAGCATGCCGACGAACGCGCCGGGCAGCGTGACGAGGCCGACGGTGCGGGTCTGGTCGAGCCCGGGCAGCAGGGCGTCGGACGCGGCCGGGCGGCTGACCTCCAGACGGGCGTCGTGCGCGAGCAGACCGAGGGCGAGGCCCGCCTCGAACTCGCCGAAGCGGGTGTGAAGTTCGTCCAACGCGCGGCGCCCGGCGAGCACCGTGGCCGTGAGCGCGCCGCCGATGAGGATGCCGGTCACCGGGATCATCGCGATGCCGCGCACGGGGACGAGCCCGGTCAGCGTGAGGACGCCGACGACCGGCACGACGGGCGTCGCGATGGGCACCGCCGCCCACCACCAGGTGCCGTTCGCAGTGATGCGGCGCCCCGCCGTGCGCGTGGCCACGGCGAACATGAGCAGCAGAAACGCGAACAGGGCCGCCGTGTGGTGGACCACCCAGCCGATGAGCAAGGAGACCGCGGCCAGTTGCGCCGTCGCCCGCGCACCGGCCACGGCGATCTCCCGGGCCCGGCCGCGCGACCCGTCGGGCGAGAGCCGGAACACCGCCGCCACCGCGGCCGCGGCCAGGAGCAGGACCAGCAGGACGACACCCAGCGTCACATTGACGGGCAGCAGCGTCTGAGCAGCGAGTACACGCACGGACACACCCTAGGCGCGGGGGCCGTAGGCTCCTTCCTACCGGCGCGTTCGTCCTCTGGTGAGGCGATTGCGCCGTACGGACGTACGCAGCGACAGAAGGGCGACCAGTCATGGCGCAGCAAGTGCGGGGCGTGATCGCACGCGCGAAGGGCGAGCCGGTGCGGATCGAGACGATCACCGTGCCGGATCCGGGGCCTGGGGAAGCCGTGGTGAAGGTCCAGGCGTGCGGGGTCTGCCACACCGACCTGCACTATCGCGAAGGCGGCATCAACGACGACTTCCCGTTCCTGCTCGGCCATGAGGCGGCGGGCGTCGTGGAGTCGGTGGGGGAGGGCGTCAGCGAGGTCGCCCCGGGTGACTTCGTGATCCTCAACTGGCGTGCCGTGTGCGGCCAGTGCCGGGCCTGTCAGCGGGGCCGCTCCCAGTACTGCTTCAACACGCACAACGCGCGGCAGAAGATGACCCTCGCCGACGGCACCGAGCTCGCGCCCGCGCTCGGCATCGGCGCGTTCGCGGAGAAGACCCTCGTCGCGGCCGGGCAGTGCACCAAGGTCGACCCGGCCGCGTCCCCGGCCGCCGCGGGCCTGCTCGGCTGCGGCGTGATGGCCGGGCTCGGCGCCGCCATCAACACCGGCGGGGTGACCCGCGGCGACTCGGTGGCCGTCATCGGCTGCGGCGGCGTCGGCAACGCGGCCGTCGTCGGGGCCCGGCTCGCCGGAGCCGCGAAGATCATCGCGGTCGACATCGACGACCGGAAGCTGGAGACCGCCCGCGGCCTCGGCGCGACCGACACCGTCAACTCCCGCTCGGCCGATCCGGTCGAGGCCGTCCGGGAGCTGACCGGCGGCTTCGGCGCCGACGTCGTCATCGACGCCGTCGGCCGCCCGGAGACGTACGAGCAGGCCTTCTACGCCCGCGACCTGGCGGGCACAGTCGTCCTGGTGGGCGTGCCGACCCCGGAGATGCGCCTCGACCTGCCGCTGCTCGACGTCTTCGGGCGCGGCGGCGCGCTCAAGTCGAGCTGGTACGGCGACTGCCTGCCCTCGCGGGACTTCCCCATGCTCATCGACCTGTACCGGCAGGGGCGGCTCGACCTCGACGCGTTCGTGACCGAGACGATCGCGCTCGACGAGGTGGAGAAGGCCTTCGAGCGGATGCACCACGGCGACGTGCTGCGCTCGGTGGTGGTCTTCTGATGGCCTCCGCGACCGCGGGCCCCGTCCGCGTCGAACACCTCGTCACCTCCGGCACGTTCTCCCTCGACGGCGGCACCTGGGACGTCGACAACAACGTGTGGCTCGTCGGTGACGACCGCGAGGTCCTGGTCGTCGACGCCGCGCACGACGCTGACGCCATCGCCGCGGCCGTGGGCGACCGGCGCGTCGTCGCCATCGTGTGCACCCACGCCCACGACGACCACGTCGACGCCGCCCCCGCGCTGGCCGAGCGCACCGGCGCGCCCGTCCTGCTGCACCCGGACGACCTGGAGCTGTGGAAGCTCACCCACCCGGACCGGGCGCCGGACGGCGAGCTGGCCGACCGCCAGGAACTGGATGTCGCAGGCACGACCCTGACGGTCCTGCACACGCCGGGCCACTGCCGGGGCGCCGTCAGCCTGCACGCGCCCGAACTGGGCACCGTGTTCACCGGGGACACGCTGTTCGCGGGCGGCCCGGGCGCCACCGGGCGGTCCTTCAGCGACTTCCCGACGATCATCGAGTCGATCCGCGAGCGGCTCCTGACGCTGCCGCCGGAGACGGTCGTACGCACCGGCCACGGCGACAGCACGACGATCGGCGCGGAGTCCGGTCACGTGCAGGAGTGGATCGCGCGCGGCCACTGACCGACGTCGCGCCCTTGGGAAGGCCACCTGCGGACATGACCCGCGGGTGGCTTTTTCGCACTGCTAGCATGTAGCAGGTGAACATGCTTACTGACCCTTACGAAGTGCGCACCGAGACGCCCTCCGTCGAGACCTACCTCCACCTTCGCGCCGCCTCTGGCCTGAGCCCCCGGACGGTCGAGCAGGCCGCGGCCGGACTGCCCCACACCTGGCACGCGGTCACCGTGTACGCGGGGGACGAGCCGGTCGGCATGGGCCGTGTCGTCGGCGACGGCGGCTGCGTCTTCCAGATCGTCGACATGGCCGTCCTGCCCGCGCATCAGGGGCGGGGTCTTGGCGGGCAGATCATGGCCGCGCTCGTCGACGAGCTGGAGCGCCGGGCGCCCGAGGGGGCGTACGTCTCCCTCATCGCCGACGGTGACGCGCGCTTCCTGTACGAGAAGTTCGGCTTCCGCGACACGGCTCCCGCGTCGATCGGGATGCACCGCCGGATCTGACGCCGGTCGTCACCCTGTCGATCCGGTGCGGGTCACGCGATCCGGCGCGGGGGGCGCGCCGCAGGTCGCGCGTGCTGGCAGCACTCCTCGATCTCCGATAAGTTAGGCAAGGCTTACCTAATGGAGGTTGAGGATGGGTGTCCGACACATCAGCACGACCATGCCCGCAGCGGCGGCGCGCGCCCGCTCCGTGCTCGCCACCGCCTGGTCCTGCGCGGTGACCACGGAGATCGGCAGGGACGAACTCCTCGGCGCCCACAGCGTCACCGAGCGGGGTGCCGTGCGCCTCAGCCCGCCGGAGGACAGCGCCCTCGCGGCCGCCCTCATCTGCGCGCCGCGCGGCGAGCCGTCCACCCTCGTGGAGTTCGCGGACGTCGCCCCGGTGCCGGTGCGGGACCGGGTGCGCAGCCGCCTGTGGCTGTCGGGCTCGCTCACGGCCACCCGCGACGAGCTCGTCTTCGAGCCGGCCACCGTCGTCCTGCACGACACCCACGGCCGCATCGGCATCGACCTCGAAGAGTTCGCGCTCGCCGACCCCGATCCGCTCGCCCACGCCGAGTCCCGGCTGCTCACCCACCTCGCCGACTCCCACCCCGACGCCGTCGAGCAGCTCACCCGGCTCATCGCGGCGGAGAGCCTGAGCGGTGTCGTGAACGTCAAACCGTTCGCCATCGACCGGCACGGCCTGACCCTGCGCCTCGAACGCGTCAGCAGTCAGGCCGACGTGCGCCTGCCCTTCCACGCGCCCGTCGAGGACCTGGGCCAGGTCACCGAGTGCATGCACGCCCTGCTCACCAAGGCGCGGCTGCTGCGCCGCCCCGCGCTGCGCCCGGCGCCCCCGGAGGCCTGAGGGCTCCTTCCGGCCGAACCGCTGTTCCCTGTGGGGGAGATGGGACCGGCATCGATCGCAGGGCCGGTTACCGGTCACCGGGGTCATCCAGGCATGATGGCACCATGAGCGCGCAGAGTAAGTCTTTGCCCAATGATCCGGTGGAACCGGTTCAGGCCCTGATCGTCGTCGACATGCAGTCCGCCTTCGTCTCCGGCGACGATGCCATTCCTCACGTCGAGCGTGTGCTCCAGCGCACCGAACAGCTCATCGCCAAGGCCCGCGCGGCCGACGCCCTCGTCGTCCAGCTCCAGAACGACGGCCCGGAAGGCGCCACCGACGAGCCGGGCACGCCCGGCTGGCGGCTGCACCTGCCCGTCGACTCCGACCGCGGCGAGGTCGTGATCCGCAAGGAGTACGACGACGGCTTCGAGGAGACCGAACTGGAGGAGCTGCTGCGCGAGGAAGGCGTCACCTCGCTGGCCATCTGCGGCGTCATGTCGGAGATGTGCGTGAGCGCCACCGCGCGCACCGCTCTCGACCTGGACTTCCGCGTGGTCATGCCGCACGACGCCCACGGGACGTACGACATCCCGGCGGCCGAGGGCATCAGCGACGCCGTACCGGCGGCGACGGTCTCGCGCGTCGCGGAGTGGGCCCTCGGCGACGAGGTCGAGATCGTGCCCAGCGCCGACGACGTGAGCTTCACCGCGTCCTGACGCGCGCTCGGACGCAAGGCATCCGTGTCGTCGCATCGGCCCGCGCGGGCCGATGCGACGACACGGGGTGACGAGGCGGGTGGTCAGGCTTCCGCCGACCGGGTCGCGAGGACGCTCGCCACTTCGTACAGATAGCGGTTGACCGGCGTCGGCGTCCCGGTGCGCTCGCCGAGCCGGACGACCGAGCCGTTCCACGCGTCCAGCTCGGACGGGCGGCCCGACAGGATGTCGCGCTGGAGCGACGAGGTGCCGTCGGCGGGCTGCTGGTCGACGAAGTCCAGCGTCCTCGGCACGATGTCCGGTGGCAGCGGCACGTCGTGGGCCGCCGCCAGGTGCTGGATCTCGGTCATGCCCTCGACCAGCAGCCGCCGTGTCCCCGGCCGCGAGCGCAGCGTGCCGAACGGCGCGTCCGTCACCGTGCCGAGCCCGCCGAAGGGCACCACGAAGAGGAACTTGGCCCACAGCTCCGCCCAGATGTCGTCCGGCACAGAGGCGGCAACGGACGCGCCCGTCAGGGCGGCCGCGAGGCGCGCCACGCGCTCGGACGGGTTGTTGTCCCACTCCGCGAACGCCAGGGCCGCAGGGCCGCCGGCATGGAGCACGCGCCCGGGTCCGTCAAGGCGTGCGATGATCTTCGCGGTGCCGGGCAGGACCGTGCCGCGGCCGACCGCGCGGGCCACCTGCTCGGGGGCCTCCACGCCGTTCTGGAACGTCACGACCGCCGTGCCGGAGCCGACGAGCGGCTTCAACGCGGCGATGGCGGACGGCAGTTGCCAGGTCTTGACGCACAGCAGGGCGTAGTCGACCTCGCCGATGTCCCGGGTGTCGTCGGTCGCGCGCACCGGTGCCACGGCGAAGTCCCCGGCCGTGCTGTCCACGCGCAGACCGTCGCGCCGCAGGGCCTCCAGATGGGCGCCCCGCGCGACGAAGTGCACGTCGTGCCCGGCGGCGGCGAGCCGCCCGCCGAAGTACCCGCCGACCCCGCCGCTGCCGATCACCGCGACGCGGACCTGCCCCGCCCCTGCATTCCCCGCCATGGAGAACCTCCCCTTGATTCCCGGTCGTCGCGCCGGGCGCCCGCGGCCCGGACCGGGCCAGCCTATTCCGGACCGCGCGGCGCCCCCACGGGCCTACAGGGGCAGCGCGCACACCGCCATCGGCGCCGCGAACGGCTCGCCGGTCAGGGTGAGTTCACCCGTGCCCTCGTCGACGCGGAAGACGCTCACGGAACCGGACCGCTGGTTGCTGACGAACAGCAGCCGCTGCGCCGGGGAGAAGGCGAGGTGCCGGGGGAAGTCCCCGCCCGCGGGCGTCGTGCCCAGGAGGCGCAGCTGGGCTCCGTCGCGCTCGACGGCGTACCGTGCCAGGGAGTTGTGCCCCCGGTTGGCGACGTACGCGAAGCGGCCGTCGCGGGTCACCAGGGGCTGCGCCGGATAGTTCGTGAGGCCGGGCGGGGTGCCCGTGGACTGCGGCTCACCCGGTGTCAGGCGCCCGGTCGTGGCGTCGTAGGCGCAGGCCACGACCGTGTTGTCCAGCTCGTTGGCCACGTACGCGAAGCAGCCGGACGGGTGGAACGCGAGGTGCCGCGGTCCGGCGCCCGCCCGCAGCGTCACCCGGGTGACCGGGCGCAGCGTGCCCGCCCCCGTGTCGAGGCGGTACGTGTACACGGTGTCGGTCCCCAGATCGACCGCCAGGACGTGGCGGCCGTCCGGGGACGTCACGATCTGGTGGGCGCGCGGGCCCTGCTGCCCGGGGCCGGGCGCGGGCTCGGAGTGCTTGACGAGGTCGGTGCGTTCGCCGAGCGCGCCGGACTCCTCGATGGGGTGCACGGCCACGCTGCCGGAGGTGTAGTTGGCGCTGAGCAGCCAGCGGCCGCTCGGGTGCACGGACAGATGACAGGGGCCGTCGCCGCCGGTGCCGCGGGTGCCGAGCACCCGGTGCGCGCCGTCGGGGGAGAGCGCGACGGCGGTCACGGTGCCCGGCGACCGCTCGTTGACGCAGTACAGCGTCTGCCCTGAGGGGTGCGCCGCCAGGTACGACGGGTCGAGGACCCCGGCGAGCGTCCCGGCACCGGTGATGCGGCCCGTCGTCTCGTCGTACGTGGCGAGGCCGATGCCGGTGCCGCCGCCCGGTTCGGAGGTGTAGGTGCCGAGGAAGAGGGGGCGCCCGCGGCCGGGGAGCGGCGCGGCCCCGGCGGACGTGGTGGTGACGGCGGCCCCGGCGGCGGCCGCGGCGAGTGTCGTAGCGATGAACCGGCGTCTGTCCATGCTGCACCTCGTGTGTCAGAAGTGACGGTAGTGGCGATGTGGCAGACACCTTGGACCCTGGGCGGTTGAACAGGCAATAGCCGCAACATGGGTTGCATCATGTGCAACGCGGACAAGGGCCGGACAAAGGGGTGCAGGTCGGTCCCGAACCGCGCCCGCCGTTCCGCCGTCCCGTCGCCGCCAGACCGTCAAGAGTCGACTCGGTCCCCGCCGTTCCATCCGTGTGCGTCTGCCAACGCGTCCGCGTAAAGGCGGAACAGACGGGGTGCGGGGCGCGCCGGATCCCCGGTCGGCCGCGGCTGTGCCAGGAGCTCCCAGCAGCGCGCGGCGAGGGCCCTGGCCCTGCGGCCCGCCCAGGGCTCGGGCAGCAGCTCGGGTGGCAGCAGCGGGTCCGGCCTCATCGCCGCGGAAAACGCGGCGGCGAGCGTGACGGCCAGGGTGAGCCGCTCGACGTCCGTCATCTCCCCGGCGCCGCCCGGTCCCGCGAGGAAGGACTCGGCGAGGGCCGCGAGCCGGTCGTGGCGCTCGGCGATCTCCGGGAGCGGCCACAGGGCCGCGGCCAGGTCCCGGGGCGTCTCCAGTTCGCCGATGCGTAGATCCGTGCTGGTGAGAAAGGTGACCGAGGGCAGCACGCCGAGGTGGCGTGCCGCTGCCTCCACTAGGTCGCCGACCGCGTTGGCGCACACGTACAGACCGCCCTGGACGGGGGCGGCGCCGAGGTGCAGGAGGGTGTCGCGCAGCGTGTCGCGGGCGGCGCGCCTCGACTCGGGCACGGCGAAGGCGAACAGGTGCCAGGTGCCGTCCCACGGCGCGAGCCCCTGATCCTGGCGGTACGCGTGCCGCACGTACGCGGCGTCCGGGGCGAGGGAGCCGGTGGCGTCGGCGACGGCGCGCAGCACGGCCTTGCGGCCCCGGCCCTCGTGGGTGAACCGGCCCTCGCCGACGAGTCGTTTGACGCAGAGCCGGACCTGTTGGTCGCTCATGCCGAGGACGTTCGCGACCGTGTACAGCTCGCCCGCGTCGACGGTGCCGTCCTCGCGGACGAGGGCGTGGACCAAGAGGCGCGTCGGAATCTCGGGCCGGTCCGCGGCCTCGTGTGCGGTGGTGCTCATCGTGTCTCCCGGATTGCTGGAGCCTGCGCGGGCGTGACCGCGCGGCGCATGGTCGTCACCGCGCCGAAGCCCATCAGGGAACGCAGATACGGCGTGCGCCGGGTCCCTGCCGCGGTGAAGCCGTGCCGTTCGTACAGGGCGCGGGCCCGCGGGTTGACGTCGATGACGTCCAGCCGGACGCGGTGGCGGCCCGCCTCGGCCGCGACGGCGATGACCTCCCGCAGCAGCAGGCTGCCGATGCCGTGGCCGCGCTGGTCCGCGGCCACGGCGATGCCGTCCATGGCCAGCTCCCCGGCGGTGGCCGTCCGCTCGAACAGGGCGAGCGCCGCGAGCCGCGGCAGACCGCGGAGCGGGCCGTACGCGGACAGGACGTCGCGCACGCCTCCTCCGGTCAGCGCGCGCCCGTCAAGGCGGAATCCGGCGACGCCCACGATCCGCTCCCCGCGCGCCGCGACGACGCCCCGGTCGTGGTGCAGATGCCGGGCGAGGAAGGCCCGCCCGGCGTCGGGCGGGCCGAGGCCCGGGCCCAGCTTCCGCCCGAAGGCCTCCCAGTAGAGCGCGGCGACCTGCTCCTCCGCGCCTTCCGGGACGCCCCGCCGTATGCCGACCTCCCCGTCGGCCGACGCCGTGCGCCCGTGCTCCTGCTCCGCCGCGCTCATGCGTACCGCTCCCTCCCGTGGATCCGCCCCTTGCGAAGAGTCGCGCCCTGAGGAAGCGCCCCTTGTGCGATCGAGTGTATTACGTTCATGCTCAGAACGAGAGTTTCTCAAACGATAGATTTCTCGAACGAGAGGCATGGGGGTGGGGCATGCGACGGCACCTGCGCGGCGCGGCCGGGTCGGGGCGGGGACGGAAGAGGCGCCGCGTGGTGGTGTGGTGCCTGGTCGGCGTGGTGCTCGTGGCCGCGGGCCTCGGCGGCGTGGTGCTCTGGCAGCACGTGTACGCGCTGCGCGAGGAGCGGGTGCGGCTGCGGCACGACGGGCACACGCTCGACGGCGTCCTCGCCCGCCCGGAGAAGGGTCAAGGGCCCTTCGGCGTGGTCGTGTTCGTGCACGGTGACGGGCCCGTCGACGCGACCCACGACTCGTTCTACCGGCCTCTGTGGGAGTCATTCGCCAGGGCCGGATACGCCTCGCTGTCCTTCAGCAAGCCCGGTGTCGGCGGCTCGGGCGGCGACTGGCTGGAGCAGAGCATGGCCGACCGGGCGGAGGAGACCCTGGCCGCGGTCGCCTGGGCCCGCGCCCGGCCCGACGTCGACCGGCGGCGCGTCGGCCTGTGGGGCGCGAGCCAGGCGGGCTGGGTGCTGCCGAAGGTCGCCGCCCGCGACCGGAACCTCCAGTTCGTCATCGCCGTCTCACCGGCCGTCAACTGGCAGCGCCAAGGCCGCTACAACCTCCTTGCCGAGCTGCGCCGCGACGGCGCGTCCCCGGCGCGGAAGGCCGCGGCGCTGCGCAGGCGCGAGGTGACGCTGCGGCTGCTGCGCAGGGGCGCGTCGTTCGCCGAGTACCGCTCCGCCGTCCACGACCCGCGCGGCATGACCGCCGGCCGCTGGCGCTTCGCCTCGCGCAACCACACCGCCGACGCCACCGCGGACCTGCGCGCGATGCGCGGCACACCGGTCCTGCTGGTCCTGGCGGGCCACGACGACAACGTCGACGTGGCCGAGACCGAGTCCGTCTACCGCGCGCTCCTGCCCCGCACGAGCCTGCGCGTGGAGCACTACCCGGGCGCCACCCACTCCCTGGTGCCGGACGACCTCGAACGCTCCGAGGTCAGGATCACCCTCACCGCGGTGTTCGCTCCCCGGTCGGTCTACGCCGCCGGATTCCTCGCCGCGCAACGCCACTTCGTCCAGGGCCTCGCCGTCCCGGCCGGAGGCGCGACGCGCGACCGGTGAACGGGGCGCGGCGGGACGCTCACGCGCCGGCGCGCGAGCGGCGCCGGTAGCCGCCGGGGGCCTGGCCGTACTCGCGCTTGAAGGCCTTGGCGAAGGCGTACTCGGAGCCGTAGCCCGTGCGGGCGGCGACCGTGGTCAGGGGGACCTCGGACTCCCGCAGGAGCTGGGCGGCGGTCGTCATCCGCCAGCGCGTCACGTACGCCATCGGCGGCTCGCCGACCAGCGTCGCGAAGCGGCGGGCGAAGGCCGCGCGGGACAGGCCCGCGCGGTCGGCGAGGGACTCGACGGTCCACTGGCCGGCCGGGTCCGTGTGGATCGCGGCGAGGGCCGGGGCGACCGCGGAGTCGCTGAGCGCGGCGGCCCAGCCCTTGGCGGTCGCGGGCGGCTGGTCCTCGAGCCAGGCCCGCAGGATGTAGAGCAGGAGCGAGTCGATCAGGGCCGGGACGATCCCGGCCGAACCGATGCGCGGGTGCTCCAGTTCGGTGCCGAGGAGCTGGACGGCGGCGCTCAGCTCCGGGTGGCGGCCGTGCCCCGTGGACAGGTGGACGACCTCGGGCAGCTGCCCCACCAGCGGATGCGGACGCCCCTGGTCCAAGTGGTAGTTGCCGCACAGCAGGCTGGTGCGCGGGCCGTCGCCGCCCAGTGAGACCGTGCCGATGGGCGAACCCGGGCTGAACTGCTCGGCCCGCTCCTCCTCGGCCGGTGTCGACGGGTGGTCGGCGAGGACGTGCGCGGTGCCGTCCCGCAGGAACACCACGTCGCCGGGGCTGAGGGCGAGCGGCGGCAACTGGGGCGCGCCCACGGGGATCAGCCAGCAGGTGCCGTGCAGCACCACGTGGAACCCGGCACCGGCGGCGGAGGGCAGCCGCAGGCCCCAGGGTGCGCGTCCTTCGGTGCGCACGGATGTGGGATGCCCGGTCCGCATCGAGCTCAGCGCCTCGGTCAGGATGTCCAACGCCCCGCCCCTTCGTCGTCGTCCACGATCGGGCCGCCCACGATACGGGCCGTTGATCAAGAGACGGTCAACACCACCTTGCCCTGGGTGCGACCGGACGCGACCAGCTCGTGCGCCCGCGCGGCTTCGGTGAGGTCGAACGTCGCGGAGACGTGCGGCCGTATCCGCCCCGCGTCGACGAGCCGGGCGATCGCTTCCAGGGACGCGTAGTCCGGCTCCACGGAGACGCCCGCGAAGCGGCGGCCCGCCTCCTCGACGGCCGCGGCCAGCTCCTGGTTGCCGTGCTCCATGATGCTCACCAGGGTCCCGCCGGGACGAAGCACCGACAGCGAACGCGCGCCGTCGGACGAGGAGTCGAAGACCACGTCGAGGTCCTTGACCGCCTCGGTGTAGTCGGTGGTGCGGTAGTCGATGACCTCGTCGGCGCCCAGGCCGCGGACGAAGTCGTGCTTGGGGGCGCTCGCCAGGGCGGTCACATGGGCGCCGCGCGCCTTCGCGATCTGCACGGCGAAGTGCCCGACGCCGCCCGCGGCGCGGTGGACCAGGACGCGCTGGCCCTCGGTGAGCCGGGCCGCGTCGACCAGGCCCTGCCACGCGGTGAGCCCGGCGAGCGGCACCGAGGCCGCGTGCACGTGGTCGACCGCGGCGGGCTTGCGGGCCACCTGGCGCGACGGCACGGCGACGTAGTCCGCGTACGCGGTCGCCGCACGCGGGAAGAACGGCATGCCGAACACCTCGTCGCCGGGCTTGAACCGGGCGCCGGGGGCCGCTTCCTCGACGACGCCGGAGATGTCCCAGCCCACGCCGTACGGCGGCTCGCCGAGCAGCGGGTAGGCACCCGACCGGACCGCCACGTCGACCGGGTTCACGCCGCTGGCGCGCACACGGACGAGGACCTCACCGCCGAGTGGCGTGGGCCGTTCGGTCTCGACGGTCTCCAGGACCTCGGGGCCGCCGAAGGACTGCTGGATCACTGCGCGCATGACGGGATCTCCTACTGGCTGGGGGCTCGGGCCGCGGAGACGATCCGCGGCCCCGCCCGACGTGTTGATGTGCTCAACCCTAGGAAGATCGAACGATCCGCTGAATATCCTGCGCGCTCTCAAAGATGTCCTGTCGTCTCGTGCGAGAGCAGGGTGAGCCATGAGTGGGAGGGAAGGGCGGCGGGCGGCCGCGTTGGGGCGCAGGGGTCCTCGCAGTCGCGGTCCCTGGCGCGGTCCGCTCCTCGCCGCCGGGTGAACGCGGTC
Source organism: Streptomyces sp. NRRL B-1347 (assembly GCF_000720325.1). GTDB lineage: Bacteria > Actinomycetota > Actinomycetes > Streptomycetales > Streptomycetaceae > Streptomyces. The sequence goes on from NZ_JOJM01000005.1 coordinate 33,512, forward strand.
TCCGCCGCGCGGCGGAGACGGGTGCGCCGACGGAGCGATGTGCCGGGTGCCCGGCGCCGGAGAGGCTCGGGAGCGCGGACGCCCAGCCCAGGTCGCGTACCGCACCCGCCGACCCGGAGGACGCCGTGACACTCCCGACCCCGCTTCCCGACTCCCCGGCGGCGCCCGCCGGTTCGGGCCCGCGCGGCCACCGGCCCAGGGCGCCGTGGTGGCGGCGCTGGCCCGCGTGGGCGCCGCGCGCCGCCGCCCTGTGGGCCGTCATGAGCGCCGCCGTGCAGATGGCCTGGGCGGCGACCGGCACCGGCGTACCGCTGGCGGGGGAGCGGTACTACCCGTCCGCCGTGCTCCTCGCCACGGCCGTCGCGGGGATCCTCGCCGCGGCGGTGAGTCTGGCCTCGGCGCGGGCGCTCACGCGGCGGGGCCGCATCGCGGTCGGGGTGTCGTTCGGCGTGCTGCTCCCCGCGCTCGGCTGGACCGTGCCGGGCGTGCCGCCGACCTTCGTGACGCTGGCCTCCGGCTCGGGCGTGGACAGCGTCACCGGCCTGGCGCAGCTCCTCCTGACGACGGGGAGCACGGTCCTGCTCGCCGTGGCCGCCGTGGCGTACCGCCGTCGCCTCAAGGGCCGTTGCCCCCGCTGCGGGCAGGCGCACACCGGGCCGAGCGACGGGCCGCTGGCGCATCCGGAGCCGTCGACCGCGCCGCGCCGGACGAGAGTGACGGCGTACGTCCTGCTCTGCGGCCTGCTGCCCTGGGCCGGGGTGAAGACCGTCTGGCTGTGCGGCGGCGACGCGATCGGCGTGCGCGGGGAGGCCTGGCAGAAGGAGGTCGAGGCGGACTCGTCCGGCGCCCCCAGGGCCCTCGCCGCCGTGGGGATCGACGTCACGGTCCTCGCCGCGCTCCTCGGCGTCTTCCTGCTCCTCGGCCTGCTGCACCGCTGGGGGCAGGTCTTCCCGCGATGGGCGCCGCCCCTGTCCGGGCGCCGCGTGCCGCGGCTGCTGCCGCTGGTCCCGGCCTGGCTCACCGGCGCCGGACTCGCCTGCTACGGAACGCTCCTGACGCTCGGCGCCGCACTCATGGCAGTCGGCGTCCTGCCGGGCCCGGAGCCGGAGGGCGTCTTCACCACCGGTTCCGGGCTCACGTGGATGGTGGCGTTCGGCGGCCTCGCCTTCGGCGGGCTCGGCTGGGCACTGCTCATCGGCGCGCGCTCGTACGCCGCCAGGACCGGGCCCCGATGCGTTTTGGCCGAATAGCCGTCACCAGGCACGTCATATCGGTCAGTCGGCTCCCGGAGCCGCTGATCGGCCGTCTGTGCGGGTGAACCTTTGTTCCCGCGCCGCCGCGCGGGACCAGTATGAGCGCAGACGAGGAGCCACTGAGTGGACCACAGCCGTGTGATCCGGATCCGTACGACCCTGGCCGCGATGGGAGTGACGGCCGCACTTGCGACGGCCGTGGCGGCCGCCCCCGCCGCGACCGCGGCCCCGGCTCCGAAGCCGCCGGCGTCGACCGGCACGCCGCACGAGCCGTGCACCGGCACCTACCAGGACGACGCGCGCCTCGGCCCTCAGTGGCTGCCGAAGAAGGGGCAGCGGCCGGTCGGCCCGCTCCTCAAGGGCTGGAAGCGCACCGGAAAGCTCACACCGTCCGCGTTCCTGAAGAAGTACTGGGAGGGCCCGGCCGGCACGGGCAGCTGGAAGTACCCGCCGAACGACGGCTTCGAGACGGTCAACGGCCAGGTCGACAAGGGCCGCGAGACCCTGGAGACGGGCGAGCGCCTGGACCGCTTCGGCTCGGAGTACGGCTCCTTCCTCGCCCCCGCGGGCGACTCCTACGCGGAGCGCTCCCTGCCGCCGCAGAACCTCAACACCCGCGAAGCCGCGTACGCCTGCGACTACCGCGTGTACGAGGTGGCCAAGCCGTTCGACGTCTGGCAGGGCGGCATAGCGCCCTGGTTCGAGCAGCCCGGCGGCGGTGAGCAGATCAAGCTCGACCCCGCCTTCCTCAACCCGGGCGAGGGGCAGCGCCTGAACGTGAAGTGGCTCCTCGACCACGGCTACCTGAAGCCCGCCAAGGCCTGACGGCGGGAGCGTACGCACCGTGGACGTCCACGCACTGCGGTCCGCGCTGCGCGCCACAAGTGTGGCCGACGGCTACTACTGGATCGAGGGCGTCCACGAACCGGCGCCCACGCCCCCGGACTTCGTGTACCTGCGCGGGGACGGGCCGGGGGCGTGGGAGGTCGGGACGTACGAAAGAGGGGAGCGGCACCCGCTGGCACGAGGCCTGGACGAGGGCGAGGCGTGCCGGCGGATGCTGCGGCTCCTGACCTGAGGCCCGAGGCCCGCCGCGGTCACGTGTCACATGGGGAACGACAGGAGCCGGACCTCTCCCGCGGGCCAGTCCGCCCCGTCCCGCAGTGGCGTCCACATGGTCCGCAGCGGCATCACCACGGGCCCTTCGGCCTGCTCGACGTGCACGTCCTGGTCGAGGGTCCGCCAGCCGAGCCGCTCGTACAGGGCGACGAGCGGCGGACGGCAGAAGAGGAGCCCGTGGCGCGGCCCCGTCGTCCGGGCGTGGTCCAGGGCCGCGGCCATGGCGGCGCGGGCGAGGCCGCGCCCCCGTACGTCCGGAGCGACGGCCACTCCGCCGATGCCCGCCACCTCGGTCTCGGTGTCACCGATCGCTATCGGCACCCGCAGCACACCGGTGTGGGCCACCAGGCGGCCGTCGAGCCGGACGCCGAAGTGCTCCTCCTTGGGCAGCCAGGTCAGGCCGGTGTCCGCGACGCCGAAGGGGTCGGGGCCGTCGCCGAGGATCTCGTTCTGGTCGGCACGCGTGTACTCCGCGAGCCGTACGGCCGTCGCCGGTTCAGACAGATGATCAGTCATCCCGGCATGATCCCTCAGCGCCGGGGGAGCGGGGCCGCCGGGTCAGCGCTCGACCGGGATCAGCCCGCGTTCGTACGCCTTGACCAGGCGCTGCGGCACGTGCAGCGTGACGCCGTCGACGGTGACCGGGACGAGCTGGGCCGTGCTGGCCTTCCACTGGGCGCGGCGGTGACGCGTGTTGCTGCGGGACATCTTCCGCTTGGGGACGGCCATCGTGAACCTCCAGGGCTTGGGGTGGGCGGACGCGTCGACCGTACATGAAAATGGCTTCCATTAACAAAGGGGTGCGGACCGGCTGCCCCGCGCTCCAGTCGCGTCGGCGGCCCAGCGCTCTTGTCGCGACGACCGGCGGGCTCTGGCGTCGGGCTGCGACGTCCCGGTTGACCCTCACGTCACGTCAGGCCGCACGCTGTACGCCGACGAAAGGGCAAGCGCCATGAGTTACACCGTCGGACAGGTCGCCGGGTTCGCCGGGGTCACAGTCCGTACCCTCCACCACTACGACCGTGCCGGACTGCTGGCGCCGAGCGAGCGCAGCCCGGGCGGCTACCGCCTCTACAGCGACACCGACCTCGGCCGCCTCCAGCAGATCCTGTTCTACCGGGAACTGGGCTTCGCGCTCGACGAGATCGCGGAGATCCTGGCGGACCCGCAGGCCAACGCGCTCGACCAGCTGCGGGCCCGCCATCAGGCGCTGCGCGAGCAGATCGGCAAGCTGGAGCGGCTCGTGGACGTCGCCGAGCGGGCCATGGAGGTGCAGCAGACCGGCGTACGGCTCACCCCGCGCGAGCGGTTCGAGGTGTTCGGCGAGATCAGCTTCGATCTCAGCTACGCCACCGAGGCCGAGCTGAAGTGGCAGGACAGCGCCGGGCACCGGCAGGCCATGGCCCGCGCCGCCGAGCACTCCAAGGAGGACTGGGTCCGCATCATGGGCGAGGCGGCGGCCTGGCGCACCGAGGTCCTCGCGGCCTTCGACGCCGACGAGCCCGCCGACGGATCCACGGCCAGGGCGCTCGCCGAGCGGCACCGGCAGCACGTCAGCCGCTGGTTCACGGACTGCCCGCCCGCCATGCACCTGCGTATCGCGGACGACTTCGTGGCCGATCCACGGGCGTTCGCCCTGCTCGTGCCGCCCGCGCAGCAGCGGACCGGACTGGCGCGGTACCTGTGGGAGGCCGTCCGCGCGAACGCCGCCGCACACGAACCCGCAGACCCTCAACCTCACCCTAAACCTGAGGTTGAGGGCGGATCGCCCGGAGCGTCGTCCACCGGCGGGGGAAACCGATGAAGATCCTCATCACCGCCGCCGGCTCGTACGGCGACATCGCCCCGTACACGGGACTCGGCGCCCACCTGGGCGCGGCGGGCCATGACGTCACACTCGCCACCCACGGCACCTTCGAGCGCCTGGTGCGCGACTGCGGCCTGCGCTTCCGCCCCCTGCCCGCCGATCCGGGGGCGAGCGGGCCCGCTGCCGGCCGCAAGGACCTGATCCGGACCGCGAGCGCCTTCGTACGGCAGCTCGGCGCCGGAATCGCCGACGTCGCCGAGGAAGGCGCCGACCTGCTCCTCCTGTCCACCACCACCGCGCCGCTCGGCCGGCAGCTCGCGGAGGCCATGGGCGTGCCGACGCTGGGCGCCTACCTCCAGCCCGCCCATCCGACCCGGGACTTCGCGCCCGTGCTGAGCGGCGGGCGCTCCCTCGGCGCCCTCGGCAACCGGGCGGCGGGCCGCTTCTCGCTGCGCATGGTCGACCGCGTCTACGCCGACGCGATCCGGGACCTGCGCGCCCGGCTCGACCTGCCCGCCGTCGCGCCCGCCGCCGTCCGTGCCCGGCAGGAAGCGGCAGGCTGGCCCGTGCTGCACGGCTTCTCCCCGGCCGTCGTGCGGCGCCCGGCCGACTGGCGTCCGGGGCTCGACGTCGTGGGGAACTGGTGGCCGCACCACGCGCCGGAGGCCCGGCTGCCGTCCGCCGTCGAGGACTTCCTGGGCGACGGCTCGCCCCCGGTCTTCATCGGCTTCGGCAGCATGGGTGCGGGTGCGGGTGCGGGTGCGGGCGAGCGGCTGAGCGAACTGGCCGTCGCGGCCCTGCGCAAGGCAGGGCTTCGCGGCGTCCTGCAGACCGGCCGGGCCGGTCTGCAGGCGACGGGCGAGGGAATTCTGACGGTCGGTGAGGTGCCGCATGCCCTGCTCTTCCCGCGCATGGCCGCCGTGGTGCACCACGCGGGCGCGGGCACCACGGCGGCGGGACTGCGCGCCGGGGTCCCCGCCGTGCCGGTGCCCGTCGCCGCCGATCAGCCCTTCTGGGCCGCCCGGCTTGTCGCCCTTGGCGCCGCGCCCACCGCCGTCCCGTTCAAGAGGCTCACGGCGGAACGCCTCGCCGACGCCCTCACCCGTGCCGTCCACGAGGGCGCGCACACGGCCGCGGCGAAGGCTGTCGCCCGCGCGATGGCGGCGGAGGACGGAGCGGGACACGTCCTCCGAGCCGTCGAACGGCCGGGGCAGGCCTCACCCGTCGGGCGTGCCTGAGGAGGAACCCACGCCCGGCCGCCCCGGAGGGCCCTGGAGCCCTCCGTCACGGCTGCCCCGTCACCGGCACCTCCTCGCCCGCAGGGACCGGCCCCGGTGCCGTCCCGTCGCCGAACGGACGCCCGCCGAGCCGCTCGCGGTGATGCGGCGTCAGCCACCCGTCGAGATCGGGTCCGAGCGGCACGATGCCCGTCGGATTGATGCCGGTGTGCACCTCGTAGTAGTGCCGCTTGATGTGGTCGAAGTCGACGGTGTCGCCGAAGCCGGGCGTCTGGTAGAGATCGCGGGCGTACGCCCACAGCACCGGGTCCTCGGACAGCTTCCGGCGGTTGCACTTGAAGTGGCCGTGGTACACGGCGTCGAAGCGCACCAGGGTCGTGAACAGGCGGATGTCGGCTTCCGTGATGCTGTCGCCGACCAGATAGCGGCGGTCCGCGAGGCGCCGCGAGGTCTCCTCCAGCCGGTGGAACACGTCCCGGCAGGCGGCCTCGTACTCGCTCTGGGTCGAGGCGAACCCCGCGCGGTACACGCCGTTGTTGACGTCGCGGTAGATGCCTTCCATGACGTCGTCGATCTCGTCCCGCAGCGGCCGCGGATACAGGTCGGGCGCGCCCTGCCGGTGCAGGTCCCGCCACTCGGTGGCGAGGTCGAGGGTCAGCTGCTGGTAGTCGTTCGTGACCAGCTTGCCGCTGGGCTCGTCCACCAGGGCGGGGACGCTCACGCCGCCCGGATAGCCGGTCTCGCGGGCGTCGTACGCCTCGCTCAGATAGCGGATGCCGAGCACCGGGTCACGGCCGTCGGGGTCGAGGGTGAAGCGCCAGCTCCGGTCGTCCTGGAGGGGGTCGACGACCGCGAGGGACAGCGCGTCCTCCAGGCCGAGCAGGCGGCGGGAGATGGCGGCGCGGCCGGCCCAGGGGCAGGCGCGGCTGATCACCAGGCGGTAGCGCCCGGCCTCGACCGGCCAGCCGTCGCGGCCGTCCGCCGTGACGCGGTCGGCGAAGTGGCTCTTGGAGCGCTTGAAGGGCTTCTTGCCGTACGCGGCGTTGCTCTTCGCCGTCTCCGCGCCGCCTTCCGTGCCGCTCCGCCCGCCGTCGTCGCCGGACCCGGCCGCCGTCCCGGCCCGGCCGCTGTCGTCGCCGGTCACCGCAGGCTCCCCTCGCGCGCGGGGGCCGGCAGGGGTGCGAGGTCGTAGATGCGGTTCAGCAACGCCGCCTCGTTGCCCGCGAGGCCCGCCCGGCGCAGGGCCTCGTCGGCGTCCGCGATCGGCACGGCGAGCAGCGCGGCGGTCTGCGGTGTCACGGGGTCGGAGAGCGCGGCGCGCGCGGTGTGCAGCAGCCGCAAGCAGGCCTGGGCCGCGGCCAGTTCGGGGTACGTCGTGCCGGTCATGTCGCTTGACTCCTTAGCCCGCGGGTCCGATGGGTGAAGATGCAACCTCCACTCTTGCGCACGGGTCTGACAATTGCCCCTCAAGCGCCCCGCGCGTACCCCTACGACGACGCCGGAACGCCTCTGCGGGTGAGTCGCAGCCGCAGACCCCGGGGCATCAGTGTGAGGCGTTCGGTGACCCGCAGCCGGTAGTCGGGCTCGGGCCGCAGGTCGTAGCGGCGCAGCAGCAGGGCGAGCACCAGCGTCGCCTCGTGCAGCGCGAACTGACGGCCGATGCAGGCACGCGCGCCCGTGCCGAACGGCTTGAAGGCGTGCGCGGGCCGCGAGCGCACGGCGGCGGGCACGAACCGGTCCGGATCGAACTCCTCCGGCCGCTCTCCCCACACCTCCGGGTCCCGGTGCAGCATCACGGCCAGGACCACCGCCCAGGCGCCGCGGCGCATCGGGTGCACGCCGCCGAGCACGGTGTCCTCGCGGGCCTCCCGCGAGAAGGCGGGCGCCGTCGGCCACAGCCGCAGCGACTCGTCGAGCACACGGCGCACGTACCGCAACTTCGCCACCTGCTCGTACGCCGGTGACGCCGCGTCACCCCACACCTGGTCCACCTCGTCCCGCGCGCGGGCGAGCACCTCGGGGTCGCGCGCCAGATAGTGAAGGGCGAACGACAGGGCGCCGGACGTCGTCTCGTGCCCGGCCACCAGGAACGTGATGACCTGCCGCCGGATGTTCTCGGCCGAAAGGCGCTCGCCGGTCCTCGGGTGCGCGACCTCCAGCATCCGGTCCAGGAGGTCCCCGCGCGCGCCCGACGCGTCCGCCGCGCGGCGGGCCGTCACCACCTCGTCCACGGTCCGGTTCAAGTACGCCATGTCGGCGGCGTTGCGCTGCTCGGCACCGCGCAGCAGTACGGGCGCGAGCACGGGCGGTACGACGTTGCGGCGCTGGGCGTACGACAGCGTGCCGACCATGGCGGTCACGAACGGGTGCGGCCGGGCGCGCTCGAAGGACCCGAAGTCGTGCCCGAAGCCGGTGCGGGCGATGGTCTCCAGGGTCAGCTTGGTCATGTCACCGGGCACGTCGACGGCCCGCCCCGCCGCCGCGTCGGCGTCCCAGCGGGCCATCAGCTGCCCGGCCACGTCGAGCATCAGAGGGTGGTAGCCCGCCATGGCGTCCCGGCTGAAGCCCGGAGCGAGGATGTCGTGCGCGAGCTGCCAGTTCGGTTCGTGGTTGTACGCCGTGAACAGGCCGTCGCCCGCCACCGGCCGCAGATTGGCGACGCCGAGCCCCACGTGCTTGGTGAACCGGGTCTCGTCGGCGAGTTCGCCCGCGAGCCGTCCGCCCCACACGAACACGATCTCCTTGCCGAAGGCCTTGCGCCGGAAGATCGGCCCGAGGCCGGCCCCGATCCGCATCGAGTCCTGGATCGGCGTGCGCGGATGGACGCCGAGCACGTCCCCGAGCAGCGGCACGCGACGCGGCGGATGCGGGATCCGGCGCAGCTGCGGCCAGCCGAGCTCCGCGCCACGAAACCCCTTGGGCAGCGCGGTGGTGGCACCGCCCGGCTGCCGCGTCGTCTGCGCCACGACCACCATCTCCCTTGCCGACAGGCCGAGTTCGGCCTTCTTATACGTGGATTCAATAGGCGGGGCCAGTCTCCGCCCGCCGTTGAACCGACGTCAAGTAAGGTGCTGGCATGGCCGCGAACGCCCAGGAGCGCACCCGCCGCAGACTCAGCACGGAGGAGCGCAAGGAACAGCTGCTCACCGTGGGTGCCCGCCTCTTCGCGCGGAACCCTTACGACGAGGTCTGGATCGAGCAGGTCGCCGAGATCGCGGGCGTCTCGCGCGGCCTGCTCTACCACTACTTCCCGACCAAGCGGGAGTTCTTCGCCGCCGTCGTCCAGCGGGAGAGCGCGCGCATGCTGCACCTGACGGCGGCCGAGCCGGGCCTGCCGTTCCGGGAGCAGATCAGCACCGGTCTCGATGTGTTCCTCGCGTACGTCGAGAGGAACGCCCAGGGCTTCCGCGCCTTCCACAGCGCGGAGGCGGCCGGTGATCCGGTGGTGCGCGAGGTCTACCGCGAGGGCCTTGCCGCCCAGGAGCGGCAAATCCTCGCGGCCCTCGCCGCCGACCCCGGGACCGCGCACCTGGGCGACGACCTGCCCGCCGTGCGCCTGGCCGTCCGCGGCTGGCTGGCCTTCATGGTCGCCGTGTGCCTGGAGTGGCTCGACGCGCTCGACGACGGGGAGCTGGGCCGCGACCAGGTACGGGACCTGTGCGCGCGGGCGCTGCTCGGCGCGATCCTGCCGTGACCGCGGCCCGTGAAGCCCGTCGGTGACCGGGGAAGCGTGCCGCTCAGGCCGCTATCGCCAAGGTCGGCGGCTGCGGTGCCAGAGAGCTCAGTGGTGGCACCACGCGTCCGTCGGGCAGGAGTTCACCGGTGTCGTCGAACACGATGGTGCCGTTGCACAGCAGACTCCAGCCCTGTTCGGGGTGGGCGCTGACGACCAGCGCGGCGTCCCGGTCGGAACCCTGCGCTGACGGGCACGGCGGCTGATGGGCACACATGGCACACCTCCGGGTCGCTGTACGTCGGTGCCGCTTCGCGTGGCACCCTCTAGTACGTGTAATGACTCCGGCTCGCTCACGGACTCATCGCTTCGGGGGCTTACTAGGGCATGTTGAATCACGCGGGCAGGAAACCCGTCCCGAAGTGCTCCAGCAGTGCGCGCCGTGCGCCCTCGGTGTCGTCGGTGAGGCGCTCGGCGGCCCAGAGGAAGAAGTCGTCGGCGACCGTGGCGATCCAGTCGTCGCCGGGGTCCGCGGGGCCCGGATCCGGTGCCGGGTAGCGGAGTTCGAGTTCCGGTCCGCGCGGGCCGAAGACCGTGAACAGACGGTGCCCGTCCGCCTCGCACGCCTGCCGTACGGAGACCGTGGCGCAGTCCCACCGCCGGGGCCCGTACTGCAGCCACAGCACGCCCGCGCCCGGCCCCTCGGCGTACAGGGCGGCGGCGACGGGCAGTTCACCCGCGCCGCCCGCCCCGCCGTCGAGGTGGAGGAAGCCGTGACAGCGCCCGGCCGCGGGGGTGAGGAGGCCCGTGGCCGGGGCCAGTGCCCACACCCGGCCGTGCTGGTCGTAGTCCTGGAGCACCACGGCATCGCTCGCCGCTCTGGGAGACATCGGGGGCCTTTCCGGGTGGGGCAGCAGTGAAGGGCGATGCGGACGTTACGGCGACGCGCGGCGGTCGCCAGGGTACGGCGGCTGCGCGTCCGGGTGACGTCCCCCTGGTCAGGTGCCCGATCCGGCTCTCGCCCACGGGCGTGTGGGCCGCCAGCCGAGGCGTCCCGACGGCGGGGTGCAGGCCATGTAGCCCACCGCGGCGAGGAGTTCGCAGCCCGCGGCCACGAGGAGGGCGCCGGGCAGGGACCAGGTGGCGAGCGGCCCGCCGAGGCCCGCTCCGACCGCGTATCCGGTGATCTTCAGGCTGGCGCCGGTGGTGAAGATCTGGCCGCGCAGCCGCTCCGGCGCCTCGCGGTGCCGGATCGCGAACAGCGCGGTGAGCTGGGGGCCTTCGGCCGCTCCCGCGATGACCAGCGCGGCGACGAGCGGCACCGGCGACGCCGTCGCGGCGAGGGCGAACGCGGCGGCGAGGGCGAGCGTGCTCGCCAGCACGGTGGCGTCGGGCCGCAGCAGCCGCGGCCGCTTGGCCAGCAGGGCGTTCGCGGCGAGGGCCGCGGCGGCCAGGACGGTCAGCAGGAACGTACCGGAGTGCGGCGAGCCGAACGCGGCGTCGCCGAGCAGGGGCGTGCAGGTGACGAGCATGCCGACACCGACGTACGAGACGACGGACGTCAGGGTCGCGCGGGCGAGCGGCCGGGTGCTGGCGATGGCGACGAACCCGGAGACCAGATCGTCGACGATCGACGGCGCGGGGGCGGCCCGGGGCGCCGTCGCCGAGCCGTCGTCGGACGCCGAAGGGCGGCCGGGCAGGGCCCAGGCCGCGGGCAGCGCGAGCAGGATCAGCGTGAGGGACACGACGACGCCCGCCGGGGCACCGGCCAGCAGGGCCACGAGCCCGGCCAGGACCGGTCCTGCCAGTCCTGCGAGGTTGTAGGTCAGCGCGTCGAGCGCGGTGGCGCGCGGCAGTCCGTCCGGGGCGGCCACGCGCGGCAGTTGGGCGGTCCAGCCGCCGGCGAGCGCGGGACCGAGCAGCCCGCCGAGCACGGCGGCGGCGACCACCACCGGCAACGGGATCCGTCCCAGGCTCAGCAGGATGAGCAGCAGCGTCACCGCGTACGCGGCCAGCGCGGCCGCGAGCAGCCGCCCCGGCCGTGCCGCCCGGTCGAGCACGGCGCCGATCACGGGGCCGCCCACCGCCGCCGACACCGTGATCCCGGCGAGCAGCGCGGACGCGGCGGACGCGGACCCGGTGACGGCGAGCCCGACCAGCAGCAGGGCGGGCCCCGACATCTCGTCACCGGTACGGGCCGCGGTGGCGCCCGCCAAGTAGCACGCAAGCCTGTAACGCATCATCATGCTCGGCACGTTACGCAGTAACGCAAATGCAATGGAAGAGCGTTACAATCCCACGAGAACCTTCGATGAGCGAGGCCATGGGGTGGTCGATGAACGACATCGGGAACGTGGACACCGCCGACAGTGACCCGGACGACGACTGGTCGACCCGGCACTCCGTGCTGCGCACCGCGCACCGCACCGCCGCGCTCGTCAACGTCCTGGGCGGCCCGGCGCCGGAGGTGGAGGCGGTCCGGGCGGTGCTGCGCGAGTACGGCGAGGACGACCCGCTCGATCTGACCGCCGAGGACGTGCGGGCGATGCGCACCGCCGCCGCGGCCCTGCGCGACGTCTTCGCCGCGCCCGACGTGGACGCCGCCGCGCACCGCCTGAACCGCGTCCTCGCCGAGCACTGCGGCCCCGTCCGCCTCACCGCGCACGGCGGCGGCACGCCGTGGCACCCGCACCTGGACAGCGACGACGAGGCGCCGTGGGCGGAGTGGCTCCTCGCGTCGTCGTGCATGGCCCTGACCGTGCTCGTGTGGGACCGCCAGCGCCCTCCGGGCGGCCTGTGCGCGTCACCGCGCTGCGCGAACGTGTACATCGCGGTCGGCGGCGGCGCGGCCCGGCGCTACTGCTCGCGCCGCTGCGCCACCCGGGAGCGCGTGGCGAGCCACCGGCGGGCGAAGGAGGCGGCGGCCGGAGCGTGAGCGCGCGCCGCTCGCCGCACGGGCCCGGTCTACCCCTCGTAACCGGCGTAGTCGTTCCAGCCCGGTGACTGAGTGATCTGCTGCCACGTCGGCCGCGGGGTTCCCGTCCTGAGCTGGAGCAACTCGCCGGGCAGGCTGAACAGCGGGGCCTTGCGCGGCTCGGCGAGGGCCTGGGCGACGATCACGTCGTGGAGCACCGCGGCCGTGTGCCGACGGGGGAGCGCGGCGTGCACGCGGTCGGCGTACCCGGGCGGCAGCAGGTCGGCATTCCCCGCGATGTCCATCCTGGCCCCCGCGCACACCAGCGCGATCTCGGGCCGCTTGCGCGAGGCGATGCCCTCGGACGTGTGCAGCGCGATCGCGTCCCACACGACCTCCACCCGCTCCGCCGACACCCCCTGCCGGGTGAGGAACTCGGCGGCGAGGTCCGCGCCGTCGACCTCGAACCGCTGCTCGCCGTTCCCCTCCTCGGTGAGGCCGACGTCATGCAGCACGCATCCGAGAAAGAACAACTCGTCGTCGTAGTCACGCCCGGCGACCACCCCGCGCCGCTCACCGACACAACGGCCGTACAAGTACGTACGCATGCTGTGATGGAACATCACCGGCATCTCAATGCCCCGCGCATACCGCAACGCCGCCCACGCCAACTCACTCCCGGGAATCCCGAACTCCCCCCACGCACTGTCACCCGAATCCGTCCCCGCCCCTACCTGAATGCTCTCTCGCGTCATACGAGGAATTCTTCAACGGGACGGCAACGGCAGCAATGACGAAAAGCCCACCTATGCTGCCATGCGGGCAGGGCGGATGGACTGCTCAGCCTCAGAAGGGCACGTCCTCGAAGGGGGCCGGTTCCTCGTACGGCACGGGCTCATCGGCGGGCCATTCGCCCGGGACCGTGGCGACGATCTCCAGCACGTCGCCCGGCGATTGACCGATGACGACGAGGGTGGGCTCGGTCGGGCTGGGTTCCAGGCACAGCAGCTTCCCGGGGGCGGAGAACCAGCGCGTGGGTTCGCCCTGCGGGTCGTACCACGCCGGGCAGGGCGGCAGCGCGACGGCCGCGCAGGCCGCCTCGACGGCGGCGACGGCCTCCGCGGTGGCCAAGCACTCGCGCCCGTACGGGCCGTAGCGGCGGGCCATGAGCGTCTCGCTCAGAACCATTTCGACGCACGCAAGAGACACCCGGCCGAGGAAGGGCTGCCAGACGCCCTGCGGTAGATAATCCGAGAACAGGCCCACCGGCGGGTCATCGTCGTCGACCCGGTCGAGCGGGATGCCCCAGTCTGCGCATCCCTGACGCGGCGATCGTCCGGAGGCCGCGGCCCGAGACATGCCCGAGCCCTCCGCGCACGGCCACGCGCGGAGGGCTCGGGATGTCCTGGTGCCGGAGTGCGGCTGTCGGGAAGTCGTGCGACCCGCAGCCGGGGAGTCACACCAATTCGGGCTGGGGTTCCGGGTGCAGGGAGCGGGTCGGCTTGGGGGCCGAGCGTTTGGTGGTGCGGATGTAGCCGTAGATCACGGAGCTCATCGCGAGGATGAGGAGCGGGCCGAATATCCACGGGTAGGTGGCCATTTCCACGGCCAGATAGCGATAGGACACCAGGAGCGCGGCGAAAACGGCCAGGCCGTGGGCGACCAGCTGGATGGCGGACCGGTCCCAGCCGAGCGCGAGGGAGCGTACGGCCACTTCGATGGTGAGCGCGAACACCACGCCCGCGATGAGGTCCACGCCGTAGTGGTAGCCGAAGCCGAGCGTCGCGGCGAGCGTGGCGACGAGCCAGAACGTGCCCGCGTAGCGCAGCGCCCTCGGGCCCGTGCGGGAGTGCACGAAGATGATCGTGGCCCACGCGGTGTGCAGGCTGGGCATGCAGTTGCGCGGGGTGATCTCGTCGTACGTCATGGGGCCAGGCGTCATGCCAGGCAGCGTGTCCGGCCAGATGTTGGCCACCGCCCAGTGCTCGCCACCGGTGCCGAAGGCGCCCGTGCCGTAGGCGAAGACCGGCCCGACCACCGGGAAGATCATGTAGATGCTCGGCCCGAGGAGGCCGATCACCAGGAACGTGCGCACCAGATGGTGGCGCGGGAAGCGGCGCTCGCCCGCCACGTTCCGCAGCTGGTACGCCGCGACGACCACCGCGGCCACCGCGAGCTGGACGTAGACGAAGTCGAGGAAGTGCTCGCCGAACGGGCCGGCCGCCCGGACGATCCGGCCCGCGAGCCACGACGGGTTGCCCAGCGCGTGATCGGCGGTCGCCACGTACTGGTCGAGCACCGTCGGCCGGGTCTTCGACGTGATCAGCAGCCAGGCGTCGCCGGTCTTGCGGCCGGCCACGAGCAGCAGACCGAGGCCGACGCCCTTCAGGAGCAGCATCCGCTCCCGGCCGGTGCGCCGCGTGACGGCGATGACCGCGTAGCCCAGAACCACCCACAGCGCGCCGTTGCCGAACGTCAGCTTTTCACCGAGCGCCCATCGCACCAGAAAGAACGGAATGTCGATCGCGACCGCGATGCCGAGCGCGACGAACCTTTCCCGCCAGGTGAGCACCACCATCATCAGGGCCATGCCCGCGTACAGCAGCGGCCCCGAAGCAGGCGGGTAGACGACCTCTTGCACCTGGTTGGTGATCGGCCCCGGAAGCCCGTAGCGACGCGCGGCGATTTCCAGGACGACGAGGAATGCGAGGGTCACCACACCCGCGGTGGCCCACAGGATCACCCGTGGTTGGCGCAACGTGGCGAATGAAATTCTGCAGTTAATTCGCGAAAGCAGCCGCGATACTATGGATATCAATTGTTTGGCCGATTTGTTAGACGTTAGCTAAACGGTTCGCCCGGTGTGCTGGGCGGCACGGTTTTCCGGTCGGGGGCGGGCAGGGGGCGGTCGTGAGTCGGATCATGCTATCGGAGCGGCACGGGTGGGTTTCGCTGGTCACGGGCTGTAAGAAGGCGAGTCGATCCTGTGCTCGAAAAGGCCGACGCGAAGGGGTGTGAATCTCTCGACGTCTTACGGGCGTTGAGGGTTCCACGGCTTGGCCGCGGGTCTCAAGTGCGGGCGCACAGGTGTGCACCGGTCGCTCGGGTGAGGTGGTGGGCGCCCCTGAGTCGCCGAATGTCACGATCAGTTGTCGCCCGGCTACGAAGTCCGACGTGCTGGCCCGTGCCGTCCTGCGGCCCGCTGGGTGCTCAGTCCCCGGGCCCGTCGACCCGTGCGAACAGGGGCCGTGCCGCTGGGATGCGGCCGTCGGCCTCCGTCAGCTGGGCCGCGACACGGGCCGCAGATTCCGGGACGAAGGGGGCGAGCTGGTCGGAGAGCGTGCGGCAGGCGTGCAGGAGGGCGGCGAGGACCGCGTCCAGGTCGGCGCCCGCCTGCCGGTCCCCGGCGCGCTCGGCCTTGGCCAGCTCCCAGGGGCGCGTCGCGTCGACGCAGCGGTTGGCCTCCTCCACGATCCGCCACACCGCGGCCGTCGCCCGCCGGAAGTCGAAGTCCGCCAGGGCCGCGTCGATGTCGTCCCGCACGTGGCGACAGGCCGCGTCGAGCCGCTCGGTGCCCGCGACGACACCCCTCGTACGGGGGAGCCGGCCGTCGCGGAAGCGGTGCGCCATCGTCACGACCCGGTTGACGAGGTTCCCGAGGCCCCCGGCGAAGTCGGCGTCGGCCCGGACGACCAGCCGCTCCCGGGTGAAGTCCGCGTCCCCGACCCGGGGCACGTCCCGCAGCAGCCACCAGCGGACCGCGTCCGTGCCGTACGCGGCGGCAAGCTCCGCCGGGTCGACGGTCGTCCCGCCGGACTTGCTGATCTTGCGGCCGTCGACGGTGAGGTAGTCGTGCACGAGGACGTCCGTGGGCAGCGGCAGGCCCGCCGACAGGAGCATGGCGGGCCAGTAGACGGCGTGGAAGCGCACGACGCCCTTGCCGGCGAGGTGGACGCGGCGGGTGCTCCCCTCCCACCAGCGGGTGTATGCGGGGTCGTCGGTGCCGAGGCCGAGGCTGGTGACGTAGTTGCCGAGGGCGTCCCACCACACGTACACGACCTGGCCGGGGTCGTCGGGGACGGGGATGCCCCAGCCGCGGGCGCGGGTGTGCGAGCGCGAGACGGAGAAGTCGTGCAGGCCGCCGTCGATGAGGGCGAGCACCTCGTTGCGGCGCGCGGCGGGTTCGACGCGCAGCTCGCCGGAGGAGATCAGCTCGCGCAGCCGGTCCGCGTACCGGGAGAGCCGGAAGAACCAGTTCTCCTCCGCGACGAGCTGTGGCTCGGTGCCGTGCTCGGCGCAGCGCCCCTCGACGAGCTCGGCCGGGGTGTAGAACTGCTCGCAGCCGACGCAGTACAGGCCCTCGTAGTGCTTGCGGTACAGATCCCCGGAGGCCGCGCACCGGCGCCACAGCTGCTCCACGCCCACGCGGTGGCGCGGGTCGCGGCTGGTGCGGATGAAGTCGTCGAAGGAGAGGGCGAGCGGT
This sequence comes from Streptomyces sp. NRRL B-1347, assembly GCF_000720325.1. GTDB lineage: Bacteria > Actinomycetota > Actinomycetes > Streptomycetales > Streptomycetaceae > Streptomyces. Next base: position 49,999 of record NZ_JOJM01000005.1, read on the forward strand.
GCGCGCAGCGCCGCGAAGGCCTCCGCGTTGCGGTCGACCAGGTCCTGCACGGGCACGCCTTCGGCCTGGGCGGCCAGCACGTTCTTCAGGGAGTTGTCGTCCGTCCCGCTCAGGAAGCGGACCTCGTCGCCCCGCTGGCGCCGGTGGCGGGCGAGGACGTCCGCCTGGACGAGTTCGAGCGCGAAGCCCAGGTGCGGGCGGGCGTTGACGTACGGGATCGTCGTCGTGACGTACGTACGGGGTGTGGTCATCGGAACCTCCAGTGGGAGAGGCGGGGCTCCGAGCCGGAAACAGAACGAGGCCCCGACTCGGGGCCTCGGAAACGCGAACGTCCGGTATCAGCAGCCCCGTTGGCGGGGCATCATCGCGAAGCGGTACTCGGACGTGATCATGGCGGGGATGGTAGCAGCCGTCGACGGGAGGGTGCCGGGGAATTTCCGGCGGGGCGGTGGCGCGGCCCGGCGTCAGGCCTCCGGCAGGCTCAGGGGAGCGAGGCGCGCGGGGACCGGACGCGGACTACGACGTCGCGTACCTGCCAGACCTCGGGTGGCACCCCCTGCTGGACTGAGGTCCGCGATCAGCCCCTCACCAGGACGGACCCATGCCTTCCGCCACCGCCGCCGCAGCCCTGCCCGCCTCCGGAGCGCCCGCCGCGCACGCCCGGCCTCCGCTCGTCCGCTGGCTCGCCGTCGTCTCCGTCACGATGGGGATCTTCGCCATCGTGACGGTGGAGATCCTGCCCATCGGCCTGCTGCCCGCCATCGGACGCGACTTCCGGGTCACGGACGGCACGGCGGGGCTGATGATGACCATGCCCGGCCTGCTGGCGGCACTGTCCGCCCCTGTCGTGACCATGGCAACCGCACGTGTGGACCGGCGCACGATGCTCGGCGCCTTCATGCTGCTGCTCGCGGCCGCCAGCGCACTCGCGGCGGCCGCGCCCTCCTACTGGCTCGTGCTCGTCTCCCGCGTCGCCGTGGGCGTCACCATCGGCGGCTTCTGGTCGATAGCGGCCGGTCTTGCCGAGCGCCTCGTGCCCCGGGAGTCGGTGGCGCGGGCGAAGACGGTCATCTTCTCCGCCGTGCCCCTGGGTTCGGTGCTGGGCGTGCCCCTCGGCACCTTCGTCGGGGACGTCGCCGGGTGGCGGACCGCCTTCGCCGCCATGGGAGTCCTGACCGTGGCCGTGTGGGTGGCGATGCTGGTGCTGCTGCCTCCGCTGCCGCCCGCCGAAGCCGTGCACCCGAGGGTCCTGCGCGGACTGCTGCGCCGCTCCGGGATCCGGCTCGCGCTGCTCATGACGTTCCTCGTCGTCCTCGCGCACTTCGGCACCTATACGTACGTGGCGCCCTTCCTGGGCGAGGTGACGCAGGCGGGCCCGGGCCTCGTGACCCTCTTCCTGCTTGCGTACGGCGCGGCCGGTGTCGTCGGGAACTTCGTCGGCGGGGCGGTGGCGGCGCGTCGGCCGCGGGCCGCGTTCGCCGCCGCGGCGGGCCTGATCGCCCTGGCCACGCTGCTGTTGCCGGTCGTCGGGCGGTGGGCGGGCGGCGCGGTCGCGCTGCTCGTCGTCTGGGGAGTCGCGTACGGAGCCGTACCGGTGTGCTCGCAGACCTGGTTCGCCGTCGCGGCGCCCGGGGCTCCGGAGGCGGCCTCGGTCCTGTTCACCGCCTCCTTCCAGGCGACCTTCTCGCTGGGCGCGCTGGTCGGCGGTGCCGTGGTGGATCAGGCGTCGGTGGCCGCGGTGATGGTCTGCGGCGGTCTGGTCGCCGCGTCCGCCGTGCTGCTCGCGCGCGGCGCGGGAGGGGCGGGCGGCCCGGCGCCCACCGTGGCCGGTGAGCGCCGGGAGCCGTGACGGGCGGAGGTCAGACCGCGGCTTGGAGCGCCTCGAACTGGGCGTCGGTGAGGGTGATCCCGGCGGCCGCGGTGTTCTGCTCCAGGTGCGCCACCCGGGACGTGCCCGGAATGGGGAGCACCACGGGGGAGCGGCGCAGCAGCCAGGCGAGGGCCAGCTGTGAGGGGGAGGCGCCCTGCTCCTTCGCGGCGGCGTCGAGCGGCCCGCCCGGGCGCGCGAGTTCGCCGGTGGCCATCGGGTACCACGGGATGAACGCGATGTTCTCGCGCTCGGCGTACTCCAGGACGTCCTCGGAGGCGCGGTCGGCCAGGTTGTACTTGTTCTGCACGGAGACGATCTCCGCGATCGCGCGAGCCTGGGCGAGCTGCTCGACGCTCACCTCGGACAGGCCGATGTGACGGATCTTGCCTTCCTGCTGGAGCTGCACGAGCGCCCCCAGCTGGTCGGCGAGCGGCACCTGCTCGTCGATGCGGTGCAGCTGGAGCAGGTCGATGCGCTCCACGCCGAGGTGGCGCAGGCTCAACTCGGCCTGCTGGCGCAGGTACTCGGGGCGGCCGATGGGCTCCCACTCGTCCGGGCCCGGGCGGCTGAAGCCGGCCTTGGTCGCGATGACCAGGTCGTCGGCGTACGGGTGCAGCGCTTCCTTGATGAGGACCTCGTTGACGAACGGGCCGTAGGCGTCCGCGGTGTCGATGAGGGTCACGCCGAGCTCGACGGCGCGGCGCAGTACGCGGACGGCCTCGTCCCGGTCCTTGGGCTCGCCCCAGGCGCCGGGGCCGGTCAGCTGCATGGCTCCGTAGCCGAGGCGGTGGACGGGCAGGTCACCGCCCAGGGCGAACGTGCCCGAGGCGGCGGCGGGACGCGAGGTGTTCGGGGTGCTCATGGGGAGCGGTCCTTTCACAGCGTACGGTCGCGACACATGGATCACAACGTACGAACGACACGGCATGGGTGACACGAGGTGTGTGCACCGAACCTATGCGCAACGGGAGGCGAAGAGCGGCTTCGGCCGGGCACCGGCAGACTGTCGGCCGGTGCCCGGCAGCCGCTCCCCACGCGCAGGTGAGGCGTCACGTCGGACAGGACAGGACGGGACAGCCCGGGACAGGGCGGGGCGGTGCGGCGCAGGACGTTCCGCCGCCCACGGCCCTCAGTCGGCCAGGTGCTTGAGGAGCTCGGCGGCCACCCCGGCGGAGGACGCCGGGTTCTGACCGGTGATCAGATTGCGGTCGACGACCACGTACGGGGCCCAGGGCTCGCCCTCCTCGAAGGCGGCGCCCGCCTCGACGAGACGGTCCTGGAGCAGCCACGGGGCCTTGTCCGCCAGACCGGCCTGGCTCTCCTCGGCGTTGGTGAAGCCGGTGAGGCGGTGGCCCGCGAAGGCGTTGGTGCCGTCGGCCGCGGTGGCGGCGAGGAGTGCCGCCGCGGCGTGGCACACGGTGGCGAGCGGCTTGCCCGACTCCAGCGCGCGGGCCAGCAGCCTGCCGGAGGCGGCGTTGACCGCCAGGTCCTCCATGGGGCCGTGGCCGCCGGGGTAGAAGACGGCGGCGTAGGCGTCCAGGTCCACCTCGTCGAGCGGGACCGGGGAGTTGAGCTCGGTGAAGGCGGCGAGCGCGGCGGCGGTCTCCGCGGCGCCCCGTTCGCCGCCGGTCACCTCCGGCGCGAGGCTGGCCCGGTCCACGGGCGGTACGACGCCGCCCGGCGTGGCGACCACGATCTCGTGGCCCGCCGCCTTGAGGGCCGCGTAGGGCGTCACGGCCTCCTCGGCCCAGAAGCCCGTCGGGTGCGGGGTGCCGTCGGCGAGGGTCCAGTGCGCGGCGCCGGTCAGCACGAAAAGAATCTTCGACATGCCCCGAAGGTAGGCCGTCCCAGTCATAGGCGGCCAATAGGAGAACGAGTCGCTGCCATTGGATATCCGATGGCAGGGCGGGAATGGCCAACGCCGGGCGGCCCCGCGCTCCGCGCCCTGTTCATCGCCCTGTTCATCGCCCGTTCACAGAGAAATAGACCATCCGCTCCCGGGGTTGGAGGCACACATGCGTCGACGGCATCCGGTCGCGACGCGTCCTGGCCCTGGAGGACCTCATGAAGATCGGCATCATCGGCGCGGGCGAGATCGGCGGGAACCTCACCCGCCGTCTGACCGCGCTCGGCCACGACGTGTCCGTGGCGAACTCCCGCGGCCCGCACACGCTCACCGCCCTCGCCGAGGAGACCGGGGCCACGCCCGTCACCGCGGCCGATGCGGCGCGCGGCGCCGAGGTCGTCGTCGTGACGGTCCCGCTCAAGAGCATCCCGGACCTGCCGTCGGGCCTGTTCGACGAGGCGGCCGACGGCTTCGCCGTGATCGACACCGGCAACTACTACCCGCAGCGCGACGGCAAGATCGAGGCCATCGAGAACGGCCTGACCGAGAGCCGCTGGACCGAGCAGCACGTCGGCCACGCGGTCATCAAGGCGTTCAACGGCACGTACGCCGCGGACATCCTCGACAAGCCGCTGCCCGCGGGCGACCCCGACCGCATGGCGCTGCCCGTGGCCGGGGACGACCAGGCGGCGAAGCGGACCGTCCGCGACCTCATCGACGCCATCGGCTTCGACACCGTCGACGCGGGCGGCATCGACGAGTCCTGGCGCCAGCAGCCCGACACCCCGGTGTACGGGCTGCGGGCGGGCACGGCGGAGGTCACGAAGGCCCTGGCGGCGGCGAGCCCGGAGCGGCCCGACACGTTCAAGGCGTAGGCCCGGCACCGGCGGTCGGGCCGGCGTCACCTTTCGGCCTGATCGTCACCCCTGGGTAGATTGGCGCGATGACGGAGGGGACGAACACCCCGGCGGGCTTGCCGCCGGCGGATCGACGACGGGGACACGGACGACGCGGACGGGGCGGCGGGAGAGGCCGGCACGCCGCCCCGAAGCGCGGCGCCAAACCGAGGAAGGTCACTGCCGGGCCGGGGGAGGGCGGCGGGCCGAGGAGGAGGGGCGGCGGCGGTCCGGGGAAGGGCGGCGGCCTCGCCCGCTCCTCGCTCCTGATGGCCCTTGGCACCGTCGTGTCCCGCGCGACGGGCCTCATCCGCCAGGTCCTCCAGGCGGCGGCACTCGGCACCGGCCTGCTGGCCAGCACGTACAACACGGCGAACACCGTCCCGACGGGCCTGTACACCCTGCTGATCGGCGGCGCCCTCAACGCCGTGCTCGTACCGCAGCTGGTCCGCGCCCGGACGACGCAGCCCGACGGCGGCCGGGCCTACGAGCAGCGCCTGGTCACGCTCGTGCTGTGCGTGCTCGCCGCGGGCACGGCGCTCGCGGTCTGGGCGGCTCCCCAGATCGTCGGCCTGTACATGCGCGACACCCCGGAGCACCACGAGGCGTTCGAACTCACCGTCGTCTTCGCGCGGTTCCTGCTGCCGCAGATCTTCTTCTACGGGATGTTCGGCATGCTGGGGCAGGTCCTCAACGCCCGGGAGAAGTTCGGCGCGATGATGTGGACGCCCGTCCTCAACAACGTCGTCCTGATCGGCATGTTCGGCGCCTATCTGAGCCTCATGACGGCGCCGGACCGCGTCGGGGACATCACCGCCGGCCAGGTCCGCCTCCTCGGGATCGGCACGACCTGCGGCATCGCCCTCCAGGCGCTCGCCCTCATCCCGTACGTCCGCGCGGCGGGCTTCCGCTTCCGGCCGCGGTTCGACTGGCGCGGCGCGGGCCTGCGCAAGAGCGCGCGGGCGGCCCGCTGGACCCTGCTGTTCGTCCTCGCCAACCAGGTCGCGCTCACCGTCGTCACGAACTACGCCAACGCGGCCGACCAGCAACTGCCCACCGCGGGCGCCGGATACACGGCGTACTCGTACGCGCAGACCATCTGGCTCCTGCCGCAGTCCATCGTCACCGTCTCCCTGGTCACCGCGCTGCTCCCGCGGCTGAGCACGGCGGCGGCGCAGGGGCGCACCGACGACCTGCGCGGCGAGCTGTCGCGCGCGCTGCGCCTGACCGGGGTCGTCATCGTGCCCGCCGGGTTCTTCTTCCTCGCGCTCGGCCCGCAGACCGCGGCCCTGCTGTTCGGGCACGGCACGGCCGACGCCGCCTCCGTGCAGCCCCTCGGCCAGATGCTCCAGGCCTTCGGCCTCGGACTGATCCCGTTCTCCGCCCAGTACTTGCTGCTGCGCGGCTTCTACGCCTTCGAGGACACGCGCACGCCGTTCTGGATGGCCGTGTGGATCGCCGCCGTGAACATCGCCCTGGCCGCCGCCTGCCACCACCTCCTCCCGGCGCGCTGGGCGGTCGTCGGCATGGCGGGCGCGTACACGCTGTCGTACGCCGTGGGCCTGCTGCTCACCGCACGGCTGCTGCGCAGGCGCCTCGGCGGGCGCATGGACGGCAAGCGCCTGCTCCGCACCTACGGCAAGCTCGGCCTGGCCGCCGCCCCCGCGGGGGCGCTGGCCTGGGCGGTCGCGCACGGCTTCGCGGCCGGGGCGGCCGCGGGCACCCTGCGGACCGCGCTCGCGCTCGCCACCGGCGCGGTCGCGATGGGCCTCGGCTATCTGCTGCTCGCCCGGCTGCTGCGGGTCGGTGAGCTGCGGCTGCGCCTGCGCTGAGGCGCTGACTGGCTGGAAATCGATTCTCGAATATCTGTGCGGCCGTGTCAGGCAAGGTGCCCTCGCGCTGCGTCCTGCCAGGTGTGACTGGTGCTGATCCTTCTTCCGTGAAGCGGCCCATGCCGAGAGAGACCCGACCGAGCAGACCAAGGCTGAGCAAAACGTGACTGAACACAGCGGTAAGGAGCCCACGAAGGCCGAGAGCGAGGCGGGCAGGCCCGAGCGCCTGCCGGCCAAAGAGACCTGGAGCGTGCTCTACCGGCACTTCCGGCCGCACCGCGGCGCGGTGGCGCTCGGCGCGCTGTTCACGCTCATCGGCGCGGCCACCGGTCTCGCCCAGCCCGTGGCCATCGAGGAACTGGTCAACCGGCTGTCCGACGACGAGTCGATCTCCTCGATCCTGATCCTGCTGACCGGGCTCCTCGTCATCGGCACCGCCGTCGAGTCCATCGGCAGCTACGTCCTCGAACGCACCGCCCAGTCCGTCGTCCTGGACTCCCGGCGCTCCCTGATACGCCGTCTGCTGCGGCTGAAGGTCAGCGAGATCGAGCGCGTACAGCCCGGCGATCTGATGTCCCGCGTCACCTCGGACACCACGCTGCTGCAGGCCGTCACGACGCAGTCGGTGGTGTCGGCGTTCTCCGGCGCCCTCACCGTCATCGCGACCATCGTGATGATGGCCTTCATGGACGCGGTGCTGCTCGGCGTCACCCTCGGCGTGATCGTCCTCATCGGCGGTGCCACCGCCCTGGTCATGCCGCAGATCTCCAAGGCGACCGAGCGCTCCCAGGAAGCCGTCGGCATGATCTCGACCGCCCTGGAGCGCGCCTTCGGCGCCTTCCGCACCATGAAGGCCTCCGGCGCCGAGCGGCGCGAGACGGCCGCCGTGGAGGAGGCCGCCCACGAGGCGTGGCGGTACGGCGTGAAGTCCGCGAAGTGGCAGGCGGTGGCGTGGAGCTCCATGGGCTTCGCCATCCAGGTGTCGTTCCTCGCGGTGCTCGGCGTCGGCGGCGCGCGCGTCGCCAACGAGTCGATCTCCGTGGCCACCCTGGTGGCGTTCCTGATGCTGCTCTTCTACCTGATCGACCCGGTGAGCAGGCTCGTCGACGCGGTCACCCAGTACCAGGTGGGATCCGCCGCCGTCGCCCGCATCGTGCGGGCCGAGCGCATGGAGACCGAGGAGCTCGACGAGCCGTCGCCGCGCGCGGCCGGGGCGGAGAACACCCCCGCCTCCGTGGCCTTCGACGACGTCACCTTCCGCTATCAGGACGAGCTGCCCCTGGTCCACCACGGCGTGAGCTTCACCGTCCCCAGCCCCGGCATGACCGCGTTCGTCGGCCCGTCCGGCGCGGGCAAGACCACCGTGTTCGGACTGGTCGAGCGGTTCTACGAGGCCACCGGCGGCCGCGTCCTCGTCGACGGCAAGGACGTGCGGGACTGGCCGCTCGCCGACCTGCGCGCCACCATCGGCTACGTCGAGCAGGACGCGCCCGTCCTCGCGGGCACCCTGCGCGAGAACCTCGTGTTCGCCGCCCCGGACGCCACCGAAGCCGACCTCCACGACGTCCTGGTGCGGTCCCGTCTCGACGCCCTCGTCGAGCGGCTGCCCGACGGCCTCGACACGGTCGTCGGCCACCGCGGCTCCAAGCTGTCCGGCGGCGAGCGCCAGCGCGTGGCCATCGCCCGCGCCCTGCTGCGCAAGCCCCGGCTGCTGCTCCTGGACGAGGCCACCTCGCAGCTCGACGCGGTCAACGAACTCGCGCTGCGCGACGTCGTCGCCGACGTGTCCCGCGAGGTGACGGTCCTGGTCGTCGCGCACCGCCTGTCGACGGTGACGCTCGCGGACCAGATCGTCGTCATGGACGCGGGCCGGGTCCGCGCGACGGGCACCCACGACGAGCTCGTGGCGGAGGACCCGCTGTACGGGGAGCTGGCGGCGACGCAGTTCCTGGCGACCGCGTCCTGACGCGCGGGCCGCGGCGCCGGGCGGTGGCGTGAACAAAGCCCGCGCCGGGGCCCGAGGGCATGATCTACCGTGAAGGCATGACCAAGGTCACCTTCGATCGTCACGTATCCGAAATCATCACGCAGGCAGAGCAGTTGAGGACCCAGGTCAAGGACGCCGACCTCGCGGTGCCGGTGCGGACCTGCCCCGGCTGGAGCCTCGGCAACCTGCTGCGGCACGTGGGCGGCGCGCACCGCTGGGCCGAGGCCGTGGTCCGCACCCGGGCGGGCGGCCCCGTGCCCCACGACCAGGTCGACGACGTCGCGGGGGACGACGCGGCCGACGCCGCCGCGCTCGCGGACTGGGTGGTCGAGGGCGCGGCGCTCCTCGCGGACACCTTGCGCGCGGCGGGCCCCGACGCTCCGGTGTGGACGCCCGCGCCCGGCGGCACCTCGGAGTTCTGGGCGCGCCGCATGCTGTTCGAAACGGTGCTGCACCGGGCGGACGCGGCCGTCGCCGTCGGCGGTCCGTACGCCCTGGCCGCGGACGTCGCGCTGATCGGCGTGGGTGAATGGATGGAGTTCACCGTGCTGCCGCAGGTCTACGAGTCCGATGAGCACCTGCGCGCCCTGCTCGGCCCCGGCCGCACGGTCCACTTCCACGCCACCGACGCCGAGCCCGCGAGCGCGGGGGAGTGGCTCGTCGACCTCACCGGCGACGCCATCACGACCCGGCGTACGCACGAGAAGGCCGCGGTCGCGGTCCGCGGCCCGGCCGCCGCCCTGCTGCTGGCCCTCTACCAGCGCGAGTCGGTCCTCACCGAAGGCCCCGAGGTCATCGGGGACCGGGCCCTGTTCGAGCAGTGGCGCGAGACGGTGAGCCACTGGCTGCGGAAGTGAGGTCGAGCGGGTCCCTGGGCCGGGAGGGGAAGGGCGAGCCGACGGTCGGCGAGGGCTTCGCCCGCCCCCCCCGGGCCCCTGGCGGAGCTGTTCTTGGGCGAGCCCCATGCCTTCGGCGAGCCCTGTGAACGTGTCTTGGGTGAGCCCCGTGAACGTGTCTTCGGCGAGCCCCGTGAAAAGACCAGGGGCGCGGACGGCCTTCAGTGCGATCCGAACCACGTGTTCTGCGCGGGATCATCCTCGGTGGCACTGTAGACAGCCCCGGACTCACGAGCGGTCAGGAAGACGTTGTAGCTGGTCAGCGCCGACATGATGGACTTCTGGTCGTCGTTGTAGTGGAAGCGCATGCCGTCCCGCCACTCGCACCGGCTCGTCCAGACGGCGTTGTTCTCCCAGCTCTTGTTGTCGGTGGCCAGGCAGAGACCGGTCGCCTTGTTCTGGAGCTGCTTCATCGGGAACGGCCCCGAGTCGTCGCCACGCCAGTCCCACTGCTGGAAATTGCTTCCGTTGCACTTGGACATGAAGACGCTCGTCGTGCCGCCGTTGATCTTCCCGCCGGTGAGGCACTGGTTGCCGCTCAGGTAGATGTTCCTGAAGGTCCAGTACTCGGGGGCCGGAGCAGCCTGGGCGGAGGCGGGCTGCAGGACGCAGATCCCCGCTGCGAGGGCGAAGGCCGCGACTCCGGTGCTCAGACGATGCGTCATCCGTGTGGTGTGCATGAGCAAAACCTAAAGGGCCTGCTCGGCGGGCGATCGAGGGCGAATGGGAGGAGAACCTGAGGAAAGGGGTGGGGATCGGCGAAGCGCCGGTGAAGATTCACTTTCCCGTGCGGCGGCGGGCGACGGGAGGCCCGCCCTTCTTCGGTGTCTCTTCACCTTCCGCTCCGAGGCCGAGTGTTCAGGACTTCGGCGCCCCCCGGTCCACGGGCAGACCGCGCGGCTCCTTGATGCGCTTCATGATGATCTGGGAGTTGACCTCGGTGACCCCGTCCAGGGCCGTGAGCCGCTCGATCCACAGGCGTTCGTAGGCGGCCAGGTCGGCGACCGCGATGCGCAGCAGACAGCCGGGGCTGCCGAAGAGGCGGTACGCCTCGATGACGTCGGGGATGTCCTGGAGCGCCGCCTCGAACGCCTCGACCGTCTCCCGGTCCCGGCGGACCTCGATGGAGACCAGGACCTCGAAGCCGCGGCCGACCGCCTCCGGGTCCACGACCGCGCGGTAGCCCTGGATCACCCCGTCCTGCTCCAGCTGCCGCACCCGCCGCATGCAGGGGGAGGCGCTGAGGCCGATCCGCTGCGCCAGCTCCTGGTTGCTGAGACGGCCATCCTTCTGAAGCTCACGCAAGATATCGAGATCAATCCGGTCCATGGCGCAATTCTGCACTACCTGATCCGGGATCTCAGGGTTGATGTCGCAATCCGATTGCGCAGAGACTCACCTATTCTTGCGACGCGACTGTCCGTGAACCTCGGGCCGTCGGTTTCGATGCGGCCGCGCGGTGCCACGAGCGGCGCCCGGCCGCACTCCCGACTCATGGAGAGGCAGGCCCGCGCCGATGACGCACCTGGCACCCCCGACGGCCCCGCGACGGGTCGTCGTCATCAGCACCGGTGGCACGATCGCCAGCCGCTGGCAGGGCACCGGGTACGCCGCCGACGCCTCCGGCGGCGAGGTCCTGGCCCAGGCCGCCGTGCCGGACGGCGTCACGGTCGAGGTCGTCGACCTGTTCAACGTGAACAGCTCCAGCATGACCTCCGCCCGGCAGCTCACGCTGCTGCGCGCGGTGCACGAGGCGCTCGCCGACCCCGGGGTCGCCGGCGTCGTGGTCACGCACGGCACCGACACCCTGGAGGAGTCGGCCTTCTTCGTCGACCTGCACCACGACGACCCGCGCCCGGTGGTGTTCACCGGCGCGCAGCGCCCGCTGGGCGCCGCCGACGGCGACGGCCCGGGCAACGTGTACGACGCCCTGCAAGTCGCCGCGACCGTACGGGACATGGGTGTCCTGGTCGTCTTCGACGGCACCGTGCACGCGGCGCGCGGCACCGTGAAGACCCGCACCCTGGACCCGCACCCCTTCGCCGACCCGTCCGGGCCGCTCGTGGGGCGGCTCGGCTTCGGGCGCGTGGACATCGACCGGCGCCCCGAGCGGCCCGAGCCGCTGCCCGCGCCCGCCGGGCCGGGGCCGCTGCCCCGCGTCGACATCGTCATGCACCACTGCGACGCCGACCCGCTGCTCCTGGACGCCGCGGTCGCGGCCGGGGCCCGGGGCATCGTGCTCGTCGCCACCGGCGCGGGCAACGCGACCCCGCGGTTCGCCGACGCCATCGCGGCGGCCGTGGACCGGGGCGTCCTGGTGGCCGTCACCACCCGGGTGCACTCCGGCCCTGTCGCCGAGATCTACACCGGCGGCGGCGCGGTCGACCTGGTCGCCGCGGGCGCGGTCCTCACCGGCACCCTGCGGGCCGGGCAGGCGCGCATCGCCGTCCTCGCCGCGCTGCTCGCGGACGCCGCGCCCCAGCGGCGGGGCGCGCTCCTTCGCCGGCTCCTGGGCGCCCCGGACCTGGGACAGAGCCAGGAGTCGGCCTCGGCCGCCTGACCCTCGTGCCCGCCCTCGCGCGGCCCCGCGCCCCGCGCAGCCCCTCGCACCACCTCACGCACACGAAGGACCACCCCATGACCGCCCCCGCCCGGCCGACCGCCGAAGCCGCATCCGACCGTCCCTTCGGCGCGGACGCCCCGAACACCCCGGCCGGGCACCCGCGCACCCGCCGCGAGCACGACCTGCTCGGCGACCGCGACGTACCCGCCGACGCGTACTGGGGCATCCACTCGCTGCGCGCCACGGAGAACTTCCCCGTCACGGGCGTCCCGATCTCCGTGTACCCGCAGCTCGTCGACGCGCTGGCCGCCGTCAAGCAGGCCGCGGCGCGGGCCAACGAGGAACTGGGCCTGCTGCCCGCCGACAAGGCCCGCGCCATCGTGGCCGCCTGCGAGGAGATCCGCGCGGGGCACCTGCACGACCAGTTCGTGGTGGACGTCATCCAGGGCGGCGCCGGGACCTCCACGAACATGAACGTCAACGAGGTCGTCGCCAACCGCGCCCTCGAACTCCTCGGCCACGCCAAGGGGGAGTACGCGCACCTGCACCCCAACGAGGACGTCAACCTCAGCCAGTCCACCAACGACGCCTACCCGACCTCCCTGCGCATCGCGACGATCACGGCGGTGCACGGGCTGCTCCAGGCCATGGCGGTGCTCCAGGACGCGTTCGCCGCCAAGGCCGTGGAGTTCCGCGACGTCCTGAAGATGGGGCGCACCCAGCTCCAGGACGCCGTGCCCATGACCCTCGGCCAGGAGTTCTCCACGTACGCGGTCATGCTGGAGGAGGACAGGGGCCGGCTGTCCGAGGCCGTCGAGCTGATGCACGAGATCAACCTCGGCGCCACCGCCATCGGCACCGGCCTCAACACCCCGCCCGGCTACGCGGAGACGGCCCGCCGCCACCTGTGCGAGATCACCGGGCTGCCCCTGGTGACCTCCGCGAACCTGGTCGAGGCCACCCAGGACTGCGGCGCGTTCGTTCAGCTCTCCGGCGTCCTCAAGCGGATCGCCGTGAAGCTCTCCAAGACCTGCAACGACCTGCGCCTGCTCTCCTCGGGGCCGCGCGCGGGGCTCAACGAGATCAACCTGCCCCCGGTCCAGGCCGGTTCGAGCATCATGCCGGGCAAGGTGAACCCGGTGATCCCCGAGGTCGTCAACCAGGTCGCCTTCGAAGTCATCGGCAACGACCTCACCGTCACGATGGCCGCCGAGGCCGGGCAGCTCCAGCTCAACGCCTTCGAGCCGGTCATCCTGCACGCCCTGGCCAAGAGCATCACGTCCCTGCGGGCGGCCTGTCTGACGCTCGCCGAACGCTGCGTCGCGGGGCCGGACGGCGGCATCACCGCCAACACCGACGCGCTGCGCGCCTCCGTGGAGAACTCCATCGGCCTGGTGACTGCCCTCAACCCGCACATCGGCTACACCACGGCCACCGCCATCGCCCAGGAGGCCCTGCGGACCGGCAGGGGCGTCGCCGAACTCACCCTGGAGAAGGGGCTGCTGCCCGCCGAGCGGCTGGCCGAGCTGCTCACCCCCGAGCGCCTGGCGGGCACGTCCGACCAGCGCGTCCAGTGGTCCTAGTGCTATCGACCGAGCCCGGCCGCAACCACAGACGGAGTCCGCCGCGACCGCGCTGAACTAGCGTGGCGATCATGAGCGACGCGCAGCGGGGACCGGTCGAGCCGGGAGCGGCCGACCCGGCCGGTACGGCCGCGGATCGCGCCCTGGGCGTGGTCCGCGGCTACGCGGCACACGACGCCGGTGCGGTGACCGAGGCCCTGGCCCGCGCCGACGAGGCCGCACAGCAGCAGACGTACGCCGTGCTCGGCGGGCTGCTGCGGTCCACGCTCGCCCTCGTCCAGCTGACGGGCCGGGAGCTGCGGACCGGGGAAGTGGTGCGGCTCGCCGACGAGGTCGCCGCCGTCGCCCCGGCCGACTACGAGTTCACCGTGACGGAGGCGGTCCGCGCCTGGGCCCGCGGCGACCAGGAAGGGTTCCGCAGTGCCAACGCCGCCGACCCGCTCGGCGGCCTCCACGTGACCGCCGTCCTCACCGCCCTGCTCGGCCTGGCGCTCTGGGGCCGCGAGGCCTTCCTGGACGTCCTGACGGCCTACGAAGAGGTCACGCGGACCCCGGTCGTGCCGCCCGAGGGCTGACCGTCCCTCTCCTGAACCCTCGCCGGCTGCGTCGTCGATGCCCATCCCTGGCGGAGCCGGCGAGCACCCCGCCGTGAAGCTTTTGAGGTGCCGCCCCCGCCGTACCTGCCGTTCCCGACGTCGGGAACCGGCCATCATCTCGCTCCTACGGAACCGCCAACAACCGTGGCCAGACGTGGAGTTGACGGTCCGCCAGCACCACAGGGACCCCCTCAACCCCAGGCGTTGACATCCCTCGCAGCGACTCTCACACCACACACGTCACACAGGCATCAGCTGACCCGCACAGTCTGGCGGAACTCGTGCCTCCCCTTGATCCGCCCTCCAGGGTGTGCCGCGCGCGCCCCTCCACGGCGCTTTTCGGTCAGCGGCTCCGACATCTTGTAGGCCGCTCGAGCGCCTGGCTACGATCCCGCTCTCGTTTCACTTTCTGCACATCTCTACACAGGTACTTCATAGTTGTGAGGGGGTTGCGTGGAGCCACAGACGGAGGCGGACACACCGGACGCACCGGACCGCCAGGGCGACTCGGCGCGACCCGCCTCCGCCCGCGACTTCCGCCTCTTCTGGTGGGCCAACGCCGCCGACGCGCTCGGCACCCAGGCGTCCGGCGTCGTCCTCCCGCTGCTGCTCCTCTCGCTCGGCCACTCCGCGCAGACGGCCGGGCTCGTGGCCGGGGTGTCGCTGGCCGCCGGGATCCTGCTCGGCCCGCTCGCCGCGGTCCCCGCCGATCGCGGCGCCCGCAAGACGATCATGTTCTGGTCCGCCGCCGTCTCCGCGCTCGCCCTGGGCTCCGTCGCCCTGACGCTCGCGCTCGGGCACCTCACACTCGCGCACCTCCTCGGCGCCGTCCTGGTCGAACGGTTCGCCACCGCCTGCCATGAGGCGGCATCGCGCGGCACCGTCGCCCTGGTCTGCCCGCCCGCCGAGCAGCCCCGCGCGGTCGCCCGGCTCGCCGCCGCCGACCAGGGCGCCCTCGTACTCGGCCCGGCGCTCGGCGGCGCCGCATACCAGCTCTCGCGCGCCCTGCCCTTCCTGGCCGACGCGCTCTCCTACGCCGTCGCCGCCCTCTGCGTACGCGGGATGCGCACCGACCTGAAGGCCCCGGCGGAGCCGTCGGGGGACGGCCTGCTCCGCGAGGCCGCGGCGGGCCTTCGGCTGGTGCGGCGCCAGCCGTTGCTCCGCCTCGTCCTGGTCTGGATCGCCCTCGTCAACGGCGTCGCCGTCGTGCTCTACTACGTCGCCGTCTTCGCCCTGGAGCGCTCCGGCACGGGCGCGCTGCCGCTCGGCGTGGTCCTCGCGGTCTCCGGCGGCGCGGGGCTCGCCGGTTCGCTCGCCGCTCCCAAGGTCGCGGTCCGCTTCGGTGCCGCCCGGCTCGTCACCGCCGTGACCTGGCTGCTCGTCCCGCTCACCGCGGCACTCGCCACCGCCACCGGCCCCTGGTCGTACGGGGCGCTGCTCGGCGCGGTCTGCCTGGTCATCCCGCCGGCCGCCGTGGTCCTCCAGGCACGGGTGCTGCTCGTGGCCGAGCCCGCGGTGCAGGCACGCGTCGGCGCGGTGCTCGGCACCGCGTCCGGCGGGGCCGCCGCCCTCGCCCCGGTGCTCGCGGGGCTGTTCGCGGACCGGGTGGACACCGCCGCGCCCGCCCTCGGCTGTGCCGCCCTGATCACCCTGCTCGCCGTGTACACCACCCGGCGGGCCGCCCTCACGGAGGCCGCCGCGTGAGCCGTTTCCAGGTCTACCGCGCCGCACTGCCCGAGGTGTGCGCCGCCGATCCGCGCCGGATGGTGTTCACCGCGGACGCCGACGGCCGCTGCGAGGTCTTCACCTGGGACGCGGCCACCCGCCGCGCCCGCCGGGTCACCGACCGGCCGGGCGGCACCCTGCACGGCGCGATCGACCGGGACGCACGGGTCTGGTGGTTCGCCGAGGACGCCCGGGGCGTCGGCCACTGGCGGTTCCAGCCCTTCGCGGGCGGCCCCGACAGGCCCGGACTCGCGGGCGTCCCGGACGGCACCGCCCGCGGCCTCGCCGTGACCGGCGGCGCGATCGCCGCCGTCGGCATCGGCCTGGACGACGCCACCGCCGTCCACATCGGCTCCCGGGGCGGCCCCGGCCGTGAGGTGACGCGCGTCGAGGGGCCCGCCGCGCTCGCCGGACTGACCCCGGCGGGCGACCTGCTGGCCCTGACCCGCGCCGCCGAATCGCCCCGCGCCGTCACGGTCCTCACCCCCGAAGGCGCCGAGGCCGCGGTCCTGCCCGGGGACGGCGCGCACGGCAGGCTGTGGGCCCTCGGCTTCGCGCCGACGGGTCCTGGCGCCACCCTGCTCCTCGTCCGCGAGCGCGACGACCGCTATCTGCTGGAGACCTGGACGCCCGCCACCGGCACCGTGACGCACGACTGGTGCGCGTTCGACACCCAGATCACCGCCCGCTGGTACCCCGAAGGGCGCTGTGTCCTCATCCGCCAGGACCGCCACGGACGCTCCCTGCTGCACCGCGCCCACCTCGAACGGCGCACCCTCGACACCGTCCCCGCACCGCCCGGCACCCTCCTCGACGCTGCCCCGCACCCCGGCGGCGACCTCCATACCCTCTGGACCGACACGACGCACCCGCCGCGGATGACCTCCACCGCCGGTACGCCGCTGCCGCCGCTCGGCACCGTCGACGGCCGCGTCCCCGGTACCCTGCGCGACATCCGCACGCCCGGCCCCGACGGCCCGGTGCACACCCTGCTCAGCCTCCCCGAGGACGGCGCGGGCCCGTACCCCGCCGTCTTCCTCGTGCACGGCGGCCCCGCCGACCACGACCGGGACGCCTACGACGGCACCGTGCACTCCCTGGTCGCCTCCGGCTTCGCCGTGGCCCGCGTCAACTACCGCGGCTCCACCGGCTACGGCCCCCGCTGGCAGCGCGCCTTCCGCGACGGCGTCGGCCACACCCAGGTCGAGGACCTCGCCGCCGTACGGGCCGACCTCGCCGCGCGCGGCCTGATCCGCCCCGAGGCCACCGGACTGTGGGGCACCTCCTGGGGCGGCTACCTCGTCCTGCTCGCCCTCGGCACCCGGCCGGGGCTCTGGCGGGCGGGCGTCGCCGTGAAGCCGGTCGCCGACTACGCCGCCGCCCACGCCTCGGCCACCCCGGCGCTGCGCGCCCTCGACGAGCGGCTGTTCGGCGGCACCCCCGAGCAGGTGCCCGCGCGCTACGCGCACAGCTCCCCGATCCGGTACGCCGTCCACGTACGGGATCCGCTCCTGGTCGTCGCCGCCACGCACGACACCAAATGCCCCGCCGCACAGGTCCGTTCCTACCTCGGCGCCCTCCACGCCATCGGTGCCCGGCACGAGTCCCTGTGGCTGGACTCCGGACACGACGGCTACGACGGCGGCGACCACGTGGCCGTGCTGCGCCGCGCGGTGCTCTTCCTCGACCGGGAGCTCCGCGGCACCACCCCACCCAGACGCCCCCCTCCGCCCGGAAGGGGGTCACCGCACCGCACCACCCGTCACTGAGAGGAGAGAGCCCATGCAGAAGGACGTCATCCACAACGACCCGCTCGCGGAGGACGAGACGAACCGGAAGCCGAGCATCGGCATCACGGTCACCGTCCCGTTCCGCAACGCCGAGGACGGCGACGAGAGCGTCGAGGACTGATCCCGCACCGGCCGGCCCCCGGGAGCACCCCCCGGGGGCCGGTCGGCCCCACCATCGGAGGAACGCCCGTGCGCGTACTGCTGGTCAACATGCCCTGGTCACCCATCGACCTTCCGTCGCTCGCCCTGGGCATCCTCAAACGGAGCGTGGACGAGCGCGTCCCCGGCGCCACCGCCGAGGTGCTGCACGCCAACCTCGCCTTCACGGACTGGATCACCGAGCGCACCGAGTTCACCGGTGACGACTACGAGTACTACGCGCTCTCCTCGTACTTCATGGGCTGCGGCGACTGGGTCTTCTCCTCCGCCCTGTACGACGACCCGGAGTGGCGGGACGCGGAGTTCACCGCCACCATGACCGGCAAGCTGAAGGCCGCGCGCATGAAGATGACGCGCGCGCTGCACCGCGTCGTCCCCGAGTTCGTCGAGATGATCGCCCGGCAGATCGTGGCGAAGGAGCCCGACGTCGTCGGCTTCACCTCCACCTTCCAGCAGAACACCGCCGCGCTGGCCGCCGCCCGCCGGGTCAAGGAACTCGCCCCGCACGTCGTGACCGTCATGGGCGGCGCCAACTGCGACGGCGAGCAGGGCGCCGCCGTGCACCGCAACTTCCCCTTCGTCGACTACGTCGTCCGCGGCGAGGGCGAGGGCGCCTTCCCGCAGCTGCTCACCGCGCTCAAGGAGAAGGCCGCGGTCGACGACGTCCCCGGCCTGTGCCGCCGCGACGCGACGGGCGCGAGCGTCGCCAACCCGATGGCCACCCGGCCGCTGCCGCCCGCGGCCATCCTGCCGCCCGACTACAGCGGCTACTTCGAGCGCCTCGCCGCATCGGTGGCCCGCAACTGGGTCGAGCCCAAGCTCGTCGTCGAGGGCGCCCGCGGCTGCTGGTGGGGCGAGAAGCACCACTGCACCTTCTGCGGGCTCAACGGATCGTTCATGGAGTTCCGCTCCAAGAGCCCGGACACCTTCTACGAAGAGATCATGGACCTGGCCCGGCGCCACCGGGTGCTCGACATGTACGTCGTCGACAACATCCTCGACATGCGCTACCTGACGACCGTCCTGCCCCGCATTATCGACAGCGGCTACGACCTGCGCCTGCACATCGAGATCAAGGCCAACATGAAGCGCAGCCAGCTGCGCACCCTCGCCGACGCCGGACTCATCTACGTCCAGCCGGGCATCGAGAGCCTCAACAGCCGCGTCCTGGACCTGATGGACAAGGGCGTCAGCGGCTGCCAGAACGTCCGGATGCTCCGCGACGGCGCCGAGACCGGCCTCTCCGTCGCCTGGAACTACCTGCACGGCTTCCCCGGCGAGAGCGCCGAGGACTACGACCCGGTCGTCGCGCAGATCCCCGCCCTGGAGCACCTCGACCCGCCGGTCGACCTCTCCGCCCGCATCGCCATCGAACGCTTCAGCCCCTACTTCGAGCGGCCCGAACTGGGCTTCACCGGGCTGCGCCCCGAGGCGCACTACCGCTTCACCTACGACCTGCCCGAGGAGGAGCTGTACGGCATGGCGTACGTCTTCGAGGCCCCGGCCCGGGGTGTCGGCGAGCAGACGGTCAACGCCCTCAACGCGGCCCTCGGCGACTGGAAGAAGCACCACACGGACGCCCGCCTCACCCATGACGACCACGGCGACCGCATCGTCCTGGTCAGCAGGCGGCGCGCCTTCGCCTGGCGCGCCATGGAGCTGAGCGACCCCTTGGAGCTGGCCGTCTTCCGCCTCCTGGACCAGCCGCACGGCCTCCAGGCCCTCACCCGCAAGGCCGCCGCGCGGGTCGCGGGAGCCGCCGTCGACGAGGACCGGGTGCAGCGGCTCCTCGACTCCTGGCTCGCCCTCGGCATCGTCTTCGCGGACGCGGGCCAGTACGTCCACATCGCCCCGGCCGCGGTCAACGAGGACCTGCTGCGCCTCGACTTCATGCGGCACGTCCACGCGGAGGACGGCGCGGCCGACTCCGCAGCCGTCCCCGAACCGGCCTGACCCGACGCCGACCTGACGAACCGGCCCGGCGAACCGGCCCGACCCGGCCGTCCGGCCGCCCCACCGTCCGACGAGGAGCCCGATGACCGCAACGCTCACCTCGCCCACGCTCCTGGCCTGGCGCGACTACGACCCCGCCGCGTGCGCGCTGCCCGGCATGTTCCTGGGCGAGGTGCCGCTGCCCGGCCCGGCCCGCGGCGAGGCGGCCCGCCTGTGGGAGCTGGGCGCGCGCCGGGTGCGCCTGCCCGCCCCCGTCGACCTGACCGCCGCCACCGAGCCGGTCGCCGCCCTGCGCTGGCTCAGCCTCGTCCGGGACCTGACCGCACGCGCCGTCATGGTGGAGTGGGAGCTGCTGCTCGACGAGGACGCGGGGGACGGCTGGCGGGCGCTCAGCCACCTCCAGCCGCCCGCGGCGCTGCGGGGCCCCGCCGACGCCGATGACTCCCTTCGCGCCTGGCGGCGCGGCCACTACCTGTGCAAATGCCTGTGGCGCAAGGGCCCTGGCTTCATCCAGATCCGGGACCGCCGCTGGGGAGAGCTGCGCCGCTTCACCGCCGACGAACCCGAGTACGAGACGGCCATCGACCTGCTGGACTACGGCGCCCCCGCCGACACCGTCCCGCAGGCGGCCCTCGAAGACTTCCGCGGCGAGCAACTCGCCCTGGACGTCGGCTCGTACGCCTGGTGGATCCCGTACCGCGTCAGCCGCTGGCTCCAGCAGTCGATCGCGATCTGAGGGGGCCGCCTCCGCAAGCGCACAGCGCGATATTCGGTCGACGGCTCCGGGCCCGTGGTGCGAACATCGCCGGAGCAGCCCAGGAGATCAAGGAGCAGACCATGCGCGGAACGTCCATGTCCCAGACGAAAGGAACAGTCATCAACCTGAAGGACATGACGCTCTGTGCGCACCACGCACCGCACGCTGAACCTGGGGATCCTGGCGCATGTTGACGCCGGCAAGACGAGCCTGACCGAGCGGCTCCTGTACGAGGCCGGGGTCATCGACGCCATCGGCAGCGTCGACGCGGGCAGCACCCACACCGACTCGCTCGACCTGGAGCGCCGCCGCGGCATCACCATCAAGTCGGCGGTCGTGAACTTCCGCCTCGGCAGCGGCACGTCGGCCGTCTCGGTGAACCTGATCGACACGCCCGGCCACCCCGACTTCATCGCCGAGGTGGAGCGGGTCCTCGGCGTGCTCGACGGAGCCGTGCTCGTCGTCTCGGCCGTGGAAGGCGTCCAGCCGCAGACGCGCATCCTGATGCGGACGCTGAAACGGCTCGGCATCCCGACTCTGCTCTTCATCAACAAGGTCGACCGGCGCGGCGCCGACGACGCACGCGTCCTGCACGAGGCCGGGCGCAGACTCGGCGTGCCCACCGTCGCGACGGGACGGGTCACCGAAGGCCTCGGTACGCGCACGGCACACGTCACCGCCTACACCGAGGGCGACGAGCCCTACGCGCGTGAGCTCCTCGACGTGCTGACCGCACAGGACGACGCCCTGCTCGCCGCCTACGTGGCGGACGAGGCCCGCGTTCCGTACGAGCGGCTGCACGCCGCCCTCGTGGCGCAGACCCGCAAGGGCCGGGTGCACCCGGTGTACGTCGGTTCCGCGATCACCGGCGCGGGCATCGCGGAACTCGTCGAGGGCATCAAGGAACTGCTGCCCGCCGAGCACCACGACACCGGGGGAGCCGTGTCGGGGCGGGTGTTCAAGGTGGAGCGCGGCGAGGGCGGCGAGAAGATCGCGTACGCCCGGCTGTTCTCCGGGTCGCTCACGGTCCGCGAGCGCGTCGCGGTCGGCGACACCCGGGCCAAGGTCACGGACGTGGCCGTCTTCGACCGGGGCGTGCTGGAGCGCCGGACGGCGGCGCGCGCCGGGGAGATCGCCACGCTGCGCGGCCTCGCGGCGGTCCGCGTCGGGGACGTGATCGGCAGCCCGCCGGTCGGCCGCCCCTACGACCAGGTGTTCGCGCCTCCCTCCCTCGAAACCGTCGTGGTGCCCGCCGACCCGGCCGACCTGGGCGCGCTGCACCTGGCCCTGACCCGGCTCGCCGAACAGGACCCCCTGATCGGCCTGCGCCAGGACCCGGAGGGCCGGGAGCTGTCCGTGTCCCTCTACGGGGAGGTGCAGAAGGAGGTCCTCGCGGCGAGCCTGGCCGAACAGCGCCTGACGGTCGACTTCCGGCAGACGACGCCGATCTGCGTCGAGCGCGTCACCGGCACCGGCGCGGCCCACGAGATCCTCGACGAGGACGGCAATCCGTTCCTGGCGACGGTGGGGCTGCGCGTGGCGCCTGGCCCGGTCGGCGGCGGTGTCACCTTCCGGCTCGACGTCGAACTCGGCTCGCTGCCCCTGGCCTACGTACGAGCCGTGGAGGAGACGGTCCGCACCACCCTGAAGCAGGGGATGTACGGCTGGCAGGTCCCCGACTGCGTGGTGACGATGACCCACTCGGGCTTCTGCAGCATCAGGAGCACGGCGGGCGAGTTCCGCGCCCTTACGCCGCTGGTCCTGATGGCCGCGCTGCGCCGGGCCGGGACGGTCGTGCACGAGCCGATGCACCGGTTCGTCCTCGACGTCCCGCAGGAGGCGTACGCGTCGGTGGCGCTCGCCCTGGCACGCCACCGGGCCGTGCCGGGAACACCCGCGGCACGCGGTGACGCGTTCGTCGTCGAGGGCCACCTGCCCGCGGACCACGTGCACGGCCTGGAGCGGGAGCTGCCCGAACTCACCGGCGGCGAGGGCGTCCTGGAGACGTCCTTCGGCCACTACCGCGCGACGACGCCCCCGCCGACCCGGGCCCGCACGGACCACAATCCGCTGCACCGGGAGGAGTACCTGCTGCACGCCCACCGGCGGATGTGAGCGGACGGGCGGGGGCGCGGTCACCACTCCGTGGCGCGCCCCCGCCGTCGCCGGTACGTTGACCCACACACCATGATCAACGACCGGTCGGGACCGGCTGGTCCACGAGGCCCTGAGGACACGGACGGTTCGATGACGCAGCATCCGAACGGGCGCGGAGCCCGTACCGATACCCCGCCGACAGCTCCCTCCCGGGGTGCGGAGCTGGAGGTGGACGCCACGGAGTCGCACCCCGCGCTGCTTCTGCGGCCGTGGCGGATGTCGGACGCGGCCGGTCTGGTCGCGCTGTACCGGGACGAAGCGCTGCGTCGTTGGACGCTCTCCGCCATCGACGACGAGGCGGGCGCGGCGCGGTGGGTCGAGGCTGAGCAGCGGGGGTGGGAAGCCGGTGACCGCTACGGATTCGCCGTCGTGGAGCCCCGAACCGACGGGGGCGACGGGCAGTTGCTGGGGAACGTGGTCCTCAAGGGCGTGGGCCCCGACACTCCGTCCGCCGAGGTCGGCTACTGGTCCGCGGCGCACGCGCGCGGCAGGGGAGTGGCCCCTCGCGCCCTTGAGGCGCTGACCGACTGGGCCTTCACCACCTTCGCCGGTGAAGGGCTGACACGCCTGGAACTCCTGCACCAGGTGGACAACGAGGCGTCGTGCCGCGTCGCGCGCAAGTGCCGGTACGAGCTGGTCGACGTCCTGCCCGCGGCACCGCCCGCATTCCCTCTCGACGGCCACCTGCACGTGCGCACGCGCGACCAGCCGCCGGCCCGTCACCAGGCCGACGGGCTCGCGGCGCGCGGCTGACGTTCCTCGCAACGCCGTACTGCCCCACCCGCCAGGAGGGTGGGGCAGCACGGGCCCGGAGCCGTCAGGCGGCGACCAGGCCGGTCTTGCGGGCGCTGACGTTGCCGAAGCGGAGCCAGAACTCGACGCCGTCCTTGAAGTCGGTCCCCAGGATCTTCCAGCTGCCGCCGGGTGCGGTGACCTCGCCCTTGCAGACCCTCTGCTCCAGGTCGTGGTTCTTCAGGTAGCACAGCTGGATCACCGTGCTGTTGCTCGCCTTGACCTGGATGTCCGCACACCGGTTGGTGGTGCGGTAGAAGGCCGAGCCGGGCGGGACGAAGCTCTGCCCGGGCGCCTTGTCGTACTTCCACGCGCCGCCGAGACAGGAGGCGGCGGGTGACTCGGCCTCCGGCGTCGCGACGGCCGCCGGGGTGATGATGAGACCCGCGCCCAGCGCGACGGCGCTGGTGACGAGTGCGAGGCGCTTCCTGGTCCGCATGGTGCCCCCTCGGTGTTCTGCCGATATGGCATGCACAGCCCCCGGTGGGGCCGTGTGGGGCAGTCCACCGCCCGTGGAATTGTCCGACAGCCCCCTTACGCCCTACGGGACAAAGGCGTTGGGGCGGGCGGGACGGGGCAGCCGCCGTGCGGCCGAGGGGGCGCGGCGGCGTCGGGGCGGGCGCGGGCTCCTGCTCGCCGCTGGCCACCCCGAACCGCGGCAGGTGCGGGGATCGCCCTACGCCTCGCGGTCCCGGCGCCCGGTCAGAGAGCCGAAGTCCAGCATCACGTCGGCCTCGCGCCGGGTCTCCTCCGCGGTGCGGGCGGCGATGGCGACCACGTCACCCCGTTCGGCTATCAGCAGGTCGTAGATGGGTGCGGTGGGCTCGGGAGTATGCACGCGTTGTGGTCCGTTTCTACTGGTCGTCGCGGGCATCACCCTACTGGGCGCGCTCGGCGGGAGGAGGTGGAGGGGGTGACCCGGTGCGCGCGGCCGGGACGTTCGCGAGGGGTGTCAGGTGAGGTCTTCGCGATCGTCGACGATGTCGGTCTCGTACGGGGCGACGATCTGTCGCGGGGTGCTGCCGGTGTGGTGGGCGGGGTCGTTGACGGCGGTGGCCGCCCGTTGGCCGCGGACAGGGTCCCTCTCTCCGTCGGACCGGTGTCACGGGGTGGCGCGCAGGAGCACCAGCGATCCTTCGTACGCCGGCCTGCTGCGCAGGTGGCCGAAGGCCTCGTCCCAGCTGCCCGAGCCCAGGGCGCGGCGCAGGGAGATGTCGAAGTCCTGGCGGGCGCGGTCGTCGACGAAGCTCCAGGCGGAGCAGGCCTGGCGGGCGGCGGGGTCCAGGAGGAGTTCGGGGCGCCCGTAGTAGGCCTCGTTGAAGCCGTCGGTGCAGTCCAGCGGGATGGGGACGGCCTCGATGCTGGTGGTGTCGCCGAGCGCGGCCGCGAGCCGGTGCAAGGAGGGGTAGCGGCGGGCTTCGGTCTCCAGGACGTCGGGCGCGTACTCGTAGAGCCAGAAGTCGCGGACGCGCGCGGGGTCGCAGGTGAGGACGACGACGGGGCCGCGGGTGACGCGGCGCATCTCGCGCAGCCCGGCCTCGGCGTCGGACCACTGGTGGACGCTGAAGAGGGTCATCGCCGCGTCGAACTGCCCGTCGGCGAAGGGGAGGTCCTCGGCGACGGCGTCGACGGCGGTCGCGAGCCGTGCGGGACGCCGGGCGCGCTGGGCCAGGGAGGGCTCGACGGCGGTGACCGTGTGCGCAGCGGCCTCGTACGACCCGGTGCCCGCGCCGACGTTGAGGACGTGGCGCGCGTCGCCGAGGGCGTGGGCGATGACGCGGGCGATGCGCTCGTCGGGGCGGCGGTAGGAGGCCTGGCCGCGCCCGAGGGCGCCGTGGTCGATGTCGTCGACGCTGCCGTCGTAGGTGCGCATGACCATGAGTGACCTCGCTTTTCGGGCCTGGCCGGGGCGGTCGTGTCCGCGCCTCGAGCAATGCCCTCTATCTTGCATCTGCTACCACACATCTCATAGATGACTAGTGAATGCTTGGCAGATCGGCCAAACCATGCGGCATTTGTGTTATCGATCTTGGAGGTTCCGTCGGCGTGGCCACGTTGGAGACGGCGAGCAGGCCGCGATGACGGGTCGTCACCGAGGCCTGCTCGCCGTGCGGCCGCACGGGGCCCTCTCTGCACGGAGGTTCAGGAGGCGGTGAACTCGGTGGCGTGGTCGGTGGCCCAGGTGGTGAACGGGCGGGCCGGGTGGCCGGTGAGGTGCTCGACCGCGGTCGTGAGGGGTACGGGCTTGCCGTCGTGGGATTCCCACCAATCCAGCAGGGTGTCGGCGTAGGCGGCGGGGATGTGGTCGGCCATCTCCTGCTTCCACTCCTCGCGGGAGGCGTGGCGGACCGGGATCGGGCGGCCGATGACGGCGGCGAGCTGTTCGATCTGCTCGGCGAAGGTGACGGACGCGGGGCCGGTCAGGGTGAACCGGCCGCCGCGGTGGCGGGGATCGGTCGCGGCGGCGTGCGCGGCCTCGGCGACGTCACGCTCGTGGATGGCGTCGTTGTGGGCGTGCGGATAGGGCAGGCTGACGGGCTGTCCGGCCTTGACGGGCCAGGCCCAGGCGCCCGCGTTGGAGGCGAAGGAGCCGGGCCGCAGGATCGTGGTGGCGAGCGGCGAGGCCAGCAGGGCCTGTTCGACGTCGAGGTGGGACTTGGCGAGCGGGTCGTCGGCGGCGTCGGGGCCGAGGACGCTGGAGGACGACAGCAGCACCACGTGGGTGACGCCGGCGCGGTGGGCCTCGGCGGCGAAGTCGCTGGCGTGGTCGGGGGCGGCGTAGAGGAAGACGGTGGTGACCCCGTCCAGGGCGCCGGGGAAGGTGGTGGGGTCGGTGAGGTCGAGGCGGACCGTCCCGACTCCGGCGGGCGGCGTGAGGTCCTCGGGGCGGGCCGAGCCGACGCGGACGGGCAGCCCGTCGCGGTGGAGCAGGGTGGTCAGATGCGTGGCGACCGCGCCGCGGCCACCGGTGATCAAGTACATGGTTCTGGTTCTCTCTGCTGGTCGGACGTGTGGGTCAGTGGTGCTGGTGCTGGTGCTGGTGCTGAGCGCTGCGGGGCAGCAGGCGCACCGGGCCGCAGCAGGCGAGCGTGATCGCGGCCACGACGAGGAGGCCGGCGGTCATGGCCTCGCGGGCCGGTGCGGGGTGACGAGACGGGCCGCGACGAGCAGGGAGGGCCGGCGGCCTCCGGGGCTTCCGATAGCGGGGCGAACGTAGTTCGTCGCGAACGCCGTTCGTTCGAAGGTAGATAACGAACGGCGTTCGTGTCAAACGATGTTCGTTTCGGGCTAGGGTTTCCCCATGAGCCCGCAGCCCGTCAGCCGCCGCGCGCGGCCCGCCAAGGCGCCCCTCAGCCGCGACGTCATCGTGCGCACCGGTCTGAAGATCCTCGACCGTGACGGCCTGGAGGCGCTGACCATGCGCCGCGTCGCCAAGGAACTCGACACCGGCCCCGCCTCGCTCTACGTCTACGTCGCCAACCGCGACGACCTCATGGCCGCCATGCTCGACGAAGCCCTCGGACAGGTCCGCCGGACCTGGGAGGGCACCTGGCAGGAGCAGCTGCGGGCCCTGGTCGCCGCGGCCGTCGACGCGATGAGCCGCCACGAGGGCCTGGCCGCCGTCGCCCTCGGCGCCATCCCGACCGGCGACAACGTCCTGCTCGTCCTCGACCGCATGCTCGCCCTGCTCAAGGGCGGCGGCCTCGACGACAAGGCCGCCGCCTGGGCCGTCGACCTCCTCTGGCTCCACACCGCGGCGGCCGCCACCGAACAGAGCGCCTACAACACCAAGGGCTCCGACGAGCGGAGCACCATCGCCGCCGCGGACCGCCGCTACGCCGCCCTGCCCACCGACCGGTACCCGATGGTCACCTCACTGCGGGAGTCCCTGTTCTCCCCGGGCGACCGCGACACCTGGGCCCTGGAGGTCCTGATCAACGGCATCCTCCATACCCCCACCCGCTGACCCTGGAGGCCCGGCCACTCCGGCGAGATCGAGGAGCCGGTGCATCGTCGCGGGCGGCAGGGCCGGATTCGCCGCGGCGTCCCGCGCGGAGCCGGGGACGCTCAGGAGCCTGTGCAGCTCCTGGCCGGGCAGCCGGGGATCACGCCGGGCCAAATGGCCGACGTCCGGATCGTCGAGCAGCCGCAGGACGAGCTCGGGCCCCGCCTCAGGATCGGTGAGGGCCGCGTGGCGCAGCCGCGGATTGGGGTGATCGGCGAAGCGGGCGAGGCCGGGGCGGGCGAAGTTCGGGTGGGAGAGCAGAAAGGGCCACATCAGGCCGTGCCAGTAGGTGCACATCTCCAGGACGAGTGCGTGCGGCGCTTCCTGGCACGACTGGCACAGGGTGAGCCTGACGAAGAAGTCCTCGTCGGCGGCCAGTCGCTCCACCACGTCGGCGGGCAGGTGCGGCTGCCGGGCGATGCTCCGCCGCAGCAGGACGTGGCCGGAGGCGGCGGCCACAGCTCCGCGGTGAGGGCCGAGGCCCGGACCGATGCGTCCTCGTCCTCCGCGAGCCGCAGCTCGAGGCGCAAGGGCATCGGCAGGTTCCACCGGGCCACCACCCGCCGGACCTTCGCCTCGCCGTCGCGGGCCAGGACCTCCGGCACTCCGTCCGGTACGCGCCGCCCGAAGTCCTCCGCGAGCCCCGCGTAGACGGACCGGACCCGGGGTTCGGGGTTGCGGGCGAGCCGCGCCAGGACGTCGACGTCGGCGTGCGGGTTCTCGGCAGCCTGCATCCGGTGGTCGACGTGCGGGGCGGCCACCAGCACAGCCGTGCTCTCCCGGTCGAGGGAGCACATCGTGAGCCAGATGGGGGTGTGCGCGGGCAGTTCCGCCACGGTGAGCAGACGGGCCAGCACCGACGCGGGCAACGCGGGCTGGACCGTCAGCCCGCCGAGCCACTCCCGCGCCAACCGCTCGTCCCCGCCCAACTGATCCAAGTCCCCACCCATTTCAGCCATGCACCCATCATCCTCGGTGCTCATGGCCCCGCGGCCGCGGCCTGTACCGT
This sequence comes from Streptomyces sp. NRRL B-1347, assembly GCF_000720325.1. GTDB lineage: Bacteria > Actinomycetota > Actinomycetes > Streptomycetales > Streptomycetaceae > Streptomyces. Next base: position 78,416 of record NZ_JOJM01000005.1, read on the forward strand.
GCGAATGCGGCGTACGCGTACCGTGCCGACGTGCCGTACGCGGCGAACAGTTCGCCGCCGCGAGCCGGTGACCTCGATGCGTCCGGCAAGCGCCGGGATGCAAAGATCAGGCGCGTGAACACTGATATGACCGTGCTCGACAACCCCGTAGCCGAGTCGCTGCTCGGGCAGCACGCGCACCTGGCCCGACGGGTCGGCCGTGCCGCCACGTACCTGCCGGACGTCACGACCTTCTGCGCGCTGCCGACGGAGCCCGACCCGGCGGACTGGGCCGATCTGGCGCGGTTGCTCGGCCGCGACGGCTTCGCCGACATGTTCAGCAACGCGGCACCCCCGCCGTCTGACTGGGAGCCGGTCTTCGTCCTGGAGGGCCGCCAGATGATCTGGCCCGACCGGCGCACGCCCGACGAGTCGCGGCCCGCGGACGACGTCGCGGTCGTGGAGCTGGGGCCGGACGACGTGTCCGAGATGCTCGACCTCGTCAAGCGCACCGAGCCGGGCCCGTTCTGGAACCGCACCGTCGAACTCGGCACCTACCTCGGGGTCCGCGCGCACGGATCCCTGGTGGCGATGGCGGGCGAGCGGCTGCGGCCCCCGGGCTGGACCGAGATCAGCGCCGTGTGCACGGTCCCCGAGGTACGCGGCCAGGGCCACGCCGCCCGCCTGGTGCGCGCGCTGGTCGCACGCGTCCTGGCCCGGGGTGAGCAACCGTTCCTGCACGTGGCCGATGCGAACACCGCCGCCATCGGCCTCTACGAGCGGCTCGGCTTCGAGACCCGCAGGCCCGTGACCTTCCAGGGCTTCCGCACCCCGTGACCGAGCGTCGGCGCACAGGCCGCCGAGCGCGGCACCGCGGGGCGTAGCCCGGCCCGGCGTGGGCACTCGCCGGGCACGTGACACCGGGTCACGGTGCTCGCGAGACGGCAGGGGGGCGCATGCGGAACACGCGGGAAACAGGGGACAGGGCCAGCGGCGAGCCCCTGTGGTGGGACGTCGGGTTCGACGCCCACGGGGACGCCGCGGACGAGCGGCAGGGGGACCGGGTGGCGGGCGCGGCCCGCGAGGCAGGCGTGCGCCACCTGGTCGTGCTCGCCCACACCGCCCATCACGAGCCCGAGCTGACGGAGCGGGTCGACGCGCGCTGCCGCGCCCTGTTCGCGGAGGCCGGTGGCACGGACGGCGTCGGGCTCGTGGGAGTGCGCTGGCCGAGCATGTGCTTCGCGCGGCCGGAGGACGGCCACGAGGAGCGGACCGGCGACACCGGACTCACCGGCGCGGACGTCGCCGGGCTGCGCCGCGTCTTCCCCGAGGGGGAGGACACCCTCGCCAGGCTGCTCGGGCTCCTTGACGAACGGCCCCCGGGGAACGGCGCCCTCGACGACGTGGGCATCGCCCTGCGCCGCCTCGTCGAACAGCCTCTGGACACCCCCTTGCACGCCTACGGCACCGACCTCGGCGCGAGCGTCCTGCCGCAGACCGACCCGGCCATGCTCATCGACAGCCCCACCCAGGTGTGCGAGGGCTTCGCCGAGGCCCTCGACGCGGCGCGCCAGGAGACCGACCCGGTCGAGGAGCGCAGCCCCGAGCGGTTCGAGGAGGCGCACTCGGGCTCCGGGGCGCCCGAGGTGTCCGAGCACGGCACGCTCACGGAGTCCGGTCCGGCCGGGCCGCGCCCCGCCGACGACCCCACCGAGCGCCTGTCCCGGCCCGAGTCGCTGGCGCCGAGCGAGCGCCCCCTGCGCGACCCGCACGCCGAGCAGTCGCCCGACCGGGTGTGGGGCGGCGCCCACCAACTGCTGTGCCAGGTCGCGTCGTACGCGATGCGCAGGCACGCCGCACTCGTCGGTGAACGCGGCCTCGCGCCGCTCCTGCGCGGCCTCGGCGACGATCTGCCCGACACCCGGATCCACCTCGTGGGCCACGGCGCGGGCGCGCGCCTGGTGGCCTACGCCGTGCGGGGCCTCGGCCCGGACGAGCGGGTCGCCTCGCTGTGCCTCTTCCAGGCGGCCATCTCACACTTCGCGTTCGCCGAGCACCTGCCCCAACTGAGCGGCGGGGGAGCCCTCGCGGGCCTGCACCGGCGGGTGACGGGGCCCGTCGTGTGCTGCTACTCGCACCACGACCTGGAACTCGGCCTGTTCTTCCCGCTCGCGTGCCGCAGGATCGGCGACGGCGCCCTGCTCTCCGGCGCGGGCCGCACCTGGGGCGCGCTCGGCTACGACGGGATCCAGGGCATCGACGGCTGCCCCGCCCTCACCCTGGCCGACGCGCTCACCGACGGCGCCCTGCCGTCCTCCGGGTACGTCGGCGTCGACGCGTCCGAGCGGATCCGCGCGGGCGGACCGCCCCGGGGCGCGCACTACGACGTGTTCCACCAGGACCTCGTGCGCCTCGTCCGTGTCGCGGGCGGTCTCGCCTAGCCGTTGGTGTAGACGTAGCGCTGCCCGAGCGGCCAGCCCGCGCTGCGCCCGGCATCCGTCACCAGCAGGTGCTGGTACTGCGGGGCGGTGACGAGGTTCTGCGTCAGCGACGGGCACAGCGCCGCGCAACCGGCGGCCGTCTGCGTGCCCAGGCGCAGGCCGTTGCCGTCGAAGAAGACGTACTCCACGTCGTCCGCGGCCCGCGCGGTGTCGACGCTCACCGAGGCCGACACCGGTGACGGCAGCCGGAACAGCACCCCGCCCACCCCGGCGGCGCGCAGCTGCCGGGCGCCGATGCCGAGGGTGCTCCACCGCGGCTGCGGCGCGTCCACGTCGAGCAGGGCGATGCGCAGGGAACCGAGGCCGGGCCCCCGCAGCACCGCCCGGGGCGCGCGGCCGAGGCGCGCGGCGGTGGCGTCGGAACCGTCGTCGCCGGTGTCCCCGCCGTCGTCCGGGGGCGTTGCCGAAGGCGTACGCGAACGGCTGGGGGAGGGGAACGCGGACGGTGACGGGCTGTCCGACGGTGACGGCGAAGGCGAGGGCGACGGCGAGGCGGGCGGCTGCGACACGATGAGGGTGCCGTTGACGCACTGGTTGTTCTGGCCGTTGCAGGCGAGGTTGTCGCCGTTCTTGTTGCTCTGGCCCTGTGAGGCCCCCTTGTCGCCGCCGCAGCCGCTGACGGGCGCCAGCAGACAGAGCAGCAGCACCGCAGGAACGGCGCGGCGAAGCGCTCCCGTCATCGGCCGGAGCTCCCTTGCGGTGCGGGCCGGTCCGTGCCCGGGGTGCTCGACGCCGCTCCCGGGCCGCATGCGACGTGCTGGCCGATGCACGCCAGGTTGTCGCCCTGCTCGTTGGTCTGGACGATCGTCCCCGGCTTCTGCTGGTTGCTGCCGTCGTCCTGCCCCCACACCGTGATGAACGCCGCCACGATCACGCCGACCGCGCCGATCACCGCCGCGATCACGCCCACCGCGCCCCTGCCCCCCATCGCGCCCCCCTTGCCCGGCGTGCACCGCGCGAATGCCGGTGCGCCGGGAGGCCAGCGTAGGCGCGTCCCCGCGCCCGGCGAAGGCAGTGGCGACCGGGCTACGCCAGACGACCCGGGCACCGCCCCTGCGCCCGAAGGGCCCGGTCTACGCGCCCCCTTCCCCGCCTGAGGCGCGCACGCCGGGGCGGGTGCGTGGACCCTCGACGCGCCGGCCGCTCAAAGAGTTCAGCCGAGTGACCGTGTCGAGCAACACAATCACTCGACATGGTCAGGTGACAAAGTCGCCTGTACCTTATGGATCAAGCGACCTGCCGGTGCGGAACGAAAGGCCCTCCCATGACTCACGCGTCCACCATCAAGCCGACCTCCACGGCGACGGCGCAGGCGATCCCGGAGCGTCCGGCGCTCCCCCTGATCGGTCACGCGCTGGACATCCCGAGCGGCGCCGACGGCCTCGTCCATCTGATGAAGGAGGTCAAGGAGTTGGGCCCGGTGTTCCGGATCCGCGCCTTCGGCTCCGAGACCGTGATGGTCGGCGGCCTCGACCTGGTGGCCGAGCTGGCGGACGAGACCCGGTTCCGCAAGAACGTGCACGGGGACCTCGTCGAGATCAGGGAGATCGCGGGGGACGGCCTCTTCACCGCCTTCCACCACGAGTCCAACTGGCAGAAGGCACACGACATCCTGATGCCCGCGTTCTCGCTCGGAGCCATGCGCGGCTACCACGCGACGATGCTCGACGTCGCCCGGTCGCTGATCGCCAAGTGGGACCGCGCGGCCGGTGCGGGCCCGGTGGACGTGCCCGAGGACATGACCCGGCTGACCTTCGACACGATCGGACTCTGCGGGTTCGGCTACGACTTCGAGTCGTTCCGGCGCGACGCCGCGCACCCATTCGTCGACGCGATGAGCAGGGCGCTCGCCTTCACCCAGACCAAGGGCGAGTCGATCCCGGGCACGGAGGTGTTCCGCTGGAAGCAGGCCGAGCAGTTCCGCAAGGACGCCGCGCTGATGACGGAGCTCGTCGACGAGGTGATCCGGCAGCGCAGGGCGTCCGGCGACACCGGCACCGACGACCTCCTGGGCCGGATGCTGCACACCCGCGACGCGCGGACCGGCGAGCCCTTGGACGACGTGAACATCCGCAACCAGGTGATCACGTTCCTCATCGCCGGGCACGAGACCACCAGCGGGGCCCTGTCGTTCGCCCTGTACTACCTGACCAAGCACCCCGAGGTGCTGGCCCGCGCGCAGGCGGAGGTGGACGCGCTGTGGGGCGACATCGACGCGCCCGCGCCCGACTACGGCGACATCGGCAAGCTGACGTACATCCGCCAGGTGCTCAACGAGAGCCTGCGGCTGTGGCCGACCGCGCCCGCCTTCGCCGTGGAGCCGATCGAGGACACCGTCATCGGCGGCGTCTATCCCGTGCGCGAGGGCGAGACCCTGATGGTGCTCACCCCGGCCCTGCACCGCGACCCGGCCTGGGGCGAGAACGTCGAGCTGTTCGACCCCGAACGGTTCACGCCCGAGCGTGAGTCGGCCCGCCCCGTGCACCTCTTCAAGCCCTTCGGCAGCGGCGAACGCGCCTGCATCGGGAGGCAGTTCGCGCTGCACGAGGCCACGCTGCTGCTCGGCCTGCTGGTCCACCGCTACCGGCTGCTCGACCACACCGACTACCAGTTGACGATCAAGCAGTCGCTCACCATCAAGCCCGACGCGTTCACCCTGGAGCTCGCCCGGCGCACGAGCGCTGAGCGACGCCTGCCCGCCGCCCCGAGCGGCGCGCCCGCGGGCGAGGACCGGCCCGCGGGCCGCCGAGCCGCCGCGACCGCGCTCACCCTGCTGCACGGCTCCAACCTGGGCACCTGCGCGGGACTCGCCCACGACCTGGCGGCCGACGGCGACGACCACGGGTTCACCACCGCCGTCGCCCCCCTCAACGACCGCGCGGGCGGACTCAGCCCCGCCGACGGCCCCGTGGTCATCGTCGCCGCCTCCTACAACGGCCGGCCCACCGACGACGCCGCCGAGTTCGTCACCTGGCTGGAAGGCCTGGAGCCCGGCGCCCTCGAAGGACTCCAGTACGCCGTCCTCGGCGTCGGCGACCGCAATTGGGCGGCCACCTACCAGCACGTGCCGACCCTCATCGAGCGGTGGCTCACCGCCGCCGGTGCCACCCCGCTCCTGGAGCGCGGCGCCGCGGACGCCTCCGGGGACTTCGCGGGGGCCGTGGACCGCTGGACCGCCGACCTGTGGACGGCGCTGCTCGACCGCTACGGCACCGCCGACGGCGAGGCGGCGCGCCCCGAGCCCGGCCCCGACGAGCAGCAGGGCCTGTACGACCTTGAGGACGCCACCGCGTCCGTCACCGGGGAACTCGCCGCCCGGCACGGCGTACAGCCCATGGAGGTGCTCGACGCGTACGAACTCGTCGACATGGAGCACGAGCTGGGCCGCTCCAAGCGCTATCTGAAGCTGCGCCTGCCCGAGGGCGTCACCTACCGCACCGGCGACCACCTGGCCGTCCTGCCGCGCAACCCCGAGGCCCTCGTTCGGCGGGTCGCCGACCGGTTCGGCCTCGACCCGGAGCGCACCGTGCGGCTGAGCGCCCGCCGCCGCGCCCGCAACACCCTGCCCGTCGACCGGCCGCTGACCCTGCGCCGCCTGCTCACCGACTTCGTGGAGCTCCAGACCGCGGCCACGCCCGAGCAGGTCGCCGTCCTCGCCGAGCACACCGCCTGCCCGCCCGAGCGCCGCCCCCTGGCCGAACTCGCCGCGGCGGACGCCGACGCCTTCCGCGAGCAGGTCACCGCCCCCGGGCTCAGCGTCCTCGACCTGCTGGAGCGCTACCGCGCCTGCGAGCTGCCGTTCGCGCGCTTCCTGGAACTGCTTCCGGTGCTGCGCCCGCGGCACTACTCCATCTCGTCCTCCGCGCAGGCCGCGCCCGGCGAGATCGACCTGATGGTGTCGCTGCTCGCCGCGCCCCACCGCGCGGGCGAGGGCACCTTCCAGGGCATCGCCTCGCACTACGTGCAGGACGTGCGGGCCGGGGACACCCTCCAGGCCAGGGTGCTGCCGTGCGGCGAGTCCTTCCGGCTGCCCTCGGACGACACGGTTCCGGTCATCCTCGTCAGCGCGGGCACCGGCCTCGCGCCGTTCCGGGGAGCCGTACTCGACCGGCTGCACACCGGGTCCACCGGCACGCTGCTGTGCTACTTCGGCTGCGACCACCCGGAGGTCGACTACCTGCACCGCGAGGAGTTCGAGACGGCCGGGACGGCCGGGGCCGTGAGCATGCGGCCCGTCTTCTCCCAGGCCCCCGAGAACGGCGCCCGCTACGTCCAGGACCGCATCGCCCGGGAGAGCGACGAGGTGTGGGACGTCCTGGAGGCGGGCGGCCGGGTCTACGTCTGCGGCGACGGCCGCCGGATGGCCCCCGCGGTGCGGGAGGCGTTCATGGCCGTCCACCGCGAGCACACCGGCGCGGACGACGAGCAGGCCGCCGACTGGCTGGCCGCTCTCATCGAGTCCGGCCGCTACGTCGAGGACGTCTGGACCGGCTGAACGGCTGAACGTCAGGACCGGCCGTACGTCAGGGCCAGCTCAACAGCAGGACCAGCTGAGCAGCAGGGCGTCCGGACCGCTGAAGAACACGGCCGCCACTGCCTCAACTGCCGTACCCGCTCCACCCGGTGGTCACGAGTGCCCGGCGCACCCGTGACCACCGGAGCCCGCAGCACCCCGCAGCACTCCTTCCGCACCTCCTACCGATAGGACTCCGATGGCTGTCGCACACCCGACCACGCGCAGGACCGCCGTCCTGACCTTCGGCGTCGCCGTGGCGCTCATCGCCGGTGCGACCCTGGGCAACGGCGGGGCGAACCTGATGCCCCTCTTCGTCGACGACTTCTCCTCGCGGTTCGCGCTCGGGGACTCCGGTGCGGGACTCGTCGGCGCGACCCAGCTCATGGCCACCGCGGTCGTCACCCTGCGCCTCGCCGCACGGGCCGCGCGGCCCGGCCGCGTCCGCATGGCCCGCACCGGCCTCGCCATCGCCTGCGCGGGCTTCGTCGGAGCGACCGCGGCGAGCGACCTGCCGACCCTGATCCTGGCGAACCTCGTCATCGGCGGCGGGCTCGGCGCGGTCTACGCGGCGGCCACGGCCGCGATCGCCGCCACCGACGACGCCGACAAGGCGTCCGCGGTCACCATCGTGGGCACGGTGGCCGTGACCGCCCTGCTGATCATGGCGGTGCCCGGGGCCAACCACGGCCTGGGGGAGGGGACCGGCTTCCTGGTCATGGCGCTGTGGTGCCTGCTCGCCTGGCCCCTGGTGCGCGGGCTCCCCGAAGGACCGGCCACGCCGGCGCCCGCGCCGGGCGCTGCCGAAGGACCGGCCACGACGACCGCCGCGGCCGCCACGCGGACCGGGGCCGCCACCCCCTCGTGGGTCCTGCTGGGCGCGATCGCACTGCTGTGGGCCGTCACCCAGGGCGCCTGGGCGTACGCCTCGGTCTTCGGCCGCGAGCACACGGGCATGTCGACCTCGGCCGTGTCGATGGTCCTCGCCGTGTCCAGCGTGGTGGCCCTCGCCGGTGCCGTGCTCGGCCCGACCGCCGCCCGCCGCTTCGGCCGTACGCGGTCCCTGGCCGCCTTCATCACGGCGCAGGCCCTGTCGATGGCGGTCCTGGTGCTCACGCACGACCCGGTGCTCTTCGTCGTCGCGGCCGTCCTCTGGCAGGCCTGTCAGCTGGCCGTCCTGGTGCAGACCCTCGCGGCCGCGGCGCTCCTCGACCCGAGCGGCCGCCTGGTGGCCTCCCTCAGCGGAGCGAGCGCGCTGGGCACCGGCATCGGCCCGCTTGCCGTCGGCGGCGTCCTGGACACGGCGGGCGCCGGGGTGCTCAGCGCGCTTCTGGCCCTCGGCACCCTCGTCGCCTCGCTGCCTCCGCTGAGGATGACGGTCGCCAGCGCGGCCGCCGACCGCGGGCAGCAGCCCGAGCCCGCTCCGCCGGCCAAGGCCCGCTGAGCACCTGTCACCCCCGAGGCCCTACGGGCCACACGCGAAGCGGCCACCTCCCCCGATTCCGATCGGGGGAGGTGGCCGCTTCGCGTGCTGTCAGGCGTCGGCGGCCCGCGCGGCGCCGAGCGTGCCGCCCGCCAGAGCGGCGGCGCTGGCGGCCAGGGCCTGCACGATGTGCAGTTCGGCCTCCTCGTCGGGCAGGGCAAGGCGCTGCAGGATGAGCCCGTCGAAACCGGCGAGCAGGAAGCGCGCGATGGTGTCGGCGGGCACGGAGAGCTGCTGGCCGGTGCGCTCCGCCGCCTCGGTCACCAGCTGCGCCGTCGTGTCGTGCACCTCGCGGAAATGGCTCTCCAGAGCCTCGTGCAGCGCCGGTGTCCGCAGGGCGAACATGGTCAGTTCGGTGAGCAGCTGATGGCTGGTGGGCTGCTCGCGCACGGTGCGCCACAGCGCCCCGGCGAGGGTGGCGACCGTCTCCTCGAAACCGGCATCCGTCGGCGAGGACTCCCTGACCTGCGCCACCATGTCCTGGCTGAGCTGCCGCATGACGGCGCGGTACAGATCCTCCTTGGTGCCGAAGGTGTAGTGCACCGTCGCCTGCGCGACACCGAGTTCGGCGGCGATGGCGCGGGTGCTTCCTGCGGCGACGCCCTCCCTGGTCATGAGGGCGATGGCCGCTTTGATCAGCTGGGGGCGGCGCTCGGCCGCGGTTACATGAGCCATGCGTACATAGTAGCGACATAGTCGACCGAGTAAGTCGAGTGAACAACTCCGCCGGAAGGCCCCTGCGGCCCACCGGACGGGTGCCCCGCGCACTCTTCTCCGGGCCCGTGCCTGACCGTACGATCCAGTCGCCGCCCCGTGCAGGCACGTACGGCCAGGCGCACGCGCTCCACGATCGACCCCGTCGTCGACCCCTGTCAGAGGTGACCCGTGGACACCCAGACCCCCCTCATCCGCCTCGACGCGAGCGCCGGTGACATCCACGGCGAGAACGACAGGCTCCGCGCGATCGGCCCCGCCGTGCGGGTGCGCCTTCCCGGCGGCGTGCCCGCCTGGGTCATCACCCGCCACGACCTGCTCCAGGAGCTTCTCGCGGACCCCCGTACGGCCAAGGACCCGGCGCACTGGTCCGCGTTGCGCGCGGGAGAAGTGCCGGAGGGGTGGCCGCTGATCAGCATGGTCACCAACCGCGGCATGACCACCGCCGACGGCGAGGAGCACCGCCGTCTGCGCGAGCTGGTCGCACAGGCCTTCACCGCGCGGCGCGTCAGCGCGATGCGGCCCCGCGTCGAGGCGATCACGCTGCGCCTCCTCGACGCCCTCGCCGAGCACGGCGACGCCGCCGTGGACCTGCGCCGCCACTTCGCCTATCCGCTGCCCATGGCGGTCATCGGCGACCTCCTCGGCGTGCCCGAGGAGCGCTTCGACGCGTTCCGGAACCTCTCCGCGAGCCTGACCAGCAGCGTCACCACGCCCGATGAGACCGTCGCCACCCAGCGACGCCTGCACGCACTCCTGACCGACCTCGTCGCCGAACGGCGGGAGCGGCCGCGGGAAGACCTGACCAGCCATCTGATCGCCGCGCGCGACGACGGCGACCGCCTCTCGGAGCCGGAGCTGATCGGCACCCTCGTCCTGGTCCTCGTCGCGGGCCACGGCACCACCCTCAACCTGATCACCAACGCGACCGCCGCCCTGCTCACCCACCCCGAGCAGCGCGCCGCCGTCACGACCGGGCAACGGCCGTGGGAGGCCGTGGTGGAGGAGACCCTGCGGTGGGACTCGCCCGTCGCGCACTTCCCGCTGCGCTACGCCCTCGACGACATCGCCGTCGGGAACGTCGTGATCCCGCGCGGCGAAGCCATCCTCGCCTCGTACGCGGCCGCGGGCCGCGACCCCGGCCGATTCGGCCCCGACGCCGCCGAGTTCGACGTCGCACGCCCCCGGCCGAGACACCTGTCCTTCGGGCACGGCCCGCACTACTGCCTCGGCGCGGCCCTGGCGCGCCTGGAGGCGGGCATCGCCCTGCCGGCCCTGTTCCAGCGGTTCCCGCACCTCGACCTCGCCGTCCCCCGCGCCGAGTTGGTGCCGCTGCCGTCCTTCGTCAGCAACAGCGTCCAGGCCCTGCCGGTCACCCTGTACGGCAGGTAGCGCGGACCCCGAAGCGAGACCCCCGGGCGGCACCGTACGGCCGGATGGAATGATGACGGCGACAAGGCGACGGCGGTCCGAGGAAGCCGGTGTGAATCCGGCGCGGTCCCGCCACTGTGATCGGCGAGCACGTCCCGACTTGCCACTGCCCCGCGAGGGGTGGGAAGGCCGGAACGGGCATCGACCCGAGAGCCAGGAGACTCACGCGGTCGCCTCCTCCACGGAACACCGGGGCGGATCTCCCCGGAGAGAGGCAGGACGCGGCATGCCCGCAAGACCGGTCGGTAAGTCAGCAGGTATCGCGGGGAGTTCCCGGGCGGCCACCGCCCCGGCACCCTGCCGGGTCGTCGTGTGCAGGGACTGCTGCTGCGGCAGCCCGAAGGTGACCGGCGTCGACCACGCCGCGCAGACCGCGCGCCTGCGGGCCGAGGCGCCCGTGCGCGTCTCCGCCTGCCTGGACGTGTGCGACCAGGCCAACGTCATCGTGGTCCAGCCCTCCGCCGCGGGCCGGGCGGCCGGCGCCCGGCCGGTGTGGCTCGGCCTGGTCAACGACGCGGACGCGACCGAGGACATCGTCGCCTGGGTCCGCGCCGGAGGCCCCGGCGTCGCCCCGCGACCGGAGATCCTCGACCTGTACGCCTTCACCCCGCCGCGCCGCCGCGCGGTGTCCTGAGCGGGCGCGCCTCGGCCGCGGACACCGCCGCCCCGGCCCGCACCCCGTGCAGGACGTGGGCCAGCACCTCCGCCCCGCGCACGACGCGCGGGCCGGGGCGGTTGAAGTACGCGGGCCCGTCCAGGACCCAGACGCGCCCGGACCGGACGGCGGGCAGCTCGGACCAGCCGGGCAGCCCGATGAGCAGGTCCGACTCGCGCAGCGTCCGCTCGGGCGGAAAGCCGCACGGCAGGACGAGCAGCACCTCGGGCCGGGCGGCGCGCACCGCGTCCCACGCCATGGGCCCGGTGTGCTCGCCGGGCGCGGCGAGGAGCGGTTCGCCCCCGGCGGCGGCGATCTGCTCGGGCACCCAGTGCCCGGCGGGCCACAGCGGATCCAGCCACTCGACGGCGACCACCCGGGGCCGCTCGCGTCCGGCGGTCCGCTCGCGCACCCGCTCCAGGCGGGCCCGCAGTGCGGCCCGGCGCTGCTCGGCGCGCTCCCGCACCCCGAGCACGGAGCCGACGGTGACCAGGCAGTCCAGCACGTCGTCGAGGGTGCGCGGCTCCAGGCTCAGGACGCGGGTGTCCGCGTCCAGGAGCCGCACGGTGCGGCTGACCCTCTCGTACGACACCGCGCACACGTCGCACAGGTCCTGCGTGAGGACCACGTCGGGCCGCAGGGCCGCGAGCGCGTCGGCGTCGAGGGTGTACAGCGAGGACCCGGAGTGCGCCGAGCCGCCCACCGCGTCGGAGATCTCACGGCTGCTCAAGGCGGTCTGATCCAGGTCGGCACCGGTCACCACGGGCACGGACGCCACCTCGCGCGGCGGCCAGTCGCACTCGTGGGTGCGCCCGACGAGCCGCTCCACCAGGCCGAGTTCGGCGACGACGTCGGTGGCGGCGGGAAGCAGGGACACGATGCGCATGCACCGACCCTAGGGCCTGCCCGGCGGGCCGGTGTGTCCGACCCGACGCCTCCCGGCTGTGGTGCTCGCAGCCCGCGGACCCGATACTTCGCCGGGCAGCTGGACCCGACGACGGAGGGGAACCGATGACGTTGAAGGTGAGCAGGGAGCCGCGCGGAGTCTTACGCGGGCCGGGCCGCGGCATCGTGTCGCTGGCCCTGCTGGCCGCGGCAGCGGGCGTGCTCGCACCCGCCCACGCGGCCGCGGCACCGGCCTGTGCCGCCACGGGACAGGGAGCGCCGGTCCAGGTGGCGCGCATCCCCGACTGGGTCGAGTCGATCGTCGTCGACAAGCGCGGGCGGATGTTCGCCACCGCGTACTTCACCGGCCGCGTCTACCGGATCGACGCGCCGGGCCGCACTCCCGTACCCCTCACCGGGGACGTGGGCGCCAACGGCGGGATCGTCGTGCGGGACGACGGCCGCCTCCTGGTCGGCACCGGCAACGACCTCCTGCACTCGCTCACCGGCGACGTGCTGCCCAGGTCGAAGCTCCTCCTCGTGGACCCGGACACCGGCGACGTCAGCACGTACGCCACCGGGCTCGGCGGCATCGACGGCGTCGCCCTCGCGGCCGACGGCACCGTGTACACCACGACCCTGGGCGGGCGGAACATCGGCCGCGTCACGCCGGACGGCGAGGTCGACCCCGCCTGGGCCCGGGTGCCCCAGTCCAACGGGATCGCCGTGTCCCCGGACGGGAATCACGTCTACGTCATCCAGACCACCGTCGCCCCGGGCCTCTACCGGATCCCGGTCGACGACCCGGCACACCCCAGGCGCTGGGTCTCGGTGGCCCCCTCCGACGTCCTCGCGCTCCCCGACGGACTCACCCTCGACAGCAAGGGGCGGCCGCTGATCAGCACGCACGCGGCGGGGCAGATCTGGCGCGTCGAGGAAGGGCGCCTGTGCGCCGTGGAATCGGGCCTTCCGCTCTCCACCCAGGTCACCTACGGCCACGGCGACCGCGGCTTCCCCGCGGGCAGGCTCTACCGGGCGGGCGTCGACGGGAAGATCTACGAAGTGCCCGCGGGCGCCGAACCCTCGTAGTCGGTCGGATCCGGGATGCCTCGCCCGCGGGCGGGGCATCCCGTCCGGGTGAGCCGTGTCTCACCTGGGCGGCGCCGCTTGTCTATGCAACGAGTTGCATAGAAGGATTCGGGCATGGCGCTTGAGCACGCGATCCTCGTCTCCCTCCTTGAGCAGCCGGGCTCCGGTTACGAGCTGGCCCGGCGGTTCGACCGGTCCATCGGCTACTTCTGGACCGCCACGCACCAGCAGATCTACCGCGTCCTCAAGCGCATGGAGAGCGACGCCTGGATCGAGGCCCGCGAGGTGGCGCAGCAGGACCGGCCGGACAAGAAGGAGTACTCCGTCGCGGCCCTCGGCCGCGCCGCGCTCTCCGGGTGGCTGCACGAGCCGATCGAACCCGAGAGCGTCCGGCACGAGCTGGCCGTGAAGATCCGTGGCGCGGCCTTCGACGACCCGGCAGCGCTGATCCGCGAGGTGCGGCGCTACCGGCAGGCGCACGCCGACCGGCTCGGGCACTACCTCGCGGGGGAGCGGCGCGACTTCACCGGACCCGAGGCCCCCGAAGCGCTCGACGACCGGCAGGAGCTCCAGCACGTCGTGCTGCGCGGCGGCATCGCGTACGAACAGATGACGCTCGCCTGGCTCGACGACGTGATCGCCACCCTCGAACGGCTCGGCGCCCGGCGCTGACGCACCCACCGCTCTCCCCCTTGCGTCACCTTCCCCACCTTCCTCGACCTCTGAGCCGGAAAGGCGAATGGCCATGGCCGACCCGCTGCTGTTCAACCCTCACACGTACGACCCGAAGCACTTCGACGCGGAGACCCGCAGGCTGCTGCGGGCGACCGTCGACTGGTTCGAGGCGCGCGGCAAGCGCCGGCTGATCGAGGACTACCGCTCCCGCGCCTGGCTCGCGGACTTCCTGGAGTTCTCCGCCAAGGAAGGGCTGTTCGCCACCTTCCTCACCCCCGCGTCCGCCGCCGGGCAGGACGAGGGCGACAAGCGCTGGGACACCGCCCGGATCGCCGCCCTCAACGAGATCTTCGGCTTCTACGGCCTCGACTACTGGTACGCGTGGCAGGTCACCATCCTCGGCCTCGGCCCGGTCTGGCAGAGCGACAACGCCGCCGCCCGCGCCCGCGCCGCCGAACTCCTCGCTCAGGGCGAGGTGTTCGCCTTCGGCCTGTCCGAGAAGTCGCACGGCGCCGACATCTACTCCACCGACATGCTCCTGGAGCCGGACGGCGACGGCGGCTTCCGCGCCAGCGGCTCCAAGTACTACATCGGCAACGGCAACGCCGCGGGCCTCGTCTCCGTCTTCGGCCGCCGCACCGACGTGGAGGGCCCCGACGGCTACGTCTTCTTCGCCGCCGACAGTCGTCACGAGGCGTACCACCTGGTGAAGAACGTCGTGGACTCCTCGAAGTACGTCAGCGAGTTCCGGCTCGACGACTACCCGGTCAGGGCCGAGGACATCCTGCACACCGGCCGCGCCGCCTTCGACGCCGCCCTCAACACCGTCAACGTCGGCAAGTTCAACCTCTGCACCGGCGCGATCGGCATCTGCGAGCACGCGATGTACGAGGCCGTCACCCACGCCCAGAACCGCATCCTCTACGGCCGCCCCGTCACCGCGTTCCCGCACGTGCGCCGCGAGCTGACCGACGCCTACGTCCGCCTCGTCGGGATGAAGCTGTTCAGCGACCGCGCCGTGGACTACTTCCGCTCGGCCGGGCCCGACGACCGCCGCTACCTCCTCTTCAACCCGATGACGAAGATGAAGGTGACCACGGAGGGCGAGAAGGTCATCGACCTGATGTGGGACGTCATCGCGGCCAAGGGCTTCGAGAAGGACACCTACTTCGCCCAGGCCGCCACCGAGATCCGGGGCCTGCCGAAGCTGGAGGGCACGGTCCACGTCAACCTCGCGCTGATCCTGAAGTTCATGGGCAACCACCTGCTGAACCCGGCCGATTACGCGCCCGTGCCGACCCGCCTGGACGCGGCCGACGACGCCTTCCTCTTCCGGCAGGGCCCGGCCCGGGGCCTCGGCTCCATCCGCTTCCACGACTGGCGCGCCGCCTACGACGCGTACGCCGACGTGCCCAACGTCGCCCGATTCCGCGAACAGGCCGACGCCCTCTGCACGTTCGTCACCACGGCCGCCCCGGACGAGGAGCAGAGCCGCGACCTCGATCTGCTCCTCGCCGTCGGCCAGCTGTTCGCGCTCGTGGTGCACGGGCAGCTGATCCTGGAGCAGGCGCGCCTGACCGGCCTGGAGCAGGACGTGCTCGACGAGCTCTTCGCCGTCCTCGTACGGGACTTCTCCGGGTACGCCGTCGAGCTGCACGGCAAGGACTCCGCCACCGCCGAGCAGCAGAGCTGGGCCCTCGGCGCGGTCCGTCGCCCGGTCGTCGACGACGCCCGCTCGGCGCGCGTCTGGGCGCGCGTCGAGGCGCTGTCCGGTACGTACGAGATGGCGCCGTAGCTCCCGGAGCCGTGCGGGTACGGGGCCGCCGTGGGGACACGGCGGCCCCGGCCGTCACAGGGTGAGGAGCGTGCGGCTCGCCACCCCGGTGTCCTGGAGCGGCTTGAGGGCCAGGCGCACCAGGGCCAGCGCGTTGTCGTCGCCCGCGACGCGGTTGGCGCTGAGTTCGCCGCACGTCAGGCACTCGTGGATGAGCATCCACTCGCCGTCCGGGCGCGCGGTCATGGTCAGCGCCTCCATGCGGCCGCGGCAGGGTGAGGCGCGGTCGCCGGGGACGCGGTGGTCGACGTGCAGGCTGGCCAGGCAGTGCGGGCAGTGATTGCGGTGCCCGGTGCCCGGCGCGTCCAGGGACACGTCGAGCCGGCAGCCGACGCACCGGAAGTCGTGCGCGCGGTGGCCGCCCTGACCGTGCAGGACGTCCTTGTGCCGCTGCGGGCGGCGGCGCGCCGACGACGGCTCACGGGTGTTGTTGCGACGCGGCATGGCGGTCTCCTTCCCCTCGGTCCGGGTCACAGGGTCCCGAACGCTTCGAGCGGGAAGGGCGGTTGGGCGAGCGGCCGGACCGCCATGCGCATCAGGATGAGCTGGTTGTCGTCCGTGCGGACGGGGCTCGAGGTGAGCTCGTCGCAGCGCACGCAGCGGTGGATGACCCGCCAGTCGCCGGTCCGCAGGACGGCGATGGCTATCGGGGACATCCGCCCGCGGCACCGGCTGGTGCCGCCCTCGACGTGGTCGGTGAGGTGCTGCGAGTGCAGGCACGACGGGCAGTGGTCGCGCGGCACGCCGTCGGCGCTGGTGGCGGGCACGGTGAGGCCGCACCAGGCGCAGGCGAAGGTGCCGAGCTTGAGGGTGTTGTGGGCGTCGCTCTGACGAGCTCCGGTGGGGTGGGACACCCGGGATACTCCTTGCTGAGGGATGGAAAACGACAGCAAGAGCAGGCCGAGCGGCTTCGGCGGAATGAAGGCACCGGAATCCGGCGTCCGGCCGCCGCACGGGCGCGGCGGCAGAGGAAGCGGACGGTCAGACGGTGCGGCGAGGCGCGCTCGGCGCGACCCGGGGCATCAAGACACCTCTTTCAGGGGCACGCGGCCCGGTCGGCGATCAACAGTGCGAACGCCAGGTTAGCCACGCCGCCGTGGCGCGTGCCAACGAATTTCGGGCCGGACGGACGAGGGGCGGACGGGCGCGGGTCAGGCGGGCGCGGATCAGACGATGGGGTCGATAGTGACGTCTTCGACGGCGAACACGCACTTGGACTCGGACTTGGACTCCTTGGTGCCGCCTTGGGCGTTGGTCTGCCACGAGCCGTAGGACGTGAAGCCCGCCTTGCACTTCACCTTGGCCCGCCAGGTGACGTCCATGGTGCCGGTGCACTTCAGCGCCCCGTTCCCGTTCATGTCCGCTGAGGCGGTGCAGTCCAGGCTGCCGTAGCGGAACGTCTCGCCCGGTTTGACGGCCGAAGCGGTGGGGGCCATGAGCACCACGGTCGCGGCGAGCGCGGTGCCGACGGTGGCGAGCCTGCGGATCGAGAGTTTCATACCGTTTCCTCCCTGTTCTGACAGCTTCTAGAGCGTGCTGCCGGGAGGCACCCGGAGGCCAGGGGGCAGCGCCGGGGTGGGTCGGGAAACGTTCCCGGTTCGGACGGGAAGGGTGGCGGGGAGTGACGGTCGCTGGGCGTGAGGCCCTGAGTCAGCCGCGTGCCGGTCGGCAGTCCGCGCACACGCCCCACCAGATGATCTCCGCCTCGTCGACCGCGAAGCCGCGGTCGTCCCCGGGCGTCAGGCACGGGGCGTGGCCGACGGTGCAGTCGACGTCCTCGATGCGGCCGCAGGACCGGCAGACCAGATGGTGGTGGTTGTCGCCGACGCGGAGTTCGTAGCGGGTGGGGGAGCCCGCCGGTTCGATGCAGCGGATCAGCCGCGCCCGCGCGAGGTCGTCGAGGACGTTGTACAGGCCCTGCCGGGACAGGCTCCCGGAGGAGGGCGAGCCGTCGGCGGCGACGCCGATGCGACTCTCCAACTCGGCCGCCGTGGAGTGCGGATGGCCGTGCAGGGCGGTGAGCACGGCGCGACGCTGTGCCGTACTGCGCAGCCCCTTGGCCCTGAGCAGATCGGCCGCTCGCTGCTCCATGACGATGCACCCCCAGTTCCGTCCCGGAAGTCTAACGGGATCACGTCCGGCACCCTGAGCGCGACCCGATCCTAGAATTGACTCTGTCCAAACTAGCGGGCTACTGTCTCGTACGACGACGGACCGCCGACCGCCCGAGCCGATCGGCGAGCGAGAGCCGCCGCCCGCGACCCCACCCCTCTTCCGACGCGCCGCCCCGCCGGTTCCCGGGACACCCGTGCCCCGAACCGGGAGGCCACCGGCGCGCGACCCCGACGGAGATCCCCATGAAGTGCTACGACTGCGACCTCGACGGCAGGAGCGGCACCGCCGGCATCGGCATCTGCAGCCGCTGCAACCTGGTCGTCTGCGCCGACCACGGACACGTCACGCCGACCGTCCTCCATCAGCCCAGCGGCATGGGCAAGGCGACGCGGGACCGGCCGGGCCGCCGCGTCGTCTGCCACACGTGCCACGCGGCGGAGCGCTCCGCCTGAGCAGGGCCGATCCACCGCCACCTCCCTGACCGGCCGGGCCCTTCGGCCCCGTCACCCCCGAGGAAGTGCGTCGTGAACCCTCCCGCCGAGCCCGGAGCCACCACGTCCTCCGGCCCCGAAGCCGCAGCCGCGCCCGCCCCCGGACCCACTGCCGCCCGCCCCGCCCGCCGCCTGCTCCCGTACGCCCTGGCCGTCCTCCTGATCGGCCTGAACATGCGGCCCGTCATCGTGGCCGTCTCGGCCCTCCTGGACGACATCCGGCACGCCACCGGCCTGTCCAACGGCGCCGCGGGCGTCCTGTCGACGCTGCCGCTGATCTGCTTCGGCGTCTTCGCCCCGCTCGCGCCCCGCCTGGCCCGGCGCCACGGGATGGAGCGCACCCTCGTCGCCGTGCTCGTGGTGCTCCTGGCCGGGGCGGCCGTGCGCCTCGTGCCCGCCCTGCCCCCGCTGTTCGCCGGAACCCTCCTGATCGGCGCGGCCGTCGCCGTGGCCAACGTCGTCGTGACGGCACTGATCAAACGCGACTTCCACCGCCACGTCGGTCTGATGTCGGGCCTGCACTCGACGATGCTCGTCGGCGGCGGCGCCGTGGCGGCCGCCGCGACCGTACCGCTGCGCGACGGCCTCGGCCTCGACTGGTCCGGTGGGCTCGCCCTGTGGGGGCTGCTCGCGCTGGTCGCGGTGCTGGTGTGGGCGCCGCGCCTGCGTCGCGGCGGTCCCGCCCGCCGCGACGCCGCCGCGGGCGCGGGCGGATCGCTGTGGCGCGACCGGCTCGCCTGGGCCGTGGCCCTGTTCTACGCGTTCCAGTCCCTCATCTACTACACGGCCACCACCTGGCTGCCCTCCTTCTACATCTCCCACGGGTACTCCGAGGGCCGGGCGGGCGTGCTGCTCGCCGTCTGCATGGGCTTCGCGATGCTCACGTCCCTGCTGGTGCCCGTGCTCGCGCAGCGCTCGCGGCGGCAGAGTCATCTGGCCGTGCTCGGCAGCGCGCTGTGCGCCGTGGCGCTGATCGGGCTCACCGCCGCCCCGACCGGCGCCGCCGCCCTGTGGGCCGCGCTGCTCGGCCTCGGCCTGGGAGCCGTGCTGAGCCTGGGCATCGCCTTCATGTCGATGCGGGCCCGCACCACCGAGGAGGCCGGACTCCTGTCGGCGATGTCGCAGTGCGTGGGCTATCTGGTGGCCGCCGTCGGGCCCGCGCTCTTCGGCGCCGTACGGGACCTGAGCGGGCACTGGACCGCGGGCCTGGTCGGCCTGGTCGTCATCGCCGTGCCGATGGCCGTCGCCGGTGCGCTCGCCGGGCGCGGCGGGCACGTGCTGCCCCGCTGAGCACGGGAACGGGCCCGCACCCCGGGCAAGGGGGTGCGGGCCCGCGCCGGGGAGCCGGGTTCAGCAGCTCATGGCCCAGGTGTGGGAGTCGCCGTTGTCATTGGCCGCGCCGTTGTAGTTGACCTCCTGGCCCGGCGTGAGGCAGATGGTCATGTGGCCGCCCTGGCCGCTCGATGAGTAGACCTTGACGTGGTCCTTGATGCCGGGACCGGAGATGCCGTGGTTGGCCCAGGAGGAGTCCTCGTCGGCGATGTAGCTCTCCCACCAGCCGTCGTCCCCGGACCAGTTGGCGCGCTGGCCGTCGTAGTTGGCGTGTTCCCAGGCGCAGAAATGGCCGCTGGGACAGTCGGCGGCACCGGCGGGCGCGGCCGCGACCAAGCCGCCCGTCATCAGGAGGGCAGCCGCCGCCACGGCGGCGAGGAGACCGCGCCGTGCGGAGTTCTTGGGGGTGGTGGAGACGTTCTTCGTGCTCATGGGCGTGAGGGGCCTTTCTGTTCGCTTCGCTTGAACTTCTCGGGTGGTCGGGGTGGCCGCTCTTCGGGCTGCCGGGCGCGGGACGGGTGCGCCGGTGGCGGCCGCCGGGCCGGTCAGGCCGCCTGGCAGCCCTCGTCCGTGTGGGACACGCCGTCGATCCGCGATCCCCAGGACCAGTTGTCGCTGTAGTCGTACGGCCGGATCAGCCGGTAGAAGCAGTCGTGCCGTCCCCAGTCGATCGCGTACAGGTTCTGGTTGGCGTCCGAGCGGAACGAGGCCGTCTTGTCGTGGTGGGACTCGGGTACGTCCCGATAGCCCGGGGGCTTGTAGCAGAAGCCCGTGCCGTGCTGGCCCGGCTGGGTCCAGAAGCACACTTCGCCGGGGCCGCGCTCGACGCCGGGCCCGGCCGCCGACGCGGGAGCCGTCGCGAGCGCGGGGACCAGGGCGGTGACCAGGGCGGCGGTGGACAGGGCGAGTTTGCGGAGCATGGGCACCTTCGCATCGCTGGGAGAGACCCGTCCGAGGCTGCTGGGCGGGCACGGCCAGACTGCCCCCGGCGCGATCACGGCATTCGGGCGTTCACCCGAACGGCGGAGGTATGCGGGAGAAGAAGCCTTTCTGCGCATTCAGGGCGTAATGCCTTGGTGAACGCCCCTGGTCGGAAGGTGTGGCAATATCCCCCCTGCCTTCACTGAGTACAGTGTACGCTGTTCGCTCAGGTCGAACCTAAGTGCGAGGAGCGCTCGTGAACGTCACCCCCGCCGACAGCCACTCCGTGATCCAGGTCCGCGGTGCGCGGGAGAACAACTTGCAGGACGTATCGCTCGACCTGCCGAAACGGCGGTTGACCGTCTTCACGGGAGTCTCGGGGTCGGGCAAGTCCTCCCTGGTCTTCGGCACCATCGCCGCCGAGTCGCAGCGGCTCATCAACGAGACGTACGCCGCGTTCATCCAGTCCTTCATGCCGAGCGTCGGCCGCCCCGACGTCGACGAGCTGCGCAACCTCAGCGCGGCGATCGTCGTCGACCAGGAGCGGATGGGCGCCAACTCGCGCTCCACGGTGGGCACCGCCACGGACGCGTACACGATGCTGCGCATCATCTTCAGCCGCCTGGGGGAGCCGCACATCGGCACCGCCGGAGCCTTCAGCTTCAACGTGCCCGACGGCATGTGCCCCGACTGCGAGGGCACCGGCGAGGTCTCGACCGTCGACACCGACCAGCTGGTGGACCGCGACCTCTCCCTGAACGAGGGCGCCATCACCGTCCCCTACTACGCGGTGGACTCCTGGAGCTGGCAGGTCATGGCCAACTCCGGCTTCTACGACCCCGACAAGAAGCTGCGGGACTTCACCGCGCAGGAGTGGGAGGACCTGCTCCACAAGGGTCCCGTCAAGGTGAAGGTGGGTTCCAACGGCTTCACGTACGAAGGCCTCGTCGCCAAGATGCAGCGCAGCTGGCTGGCGAAGGACCGTGAGTCGCTCCAGCCGCACATCAAGGCCTTCGTCGAGCGCGCCGTCGTCTTCGCCCGGTGCCCGCTGTGCGAGGGCACCCGCCTCACCCGGGCCGCGCTCTCCTCGAAGGTCAACGGGCTGAACATCGCCGAGTGCTCGGCCCTGCAGATCAGCGACCTGGCGGCGTTCGTCCGCGGCCTCGACGCGCCGGGCGTGGCGCCGCTGCTCGCCGGTCTGCGGGACCTCCTCGACTCGCTCGTGGAGATCGGCCTCGGCTACCTCAGCCTGGACCGGCCGTCGGGCACGCTGTCGGGCGGCGAGGCGCAGCGCGTGAAGATGGTGCGCCACCTCGGCTCCAGCATCACCGACGTGACGTACGTGTTCGACGAGCCGACCATCGGCCTGCACCCGCACGACATCCAGCGCATGAACGGCCTGCTGCTGCGGCTGCGCGACAAGGGCAACACCGTGCTCGTGGTCGAGCACAAGCCGGAGGTCGTCGCGATCGCCGACCACGTCGTGGACCTGGGCCCCGGCGCGGGGGAGGCGGGCGGCCGGATCTGCTACACCGGCGACGTCGCGGGCCTGCGCACGTCCGGCACCCTCACCGGACGGCACCTCGGCCACCGGGCGAAGCTGCGCACGAGCGTCCGTACGCCCCAGGGGCACCTGTCCATCAAGGGCGCCGACCGGCACAACCTGAAGGACGTGGCGGTCGACGTGCCGCTCGGCGTGCTCACCGTCGTCACCGGCGTCGCCGGGTCCGGCAAGAGCTCCCTCGTCCACGGCTATCTGTCCGGGCAGGACGGCGTCGTGGTCGCCGACCAGTCGCCGATCCGCGGCTCGCGCCGCTCGAACCCGGCGACGTACACCAACCTCCTCGGCCCCATCCGCACCGCCTTCGCCAAGGCCAACGGCGTCAAAGCGGCGCTGTTCAGCGCCAACTCCGAAGGCGCCTGCCCCAAGTGCAACGGCATCGGCCTCGTCTACACCGACCTCGCGATGATGGCGCAGGTCGCGTCGGTGTGCGAGGAGTGCGCGGGCAAGCGGTTCACGCCCGAGGTCCTGACGTACCGGCTGCGCGGCAAGGACATCAGCGAGGTGCTCGGCATGTCGGTCGCCGAGGCGTACGACTTCTTCCCGTCCGGCAAGGCGCACACCATCCTGGGCCGCCTCAGCGACGTCGGGCTGGGCTATCTGCGCCTCGGGCAGCCGCTCAACACCCTGTCCGGCGGCGAGCGGCAGCGCCTGAAGCTCGCCATCCACATGGCCGAGAAGTCGTCCACGTACGTCCTGGACGAGCCGACGACCGGACTGCACCTGGCCGACGTGGACAAGCTGCTCGCCCTGCTCGACCGGCTCGTCGACGACGGCAATTCGGTCGTCGTCATCGAACACCACCAGGCCGTCATGGCCCACGCCGACTGGATCATCGACCTCGGCCCGGGCGGCGGACACGACGGCGGCGAGGTGGTGTTCACCGGCACACCGGCCGAACTGGTCGCGGACGCCGACACCTTGACGGCCCGTCATCTGCGGGAGTACGTGGCCTCCTGAGCCCGGTGCCGTGGGGTGCGGGCCTCGCGCCCCACGGCACCGCCCGCGATATTCGCTTGCCCTCGCGGCGACAGGGGGCGACAGTCGCCCCGTGCGGAACATCGAGCTGTCGGACGGCGTGGTCACCCTGTCCCCCCTGACCCTGGAGGACGTCGACGCGCATCTGGCGGGCGAGGACGAGCTCCTCGTGCGCTGGCTCAACGGCGAGCCCAGCACCCGGGCGAGCACGGAGGAGTACGTGCGCCACTGCCAGGACCAGTGGGCCGACAAGGGAACGCTGCGCGCCTTCGGCGTGCGCGCGGGGGAGGGCCCGACGCTCGCGGGCACCATCGACGTACGGCTCACCCTGCCGGGCCTCGCCCCCGGCGCGGCCAACATCGCCTACGGGCTCTACCCGGCCTGGCGGGGCCAGGGGCTCGCGACCCGCGCGGTCGACCTGGTCTGCCGCTACACGGCGACGGAGGGCGCGCGCGTCGGCGTGATCCGGGTGGACCCCGCCAACGCCGCGTCGGAAGCGGTGGCACGGCGCGCGGGCTTCACGTACATGAAGCAGGTCCGCGAGGCGGACGGGACGTGCCACAACTGGTACGTCCGCGACCTCAAGGGCCTCGCCGCGCCGCGCTAGGGGTCAGTGCCCGGCCGGGCAGCTGTTGCCCGTGGCGGGGTTCAGCACGCCCACGACGTTCACGGAGTTGCCGCAGAGGTTCACGGGGACGTCGACCGGCACCTGGATGAGGTTGCCGCTGAGGACGCCGGGCGAGTTCTCCGCCGTGCCGTTGGCGTCGGCGTCGGCCGCGGCCGAGGCGGCGCCGCCGACCAGCGTGGTCACGGCGAGAGCGGCCGAGGCGAGGAGCACGCGAGCGCGCATGGGGGTACCTCCTGGTGCGAAGGGAGTGTTCCTCCCGAGCCTCGCCGCAGGGCGGTACGGGAGAAAGTCCTGGTAGCCCGATGGAATGAAGGGAGGGAACCAGCCAATTCGGTTCGGTCGGCGGGGCGTCCGAGCGAGGAAAGGATCGAGAGTGCTGAGGCGGACGCGGCGCGGTGCGGCGTCCGGAGGCGCTGTTTTCGGCCTTCATCATCCGTGTGGGGGACATGCGCGACGAACTTGGCCGAACCGCGCATAGTCCAAATGGCTGCAAGGGGCATGTAGTAGGGGACGGAACGCCTCGGGGGACCGGCAGATCCGTACGCCCGTCCGTACACCGGAGACAGCATGACGCAAGCAGCCCCCTTTCCTCAGGACCGCACCTGCCCCTACCACCCGCCCGCCGGCTACCGCCCGCTGAGCGAACAGGGCCCGCTCAGCCGCATCACGCTCTACGACGACACCGAGGCCTGGCTCGTCACCGGGCACGCCGAAGCCCAGGCGCTGCTCACCGACCCCCGGCTCTCCGCGAACCGACAGAATCCGGCCTTCCCCTCCATCGCCCCGCGCTTCGAGCTCTCGCGCCGCGTGCGGACCGCGCTCCTCGGCGTGGACGACCCCGAGCACAACAGACAGCGCCGCATGCTGATCCCGCCGTTCGGCGTGAAGCGGGTGGCGGCGATGCGACCCCGCATCCAGCACATCGTCGACCAGCTCCTCGACGCCGTGCTCGAACAGGGGCCGCCCGTGGACCTGGTGTCCGCGTTCGCGCTTCCGGTGCCGTCCATGGTGATCTGCGAACTCCTCGGCGTGCCGTACGCCGACCACGACTTCTTCGAGGAGGCGTCGCGCCGCCTGCTGCGCGGCAAGACGGCCGACGAGTCCGACGAGGCGCGCCGGGAACTCATGGACTACCTGGAGGGCCTGGTCGACCGGAAGAGCCGGATCGCCGAGAGCCACCCCGAGGCAGAGGAGGGCCTCGCCGAAGGCATGCTCGACGACCTCGTCCGCGAGCGGCTGCACACCGGCGAACTCGACCGCGACGAACTGGCGCGGATGGCGCTGATCCTGCTGGTCGCCGGGCACGAGACGACCGCCAACATGATCTCGCTCGGCACCTTCACCCTGCTCGAACACCCGGATCAGCTCGCGGCGCTGCGCGGGGAGCCGGCGCTGATCCGCGACGCGGTGGAGGAGCTGCTGCGCTTCCTGTCGATCGCCGACGGGCTCCAGCGGGTCGCCACCGCCGACATCGAGGTGGCGGGGCAGACCATCCGCGCGCACGAGGGCGTGTTCCTCGCCGCGTCGGCCATCAACCGCGACTCCGCCGTCTACGCGGAGCCGGACGACCTCGACGTCCGCAGAAGCGCCCGCCACCACCTCGCCTTCGGCTTCGGCATCCACCAGTGCCTCGGGCAGAACCTCGCCCGCCTGGAGCTGGAGATCGCCTTCGAATCGCTGCTCGCCCGGATCCCCGACCTACGGCTCGCCGTGCCGCCGGACGAGGTTCCGATCAAGCCGGGCGACACGATCCAGGGACTCATCGAGCTGCCCGTCAGCTGGGGGCGCGGCTGATGCGCATCACGATCGACACGGACCGCTGCATCGGCGCGGGCCAGTGCGTCCTGACCGCCCCCGGCGTGTTCACCCAGGACGACGACGGGTTCAGCGAACTGCTGCCCGGCCGCACGGACGGAGCGGGCGACCCGATGCTGAAGGAGGCAGCACGCGCCTGCCCGGTGCAGGCCATCACCGTCGAGAGCGAGTGACGCGCGCGGGCGGGGGCCGGTGGCGGCCCCCGCCCGCTCCGCGCCTCCGGAACGGGAAGAAAAGGGGGAGCGCGGAGCGGAGCCGTCGGGAACAATTGGATCATGCGCATCCGAGTGGTCGACCCCGGCGAACTTCCCCTGCTCCAGGACATCGAGAGGGCCGCGGGCCGCTGCTTCCGGGACGTCGGCATGCCGGAGATCGCCGATGACGAGCCGCCGACGGTGGAGGAGCTCGCGCACTACCAGCGGGCGGGGCGCGCCTGGGTCGCGGTCGACGACGGCGACCGGCCCGTCGCGTACCTCCTCGCGGACCACGTCGACGGCGCCCTGCACGTCGAGCAGGTGTCCGTGCACCCCGACCACGCACGGCGCGGCGTCGGCCGCGCCCTCATCGAGCACCTGGCCGACACCGCCGAGGCCGGTGCGGTCCCGGCGCTCACCCTCACCACCTTCGCCGAGGTGCCGTGGAACGCGCCGTACTACGCGCGCTGCGGCTTCGAGACCGTCGACGAGGCGTCGATCGGCCCGGAGCTGCGGGAGGTGCGGCGGAAGGAGGCCGCCCACGGCCTGGACCGGTGGCCGAGGGTCTGCATGCGGCGCCCGGTGTGACGCCGTGTCCGGTGTGACGCCGTGTGACGTCGTGTGAAGCAGTGGTACATCAGGCTCATTGAAGTCTTCAGTACCGCCGTGGCACGGACCTAGTATCGGGCGGCATGAGCGGGCGAGAGCTGGCGGCATGAGCGGGCGAGGGCTCGGGAACCGGCGTGGTGCGTGGCGCACCGGCGCCCTGTACCCGCTCGCGCTCCTCGTCTGTCTGCTCACCGTGCTCGGGTCAGGTGCGGCGTCGGCCTCCTCCGCCACGGAGAAGGCCGAGCGTACGCGCGTGACGACCCCCTACGGCTCGGCCGTCGAGGCGTCGGTGGGCCCCGACACCAGCGGCTGTCAGGACGGGGGCGGCCAGGACGCGCCCGGTGGCGCGGCGCTGACCCGCTCCGACCAGCCCTGTGCGTCCGCTCCCCGGCCGGCTCCGGCGAGCGGCGACGCGGTACCCGTTGCCGCCGCGTCCCGTCCGGTGCTGCGCGCGGACGCCACCGCCGTCGATCTCTACAGAACCTGCGTCATCAGAACGTAGAGGGCCCTCTCCTCCCTCCACGCTTCCCGCGCATCCGTCCCGGCGTCCCCGGCATCCGAACGACGGCTCCACCAGACCGCTCCTCCGGGCGCCTCCTGCCCGCGCGGTTCCGGCCGCGCGGCCCCCCGTTCGCTCCGCACCAAGGAGAGATCCAGCATGTCTTCGTACTCTTCCCGTCCCCCCGCCCCCTCCGAAGGCCTGGCCGCCCCGGGCCCGGCCGTCCCGCACCGGGCCGACTCCGGCGCTCCCGCCCTCCAGCCCGGCATCGACCTCGGCCTTCTGCTCCTGCGCGTCACCGTCGGGCTGACCATGGCCGGGCACGGCTCGCAGAAGCTGTTCGGCTGGTTCGACGGCGGTGGCCTGAACGGCACCGCCGACCACTTCGCCGCGGACGGCTACAAGGCCGCCAAGGTGATGGCCTGGGTCGCCGCCCTCACCGAGACCTGCTGCGGCCTGGGCCTCGCCATCGGCCTGCTCACCCCGCTCGCGGGCGCGGGCATCCTCGGCATCATGCTCAACGCCATCGCCACCAAGTGGGGCGGCGGCTTCTTCGCCCCCGAGGGCGTCGAGTACGACCTGGTCCTGCTGACCGCCGCCGTGGCCCTGGCCCTCACCGGACCGGGCCGCGTCGCCGCCGACCCACTCCTGCCCGTGCTGCGCGACCACCGCTTCGCACGAGGCGTCGCGGCGGTCGCCCTCGGCGCCCTCTCCGCCGCGTTCGTCCTGGTCGTCCTGCGGGACTGAACCCGCACGCCCTCGGTGCCGCACAGGCAAACGTGCTTGACGGTGGAACGGTCTCCGCCTTGGGTGGGGGGAGTCCATCCCCCCCCGACCGGGAGCCGCCCATGCCAGGCCAGGAGAGCCACGAGCGTCAGGACGACGAGCAGACGCGCGTGCCGATGAGTGCCGAGGAGATCGAGGCGGCCGCGGTCGGGGCGGCGCCGCGGCTCGACGGGCAGGTGACGCTCAGGGCGTACGACCCGCGCTGGGCCGAGGCCTTCGCCCGGGAGGCGGCGGGGATCCGGGACGCGCTCGGCGGGGTGCGGCACGAAATCGAGCACGCGGGGTCCACCTCGGTGCCGGGGCTCACCGCCAAGCCGGTCGTTGACATGGTGCTCACCGTGCCCGAGCCCGGCGACGAGGCGGCGTACGTACCGGCCCTTGAGCGGCTCGGATTCCGGCTCGCCATCCGGGAACCCGAGTGGTTCGAACACCGCGTGCTGCGCAAACAGGACCTGGGACCTGGCGCCGAATCGGCGAATCTGCACGTGTTCCCGAGCGGCTGCCCGGAAGTGACGCGCATGCTGCTGTTCCGTGACTGGCTGCGCGCGCATCCGGACGACCGGGACCTGTACGCTCGCACCAAACAGCGACTCGCCGCCCGCACCTGGGCGTACACGCAGAACTACGCCGACGCCAAGTCGGACGTGGTCGCGGAGATCCTGGAGCGGGCGGCGCGGGGGAGCTGAGGGCGGCAGCCCCGGCCGGGCGGCCGGGGCTGCGAGCCGGTTGTCAGGCTGCCGGTGCCAGAGCCGCCGGGAGGCCGGGCGCGGCGAGGGCGGGAGCGCCGTCCGGGACGGGCACCGCGGCGAAGATCGCGTCCTGCTGTTCCTGGAGCTCCTTCTTGCGCTCGGGGCTGGTGGAGGGAAGCCGCAGCTCCTCGTACAGCTTGTGCGTCTCCTCCTGGGCGTACTTGCTCGCCGGGGTGTGGAACTGCACCTCGAACAGCTGCCGTGAACCGGGCGCGCGCCAGCCCGAGTTGAGCCCCTTGTAGCCCTTCGCGCGGCCCCAGGTATTGGACCACTTCGTGCTGTCGTTGCCCCAGGCGGACAGCACCTCCGAGGCGATGGTGACACCGGTGACGTAGTCGCCGTCGGGCCACTGGAGGGTGTAGCGCACCGCGTCGCTCAGGCGCGCCAGGGCGTCGTCGACGTTCCGCTCCGGGTGCTCCTTGAGGTCCGTGGCGACCTTCCGCTTGAGGGAGTCGGGCGACTTGAGGCGGTGGTCGAAGCCGATGAGCTCGGCCCGGCTGAGGGCGGCGGCGGTCCGGACGTCGCGGCTGATCGACGGCTCCGCCGCGCGGGCGCGGGCGACGTACGCGTCGACCTTCCGGTTGTCCGCGGCGTCCAGGCGCAGTCCGTCGCGCTCCCAGCCGTCCTCGTCGTCGCGCTGCGCCGCGCCGCCGTGCGCGGTGGCGGTGGCGTGCTTGCCCGTCTTGTCGGAGTGGTCGGCGGCGTACGCGGTGAGCCCGGTCGTGGCCGTGGACAGGGTGACGGCGGCGGCCAGTACGGCGGCCGTCCGGCCCAGGCGGTGCGTGGTCATGCGGCGGTGGTGTCCCTTCTCGCGCGTGGCACCGCCCGCCCAGGCACAGCGGGGCGGGCGGTGATCGTCGCCGGGGACAACGGACGAACGACGCGGAAGTACCGTGCGGCCGCCCGGACAGCGGACATTGGCGTGATGGCGCCGTCCGGCGGCGGAATCGCGTGGGGGAGCGGGGGCTGTCAGTCGGCCGCCGAGCCGGTGACCGCCGCGAGGGCGCGGCGCAGCGCGGCGTCGCTCGGCGGGGCGTCGTGCCAGCGGGCGGCGATGTGGCCGTCGGGCCGGACGAGCAGGGCTCCGTGCGGGCCCAGTTCACAGACATCGGCCTGCTCAGGAGTGAGGGCCTCGACGCGCAGCGGCCATGGCGCGGCGGGAAGGCGCTCCCACCGGGCGGGGTCCGGGGTGAGCAAGGTGAACCACTCGCCGAAGGCGTCGAGCGTGGAGCGGTCCGGGGCGAGCCAGAGGTGGGGCATGCGATGGCCCGGCTTCGGGGTGGGGACGTAGTCCGTGCCCGCCTCCGGTGAATCCGGTGAGTCCGGTGAATCTGGTGAATCCGGTGGAACCGGCGGCTCGGAAGGCCCGGTCGGCTCGGGCGCGGTGGGGGCCTCGGTGAGTACGGCGGCGGAGCGGTAGGCGGCCCCGAGCACGAGGCCAAGCTGGGCGAAGTACCGCTCAGACCAAGGGAGTTCGACCGGATCCGGTGTCGCTTCGCCGGAGCGGAGCTGCTCGTGCCGCCGACTCTGCACCTGGACCATCAGCTGGGTGTTGGCCACCGCCTGGCCGAGGGTCTGGTGGGCGACGGGCAGCCGTTCCGTCCCGTACGTGTCCAGCAGGCCCGGTCCCGCCCAGCCGCGCAGGACGCCCGCCAGCTTCCAGCAGAGGTTGTGCACGTCGGCGACGCCGGTGTTCATGCCCAGGCCGCCGGTGATGGGCAGCGCGTGCGCGGCGTCGCCGACGAGCAGCACCCGGCCGTGCCGGAAGCGCTCGGCGACGAACGCGTTCATCACCCAGTGCTGCACCCGCAGCACCTCGGGCCGCACCTCGGCCTGCGGGCCGAGGGCACGGGAGACGAGGCCGGGCCAGTCGGCGTCCGCGGCGTCGTCCGGTGTGAGGCCGAACCACAGCCAGCCCCCCTCGGGGTGGACCGGGCCGAAGGACCCGTGCGCGGTGAAGTACACCCCGGCGGGCTGGCGGGCGCACCAGCGGCTGAGGTCGGCGTCGAACACGACGGTGGTGAAGCTCCCCAGTGCTCCGGGCCCCGTGGTGCCGATGCCGAGGAGCGGTCGCAGGGTGGAGTGCGCGCCGTCGGCGGCGAGGACGTACCGGGCGCGGACCCGCGTCCGCTCACCGCCGCGGCCGGCGAGCTCGGCCACGACGCCCTCGGCCTCCTCCACCAGGTCGACGAGTTCGGCCCCGAACCGCACCGGCGCGTCAGCCGCCGCCAGCAGGACGGGTTCCAGCCGGTCCTGCGAGGTGAGCACGCCGGTCACGGGGCTCTCGGGCACAGGGCCGTTGACCCCGACCATTCCCGCCGTGGCGAAGTCGCGGTCGTACAGGGTGTCGCGGAAGCGGATGCGACCGTACTCGGGCGCGAACGCCCGGTCCGTGACGGACGCGGCGAGACCGAGCAGGCGGTAGATCTCCATCGAGCGCACGTTCACGAGCCGGGACCGAGGGAAGGGCGAAAGGCCGGTGCGCTTCTCGACCAGGGCCGTCCGCACTCCCCAGCGCGCGAGCAGTGCGCGGGCGGTGAGCCCGACGGGCCCGCCGCCGACGATCAGCACCTCCGGCTCGGCGTCCGCTCCGGGCTCGACGTCTGCCCCGGGCACGGCGTCTGCTCCGGGCATGGCGGCTCCTCAGCGGCGGGTGCGGCGGCCTCGGCGACGGCCGGGCCGACATGAGGTCAATTTCCCGGACCCCGCCGCGGGCCGCAACGCCCGTGACCCCGCATACGCCCGAACGTGCGGCGCCACGGCCGTGGCCCGGGGCACGCGCACGGGCGTGCGGGCTCAGCTGCCCGCGCGGCCCTGCCGGGGCGCGCCGCTGGAGCCCCGTACCACCAGCTCCGGTGCAAGCCGTATCGCCCGCTGCGGTCCGGCGCCTTCGGCGCCGAGGCGGTGGGCGAGCAACCGCGTCGCCTCGGCGGCCAGTTCGGCGACCGGCTGGCGGACCGTGGTGATGCCGGGGGCCGCGAGCTCCGCCATCGGGATGTCGTCGAAACCCGTGACGGCGACCTCGCCGGGCACGTGTGCGCCCAGCTCCTGCAACCGCTGGAGCACGCCGATCGCGATGAGGTCGTTCGCGCAGACCACGGCGTCAGGGCGGGTCTCGCCCAGCGCGTCGACGGCGGCCCGGCCCCACGCCACGGAGAAGTCGCCGAGCGCCACCCGCTCCGGCGCCCCGGGGTCGAGCGCGCCGGACCCGGCGGCGTAGGCCGCGCGCCGCTCGGCGGCCGCCGACGCCGTGCCGTGCGCGCCGACGAAGCAGAGCCGTCGGCGCCCGGTGGCCGCGAGGTGGTCCAGGACGAGCGCCATGCCGGTGGCGTTGTCGACGGCCACGGAGTCGGCGACGCCGGGGCCGCACCGGCGGTCCAGGAGGACCAGCGGCACCCGGGCCGCCGCCGCGGCCACCGCGTCCCGGCTGCGCCGCTCGTCGGCAGGGATCACCAGGAGGGCGTCGACACGGCGGCTGAGCAGGTCGTCGATGCGCTCCGCCTCCGCCACGGGGTCGTCGTCGCAGTCGGCAAGGAGCACGGCGCGGCCGTCGGCGTGCAGCGCGTGGGTGAGTTCGCGGACCAGGGCCGGGTAGAAGGGGTTGGTGATCTGCGGCAGGACGAGGCCGACCGCGCCGGTGGCGCGGCTGCGCAGGGCGCGGGCCGCGTGGTTGGGCCGGTAGTCGAGGCTCGCCGCGGCCGCCCGGACGCGGCGGGCGGTGTCGGCGCCCACGGGCCTGGTCCCGGCCAGGACCCGCGAGACGGTGGCGACGGAGCAGCCGGAGGCCCGTGCCACGTCCCGGAGCGTCACGTCGGCCACGCCCGCCCACCCCTTTCGGCACTTTCGGAGAACGTTATCAACGGCCGCCGGAATCACCCAGGGGCACCAGAGCCCGGCGGGACGGTGGGCCGTCCTGGACAGGCCTGACGTATCACCAGGTCAGAGGCGGCGCACGGGAGCATGAACGGAGTACTCCGGATCGTTGACATAATGCGCACCCGTGCACAAAGTCTTCGGAGAACGTTTTCCCGAGGTGACGCCCGCCAGCGTCACCTCAGCCGAACAAAGAGGTTCCGCGATGGCCAGAAAGATCATCCTCGACTGTGACCCAGGGCATGACGACGCGATCGCCATGCTGCTGGCCCACGGCAACCCGGACGTCGAACTGGTCGCGGTCACCACCGTCGTCGGCAACCAGACCCTGGAGAAGGTCACCCGCAACGCCCTGTCGGTGGCCCGCATCGCCGACATCACCGGCGTGCCCTTCGCGGCGGGCTGCCCCCGTCCCCTGGTGCGCGAGGTCGAGGTCGCCGAGTCGATCCACGGCGAGAGCGGCCTGGACGGCCCCGTCCTGCCCGAGCCGACCCTGGAGCTGGACCGCCGCCACGCCGTCGACCTCATCATCGACACGGTGATGTCCCACGAGCCCGGCGAGATCACGATCGTCCCGACGGCCGGTCTGACCAACATCGCCCTGGCCGTGCGCAAGGAGCCCCGCATCGCCGAGCGCGTCCGTGAGGTCGTCCTCATGGGTGGCGGCTACCACACCGGCAACTGGAGCGCCGTCGCCGAGTTCAACATCAAGATCGACCCCGAGGCCGCGCACATCGTCTTCAACGAGCGCTGGCCCGTCACCATGGTCGGCCTCGATCTGACGCACCAGGCGCTCGCCACCCCCGACGTCGTCGCGCGCATCGCCGCCGTGGGCACGAAGCCCGCCGCGTTCGTGGGCGAACTCCTGGACTTCTTCGGCACCATGTACCTGCGGGAGCAGGGCTTCGAGCACCCGCCGGTGCACGACCCGTGCGCGGTCGCGTACGTCATCGACCCCAGCGTCATGACGGTGCGCAAGGCCCCCGTGGACATCGAGCTGACCGGCACCCTCACCCTGGGCATGACCGTGGCCGACTTCCGCGCGCCCGCCCCCGCCGACTGCCGCACCCAGGTCGCCGTCGACCTGGACCACGGCCGGTTCTGGGACCTCGTCGTCGACGCCCTGGAGCGCATCGGCGAGGTGCCCGCGTGAACGCCTCCTCCACCGAGCCCGCCCCGACGACGGCGCCGGGCCGCCGCCCGGTCCGGATCTGGGTCCTCGTCACCGCCCTCCTCGTGGCGTGCTTCGCCTTCCAGCTGAACGCGAGCATGCTCAGCCCGGCGCTGCAGAACGTCGAGGACTCCCTCGACGCGACCACCGCCGAGGTCGGCCTGACGCAGACGGCGTTCTTCACCTCCGCCGCGCTGTTCTCGCTGTTCCTGCCGCGCCTGGGCGACCTCATCGGCCGCCGCAGGGTGCTCGCCGCGATGATGGTCCTGATGGCGGTGGGCTGCGTCGTGGCCGCGCTCGCGCAGAGCGTGCCGATGCTGTTCGCGGGCCGCGTCATCCAGGGCGTGTCGGGGCCGACGGTCCCGCTCTGCCTGATCATGCTGCGCAACGAGGTCCACGAGCCCAAGCGGTACGGCACCCTGCTCGGCGTCATCACCGCCGTCAACGGCGGCATCGCGGGCGTCGACTCCATCGCGGGCGGCTCGCTCGCCGACCACTACGGCTTCCAGTCGGTGTTCTGGGTGATGGCCGTCGTCGCAGGGCTCGCCGCCGTCCTGGTCGCCGTGCTCACCCCCGAGTCGACCGCGGACAACGCCGCCGAGACCCGCATGGACTGGCCCGGCGTGGCCATCCTGGTCGTCTCCGTCGGCGCGGCCCTGATCGCCCTCAACGAGGCGGGGAAGCTCGGCGACGCCAACTGGCCGCTCGTGGCGGGCCTCGCCGTCGTCGCCGCGGCCGCCTTCGCCGTGTTCTGGCGCGCCGAGGAGCGCAGCAGCCACCCGCTGGTGGCGACCCGGCACCTGCGGCAGCGCTCCACCTGGGCCCTGCTCCTGACGACCGTGCTCACCATGACCGGTGTCTTCGCCGTCATGAACGGCATGATCCCCGCCTTCGCGCAGAACGCGGACGCCGGATTCGGCATGACCGCCGAGCAGTCCGCCTGGTGGACCCTGACCCCCTACGCCCTCGCGGGCCTGGCCATGGGCCCCCTCTCGGGCCGCCTCGCCGCCACCCTCGGCTACGGCAAGGTGCTGCGCTTCGGTCTCGTCGGCTCGGCCGCGACGGTCGCCCTGATGCTCGTCACGCTCCAGGCCGACTCGCGCCCGCTGCTGCTCGTCTCGTCGGTCCTCATCGGCATCACGTACGCGGGCGTCGCCAACATCGTCCTCAACGGCCTCGGCATCGTCCTCTCCCCGAAGGAGAACCCCGGCGTCCTGCCCGGCCTGAACGCGGGCGCGTTCAACCTGGGCGCGGGCCTGAGCTTCGCCGTCCTGTTCGCCGTGCAGACCGCGGCCGCACCGGCGGACAAGACCTCGGTCGCGGGCTACTCGGCCGGCATGATCGCCGGAGTCGTCCTCATCGCGGCGGCCTTCGTGACCTCCTTCCTGATCCCGAAGCCGGTGGCGGCGGAGGAGACGCAGGCCTAGCCCCGCGCCCCTACCGCTCCCGTCCCGCGCTCCGGAACCGTCCCGAACGGTTCCGGGGCGCGTCGGCGTACGGGGCGCGACGCGTCGACGGAAAGGAACCGGTCGAACACAATCCGTAGAAGGGCAAGAGCAAGACTCTTTGTCAGGACGGACCTCGTCTGCCCTAGGATCTCGACCACATGAACGTGCACGGACGGCACTACGAGAAGGCCGCGTTCGCCCGTGTCCTGCGAGAGGCGCGCGAAGGCACCGGCGCGACACTCGTGCTGTGGGGGGACCCCGGCATCGGAAAGACAGCCCTCCTTGAGCACGCCGCCGCCACGGCCACCGGATTCACCGCACTGGCCTGTCGGGGCCGGCGCGCGGAGGCCCCGCTGGCCTTCGCCGCGCTGCACGCGCTGCTGCGGCCGGTGGCCGACCGGATCCACGCGTTGCCCGCACCGCAGGCGGCGGCCCTGCGCGCGGCGCTCGGCGGTGGCGGTGCGCGTCCCGACCGCTTCCTCATCGGCGTCGCCACCCTCACGCTGCTGTCCGAACTCGCCACGGACCAGCCCCTCCTGATCGCCGTCGACGACGCCCAGTGGCTCGACGAGCCGACCGCCGCGTGCCTCGCCTTCGTCGCCCGCCGCCTGTACGACGAACCGGTCGCCCTGTTCCTGGCCGTCGGCCATGCGGCGCCCGCGCCGGGCGGCCCCTGGGACGGCGGCACCGTCCTGGAGATCGGCGGACTCGACGACACCGCGGCCGAAGCCGTCGTGCGCGACGCCGCCCCGGACGCCGACGACGAGACCGTCCGCCGCACCCTGCGCGCCGCGGACGGCAACCCCCTCGCCCTGCGCGAGCCGCCCGACTCCGACACGACGCCACCGGGTGTCGGGCCGCGGCTGCGCCAGGCCGTCGCCGCGCGTGTCGCACGGCTCGCCGCACCCACCCGCACGCTGCTCCTGGTCGCCGCCGCCGAGGACCGCGGGGACCGCCGTGCCGTCCGCGACGCCGCCGCCGCGCTCGGCGTCAGCGAACCTGACTGGCAGGAGGCCCTGCGCTCCGGACTGCTGCACGCCGAAGGCGACCACGTCCGCTTCCGCGTGCCCCTGGTCCGCACCGTCGTCTACGACCACGCCCCGCCCGCGGAGCGCCGCCGGGCCCACCGCGCCCTCGCGGACGTCCCGACCGGCGAGGGCCGCGCCGAACCGCGCGCCTGGCACCGCGCGGCCGCCGCCGAAGGCCCCGACGACACGGTCGCGGCCCAGCTGGAGGACTGCGCCCGGCAGGCCAGGCGGCGCGGCGGCCACGCCTCGGCCGTCCGCGCCCTGCGCCGGGCCGCCGAGCTGTCCGCCGCCCCGCACGCCAAGGGCCGACGCCTCGCCCTCGCCGCCCGGTCCGCCTGGGACGCCGGACAGGTCCCCGCCGCCCGCGACCTGCTCGACCAGGCCGAGCGGTGCGCGTCCGAGGAGGTCGTGGCCGGGATCAGCGGCGGCCTGCGCGGCCTCATCACCCACGCCCACGGCGACCAGGAGAGCGCGCACCGGCTGCTCCTGAGGGACCTGCGCGCCGTCGCCGACCGGGGCCGCGCCGTCGAACTGGCCTGCGTGGCCGTACGGGCGGCCTGGTCCGGGGGGTCGGGCGACCGGCAGGCCGAGGCGCTGCGCGTCCTGGAGGGCCTCGCCACCGACGGCGACCTGCCCGAGGCCGCGCTGCTGCCCGCGGTGGAACAGTGGTGGGACACCGAGCGCGAGACGTCCGCCGCCGTGCCGCTCACCGGCGAAGCCGTCGCCCGGCTCGACGCCGGCGACTGGCAGCTGCTCCCGCCCGCCCCGCTCGCCGTGGCGCGGGGCGCGGAGTCCGCCCTCGCCGACGCCCTCCGCACCAGGCGCACCGAACTGCGCGCGACCGACACCACCGGCGCGCTGGTGCGCACCGCCCCGCAGACCGCGACCCTCCACCTCGTACGCGGCCACTGGGCCGAGGCGACCGCCGACGCCACCGAGGCCCTGCGCGTCGCCGAGGAGACCGGCGCCGACCACGCCGCGGCCCAGTGCCGCGTCCCGCTCGCCTGGCTGGCCGCGCTGCGCGGCCACGAGCCATCCGTCACCGCGCTCACCGACCGCGTCCTGGAGCACGCGGTGCCCCGCGGCATGCGCGACCTGACCGCCGCCGCGTACTGGATCCGCGGCCAGACCGCCCTGTGCGCGGGCCGGGACGCCGAGGCCCTGGAGTGGCTGCACCGCCTCACCGAGCCCGGCCACGCCGCCGCGCACCCCACCGTCGCGCTGCTCGCCGCCCCCGACACCGCGGAGGCGGCGCTCCGCACCGGTGCGCGGGCCGACGCGCGAGCCGCCCTGCGGACCCTGCGGGCCTGGGCCGACCGCACCGGCGCCGCCTGCGCACGGGCCGCCGCCGACCGCACCGCCGCGCTCCTCACCGCCGACCGCGCCGAGGCCGGCGTGCTCTTCCGCCGGGCCCTCGACGCCTCCGACACGGCCGGGCGCCCGTACGACCACGCCCGTACGCGCCTGCTGTACGGCGCGTGGCTGCGCCGGAACCGGCGGCGTACGGACGCCCGCGCGCAGCTCGCCGCCGCGGCCGACATCTGCCGCCGCCTCGGTGCCACGCCCCTGCTCGAACGCGTTCGGGCCGAACAGGAGCAGGCCGGAGAGCGGATCGCACGGCCGGATCCGGCACCGGGCGGCGAACCGGTGCTCACGCCGCGCGAGCGGTACGTGGCCCGCCTGGCCGCCGAAGGCCTCACCGACCGCGAGATCGCGGCCCACCTCCTGCTCAGCCCTCGTACAGTCCATCGCCACGTGGCCGACGTACTCCGGAAGTTCGGCATGGCGGCCCGCGCCGAGCTCGGGCGCGTGGGCGTCGACGACGGCCTCGGCCTCAAGCCCCCGTGACCCGTCCGACGCGGCCCCCGTCCACCGGGCTTGACTTCAACCGCACTTGAGGTCGGAGGATCGGGTCACGTCTCGCGAAAGGAGCCGGGGCATGACCGCGTACCCCGCACCGCACGGTCCCCACGGGGCACTCATGGCGGCCGACCGGACCCGGCCGCACACCGAACCCGCCGAACCGGCGGGCCGGGAAGCGACGCGCAGAGGCATCGCACTGGTCCGCGCCTACGCCCGCGGTGATTCCGCGACGGTCGCCGCCGCCCTCGCCACCACGGACCCGGCCGTGCGGGCCCAGCTGCCGTCCGTCACCGGTGACGTCCTGCGCCTCGTCGTCGGCGCCCTCCTGGCGGGGCCGCACACCCTGACCCCGGCCGACGTGGTCCGCACCGCCGACCGGATCGCCGCCGCGGGCCCGCCCCACCAGGTGCCGGCCGCCACCCGGGCGGTCCGGGCCTGGGCGAGCCGGGACGACGCGGAGCTGCGTACCTCCTGGCAGGACGGGACCGCAGGCGCGCACGGCACGGCGGTGCTCGCGGCGGCCCTCGCGGTGGCCGCGTGGGGCGAGGCGCCCTTCCTGCACCTGCTCGCGGCCTTCGACGAGCTGACCGCCGCCCGCGGCTGAAACCGTGCGCCGCGTCTCCGGTCGCGGTCCGCACCCGGCCTGCATAGCGTGAGAGCGCACATCACTCACCGGGGGGTCGTGGAACGAACAGGTGGAATCGCCATGGCAGGCAAACCGGCCGTTGTTCTGGTGCACGGATTCTGGGGCGGCGCCGCCCACTGGACGAACGTCATCGTGGAACTGAAGAAGCGCGGCTTCGACGACCTGCACGCGGTGGAGAACCCGCTGACCTCCCTCGCCGACGACGCCGAGCGCACCCGCAAGATGCTCCAGCAGATCGAACGACCGGTGGTCCTCGTGGGCCACTCCTACGGCGGCGCGGTCATCACGGAGGCGGGCGACCTGCCGAACGTCGCCGCGCTCGTCTACATCGCGGCGTTCGCCCCGGACGCCGGGGAGAGCCCGGGACAGATCAGCCAGGAGAAGCCCCCGGCCGCCTTCGACAACATCGCCCCGGACTCCGACGGCTACCTGTGGATCAAACAGGACGCCTTCCACGAGAGCTTCGCCCAGGACCTCACGCCCGACGAGGCGTTCGTCATGGCCGTCACGCAGAAGGCGCCGCTCGGCTCGACGTTCGGCGACACGATCACCGCCCCGGCCTGGCGGGCCAAGCCGAGCTGGTACCAGGTCTCCACCGCCGACCGCATGATCCACCCGGACAACGAGCGCCGCATGGCCCAGCGCATGAACCCGCGCAAGACCATCGAACTCGACGCCAGCCACGCGTCGCTCGCCTCCCAGCCGGTCCCGGTCACCGACCTCATCGAGGCGGCGGCCGACGCGGCCTGATCCGTCGGTGGCCTCAGCCCGCCGGCTTGCGGAGCACCAGCACGTGGTAGCCCGTGTGCCGGCGGGTGAAGGAGCGGAACGGGCCGATCAGCGGGTCGGTGTGGGTGAGCGCCTCCTTGCCGAACCGCTGCTCGATCTCCTCGCGCCTGTCCTGGTACAGCGCGCCCATCAGCTCGCCGCACAGCACGGCGTTGGTGGTCATGTCCTGCACCCGCTCCACCTGGAACCCGGCCGCGTCGATCTCGTCGATCAGCGCGGCGAAGGGCCGCAGCGGCGGACACGCCCACAGCGTGGTGTACGCGGACATCTCCGCCTCGGTGGGCGTGCCGCGCACCGTGAACTCGGTCAGCAGGAAGCGGCCGCCGGGCTTCAGCACGCGCGCGGCCTCCCGCAGCCCGAGGGCGCGGTCGGACAGGTGCGGCACGCAGTCGATCGACCAGACGGCGTCGAACGACGCGTCGGTGTGTTCCAGGGCCATGGCGTTGCCGTAGGCGAACTGCACGCGGTCCGCGGCCGGATGGTCCGCGCGCCGCTCCTGGCACCGGGCCAGCTGGGTCCGGCTCACCGTGATGCCCTTGACGTGGCAGCCGGTGCGCTCCGCCAGGCGCAGCGCGGGCGCGCCGGTGCCGCAGCCGATGTCGAGCACGCGGGTGCCCGGCACCGGGTCGAAGGTGTCGATGAGGTATTCGGTCTGCCGGTCCTGCGCGACGTCGGCCATGTCGACCAGGGTGGTCACGGGGGTGCGCGTGCCGTGCGGCACGTACATGCCGATGTGCACGGCGCTCGAACCGAGCAGGTGCGCCAGCAGGTCGCCGTACTGGTCGTACATCGCCCCGACCTCGTCGGGGGTGGGAGCCGTGCCGTGTGCCTCCGCTGCCATGGTGCGTCTCCTCCTCGTGGGTGCGGATTCCAACGCTCCGCACGTACAAGGACATTGCACCTGTCACTCATGCGTTTCGTGAGGACGTAGTTGAGCCAGGAATGTGCCGCCGCCCCGGCTAGGAGATGACGTCCTCGATCGTGATGGGCAGCTTGCGCATCCGTCGTCCCGTGGCGTGGTGGACGGCGTTGGCGATGGCCGGGGCCACGCCCGCCTGGCCGACCTCGCCGACTCCCTTGACGCCGAGCGGGTTGACGACGGCGTCCTCCACCTCGACGAAGTCGACGTCCACGTCGGGCGCGTCGGCGTTCACCGGCACCAGGTACTCGCCGAGGCTCGCGTTCGCCCAGCGGCCGGTGCCGGGCTCCATGTGCGTGGCCTCCAGGAGGGCCTGGCTCAGCCCCCAGATCATGCCGCCCATCAGCTGGCTGCGGGCGGTCTTGGCGTTGAGCACGCGGCCCGGCGCGAAGGCACCGGCGAGGCGGCGCACGCGGATCAGACCGAGCACGGGGTCGACGGCGACCTCGGCGAACTGCGCGCCGAACGTCATCGAGGCGAACGGCGCGTCGGGCGGCGGCGGCCCCCACGACCCGGTCGCCTCCAGGTCGGGCAGGAACTGGCGCTGGAGCAGCTCGGCGTAGTCCTCGCCGGTCCCGGTCGAGGAGCGCAGGACCATCCGGCCGTCGCGGACCACGATGTCGGCGGGGTCCGCGCCGTGCAGCGGGGAGCCCTCGTCGGCGACCGCGCGGGCGACGAGCTGGTCGCGCAGCGCGCTCGCGGCGGTGTGCACGGCGGCGCTGACCATGCCCGCGCCCGAGGAGCCCACGGCGGCGGCGACGTTGGGGAGGTCGGTGTCCCCGCCCTCGAAGCGGCACCGCTCCACCGGCAGGCCCAGCGCCTCCGCGGCGACCTGCGTCATCGCGGTGAGGACGCCGGTGCCGATGTCGGTGACGGCCGCCTGGACGACGGCGGTGCCGTCGGCGTACACGCGGGCCCGGGCGCGCTGCGGGTTGTACGGCCCGTACACCGGATACGCGCTCGCGGCCATGCCGAGGCCGATCAGCCAGTGGCCGTCCCGGGCCGGGGGAGCGGACCTGCGCTCCCAGCCGATGCGGTCGGCGCCCCGCCGCAGGCACTCGCGCAGGCCGCTGCTGCTCCAGGGGCGGCCGGACGCCGGGTCGGAGTCGGAGCAGTTGCGCAGGCGCAGCTCCAGCGGGTCGAGGCCGAGCCGCTCGGCGAGCTCGTCCATGGCGGCCTCCAGGGCGAACAGGCCGGTCGCCTCGCCGGGGCAGCGCATGAACGTCGGTGTCATCGTGTTGGCGCGGATCAGCCGGTAGACGCCCTCGTAGTTCGGGCACGCGTACATCTGCCCGGCGACGCCGAGCGACGGCTCGGCCCAGTGGTCGAAGGGCGAGGTCGGCGACAGCTTGTGGTGCCGGAGCGCCACCAGGCGGCCCTCGGCGTCGGCGCCGAGTGTGAGCCGCTGCTCCTGCTCCTCGCGGTGCCCGCAGCCGAAGAACATCTGCTCGCGGGTGAGGGCGAGCCGCACCGGGCGGCCCACCGCGCGGGCGGCGAGCGCCGCGAGGGCCGGATGGTGCCAGACCAAGGCCTTGGCGCCGAAGCTGCCGCCCGTGTAGTGGCCGACGACGCGGATGCGGGTGTGCGGGATGCCGAGGAGCGCGGCCACGGTGTGCTGGGTGGCGGTGACGCCCTGCGTGGCGTCGTGCAGCGTGAGCCGGTCGCCCTCCCAGTACGCGGTGGTGGCCGAGGTCTCGATGGGGTTGTGGTGGTTGGCCGCGAAGGCGTACGTGCGGTCCACCGTGACGGCGGCCGCGTCGAGGGCGGCGGCCACGTCGCCGCGCTCCGAACGGCCCGGCACGAACCCCGCGAAGACGGCGTCCGGTTCGTACGCCTGGTCGCGGCCCTGGTCGATGACGGTGACGGACGGCTCGTCGGCGTAGGTGACCCCCACCAGGCGGGAGGCGTGCAGCGCGCGTTCGTAGGTGTCGGCGACGACCAGCGCGACGTGCTGGCCCGCGTAGTGGATCTCGTCGCTCTGCATCGGGAAGAAGGTCTCGCCGGGGGCCACGGACCCGGCGAGCGACGGGAGCAGCGGGGGCTGGGTGGCGATCTTCCCGAGGTTCTGGTGGGTCAGGACGGCGAGGACGCCGGTGGCCCGCTCCGCCTCCGTGGTGTCGAGGGAGGTGATGCGGCCGTGGGCGACCCGTGCGCCGACGAGCACGGCGTGCGTGAGGCCGGGCAGCGGGACCTCGGCGGCGTAGCGGGCGGCGCCGGTCACCTTGGCGTGGCCGTCGACGCGGTCCAGGGGGCGGCCGACCGGGCCGTCGTGCGCGGTCGGCCGCGGTGCGGTCGTGGTCATCGCTTGCTCCCGTCACGGGTGAGCGTCTCCAGCGCCCGGACCAGGGTGCGGCGGGCGAGCTCGGGCTTGAAGGCGTTCATCGGGGTGGTGCGGGCGGCGCCGAGCTCGGCCCGCGCCGCGAGGTCGAAGCTCTGCGTCGTGGCGGGGGCGCCGGTCAGCGCGTCCTCCGCGCGCCGGGCCCGCCAGGGCCGGGTGCCGACGCCGCCGAGCGCGATCCGCACGCCCTTGACCACCTCGTCGTCGACGTCGATCGCGGCGGCGACCGACACCAGCGCGAACTCGTACGACTCCCGGTCGCGGACCTTGAGGTACAGCGAACGCTCGGCCATCGGCAGCGCGGGCACCTCGATCGCCGTGATCAACTCGCCGTGCGCGAGCGGGTGTTCGCGATCGGGGGTGTCGCCCGGCTCCAGGAAGAACGCGTCGGTGTCGTACGTGTGCCCGCCGTCCAGGGTGCGGGTGTGGACGCGGGCGTCCAGCGCCGCGAGGGGCACCGCCACGTCGGAGGGGTGGGTGGCGATGCAGTGCTCGCTGGTGCCGAGGACCGCGTGGGTGCGGCTGATGCCGCCGATGGCGGGGCAGCCGCTGCCCGGCAGGCGCTTGTTGCAGGGGGACTCGGCGTCCCGGTAGTAGCCGCAGCGGACCTTCTGCATCATGTTGCCGCCCATGGACGCCATGTGGCGCAGCTGCGCGGAGGCGCCGAGTTCGAGCGCCCGCGCGACGAACGGGAAGCGGCGGCGCACGGCGGGTGCCGCGGCGACCTCGCTCATGCGGGTGAGCGCGCCGATCCTGAGCCCGCCGTCGGGCAGCTCCTCGATCCCGGCCAGCGGCAGCCGGTTGATGTCGACGAGCCGGTGCGGGGACAGGACGTGCTGGCGCAGCAGGTCGACCTCGGTGGTGCCGCCCGCGAGGAAGTGGCTGCCGGGGTCGGTGGTGACGGCGCGCAGAGCGCTCTCGATGCCGTCCCGGGTGCCTTCGGGGCGCAGATAGCTGATGGGGCGCATGGCCGCTCGACTCCTCGGGCTCTCGGTCTCAGGTCCGCGTCCGGGCCGCGCGGACGGCCGCCCGGATGTTCGGGTAGGCGGCGCAGCGGCAGATGTTGCCGCTCATCCACTCCTTGATGTCGGCGTCGTCCGTGGCGTGTCCCTCCTGGACGCAGCCGATGGCCGACATGATCTGGCCGGGCGTGCAGTAGCCGCACTGGAAGGCGTCGTGCCGGATGAACTCCTCCTGCATCGGGTGGAGTCGGCCGTCCCCGGTGCCGTTGGGCGTGGCCAGGCCCTCGACGGTGGTGACCTCGGCGTCCTCGCAGGTGATCGCGAGGGTCAGGCAGGCGAGCACGCGGCGTCCGTCCACCTGGACGGTGCAGGCGCCGCAGGTGCCCTGGTCGCAGCCGCGCTTGGCGCCGGTCAGCCGGAGGCCGTCGCGCAGCGCGCCCAGCAGGCTCACCCGCGGCTCGATCTCGACGGTCCGCCCGACGCCGTTGACGGTGAGCCGCACCCGCACCGGCCCTGGACCGCGCTCGCCCGTGTCCGGTGCCGTGCTGGTCTCCGGTGTGCGCACTGTCATGGCGGTGCCTCCTCAGGCCCTGCGGGACGCGTCGTGCCAAGAGCGAGCCTCACACAAGGCGCGGAACGGGGCAATCAGTGAGTAACTGGTGCGGAACGGCTAGCGCTCCCCGATGAGTCGTCGGCACCCCGGCGGCACGGAGCGCCAGGGGGCCGTGCCCAGCGGGTGAGGGAGGCCGGTGCCCCCGCTCGGGTGCCCGGCCGGTCCGCCGCCGCGGTGGCCGTATCCGGCGCCGACCGCCGCCGAGAGCTGCGTTAAGCTCCGCAGCGGTCGACCCCGGGAGGGCCCTCATGTCGTACGACCCCACGCTGATCAACAGCAATGTGCCGCACTCCGCCCGCATCTGGAACTACTGGCTGGGCGGCAAGGACTGCTACGAGGTCGACCGGCAGGTGGGTGACCAGATCCGGGCGGCCAACCCGGGGATCATCGAGATCGCGCGCGCCCAGCGGCACTTCCTCGTGCGCGCCGTGAGCCACCTCGTCGACGAGGCGGGCATCCGCCAGTTCCTCGACGTCGGCACGGGCCTGCCCACCGCCGACAACACCCACGAGGTCGCCCAGCGCCTCGCCCCCGACGCGCGGATCGTCTACGTCGACCACGACCCGATCGTGCTCACCCACGCCG
Source organism: Streptomyces sp. NRRL B-1347 (assembly GCF_000720325.1). Lineage (GTDB taxonomy): Bacteria > Actinomycetota > Actinomycetes > Streptomycetales > Streptomycetaceae > Streptomyces. The sequence goes on from NZ_JOJM01000005.1 coordinate 123,088, forward strand.
AGGCGCTGCTCACCAGCACCCCGGAGGGCGCCACGGGCTACATCGACGCCGACCTGCGCGACCCGGACGCGATCCTGGAGCAGGCCGCCAAGACCCTGGACCTCACGCGGCCCGTCGCCCTGATGCTGCTCGGGATCACCGCGCACATCACCGACGACTCCGTCTACGCCATCGTGGGCCGCCTGGTCGACGCCCTGCCCTCCGGCAGCTACCTGGTCCTGTGCGACGACACCGAGGTGCTCGACCCCCGGCGCATGCGCGAGATGATCGAGCAGTGGAACGAGGCGAGCGACAACCCGCGCGTCAACCGCAGCCCCGAGGAGCTCGCCCGCTTCTTCGACGGCCTGGAACTCCTGGAGCCGGGCCTGGTGTCCGTCTCGCGCTGGCGCCCCGAGCCGAGCGGGGACCGACTGCCCGCGGAGGTCGACGACTTCGGGGGCGTGGCGCGCAAGCGCTGACACTCGCGGCCGGGCCGAGGGGCCGACTCCGGGGCGGTGCGCGTCTTGCGGGCTGGTTGATGCGTGCATGACCATGGGCTCATGGCGAATCCGAAGGGCACCCCTCGGCGCACCCTCCTCACCGGCGCCGCCGCCACCGCGGCCGCCGCCACCGTCCAGGTCGCGGGCCCGGCCGCCGCGAACGAGCGCACCCGGCTCGCCCCGCGACCCCCCTCGCGCGAACTGCGCGCCCTGCTGCGGGAGATCGACCACCGCCGCGTCGAAGCGACCGTACGCCGCCTGGTCGCCTTCGGCACCCGGCACACCCTCTCCGCCCAGGACGACCCGGAACGCGGCATCGGCGCCGCACGCGACTGGATCCTCGCCCGCATGCGGGAGTACGCCCGTGCGTCCGGCGGCCGCATGACCGTCGACCTCCAGTCGTACGTGCAGCAGCCCGGCCCGCGCATCCCGACCCCGACCCGGATCTCCAACGTCGTCGCCACCCTGCGGGGCACGACGTCCCCCGACCGCCTCTACGTCGTCTCCGGGCACTACGACTCCCGCGTCAGCGACCCCATGGACCACACCAGCGACGCCCCGGGCGCCGACGACGACGCCTCCGGGGTCGCCGTGGTCATGGAGCTGGCCCGCGTCCTCGCGACCCGGCGCACGGGGGCGACCCTGGTGTTCGCCGCCGTGGCGGGAGAGGAGCAGGGCCTCTACGGCGCCGCCCACCTCGCCCAGAGCTACAAGGACCAACGGGCCGACGTACAAGGGATGTTCACCAACGACATCGTGGGCAGCTCCACCGCCGACGACGGCAGCCGCGACCCGCACACCATCCGGCTCTTCGCCGAGGGCGTCCCCACCTCCGAGACGCCGCAGGAGGCCGACGTCCGGCGCTCCGTCGGCGGCGAGAACGACTCTCCCTCGCGCCAGCTCGCCCGCTTCGTCCGCGAGGTCGCCGATCCCGAGGTCACCGGCATGAAGGTCCGCGTGATCTACCGCCGCGACCGCTATCTGCGCGGCGGCGACCACATCCCGTTCCTCGAACGCGCCTACCCGGCGGCCCGGTTCACCGAGCCCGCGGAGGACTACGCCCACCAGCACCAGGACGTGCGGGTCGTCGACGGCAAGCAGTACGGGGACCTGCCCGAGTTCTGCGACTTCCCGTTCGTCGGGCGGGTCGCCCGCGTCAACGCCGCCGCCCTGTGGAGCCTGGCCCAGGCCCCGGGCACACCGCGCGGCGCGAAGATCGTGACCACGGCCCTGACCAACGCGACGGAGCTGGTCTGGGAGCGGGGCGGCGAGCCGGACCTGGCCGGCTACGAGGTCGTGTGGCGCGAGACGACCGCGCCGGAGTGGACGCACGCGGTCCGCGTGGGCGACGCCACCCGCCACACCGTCGACCTGTCCAAGGACAACGTGTTCTTCGGCGTGCGCGCGGTGAACAGGGCCGGGCTGCGCAGCCCGGTGGCGTTCCCGGCGCCGCAGCGCTAGAGGCGCCCCGCCCGCCGTGCTCCGGCCCCGCTCTGAGCTGGGGAAACCGTACGGTCACAGATTGACTTTGCGTGCTCTTTACTGTTGTCTGCGCACATGAAGAGAAGCATCCGCACCGCCGTGTGCGCGCTCGCCGCCGCCGGTCTCGCGCTGACCCTGGGAGCCTGCTCCGAGGCCGAGAAGAAGGCCGTCGACGCCGTCGACAAGGCCGTCAACGAGAAGTACGAGGTGACCTACGAGGTCTCCGGCAAGAGCGTCGACGAGATCGAGTTCGCCGCCGGTGCGGGTTCCGCCGCCAACCCCAAGCTGGAGAAGGCCGCCAAGCCGGAGCTGCCGTGGAAGAAGACGGTGACGCTGCGCGGGATCATGCCGCCCACCGTCGTGCCGATCTCCACGGACCCGACCGGATCCGACCTGACCTGCAAGGTGATCTACAAGGGCAAGGTCATCAAGGAGGCCTCCGGCGAGAACGTCGTGGCGGGCTGCATCGCCGTGTCGCCGATGGGCAAGTAGCGCCCGCGCGGAGCACCCCACGAAGGGGCGTATCCCGGTTTCGGTTCCGGGATGCGCCCCTTCTGCGCTTCATGGGGCGCGGCGGGGCCGGTGCCTCACCGGCGCGCGGAGCCGCCCGAGTACACGACGTCGATCAGCAGGATCCGGTCGTTGCCCGGTGCGCCGTCCCGGTCGATGGACGTGGTCAGCCAGATGTCGCCCTGGGGGTCGACCTCGACGGTGCGCAGCCGGTTGTACGTGCCCTGGAAGTACGTCCGCTGGTCGGCCAGGCCGGAGCTCGCGTCGATGCGCATCCGGTACATCCGCTGGCCCCGGGTGGTGGCGACGAAGACGTGGTCGTTGATGATGGTCAGGCCGCTGGGCGAGCCGGAGGCCACCGGCCAGGTCTTCTTCGGCGGGATCGATCCCGCGCAGCTGCCGCTGGTGCCCTCGCAGTTGGGCCAGCCGTAGTTGCCGCCCTTCTGGACCAGGTTGACCTCGTCCATGACGTTGTTGCCGAACTCGGCCTGCCACAGGCGGCCCTGGGAGTCGAAGTCGAGGCCCTGCGGGTTGCGGTGGCCCAGCGACCAGACGGCGTTGCCGAAGGGGTTGTCGGCGGGGATCGTGCCGTCGGGGTTGATGCGCAGGATCTTGCCGTTGAGGGAGTTCCTGTTCTGCGCGAGCGCGCCGTTCTGCGCGTCGCCCATGCCCGCGTACAGCTTGCCGTCGGGGCCGAAGCGCAGCCGTCCGCCGTTGTGGGCGCGGTTCTTGGTCATGCCGCCGAGGAGCACCGTGTAGCCGGTGAGGGTGTTGTTCTCCAGCGTCATCCGGGCGATGCGGTTGCCGTCGGTCGAGGTGTGCAGGAAGTACAGGTAGTGGTCGGTGGCGAAGGTCGGCGAGATCTCCAGGCCCATCAGGCCGCCTTCGAGGCCGGTGGTCTGGGAGTAGGGCACCTTGCCGAGGAGCGTCTTCTGGCCCGTCTTCGTCAGGCGGTAGACGTTGAAGGTGTTGCGCTCGGTGACGAGCGCGGCGCCGTCCGGCAGGAACGTCAGGCCCCACGGCACGTCCAGGCCGCTGGCGAGGGTCGTCACGGTGCCGGGGTCGGGGGTGCCCGGCTCGGCATCGGTGGCGGCGTCGGCCGTGGTCAGGCCGGCGCAGAGCGTCGCGGCGGTGGCCGCGGCCACCAGGGCGCCCAGGGTCCGGGACGGGTGGCGTCGGGTGGGTGACACGGTGTCCTCCAGGGGGAGTGGGGGGAGCTGATGGCCCTGGCAGGCAGGAAGCTTTCCTGTTGGGTGGGGGCACCGTAGGGGTGTGTGGTGTACCTGTCAACGCGGGGGATCGGCCGTTCTCCGACGGTTCGGTGGGGCGGGTGCGGGGCCGCGGTGGGAGCGGGCTTTCGGGCCGTGGTGGGCCGGGCGCGGGACCGCGTTCATATGGACGATCTTGTTCCGCCCCACGGGCCCGCCGCGTTCCTTATGATCACCGCGGGCCTCCAGGGGAGAGGCCGCAACAACCAGGAGGGGAAACATGTCCGGAGTCTCCAGACGGTCGGTCCTTGGCTACTCGGGTTCGGCCGCGGCGGGCGCGGTGCTCGCCTCGGCCGGTACGGCGCAGGCGCAGGACGGCAAGGCGGCGAAGACCGCAGAGACCGCTGAGACCGCCGAGAAGGCGCAGGCGGCGGCGGTCGAGTTCACGCCCGGCACGGAGTTCAGCGGCCGCGTCCAGCACGCCACGGGCTACGCCGAGCTGACCATGACCTTCAAGGTGAAGACCGAGGAGTCGCCCGCCCAGTACGACATCTCGCCCGCGGAGATCGCGGAAGCCCTCAACGAGGTCGCGGCGAAGCGCGGCTGGCCCCGCATCACCTTCTACGGCACGCCTCCGAAGGCCCCGCTGAACTGACGTCGCGCGAGCGGCCCCCGCGCCGGACGCCGATCCGGTGCGGGGGCCGCCGTGTCGCGGCACAGGGCCCGCCTCCACGGCGGCGCCCAGGGCGGTGTCCCTAGTGGTGACCGCCCTTGCGCACCTTGCAGACGGCCCGTGCGGACTTGCCCGGATCGCTCTCCGAGCGGGCGGTGAGCACCACCCGGCCGTGCCGGTCGGCGTCGCGCCGCGCGCTCACGGCGACGTCGACCTCGACGGACTGGCCCGACCTCGCGGTGGCCAGGCGGTTGGGCAGCCAGGCGGACCAGCCGCGGCCGGACGCCTCGGCGGACAGGCGGTAGACGTCGGAGCGCAGATAGCGGTCCACGTCCTCGGGGTGCCCCGGATCCGACGGCGCTCCGCGCCCGGTGTTGGCCAGGTCGAAGGAGCACACGGCCCGGCGCTCGGCACTGCCCTTGGCGTACCCCCGGTCGAGCGCCACGCCCCGGCGCTGCGGGCCCGCGCCGTCGAGGGACTTGACGGCGATCGTGTACGAGAGGACGCCGCTCGGGGTGCGCTCCAGGTCGAGGACGTAGAAGTGCAGCCGGTTGGCCCGGTCGACGTACTCGTACTCGCTGCCCGAGTCGGCACCGGCGTGCAGCAGGGCGTCGCTGAGCTGCCGGTAGTCGCCCATGGTGATCTTCTGCAGGGTGCCGTCGGGGCGCTTGAAGTCCACCATGTCGATGTCCTCGGGGTGCGCGTCGACCACCCAGGCGAACGGGGCCCGGTCCTCGTTCTTCGTCTTGGACAGGAGCACGCCGTTGTCCGGCGTGAAGGAGTCCATGCCCATGCGGTCGACGACCTCGACGGTGTAGTTCTGGTAGCCGCCGCCGTCGCACAGGGGATCGGTGGCGGTGTCGCAGGCGGGCGACAGGTCGCGGTTCATGGTGATGTTGACGCCGCTGAGCCCCTTCGCGCCGGGCGGGGCGGAGCGGGCGGTCACGCGGGCCACGACGGTGCCGGAGCCCTTGAGCGCGTCGCGGTCCAGGCGCAGCACGTTCTTCTCGTCGACGATGCCGAGCTTGAGCTTGTCGCGCAGGATGTGCTGGGAGCCCATCGAGCCGCCCTGGGTGGACGGTATCTGCCAGCGGGTGTGCGGGCCTCCGGGGCCGTTGAAGGAGCCGCGCGAGAGCATGCTCCAGATGCCGGTGTAGGCGCGGCGCAGCGGCTTGCCGTACGGGTTGTTGTAGTTGTCGCCGATCCCCAGGATGTGGCTGAGCTCGTGCGCGTACACGCCCATCCCGGAGCTCTCGGCCTGTGTGGACGAACCGGCCGTCGCGTTCGGCCAGATGCGGGCCGCGGCCGCCCAGGACGTCCACGGCACGTAGCGGGTGCTCGCGGAGTTGTCGCCGGTGGCGATGGGCGCGGGCGGGCCCCACGCCGACGGCACGCTCTGCGGCGAGGCGAACTTCATCTGCCCGAACTCCTGCCACACGGACGACTCGTCCTGCCCGGCGGTGAGGAAGAAGACGAAGTCGTACTTGGCGGTCTCGCCGCCGCCCACGTCGGCGGTCCAGGCGGCCTTGCCGTCGGCGCGGATGTCCTTGCCGCAGCTGCTGCCGCGCGGGCACGCGCCCGGGTTCATCTGCGGCTCGATGCCGTACTGGAAGGACTTGTACGGCATGCGGTAGACGCCGAAGGACGTCAGGTCGACGCCGATGCGGCCGCCGGAGTCCTCCATCCAGTACTCGTTGATGGTGTGGCCGCGGTTGAGTGCGCCGGGCTTGTTGAGGAAGTCGCGGTAGAACGCGGGCAGTTGGGCGCGCGGAACGTTGGCGGCGCTCGGCTGCGGGTTGCCGAAGAGGCTGGATCCCGCCGGTTTGCTGACCGTGAACTCCTCGTCGGGGTAGTCCAGGAGCACCAGGGCGCCCTTGAAGGTGCGCTTGGTGGGCTTGAGATCCGGGTTGGCCCAGTCGGTGCCGGGCACGGACCGGTGGTCGGCCCACGTCATGTCGTCGGGGTTCTGCCAGCGCTGCGGGTCGATGGGCTGGACGAGGGGAGGGCGGCCTGTGGGCTCGGGGGTCGCCCGGGCGGGGCCGACGGCGAGGGCGGAGGCGGTGAGTCCCAGGAGCGCCGCGAGGAGACCGAGGCGGCGGGCCGGGAGACGGCGCGCTCTGGCGCCGCGCGTACTTCTACGACGTGTACGACGGAGGAACAAGGCTCACCTCTTGCCTGAAGGGTGTGGACAAGAACATGACAAGCCGTGCAGCGGTACCCTCCGCCGGGCGCCTTTGTGGTGTCAACAGTCTTTTGGGACGGATTTGCCTGGTGGGACGATGGGCACCACCGAGGTGCCCACCGTCCGCCGAGGCCCCTGGCCCGCCGGGCCCACCGCCCGCCGGGCCCGCCGCCCGTCAGGCCCGCCGGTCGGAGAGTCCGGCGGAGGGCGCGCCGGTCAGCCCCGCGCCCCGAAGTTCTGCGTCCACCACGGTCCGCCGTCGCCCTGCTCGATCCCCACGCCCAGCTCCTTGAAGGAGCAGTTGAGGATGTTGGCGCGGTGGCCCTCGCTGTTCATCCAGGAGTCCATCACCGAGGCGGCGGTCCGCTGGCCCCGCGCGATGTTCTCGCCGTACGTGCTCCACTTGTAGCCCGCGGCCGTGATGCGCTGCCCCGGGTCGGTGCCGTCCGGCGACGTGTGGTCGAAGTAGTTGCGCGTCCGCATGTCGGCGGAGTGGCGCTGCGCGGCGGCGGCCAGCTTGCTGTTCTGGGTGAGGGGACCGCACCCGGCCTTGGCGCGCTCGGTGTTGACCAGGGTGAGGACCTGCTGGGCCTGCGACCCGGAGGGCGCGGGCGGCGTGGGCTTCGCGGTCGTGGGGCGGGGCGCGGCCGTCCTGGAGGGAGTGGGCCGTGGCGGCTTCGTCGTCTTCTTCCTGCTGGCGCGCGAGGGACTCGCCGACGGCGAGGGCTTCTTGGTCTTCTTGGCCTTCGACGGCGACGCGGAGGGCGAAGGCGACCGGCTCGGCTCGACCGTGGCCGACGGCGCCCCGGTGGACTCGTTCGACTCCAGGGCCACCGCGGAGCCCTTGCCCGGCTCCCCGGAAGAGCCGTCGGCGAGCTGCATGACACCGGCGAGGGCGGCGATAGCGGCGACGCCGGCGCCCGCGCCGACCGCCTGCCGACGCCGGCGCACACTGCGCCGCCCCTGCCGCATGCTCGCGCGGGAGCCCGGGGCGCCCGTCGAGGAGAGGGGCGTCACGTCGACGCCGCCGCCAGTTCCAGAAGATGCCGGTTCGTACGGGTGCATCGCTTGTGTTCCGGTATCGCCGTGTCCGGCGTACGCGGCCGACGCCATGGCGTCGGCACCGGCGCCCGCCCCGGTGAAGCGCCCGGCCCCCATGACCAGCAGCGGCGGCACGAGGGCGAGCCCGGCGAGCAGCCCCTCCGCGGGCGTGAGCCGGGCGCCGAGGCCACCGCAGGCCGCGCAGTCGCGGGTGTGCCGCACCAGGCGCTTGCGCCACAGGGCGGACGGCCTGCCGTCCCAGGCCGCCGCCACCTGGGCGAGCACGGGGCAGCGCGGCTCGGCGGCCAAGGCGCGCACGACCACGCGTGCCGTCTCCAGTTGGGCCTTCATGCGCTGGACCCGCACGGCAGTGTGCTCCGGCGTGAGCTCCAGGGCCGCGGCGACCTCGCTCCGGGACAGCTCACCGGCGGCTTCCAGCCACCACAGGGCAAGCAGCTCCCGGTAGTCGTCGTCCATCCAGCGCGTGGCCCGCGCGACCTCCTTGCGCTCCCCGGACAGGCCGAGCCTGAGGATCGTCACGTCCGTGAAGTCCCCGCCCGGGTCCGGGACGTCGTACGCGTCCTGGAGACCGCTGTCGACGGGCGCGGGCCGCTGGTGGCGGCGGGTCTCGTTCATGGCGATGGCGACGAGCCAGGACCGGAACGAGGCCGGGTCGCGCAGGCCGGGGAGCCCTCTGAGCATCCGCACCATGACGTCCTGCACCAGGTCGTCGACGTCGGCGTGCCCGCTGAGGGCGCGGCCGACGATGTTGTAGACGAGCGGCAGGAAGGCGGCGACCAGCTCGTCCTGGGCGCGCGCGTCCCCGGCCCGTCCCGCGACGACGAGAGCGGCAAGCCCGGCGCCGTCCCTCTGCTGCGGCTCCCACTGATCGTGCTGCACGACACATCTCCTGTCCCGATCGCCCTGTGGTGCTGAGTACGCCCACTGCATCGGAGATCCTGCGGGGCGCGGGGGGATAACAGAAACCGCGCAGATCACTTTGAGACCTGAGTCACGTCGCGCGGTGTGAGGTTCGCGTCGTATCGGGTGGCGCCTGTGCGGCCTGGGGCGAGGCGGGTGACGCACGGGGCCCGAGCCGCGGGGGTTGTCCCCACCCCCGCTCCACCGGGCAGCCGGATGGCCGTGCCGCGGCGCGTACGGAACCGTGAGGGCGACGCGGATCCCGTCGCCGGACCCCATACTCACGGGAAGGCCCCATCTTGCGCATCGCCACCGCCACCGCCGTCGTCCTGGCCCTCGCCGCGGGAGCCGCGCCGGGTGCCGTCGCGAAGGAGCACCCGGCCACCGACAAGGAGCGGCCGACCCTCGACGGCTACTGGCGCATGGACGGCTACGGCACCGTCGTCGCGCTACGGAACGGAAACCTCCAGGAGTACCAGACGACGTCCGTCAGCTGCCTCAAGGGCGATGCCGCCCGGGGCATGGGCGCCGGGCGCTACCGGACGGAGGACGGCGACGTCATCACCGTCCGCGCCGCGCCCGGCGGGGACCGCGCGTCCCTGAGCTTCGACAGCTCCGTGGGCCACCGCGCCCTGCGGCGCGTCCAGGCGCTGCCGGACGACTGCACGCGCCCGGCCCCGAAGGGCCCCCGGGCCGCCTTCGACGTGTTCTGGCAGTCGTTCGCGGAGAACTACCCGTTCTTCGCGGCCAAGGGCATCGACTGGGACGCCGTGCGCGACACGTACCGCCCCCAGGTGCACGCGGACACCACGAGGAAGGAACTGTTCTCGATCTTCAGCAAGATGGTGAAACCGCTCCACGACGCCCATGTCGCGGTCATGGACGGCGACCGCGTCTACGCCGAGGTCCGCCCCGGCACCGTCCGGCCCTCGAAGGAACTGGACGCCAAGGTCAAGAAGTTCATCGAGCGGCGCGACCTCAAGCACGCCACGTACCGCGAGGACTTCGCAGGCGGCCGGATCACCTACGCCGACCTGCCCGGCGGCCAGGGCTATCTGCGGATCTCCGGCTTCGCCGGGTACGCGCCCCAGGGTGCTCCGTTCGCCGCCCACCTGGCCGAGCTCGACCGGGCGCTCGACACCGTCCTCACCAAGGAGCGCACCCGGCGCCTCAAGGGCCTGCTGATCGACCTGCGCGTCAACGGCGGCGGCTCCGACGTCCTCGGCATCCGCATCGCCGAGCGCCTCACCGACACGCCCTACGTCGCGTACGCCAAGCGGGCCCGCAACGACCCCGCCGACCCCGGCAAGCACACCCGGCCCGAGCCCATCCGCGTCCGCCCGGCCGACGCCCCCCGCTACACAGGCCCCATCGCCGTGCTGACCGGCGGCTCGACCGTGAGCGCGGGGGAGACCTTCACCCAGGCCCTGATGGACCGGCCCGGCAGGACCGTGCGCGTCGGCCAGGCCACCCAGGGCGTCTTCTCCGACGTCCTGGCGCGCAACCTCCCCGGCGGCATGGCCGTCTGGCTGCCCAACGAGGAGTTCCTCACCCGCACGGGCCGCACCTTCGACGGCACCGGCATCCCGCCGCACCTGCGCGAACCCGTCTTCACCGAGGAGGAGTTCGCCAAGAACCGCGACTCGGCCTTCGACCGGGCCGTGCGCGTCCTGGCCGCGCGCTGACCGGAGGGAGCGCCAACCAGAGCCTCACGCAGATGTCTTGATGGACCGTCAGTCAGCGGGTTGGATGGCGCGGACACTTCGACACCGAGGGTGTTCCCGTCAACCACCGGAGGTCCGCCATGACCCCGCGCCGCGCGCGCCGCCCCGTCCTGGCCGCGCTCCTCGCCGTCGCCCTCCTGGGCGGGGTGCTGACCCCCGCCGTCCAGGCCCGTCCCGCGGCCGCGCGGGCCGACGACGGCCCGCGCGGCGCGGCAGCTCCCGGCGCCCCGCCACCGGCGAACGCCACCGGCATCCCCCGCCTCACCGACCGCGCGGGCCGCACCCTCACGCTGCGCGGCTGGAACGTCGAGGACAAGACCCACCACGGCGCCGAGGCGCTCAGCGCGATCACGGAACGCCACTTCAGGGACCTGCGCGCCCGCGGCTTCAACGTCGCCCGCCTCCTCGTCCTCTGGGACGACCTGGAGCCGCGCCGCGGCCACTACAGCCACGGCTATCTGCGCAAGATCCAGCGGATCCTCGGCTGGGCGCACCAGCACCGCGTCCACGTCGTGCTCGACGCCCACCAGGACGTGTTCGGGCCCGCCTTCGGCCACCGCGGGATCCCCCGCTGGGCGACGCGGACCGACGGCCTTCCGTTCACCCCGCACCCCGACGACTGGTTCGCCGAGTACTTCGAGCCCGCCGTCCAGCGCGCCTTCACGCACCTCTACGAGGACGCGGACCTGCGCACCGCCCAGGCCCGCATGTGGCGCCTGCTCGCCGACCACTTCGGCGACCACCCGGCGCTGCTCGGCTACGACCTCATCAACGAGCCGATGGGGGAACCGCGCCCCGGCGAGGACCTGGCGACCGCGGCCCGCCGCATCGAGGCGACCCAGCTCACCCCCCTGTACAACCGGCTCGCGGACGCGATCCGCACCAGGGACCGCTCCACCTGGCTGTTCGTCGAGCCGACCCCGATCGTCGGTGAAGGCGTCCCCACGGGTCTCGGCCGCATCGACGACGAGCGGGTCGTGTACGCGCCGCACTTCTACAACACCGCGATGGAGGCGGGCGCCGACTACGACCCCTCGGCAGGCTGGATCGAGGCGTACGAACGGGCCGTCACCGCCTACCCCCGCGAGCACGGCCTGCCGGTCGTCGTGGGGGAGTGGGGCCCGCTGAACAACGCCCTGCCGAACATGCGCCGCTTCTACGACGACGCCCTCGCCTCGCTGAACCGCTACTCCTCCGGCTGGGCGGGCTACGTGTGGTGCTACGGCGGCGGCTACTGCGCGCTCGACCCCGACGGTCGCTTCCGCACGAACAAGGAACGCACCGCGACGCCCTACGCCCCCGCGGTCGCCGGAACCGTGCGCGAGGACGTCCACGACCCGGGCACCGGCACCTACCGCCTCGCCTACCGGGCCACGCGCCGCCCCGGCACCACCGAGCTCTCGCTGCCGCCGAGCCCCACCGGGTGGCGCGTCGAGGTCACGGGGCGCGGGGCGCATGCCAGCGCCGACGGCGTGGCCGCGGGACGGGTGGGCCACGTGAAGGTGCGGGCCGCCCGCGACGCGGCGGTGGAGGTGCGGGTCACACCGGGTTCGGGCGGCACACGTCACTGAATAGCCGTCAGAAGAACATCACGGAACGGAGCTTGAGGCGCTCGGAGCCGTATCCGGTGCGCGGGCGCAAGGTGAACGAGTCACCCGTGCAGTCCGGCTCCGTGAAGACCTCGGCGTACGCGTCGGTCCGGTTGCGCGGCGAGTGGGCCGGGGAGCTGGAATCCGGGTCCAACACCTCCGGCAGCGCGACGCACTCCCAGCTCTGCGGGTCCTGGATGACGGTGACCTGCGGCCTGCCGTCGAGCCCGCTGTAGGTGTACTGGAACTGGCCGTCGGCCGCGGTGGCCGAAGCGGGCAGGGTGACGATCAGGGCGAGAGCGCCCGCGGCGGCGGCCAGGGCGGTGCGGAAGCGCATGCGCGCGGTCCTTTCACAGTGGTGAGCACAACGGACCTTCGCTTCCCATGTGCATGTCCACATATGCCGGTCCTGTCGGCACTCACCCGGACGAGGGAGCCGTTCGGCGCGCGGTCCGCAAGCTGCGGACGAGAGGCGCCCGGAGCGCACGCGGGGGGCGTGGGACCCAGCTGCCCGCTCCGACTTCCCGGCTCTCTGGGAGCGTGTCCCCTGGGTGACTCCACCCCCGTGCGGAACCGTGGCACCCATGACCACCACACGCATGACGTCGGCGCGCGTCGGCCGCGCGGCCCTGGCCGCCGCAGCCGCCCTCGCCGTCTTCACCGCCCTGCCCACCAGCAGCGCCCACGCGGCCACCGGGACCTTCTTCTACCACTCGTCCCAGTCCGGCGACCTGGAGATCAACGACCCGGACAACGGCGAGTGCTACCTCCTGCTCCAAGGCGCGACCAGCGTGCGGAACCGCACGGACACCGTCGCCAGGGTGTACTACGACCAGGGCTGCGAGGAACTCGCGGACACCGTGGTTCCCGGGGACGGCCGCACCTTCACCGAACCCCTCGCGCGCAGCGTGATGTTCGGCTGAGAGCCACCCCCCCAGGGCGGCGGGGCCGCCCCTCCTTGGCCCCGCCGTCCGCCCTCCCCGTGCGGCGGGAGCGGTCTAGGCGGCAAGCTCCCGCAGCAGCTCCGGCAGCGCGGTGCCGATCGGCTCGCGCACCACCTCCGCGGCCCGGTCGTCGTACGGAGTCGGCTCGGCGTTCACGATGACCAGACGCGCCCCGAAGTCGGCGGCGAGACCCGCGAGCCCCGCCGCGGGCTGCACCTGAAGGCTCGTGCCCACCGCGATGAACACCTCACAGGCCTTGGTGATCGCCACGGCGTCACCGAGCACCGCCGGATCGAGCCGCTCGCCGAACATCACCGTCGCCGACTTGAGGACGCCCCCGCATGCTGTGCACGCCGGATCCGGCTCGCCCGCCTCGACCCGGGCGAGCGCCTCCTCCATCGGCCCGCGCGCACCGCACCCGGTACACACCACCGAGCGCGCCGAGCCGTGCAGTTCGAGCACCTTGCGGTCCGGCATCCCGGCCAGCTGGTGCAGCCCGTCCACGTTCTGCGTGATCACCCGCACCGGGACGCCGGAGCGCTCCAGGTCCACCACCGCGTGGTGCGCCGCGTTCGGACGGGCCCCCAGCGTGCGGTTCTCCCGCCGCAGCTGCCACGACCTGCGCCGGATCTCCGGATCACCCATGTAGTACTCGTACGTCACGAGCTTCTCGGCCTCGGGGTCGCGCCGCCACAGGCCGTTCGGCCCGCGGTAGTCCGGGATCCCGGAGTCCGTGGAGATGCCGGCCCCGCTGAGAAGGGCCACGAGAGGCTTGCTCATGCCGCCGAGCCTAGGGCGCGCGTGCGCGCCGCGGCGAACGGATTTCGCCGGGCGCACCGCGTCGCGCCCGCGCGCGGACCCGGCGCCGCGCCGCCTGCCGCCTCCGGCTCATCCAATGGGGTGAGCTGCGCGTATCGCTCCCCGCACGCTCCCGCCCCGCGGGGATCCTGAGACGGAAGCGGCGTGCGGGCAGGAGCTGGCATGAAGGCCGAAACTGACAGCGACGACAGCGTCCGGCGTGCGATAGAACCGTGGACCACACATCCCAGGGCGCATCTCACTTCGCTTCCGCGGCGGCTCTGCCACGCCTCACCCCACCGACGGCGTGGCCACACCGCCCCCTCCCACCACACGCCAGGCCGCACGGCCGCGACGCCGACGTCCTGACGCACCTCCCTCCACCACTCCCGCGACACACCATGCCGCCCTACGGGGTCCTCGGACCCGGCAACGGGGGAACCCATGTCCGTGCCACCGCCTCCACAGCCCTACCGCCTGCTGCGCGCCACCGACCTCCTCGACCTGCACTTCCGCTTCCTGGGCCTGCGCCTGGAGAAGCCCGTCCTCGGCCCCCGCCGACTGGTCCGCAAGGAGCCGGACAAGCCCGGCTACCTCGTCGTCACGTTCGGCCCCCAGGCCGTCGTCGAACGGGCGTTCTTCGAGATCACCCCCGGCATCCCCGAAGGCGCCCAGGACACCGCCCTCGCGGGGAGCGAGCCGCACAAGCCGCCGCCCGTGGCCTCCCGCATCGGCGGCCGCAGCGTCCTGGTGTTCGGCGTGGGCGCCCAGGCGGCCGTCACCTACACCGACACCGGCCTGCTCACCGCGATGCGGGAGCTTCCCCTGCGCGTCGTGGACGCCGCCCGCGAACCGGCCGCCGCGGCCGGGCTGCGGCACGCCGTGACCGGCACGCCCGACAACGTCTTCCACGCCCTGCGCCTGGCCCGCACGGTGGCGGAGCTCGCGGCGCGGCACGGCGCCGACGCACCCGTCGACGCGGGGCTGCTCGCCGCACCGGCCGCAGACCTCGCCGCCGGTGCCCGGCCGGAGAACCCGCTCGCGAACCCGGACGACCCGAAGACCGGCATCGAACTGCCCTATCGGCTCCTGCTGTCGCCGCCGCAGGGCGCCACCTGGTCGCACCGCACCGAACTCGCCGACCCAGCGGGCCGCGTCGAGCTGTGGCACACCCGGCTGCCCGCCACCGGTGCCCGCGCCGTCTGGACCCGGGACCCGGGCTTCGACCCGGCCGTCCCCCGCCCCCTTGACCCCGTCGGCAACGACTTCATCATGGCCATGACCCCCGAGGACCGGTCATCCGTGGTGCACCTGAGCTCCAACACCCAGCTGCCGGGCGGCTTCCGGCCGACGCCACTGACCGGCGACAACCTCATGCTGTCCAGCATGGGAGGCTGGCTCGACTCGCTGGGGCGCTGGGACCAGCCGCCCGACGGCTTCGAGGTCACCCAGTGGCGCCACCGCGCATCGCTCGGCCGCGACCACTACGTACGCGTCATGTACCGGGGGCGGCTCTTCCCCTTCGGCCACCTGGCGGACCTCGTCAAGGTCACCGAGCGCAAGTTCGACCACGCGCGGCCCGACCGCGCGGCCTACCTCAACCAGCGGTTCTTCATCATGGTGCGCGAGCCCGTCCGCCGCTACGGCGCACCGGAGGACACCGAGGAACTGAAGCGGCTGCGCCGCCTCTTCCCGTTCACCAGCGTCCGCCTGCTCACCCTCGTCACCCCCGACCTGCACGCGCCCCGGCCGATCCCGGAGTTGACCACCGACCCCCGGGAACCCAACAGGAAGCTCGCCTTCTTCCCGGAGACCGACGAGGAGGCGCCCTTCCAGTTCCAGGTGAGCATGACCGACCTGGACGGCCGCCTCGTCGAGTTCCGCACGCCCATGGCCTTCGTCGGCAAGAACCTGTACGAGAGCCGGGCCGACGTGCAGACGCTCGTCACCTTCTACACACCGCCCCTGACCGCGCCGAGCCCCGCGCCGCCCGACCTGGGCCGCGACGAGCTCAAGCGCGTCGTCGCCGACGTACGCGGCCAGGCGATCGCCTACGCGCCGAGCCACAAGCCCGACGACACGACGCTCTCCACCGGCCAGCTGGTCTGGGGCGTCGCGAACGCCCCGGAGCCGACCCCCGCCGGTGAGCCCCTGTTCCTGCCCACCGTGCGCTGGGCGAGGGCCGTCGTGCCCGCCCTCAGCCGCTTCGGCACCGGCTCCGGGGGCGATCAGCCGAAGTCGGTGTTCCACCCCGAGCCGTACGTGCGCGACGCCTTCACCGACGCCAACAAGGGCCAGCTGTTCATCGAACTCGTCGAGCCGTTCGACCTCACCTTCAGCGGGGGCGGGCAGAGCGCCGGGGCGCTCGCCCAGCCGAACTTCTCCGTGGCGGGTCTGTCCCGGCTCACCGGCCCGGTCGCCGCCGCCCCCGCCACCTCCCTCGGGCCCGACGCCGACCCGGCCGACAAGTGGGTCAACCTCCTCCAGGGCCGCTTCAACCCGCTCGACTACTTCAAGCAGATCGCCGACGCCAAGCTGTTCGGGATGTTCCCGCTGTGGGAGATCCTCAAGGAGGTCGGCCTCGACAAGCTCAAGGCGCCGAACTTCCTCACGGCGACCGTCAACGCCGTCACCGGATTCCTCAGTGACCTGCGCGGTCTGCGCGACACCCTGGCAAGCGTCCAGGAGCAGTTCCCGGAGACCGCCGACCGCGTCGTCCGTGTCGTCGACACCGCGACACGCTTCGTCGACGTGCTCCTCGCCTACATCTCCAGCAATCTCCAGCACCTCCCCAACCCCACGCGCATCGAGGACGTCGACAACGCCTTCCGCGCCTTCGCAGACGCCCTGCGGGACCTGCGCGTCAACCTGCCCGCCGGGGTCGAGACCGGAGTGCGGCAGCTGCTCACCCGCATCGCCGAGGCGACCGCCACGTACGAGAACGGAGCGGGCGAGGTCCTCGCGCTGCGCGACGCCATCATGACGGCCGCGCTCGGCGCAAGACTGCCGGACGTCGTCAACTCCCGCCTCCAGTGGCAGCCGGACATCAAGGCGTGGGCACCGGACAAGGAGGACCCCCCGACGCAGGAGAAGGACGCCGTCTTCTGGCCCACCGGCAAGCTGACCCTCGTCGCGGACCTGCGCGGCTCACTGCGCCCCGACGTGCCCCAGGCCGCCGACGTCACCTGCACGCTCGACAACTTCAAGCTGCGCATGGTGCCCGGCTTCGAAGCGATCGCCCTGGACTTCGAGCGGATCCGCTTCTCCATGCGCGCGGGCGAGAAGCCGGACGTCGAGGTGAAGTTCCGCGACCTCGAGTTCATCGGGCACCTGGAGTTCATCCAGACCCTGCGCAACCTCATCCCGCTCGACGGCTTCAGCGACCCGCCCGCCCTCACCGTCGACAGCTCCGGCATCCACGCCAACTACTCGATGCAGCTGCCCAACGCGGCCGTGGGCGTGTTCAGCCTGGAGAACCTCTCCCTGAACGCCATGCTCTCCGTGCCGTTCATCGGCAACACCCCGCTCCAGGCGGGCTTCTCCTTCTGCCGCCGCGAGGCGCCGTTCCGCCTCACCGTGTCGATGCTCGGCGGTGGCGGCTACCTCGGCATCGTCCTGAACCCCAAGGAAATCGCCGTCCTGGACGCCGCCCTGGAATTCGGCGCCGCGGTGTCCATGAACTTCGGCGTGGCCAGCGGCAGCCTCTCCGTCATGGCGGGCGTCTACTTCCGGCTCGAGGTGCGCCACATCACGCCCGACCCGAGCAGGCCGGACCACAAGGTGAGCCGCCCGAGCGTCAAACTCGTCGGCTACCTCCGCGCCCGCGGCGAGGTCGACGTCCTCGGCATCGTCTCCGCCTCCATCGAGCTCTACCTGGAACTCGGCTACGAGGACGGCTACGCCGTCGGCCGCGCCCGCCTCACCATCAGCATCGAGATCGGCTTCTTCGAGAAGTCCGTGACGATCCGCTGCGAGAAGAAGTTCGCCGGCAGCGGCCGCCGCGCCGACCTCGCGGGCGCCGCCCCCGCACCGGAGCTCACGCCGCCCTCGTTCGCCGACCTCATGGCGCCGTACACCGACCCGGTCACCGGTGCCCGCGTCGACCCCGTCCTCGACTACTGCACGGCCTTCGCGGAGGTGAACTGACCATGGTGGACAGCATCCGATGGACCGTCCTCCCCGACGGCGTCATCGAGGGTGACACCGTACGCGTGTCCGTCCTCGTCACCCCGAACCTGACCGGCATCACCCGCCTCGGCCAGTCCGAGGCGTTCATCCGCTGGCCGGAGCGGCTCACCACCCTGCTGGCCGGGCTGTGGTTCGAGTTCGACACCCCCGAACACACCTACGTCACGCAGCACGAGCCGACGGGCCACCACCCCCCGGCCGACCTCGACACGTGGAAGGCCCTGTTCAAGGACACCACCCTGGTGTCCCCACCGGAGCGGGCGGCCGCGCTGGCCGCCGAGGCGGCGGACACGCTGCGCTCCTTCCCCGGCAAGATGGTGCACGACGAGATCACCGACGTGTACCAGGCCGTCGCCGTGACCACGACGCGCAGCCGCCTCGGCGGCGAATGGGCCCGCCAGGAGAGCCTCCTGTGCGAGGAGCCGCCGACGGACCACCGCGGCTGGGAGGTGCCCGCCCTGTACCTGATGCCCGACATCATCACCCGCGAGGTCCTGGACATGGGCCGGAACCTGGCCGAGGGCTACGAGGTGGTGAAGCGGGCGTTCAACCAGCACAGCGACGTCCCGCGCGCCGCCGCGGACGACCTCACCCCGCGGGTCATGGACCGTACGACCGAGTTCTACACCAGGGCGGTGAACAAGCACGTGCTGCCCCTGGCCGAGACCGCCCTGTTCTACGACCGGCCCAGGCCGTCCGCCGAGGCCCTGGCCGCCGAGGAGGAGGAAGAGCACCGCGTCGACTTCCACGAGGCGTGCGGTCTGCTCGGCGACTATCCGGAGCTCCAGCGCAGGTTCGGCCTCGTCGTCGACCGCCGGTTCACGCTGCCCGCGAGCATCCCCGACGGAGCCCGCGTCCGGGTGCGCTTCGCGGGCGACGTGCCCCACGCCGACGACCTCAACGCCGGGCCGCTCCGCCCCTGGACGGCCCTCCGGCTCGTCCGGGGCAGCGTCTTCGAGGCGGCCGCCGCCACCGACGGCCTGATCACCGGCGGGATGCTGAACCTCGGCGTCCCCGACACCTGGCACCTCACCGAACTGGACGTGGACGGGGCGGCGCTCAAACACCTCGACTACGCCCGCACCATCGCGGTCCTGTACGACCGTGACGTGCCGTCGAGCCCCGGCTCCGTCGCCCACCAGGTCGCGGGCACCGCCACCCCGGCCGCCCGCGGCGGCGGCATCACCCTGATGCACACCGTCCGCGACCACTACCTCGCCGGGCAGATCGGCTCCGACCTCAACCGCCGCACCAACGGCGAAGTGGCCGAACTGACCGCGGAGAACCTGGTCCGCGGCTACCGCGTGGACATCGGCACCGTCGACCCCGCCACCGGCGCCGTCCGCCAGTGGCAGTCGCTGCTGCGCCGTCGCGGCCGCTACACGATCCGCTGGCCCGGCCAGCAGCCCGTCACCCTCCAGGTCCGCCCGGACGAGGGCCTGGTGCGCGCCAGCGCCGTGACGGCCACCTCCGCCACCTCCAAGGTGCTCTACGGCCACCAGGCCGTCCTCGGCTGGCACGGCTGGAGCCTGGCCGCGCCCCGCCCCGGCCGCACCATCGGCCTCAACGAGGAGCCGGAGGCACCCGCCCCGCCCGTGTCGCCGGACGTGCCCCTGGAGACACGGTTCACGGCGGAGCCCGGCTCGCTGCCCGCGCTGCGCTTCGGCCGCACGTACCGCATGCGCGCCCGCGTCGCCGACCTCGCGGGGAACGGCCTGGAGCACACCGCGAGCACCCCCGCCGCCGTCCAGTCCGAGGCGATCACCTACGGCCGCTGGGAGCCCGTCCCGCAGCCCGTGGTGGTGCCTCTGCTGCCGTTCAACGAAGGCGAGTCCACCGAGCGCCTGGTCATCCGCAGCACCGTCACCGACGACGGCCGCCACATCTCGCCCGACGAGTACGTCCTGTGGCGCTCCGACGTCCCCGACCACAAGGCGCGCTCCGACGTCGACGGCCTCGACCGCCAGTACAAGCCGACCGCGGAACGGCACGTGGCACCGCCGAAGACGGCCCTGCAAATGGCCGAGGAACACGGCGTGTTCGACGCCGCCTTCGGCGCGGGCAAGCCCGACCGGGTGCGCGAGGAGTACTTCGCCGCCGCCTCCCGCGAGTCGGGCTCCTTCCTGGACACCGTCGTACGCGGCCCGCACTGGCCGCACCTCCCGCGCAACCTGCTGCTCGAAGGCTCCATCCACGTCGCCAAGCACGACGTGCACGACCCGCTGCCGGTCACCCCGCTGCCGCTGGCACGCCGCGGCGCCGGTCTCAAGCGGGGCGAGTTCATCGTGCACAACACCCACCAGCTGCTCCTGCCGTACCTCCCGGACGTCCTGGCCGAGGGCGTGATGCTGCGCGGGCTGCCCGGCGACCTGGAGAACCGCAAGATCCCCTTCCCCGGCCCCTGGCCGCAGGCCGAACCCTTCAGGATCCGGATCAAGGAAGGCAGCGGCGAACCCCACTGGAGCGGCCTCACCGAGCGCGTCCTGGAGGTGTTCCTGCCCAAGGGCGAGATCGCCACGGTCCGCCTGAGCTGCTATCTGGACCCGCGGAAGCTTCCCCTGCTGCGCCAGTGGGGGCTGCTCACCGAGTCCGCCTTCTGGCAGGACCTGCGCGACCAGGACCGGGCGTTCCTCACCCGGGCCACCGCCGACGGCGAGAACTGGATGCTCACGCCGTGGACCGAGGTCACGCTGGTGCACGCGGTGGAGAAGCCCGTCGAGCCGCCGAGCCTCGCCGAACTCGCCGCGTCCCGCACGGCCGAGCAGACCGCCGCCGCCATCTCCCTCCAGGTCACCAGCCACGCCGAGAGCACCGGCCACGTCGAGGTGGACGCCCGCTGGAGCGAGTGGCTCGACGACGTCACCCAGGACGAGCCCACCCGCATCGCCGGGCACAAACAGCTGGAGGACATCACCCTCCGCTACACCGACGACGAGGAACGGGTCACCCGCACCCACGAGTTCGGCGACACCCGGCACCGCAACGTGCTGTACACGCCGACCGCCGTCACCCGCTTCCGCGAGTACTTCCACCCCACCATCACCGACGACCGCGCCAACGTCACCCGCCTCGGCCCGACCGCGGCCCCCCTGCCGGTGCCCAGCTCCCGCAGGCCCGAACCGCCCGCCGTCGCCTACGCCGTGCCGACCCTGCGCCACGACCGCAGCGTCGACCAGCAGCGGGCCGCCGTCACCCAGCGCCGCCGCCCCGCGGGCCTGCGCGTCTATCTGAACCGCCCGTGGTACTCCTCGGGCGACGACGAGATGCTCGCCGTGGTGCTCGACACCGGCACCGACCTGCCCGACACCCTCGCCACCCGCTGGGGCGTCGACCCGGTCTGGTCCGACACCACGGTCCTGCCGCGCCCGCAGGCCACGCACTTCCCGAACGCGGAGCAGCGCCCGACCGGTCTGCGCCTGCCCGGCTCACCCGACACGGCACCCGTGCTGGTCGACGCGGCGGCCTTCACCCCGTCGTACGACAAGGGGCGCAAGCTCTGGTACGTCGACATCGACGTGGACTTCGGCAGCGGCGGGGCCACCGCCTACTTCCCCTACCTGCGCCTCGCCCTCGCCCGCTACCAGCCGTACGCGGTCGACCCGCTGCACCTGTCGAAGGTGGAGCGGGCGGAGTTCACGCAGCTCCTGCCGCCGCGCACGCTCACCGGGCGGCGCGAGGGCAACCAGCTCACGGCCGCCCTCACCGGCCCGGCCACGTACAACGAACTCGGTGAGATCAGCGGCACGGGCACCACCGCCGCGGCCGCCTGCCGCCGGGTCACCCTCACCCTCCAGACCCGGGCGAGCCTGGGGGAGGACGACATGGACTGGAAGGACCTGGGCACCCCCGTGGACCTGACCTGTCGTGCCGACGGCACGGGCTTCGCCTGGTCCGGCGGCATCGCGGCCCCCACCGGCCAAGCCCTCACCCTGTACCGGCTGCTCGTCCAGGAGCACGAGCTCTACCGCACCGACAAGGACACGGCGACCGACACCGTCACCGTCAACGGCACCCCGGTACCGGCAGCCCGGCGCCTGGTGCACGCCGACTACTTCGACCTGACCGTCGGTCTCCTGGGCCGGATCGACTTCAAGCTGTAGATCGGCCTCCAGCTGGCGGAGGCCGGTCGTCGCGAGGGGCCCCAGCCGTGCGGTGCGGCCGGGGCCCTGTCGCAGCGCGTCGGGAATCCGCCACCCCTGCTGCTACTCTCTGTCGTCGCATGGTCATCGTGAGCAACTTGCAGAGGTGTGCGTGAAGGTCACCTGCGTCGGAGGCGGGCCCGCCGGTCTCTATCTCTCCATCCTGCTGAAACGGCAGGACCCGTCCGCCGAGATCACCGTCCACGAGCGCAACGCGGAGGGCTCCACCTACGGCTGGGGCGTCACGTACTGGCGCGGGCTCCTCGACAAACTCCACGAGCACGACCCCGAGTCCGCGCGCGCCGTCGAGGAGGCCTCCGTCCGCTGGCGCGACGGCGTCGCGCACGTGGGGGACCGCAGCACGCGCCACCGCGGCGACGAGGGCTTCGGCATCGGCCGCCACCGGCTCCTGGAACTCCTCGCCGCACGGGCCCGGTCCCTCGGCGTACGCCTCGACTTCGGCCACGAGATGACGGGCGCTGAACTGCCGGGCGACGCCGACCTGGTCGTCGCCGCCGACGGCCTCCACAGCGCGCTGCGCGGCCGGAACGCGGAGCACCACGGCGCGCACGTCACCGCCGGGCGCAACCGCTACATCTGGCTCGGCACCACCAAGGTCTTCGACGCCTTCACCTTCGCCTTCGTGGAGAGCGACCACGGCTGGATCTGGTGCTACGCCTACGGCTACGGCCCGCAGGGCAGCACCTGCGTCGTCGAGTGCGCCCCGGAGACCTGGGCCGGGCTCGGCCTGGACCGCGCCGACGAGGCCGAAGGCCTGACCCTCCTCGGCAAACTCTTCGCACACCTCCTGGACGGGCACCCGCTGATCGGCCGCCACTCCAGCGACGGCCGGGCCCAGTGGCTCACCTTCCAGACCCTCACCAACCAGCGCTGGTACCGCGACAACGTCGTCCTCCTCGGCGACGCCGCCCACACCACGCACTACTCCATCGGCGCGGGCACCACCCTCGCCCTGGAGGACGCCATCGCGCTCGCCGCGGCCCTGCGCGGCCACCCCGCGCTCCCGGAGGCGCTCGCCGCCTACCAACGGGAGCGCGCGGCCGCGCTCCTGCCCGTCCAGAGCGCGGCCCGCCACAGCGCCCAGTGGTACGAGAACCTGCCGCGGTACATCAACCTGCCGCCGCACCGCATGTTCGCCCTGCTCGGCCAGCGCCACTCACCGCTGCTGCCGTACGTTCCGCCGCAGCTCTACTACGGCCTCGACAAGGCCGTCGGGCAGGTCGAGGCGCTGCGCCGGTTCAAGCGCTGGCTGGGCCCCAGGCTCGCCAGGACCGCGCCCACGCGCCGCGACTGACGCGGCGCCCGTGCGGGGCGCCGCACCCACCGACCCGTGGTCCGGGCCGGGCCACGGCCCGGACCACGGGGGACCCGCTCAGGCCTTGGGCAGGCCGCCCTCGTCGCCGCCCTGCTCCCGGTCCGCGCCCAGCTGCTGCTTCAGCTTGTCCTGGGCGGTGTCGACCTGGCTGCTGTACTTGCCCTGCGTCTTCTCGTCGACGAAGTCTCCGGCCTTGTCGATGCCCTGGCCCGCCTTGTCCTCGTGGCCCTTCAGCATCTGCTTGAGCTTGTCCATCACAGACATGGGATGTCTCCTTGCGCTGTCGCCCCTGTCTCCAGGTTCACCGCGCACCGACCGATCCGCATCCCGTGCGGCGGAAAACCCCGTGCGTCACCGGAGCCCCGGGCGCTACCGTCCCGGCATGCCTCATGAGGACGGACACTTCGCGGAAGACGTCGCCGCCACCTACGACGAGTCGTCGGCGGATATGTTCCGCCCCGAGGCGGTCGATCCGGTCGTCGACGTCCTCGCCGACCTGGCGGGCGACGGGCGGGCACTGGAGTTCGGCATCGGCACGGGCCGCATCGCCCTGCCGCTGTCGCGGCGCGGCGTCCCGGTGCACGGCATCGAGCTCTCCCGGGCCATGGCGTCCCGGCTGCGGGACAAGCCGGGCGGCGACGCCGTCGGCGTGACCATCGGCGACTTCGCCACGACCCCCGCGCCGGACGCGCGCCCGGCCTCCGTGGTCTACCTCGTCTTCAACACGATCAACAACCTCACCACGCAGGACGCCCAGGTGGCCTGCTTCCACAACGCCGCGGCCCATCTGCGCCCCGGCGGCCGCTTCGTCATCGAGGTCGGAGTGCCCGACCTGCGCCTCCTGCCGCCCGGCCAGACCGCCGTACCGTTCCACATCAGCTCCACCCAGTGGGCGTTCGACACCTACGACGTCGCCACGCAGGCGATGAGCTCGCACTACGTCACGGTCGTCGACGGCCGCGCCGAGCACCGCGCCATCCCGTTCCGGTACGTGTGGCCCGCCGAGCTCGACCTGATGGCGCGGCTCGCCGGGCTGCGGCTGCGCGACCGCTGGGAGGACTGGCACCGCAAGCCCTTCACCAGCGAGAGCACCCGGCACGTCTCAGTGTGGGAGAAGCCCGCCGACTGACCCGGCCCCCGACCCCGACCCCCGGCCCCTTCCCCGACCCCGGCCCCCGGTCAACGCCCGGCGAGGAGCGCGTCGACCGCCCGCCCGAACAGCCACGACGCCGACCGCGCCACCACGGGATCCAGTACCTTCGGTAGCCACCGCACCCGCAGCTCCTCGCGCCAGACCACCCGCGAACCCCCGCCGACCCCGTCGGGGCCCACCTCTATCTCGGCCCACCCGGTGACGAACGAGCCGCGCTTGACCAGGCGGCAGGCCCCGCGCCGCCCCTGCGGCGGCTGCCAGACCACGACCTCCATCAGGTCGTCGAACGCCAGCGGCCCCACGCCGGACCGCGCCGTCAGCAGGGCACCCGCGCCGCCTGCCGCCCCGGAGACCGTGACCCTGGTCAGGGGCATCACCTGCCCGTGCCGCTCCCAGTCCGTCAGGCGCCGCCACGCCTCGTCCGGGCTCAGCGGGGTGGTGCGCACGATGTGGAACAGGGCCATGCGCCGATCGTAGGCAGCGCCGCGCAGCCCGGCGCCTCAGCGGGCCCACGCCGGCTTCCAGACGCACGCGAACGGGTGGGCGGGCCCGGTGAACAGGCGCAGCGGCTCGTCGAGGACGGGCACGGCGCTGATGCCGTCCGGCAGCCGGCGGCCCGGCATGGTCACGGCCCGGAACGTCGCGTCGATGGTGCCGGACGCGAGGGCCTCCACGGCCGCGTCGGCGCCGTAGAGCGTGACGACGTCGAGCTCCACGTCCGGGTGCGCGCGGTGGAAGTCGCGCACCAGGCCCGCGGTGGCGACGCGGCGGCCGACCACGTCCACGCGCAGGGCGCGCCGCCGCTCTCTTTGATGGCGCCGGTCAACGAATGGTTGCCCGGACCGGCCGGTCGGCAGCGCTCCACGCACGCGCCGGGCCGACCGCGCCCCGCCCCTCACCCCGGAGGTGACGCACCCGTGCCCGGCTCCTTCGTCCATCTGCACAACCACACCGAGTACTCGATGCTGGACGGCGCCCACATGTTCGGCGCTGAACGCCGCCACCCTCGCCTCCGACGCCAAGGGCACCGGGCCCGACGCGTGGGCGGGCACCGGGTGACCCCGAGGGGCGTATCCGCTAGCTGCCCACCACCGGATAGTGGTCGGAGAGGTTGGTGTACGTGTACTGCTTGCCCCAGCTCGACACGGTCCAGGGCGCGCTCTGCTCCTTGACCACGTCGTTCTTCCACCCCGAAGGACGCGCGTGACCCTGGCGGTGCAGGACGTAGTCGAGGTCCTCGCGGGGGTCGTTCGGGTAGCGCTCCGAGGAGATCGAATTGTCCCGCGTGTCGAAGGAGTACGGGTGCCCGGTCCGCTCGTCCGCGGGCGCGAGCCCCGCGTCGGCCAGCATCGAGGCGTACTCCGGGCTGTGCGAGTCCACGTTGAAGTCGCCCGCGACCAGGACCTGCTCGTTCGCCGGGATGCGCTTGGCGTCCAGGAACGCGTCCAGCTCCTTGAACTGCTTGGCGCGCGTCGCGGCCGCCTCACCTGCCCCGCAGCCGGGGTCCGTGGACTGGGCGTGGGTGCCCACGACGTGCGTCTTCGTGCCGTTCACGTCCAGGACGGCGTAGACGAAGCCCTTGTTGGAGTGGTAGTCCGCGCCGCAGGCGTCCTTGTAGACGTACTGCTCCTTGCGCACGATCGGCCACTTGCTCAGGACCGTCACGCCGCCGTCCTCCGGGGTCAGCGCGGAGTACGCGCCACCGGTGGCGTCCCACCCGGACTTGCTCCGGCCCATCACCGGCGTCTGGTGCGGGTAGAGGGCCGAGGCGTTCTTCTGGAGGGCGTCGGACGCGGAGTTGTCGAAGGCCTCCTGAAGCACGACGACGTCGTTGCCCCGGAAGAAGCCGGCGGCCGGTATCTCCTTGGCGCGGTGGTCCTGCCCCCAGTTCGGGTACAGCGTCTTGCTGAAGAGGAAGGCGTTGTACGTGAGCACCTTCAGGCGGGGCGTCTCGGCGGCCGATGCGCTCGGGGCCGTCGCGGCCAGTGTCGCCGTCGCGGCGAGCGCCACGGCGATGGCGCCGCCCAGGCAGGTACGCGGGGTGGAGTGGGGCACGGAGGTTCTCCCTGTGGGGGTGGGGACGGTACCGGCTGGATGCACCGGCGCGGTCATCCAAAGCGGTGCGGGTTACGGCGGATTGACGTGCGGGTGAGCGTGGAGCGGATCATGGGGCGCGCGCGAGCGACGGATCGGCGTCGCCGGGCGGGGGAGCACCAGGTCAGGCGGGTTCAGGCGGTTCAGGCGGGTGCTGCCTGGGTGCGGCGTACGCACTCGGTGATCACGGAGCTCAGGCTGCCCGTCCGCTCGAAGAGGTCCCGCTGGACGCGGGCCCCGGTGCCGTGGTCGAGGAGCCGTTTCGTGCGCTCGCGGGCCAGGGCGAGGTCACCGCTGTCGGCGAGGGCGTCGCTCACGTGGTCGAGCAGGGCGCGCACCACCTCGGCGGCGGGGACCGGCCGCATCGACAGCGGATGCAGGAGCGCGTCGTCAAGGCCGGAGCGCGCGGCCCGCCACGCGGCGAGCCGCAGCAGGCTGACGCCGTGTCCCAGCGGCGGCGTGCCCGCGCGCCACTCGCGCGCGGCCGTCTCGACGAGGGCCCGGGCGAGCGCGGCGACCAGGACGGTGGTGCCCGCGTCGAGGCAGACGTCCGCCACCCGGATCTCGACGGTGGGGTAGCGGTGGGAGAGCCGGGCGTCGAAGTAGACCATGCCCCGGTCGCGCAGCACCCCGCTGGTCACCATGTCGCTGACCTGCTGTCGGTACCGCTCGGCCGATCCGAAGAGCTCCGTGGGGCCCGCCATCGGCCAGCGTCCCCACACCCGGCTGCGGTAGCTGGCGTAGCGACTGTCCTTGCCCTGCCAGAACGGCGAGTTGGAGCTGAGCGCGACGAGGACCGCGAGCCACGGCCGGATCCTGTCCACGACGGCCACGCCCTCCTCGTCCGACTCCACCGAGACGTGGACGTGGCAGCCGCAGGTGAGCTGCTCCTGGGTGGTGAGGCCGAACTGCTCCTCCATCCACTGGAAGCGGCCGCCCACGTTGACGGAGGGGCTCGCGGGCAGGGGAGAGGTGGCGAGCGCGGCCACCGAGGCGCCGACGTCCCCGGCGTGCCGGGTCGCCTCCGCGCGCCACCGGACGATCTCGGCGGAGAGGCTGTCCATGTCCGACTGCGGCCGCGTGGCGAATTCGATCTGGTGGCCGTGCAGCTCCTTCTCGAAGGCGTCGTCCTCGGTGTACGCGCCGTCGCCGTCCTCGGCGGGGCCGGGTCTGTCGGCGGTGTCGCGGGCGGCGCGGGCCAGGACGGCCGCGGACAGCGCCCGCGGCTCCCCACTCGCACGGTCGAACAGCAGCAGCTCTTCCTCCACACCCACGGTACGCAACGGACGCCGCCTCTCCGGCCCGCCTACTTCGGACTGTGGGGGCCACTCGGTACCCAGTACCCCGACTCCCGGGGTGCAGCCGTGCACCGGCTGCCGTCCGTGCCCACAGGTTTCAGCCGGGCCAGTAAGGCGAAAGCGTAGATTATGGTACGAATCGGCTACACGATGATGACCGAACAAGCGGGACCGCGCTCCCTCGTCGAGCATCTGGTCGCCGCGGAGGGCGCGGGGTTCGACTTCTCGGTGACCTCCGACCACTCCTTCCCGTGGCTGGCGGAGCAGGGACACGCGCCGTACGCGTGGAGCGTGCTCGGCGCCGCCGCACAGGCGACCTCGCGGATCCCGCTCATGACGTACGTGACCTGTCCGACGTTCCGCTACCACCCCGCCGTGGTGGCACAGAAGGCCGCCACGATGCAGCTGCTCTCCGAGGGGCGCTTCCGGCTCGGCCTCGGCAGCGGGGAGAACCTCAACGAGCACGTGGTCGGCGGCGGCTGGCCCGCCCCCGAGGTCCGTCTGGAGATGCTCGAAGAGGCCGTCGGGATCATCAGGGCGCTCTTCACGGGGGACAACGTGAACCACCAGGGCACCCACTTCGACGTGGCGAACGCCCGGCTGTGGGACGTGCCGGACGAGCTGCCGCCCATCGGCGTGGCCGTCTCCGGCGAGAGCTCGTGCGCCCTGGCCGGCCGCCACGCCGACCTGGTCATCGCCACCGAGGCGAAGTCCGGGCTGCTCGAAGCCTTCGACCGGCACGGCGGCCGCGGCAAGCCCCGCGTCGGCCAGCTGCCCGTCTGCTTCGACACCGACGAGGACGCGGCCGTCGCCCGCGCCCACGAGCAGTTCCGCTGGAGCGTGGGCGGCTGGCCGGTCAACTCCGAACTGCCCGGTCCGTCCGGCTTCGCCGGAGCCACCCAGTACGTCACCCCGCAGGACGTCGCGCGACAGATCCCGTGCGGCTCCGACGTCGACACGTTCGTCGACGCCGTACGCCCCTACGCCGATGCGGGCTTCACCGAGATCGCTCTCGTCCAGGTGGGCGGCGACCACCAGCTGCCGTTCATCGACTGGGCGGAGAAGGAGCTGCTGCCCGTACTGCGCGACCTGTGACGCCGCATCAGCCATCCGCGACCCCACTGGAGAACAGCATGAACGACACCCCGGGCCCGCAGGAGCAGGACTCGTCCCCCGACCTGGTGCAGGTGGTGCTCAGCGACTGCTCGGCCGCCGACGCGGACGCGGTCTTCGGCGCCCTGTGCACACACTTCCGTGGCGACCGCGAGGGCGACGCGCCACGGCAGACCGAGGCGACCCGGCCCGCCGTGTGGACGGGCTCCTTCCTGGCGTCGCGGGCCCCGGGCCCGGTGCCGGGAGTGCTCCTCTCGGGCGCCGTGACCGCCGATCTGCAGGGCGGCCCGGCGGCGGTCGGCCGCCTGCGCACGGTGCTGGAGGGCGCCTTCAGTGCCGCGGCGGAGGGCACCGCGTCGGGCGACCAGGAGGTGCAGGTCCAGCTGCGCCTGACGGGCGCCGACCGCGGGGCGCCGCCCGGCGGGCGGTGAGCCCCGGCAGCCGCCGAAGCCCCGGCGCCCGCTGAGCCTCAGAAGACGGACAGCCCGGTGAGCGTGGTGAAGCGGTCGAGCGCGGCGACGCCCGCCACCGAGTTGCCGCGCTGGTCGAGGCCGGGGCTCCACACGCACAGGGTGCAGCGGCCGGGCACGACGGCGATGATGCCGCCGCCCACGCCGCTCTTGCCGGGCAGGCCCACGCGGTGGGCGAAGTCGCCCGCGGCGTCGTACGTGCCGCAGGTCAGCATGACCGCGTTGACCTGCTTGGCCTGGCTGCGGGTGAGCAGCGTGGAGCCGTCCGCCCGTATGCCGTGCCGGGCGAGGAATCCGGCGGCCAGGGCGAGGTCGGCGCAGGACGCCTCGACGGAGCACTGGCGGAAGTACTGGGCGAGGAGCTCGGGGACGGCGTTGGCGATGTTGCCGTACGACGCCATGAAGTGGGCCAGGGCGGCGTTGCGGTCGCCGTGCTCGGTCTCGCTGTCGGCGACGTGCTCGTCGAAGGTGAGGCGGTCGTTCCCGGACTCGGCGCGCAGGAAGTCGAGGAGCACCCCGGCCGCGTCACCGGTCAGGCTCTGCAGCCGGTCGGTGACGACGAGGGCGCCCGCGTTGATGAAGGGGTTGCGCGGGATGCCGTGCTCGTACTCCAGCTGCACCAGCGAGTTGAACGGATTGCCCGATGGCTCCCGGCCCACGTGCTCCCACAGCAGCTCGCCCTCCAGGCTCAGATCGAGGGCGAGCGTGAAGACCTTGGTGATGGACTGGGTGGAGAAGGGCTCCTGCCAGTCCCCGACGCCGTACACCGTGCCGTCGAGCTCGGCGACCGCCATCCCGAAGCGCCGGGGGTCGGCCGAGGCGAGGGCCGGGATGTAGTCGGCCGGGCGGCCGCGGCCCGGCAGGCCCTTGATCTCGTCGGCGATGCGGTCCAGGACCGGCTGGAGGGAGGGTGACACGCGTACTTGCTCCGTGTTCGTGCGTCTTGCGGTGGGGCGTCAGTACCTTACGGCAGGTCACGGGCGGAAACGATCAGGGCCGTGGCCGGAGCCCGGAGGCCGCCGCCACCTGGCCCGTCCGGACGTACGGGGGACGGGCGAGCGGCCGTGCGATGGACCATTGCAAAGAGCAAGAAAAATAAGTTCTAAGTACAACCAACTGGCCGAAAAATGGTCCACACCACAGCCCGGGCAGGAGCACGCTGACCCTCGATCGATGAGGCGTGTGCCGACGTGACCACCACCGCGCGTCGGCACCGCGATGCCCGAGGGGAGCCCGCGACATGGGCATGGGACGAGGCAGGGCGAAGGCGCGGCGCGCCGCGGCGGACGCCGCCGAGCGGCTGCTCGAGATCGGCCGATTACTTCAGAACGCGCCCACGACACCAGAGGGCCGGGCGGTCTTCCGGTCCGGCCAGACGGTCAACGACCAGCCTTACCGGGAGCGTTGGGCGCACGACAAGGTGGTGCGCTCCACCCACGGGGTGAACTGCACGGGCTCGTGTTCGTGGCAGGTGTACGTCAAGGACGGCCTGATCACCTGGGAGACCCAGGCCACGGACTACCCCTCCACGGGACCCGACCGGCCGGACTACGAACCGCGGGGCTGCCCGCGCGGGGCCTCCTTCTCCTGGTACACCTACTCGCCCACGCGCGTGCGGTACCCGCTGGCCCGCGGCGTCCTCGTGGAGATGTTCCGGTCCGCCAAGCGGAGGCTCGGCGACCCCGTCGCGGCCTGGGCGGAGATCACCGGCGACCCGGAGCGGCGGCGCCGCTACCAGACGGCGCGCGGCCACGGCGGCCTGGTGCGCGTCAGCTGGCAGGAGGCCCTGGAGATCGCGGCGGCCGCGTACGTGCACACCCTCGGCGAGTACGGCCCCGACCGGATCGCCGGGTTCTCGCCGATCCCGGCGATGTCGATGGCATCGCACGCCGTCGGCGCCCGCTTCCACGCGCTGATCGGCGCGCCCATGCTGTCCTTCTACGACTGGTACGCGGACCTGCCCGTCGCCTCGCCCCAGGTCTTCGGCGACCAGACGGACGTGCCCGAGTCAGGGGACTGGTGGGACGCCGCGTACCTGATGCTGTGGGGTTCCAACGTGCCGGTGACCCGCACCCCGGACGCCCACTGGATGGCCGAGGCCCGCTACCGCGGCCAGAAGGTCGTCGTCGTGTCGCCGGACTACGCCGACGCGACGAAGTTCGCCGACGAGTGGCTGCACCCGCACCCCGGGACCGACGGCGCGCTCGCCATGGCGATGGGCCACGTGATCCTGCGCGAGTGCTTCGTCGACCGGCGGGTCCCGTACTTCACCGACTACGTCAAACGCTTCACCGACCTGCCGTTCCTCGTCGCCCTCGACGAGCGGGAGGGGGGAACGTACGCTCCGGGCCCCTTCGTCACCGCCGTCGACGCGGACCTGGCGCGGGAGGCACAGGCGGACGCGCGGTGCTGGATGCCGGTGTTCGTCGACGCGGCGTCGGGCGCGACCGTGGTGCCCAACGGCACCCTCGGCGACCGCTGGGACAAGGGCGGCGCGGGCCGCTGGAACCTCGACCTCGGTGACCTCGACCCCCTCCTGAGCCTGCTGGGGCACACGGACGCCGGGACCGCGACGGTGGCCCTGCCCCGCTTCGACGGAGCGGGCGGAGCGGGAGGAGAGGGCGGGACCGTGAGCCGTACGGTGCCGACGACCCGCGTCGGCGGCCGCCTGGTGACCACGGTGTTCGACCTGCTCCTCGCCCAGTACGGCGTGGCGCGCGAGGCGCTCGACGGACAGCGGCCCGTCCCGTACGAGGACGCTTCGGCGCCCTGCACCCCCGCCTGGCAGGAAGCCATCACCTCGGTGTCCGCGGGCGCGGTGGTGCGCGCCGCCCGGGAGTTCGCCCGCACCGCGGAGCAGACCCGGGGCCGCTGCATGATCGTGATGGGGGCCGGGACCAACCACTGGTTCCACTCCGACACCATCTACCGCTCCTTCCTCACGCTGCTGCTGCTCACCGGCTGCCAGGGCGTCAACGGCGGCGGCTGGGCGCACTACGTGGGGCAGGAGAAGGTCCGCCCCTACGCCGGCTGGCAGCAGCTGGCGACCGGCTCCGACTGGGTCCGCCCCTCGCGGCAGATGGCCGGGACGCCGTACTGGTACCTGCACACCGACCAGTGGCGCTACGACAGGACCACCGCGGACACCCTCGCGTCGCCGACCGGCGCGGGCACGCTGAGCGGACTGCACACCGCGGACCTCATCGCCCGCTCGACCCGGCAGGGTTGGATGCCCGCATCTCCCGCGCCGTCGGCATGGACACCGGGGAGATCGAGGCCATGTACCGCCTCCTCGCCCTCGCCAAGTACGACGAGCGCTACGTCATCCCCACCGGCTACCACACCACCGCCACCGGCGACGAGCCCGACGGCTGCAGCCTCGACCACGACCACGGACCCGGCATGTACGACGCCGACGCCTTCCACACCCCGTTGCCCGGCACCGCGCGGCCCGAGCCCGAACACGCCGGGACCTCGCTGCGCGGCCGCGTCAACCTCCTCGACTGGGACGGGCGGGGACGGCCCGCGGGCCTCTTCCCGGAGAGCGACGGACACCAGGCATGAGCGACATCCCCCTCGTCCACCAGGCGGCGTCCCTGCTCCTGCTGCACCCGGACGCGGACTGGCCGCAGCGGCTCCGCACGGTCACCGACGCCCTCGCCGCCGCCCCCGGCACCCGCGCGGAGCCGCTGCTGCGGTTCTGCGCGGCCGTCGCCGAGACCCCCGTGCTCGACCTGTCCGCGCGCTACGTCGCCACCTTCGACCGCAGCCGCCGGCGCACCCTGCACCTGACGTACTACACCGACGGCGACACGCGCCGCCGCGGGCAGTCCCTGCTGCGCTGGCAGGAGCTGTACCGCGCGCACGGCCTGCGGCCGCCCGCCGACGAACTGCCCGACTTCCTGCCCCTGGCCCTGGAGTTCGCCGCCCGCCGCCCCGAACCCGGCCGCGCCGCCCTGGTGGAGCACCGCGCCGCCGTCGAACTCCTGCGGCTCGCGCTCCGGGACCACCGCAGCCTGTACACCGACGTCCTGGAAGCCATCTGCCGCACCCTGCCCGGCGCCTCGCCCACCGACCGCGCAGCCGCCCTGCGCCTGGCCCGCACCGGCCCGCCCACCGAGACAGTCGGACTCCTGCCGTTTCCGCAACGAGCCGTTCCGCACCCGCACGAGGAGGAGCCCGTCCCGTGAACCACCTGCACACCGCCTTGTGGGGCGTGCTGCCCTACCTCGTCCTGGCCTTCATGGTGACCGGCACCGCGTGGCGCTACCGCTACGACCGGTTCGGCTTCACCACCCGCTCCAGCCAACTGCACGAGAACCGGCTGCTGAGCATCGGCGGCCCGCTGTTCCACTACGGCCTGCTCTTCGTCGTCGCCGGACACCTCATCGGGCTCCTGATCCCCGAGGCCTTCACCGAACGCGTCCACGTGCACGAGTGGCTCTACCACGCCAACGCCCTGCTCGTCGGCGGCGTCGCGGGCCTCGCCACCCTCGCCGGGCTCGCGATCCTGCTCCACCGCCGCCTGCGCGTGCCCGCCGTCCGCGGCGCCACAAGCCGCAGCGACCACGCCGTCTACCCGCTCCTCGCCGCGGTGATCCTGGCCGGGCTCGCCGCGACCGCGAGCACCACCCCGCACCACCACTACGACTACCGGCTCGGCGTCTCCCTGTGGTTCCGCTCCCTGTTCGCCCTGGACCCCGACGTGCCGGCCATGTCCCACGCCCCGCTCGTCTACCAGACGCACACGCTGCTCGGCATGGCGCTGTTCGCCCTGTGGCCGTTCAGCCGCCTCGTCCACGCCTTCACCGCACCGATCGGCTATCTGGCCCGCCCGTACATCGTCTACCGCTCCCGGGGCGCCCGGCACGTCCCGGTGAACCGCTCCGCCCCGGTGGTCCCGCCGCCGGTACGGGACGCCGCCGCCCGCCGGTGAGACACCGGCTCCGGCTCCGCGACCGGCATCGTGTCCCGGGCCCTGGACGAAGCCGGTGTCCGCACGGCCTTCACGCTGCTCTTCGCCCTCGCCTGCGCGCTCTACGCGTGCCTCCTGACGGCCGTCGGGGTGAAGGCCGTGGGCCACCCGGCCGCCCTCGGGGCCGAACTCGCCGACCCCGCCCGCGTGTTCGGGCACTTCACCTTCGTCGCGGCCTCCGGCGTCCTCGCCACCCGCCTCAGCCACGGACCCGCACGCGGCGTCGCGTACGTCCTGCTCACCCTGGCGGGCGTGGCATGGGCGGTGCTCGCCCGCTGTCTCACCCGCCTGCCGCGGGCGGCCGCGCGGGAGGCCGACGGCACCTGGTTCCTGGCCACCGTCGGCCTCCAGTCGCTGGCCCTCTGCCTGACCAGCCTGCCGCCGCGCCGCCCGCTCCTGCTCCTCGCGCTCGGCCTGTGGTGGGGCGGGGTCCTGCTGTACGTGATCACCGCCGCCGTGCTCGGCCGCAGACTGCTGCGGCGGCCGCCGCGACCGGCGCGCTGCACTCCCGCGTACTGGATCGCGATGGGGGCCGTGGCCATCAGCACGCTCGCGGGCACCCAACTCCACGACCACGCAGGCCTCCTGCCGCACGCGCTGCGCGGCCCGCTCGGCCTCGCCGTGATCGTCCTCTGGAGCTGGGCGACCGCGTTGATACCGCCCCTGCTCGCCGTCGGCTGCTGGCGGCATCTGCGCCACCGCGTCCCGCTGACGTACGAGCCCGCCCTGTGGTGCGTCGTCTTCCCCGTCGGCATGTACGCCACCGCGACGGCGCGCGTCACCACCACGCTGACGCCCCACGCGCCGAGCGTCGCCGTGCACCTCCTGGCGTGGGTCGCGGCGGCGGTGTGGCTGACGGTCCAGGGGCACGCCGTGGCGGCGCGCCGTCCCGTCCGCCCGTGAACCTGCGGCGGCCCGCCCGCGCGCCGGTGCGCGGGTACGTCAGGGAGCCACTCGCCGGAACTCCTCGGCGGCCTCGGGCACATGGATGGAGCGGTCGCCCGCCACCTCCAGCAGGGCCCGCAACCCCGTCACCAGGCCGGACCGCGCCTCGGCGGGCACCGCCTCGACGAGTCTGGCCACTTCCCCGCGCCGGTGCCGCAGCACGCGCGTCACCAGGGTCGCGCCCGACGGGGTCAGCGTGAGGATCACCTCGCGTCGGCTGTCGGGGTTGGCCCGGCGGTCCACGAGACCGACCGCTTCGAGCCGTACCACCGCACGCAGCGCCGTCGACGCGTTCACCCCCAGCACCTCGGCCAGTTCGGCCAGTTTGACCGGGCCGCACCCCTCCAGGGCGACCATCGTCCGCAGCTGCGCAAGGGACAGCGACTCGTCCACCTCGGCCAGCGCCCGCGCCGACATGCCCATCACCAGGCGCGCGGCCGCCATCACCACAGCGACCACGTCTTCTTCCTCGACCACCGCTCCGCCTCCACCCCCGGCCCCGCCACCGCCGCTCCGGGAACGGCGGTCGGCAGCGGGCCCCTCGCTCGGCACCATGGCAAGACCGTAGGGCATACGCCCCGTGGCCGGATCGGGATGAAGCAGGCCCGTCGGCTCCTCCGGCGCCGCCGTGAGCGCGCCTAGGGTGTCGGCGGAGCGGACGACAGGCCGCTGAACGCCTCGGCGGCCACGAGGGGGAACCATGGATCAGGGGCCGACACCGCCCCGGGACGGCGGCCACGCCGAGCCGCCGTCCGGGCGCGGGGTGCTGGAGGGCGCGTTCTTGCTCCTGGAGGAGCTCGCCCGGGCGGGCGAGGCCGGACTGACCGGCCTCGCCCATGCCACCGGGCTGCCCAAGACCACCGTGCACCGGCTGCTCGACCAGCTCACCGCCCTGGGCGCGGTGGAGCGGCACGGCAGCCGCTACCGCATCGGCGCGACGGTCGCCCGCCTGGGGCGGTCCTGGAACACCCACCGCGCCCTGGAGAGGAGCGCGGTGCTGCCGCTGCGGCAGCTGGCCTCGGCGACCCGGGCGACGGTCTGCGTGACCGTCCCGCACGCCGGACAGATGACGGTGGTGACCGGGATACCCGCGGCCGCCCGGGAGTTCTTCCCCCATCTGTCGGGTCAGACCCTGCCGCCCGACAGCGCGGCCGACGTGGTCTTCGCCGCGACGGAGCCCCCGGCCGCGCCGCCCCACGGTCACTCCACGGCCCAGTGGTCCCGTCGGCTGCGCAGGGCGCGCGACCGGGGCGCGGACGTCCACCAGTACGAGTGGGAGGGCGAGCGCTCCTGTCTGGCGGTGCCGGTGCACGCCCCCTCGGGCGAGGTCGTCGCCGCCGTCGGGGTGGCCGTGGTGGACACCCGCCGCCTGGGCACCACCATCGAAGCCGCCCAGCGCGCCGCCCGCATGCTGTCCACGAGCCTGGGCCAGGCCATCACCCCGTCCCGCAGAAACTGAGGCCGCGTCAGCCGCCTTCCCTTCTGCCTTCCCTTCCGATTGACCCCTGACGGGGGGTGCGCTTGGATCCCCGAAGGCCCTCGGCACCGGGCCGGGGGGAACACGCTCTGGGGGGAACATGTCCTTGGCTGGAAGCGTGCACTCGTCCGCCGTCCGCGCGTTACGCATCCGTACGGCAGCCGTCGCGGTCACCGCGATCGGCACCGTCACCTTCACCGCCCTGCCCGCGACCGCCCAGGCGGCCGCGCCGGGCGTGACGCGCGTGTCCGTCGCCGCCGACGGCGCCGAGGCCGACAACGGCTCGACCCACGCCACCCTGTCGCGCAACGGCGCCTTCACCCTCTTCCACAGCGCCGCCACCAACCTCACCCAGGAACCCGCGCCCCGCCCGCCCGGCGCCGTGCACCTGCGTGACAACACGACCGGCGAGATCAAGCGGATCCGGGAATCCCTGCAGGACCCCGCCGTCAGCGACGACGGGCGGTACGTCACCTACCTCGGCTGGGGCAGCCACACCGTCAAGGTCAAGCTCGTCGACCTGGAGACCGGGCAGACGGAGATCGTCAGCAGCGGCCCGTCCAAGGCCGGGTCCGACAGCGCCACCATGAGCGCCGACGGCCGCTACATCGCCTTCACCCAGCAGCCCGACCACCCCTCGATCCCGTCCCGCGTCGACGTCTACGACCGCGTCAGCGGCACCTACGAGACCGTGAGCGAGGGCCCGCCGGTCTCCACCCGCGACATGCGGGACCCGTCCATCAGCGCCGACGGCCGCTACGTCGCCTACCGCGACGCGGGCACCGGCGAGGTCTGGCGCCACGACCGCGACCAGCACACCCGGGTCCGCGTCGACGACAGCGGGTCGAGCGAACTCGTCCAGCTCAGCGGCAACGGCCGCACCGTCGCCATCAACACGGCGGACGGCGCCTACGTCCGCGACGTACCCACGGGCACGACCACACGACTGCCCGGCAAGAGGATCGACGCCCTCAGCCACAACGGCCACCAGGTGCTCTATCAGAGCAATGACCCCGTGGCGTACTCCGAACTCCGTCTGCGCCACGTCCCGAGCGGCCACGAGACCGTCGTCCACGACAACGCCAGGGCCGTTCCCGGCGCTCTCGCGGGGCAGCACCGGCTCGTCTTCGACAGCCCCGACGCGGACGTCGTCCCGGGCGACACGAACGGCAAGGCCGACATCTTCCTGTGGCGGGCGGCCCGCTGACGCATCGCCCTCAGTACGGCAGGTAGTAGCTGAGCACGTCCGCGGTCAGCGGCGGGAAGAGCGCGTGGAACAGCTCCTCCCGCGCGGCGTACACGTCGGGCCGCAGCCGGGCCAGCCCCTTCAGCCCGTGCGGGCCGAACAGCAGGGCGGGCAGCTGGTCGGGCGCCACTCCGGCACCGCCCACGGCCCTGGGGCCCTGCATCGGTCCGCCGGTGACGACGTCACCCAGGCCCTCGGCCAGGACCGGGATCCGGTAGTGGGCGCCGAAGGTCGACACGACGATGTCGCGGCCTTCGGGGTCCGCACCGGCGGCGGTGAGCCGCTGCCAGAGCAGCGGCCGCAGCCGGTCCAGGAGCGCCGCGACATCCGGGATGCGCACGTAGTACTGCTCGGCCTGCTCGCGCGGCTCGTGCGCAAGGAACTCCTGCCAGGCGGCGGCGGTCACCGTGCCCGCCCGGTCGACGACGCGCACCTGACCGTCGGGGGCCAGGGCGGCGACGCCGCGCAGCAGCTCCCGCGCCGCCGCCTCGTCGCGGGCGGCGGCCTCGGCGAGGAGCACCCCGCCGTCCGGGGGCGTGGTGCGGCCGCCCGCGACGACGGCACCGTCCCGCTCGACGACCCACAAGTTGCTCGCCTCGTGGTCGAGGAGCCACCGCCAGCAGGCGGCCGAGTGGGGCATCGCCACGTCGAACCGCTCCTGGGCCGCGTCCTGGAGGGCCGCCATGGCGGGAATGTCGCCGGGCCCCGCGGCGCGCAGCGCGGGCGCCCCTTCACCGGGCGGGGGCGTGCGCACGGCCAGGGCCCGCGGGATGTCGATGGCGTACTCGTAGCCGAACAGCCGGTAGAAGTACGGGATCCCGATCATCGCCTGGACGACGTGGCCCCGCGCGGCGGAGCGGTCGTGGGCCCAGCCCATGAGCGCCCGCACGAGCCCGCGCCCTTCGTACTGCTTGTCGGTGGCGACCAGTTCGACCTGGCCCGCGGGCAACCGCACGCCGCCGACGCGGATGTGCTCGTCGAGGAGCGTGGCGGTGGAGACGACCCGGTCGCCGTCGACGACCACGGCGCAGGCGGACCAGCCGGCGTCCGGGTCCTCGGCCACGAGGCGGTGGTCGAGGGCGTCGGCCGGTTCGCCCCGCCCGGTCAGGAGCGCGCCGATCTGGTCGAGGTCCGCGGGGCGTGCCTGTCGCAGGACGAGCCCGTCGGGCAGCGGAACGGGAGCGGGAGCGGGCAAGATCGTCTTCACGACCGGACTATCGCAGCGCCCGGACCGGACCGTCCATCGAATTTCCCCCGGAGCCCCCTCGCCGGTCTGCCAGACGGCGGTTGACGCAGGCGGTGACGGCGGGGACGACGGCCTTCATCGCGGGGCGCCAGCCCGGAACGGCGTTGACCTCGCAGATGGTGTAGGTGTCGGCGGAGGCGAACAGCAGGTCCACCCCGGCGATGTCCAGGCCCAGGGCGCGGGCCGCGGCCACCGCGAGCTCCTCCGCGCGCGGGTAGCGGCCCCGGCACAGCGCGGCGGAGCCGCCCTTGGCGATGTTGGCGGTGAGTCCGCCGTTGTCGGAGGTGTGCAGCACGGCGTCCACCGGCTCGCCGTCGACCACGATGACGCGCAGGGTACGGCCGTGGGAGTGCGCCACGTGCTCCTGGAACAGGAACGGGACGTCCTGCTGGAGGCTGCCCGCCACCGCACGCAGCATCCGGCCGTCGGGAGCGAGGAACACCTGCGTGCCCTTGCAGCCGCTGACGGACTTCACCACGCACGGCGCCTCCACGGAGGGGCTGCGGACGACGCCTTCCAGCGGCGCGGTGGCGTAGGAGAGGGTGTCGGGCACCGGAAGGCCCGCCAGGGCGAGTTCCTGCAGCTGCCAGATCTTGTTGCGGCTGTTGAGGTGGGCGTCGACGCCGTTGACCAGGGTGCTGCCCATGCGCTCCAGGTGCCGCAGCAGGGTCACCTCGCGGTCGTCGCGCATGGGACCGGCCACCTGGCGTACGCACACCACCTCGGGAGCGGGCAGCTCCGCGCCGCCGAGGGTGCGCAGCACCAGGCGGCCGCCCTGGACGCCGAAGAGCAGCTCGTCGGTGTGCCAGACCGCGAAACGGTCGCCGTGGGCCTCCGTGAGGGCGTCGGCGAGCTCACGCGTGGACCTGCGCAGCGCGGTGGGCTGCTGCCGCACCAGCATCCATACGTGCGCGGGCGCCGCGATCACCGGGCGGGTACGGTCCTGTGGCTCCACACTGGCTCCTCGTCTCGACGCCGCCCTGGTGAGGGGCGGAACGGAAGGGGCCAGTCTCACAGAAGGACCGGCGATCGGCGGGCGCGCGCCTGCGGCATGGCCGGGTCGTGGCCCCGACCGGCGAGGCACCGGACTGGACCGCTCAGGTGCGGTGGAGGGGACGCGCCGCCGGAAGACCGACTGCCGGAAGACCGACTGCCGGAAAACCGATTGACCGGCGTGCGGTGGCGCGGGCTAGATTCCGCGCATGGCCAAAGTTCAGGGCACATATGATGATCTGTTCACCGCCGTTCCCGAAGCGCTCGCGGCGCTCCTCGACTCGGGGGACACGGGGGCCTCGGCAGCCGTCTTCGTGGACGGCGAGCCGGTCGTCGACGTCTGGGGCGGCTTCACCGACGCGGCCCGTACGACCCCCTGGCAGCGGGACACCCTCGTCAACTCCTGGTCCGTCACCAAGACGATGACGGCGCTGTGCGCCCTGATCCTGGCCGACCGCGGCGTACTCGATCCGCGGGCGCCGGTCGCCCGGTACTGGCCGGAGTTCGCGGCGGCGGGCAAGGAGGCCGTCCTCGTCCGGCACCTGCTCGCGCACACCGCGGGCCTGCCCGACTGGGAAGGACCGGTCGAGGAGCTCTACGACTGGTCGGCCGCCACGGCGCGTCTCGCCGCGCAGGCGCCGCGCTGGCAGCCGGGCACCGCCGCCGGATACCACTCGCTCACCCAGGGGTTCCTGGTCGGGGAGGTCATTCGCAGGATCACCGGCCGCGGCCCAGGACGGTTCTTCGCCGAGGAGGTGGCCGGGCCGCTGGGCGCGGACTTCCACCTGGGTCTCGCCGCCGAGCACGACGGCCGGGTCGCCCTCACCGTGCCGCCGCCGTCCCTGGACGAGGACTACGCCGCGAGCGCGCCGGGCACCGGCGCCGCCCCCTCCGCCGCGACCGCGATCCGGGTCCGCGACGGCAACAGCGTCGCCTGGCGCCGCGCGGAGATTCCCGCCGCGAGCGGATTCGGCAACGCCCGCTCGGTCGCGCGCGTGCAGTCGGTCCTCGCGTGCGGGGGAGCGGTGGGCGGCGTGCGGCTGCTGTCGGAGGCGGGCTGCGACCGGGCGTGGGAGGAGCAGTTCCACGGCGAGGACCGCGTCCTGGGCACGACGGTGCGGTACGGCATGGGCTACGGCCTGTTCGGCACCACCTACGGCTGGGGCGGCTGGGGCGGTTCCCTGGTCATGGTCGAGCCCGACGCCCGCATGGCGGTGGCGTACGTGACGAACCAGATGCGCGGGCCCGAGGACGACAACCGGGGCCTGGAAGTCGTGATGGCCGCCTACGACGGGCTCATGGGCCTGCGCGCCTGACCGTGCGGGGGAGTGCGGTGGTGGGCGCGCGTCACGAACGCGGTGCCCGCGTGAGCCGGTCGAGCTGTTCGCGGATCACCACGTCGGCGGGGAAGCGGGGCGGGCGCTCGGCGCCGCGGTCACTCATGTCCACGATGAGGGTGCCCACGCGCACCAAGGTGTGGTGGTTGACCAGCGCGGTGCCGTCCGGTCCTGTCGAGCTCAGGTCGAAGGTGACCGCTTCGTCGCCGAACGCCGCGCCCTTCACCAGGGAGATCCGGGAGTTGAGCTTGCCTTCCGGGGTCTGCCCCACCAGCGTCTCGCAGACCTTGAGCCCCCGCGTCAGCTTCCGGAAGCGCTCGGCGGCTCCGGTGTCCGCGTACGAGGCCAGCCAGGTGCGGCCGCCCCAGCGCTTGCCGCGCCACCAGAAGTCCTGGATCACGGACGCGGACGCGTGGTGCGCGACGAGCGTGTCGAACACGTCCTGGCAACCGGGACCCGGCACCCTCACCGGCGGGTCGTAGCGGGGCACGGGCCCTTGCTCCGTGGTGCTCTCGGCCTGCGGCACGTCCGCGTCCCGCAGCAGGAGGGACCTCAGCTTCCCCGCCGAGAGCGGCCGGGCCCCGGCTGCCGACGGCGTGGCGGACGCCGATGCCGTCTCCTTCGTCCGCCAGGTGTCACCCGCGTCCCGCGCCGCACACCCGGCGACGACGACCACCGTCACACCCGCCACTGCCAGGCGTGCCCAACGCACCACCACTGCCCCCTTGACCGCCTCCGATAGAGCCGGGCAGACACTACGGCCCGATGGCGTGGTGGAGCCACCCCGACCCTGCCGGGCGGTGAGCGGCCGTTCCTGCGAGGATCACGGGATGACAGCCGAAACCGCGTACCACGGTGAGATGGGCGAGCAGTTCGCCGCGCAAGCCACGGACAGTGCGTACAACGCGTACACCGATCGCCCCGCGATGCTGGAACTGGCCGGTGACGTGCGGGGACTGCGCGTCCTCGACCTCGGATGCGGGGGCGGGCACTACGCCGCGGAGCTCCTGGAGAGAGGAGCCGCGCACGTCACCGGTGTCGAGGGGAGCGAGACCCTCCTTGCGGCCGCGCGGGAGCGGGTCGGTGAACGTGCCGTGCTGCACCACCACGACCTGGAGGAGCCGCTGGCCTTCCTGC
This sequence comes from Streptomyces sp. NRRL B-1347, assembly GCF_000720325.1. GTDB lineage: Bacteria > Actinomycetota > Actinomycetes > Streptomycetales > Streptomycetaceae > Streptomyces. The sequence goes on from NZ_JOJM01000005.1 coordinate 165,786, forward strand.
GGGACGAGACGTTCGACGTGGCCGTGATGGCGCTCGTCTACCACCACGTCGAGGCGCGCGAGCAACTGCTCGCGGAGATCCGGCGCGTGCTGCGGCCGGGTGGCACCCTGCTGGTCTCCACGACCCACCCCACCAGCGACTGGACGTACTTCGGCGGGTCCTACTTCACCGACGACCGGGTGGAGCTGCCGTTCGGCGCCGGGTTCACCCTCACGTACCGGCGGATGACCCTCGAGGTCTTCCTCGGTGAACTGCTCGGCGCGGGCTTCGTGATGGAGAAGCTCGTCGAGCCCAGAGCCACGGAGGAGGCCCGGAGGGTCGATCCGCGCCGGTACGACAAGACCCACCACCAGCCGCTGTTCCTGGCCGTGAGGCTGCGTCGTCCGTGAGGTGTGACCGTGCCGAGCGGCCGTGACAGGTGCCTGTGACGGGTGACTGTGACAGGTGTCCGTGACGGCCGCGGCGCGACGGTTATGCGGTGGGACGGACGGCGACCGCGTCGACTTCGAAGAGCATGCCCGGCAGCGCGAGCGAGGCGACGCCGCTGAGCGTCTGCGCGGGCAGGCGCTCCCCGAAGTGGGCGTGGAGCGTCTTGCCGAGGTCACCGAGCTTGTCGACGTCGTGGTCGACGATGTACGTGCCGAGCCGTACGACGTGCTCGAAGCCGAGACCCACCCCTTCCAGGGCCGACCGCAGCCGCTCGAAGGCGAGTTCGACCTGGGCGGCGAAGTCACCGGGCACCGGCGCGCCGGTGGCGTCGGAGGCGTACTGGCCGCCGATGAAGACGAGTTCGCCGGGCGCCGACGCGGCGTGGCTGTATCCGAAGGGGGTCGGGTCGTGGAGCGTGGCGGGGTTGGTGATGGTGCGGGCGTCGTTCGTCATGTCCTGGCGATCCTCTGCGATGTGCGGCCGCCATGCGGTGCGAGGGCGGCACGGGTGGGGAGCCGGTCCGGCTCCCCAACTACTTGAACGTTCTATGAGAACGTCCCGTGCCGTTCCTCGCATTCCGCTGGACAGAACATTTGTGGACCGGACTTCAGTCCTTCGACTCCGGCTTCTCGGCGGCTGCCGCACCGTCGTCGGACTTCTCCGCCTGCTCCGTGGTGTCGGGCGTGCTGTAGAAGACGGAGTTCTTCTGCCGGGTGCGCTGGGCCTGGCCCTTGGCGACCAGCTTCTCCAACGTGGTGCGCACCACCGTCGTCTTGATGGTGCGCTCCGGGTGGCCCTGGGTGAGCGCGGTCGTCACCTCGGCCGCCGAGCGCGGTTCGCTCTGCTGACCCAGGTGGGTCCGCACCAGCTCGATGAGAGTGGGGCCTTCGGAGGGCTTGGGCTTGGGCTGCGGCTTGGCCTTGACGGCGGCCGCGGCCTTCTTGCGCACGGTGCGCTTGGTGCGGGGCGCGGGCTCACGGGGTGCGGGGACCCGCGCGCGGGCCGCTTCGGCCTTCCGGACGGAGCCGACGGCCCCGTTGTCCAGCAGTTGCTGCATCTTCAGCAGCAACTCCCGGTCGTGCTGCAGGGCACGCAACTGCTCCTGCAAGGACTGCACTTCGGTACCGATACGTTCCTGCTCGGTGGCATTGCGCTCGAGGTCCGCCGCCAGCTGCGTGGCGTACTGACTCTCGAGACCGGTCGGTGTGGTGAGGGCATCAGACATGACGTCCACCTCTCCTGAGTGCGAACGGGGTGTCGGCGGATCCTACCCGCATGTTTCTCGCCATGATCCTGCTTAGTCGGCGAGACGTGCTCTGGCAACAGCTTGCGCGGGGCTCATGAGCGTGACACCTCATGGGTCACCACGACACCGGTCACCAGCTGCGGCAGGCAGGACATGGCTGCTTCTCTACCCAGGGGCTGCCTGGGTACCCAAGTCGCGCCGCCGTAGTCCGCGTTGGGTCTTCGTACTCGCGAGGATGGGGGAACGCCTCCGCGGTTGACTTCGTACGGACAGGACAGGACGAGGACAGGGCGGGGCGAGGCGAGGACAGGACCGAGGTCCCTTCCGGGCCCGGCCCTCCTGAGAGATGATCGCGCGATGAGCGAGATCATTCTGATGTCGGATCCGAGAGTCGCCGCGATACCCGTCGCCGAGTGCGGCGACCGGCTCGTGGACGTACGGCTCGACGGCGGCCTGCGCGTCGACGACCGCGAGCAGGACCCGCAGGACGGCTTCGCCCACCTGCGGTCGGCGGACGCCTACGCCCACCTGCGCGCGGGCGTCCTGGAGCGCCTGCTGAAGGCCCAGTCGCTGCTCCCGCCGGAGGTGCGGCTGCTGTTCGTCGAGGGGTACCGGCCGCTCGCGCTGCAGCGCGCGTACTTCGAGGAGTACGCCGGCGAACTGCGGGCGCTGCACCCCGACTGGCCCGCCGAGCGGATCCACGCGGCCGCGAGCCGGTACGTGTCACCGCCCGAGATCGCCCCGCACAGCGCGGGCGCGGCCGTCGACCTCACCCTGGCCGACGCCGACGGCCGCGAGCTGGACCTGGGCACCCGCATGAACGCGGACCCCGAGGAGAGCGCGGGCGCCTGCTACACCGACGCCCCCGGCATCAGCGCCCGGGCCCGCGCCCACCGGGAGCTGCTCGGCTCGGTGCTCACCGCCGCGGGCCTGGTGAACTACCCCACCGAGTGGTGGCACTGGTCCTACGGCGACCGCTACTGGGCCCTGCTCACCGGCGCGGACGCGGCCCTCTACGGTCCGACGCACCACACCTCCTCGGCCTGAACCTCCCGCCTCGGTACGGGGCCGCCCCGCACGACCGCGGCCCCCACCAGCGAAGATGTGCTCATGACTGAGTCACCTGAGCACCGCCGCACGGTCCTGGTCGTCGAGGACGACCCGGGCGTGCGCAGCACCCTGGACCAACTGCTGCGCTTCGAGGGCTACCGCGTCCTGCTGGCCCCCGACGGACTGCGCGGGCTCGCCCTGATCGAGGAGGAGGGCCCGGACCTGGCGGTGGTGGACGTGGTCATGCCCGGCCTGGACGGCCTGGCGCTCTGCCGGATGCTGCGCCGGCGCGGCGACCGCCTCCCCGTGCTCGTGCTCACCGCCCGGGACCAGATCGGTGACCGCGTCGCCGGGCTCGACGCCGGGGCCGACGACTACCTGGCGAAGCCGTTCGCCACCGAGGAACTCCTGGCGCGCATCCGCGCGTTGCTGCGCCGCACCGATCCCCCCGAAGCCGCCGCGGAACTCCTGGCCGTCGGCGACCTCACCCTGGACCCCGCGACCCGCCAGGCCCACCGGGGACCCCACCCGCTCGACCTGACCAAGACCGAGTTCGACGTCCTCGAACTGCTCCTGGACAACCCGGGCGTCGTCCTCACCCGCACCCAGATCTACGAGCGCATCTGGGGCTACGACTTCGACACCACCTCACGCTCCCTCGACGTGTACATCGGCTACCTGCGCCGCAAGACCGAGCACGACGGCGCCCCACGGGTCATCCACACCGTCCGCAACGTCGGCTACACCGTCAGGTCGGCCTGATGGCGCGCCCCCTGACACGACTGGCCCGCCTGACGCTGCGCACCAAAGTCACCATGGTGGTCGTCGCGGCGGCCGTGCTCGCCATCGGCATCACCGTCGTCGCGTCGTACCGCAGCATCAGCGACCTGGTCGCCAACGAGCTGGAGCGCGGCCTCGAAGACCGGGCCGACACGGTCACCACGCTGCTCGGCGCCGCCCGCAAACCACCGGTGCGCCCCGACATCACCGAGCAACTGCTGCTCTCCGACGGCACGGTACGCCCCCTGAACCCCGGCCGCGACCGGCTGCCGGTGTCGGACGCGGACCGCAGAGTGGCCCGCACGGGCACCGGCTCCAGCCGCCAGGACGTGTTCGTCAAGGGCCGCGAGTACGGGGTGCTCACCAAGCCGCTGCCCGACGGGGGAGCGGTGATGGTCGGACAGCACTACCAAGGCCTGGTCCGCGTCGAGAACGCCTTCCTGTGGCGCGTCCCGTGGACCACCGTGGCCGCGACCGGCCTCTCGGCGGTGCTGAGCTGGATCGTCCTGGGCCGCATCCTGCGCCCGGTGCGCCGCCTGGCCCGCGCCACCGGGCGCATCACCACCACCCAGGACCTGTCGACCCCCCTGCCGCCCGCGGGCGCGGACGAGATCGGCCAGCTCACCCGCAGCTTCGACACCATGCTGGGCGCGCTGCGCCGCTCCCGCGCCCAGCAGCAGCAACTGGTGCAGGACGCGAGCCACGAACTGCGCACCCCGCTCACCTCGGTGCGCGGCAGCGCCGAACTGCTCCAGCGGGCCCGCGGCCGGCTCGACCCGAAGGACGAGGAGCAGATCCTCACCACCCTGGTCACGGAGACCACGGCGCTCGACGAACTCGTCCGCGAACTGGTCGAGCTGGCCACCGACCGGTACACCGGGGAGGACCCGACGAGCGTCGACCTGCCCTCCGTGGCGGAGGACAGCGCGCGGCGCTACCGCCAGCGCACCGGCCGCGACATCTCCGTCACGGTCGAAGGGCCCGTCCCGGTACGGGCCAGGCCCCGTGCGCTGCAACGCTGCGTCGACAACCTCCTCAGCAACGCGGTCAAGTTCAGCGACGCACCCGCGCCCATCGCCATCCACATCGACGGCAGCCGCCTGACGGTACGCGACCACGGCCCCGGCATCGCGCCGGACGACCGGCACGCCGTCTTCGACCGCTTTTTCCGCGGCCCCCGCACCCAGTCCATCCCCGGGTCGGGGCTCGGCCTGGCCATCGTCCACGACATCATCACGGCCGACGAGGGCACCGTCTTCGCCACCGGTGCGACGGACGGCGGCGCGGAGGTCGGCTTCCGGCTCCCGCCCCATCCGGAGAAGCCCGACAGGCGGTCGCTACAGTTCCCGCGTGAACACCACCAGTGAGCCGCCGCGGCAGCCCGACTGGCGCGTCCTCCTCGTCGGAGGTGCCTCGGGGACGGGCAAGACGACCGTCAGCCGCGCCCTGGCGCGACAGTTCGACGTCCCCGTCGTGGAGGTCGACGACATCGTGGAGGCGCTCCTCGCGGTGACCCGGCCCGAGCACCTGCCCGAGCTGCACGTCTGGCGCACCCACCCCGAAGCGGCGTACGAGGCACCCGAGTCGGTGGTGGAGCGGCAGATCGCGATCGCCCGGGCGCTGCTCCCGGCCGTCGAGGCCGTGGTGGCCAACCACGTGGACACCGATACGCCCGTCATCGTCGAAGGCGACTACCTCCTCCCCGACCTGGCGGTGGCGGGCGGACCCGTCCGGGCCGTCTTCGTCCACGAGGACGACCCGGCACAGGTGGTGGCCAACTACCTCGCACGCGAGCCGGACGCCGGACCCCAGCACCACCGGGCCGACGTCAGCGTGCTGTACGGCAGATGGCTGGCCGACCGGGCGCGGGCCTCGGGCGTGCCGGTCGTCACCTCACGCCCGTGGCACGACCTGACCCACCGGGCCGGCGCTCAGGCCTGCCCCGCGCGCTCCCGCAGCACGTACTTCTGAATCTCGGCCTTCGGGCGCTCGCCCCACAGCTCGTCGGGCACGCCCACGACCGGGCCCGGTCGCGCAGCTCCACGTAGCCGTCCGGATGCCGCACCCCGAGGTCACCGGAGTGGAACCGGCCGCCGCGGAACGCCTCGGCGGTGGCCTCCGCGTCCTCGAAACGGCCCGTCATGACGTTGTTGCCGCGCATGACGACCTCAATGCGCCAACTTTTCGATGTACCGCTCACGCGCTGTGGTGCGGCCGGCCGGTCCGGGAGGCGGCTGCCCTGTCGGGCGGGGCGCACGCCATCTCCCGTACGGCAAGCGGTAGTTGATTCTCCGCTGCGGCCCTCCCCGCGTGCCGTGGGGGCTCCGCGGCGATTGGCGCGTTGTGGTCCAACCGGAACCGACGCCGTTCCCAGTGTGCTTACTCTCCGGTAGTTGATCATGGCGGGCGGTTACGACGCCCTGGCCGGAGCATGGAAGGTGCGCACGCGGTGAACGATGTTGCAGGGACCTCGCTGACGGCGTATCAGCGGGACATCTGGGTCGGCGCCCGACGCGCGCCGGAGTCGCCGCAGTTCAACTGCGTGCTGTGGGACCGCATCGAGGGCCGTGTCGACCTCGGTGCCCTGCTGGCCTGCGCGGAGCGCGCACTGCGCGGGCACGAGGCGCTTCGGCTGCGCTTCGACGAGCACGAGGGGGCGCCCCGGCAGTGGGTGGACCCGGAGCCGCTCCGGGTCCGGGTGCGGGACTTCTCCGACGGCCCGGACGCCACCGAGAGGTGCGCCGCGTGGCGGGAGCGTTCGCTGGCGCGCGCCCTGCCGCTGACCGGTGGGCCGCTGGTGGAGGCGACGGTGCTGGTGGAGGGCCCCGAGGTGGTGCACCTGCACGTCAAGGCACACCATCTCGTCGCCGACGGCTGGGCGTTCGACCTGCTGAGTCGGCAGATCCTCCAGGACTACCGGCGGCGGGCGCACGGCGACGGACGGCCCGCCCCGGCCGGGACGTCGTCCTACCTCGCCTGGGCCGACGAGGAGGCGCGCTACCGGAACGGCGCGGAGCACGCGCGGGACGAAGCCTTCCACCGGCGGGCACTCGACGGCGCGACCCCCGCGCTGTTCACCCGCACCCCGGCCGCCGGCGGGCACCGGGTGCGCCACGCGTTCGTGGTGGAAGGTGCACTGGTGGAGCGGGTGAAGAGCGCGGGCCTGTCCCCGTTCGCGTACGTCGCCGCGGTGCTCGGCAGCTATCTCGCCCGCGTCCACCGCAGTGAGGAAACGATTCTGGGGATCCCTTTCCACAACCGGCCCGACGCCGGGCAGCACGGCATCGTCGGTCAGTTCGCCAACACCCTGCCGCTGCGGATCGCCGTCGGCGGCACGCGCACCGTCAGGGAGCTGGCGGCCGCCGTGCGGGAGACGGTGGACACGCTGCGCCCCCACCAGAGGCTCGCCCTCGGTGACGTCCTGCGCGCGCTGCCGTCGGCCGCGGGGCCTCGGCAGCTGTTCGACGTGACGCTCTCGTATCTGCGCTACGACCGTTCGGAGGGCCTCCCGGACCTCGCCTGGCGCACCAGCATGCTGGCCGTGGGGCACGACACGGACGCCCTGGCCGTGACCGTGCAGGCCTTCGACGGCGTGGCCGACATGCGCGTGGAGCTGGACGGCGCGGGTGACGTGTTCGACGCGGACTTCCCGCTGGCGGCGGCCGCCCGGCAGCTGAAGACACTGATGGAGAACGGCCTGGACGCACTGGACCGGCCCGCATCGACGGTGGAGATGCTCACCCCGGCGGACCGCGCGGACCTGACCGCGGTGCGCGGCCACGGGCCGAAGGTGCCCTTCGCCGACCGGGCCACGCTGCACGGCCTCTTCGAGGAGCAGGCCGCCCGCCGCCCCGACCAGGTCGCCGTGACCGGTCATGCGGGGGAGACGCTCACCTACGCCGAGCTCGACGCGCGGGCCGACCGGGTCGCGCGCGCCCTGCGCGCCGACGGCGTGGGCCGTGACGACCGGGTCGCCGTGGTGATGCCGCGCTGCCCGCAGCTGTTCGTGGCGCTGCTCGGCATCTTGAAGGCGGGCGGCGCGTACGTTCCGGTGGACCCCCGCCACCCCGCCGATCGCGTGCGCTTCCTCCTCGCCGACAGCAGCGCCAAGGTGGTCGTCGTCGAGGACGAGGCACCGCTGACCGGCGTCCCCGACGAACTGCCCGTACGCAGCGTCGGCGATCTGCTGCACCGCGGCGATCTGCTGAAGGACAGCGGCCCGCTGGTGGAGCGCGCCGGCATACCTTCACCGACGGCCACGGCTGACGACCTCGCGTACGTCATCTACACCTCCGGCTCGACCGGCCGGCCCAAGGGCGTGCTGGTCGAACACCGCAGCGTCGTGAACCGCCTGGCATGGATGCAGCGGACCTACCCCCTCGGCGAAGGCGACGTCCTGCTGCAGAAGACCCCCATCTCCTTCGACGTATCGGTCTGGGAGCTGTTCTGGTGGGCGATCGAAGGCGCGTCGGTGGCCCTGCTGCCGCCCGGCGGGGAACAGGATCCGCGCGAGATCCTCCGGACGATCGGCCGTCGGGGGATCAGCAAGGTGCACTTCGTGCCGTCCATGCTCGGCCCCTTCCTCGACCTCCTGGAGGAGGAGCCGAAGTCGCGGGCGGACGTCGCGTCGCTGCGACACGTCTTCTGCAGCGGCGAGGCACTGCCCGCGGCGCGCGTGGACCAGTTCAACCGGCTCTTCGGGCCCGACCCGGCGGTGCGCCTGGTGAACCTGTACGGCCCCACCGAGGCCACGATCGACGTCACGTACCACGACTGCCCGTCCGATCCCGCCCGCCCCGTGACCCGGGTCCCCATCGGCCGTCCGATCGACAACATCCAGCTGTACGTCCTGGACCCCGCGGGCCTGCCCCAGCCCGTCGGCGTGCCGGGGGAGCTGTGTATCGGGGGTGTCGGCGTCGCGCGCGGCTATCTGGGCCGCGCCGACCTCACCGCCGAGAAGTTCATCGACGACCCCTTCACCCCGGGCGGTCGCCTCTACCGCACCGGCGACCTCACGCGCTGGCTCGCCGACGGCAGCGTCGCCTACCTGGGACGCATCGACGCCCAGGTGAAGATCCGCGGCAACCGCGTGGAGCCGGGCGAGGCCGCGCGGGCCCTCGCCGACGTCCCCGGCGTCCGTGACGCGGTGGTCGTCGACCACACCACACCCCGCCGCGGCACTCACCTGATCGGCTACTACGTCGCCGAGACCGCCATCCCCGCACAGCGGCTGCGGGACCACCTGGCACAAACGCTCCCCGCCTTCATGATCCCGGCCCGGTTCCTGCGCATCGACGGCATCCCCCTGACCCCCAACGGCAAGGCCGACCGCCGCGCCCTGCCGCTCCCTGAGGCAGAGGCGGACCAGGCGGCCGGTGCACAGCCGCTCGACGCCACGCAGGCGGCTCTCGCGGAGATCTGGGCGCGGGTCCTCGACGTCGAGCGCGTCGGCATCCACGACGACTACTTCGCGCTCGGCGGCGACTCCATCCTGATGCTCAAGGTCCGCGCCGAAGCGGAGAAGCGAGGCCTGCGCTTCACCCTCAGCGAGCTGTTCCAGCACCCGACGGTGGCCCAGCTCGCAGCACGCACCACCGCGCACCACGGTGACGCCGAAGAGACCGATCCCGAGCCGGAGCCGTTCGCGCTCCTGCCGGAGGCGGACCGCGCGCGACTCGCGGACGAGGCCGACGCCTTCCCCCTCACCCGGCTCCAGCTCGGCCTGCTCTACCACAGCCGTGAACACGAGGGCTCGGCCCGCTACAAGGACGTGTTCCAGTACACCCTGGACATGCCCTGGCACCACGACGCCTTCCACCGGTCGTTCGACCGGCTGACGGCGCGCCACCCGGTCCTGCGCTCCTCCATGGACCTTGCCGGATTCACCGAACCGCTCCAGATCGTCCACCACCGGCTGCCCGGCGCCCTGGACGTCGCCGACCTGCGCGCCCTCTCCCGCAGCGAAGCCGACGCCGAGGTGCGGCGGCACGTCGAGGAGCGCCGCCACCACCCCTACCCGCTCGACGGGACACCCTTGTACCTGCTGCGGGCCCATCTGCGCGGCACCGGCGTGGAACTGGTGCTGAGCTTCCACCACGCGCTCCTCGACGGCGCCAGCGTGGCCAACCTGCTGCGGGAACTCCTTCAGGACTACGCGCACGAGCTGGGCACCGGTACCGCACCGGTCCCGGCGTCGCCCCCGCCCTCGCCGGCCGCCTACGCGTACGCGGAGCGGCGCGCCCTCGCCGACGACGCGGCCCGCCGCCACTTCCGGGACACGCTCGCGCACGCCGGACCGCCGCGGATCGACGGCCTCGGACCGCACCTGCCGCACGGGGAGCACAGCGCGGTCGCGCACCGCGCCGACCTGCCCCGGGCCCTGGTCCGCCGACTGCGGGCCGTCGCCGCCGAGCACACCCTGCCCGTGAAGTCCCTGCTCTTCGCCACGCACTGCCTCACCCTCAGCGCGCTGGCGAGCAGCCGGGACATCACCACCGGCCTGATCACCCACGGCCGTGTCGAACGCGCCCACGCCGAGCGCGCCGTCGGCCTCTTCCTGAACACCGTCCCCCTGCGCGTGGACACCGCCCGCGACAGCTGGCTCGACGTGGCCCGCGAAGCCCTGCGGCAGGAGCGTGACAGCCACCCCCACCGCCGCTACCCGCTGAGCGCCGTCGAGGAACACCACGGCGGCCCGGTCGTGGACAGCGCCTTCAACTACGTGCACTTCCACCAGCTCGCCGGTCTCGCCGAGCTGCCCGGCATCGAGCTGCGGTCACTGCGCACCTGGGAGGAGTCGAACTTCCGGCTCCTGGTGAACGCGGTCACCGAACCCGACGGGAACCACACCTGGCTGCGCGTCGACGCCGACGGCAGCACCTTCTGCGCGGCGCAGGCCGCGCTCTACGCGCGGCACTACCTGGAGATCCTGACGCGCCTGGCGGAAGAGCCGCACGCGAGACCGGACTTCACCTTCCTCGCCGCTCCGGTCCCGTCCACCGCGCCCAAGGCACACCCCAGCGTGGTGGAACGCTTCGCCGAGCAGGTGACGCGCACGCCGCAGGCCACCGCGCTGGTGAGGGGACAGGACCGCTGGAGCTACACCGACCTGAACACCGCCGCCGACCACGTGGCACGACAACTGCGGACGGCAGGCACCCCGGCGGGAGCGCGCGTCGCCATCGCCATGGACCGCTCGCCGCACACCGTCGCCGTACTCCTGGGAGTGCTGAAGGCCGGTGCCGCGGTGGTGCCGCTGGACACCAACTACCCCGCCCCGCGCCTCGCGGCGATGCTCGCGGAGGCCCGGCCCTTCCGCGTCATCGCCACCGCCCGGCACGCACATCTCGCCGGTGACGTGCCGCTGCTGCCCGCCGAGGACCTCATCCGGCCGCGGCCGGACACCGCCGGACGGCAGCAGGACGAAGGACCCGGGGCGCGTTCACAACCCGAGGGCACCGCACCGGACTCGGTCGGCGCCGGTGCCGCACGCGGCCGGATCGACCCCGGTCACACCGCGTATGTCCTGTTCACCTCCGGCTCCACCGGCCGCCCCAAGGGCGTCGCGATGCCGCACCGCTCCCTGGCCCACCTCGTGGCCTGGCAGCTCGCGGCGTCCAGCGGCGCGACGGGCGGCTCGACGCTGCAGTACGCGCCGCTGAGCTTCGACGTCTCCTTCCAGGAGATCTTCTCCACGCTCTGCGGCGGCGGCACCCTGCATCTGGTCGGCGAGGCCGAACGGCACGACATGCCCGCGCTGCTGCGCCTCATCGACCAAGAAGGCATCCAGCGCGTCTTCCTGCCCTACGTGGCGCTCCAGCACATGGCGGAGACCTCCGACGCCCTCGGCCTCGTACCGCGCGGGCTGCGGGTCCTGATCTCCTCCGGCGAGCAACTGCGCGTCACCCCCGAGATACGCCGCCTGTGCGCCGCGCTGCCGGGCGTCATCCTGGAGAACCAGTACGGGCCGACCGAGACCCATGTCGCCACCGCCCACACCATGGCCGGGGACCCGGCGGCCTTCCCCGCGCTGCCGCCGATCGGCGTCCCCGTCGAGGGGGCGGAGGCGCACGTCCTGGACGAGGAGCTGCGCCCGCTGCCCGCAGGGGCGCGGGGCGAGATCCACTTGGGCGGCGCCTGCCTCGCGGACGGCTACGAAGGGCAGCCCGAGCTGACCGACGAGCGCTTCGTCCCCAGCCCGTTCACCCCGTCGGGCCGCCTGTACCGCACCGGCGACCTCGGCCTGGTGCTGCCCGACGGCGGCATCGTCTGCGTGGGCCGCGCGGACAGCCAGGTCAAGGTGCGCGGCTTCCGCGTCGAGCCCGCCGAGGTGGAACTCGCCCTGCACGAGCTCACCGCGTACCGCGGCCACCTGCGGGAGGCCGCGGTCGTCGCCAGGCAGCGCGAGGGCGGCGACTGCTTCCTCGCCGCGTTCCTGACCGGTGACGCCGACCGCGTCGACCTGGACGCGCTGCGCGGCGAACTGCGGGGCGTCCTGCCGGACTTCATGGTTCCCGCACACCTGGAGTGGATCCCCCGGCTGCCGCTCACCCCCAGCGGTAAGCGGGACGACGCCGCGCTCCGCGCGATGCCCCTCGCCCGGCGCGCGGTGACGCGGGCCCACGCACCCGACGCCCTCGAAGAGGAGCTGACGCGTCTGCTCGCCGACCTGCTGGGGCTGCCCGACGTCGCGCCGTACGACAGCCTCTTCGAGCTCGGCGGTACCTCCCTGACCGCGATGCGCCTCGCTGTGCGGATCGAGCAGCGCTACCAGCTGGTCATCCCCCTGGCCGCGCTCGTCGCGGAACCCACCGCGGCCGCGCTCGCGACACGCCTGCGGTCCGGCCGCAAGGCCACCGCGTTCGACCCGCTCGTACCGATCCGTACGGGAGGCTCCCGTCCGCCGCTGTTCCTCGTGCACCCCATGGGCGGAAACGTGCTCTGCTACCTGCCGTTCGCCCGGCACCTGCCCGACGACCAGCCGCTGTACGCGCTCCAGGCGGCCGGGACGCACCAGGGCACCGCACCGCTCGACAGCGTCGAGGAGATGGCCCGCAGCTACCTCGCCGCGCTGCGCACCGTGCAGCCGCAGGGCCCCTACCAGCTCGGCGGCTGGTCCTTCGGCGGCTTCGTGGCGTACGAGACGGCCCGTCAGCTACGGGCCGCGGGGGAGGAGGTCAGCCATCTCGTCCTCCTCGACACCACCGCCCTCAGGCCCGGCCCGCGCCCCCGGCACGACGACGAGGCGCTCCTGCACTGGTTCTTCTGGGAGCTGCTCTGGCTCGACCGCGGCGGCGACTCGCCGATGCCGTCGTTCCCCGGCACGCTCACCTCGCTCACCGACAAGCTCGCCTTCGTCGCCCGCGCCGCGAGCGACGCCGGAGTCCTGCCGGCGGGCAGCTCCACCGCTGCCGTCCACCGCCTCTTCGACCTCTACCGCGCCAACTGGCGCGCCGCGCTCGACTACCGGCCCGAGGACACGCGACAGGACCTCACCCTGATCCGTGCCTCCCAGCCGCTGCCGCCCGTCCTCGCTGCGATGCACCGCACCGCCCGCAGCCGCCACCAGGACCGGACCAACGGCTGGAGCGACATCACCAGCGGCCTGCTCCGCGTCATCGACGTGCCCGGCGACCATCTGACCCTCATGGAGGAACCGAACGTGCACCACACGGCGAAGACCGTCACCGACCTGCTGACGAGCCGGTCAGCCGACGCGACGCGGGCGGGGGAGCGATGACCGGCGTGACGCTCGGCGAGGAGAAGGCCCAGGGCGGCGGCAAGCCCCGCACCGCCCTGATCATCGGCGCGGGCATCGGCGGCCTGACCGCCGCCGTCGCGCTGCGCCGCGTCGGCATCCACGTCGAGCTCTACGAGCGCGCCGGAGAGCTGCGTGCCGCCGGATCCGGCCTGTCGGTGATGAGCAACGCGATCAGCGCACTCGCCACGCTCGACATCGACCTCGGTCTGGAGAAGCGCGGCCGGACCGTCGAGTCGTTCACCGTCCTCGACCACCGCGGCCGCCTGATCCGCGACCTGCCGTTCCGCGAGGCATGTGCCGAGGCGGGCGCCCCCAGCGTGGGCCTGAGCCGCTCGGCGCTGCAAGAAGCCCTGCTCGCGGAGGTCGGCGACTGCCCCCTGCACCTCGGGGCCACCGCCGCGGGCCTGCGTACCGAAAGCACGGGCGTCACCGTCGAGTTCACCGACGGCCGCACCGCCCACGGCGACTTCCTCATCGGCGCCGACGGCTTCCACTCGGCGATACGCCGCCACCTCAACGGCCCTGAAGAGGGGCGGAACAGCGGCTACCTCTGCTGGCTCGGCATCGTCCCCTTCCAGCATCCGGTGTTCACCCCCGGCAGCGTGCGCCACTACTGGGGCAGCGGACAGCGCTTCGGCCTGATCGACATCGGTGACGGTCGCGCCTACTGGTGGGGCACCAAGAACGTCCCCGCCACACACGCGCTCGACCGGTACGGCGCCAAGGACGTCGTCGAGCGCGCGTTCACCGGCTGGGCCCCGGAGATCCGCGAGGTCGTCCACGCCACGTCGCAGGACGACATCCTCACCGTCCCCTCCTTCGACCGCCCCTTCCGCGACCGCTGGGGAGACGGGCCCGTCACCCTGCTCGGCGACGCGGCCCACCCCATGCTCACCACGCTCGGACAGGGAGCGGCGATGGCGATCGAGGACGCCGTCGTCCTGGCCCACACCCTGGCCGAACCCGGTGCGGACGACGACATAACCCGCGCGCTGCGCACGTACGAAGGCCGCCGCCGCGAGCGCACCCGCGCGATGGTGGCGGCTTCCCGTGAGATGAGCGACCTCGAACAAGCCGCGTCCCCTCCCCGCAGGCTGGCCCGCGACAGCTACTTCCGGTTCACCCCGCGCGCCACCCTCGCCCGCCGCTCCGCCCAGGCGCTGACGTTTCCCGCCCTGCCCGCCACCACCCCGCAGGTGCGGCGGGAACTCAGCCCGCTGGAGCGCTGGTACTGGATCGCGGACCAGGCCTCACCCCTCAGCGGAGTCGTCCGCGCCCGTGTGCACGGCACGCTCCCCGTCGCACTCCTGCGCCGGGCTCTGGACGCCCTCCAAGCCAGACATCCCCTGCTGCGGGCCGCGATCAGCAGCGACGGCGGCACAGGGGCCTTCCGCCCCGTGGACGACCGGCCCATCCCGCTGCGGCACGTCACCCTGTCCCCTCAGGACTCCGACGACCACTGGGAACACGAGGTCAACGAGTACGAGTTCGAGCACGGGATCGACTGGCGCGAGGGCCCGTTGCTGCGCGCCACCGTGATCAGCCGCCCGGGCGGCGAGCCGCGCAAGGACACCCACGATCTGCTGCTCACCGCTTCGCACTGCATCGCCGACGGGATGACAGGCCTGTCCCTGCTGCGCCAGTGGATCGAACTCGCCGGGCACCTGAGCACCGGTGCGGAGCCGCCCGCCACCTCCTACCCGGCCCTGCCCGCCGCCGAGGACCTGCTGCCGCGCCGACACCGCGGTGGACGGGGAGCGGCGGGTCTCGGCGCCCTGATGCTGCGCGACCAGCAGACGGCACGCCGCCTGAGCCCGCAGCGCGTGACACCCCAGCGGAACGTTCCCTTCGAGCGGCGCCGGACCCGCATGGTGCACCGCACGCTGACCGCCGAGCAGGTGGACGGCCTGCTGGCCGCCTGCAAACGCCACGGCGCGACCGTCCACGGCGCCCTCGCGGCGGCCATGGTCACCGCCGTCGCCCAGGACGCGGGCATCACGGCGCCCGCGCACTTCGCGATCGGTTCGCCCGTCGACTTCCGCGACCGGCTGCACCCCGCCCCCTCCTATGACGACGCGGGCAGCTACGCGGCGACCCTGCCCTCGTACGTTCCCTACCAGCCCGGCACCGCGCTGTGGCCCATGGCCCGGTTCATCAGCGAGGACCTGGCGCGCCGCACCCGGCGCGAGGAACACCTGTCGATGGTCAACCTGCTGCGCTGGGCGGGACCGAAGTCGCCCGCCCGGGCCGAGGGGTTCATGGAGTTCATGGACACCAAGGGCCCGCTCAACCTGTGCCTGTCCAACCTCGGGCGCTACGACTTCCCCGAGCGCGTGGGCCCCTGGCGGATCAGCGACGCCCAACTCGTGGCCGGGATCTCCGTGACCGGAGCGCTCATCGCGACCGCGAACACCAGCCACGGCCAACTCGCCTGGAACTTCAGTCACATCGACGGCGTCGTCACACCCGCACGCGCGCGGACCGTCGCCGACGCCTCCGTGCGCGCGGTACTGGCAGCCAGCACCGCGCCGTAGACGGCGGTGCGGACGAAGCCGGCGCCGAGGCGGCCCACGCCGCCCCGGTCCGCCCGCGGACAGACCCCCCACGCATCGCACGCCCCAGCGGCCAGCCTAGGAGCATGAATTGATTCACTGTCAGAAGAAGGCCCGCACCGGGGCGGGCCGGACCGTCGTCATCACCGGCGCCTCCTCCGGGCTCGGCAAGCACTGCGCGCTGCATCTGGCACGGCACGGCTTCCGAGTCTTCGCCGGAGTGCGCAAGGAGGCCGACGGCGAGCTGCTGCGCGCCGAAGCGGCCTCCGCGCCGCTCCTGCCCGTCATCCTGGACGTCACCGACGAGAGCTCGATCCGCACCGCGGCGGACACCGTCGCCGAGGCGTCGGGCGGGCACGGCATCTGGGCGCTGGTGAACAACGCAGGGACGTGCGTGTCGGCACCCCTGGAATGCGTGCCGCCGGGCGAGCTGGGCGACCAGCTCGCCACCAACGTCGTCGGTCCCCTCGCGGTCACCCAGGCCCTCCTGCCGCACCTGCGCCGCACGCGCGGCCGGATCGTCAACGTCACCTCGGGCCTGGGCAGCATCGCCGCTCCGTATCTCGGCGCGTACGCCACGGGCCAGTTCGCGAAGGAAGGCATGAGCGACGCGCTCCGCAGGGAACTGCGGCCCCAGGGCGTCACGGTCTGCGTGGTCCAGCCGGGCGCGGTCAACACGCCCATCTGGGGCAAGGTGCGGGAGACCGGCCACGAACTCCTCGACCGGACACCCGAGGGCATCAGGGAGCTCTACGGCCCCACCTTCGAACGGTTCCTGCGGCTGAACGAACAGCGGGCCCAGGCGAGTCGCACCCGGCCCGAGGACTTCGCCCGCGGTGTCTGTCACGCGTTGAGCGCCCCGCGGCCCAGGACCCGCTACCGCATCGGCGCCGACGCGCAGGCCGCGGCGATCCTGTCCCGGCTCCTGCCCGACGCGGCCGTCGACCGGTGCCTCGGCGCCGTCACCAAGCGCTGAGGCACTCTCGCGGCGGACCCGCCGTAACCCCGCTCAGGGACCGGCGAAGGCGGGTGCGGCGGCAAGGGCCTCCTCGGCCAGCGCGGTGTCCCCGCTGACACGGAAGGCTGCTTCGGCGAGGGCGAGGCGGTCCCCGGTGAGGAGGCAGAACTCCATGGCGTCGAGGACGAGATGGGCGTCGGGCGGGCCCGGCGGCGGGGTCTGGCCCTGGTCGGTGAGGAGCCACGTGTCACCGCCGTGGCCGGTGAGTTCGAGGCGCAGGACGCGGCGTCCCAGAGGTGTGCCCAGGAACCGCATGGCGAGCGGGAGCAGCCGGACGCCGAGGCCCGTCATGCGCGACAGGGAGCGCGCGGTGGGCGGCGGCAGCCGACGGCCGGTGCGCTGGGCGATGTCCCGGGTGTGGATCCAGGTCTCGAAGGCACGGGCCGCGGTGTGGTCGGCCACGGTGAGCGGCGGGGCACCGGCCAGGGACAGACGGCGCTCGGCCTCGCCCGGGAGGGTCGCCTCGCCGAGCAGGACGTCGCGCAGCACGTCGGCCTGCGCGCGCCACGTCGTGTGGATCGACCGGGGGGACCGGCCGACCGCCCAGGCCGTGTAGGCCTCGGTGCGGGCGGGGACGGTGTCGCCCGGCAGACCCAGCGGGCCGCGGGCCCCGGCGTCGAGCGTCTCGGTCAGGAGGCTGTCGGTCGCGGCGAGGTGGGCGACCAGCTGCGCCATCGTCCAGCCCTCCACGGTGGGGGTGTCCCATTCCACGGTGGTCAGATCGCGCAGGACGGCGTCCAGCGTGGCGACCTGGTCCGTGTACGGGCGGATGTGGGGCGGGACGGAGCGGGGCGCGGGCGGCCGTCGGGCGAAGGCGAGGGCCGTGACGCGGTCGTACGGGGAGCGGGACGGGTTCCCGGCGGTTCCGGGCGGGGCGGCGCCGTCGTACGGGGGCGGTGCGGTGGCCTCCTCGTACGGTGCCGCATCCCCGTACGGCACCGTGTCCGCCAGCGAGGCGGCGGCCGGGTACAGGCGCCGCACCTCGGCCGCGCACGCGGCGCAGCGCTCCAGGTGCGCCGCGACGGCGGCGCCCTCCTGGTCCGAGCAGGCGTCGAGGAGCCACGCCCCCAACAGGGAGCGCAGCACGGCGTGTTCGTGGGGCGCGGGGCGGGGGGCACCGCTCATGGTGTGATCCCTTCCTCCGCGAGTGCCGCGGCCAGTGCGCGCAGGGCGGCCCGCAGCCGAGTCTTGGCGGTCCCTTCGGGGATGCCGAGGTCACCGGCCACCTGACGATAGGTACGGCTTCCGTAGTAGGCGAGGAGCAGCGGAGTGCGCAAGGTGTCCGGAAGCCGCGCCGCGGCGGAGCGTACACCGAGCGCCTCAAGACGGGCGGTCACCGCGTCGGCGGTCTCGTCGTGGCCGGATGGCGCCGGTGGCTCGGCGGTCCTGCGGTGCCGCTCCTCGCGGCGGACCCAGTCGACGGCACGCCGATGGGCGACGACTCCCAGCCACGCGCGCAGCGGCCCGCGGGCCGGGTCGTAGGACAGCGGGCTCTCCCACAGCCGTACGAACACTTCCTGGACGACGTCGTCGGCGGCGCTGTGGTCGCGGGTGATGCGCGCCGCGAGGCCCCGCACGAGCGGGGAGTACCGCTCGTAGATCTCGCGGAAGGCGTCTTCGTCGGCGGCGAGCAGCAGTGCCTGGACCTCCAAACGGTCCTCCGGCACAGCCCCGGTCGCCTCGTCGAGCCCGCCGCGCGGCTGCGCCTGATGGGAGGAGGCCATGGCCGAAGTGTCCCGCGAAGGCGGTGTTCCGGGACCCCCTGTCGCGAATCGGTGCCGCCGGGGCGGCGCCGGCGCCCGCCGCGGCCCGTACCCCCGTGACGGGCCGGGCGGACGCCGTGCCGCGGAGGGGGGAGGGGAGCTGGACGCGCAAGCGTAGGGAGGAGTGGACGAGCACTCCCCACACCCTCCGCACTCGTGAGTGCTCACCCGCGCTTCTCGCGTGTGGTCATGGGCCCTTCCCTGGTTCCTCGTGGCCTCGCGCATGGGCGGGGCGCCGCATGGCTGTGCGGGGGATTCGTTTGAGCCGGGCGCACGGATTGCTTCTACGAAAAGGAAAGGGACGCGGCCGCGCCGACTCCTGGGCGGGAAGAGGGGCGAGTGACCGTGCCAGGCCCTTGGGCCGGATTGACTGCTGTCTGAAAACCACTGGTGGCCGCCGCAAACACCCTGACGGGCAAGGTCACTGCATCGAAGTAATGCCCATGCATTTCGTGGGTGGACGGGGCGCACCCGCCGTTACTGTTCCCTGAGTTCTGGACGGATTCACCGATATTGGGCCTGAATTATCAACTTTCAACAGTTACGCACAGGTTTGACGATGACTGCCTTTGAGTTCCTTCTGAAGGAGTGCTTGCCCGATGACCGTTGACGCCAGCCGGGAGGCACAGCTGGAGCCGCAGCCGCGGACCAGCCTGGGCACGGCAGGTGCCCGCAACCTCGCCACCACGACCAAGTCCGCCCCGCAGATGCAGGAGATCACCTCCCGCTGGCTGCTGCGGATGCTGCCCTGGGTGGAGACCAAGGGCGGCACGTACCGGGTGAACCGCCGACTGACGTACACCGTCGGCGACGGGCGCATCGATTTCATCCAGGACGGCGCGGACGTCCGGGTCATCCCCAGGGAGCTCGGCGAACTGGCCCTGCTGCGGGGCTTCGACGAGGACGACGTGCTGACCGCGATCGCCGACCGGTGCGTGCAGCGCGACTTCCGCTCCGGTGAGGTCCTCGTGGAGCGCGGCGCGCCCGCCGAGCAGCTCCACCTGATCGCCCACGGCCGCATCAACCAGACCTCCGTGGGCAAGTACGGCGAGGAGGTCGCCATCGCGGTGCTCGGCGACGGCGACCGGTTCGGCGACGACGCCCTGCTGGACGCCGACGCCACCTGGGACTACACGGCCACCGCCGAGACCGACGGCACCCTCGTCACGCTCTCCCGCGGCGACTTCGCCGCCCTGCTCGACACGGCGCCGAGCCTGCGGGCGCACATCGAGCAGTGGAGCGCGCTGCCCCAGCAGCGGCAGAACCGGCACGGCGAGGCGGAGATCGCGCTCTCGGCCGGACACACGGGCGAGCCGGTGCTCCCCGGCACGTTCGTGGACTACGAACTCCACCCGCGCGAGTACGAACTGTCCGTCGCCCAGGCCGTCCTGCGGGTCCACACCAGGGTCTCCGACCTCTACAACGGCCCGATGAACCAGACCGAGGAACAGCTCAGGCTCACCGTCGAGGCGCTGCGCGAGCGCCAGGAGCACGAGCTGGTCAACAACCGCGAGTTCGGCCTGCTGCACAACGCCGACCTCAAGCAGCGGATCCAGCCCCACGCGGGACCGCCGAGCCCCGACGACATGGACGCGCTGCTCTGCCGGCGCCGCGGCACCAAGTTCTTCCTCGCCCACCCCAGGACGATCGCGGCAATCGGGCGCGAGTTCAGCGCCCACGGGCTCTACCCGGACAACGTCGACCTGGGCGGGCAGCAGGTCCCGGCCTGGCGCGGCGTGCCGATCCTGCCCTGCAACAAGATCCCGATCACCAAGGAGAACACCAGCTCCATCCTCGCCATGCGCATCGGCGAGGACAACCAGGGCGTCGTCGGCCTGCGCCAGACCGGTCTGCCGGAGGAGTACGAACCGGGCCTCTCGGTGCGCTTCATGGGGATCAACGACCAGGCGGTCCTGTCCTACCTCGTCACGACGTACTACTCCGCCGCCATCCTGGTGCCCGACGCGCTGGGGGTGCTGGAGAACGTCCAGATCGGCCGCAGGCCCGCCTAGGCCCCTCGTCATCGAGGCCCGCCCTCCCCGAGGCCACGCCGGGCCGGGGCCCCTCCGGACCGGCCGAGCGCGCCGGGAGAGCAGGGCCCGGGACAGCCCACCCACGTCATCTAGGAGACACGGATGCCCGATTCCGGGCCTTCACCCCTGCCACCGGGCGCGATCGAACCGAACCCCGCGCTCGCCCGGGTCCTGAGCGGCCCCAGCGGCCTGGGGACGACGAGCCTGAGCCTGGTCCGGCGCGACGCGCTGCCGGTCCCGTCGGTCCCGCCGGATCCGGAGCCGCTGCAGCCCGAGCCGCCGGAGCAGCCGCCTCCGGCGGCGGGCAGGCCGATCCCCGGCCTCTACCACCACCCGGTACCCGAGCCCGATCCCGTACGGGTGGAGGAGGTCAGCCACCGGATCAAGCGCTGGGCCGTGGACGAGGTCGAGGCGTACCCCCCGGAGTGGGAGGACCAGTTCGACGGCTTCTCCACCGGCCGGTACATGGTCGCCTGCCACCCGGACGCGCCCACCGTCGAGCACGTGATGGCCGCCGCCCGGCTCATGGTCGCCGAGAACGCGGTCGACGACTGCTACTGCGAGGACCACGGCGGCTCCCCGGTGGGCCTCGGCGGCAGGCTGCTGCTCGCGCACACCGCGCTCGACCCGCTCCATACGACGAAGGAGTACGCGCCCGACTGGCTGGAATCCCTTCAGTCGGACGCCCCGCGGCGCGCGTACCGCTCCGCCATGGAGTACTTCGTCCAGCTGGCCACCCCCTCCCAGGCCGACCGGTTCCGGCACGACATGGCCCGGCTGCACCTGGGGTACCTCGCGGAGGCTGCCTGGGCCGAGACGGGTTACGTGCCGCAGGTGTGGGAGTACCTGGCGATGCGCCAGTTCAACAACTTCCGTCCCTGCCCCACCATCACCGACACCGTCGGTGGCTACGAACTCCCGGCGGACCTGCACGCACAGCCCGCCATGCAGCGGGTCATCGCCCTGGCAGGCAACGCCACCACCATCGTCAACGACCTGTACTCGTACACCAAGGAGCTGGCCAGCCCCGGCAAGCACCTCAACCTGCCCGTGGTGATCGCCGAGCGGGAGGGCCTCTCCGAGAAGGAGGCCTACCTCAAGGCGGTCGAGGTCCACAACGAACTCATGCACGAGTTCGAGGCCACGGCCGCCGAGTTGGCCGCCGCCTTCCCCGACCCGCGCGTGCTGCGCTTCCTCAAGGGCGTGGCCGTCTGGCTCGACGGCAACCACTACTGGCACATGACCAACACCTACCGCTACAGCCTTCCCGATTTCTGGTAAAGGGGGACCTATCCATGTCCAGCACCGATTTCACCACCGATGTCACCTCTGTGAACGGCTCTGACGAACAGTCCGTCTTCATCCCCGCCCCGGCGACGCCCTACCAGGGCGACATCGCGCGCTACTGGGACCACGAGGCCCGCCCCGTCAACCTGCGCCTCGGTGACGTCGACGGCCTCTACCACCACCACTACGGCATCGGTGACGTCGACCGTTCCGCGCTCGGGGACACCGGGGACGCGGAGTACGAGAAGAGGCTGATCGCCGAACTGCACCGGCTTGAGTCGGCGCAGTCCGAGATGCTCCTGGACCACCTCGGCGCCATCGCCCGCGACGACACGCTCGTCGACGCGGGCTGCGGCCGCGGCGGCTCCATGGTCATGGCCCACCAGCGGTTCGGCTGCAAGGTCGAGGGGGTGACCCTGTCGGCCAAGCAGGCCGAGTTCGGCAACCAGCGCGCCCTGGAGCTGGGCATCGAGGACTCCGTCCGCTCCCGCGTCTGCAACATGCTCGCCATGCCCTTCGAGACCGGGCAGGCCGCGGGCTCGTGGAACAACGAGTCGAGCATGTACGTCGACCTCCAGGACCTCATGGCCGAGCACTCCCGGGTCCTCGCCGTGGGCGGCCGTTATGTGACGATCACCGGCTGCTGGAACCCCCGGTACGGGCAGCCGTCGAAGTGGGTCTCGCAGATCAACGCCCACTTCGAGTGCAACATCCACTCGCGCCGGGAGTACCTGCGCGCCATGGCGGACAACCGCCTGGTGCCGCAGGCCGTCGTCGACCTGACCCCGGAAACCCTGCCGTACTGGGAGCTGCGGGCCACGTCCTCCCTGGTCACGGGCATCGAGGAGGCCTTCATCAACTCGTACAGGGACGGCTCGTTCCAGTACGTCCTGATCGCCGCCGACCGCGTCTGAGCCGTCGCCCGACCACGGGGGCCGGGCCTGTCGTCCGACAGGTCCGGCCTCCGCCGCGCGCCCGCCACCGGCACGCGCGGTCGGCTCAGGCTGGCTCAGGTGGACTCTCCCACGGGGGGAGAGTCCACGATGGTGACGTGCGAGACGAACTTCTGACCATCGGGCGCTTCGCCCGGCTGTGCCGGCTCAGCGTGAAACAGCTGCGGCACTACGACGAGACGGGGCTGCTCGCGCCGATACGCGTCGACGCCAGCTCCGGCTACCGCTACTACGCGCCCGGACAGGCGCGCGACGCCCTGACCATCGCCCTGCTGCGCGAGATGGACCTGCCCCTGGCCGTCATCGCCGAGGCCCTGGCCGCCGAGCCCGGACGCAGGGCGGAGCTCCTGCGCGCGGAGCGGGACCGCCTCGCCGAGCGGATCAGCCGGGACCGGGCGCGCCTCGGGATGCTGGAGCGGCTGGAGGAAGGCGGCCTGCCCGGCTACGAGGTGACGGTCGCCGCGGAACCCGCACGGCACCTGACGGTGACGCGGGCGACCTGCGCCGCCACGGAGATCGGCGACAAGGTCGGCGAGTGCGTGGGCCGACTGCTGCCCCTGCTGGGCGGGGCCTCCGTCGGATGGGAACCGCCGCTGTGGGGCCTCTACCCCTTGGACCTGGAAGAACGGACGCGGATCGCCGTCGGGGCGCAGACGCCGCAGGGCACGCGCGTGCCCGGCCTGACGCGTGAGGTGCTGCCCGCGGGGCCCGCGGCCCAGACCGTGCACATCGGGCCCTACGCCCAGCTGCCCCTGGCCTACAACGCCCTCTTCGCCGCCATCCACGAGCGCGGGCTGCGCCCGCACGGTCCCGTACGGGAGGCATATCTGGTCGGCCCCGCGGAAGCACCACAAGAGGAACTGATGACCAGACTGGTCATCCCTGTCGAGGAGCACGCATGACGCGAGTGAAAGACGTCGATGCCCGCGGTATGCGGCACTGCGAGACCACAGCGCTCGACGTACTGCTGAAGCACGAAGGAATCGACCTGTCCGAGCCGATGCTGTTCGGCCTCGGATCCGGTCTGACGTTCATCTACTGGGACAGCAAGAAGCAGGACTTCCCGTTCCTCGGAGGGCGCGTCAAGCCCTTCGAGCTGACGAGGAACGTGGCCGCGCGGCTCGGCCTCGACCTCCAGGTCCGGGAGACCACGTCCGCCCGCAAGGCCTGGGAGAACGTGGCGGCGCCGCTCGACGCGGGCCGGCCCGTCGGGCTCCAGCTCGACAGCTACTACCTGGACTACTTCACCTCGAAGGTCCACTTCGCCGGTCACGTCGTCGCGATGTACGGCTACGACGAGGACGACGCCTATCTGGTGGACACCGCCCAGCAAGGGGGAGCGGTCACCACAGCGCTGACCGGCCTCGCGGCGGCCAGGGCCGCGCGCGGCCCGATGTCCGCCCGGCACCGCTCCTTCACGCTCACCGCTCCGGCCGAGGCCGTGCGCCCGCGCGACCAGGTCGTCCCCGCCATCAGGGCCTGCGCCGACGCCTTCCTGAACCCGCCCATCGCCAACCTGGGGCACCGCGGCATCGAGAAGGCGGGCAAGCTCGTCCGCACCTGGCTCCGGCGCAGCGACGACCCGCAGCGGGATCTACCGCTCGCCGCCCTCCTGATGGAGCGCGGGGGCACCGGTGGCGCCTTGTTCCGCAACCTCTACCGCGACTTCCTCACCGAGTGCGCCGAGCTGGTGGACAGCGACCGGCTGCGCACCGGGCAGACGCTGTACGCCGAGGCCGCGACGCTGTGGACCGAGGTGGCGGCGCTCATCGAGAAGGCGGGCGAGTCGAGCGACGAGCGGTGTCTCGTGCAAGCGAGCACGGTCCTCGGCGAACTGGCCCGCATCGAGACCGAGGCCATGCGGGAACTGAGCCTTCTGGGCGACTGAGGCGACTGAGGCGACGGGGCGACGAGGCGGCTGAGGCAGTGAGAAGGCCGGGCGCCGGTCCGCCCTCAGCTGGGGTTCTCCGCGTGCGTCAGCGTCTCCCAGGCCACGTAGTGGTGCTCCGTGCCCTGCGGACGCCGGGACTCCGTGTACTGCCGGGTGCTGGGCAGGTCGAGGCCCATGCGGGTGTGCAGCGCGTTGTAGCCGACCTCCGTCACGGGTCCGAGGCCCTTCTTCACCGTGCCGCCACACAGGGAGGACGGCACGGCGGCGCCGTTCTCGTACCGCGTGTGGAAGCCGAGCGCGTGCCGCAGCCGGTCCTTGAGCCATGGGTAGAGGTCGGCCCCCTGGAGGCGGCTGGTCTCCGCGACGTGCGCGACGGAGGCCACGCCGTAGCCGGTGTGGCCGAAGTCGCGGCACGTCTCCTGGGCGAGCCCGTCCCAGGAGAACGCGGACTGGCCGTGCCAGTACGCGACGAGTTCGCCGCGGGTGTCGATGGAAGTGCGCGGCGGGTACGCGGGCTGGGGGCCGTCGCTCCTGAGGTAGAAGTACGCGGGCACGCGGTCCTCGAAGATGCCCACGGCCTTGTCGTAACCGGCCCTGTCCTCCACGTGGACGGCGATGGCCTGGGCCGCCTCCGCCATGATGAGTTCCCAGTTGCCGTTCTTGCTGGGCGCCCCGTTGATCACCTCGGGCAGATAGACGGTGCGCAGCATCGTCGCGAACCGGCCGGAGCGGGGCCAGCCGCCGTCGTAGGTGTACTTGACGATCTCGGCGGCGCGTGGCCACACCGAACCGGCCCAGCCGCTCTGCAGCGGGGCGTTGCTGTTCGTGTGGTCCTTGATCGTGGCCGACCAGGCGTCCATCAGCTCGATGGCCTTCTCGGCGTGCCGCGCGTCCCGGCTGACGTACCAGGCCAGGGCGTGCGTGTACGCGGCGATGGCGTCCTCGCGCTCGTCCGTGCAGCCGTGGTTCGGCTGGGAGCCCGAGCCGCACTCGACGACCGCGCGTGGCTTGGGCGTGCGCGAGAGGGAGCCGTACGCGCTGCCCAGCATCTGCTCGTACGCGGCCTTCCAGGGCTGGGCCCCGGCCTGCACCTTCGTACGGACGAACGCGAGCTGCGCCGCGCCGACGAGAACGCCGGGGTGGGTGAACCGGGCCGGGGCGGCGGCCGGTTGGCGCCGGTGCGCGTCCCCGGCCGCGGCGGGTGCGGTCGTGGCCACGACGGTCACGAGGAGACAGGCCGCGATGAGTCTTCCGGTACGCATGGAGCGAGCGCCTTTCGGGAGAGGGCGGGCCGCGAGAGGACGGTTCACCATGGTTCACGCATGCGTTCGGTTCACATACATAGACCTTGGGCTGCCATCTGACCGGCGATCGGACCGGAAGCTATCCGTGGGTCATGTGCGCGTCAAGAGGCTCTTCGGGGGTTCGTGCCGTCGGAACGCCGAGCGGTACGCACTCGGCTGTCGGCCGGTGTGCCGGGCGAAGACGCCGCTGAACGTCCCGGCGTCGCGGTACCCGACGTCGGCCGCGATGCTCGCGACGGTCCTGTCGGTCGTCTCCAGCAGCTGTCTGGCGCGGCGGACCCGGGCGCTCTGCAGATAGGCGAGCGGCGTCTCGCCGGCCTCCTCGCGAAAGCGCCGGAGCATCGTCCTGGTGCTCACGCCGAAGGCGCGGGCGAGGGCGGTCAGGTCGTAGCGGGCGGTGAGGCGTTGGTCGAGCCACCGCTTCACCCGGTGCGAGAAGCCCGTGCCCGCGGTGGGCAGCAGCTCCGGGTCGACGTAGGCGGCCTGGGTGGAGCGTGCGTCGTCGAGGAGCGCGACGCGCGCCGTGCCGCGGGCGACGCGCGGGCCGTCGTGCTCGCGGACGAGCCGCAGCGCGAAGTCGTACATGGCGCTGAAGGCGGCGGTGGTCGTCACGCCGCGGTCGGTGACGACCAACTGGTCCGCGCGGACCCGCACATCGGCGTACCGGCGCGCGAAGCGGTCCGCGAACAGCCAGGACGTCGTCGCCTCGCGTCCGCGCAGCAGGCCGGCCTCGGCGATCAGGAAGGCGCCGACGCAGATCGAGACGACCGCGGCCCCCGCGGCGGCCTGCGCCCGGACCGAGGCCGTCTCCGGCCCCAGGTTCGCGAGCGCCGCATCGAGGTCGAGCGCGGGGGAGAGCTCGAAGCCCGGCACGACGACGACGTCCGCGGGGCGCACCGCCGAGACGTCGAGGCGCGAGCCGCCGGACGCGGTCACGCGGCGGCGCGGCGAGACGACCGACGCCTCGTACGACGGCTCGGCCGCCCCGTGTGCCGTAGCGACGTGCGTGGCCATCGTCAGGAGGTCGAGGACGCCGAACACCTCCGACGCGAAACAGCCCGGGTAGGCAAGGACGCTCACGCGCAGCGGACTCATACGGCACCTCCGGCACCCGACGGGTGGCGAGATCGCCGCATGACATGGCGATACCGCCGCTTCTCTGGGAAGGCAGCCTCTCGCCATGCTTCCGCTCATGACAACCGAGCGAGCCCAGAGGAACCGGTCGCGCACCGGGAGCCGTCCGTCGCGGACCCGGAGCGATCCGCTGGACGACCTGTCCCGGAGGACCGTCCATGTCGAGGGCACCGCCAAGACCGTGTACGTCGCCGGGTCGGGACCCGCGGTCGTCCTGATGCCCGAGATGCCGGGCATCAGCCCCGACGTCGCGCGGTTCGCACGGTGGATTCGTGACGCCGGGTTCTCCGTGTACCTGCCCTCGCTCTTCGGCGTCGACGGCGCCTATCCGCGCGCCGACGCGGTCGAGCGGATCGTGCGGCCCGCCTGCGTCAGCGCCGAGTTCCGGGCGTTCGCAGGGGGCGGCACCAGCCCTGTCGTGAACTGGCTGCGGGGCCTCGCCCGCGTGGCGCACGCCGAGTGCGGGGGACCCGGCGTCGGCGCGGTCGGGCTCTGCTTCACCGGCAACTTCGCCCTGACCATGACGCTCGAACCCGCGGTCATCGCCCCCGTGGTCAACCATCCGTCGCTGCCGCTCGACGACCCCGGCGGCCTGGAGATGAGCGCCGAGGACGCCGCCGCCGTGGCCGAGCGCGTCGAGCGGGACGGACTGCGGGTGCTCGGCTACCGCTTCGACAACGACACGTGGTGCACCGGCCGGCGGTTCGCGGCCTACCGCGCGCTGCTCGGCGACGCCTTCGACGGCCGCGTCCTGCCCGGCGGGGCGGCGCACACGGACCCGCCGCCCTTCTTCCGCGACGTCGTCGGCTGCGCCCACAGCGTCGTCACGGCCCACCTCGTCGACCAGGAGGGCCACCCGACCGTGCGGGCCCGCGACGAGATCATCGCCTTCCTGGCCGAGCGGCTCGGGCTGTCGTCCACCGGGAGCGCGTGACGCCCCGGTGCGCGGCCGCGGCCCGAGCCGCCGTCAGGTCAGCGGACGACGTCGAAGACGTTCTTCTGCAGGCCGTTGGCGTACGCCTCGTGCTCGACCAGCTTCAGCTTCTGGGTGTCCTTGTCCGTGTCGCTGAACAGCCGCTTGCCCGCGCCCAGCAGGAGCGGGAAGACGAGCAGGTGGTAGCGGTCGATCAGACCGGCGTCCGAAAGGCTCCGGTTCAGGGTGGCGCTGCCGTGGACGATGATCGGGCCGCCGTCGGTCTCCTTGAGCGCGGCGACGTCGTCGAGCGAGCGCAGGATCGTGGTCTCGCCCCAGTTCGTCACCAGGTCGTCCTTCGCGAGGCTGGTGGAGACGACGTACTTCGGCATCGTCTTGTAGTCCGCGAACTCCTCCATGTCGGGCCACACCGGGCTGAACGCCTCGTAGCTGACCCGGCCCAGCAGGATCGCGGCGGCTTCCTGCTGCTCCCGGCCCTTGATCTCGAACGCCTCGGGGAGGAACTCGATGTCCTTGAAGGTCCACCCCGAGTTGCGGTAACCGGGCTCGCCGCCGGGGGCTTCCACGACGCCGTCGAGCGAGATGAAGGCGGTGCTGATCAAAGTACGCATCTGGGTTCCTCGGTCTCTCGTGTCCGGCTCTCGTGTCCGGCTCGTGTGCCCGGTGCTCAGCAGGTCCGGTCGGTGCGCGCTTCGACCGTACGCGCGGTGTCGGTCGCACCAACCATGATCTATGACCTCGGATCATGGAGAAACTCATCGGCCGCCGTCCAGCCTTCTCCGGCCGCCTCGTCAGAACACACGAAGGCGCTCGCCGGGCGGTGTGCCCGGCGAGCGCCGGCGAGCTGAGGCGCGGTCTACTTGGCGGCCGCGGCCACGGGTGCGGGCGTGGGGTCGTCGGCCGCGAAGCGCGGCACCTCGTCGTTCTCGTCCCGGTTGCCGTTCTTCTCGTGGATCCACTTGCCCGCGAGGGCCGGTATCCAGGCGGAGAACTCGCTCTGGGTGAGGTCGGCCGGCACCTTGGCGCCGAGCCGGTTGAGTTCGGCGGCGGGCAGTCGCAGCGTCGGGTCGATGCGCTCGCCGGGGGCGTTCACCATCGCGGCGTCCCACACCTGGAGGGCGAACGTCGTGCAGTTGCGGGCGGGCGTTCCGGCCCAGCCGCCGGTCAGGAGGTACTTCCAGGTGGGCAGCAGGGTGTACTTCTCGTCGACCTGCTTGCGCCGCTCGATCTCCTTCTCGAAGGCGGCCTGCTGGGTGGTGTTGAGCGCCTTGCAGCGGGCCGCGCGGGGCGCGTACGCGCCGTTGCGGTCCTGCTTGCGGCTCGGCCGGTCCCACTCGATCAGCGGCTTGCCGGGCGTGTTGACGTCGTAGCCGGTGTAGTTGACGGACATGCCGTCCACGGCGCTGCCGTCGCCGTTGCGGCCGTCGGGGTCCTGCGGCTGGAACGAGTACGTGTCGTAGCGCGCGGTGCCGCCACCGGCGAGCTTGCGCTCGAAGGCGCCGTGCGAGTTGAAGTGCACCAGCCAGCTGTGGCCGAAGACGTGCTGGCTGACGTTGAGTTCGTACAGGAGCTTGTTCGTCTGCTCGCCGTAGGAGAGCTGTCCGTACTTGTTCTGGAAGTCCTCGGACTTCCAGAGTGTGTAGGCGCGGGTTCCCACGTCCCAGACGTAGCCGCCGGTGGTCCTTTCGGTGATCTCGGTGCTGTAGACGCACAACGTGTTGTCGGCCGGGACGGCGGCCCGGGGAGCCGGCGCCGACGGCTCCGCCGCGGCGGCAGGGGCGGCGACGGCGGCCGTGGCGAGGACGGCCACGGCGCAGGAACGGGTGAGGAAAGAGCGGAAAGTCACGGCAAAGGTATACATGCGGTGACCCATTCATGATCATTTCGAGGGTCGATTTCCCGCCAGAGTGCACGCGCGACCGTCCGGCGGCTCCGAGTGGTGACGCCAGGGGGCGGGGGCCGCGTCGCGCGGAGCGCCCCGACGCCTCGTGGGCGAGCGGCTCTGCGGTGGAGCCCGCACCGACCTCCGTGGCCACTGTGTGAAATTCCTTTTCGGCGCCCGGAGTTCAGGTCTGATTCCTCGGAAGTGTGGGTGAATTTAGGGTGAACCTGCTCTTTCGGTGTGCTGTCAATTCCGCCGCACTGGCATGAAAGCCGCAGGTCAGAGCTGACTTGGTCGAGTTCGGCAGGGGCTGTTGGTCTATTTCGCGGACAGTGGGAGCGCAACCAAGTGCCCACCCCACGAGTCCCACGTTGTTGTTGAAACCACTTACTCCTCATGGAGGTTAGGAAATGCGCTCTCGGCTCATCGGAACCCGCACGTTAAGCGCCGCGTCCGCGCTGGCGCTGGCTCTCGGCGCGGGGCTCGCCGCGCCGGTGCTGCTGTCCGGCACCGCCACTGCCGCCGCGCCGTCGGCCACCGCCACCGTTGGCGGGAAGTCGGTCGTCTACACGGCCGCCGCAGGACAGAAGAACAAGGTGGACGTCACCGCGTCGAGGACCGGTTCGAGCATCGACAACCTCACGTACGTCATCGACGACGTCGTCACCATCAAGGCGGGCAGCGGCTGCACCTACCCCAGCAGCTCCGACCGCACCAAGGTGTCCTGCAAGGTCGACACCTTGGAGTCCCAGGACCCGTACCCCACCTTCGAACTGCTCGCCGGTGACCGCGACGACACGGTCAAGTACACCAACAAGACCGACAACGCCTACTACTTCGCCTCCATCGACCTCGGCAAGGGCAACGACACCCTGACCGAGGCCGCCGGTGTCCAGGGCAACGGCATCGCGGGCGGCGCGGGCGACGACACCCTCACCATCGGCGAGGTCAGCGTCGCGCTCGGCGGCGACGGCAAGGACACGATCCGGGCCGCCAAGGGCGCCATCTCGAAGGGCGGCAACGGCAACGACACCATCTACGCCAGCGGCGAGGGCAGTGACGCCGACGGCGAAGCGGGCAACGACGTGATCCGCGGCGGCGCGAACCGGCAGAACCTCTCCGGCGGCGACGGCGACGACACGATCCGCGCGGGCGCCGGGAGCGACTTCCTCTACGGCGGCAAGGGCAACGACGTCCTGTACGGCGAGGGCGGCGACGACACGATCTACGGCAACAGCGGCGACGACAAGCTGTTCGGAGGCCCCGGCAGGGACACCCTGTCCGGCGGCCCCGGCAGGAACGAAGTCCACCAGGACTGACGCCGCACGCCGACGGCTGTGGGTGCCAACGGCTTTAGGACGAACGGCTGTTGGTGCCCATGGCCCGCCCGCCCCGGGCTACGCGTGCGGGGTGAAAGTGATGTGCGGTGCCAGGGAGCGCAGGAAGTCCGGCGCGTCGAAGATCTGGCCCGCGGAGGCGACGCCCATCGTCCGCACCTGCCCGGTCAGGACGCGGTGCACCGCCTCCACCACGAGCGGCGCGGTGACCGCGTAGATGTCCTGGCCGCTGACCACGGCACGCCGCTCGCTGTCCCCGGAGCGCACGACGACGTCGACGAGGAAGGTCTGCGCCGACCTGCCCCGGTCGTCGACGGCGGCCGGGGTCGGTGTGTCCGGGGCCGTGACGTCCCCGGCCGCCTCGACGGTCATGTAGGTGCGCACCTCGGGAACGGCCAGGTGGCTGGGGACCGTGACGACGTCGGCCATCGAGAACTCCCCGATGACCGACCGGACGCCCACCGGCTCCGGGAAGGTCCACTTCAGGGTGGGCGGGGCGTCGTCGCGGTACTCCAACCGCCCGTTCGCGAAGCGGACGCGCCGGCCGCCGCGCCGCTCCCGGGAGACCGCGCCCGCGGCCCGCGTCCCCGGCGTGGGGTGCCAGCCGTTCAGGCCGTAGGCGATGTGCACCTCGTCGGCCTCCGTCCAGTCGCCCATCGCGGCCGTGGCCACCAGGTCGCCCAGGCCGCCGTAGAAGGCCATCGCGGGCACGATCACCGCTCCCGCGGCCCGGGCGCGGTCCGCGAAGTGCGCGAACGTGTCGGCGTTGGCCTCGATCTCGGCCGCCACGTCCAGGTACGGGATCCCGGCGCGCAGCGCCGCCTCGATCACGGGAGCGGCGGTCGTGGCGAAGGGCCCGGCGGCGTTGACCACGGCCGCCGCACCGGCCAGCGCGCGATCGAGCGAGGCCGGATCGTCGACCGACGCGGGCCGGACCTCAAGGCCGGGGTGGGACTCGGTCAGCTCCCGCAGCTTGTCGGCGTCCCGGCCGGAGAGGACCGGGACGAACCCGCGCTCCCGCAGGTGCGCCACCACGAACCGACCCGTGTGTCCGTACGCGCCGTACACCGCCACCGTCTGCCCCGCTGCCATGACTTCTCTCCCTGTGCTCGAACCATGCTCGACCGCGCTCGAACCGCGCGATAGCTGTCTTTGAGGTGTGTTTGAACGATCAACTAGGACCATCTTGGCCTGCGTGAGCGTCGTGCGTGAGTGTCTGGAACGACATGCCGCGTACAATTCCGGACATGAGTTCTGTCGCCCTGGCCGTCACCGACGGGATGCTGCACTTCGAACTGTCCGTGGCCTACGAGGTCTTCGGTTCCGCCCCGGACGCCGTCCCCGGTCCCTGGTACGACCTGAGTGTGTGCGGCTCGGACGCCGTGCGGTTCGGCCGGTTCCGGCTCGAACCCGACCACGGCTTCGACCGGCTCCGCCACGCCGGCACGGTGATCGTCCCCGGCTGGGCCGACGTCGACGTGGAACCGCCCGCCGAACTCGTCGACGCGGTGCGCGCGGCCCATGAGGCGGGGGCGCGCGTGGCCTCCCTGTGCACGGGCGCGTTCGTCCTGGCCGCCGCGGGCCTGCTGGACGGCAAGCGCGCGACCACGCACTGGGCGCACACCGCGGAACTGGCCGCACGTCACCCGCGGGTGGAGGTCGACCCGGACGTGCTCTACGTGGACAACGGCAGCGTGCTCACCTCCGCGGGCAAGGCCGCCGCGATGGACCTCTGTCTGCACCTCGTCCGCCTCGACCGCGGCTCGTCGGTCGCCAACGCGGTCGCCCGTCGCCTCGTCGTGCCGCCGCACCGGGGCGGCGGTCAGGCCCAGTTCGTCACCGCCCCGGTGCCCGCGCGGGACGACCATCCGCTCGCCGGTCTGCTCCCCTGGGTGATCGAGCGCCTCGACGAGCCGCTGACCGTGGAGGACCTGGCCCGCCGCGCGCGGATGAGCTCGCGCCACCTGGGCCGGCACTTCAAGGCCGCGACCGGCACCACTCCGCTGCAATGGCTGCTCACCCAACGCATCCGCCGCGCCCAGGAGTTGCTGGAGAAGACCGACGACGGCATCGACGCCATCGCCGCGGCCACCGGCATGGGCACCGCCACGACGCTGCGCCGCCACTTCAACCGCACCGTCGGCGTGCCGCCGGACACCTACCGCCGCACTTTCCGGTCACGCGGTCGGTCAAGCGACGTGCACACGGCGTGAAAACGCCGCTTCGGCAAACGATGGGCAAACGTCAGGCGAGCTGATGTTACGTGTAAGGGAGTTCGTCAAGAATGGACAGTGACGAAGAGGGAGGCCGGGGGGTCGGGACGCCGCTGTTCCCTGGTAGGAGATCAAGCAGCAGGGGGCCGGGAGATGAAGGACGCATCGGGACATCCGCTGGCCGCGCCGAGGATCCACGAAGCCGCCGACGGCGTCGTCACCCTCGACGGTCACGCATCCGAGCTGAGGGTGCGGATCGAGCCGTACGCGGGGATGGCCGCGGGAGACCGGGTCCAACTGCGGTGGGACACCGGGGTGTTGCGCACGTCCCGGATAGACACACAGGTCATCGACGCCGGTGAGGTCGGCGAGCCCAAGGTCTTCACCGTCGTACGGCCCTCCCCGGGCACGGCGCGGGTGAGCTATCTCGTGGGCCACCCCGCCGGTGACTGGGAG
Organism: Streptomyces sp. NRRL B-1347; assembly: GCF_000720325.1. GTDB lineage: Bacteria > Actinomycetota > Actinomycetes > Streptomycetales > Streptomycetaceae > Streptomyces. Next base: position 199,808 of record NZ_JOJM01000005.1, read on the forward strand.
GCCTCGCAGCGGCTGACCGTCACCGTGCGCGAGTGATCCGGGAGGCCTTCGGCCACGCGTGACGGACCGATCCGGCCGCCCGTCGGCGGCCGGATCGGCGCATCCGGTCAGACGCCGGGCGGCACGCTGCCCTTGACCACGGTGCCGGGCGCGGGCACGGCGAGACGCGTGAGGTAGTCGGTGATGGCCTTCCGCTCGGCGCCGCCGTTGAAGACCTTCGCGCCGTGCCCCCAGCCGTCGACCTCCACGAGCGCCGCCTTGTCGCCGAGGTGCCGCGCGACCGAGCGGGCCCAGTCGACGGGCGTGGCGTTGTCGTGCCGGGCGTTGATCAGCAGCATCGGGTGCTCGGTGCGGAACTCCTCCGGCTGCGCGGGCCGGGGCGTGGGACGCTCCGGCAGGCCCAGGCAGAGGTTGGCGTACCCGACCGCGTTCGGCGAGAAGCCGAAGGCGGGCGCGGCCTCGCGGGCCGCCCGCTGGTCGGCGAGGTAGGCCGCCGCGTCCGGGGCGCGCAGGTTCAGATCGACGCACACCGCCTGGTCGGCGACGGGCAGCAGCTTCTCGGCGGGCTGCTCCTCGGCGTCCTCCTGCCAGGGCTTCCCGCTGTCCAGGGCCTGGAGGTACTCGCCGATCACCGGCCAGGACGGGGTCAGGAGCATCTGGTCGAGCGTGCCGTTCAGGGCGGCGAGCGTCACCTTCTTGCCGTCGTTGCGCAAGGAGCCGTCGGCGGCCTTCGCGGCCACGCGCTGGTAGACCGCGCGCGGGTCCTTGTCGCCGAGCGCGCACTCGTCGTCCTTGCCGCACCACCGGGCGAACTCTCCATAGGCCCGCTCCAGGGCCCGGGCGCTCGTGGCGTTGAAGTCGCGACGGCTCACCGCCGTGTCCATCACGCCGTCGAGCACAGCGGCCCGCACCCGCTCGCCGTACAGCTGCGCGTACCGCTGGCCGTAGACGGTGCCGTACGAGTGCCCGTACAGGGAGACGCGGTCCTCGCCGAGCGCGGCGCGGACGGTCTCGACGTCGTGGCTGACGCTGGTCGCGTCGGTGTGCGCGGCCACGGGCCCGGACGCGCGGGCACAGTCATCGGCGAAGGCGCTCGCCCGCTTCCGCTCGCGGGCGAACTCCGCGGCGGAGGCGGCGGGCTTCTTGTCCTGCGCCATGGCCACGTACGGCCCGGCCGGACAGCGCACCGGGCTGCTCGCGCCGACGCCGCGCGGATCGAGACTGACGATGTCGAAGCGCCGCTCGAGGCCGCCCCACGCGTCGGTGGCCCGGACCGTGTCGACGCCGGAGTTCCCGGGGCCGCCGGGCAGGAAGACGAGGGTCCCGACACGCCGGTCCGGGTCCGTGGCCGTGCGCCGGGCGACCGCGATGTCGATCTTCTTGCCGTCGGGCTTCTTCCAGTCGACGGGCACCCGGACGGTGCCGCAGTCGGCGCCCTTCGGCACGCCCTCCTCGGCGGGGCAGGCCTTCCAGGCGACGCGCTGCGCCGGGATCCGCGCGGCCGACGCGCCCCGCGCCCCGGACACGGCGTCCCGGTCCTGCCACGCGTACAGGGCGCCGCCGACGCGCGCCCCCGACCAGGTGCCGCAGTTCGTGTCGGCCTTCGCGGCCACGTCGGACGGGAACCAGTCGGCCTTCAGACGCGGCTTCCCCTGCGGCTTCCCCCGCACGCACGAGGCGGGGAACGCGCCGTCCTTCGCCGTGAACCGCAGGATGCGGTCCTCGCCCGTCGTCGACATCACGTACGAGATGTCCGTGGCATCGTCCGGCAGCCACCGCGGCACGGACTTCCGGTCCTTCTTCGCCTCCGCCCCGGTCTTGTACGTCGCCTTCTCCTGATGGTCGTCGAAGGGGTTGTACGAGCCGCCGCACGCCGTCAGGGAGACGGCGAGCGCGGCCACGCCGAGGGCACAGGCCGGTGTGCGGGGAATGCGGGGCATGGGCGTCGCTCTCTTCAGAGTCCGGGAATGCTGCGTTGCTCCACGGTCGCCGGGCGGCGCCGGGTGCCGCCTCAGCCATTCGACGGATCGGACCCGCGCCGGTCCGGCTTTCGGTTGAGCCCTCGCGTACGACCTGGTCCGTACATTCGCTGTGTGAACCGCCGCCGCATGCTGCTCCTCGCCCTGCCGCCCGCCCTGCTGCTCTGGCTCGGCGACCTCGTGTCGAACGAACCGGACGGGTCCTGGCTCCCGCTGGTGTCAGGCCCCCTGGCGCTGGCGGCGCTGTTCGCGTGCCGCCGCGTCGCCGTCGAGACGCTGACGGCCGGGGCGGCCCTCGCCTCCGGGGCGCTGACGCTCGGGATGCTCGGGTTCGCCACCGCGGGCGGCAGCTGGGGCGTGCTCGAATCGGCGGCCCTGCTCGCGCTGCTCGCGGTGGCGGCCCGGACGGCCCGGGTCCCCGCGGCGTACGTCCTCTGCCCGCTCCTCGCCGTGGCGATCGTCACCGCGCCGGTGCGCATGGGCTTCCCCTCGGACGCCGAGACCTACGCCTTCCTGCTGACGGTCGCGGCGGGCGGCGCGCTCGCGCTCGGCTGCTACCTGCGCTCCCTCGACCGGCGCCGGGCCGACGCCGTGACCGCCGTGCAGGAGGCGGAGCGCCTCGCCCTCGCCCGCGACCTGCACGACTTCGTCGCCCACCACGTCACCGGCATCGTCGTCCAGGCCCAGGCGGCCCGCACCATCCGGGAGACCGCGCCCGAGCAGCTCGACCCGCTCCTCGCGGGCATCGAGCGGGCGGGCACGGAGACGCTGGCCTCCATGCGCCGCCTCGTGCACGTGCTGCGGGCCGCGCCCGACGCCCCGACCCGGCCCGCGGACCTGCTCACCGAGCTCGCGGCGCTGGTGGCCGCGCACGGCGACAGCGGGGGAGCGGCCGCCACCCTGGACGTCTCCGCCGACGCCCGGGCCCTCGCCCTCGCGCCGGAGGTCGAGACGTCCGCGCACCGCGTGGTGCAGGAGTCCCTCACCAACGTGCGCCGCCACGCGCCGGAGGCCGACGGGGTCCGCGTGCGGCTGACCGCGCACGGCGGCCGGCTGCGCGTCGAGGTCGGCAACGGGCCCGCGCCCGCCGGTGACCGGCCGCCGCCGGGCGGGAGCGGCGGGCTCGGCCTGGTCGGCCTGCGCGAGCGGGTGGAGGCGGTCGGCGGCAGGTTCGACGCGGGGCCCGCCCCGGACGGCGGCTGGCGGGTCCGCGCCGAGTTTCCCCCGGCACACCTGCCACACTGACCACGATGAGCGCTACGACCCCCGAGACCGGCACCGCGCCCCTGCGCGTCCTGATCGCCGACGACCAGGAGATGGTGCGCACCGGCTTCCGCCTCATCCTCGCCGCGCAGCCCGGCATCGAGGTGGTCGGCGAGGCCGCGGACGGCGCCGCGTGCGTGGAGCTCGCCCGGCGCCTTCGCCCCGACGTGTGCCTGGTCGACGTCCGCATGCCGAAGCTCAACGGCCTGGAGGTGACCCGGCTCCTCGCGGGGCCGGACGCGGTCGACCCCCTGCACGTCGTCGTGGTGACCACCTTCGACCAGGACGACTACCTGGACGAGGCCCTGCGCTCCGGCGCCGTCGGCTTCCTGCTCAAGGACGCGGGGCCCGGCCTCCTGGTGGAGGCGGTGCGCGCGGCCGCACGCGGCGACGCCCTGGTCTCGCCCGCCGTCACGCTGCGGCTGCTGTCGCGCATGGCGGACCGGCACGGCCCGCAGTGCGGCGCGGCGGCCGAAGGGGCCTCGCCGCACGAGCTGTCCGAACGGGAGCTGGACGTCGCCCGGCTCGTGGCGCGCGGCCGCACCAACCAGGAGATCGCCGCCGAGCTGTTCATCTCCGTCGCCACCGTGAAGAGCCATCTGGTCAACATCCAGGCCAAGCTCGCCGTCCGCAACCGCGTCGAGATCGCGGCCTGGGCCTGGGAGTCGGGGCAGATGGGCCGCGCCTGACGGTCAGGCCAGCCACCGCACCGGCGTCGCCCGGCGCACGTGGACGAGGACGTCGAATGCGTCGGCGAGCGACGCGACCGCGACGTACTGGGACGCGTCCTGGGCCGGGTCGTAGACGCCGCTGATCACGCGGAGCCTCGCGGGGCCGTCCCACTGGCGGCGTACGTCGGCGTGGCGCAGGTCCAGCCAGCGGGCGGGCACGTCCGGCTCCCCGAGCCGCGCGTCGACGAGCTCCGCGCCCGGCTCGGGGACGGCGACGACTCCGAGGTCCCCGTGGTGGAAGCCGATCGCCACGGAGACGTACCGCGCGCCGTAGCGCTCCCGCAGGAGCGCGCCCGCGGTGGGCTGCGGACCGGACTCGGGAGCCATGCCCATGGTCGTCCCGGCCGCCGCCGTGTGCGCGATCCCGTCCCAATAGACCATGCGCAGGCCGGTCCCGCGGTGGGCGTCATCGAGGGCGTCCGCCTCCGTCGCGGTGTCGTTCGTGAAGCTGCCGCGCCCGGCGACGCTGCCCGCGTGGAACCTCTCGATCAGCCGCATCCGGGTCACGGCGTCGTCGTCATCGCCGATGCCGGGCAGCGCCAGGACCAGCGCGAGCGCGTCGCGGGCGTGCTCCACGAACGGCCGCCCGGGATGGGTGCCCCGGGCACGCTGCACGTGCTCGTCGGTGTCGTGCGCGGTCCGGATCGGGGCGAGGTGGGACGCCACTCGCGCGAGCCGGTCCGGCGCGGTCGCGCGCACGTGGTCCAGGACCGCGTCGTAGTCCTCGGACCGCGCCTGCGCGGGCTTCACGCTGAAGATCCGTACGGGGTCGTCCGGGCGGTCCCGGTTGAACTCCCTCATCCAGTCCAGGGCTTCGGCCATCTCGGCGGTGCGCCACGGGCGCCAGGCACCGGCGAGCGCGGCCTCGGCCGAGCCCTCGCCGAGGCGCACGTACCGGTCGAGGTCGGCGGCGACGTCGGCGCTGTCCTGCACGGCGAGCGCCCGGAACCCGTGCTGCCGGACGAGCCGGCGGAAGAGCTGGTCACGGATGCCGAAGGTCTCCCGGGAGAACCGCGTGGACTCGCCGATGCCGACGATGGCGGCCTCGGCGGCGAGGGCCTCGGCCAGGGCGTCGAGGGCGGCACCGGACAGCGGGCCGGAGTCGGTGGGCTGCCGACCGGGGGCGTCCACGAGCGAGGGGAGGGAGGCCTGCAGAGCGGTGGTGTCGTTCGTCATGCCCCACATGCTCATAGGTGAAGTTTGGTTGAGGTCAAGGAGCGGCTCACTGCTCCTCATCGGCGGACGCGCGCTCCGCCCCTGGCCCGGGTGAGGAGCGCGTAGAGGGACGAGGCGACGACGATGCCGACGGGCAGCGAGAGGTCCATGTCGCCCAGGGCCCCGGCGATCGGCCCGGTGTACAGGGTGTCGACGCACAGGGCCGCCGCGGTGACGCCGCCCGCCAGGGCCAGGGCTCCGGCCGGGTTGACCCCTGCGGTGTACCAGAAGGGGCTGCCGGGGGTCTCGTCCATCAGGGCCGGACCGTCGTAGCGGTTGTGGCGCAGCAGGATGTCCGTGGCGTAGACGGCGGTCGCCGGGCCGAGCAGGACGACGGTGAGCTGGAGGACGTTGCTGACGGTGTCGAGGAAGTCGGAGACGAGGAGCGCGTACAGGGTGAGGGAGACCGCGGCGGCGCCGTCGGCGAGCACGCTGAGGGAGCGGCGGATGCGGATGCCGACGGCCTGGAGGGCGAGCCCGGCGCTGTAGGAGGTCAGGGCGTTGAGGGCGATCGTGCCGAGGACGAGGGCGAGCAGGAAGACCGGGTCGAACCAGCCCGGCAGGATCCGCTGCAGCCCGGCCTGCGGGTCCGTCATGTCGACCGCCGTCGCGGCGAGCGCCCCGAGGGAGCACACGGCGACGCCGGGCAGGAAGCCGCCGAGCGCGGTCCAGCCGAGGACGGCCTTCGCGGACGTCGTCCTCGGCAGATAGCGGGAGAAGTCGGCGCTCGTGGTGTACGACAGCGGGGCGGCGCCGATCAGGGTGACGCCGGAGAAGAGGACCGCCCACAACTCGGCACCGGTCAGCGGTTCGGCGGGCGCGTAGGCGTAGTCGGCGTGCTGGAACACGCAGACCGCGACGACGGCGAAGACGGCGGTGAGCGTCAGGGTGATCGGCAGGTACAGCTTCATGATGGTGGCGTGGCCGTACACGCCGATGGTCAGGGTGAGCGCGGCGATGGCGAGAACCACGGCGACCTTCACGCCGGTGCCCGCGGTGACACCGGTCTTCTCGACGAGCGAGAACGCGGCGGTCGCGGCGGCGGCGAGGTTCAGGGCGAAGTACGAGACGGAGATCATCCAGCCGACGACCGCGTTGTTGACCCGGTTGCCGCGGATTCCGAACATCGCCCGCGTGATCACTTCGCTCGGGGCGCCCGCGGCCGGGCCGGATATCGCGAGCAGCCCGGTGAGGGACCAGAACAGATTGCCCGTCACGATCACCGCGAGGGCCTGCCACAGCGTCAGGCCCATCAGGATCAGGGTGCCGCCGACGATGAGGCTCAGGTAGTTGACGTTCGCCGCGGCCCAGACGGAGAACAGCCGCCGGGGGTGGCCGTGGCGCTCCCGCTCGGGGATGTGGTCGATGCCGTGGGCCTCGATGCGGCCTGCCCCGCCCGTCGGGGGCGGCGCCTCCTGGTGCGCCGTCCGGGGGCTGAGGGGGACTTCGTGCGGGTCGGGAAGCGTGGACGCCATGCGGCCCCTCCGGATGCTGGATACCCACCTGCTTGTTTATTGGTCGCACACTCAATAGCATGGATTCCGTGACGTCAAGGCTCCAGAACAAGCGAATTCGTAAATCCCCAGCGGCAAGACGTGCGGAAATCGTTGCGGCAGCGGCTCAGGTGGCACTGACCGAGGGCTTGGAGTGCATCACGCTCCGGCGCATCGCCGGGGAACTCGACGTCAGGCCGGGGCTCATCAGCCACTACTTCCCGGCCGTGGACGACCTGGTGGCCGAGGCCTACGGCACCGCCGCCGGCTCCGAACTCGACGAACTCCTCCCGGCCGACCGGGCCGACGCCACCTGCACCCAGCACCTGGCGCGGTTCTTCGCCCTGGCCGCAGGGGAGACATACGACGACATCAGTCGTCTCTGGCTCAACGCCCGGCACCTCAGCCGCTACCGACCCGCGCTGTGTGCCCGCGTCACCACGCAGGAGGCCGCCTGGCGCGACCGGTTCGAAGGGCACATCCGCGACGGCGTCGCACGGGGGGAGTTCCGCACCGATGACCCGATGGTGACGGCCATGCAGATCCTGGTCGTCCTCGACGGCCTCGGCGTGCTCGTCAACAGCGGTGACACCGCCGACAGCCCGCCCGAGGTGCTGCGCATGCCCGCCACCACGGCCGAGCGTGAACTCGGCCTCGAACCGGGCTCCCTGAGCCCCCCGACGTCCGACTGACCCGCCCGCGGCACGCCTTCCCGTGACGTGCCGCCGATCCCGACCGATTCCCCTCGCAGCACGCTGAGCGTCGCCGCTCCCACCGACGACCCCGCAAGGAGACCCCCGTGCGCACTTCCCTGATCCTGCTCTCGGCCCGTCTGCTCGACCCGGTGTCCGGCGAGTTCCTGCCGCAGACCGCGCTCGCCGCGGCGGGCGGACGCATCACCGCCCTCGGCGACGCCCGCGAGGTCCGCGCGCTCGCGGACCCCGCCACCGAGGTGATCGACCTCAAGGGCGCGGTGGTGACACCGGGCCTGGTCGACGGCCACATCCACCCCGTCTCCGGCGCCGAACTCACCGAGGGCCTCGACCTGTCGGCCTGTACCGACGTGGCACAGGTACGCGAAGCGCTCGCCCGCGAGGTACGCGACCTCGCCCCCGGCGCGTGGCTGCGCGGCTGGGGCCTCGACCCCAACGTGTTCGCGGGCGGCCCCGTCACGACCGCCCCCTTCGACGCCGTGCTCGACGGCGTGCCCGCCCGACTGCTGCTCTTCGACGCCCACTCCGCGCTGGCCAGCCGCCGCGCCCTCGAACTCGCGGGCGTCGACGGACCGCGGACCTTCGACCAGGCGACCGCCGAGGTGGTGTGCGACGCCGAGGGGCGGCCCACCGGGCTGCTCCTTGAGGAGGCCGCCTGCGAACTCGTGGAGCGGCTCGCCCCGCAGCTCACCTACGAGGAGCGCCGCGCCCGGCTCGCCGCCGCGCTGCAGACCATGGCCGCCGCGGGCCTCACTGGCGGCCACGCCATGGACGCCAACGGCGACAGCCTCGCCTTCTACGCCGAGCTCGACGCGGCCGGGCAGCTGCCGCTGCGGCTGCGGGTCGCCCCGTGGTGCCAGCCCGGCACCGACGCCGACGGCCTGCGCGCGCTCATCGACCAGCAGGGCGCGGGCGGCCGCCGGTGGCGCACCGACGGCGTGAAGATCTTCATGGACGGCACCATTGACAACGGCACCGCGTGGCTGGAACAGCCCGACTGCCACGGCGAGTCCCGGCACGCCTTCTGGCCGGACCCCGAGGAGTACACCCGCGTCATCGGCACGCTCCACCGCGCCGGAGTGCCCACCGCCACCCACGCCATCGGCGACGCGGCCGTACGCCACGTCCTCGACGCCGTCGAGAAGGCCCAGGCCGACGACTGGCGAGCAGTACGCCACCGGGTCGAGCACATCGAGACCGTCCCCGACGACACCCTGCGCCGGTTCGCGGACCTCGGCGTGGTCGCCTCCATGCAGCCGACCCACTGCTGCGACTTCACCCGGGCCGACCACACCGACAACTGGTCGCTCCGGCTCGGCGAGGAGCGCGCCGGGCGTGCCTGGCGCTGCCGCGACCTGTACGACTCCGGGGCCGTTGTCGTCCTCGGCTCCGACTGGCCCATCGCGCCTGCCCCGCCGCTCGGCGTCATGGCCGGGGCCCGCCACCGCCGCCCGAGCCGCGACCTCACCCAGGCCCCGCACGGCCCGGAGCAGGCCCTCACGGCCCTTGAGGCGCTCCAGGGCATGACCGTCAACGCCGCCTACGCGGCCGGTGAGGAGCACGATGCGGGCCGCATCGCGATCGGCCACCGCGCCGACCTGACCGTCCTCGCCGCCGATCCGCTCACCACCGCCGCCACCGAACTGCCGGACCTGCCGGTCCTGCTCACGGCCGTCGACGGCGAACCGACCCACCGCGACCCCCGGTTGTGACCGGCGGGCGCGACGGCTCGGATTCCTGGGCGGGCTCCGAGGTCCCGGGGGCCCGTGGGAACTTTCGTCCAAGACAGGGCCGTCGAAGTCGGCGACTGTAGGGGCATGCACAGCAACGAAGCGGGGCCCGTCCCCTTGGAACGCGATGTCGAGGGCGGCTGGGAGGTCGCCCTCGGCGGGGCGTCCCTCGACGGCGTCCGGATGGCGGGATTCCGTGACCGTGCCGCCGCCGGTCTCGACATGCGCGTGCTCCCGCAGCCCTCCGTGATCGTCGTCATCGGGCTCGGGGACGAGCCGGTCACGGTGGAAAGCGGCACGGGACACCGGCCCCTGCGGAGCTTTGTCGCCGCGCTGACACCCGGTCCGGCCCGCATCCGTGGCGAGCGGGTCGAGTGCGTCGAAGTGAGCCTGTCACCCCGGGCCGCCTACGCGGTGCTCGGCGTCTCCCCGCGCGAGCTGGAAGGGTCCATCACCAGCCTGGAAAGCCTGTGGGGGCGGCACGAGCGACACCTCCGCGAGCGGCTGGCCGACGCCACGACCTGGCGGGAACGGCTCACGCTGACCGAGGCGTTCCTCGCCCGGCGCGCGGCCCGAGCGCCCGCCATGGCACCCGAGGTCGCCGCCGCCTGGGAGACCATCGTGGGCAGCGGCGGCCGCGTACGCGTCGCCGACCTCGCCGCCGCCTGCGGCTGGAGCCGCAAGAGGCTGTGGTCCCGGTTCGGCGACCAGATCGGCCTCACCCCCAAGCGCGCCGCCATGCTGGTCCGCTTCGACCGCGCCGCCCGCGCCCTGAGCGCCGGTGAGAACGCCATCGACGTCGCCCTGGCCTGCGGCTACGTCGACCAGCCCCATCTCCATCGCGACGTACAGGCCCTCGCCGGGTGCACACCGGGCGCGCTGGCCGGCACGACCACGTCGGCCGGCTGACCGGGCGCGCCGCAAGAACACGTACACCCCACGCGAGAACACGTACACCCCACGCAAAAGCACGTACATCCCAGGCACCTGCATCCCACGCACCTGCATCTCACGAACGGGGAGAAACCCATGTCGAAAACCGATGTCCGCGCGCCGGAAGCAGCCGACGCCGAGCTCGTCGTGCGGCTCGCGTTCGGCAGCATGGCCGCGCAAACCCTGCGCGCGGCAGTCCGGTTGAAGGTGGTGGAGCTCGTCGGCGACGCACAGCGCCGGGCCGCCGACGTGGCCGCCGACGCCGGAACCGCGCACCAGCCCATGACCCGGCTGCTGCGCGCCCTGGCCGGGCTCGGGCTGCTGGCGGAACACGCCCCCGACACCTTCTCGTTGACCCCGGCGGGCGCACTCCTCGACCCCGGCCACCCCGCGTCGCTCACGTCCTTCGCGGGGATGTTCACCGACCCCACCCTGCTGCGCGCCTGGGAGCACCTGGACACCAGCGTCCGCACCGGCGAGATCGCCTTCGACGCCGTCTTCGGCACCGATTTCTTCCGTCACCTCGGCCAACACCCCGAACTGTCGGCACAGTTCAACGCGGCGATGAGCCAGGCCACCGGGGCGACCGCCGCCGCGCTGCCGCACGCCTTCGACTTCGGCCGGTTCACCTCGGTCACGGACGTCGGTGGCGGCGACGGCACCCTTCTGGCCGGTGTCCTCGACGCGCACCCGGCCCTCACCGGCGTGGTGTTCGACACGACGGACGGCCTGGCAGACACGCCGCGGACGCTGGAGCGGCACGGCCTGACGGAGCGCTGCTCCACGGCCGCGGGGGACTTCTTCCACGCGGTCCCCAAGGGCTCCGACCTCTACCTGATCAAGAGTGTCCTGCACGACTGGACGGACGACCAGGCGGTCACGATCCTCGGCCACTGCCGCGCGGTCCTCCCGCCCGGCGGACGCGTCCTGATCGTGGAGCCCGTACTGCCGGAAGTCGTCGACATCCATGCCGAAGCCGACGTCACCGACGGCGGAACCACCTATCTGACGGACCTCAACATGATGGTGAACGTGGGCGGCAGGGAACGCACCCGCAAGGACTTCGAGGACCTGTGCCGCCGCGCGGGCCTGACCCCGATCTCGATCACCCCGCTGGCAGGGGCCGCGCCCTTCTCCCTCATCGAGGCCTCCGCCGACTGATCGCGTACGGTCGCCAGGCGCGCGCGGCGGAGCGGACGAGGCACTCGCAAACGGGCACGAGCCAGCCCGTTCCGGTTGATTCGGTCCCACCTGTTTCAGTCAAGGTTGGGCAAGCCTTGGACAAACCTTGAACGTCCCGGTGAGGGTGGTGGGGCAGGGCCTGCGGGACGCCGTGCGGCGCGCATGGAGACGTGCCGGGAACGGCCGAGTACCGATGGCGGAGCGGCCGCGCGCGGGCGACGGGGGCGGGAGGGCCGGTGCGGTGACGGCGCGGTTCACGGTGCTCGGGAACGTCGAAGTCCTGCTGAAGGGCCGACCGCTCGCCATCGGGCACCTGCGACAGCGCGGCGTGCTCGCGGCGCTCCTGGTGGACGCCAACCGCACCGTGTCGGTGGACCAACTCGCCGACCGCGTCTGGGCGGACCGCCCTCCGCAGCGGTTCCGCTCCTCCCTCTACAGCTATCTGTCCCGGCTGCGGCAGGCCCTGAACCAGGCAGGGACGACCGGGGCGCACATCGACAGGCGGCCCGGCGGATACCTGCTCGCCGTCGACGCCTCGGTGGTGGACCTGCACCGCTTCCGCGACCTGGTGGCCCAGGCCCGGGCCGCGCAGGACGGCGGACCCGCCGCGGTCCTGTACGACCAGGCCCTCGCCCAGTGGCAGGCGGAGGCGTTCGCCGGTCTGGACACGCCCTGGTTCAACGCGCTGCGCGAAGCCCTCGCCCGCGAACGGCACGCGATCGAACTGGACCGCGACGAGATCGCCCTGCGGCAAGGGCGCCACGGCGAACTCCTGGCCGCGCTCACCACCAGAGCCGACGCCCACCCGCTGGACGAGCGCCTCGCGGGCCAGCTCATGCGCGCCCTGCACGGGGCGGGCAGGACGGCCGACGCCCTCGCCCACTACCGCCACCTCAGGGAACGCCTCGCCGACGAGCTCGGCGTGGACCCGGGAAGCACCTTGCAGGAGCTGCACCAGCAGATCCTCACCGGCGACCTCCCCCTCGCCCCGCCGCGCACCCCGCCCGCCGCGGCGCCGCCCGTGCCCCGCCAACTGCCCGCGTCACCAGGGGTGTTCACGGGCCGCGACGAGGAACTCGACCGCCTCACCAAGGCCCTGGGCGCCACGGCGGCGGGCGGGCACGGCGGGACCGTGGTCATCTCGGCGATCGGAGGCATCGGCGGCATCGGCAAGACCTGGCTCGCCGTGCGCTGGGCCCACGAGAACGCCCACCGCTTCCCGGACGGCCAGCTCTACGTGAACCTGCGCGGCTTCGACCCGACAGCGCCGCCGATGCCCCCGCCCACCGCGATCCGCGGATTCCTCGACACCCTCGGCGCCGACCCGGACAGCATCCCGCCGGACCCGGACGCGCGGGCCGCGCTCTACCGAAGCCTCGTCGCCGAACGGCGCCTGCTGGTCGTCCTCGACAACGCCCGCGACGCCGACCAGATCCGGCCGCTGCTGCCCGGCAGCCCCTCCTGCACGGTCCTGGTCACCAGCCGCAGCCGCCTGACCGCCCTCGTGGCCACACACGGGGCCGAGCCGCTGCTGCTCGACGTCCTCGGCCGCGACGCGGCACACCGGCTCCTGGTCAGCCATCTCGGCGTGCCCCGGGTCGCGGGCGAACCCGACGCCGTGGACGCGCTCCTCGACCACTGCGCGGGCCTGCCGCTCGCCCTGGGAATCGTGGCCGCCCGCGCCGCTACCCACCCGGACGTCCCGCTCGCCGACCTGGCCGCGGAACTGAGCCGGGCCGCCGACCGCCTCGACGCCCTGGACGCCGGTGACCTCACCGCCAGCCTGCGCGCCGCCTGCGAGGCCTCGTACCAGGCGCTCGCCCCGGCGGCCGCGACCCTGTTCGCACTCCTCGGCCTCGCCCCGGGCCCGGACATCAGCCTTGCCGCCGCGGCGAGCCTCGCGGCACTCCCGGAAGCGCGCACGCGCCTGCTCCTCGCCGAGCTGGAAGCCGCACACCTGGTCCGCCAAGACCTCCCCGGCCGCTACCGGACGCACGACCTGATCCGCCTGTACGCCGCCGAGGCCGCCCGTCGGCAGTCCGGCCAGGACGTCGAGGACGCCCTCGACCGGCTCGTCGACTTCCATCTGCACACCGCGTTCGCCGCCAACCGGCTCCTCGACGGGCCGAACACGCCGTTCATGGTCCAGCCGGAGCCACCGGCCCCCGGCTGCGGCCCGCTGCACCCGGCCGACACCACCGCCGCGCTGCGGTGGTTCGACGTCGAACACGCCTGCCTGCTCGCCGTGCAGTCCCTCGCCCTGGACACCGGCCGCCTCCCTCACGTCTGGCAGCTGGCCTGGACGCTCATCTCGTACCACCAGGGCGGCTACCACCTGGCCGAATGCCTCGCCGTCTGGCAGGCCGCCCTCACGGCGGCCGAACGGCACGGCGACGCCCCCGTGCCCAGGGCCCTCGCCCACTGGCGCTACGGGCACGCCCGCGCCCTGACCGGCGACCACGGCGAGGCCCTCGACCACATCGGCCTGGCCCTCACCGTGGCCGAGCGCACCGACGACATCGCGGGGCAGGCCCACATCTGCCGCACCCTCGGCCGCGTCTGGGAGCAGCGCGGCGACGACGAGCGCGCCCTCGAACACGCCCTGCGCGCCCTCGCCCTGTACCAGCGACTGGACAACCCCATCTGGCAGGCCAACCAGCTCAACGCCGTCGGCTGGATGCACGCCCAGCTGGGCCGCTACGCCGAGGCGCAGACCCACTGCGAGCACGCCCTGCGCCTCTACCGCGAGCACGGCCGCCCCGTCGACGCCGCCTCCACCCTCGACAGCCTCGGCTACATCGCCCACCACACGGGCCGGCACCACCAGGCCGTGGAGTACTACGAGCAGGCCCTGGCCCTCTTCCGCGTCCACGCGGACGCGTCGAACGAGGCCGACACCCTCGCCAACCTGGCCGAGACCCACCACACCCTGGGCAACGAGGCCCCGGCCCGGGCGGCATGGCAGCAGGCCCTGGCCCTGTACGAGGCCCAGAGCCGGGGCAGTCAGGCCGAGCGGATGCGCTCACTCCTGTCCCAGAGGCCTTCCTGAGCCCCAGAAACCCCGTATGACTGTGGCCGGATCGGGTGGCTGAGGAGTCGTTGAATCCGGTGATACTCAGGTCTCGGCAATCCGTCCCCAGCTCCTCCTACTCCTACCCGTCCCCGACTCCTACCCGTCCCCGACTCTTACCCGTCCCCGACTCCTACTTTCCGGAGGCCGCTCATGCCCAAGACCAGTGCGCAGTCCGCCGTTCTCGAAGCGTGGCTGTCGGGCGCCGAGAGCGCGTACGGCCAGGCCAACCCCGCGGGGCCGCTCTACGTCGGTGGTAGTGCGGCCGAGGCCGCGCTGACCGACCCGAGTGACGCCCTGTACGGCTTCTGTTCCAGCCCGAGCGGGTCGCACGGCAGCTGGTGCTGCTGACCCCTCGCGGGGAGCCGCGAGCCCCGGCACCGGGAACGCGCCGGGTCGTCCCGCGGCTCCCCGCACCCCTTCCGAGCGGCTCGACAGGCGCCGCCGCGCGGCGCGGGACGGAGGCGGTGGCCCGTGAGCGGATCGGCACCGGAGAAGACCGCACAGCGGCCTGGTCCTGACGGGCCCGGACAAGCCCGCGACGAGGCCCAGTGGTTCGCCCGGCCCGTACGGAACGTCGCCCGCCCCTGGCGGGCGGAGCTGGCCCGGCGCCTCGCCGCCGTGGCCGCCCTCGGCGGGCGCGAACGGGACGTGATCCTGGAGGCCGGACACACCGCCCTGCTCGACTCCCTGCACGCGAAGCTCTCCCGCCTCTTCCTGATCGAACTGCACGCGCTGCGCCTGACGGCGGACGGCGGGCGGGCCGACGCGGGCGCGGCGGCCGGATCCGACGACCCGACCTGGACCGCGTTCATCGAGCAAGCCGGTGCGGACGGCTACCTCGACGGGCTCGCCCACCGGTACCCGACCCTCGGCGCGCGGGTCGCGTCGGTGGCGCGGCTCTCGGTTGCGGCCGCGGCCCGCTTCGCGGAGCGGCTCGCCACGGACCGCGATCTGCTGACACCCCTGCTCGGAGGGGAGACGGGGGAGGTGCGCGCCGTCGCGTTCGGGGCGGGCGACAGCCACCGGGGCGGCCTCACGGTCAGCCGGGTGGACTTCGCCGCCGGAAGCGTCATGTACAAGCCCCGGCCCTCCGGCGCCGACGTCGCCCTCGGCGCGCTCCTCGACGAGCTGTTCGCAGACCTCCCCGGCGCCCCGCCGCCGGACGAACGCATCCGCGTGCCGCGGACCCTGGCCCGGGACGGCTACGGCTGGGCCGAGTTCGTCCCCCACCGCTACTGCGCCGACGACACCGAACTCGCCGCGTTCTACCGGGGCGTCGGCCACTGGCTCGCCGTGCTGCGCTGCACCGGCGGCACCGACATGCACGCCGAGAACATGATCGCCGCAGGCCCTGTGCCGGTGATCGTGGACGCGGAGACCCTCTTCGACGCCCCCGCGCCCTTCCCGCCCAGCGGCCGCGGCGACGCCGTCGACGTGGCGGCGGCCGCCATCCGCCGCACGGTACTGCGCACCGGGCTGCTGCCCGTGCGCGGCACGGGCTTCGCGCTCGGCGGCGTGGACATCTCCGGGGTCGGGGCGCTGCCGGGCCAGCAGCCGCTGATCCCGCACCCCGTGATCGCGGACGGCGGCACCGCGGCGGCCCGCTTCCAGGTGGACCTGGTGGCCGTGCCCACGGCGGGCAACCACCCCAGCCCCACCCCGGTCCTGAGCGCGTACTGGGACCGGATCCTGGCGGGGTTCCGCGAGATGACCGCGCACCTGCGGCGGCCCGGCACCGACCCGTACGCACTTCTGCGCCGTTTCGAGGGCGCCACGGCGCGGCGCATCCTGCGTCCGACGCAGGCGTACGTCGACATCGGCCGGATGCTGTGGCACCCGGCGTCGCTGCACGACGAGCAGGGCGCGGTCGAGCGGGCCCGCGACATCCTGCGGCGCAACGCCGAGGTACTGCCGGGCGCACCGAAGGACCGCGCGGCCATCGACGGCGAGATCGTGGAACTCCTGGTCGGTGACGTGCCGATGGTCACCTTCCCCGTGGACGCTGCCGCCGTACGCACCACGGTCGAGGACTGGCACACCGCCGACCTGGCCCTGGAGGAGTCGGTGATCCAGGACGCGCTGGTGGGCGCGTACCTCAACGAGCGGTCACTGCCCGCGCGCGTGCAGGCC
Source organism: Streptomyces sp. NRRL B-1347 (assembly GCF_000720325.1). Taxonomy (GTDB): domain Bacteria; phylum Actinomycetota; class Actinomycetes; order Streptomycetales; family Streptomycetaceae; genus Streptomyces. The sequence goes on from NZ_JOJM01000005.1 coordinate 216,250, forward strand.
GCCGCCCGCGATCCGCACGCCCGCGACCGGGAGCGCCGCCGCCGGGACCTCGCGGCGCGGATGGTGCGGCGGCTGTGCGACGGCGCGGTGCGCGGCGAGGACGGCACGGTCACCTGGATCAGCCCGGTGTTCACCCCCGCCGGATGGTCCATCAGGGTGCTGCCCGCCGACCTCTACACAGGGCAGGGCGGCGTGGCGCTGACGCTCGCGGAGTACGACCGGGAGGTGCGGGCCGGGCGGGCGGACGAGGTGCCGGGCGTCGCCGAGGCGTGCGCGGGGGCCCTGCGGGTCCTGGTGAGCACCGAGGACCGGACGCCGACGCCCTCGGCGGGCGCGTTCAGCGGCGCCGCGTCCCAGGTGTGGACGTGGCTCGCGCTGCACCGGGTGCTCGCTGAGGACCGGTTCCTGGAGCGGGCTACCGGACGGGCCGTGCTCCTCGAGGCGGGCCCGCTGGTCGACGACGACGTCGAGGTGGACCTCCTCAACGGGGCGGCGGGCGGGGTCGTCCCGCTGCTCGGCCTTGCCGAGGCCACGGGGCAGGACCGCTGGCTGGCCGCGGCCGCGCGCATCGGCCGCAGGCTGTCGGGCCTTGCCGTCGTCGACGAGAGCGGTGCCCGCTGGCCGACCCGGCTCAACCCCGAGGGCATCGGCGGCTTCGCCCACGGCGCCACCGGCATCGGCTGGGCCCTGCTGCGGCTCGCCCTCACCGACGCGGGATCGCCCGGCGAACGACGCGCCTGGGCCCGCCTCGCCGAGCGGGCCTTCGCCTACCAGGAGTCCCTCTACCGGCCCGAGCACGGCAACTGGCTCGACGTGCGCATCGGCGCCGAGGAGGACTTCTTCACCAGCTGGTGCCACGGCAGCACGGGCGTCGGCGTCGGCATGCTGGACCTGTACCGGCGCGCGGGCGACCCGGCCCATCTGGACATGGCCCGGCGCGCCGCACGCGCCTGCACCGCCGAGGGCTTCGGCTGGAGCCACACCCTGTGCCACGGCGACCTCGGCCTCTGGGAGTTCCTGACGTCCCTGGGCGTCGGGGACCCGCAGGACCTGGACGGCGAGATCCTGACCGGCCTCGAACAACGCGGTCCGGTCGGCGGCCTGGCCCGCGAGGCGTTCTCGCCGAGCCTCATGTCCGGCCTCGCGGGAGTGCTCCACACCCTCCTGCGGATGCACCCCGCGCCCGACCTGCCCGACCCGCTGCTGCTCGACTGACGGCTCAGCCCGCGTACACCCGGCCGTCCTTCACGACGTAGTGCGCCGCGTCGGAGCAGCCGATGGACGGCGTGACGAGCAGGCTCACCGTCAGCGGCGCGGGCTCGGTGCTCGCGGTGGAGAACGCGCAGACGGCGCCCCTGCCCGTGAGGGGGTACCAGAACCAGCCGTCCACGTCGCCCACGGTGACGCGGTCCGACTCCTTCCAGGCGCCGTCGGCCCGCTGGAAGACCTGGAGGCGTACGGAGGCCGCGTACTGGTCCTCCGTCGAACGCAGCGCGGTCAGCGTGATCTTGTAGTCGGAGCCGAGGACGGACGACGCGATCTGCCGCGTCTGCGGCGCGGCGGCGGTCTTGGCGTTCGACGATCCGGCGCCGGCGGCGCCGAGACCGGCCGTCATGAGGACGGCGAGGGCCGCGGTCACACCGCGGCGGGTACGCGTACGGACCAAGCTCATGTGTTCCCCCGTTGGAACGAGTGGGAAGGGTGAGCGGAACGCCGGAGGGCTCCGCTCACTGGGGAAGACACATCCCAGGGATCGAGGGTTGTACGGCGGTCGCCCCTGCGCGGCCCCACGCCGCCAGCCGTCCGCTGTCAGCCGTCGAAGCGGCTGCGGGAGGCCTCGATGTCGCCGAGGTGCGCGTGCGTCCAGTCGCAGATGCCGTCGACCACCCCGCGCAGGGCCCGGCCGGGCCGGGTGAGGGTGTACTCGACCCGCGGCGGCACCGTGGGGTACACGGTCCGCTCGACCAGGCCGTTGCGCTCCAGCATGCGCAGGTTCTGGGTGAGCATCTTGTGGCTGACGCCCTCGACCTCGTTGCGCAACTCGCTGAAGCGCAGGGTGCGTTCGCCGAGCGCCTCGATGATCAGGAGCGCCCACTTGTTGGCGATGTCGGAGAAGATCTCGCGCGCGAGGGAGTCCGCCCGCCTCAGGTCGGCGTCTTCGGGCAGGCCCTTGAGCAGCTGCTTGGTCACCATCGGGTTCCCCCGTTACGGAAAAGTGCGTTCTTCCAGGTCGACGCTCACTCTCCTACGGTTCCCGAGTAACCACAAGAAAGTCTCTGAACAGAAGGACGAGTGCCATGACCACCCATGACGTCTTCCGCTACGACGTGTCCGCCGAGAGCGACTTCGGTTACGCCCAGGCGATCAGGTCCGGCGACCTGGTCCACGTCTCCGGACAGCTCTCGCTCGACGGGACGGGCGCGTTCCGCCACGCCGACGACTTCGATGCCCAGCTGAAGCAGACGTACGCCAACTTCGACAGGATCCTCGACCACTACGGCCTCACCCGCGCCCATATCGTCTCGCAGACCCTGTACGTGGTGGACCTGCGGCAGAACGCCGCGGCGATGGCGGCGGGCAACCTCGCCTACTTCGTCGACCACCGCCCGGCCAGCACCGCGGTGGGCGTCACCGAACTGACCTTCCCCGGGCAGGTCGTGGAGATCGCCTTCGTCGCCGACGTACGCCTGGCCGACTGAGGTCATCGCCTGAGGCGGCGGTCGATGATGCGCTGCGCGGTGTTGACCGCGGCGCGGATGTCCGCGATCTTCGCGCCCTGCTGGCGCGAGAGGTCCAGCGCCTCGGTCACCGACTTCTTGTCGGAGATCCGCTTGGTGAGCCGCTTGGCGCACTCGGTGCTCAGCACGGTCGTCTGATACGCCTCGACCGTGGCGACGACGGTACCGAACGGGATCTTGGGAAAGCGCTTCGCCGCCTGCTTGACGAGGCTGAGTTCCCTCCTCAGACCGTCCAGGTCGGCATGGGTCGCGGTCATGGACTGGAGGGTATCGAGCTCGACGACAACCTTGTCGAGGACCACGTAGTCCTTCTCCAGGAGCTTGGCCCTCTTGTCGCGCCAGCGGTGGACGGCGGCGACGACGATGCCGATCGCGGTGAGGAGGGCGACCCACGTGAACGTGTCGTTGAAGCCCTCCGAGGCCGCCGTGCTGGCCTGAAACAGACCGCTCTCGCACGTGTCGTCGGTGTTTTGCCACGGAGGGGAAGAGCAAGGGGGCACCATGAGGTCGTCCTAACCGGGAACTAGGAGGAGGCCCGCCGGCCAGGTCCTGCACAGAGCGAACCGGCGAGCGTCTGAAGGTTCTCCGTGCACCGGTGACACGGCGCACGTCACAGCTGCGGCCTCGGGCCCCACCAAGCCTGGGGCCGCGGTCGTTCAGGGCTTTCGCGCCCCGTCGGACGGCGCTATCGCGGAAGGCCGCCGCGGCCCGGACGGGGTTGGGCACGACGCGGACCGTTCCGGCCTTGCGGACACGTGGAAACGTGCGAACTCCGGTGTTTCCCGGTCATTCGTTCTCTGCGCGGGGGGCCACGATGAAAATGAGGGCATCGGCTCTTCCGTGATGAGGTCGTGGAGTTGGCGCGGGGTCGTGGACGGGCCGTAGCCGCTCAGCGTCCGCCACGGGCTCGGAATCCTGGCGGCGCTGGGCGGAACCCCCGCTAGTCCACGGGATGTTGGGGGATCAGGCGCGCGAGGATGCGGTGCCGCTGCCGCCAGCCGGGGTTGTTGCGGACCACCGAGATCCGCACGTCGTTCGTCGCGGTGTACAGCGTCGCCATCCCGGCCCCCAGCTGCAGGGCCACCGCCGTGGAGATCCCCCAGAACAGCAGCATCGTGACCGTCATGCAGATGCTGACCATGGCGGCGCCGAGCGGCATCGCCGCGTTCGGCACCTTGGCGATCGTGCTGTGCGTCCGCGCCCGGGTGGACCGGCGTTCGTCCCGGCAGGCCTTGTGGACGGTGTCGGCGTAGGCCCGGACATGCTTCTCCGGGTCGAACGAATACGTACGGAACTCACCCATCGGAGCCTCCTCCTTGGCGGTGCTGGTGGTGCAGGGCCTGGTCATCGATTCCCTCTCGTCACTCACGTGCCGCTTCACGTATGCACGGGCTCGCGTCGCTGCCCGGACAGGAGCCATTCGAGGCCGTCGACGTCGACGTGGTCCTCGCTCATGGCCTTCCAGGCGTTGCTGAAGTGGGCCTTGACGCAGCCGGTCGTGATCCCCATGGCGTCCGCGATCTCGGGCCTCGGCATCCGCATGACTCCGGCCATGTGGAAGACCGCCTTCTGGCGATCCGTGAGATTTCCGTCGCTCACGTAGTGCAGGCCGCCGAGGATCGTCCGCTTCTTCTCGGCCGGATCCCATCCCGGCGGCAGATCGGCGTCGTTCAGGTGCTCGTCGAGCTGTCTCGACAGCAGCGGAGGCAGGTCCTCCAGATAGAAGGTGGCGGGTCCCGGGCGGTCGGACAGGATCGCGCTCCGGTGCTTGCGCGCCTTGGCGATGGTCCTGCCGCGGAACTCGACCCAGTTCGACCTGAACCGGCGGACCTCGGAGGCGTAGTACGCGGCCGCCTCCTTCCGCACCCACTCCTGGACGGCCCACACGGGTGCCCCACCGAGGTAGACGTCCCGGAAGAGCGTGAACACGGCTCGTTCGTCCGGCAGTTGTCGGTGGATGGTGAAGGTCACTGGGGCCTCCCGTGACGTCCCGAGCGAGATGAATTTCGGACTGACGCCGAACGTACTCAGCGGCGCCCCCGACGGGTTTAGAGCCCGGCGACAGCCCGCCTGAGCTGCGCGAACATCCCTGTCCTTGCGGGCGTTCGGGAAGCTGGCGGGCCCGCGCCGCCGGGGCGCGTGCGCGGGGGTGTGATTGGGTACGCCGTATGGGTCTCAGACGAATGTTCCCGGGGCGCGCGTGCGCGGGGGTGGGTTGCCGCGGCACAGCGGCAGCCCGGGGTACCGCCGTCCGACCGGAGGGCGGATCATGAGTGTCAGCTCCGCTTCGGCGCGGTCCGGCGGCGTCCCCGAGCCGGGCGCGGCGCCCCCCTTCGACCCCGAACTGAGCGTCGCCCTCGCGGCCTTGGGCACGGCGCCGAGGGAGCCGGTCACCCCGGACAACCTCCAGGAGCGGCGCGCCCGGGACGCGGCGTCACGCCCCCGGCCGACAGCCGAGGACCTGCGTGCCGGCGGCCTCTTCGAGGTGACGGAGCTGCGCGTGCCGGGGCCGCCGGGCGCGCCCGACGTCACGCTCGTGAGCGTGCGGCCCGCGGGGCTCACGGGCCCGCTGCCCCTGCTGTACTACCTGCACGGCGGCGCCATGGTCATGGGCAACGCCTGGTCCGTGCTGCCGCGCATCCTCCGCGAATGGGCGCTGCCGCTGGGCCTCGCCGTGATCTCGGCCGAGTACCGGCTCGCGCCGGAGACGCAGTACCCGGGACCGCTGGAGGACTGCTACGCCGGACTCGTCTGGGCGGTCGAGCACGCGGCCGAACTGGACATCGACGCGGACCGCGTCGTCATCGGCGGCAAGAGCGCGGGCGGCGGGCTCGCCGCGGCCCTCGCCCTGCTGGCCCGGGACCGCGGGGGTCCCGAGGCGCTGGGGCAACTGCTGCTGTGCCCGATGCTCGACGACCGCAACAGCACGTACTCCAGCCATCAGATGTCGGGCCGCGGCCTGTGGGACCTCACCTCGCACACGACCGTGTGGAAGGCGGTGCTCGGCGACCGCTATGGCGCCGCGGACCTGCCGCCCCTCGCGGCCCCCGCCCGCGCCACGGACCTCTCCGGCCTTCCGCCCGCCTACATCGAGGTCGGCTCGGCCGAGATGTTCCGGGACGAGGACATCGCGTACGCCAACGCGATCTGGCGGGCCGGAGGCCAGGCCGAACTGCACGTGTGGTCCGGCGCCTACCACGGCTTCGACGGCATCGCCCCGAAGGCGGCCGTCAGCCTGGACGCCCGCGACGCCCGCACCCGCTGGCTGCGGCGCCTCCTCGCGCAGGCGGGCCCGAAGGACCAGTGAACGGCGCCTGATCCGGGCTCCGACCACGCGAAAGCCCGCGATCGGCGGGGCAGGCCGATCGCGGGCCGGGGTGTCGCGGGGGAGGGGGAGTCAGGCGGCGTAGCCGAGGGCGAGGGTGGCGACGACCGGTGCCAGGTAGAGGACGGGGAAGGCGACGGTCTTGTAGGAGCGGGCTCGCAGGACGGTGATGACGGCGCCGCCGAAGTACAG
>NZ_JOJM01000006.1 GCF_000720325.1 Streptomyces sp. NRRL B-1347
CTTTATTCGTCGGCAGCGTCAGATGTGTATAAGAGACAGGGGTGGGGGGACGAGTCTGGGGGGAGGTGGGGCATCCCGGTCTCCTTGCGTCTCCTTGCGCGGCTTCGGTCCGGTGCGGACCGCGGGCGCGGTCCTGTGGGGCCGCGCGTCGGGTCCGGCAGGGACCGCGAGTGCGGTCCGGTGCGGACCGCGAGGGAGCGAGGGCCGAGTACGTTACTGGCAGGTAGTGGGGGTGCGTGGGGTTTTCCCCATACTGATCAGTCGGTATGGCGCTTCTCGGGGCGCGTACGAGTCAACTGCGCCTCCTGGGGGGCCTGTTGCGCCTCGGTTTCGGCGGGCCGCCCGACGTGTTCGTCGGCCCCGTCGGCCCCGTCGGCCCCGTTGGACCTGTCGGCCCCGTCGGCCCTGTCGGCCCCGTCGGCGTCCGGCTCCGGCTCCTGGAGGACCGGGAAGCGCCGGGGCGCGAGCAGCAGCAGGACGAGCAGGCACAGCACCGCCGCGCAGGCCGCCCCCACGTACACGGCGTCCACGGCCGCGTCGACCGCCCGGCGCAGCCGGTCCGCGTCGGCGACGGAGCCCGGGTCGTCGAGGGACTTCGCGACGGAGTCGAGCGAGCCCGCGCCGCCGAGGCGCGCGCTGAGGACGCCGTTGGCGATCGCCCCGAAGACGGCCGCGCCCACGGTCTGGCCGATCTGGCGGCAGAACAGCACGGACGCGGTGGTCGTGCCGCGCTCCGTCCAGCCCACGGTCGACTGGACGCCGACGATCAGGGGGAGCTGGAAGAGCCCGAGCGCGGCGCCGAGCAGCAGCATCAGGAGCGCGGGCTGCCAGGCCGCGCCGGGGTAGGGGAGCAGCGGGAAGGCGAACAGGACGCAGGCGGCGGCGCTGATGCCGATGATCGCGGTGTTGCGGAAGCCGATGCGCCGGTAGACGTGCTGGCTCAGGGCCGACGACAGCGGCCAGCTCAGGGTCATGATGGACAGGACGAAACCGGCGCCTATCGGGGCGAGTTGGAGCACCGACTGCGCGTACGTGGGCAGGAAGACCGTGGGCGCGACCATCAGCAGGCCGAGCGAGCCGAGCGCCAGGTTCACGGCGGCGATGGGGCGGCGCCGCCACACCCAGCCCGGAATGATCGGGTCCGCGGCGCGTCGCTCGATCACCACGATCACGCCGACGCACGCGAGCCCCGCCGCGAACAGCGCGAGCGAGGGCGCCGACAGCCAGTCCCAGGCGACGCCGCCCTGGACGAGCGCGGTGAGCAGCGCCCCGCCCGCGGCGAACACGGCGAGCGCGCCCGGCCAGTCGACGCGGTGCCGCTCGCCCGGGGGGCGTATCGGTTCGTGCAGGTGGTGGGCTATCAGCCAGAGCGCGAACACGCCGACGGGCAGGTTGATCAGGAAGATCCAGCGCCAGTCGGCGTACGCGGTGAGCAGGCCGCCGACCGCCGGGCCCGCGACGGCGGAGACGGCCCACACGGTCGACAGCCTGGCCTGGATGCGGGGGCGTTCCTTGAGCGGGTACAGATCGGCGGCGACGGTCTGCACGGTGCCCTGGAGGGCGCCGCCGCCGAGGCCCTGCAGTACGCGGAAGGCGATCAGCGAGCCCATGTTCCAGGCGAGCGCGCACAGCACCGAACCGGCGAGGAAGAGGACGCAGCCCACGATCAGGACGGGCTTGCGGCCGAAGGTGTCGGACAGCTTCCCGTAGACGGGCAGGGTGACCGTCGCGGCGAGCAGATAGCCGGAGAACAGCCAGGAGAAGACGGAGAAGCCGCCGAGGGAGCCGACGATCTGCGGTACGGCCGTGGAGACGATGGTGGCGTCGAGCGCGGCGAGCGCCATGACCAGCATGAGGGCGGCGACGACGGCACCGCGCCGGTCCGTGCGCCGCGTCTCCGTCTCCTTCTCCGCTGCCTCCATGGCCAAAGTCCTTTCCCCCTGCACCGGTTGCCCCGGTCACCTTCTCACCGATGGCGCGTCGCAGGGAGGGGTGGAGGGCTTCTCCGCTGGTAGGACGGTTGTGTGGTCAACAAGAGGGTGGAGTAACCCTGAGAAGCCCTCCACCGCCGGGTGGAGAACCCCTAGGGGGACCTCCGTACTAGGGACAGGGGGACGTTGGTACCGGCGGAGGACGAGAAGCCCTGCCTCCGTCCTTAGATTTGCTTTACGCCGCAGGGCACGGGGCGAAAGCGCCGGGCACGGGCACGGAGTGCGGGGCCGGTAACGGGGGTCCGGCTCCGCCTTCTGCACCAAGGGGTCCGGCTCCGCCTTCCGCACCAAGGGGTCCGGCTCCGCGCCCTGCGACGAACCACAGCGCGGGGGGTGGGGTTTTCCCCAGGAAAAGACTGCGCTGGGCACCAGGGCGCCGGAGCACCCCGGCGATCCACACTGATCTGTGTGAGCGCGCCGACACGCGTTCATCTCGTCACCGACTTAGGAGACTTACCGTGACAACGGCTGTATCCACTCCCAGGCACGGGGGAACTGGCGGGCGTACGGCCGTGGCGGCGCGGGCGCGCCAGGTCGTCAAGGCGTACGGCTCCGGGGAGACCCGCGTTGTCGCGCTCGACCACATCGACGTGGACATCGCCCGCGGCCAGTTCACGGCGATCATGGGTCCCTCCGGGTCCGGCAAGTCCACGCTGATGCACTGCCTGGCCGGTCTCGACACGGTCAGCAGCGGGCAGATCTACCTCGACGACACCGAGATCACCGGCCTGAAGGACAAGAAGCTCACCCAGCTGCGCCGTGACCGCGTCGGCTTCATCTTCCAGGCGTTCAACCTCCTGCCGACGCTGAACGCCCTGGAGAACATCACGCTGCCGATGGACATAGCCGGCCGCAAGCCGGACAAGGGCTGGCTCGATCAGGTCGTCCAGACCGTCGGTCTCGCGGGCCGCCTCAAGCACCGGCCCACCGAGCTCTCCGGCGGTCAGCAGCAGCGCGTCGCCGTGGCCCGCGCCCTGGCCTCCCGGCCCGAGATCATCTTCGGTGACGAGCCGACCGGAAACCTCGACTCCCGCGCGGGCGCCGAAGTCCTCGGCTTCCTGCGGACGTCGGTGACGCAGCTGGGCCAGACCATCGTCATGGTCACCCACGACCCGGTCGCCGCGTCGTACGCGGACCGCGTGCTGTACCTGGCCGACGGCCGCATCGTCGACGAGATGTACAGCCCCACCGCCGAGCAGGTCCTGGACCGCATGAAGCACTTCGACGCCCGGGGGCGCACGTCATGACCGTCCTGAAGACCTCGATGCGCAACTTCCTCGCGCACAAGGGACGCATGGCGCTCTCCGCGGTCGCCGTGGTCCTCTCGGTGGCCTTCGTGTGCGGCACCCTCGTGTTCTCCGACACGATGTCCACCACCTTCGACAAGCTCTTCGCCGCCACGTCGTCCGACGTCACGCTCACCCCGAAGGACGCCCCGGACGCGGGCGACGAGGGCCCGCGCACCGGCAAGCCCGAGAGCCTGCCCGCCGCCGCCCTCGCCCAGGTGAAGAAGGCCGACGGCGTGAAGTCCGTCGAGGGTGCGGTCACCAGCGACAGCGTCACCGTCGTCAACTCCAAGAACAAGGACATCGGCCCGTCCAGCGGCGCCCCCACCCTCGCGGGCAACTGGACGAAGAACGACCTGCGGTCGATGGAGATCACCTCCGGGCACGCCCCGCGCGGCCCCACCGAGGTGATGCTCGACGCCGACACCGCCGACAAGAAGAACCTCAAGATCGGTGACGAGCTGCGCACCATCGTGGCCGGCGGCAGCTTCACCACGAAGATCACCGGCATCGCCACCTTCAAGGTGACCAACCCCGGCGCCACCGTCGTCTACTTCGACACCGCCACCGCCCAGCGCGAACTGCTCGGCGCCACCGGCCGGTTCACCCACGTCAACGTCACCGCCGCGAGCGGCGTCAGCGACGAGCGCCTGAAGGCGAACGTGGCGAGCACGCTCGGCGCCGACGCCGCCGACTACAAGATCAAGACGCAGAAGGAGAGCATCGCCGACAACCGCAAGTCCGTCGGCAGCTTCCTGGACGTCATGAAGTACGCGATGCTCGGCTTCGCCGGGATCGCCTTCCTCGTCGGCATCTTCCTGATCATCAACACCTTCTCCATGCTGGTCGCCCAGCGCACCCGCGAGATCGGCCTGATGCGGGCCATCGGCTCCAGCCGCAAGCAGGTCAACCGCTCGGTGCTCGTCGAGGCCCTGCTGCTCGGCGTCGTCGGCTCCGTCCTCGGCATCGGCGCGGGCATCGGCCTCGCGGTCGGCCTGATGAAGCTGATGTCGGGCATCGGCATGGAGCTGTCCACCGAGGACCTCACCATCTCGGCGACGACCCCGGTGGTGGGCCTGCTCCTCGGCATCATCGTTACCGTCCTCGCCGCGTACCTCCCGGCCCGCCGCGCGGGCAAGGTCTCCCCGATGGCCGCCCTGCGCGACGCGGGCACCCCCGCCGACGGCAAGTCCGGAGCCGTGCGCGCCGCCCTCGGCCTGGTCCTCACCGGCGCCGGAGTCTTCGGCCTCTACGCCGCCGCGGCGGCCGACGAGGCGAAGGAGGGCTCTCTCTTCCTCGGCCTCGGCATCGTCCTCACGCTCATCGGCTTCGTCGTCATCGGCCCGGTCCTCGCGTCCTTCGTGGTCCGTGCGATCAGTGCGGTCCTGCTGCGGTGGTTCGGCCCCGTCGGCCGCATGGCCGAGCGCAACGCCCTGCGCAACCCCCGCCGCACCGGCGCCACCGGCGCGGCCCTGATGATCGGCCTGGCCCTGGTGGCCTGCCTGTCGGTGGTCGGCACCTCGATGGTCGCCTCGGCCACGGACGAGCTGGACAAGTCGGTCGGCGCGGACTTCATCGTGCAGGGCAAGCAGCGTGTCAGCCACCAGGTCGAGCAGCGTCTGAAGGAGACCCCGTACGTCGCCCACACCACCCGGTTCAAGGAGGTCAAGGCCGACGTCACCACCCCGGACGGCAAGACCGACAAGGGCGTCGGCCTCAGCGCGAACGACCGCACCTATGTGCAGGACCTGCGCCGCGAGACCACCGCGGGCGAGATGTCCGCCGCGTACGAGACGAACGCGATGTCGGTGGGCGAGGGCTTCGCCAAGGACCACCACCTGAAGGTGGGCGACAAGCTCAAGGTCGCCTTCGACGACGGGCGGACCGGAGAGCTGAAGCTCGCGGCGATCACCGATGAGGAGGGCAGCCTCGACCGGGGCGCGATGTATCTGAACATCACCACCGTCGAGCGGTACGTCGCCCCCGACCGGATGCCGCTGAGCGAAACGGTCTTCGCGAAGGCGGTCGACGGCAAGCAGGACGAGGCCTATGCGGCGCTCAAGAAGACCCTGGAGACGGACCCGCAGCTCAAGGTCCAGGACCAGACCGACTTCAAGCAGACCCTGAAGGACCAGGTCGGCCAGCTCCTGAACATCGTCTACGGCCTGCTCGGCCTCGCGATCATCGTGGCCATCCTGGGCGTGGTGAACACCCTGGCCCTGTCCGTGGTCGAGCGGACCCGGGAGATCGGCCTGATGCGGGCCATCGGCCTCTCCCGCCGCCAGCTGCGCCGCATGATCCGCATGGAGTCGGTGGTCATCGCCCTCTTCGGCGCCCTCCTCGGCCTCGGCCTCGGCATGGGCTGGGGCGCGACCGCCCAGCAGCTCCTCGCCCTGGAGGGCCTGAAGGTCCTGGAGATCCCCTGGCCGACGATCATCGCCGTCTTCGTGGGCTCCGCCTTCGTGGGCCTCTTCGCCGCCCTGATCCCGGCGTTCCGGGCGGGCCGGATGAACGTGCTGAACGCCATCGCGACGGAGTAGTCCTCCCGGACAGGGCGAGGGCCGGTGCCAGGGGAACGCTCCCCTGGCACCGGCCCTCGGCCAGATGGGGCTGCGCCCCTTTCCCCGCTTCGTCGGCCCTCCGGGCCTCGTCCTCAAGCGCCGGACGGGCTGAATCAGCCCGTCCGGCGTTTGAGGACGAGCGCGTAGCGCGATCGACGGCGCGCAGGCGCCGGGCCGGGCGACGTACTCTGGGAGGCCCCCGGCCCGTGAGACGTGTCGGGTGGTTCGCGTTGCCCACGCCCCCGGACGGGATGCCCCTTCATGACCCTGCACGGACTGCTGGACGCCGTCGTCAAGGACGCGGCCCTCACCGAAGCGGTGAAGGCCGCCGTCGACGGCAACCGGCCCCACGTCGACCTCGTCGGTCCCCCCGCCGCCCGGCCCTTCGCCGTGGCCGCCCTCGCCCGCGAGTCGCGGCGGACCGTGCTCGCCGTGACGGCGACCGGCCGGGAGGCCGAGGACCTGGCCGCGGCGCTGCGCACGATCCTGCCGCCGGAGGGGGTGGCCGAGTACCCCTCGTGGGAGACGCTGCCGCACGAGCGGCTGAGCCCCCGCAGCGACACCGTGGGCCGCCGCCTGGCCGTCCTTCGCCGCCTGGCGCACCCGAGCACCGACGGCGCCGACCCGGAGACGGGCCCCGTCAGCGTGATCGTGGCGCCCGTGCGCTCCGTGCTCCAGCCGCAGGTCAAGGGGCTCGGCGACCTGGAGCCCGTGGAGCTGCGCACGGGCCGTTCGGCCGACCTGAACGACGTGGTCGACGCGCTCGGCGCGGCCGCGTACTCCCGCGTGGAGCTGGTCGAGAAGCGCGGCGAGTTCGCCGTGCGCGGCGGCATCCTCGACGTCTTCCCGCCCACCGAGGAGCACCCGCTGCGGGTGGAGTTCTGGGGCGACGACGTCGAGGAGATCCGCTACTTCAAGGTCGCCGACCAGCGGTCGCTCGAGGTGGCCGAGCACGGACTGTGGGCGCCGCCGTGCCGGGAGCTGCTGCTCACCGACGACGTGCGCGCCCGCGCGCGGGAGCTCGCCGAGGCGCACCCGGAGCTGGGCGAGCTGCTCGGCAAGATCGCCGAGGGCATCGCGGTCGAGGGCATGGAGTCCCTCGCCCCCGTCCTCGTGGACGACATGGAGCTGCTGCTCGACGTGCTGCCCGAGGGCTCGATGGCCGTCGTGTGCGACCCCGAGCGGGTGCGCACCCGGGCCGCCGACCTGGTGGCGACCAGCCAGGAGTTCCTCCAGGCCAGCTGGGCGGCGACGGCCGGCGGAGGCGAGGCCCCGATCGACGTGGGCGCGGCTTCGCTGTGGGGCATCGCGGACGTCCGCGACCGGGCCCGTGAGCTCGGCATGATGTGGTGGTCGGTGAGCCCGTTCGCCGCCGACGAGGTCCTGGGCGCCGACACCCTGAAGCTCGGCATGCACGCCCCGGAGACCTACCGCGGGGACACGGCGAAGGCCCTCGCCGACACCAAGGGCTGGCTGGCCGACGGCTGGCGGACGGTGTACGTCACGGAGGGGCACGGCCCGGCCGCCCGCACCGTCGAGGTGCTCGGCGGCGAGGGCATCGCGGCCCGCCTGGACGCGGACCTCGCCGGGATCAGCCCGTCCGTGGTGCACGTGGCCTGCGGCTCCATCGACTACGGCTTCGTCGACCAGGAGCTCAGGCTCGCCGTCCTGACGGAGACCGACCTCACCGGGCAGAAGGCCGCGGGCAAGGACGGGCAGCGCATGCCCGCCCGCCGCCGCAAGACCATCGACCCGCTCACCCTGGAGCCGGGCGACTACATCGTCCACGAGCAGCACGGCGTCGGCCGCTACATCGAGATGGTGCAGCGCACCGTGCAGGGCGCGACCCGCGAGTACCTGGTCGTGGAGTACGCCCCCGCCAAGCGCGGCCAGCCCGGCGACCGGCTGTACATCCCCACCGACCAGCTGGAGCAGATCACCAAGTACGTGGGCGGCGAGGCCCCCACGCTGCACCGGCTCGGCGGCGCGGACTGGACCAAGACCAAGGCCCGCGCGAAGAAGGCGGTCAAGGAGATCGCCGCGGACCTGATCAAGCTGTACTCGGCGCGGATGGCGGCCCCCGGCCACACCTTCGGCCCCGACACGCCCTGGCAGCGCGAGCTGGAGGACGCGTTCCCGTACGCGGAGACGCCCGACCAGCTCACGACGATCGCCGAGGTCAAGGAGGACATGGAGAAGTCCGTCCCGATGGACCGCCTGATCTGCGGCGACGTCGGCTACGGCAAGACGGAGATCGCGGTGCGCGCCGCGTTCAAGGCCGTCCAGGACGGCAAGCAGGTCGCGGTCCTCGTGCCGACGACGCTGCTGGTGCAGCAGCACTTCGGCACGTTCACCGAGCGGTACGGCCAGTTCCCCGTCAACGTACGGGCGCTCAGCCGCTTCCAGACCGACACCGAGTCGAAGGCGACCCTGGAGGGCCTCAAGGACGGCTCCGTCGACATCGTCATCGGCACCCACCGCCTGTTCTCCTCCGAGACGAAGTTCAAGGACCTGGGCCTGGTCATCGTCGACGAGGAGCAGCGCTTCGGCGTGGAGCACAAGGAGCAGCTGAAGAAGCTGCGCGCCAACGTCGACGTCCTGACGATGTCGGCGACGCCCATTCCCCGTACGCTCGAAATGGCCGTCACCGGCATCCGCGAGATGTCGACGATCACGACGCCGCCGGAGGAGCGCCACCCGGTGCTCACCTTCGTGGGGCCGTACGAGGAGAAGCAGATCGGCGCGGCCATCCGCCGTGAACTGCTGCGCGAGGGCCAGGTCTTCTACATCCACAACCGGGTGGAGTCCATCGACCGGGCCGCCGCCCGGCTTCGCGAGATCGTGCCGGAGGCGCGGATCGCCACCGCTCACGGCCAGATGTCCGAGCAGGCCCTGGAACAGGTCGTGGTGGACTTCTGGGAGAAGAAGTTCGACGTACTCGTGTCGACGACGATCGTCGAGTCCGGCATCGACATCTCCAACGCCAACACCCTGATCGTGGAGCGCGGCGACAACTTCGGCCTGTCCCAGCTGCACCAGCTGCGCGGCCGCGTTGGCCGCGGCCGCGAGCGCGGCTACGCGTACTTCCTGTACCCGCCGGAGAAGCCGCTCACGGAGACCGCGCACGAACGGCTCGCGACCATCGCCCAGCACACGGAGATGGGCGCGGGCATGTACGTGGCGATGAAGGACCTGGAGATCCGAGGGGCCGGAAACCTCCTCGGCGGCGAGCAGTCGGGCCACATCGCGGGCGTCGGCTTCGACCTCTACGTGCGCATGGTGGGCGAGGCCGTCGCCGACTACCGCGCCTCCCTCGAAGGCGGAGTGGAGGAGGAGCCGCCGCTGGAGGTGAAGATCGAGCTGCCGGTCGACGCGCACGTCCCGCACGACTACGCGCCCGGCGAGCGGCTGCGCCTCCAGGCCTACCGCGCCATCGCCTCCGCCAACTCCGAGGAGGACGTCAAGGCCGTCCGCGAGGAGCTCACCGACCGCTACGGCAAGCTGCCGGAGCCGGTCGAGAACCTCCTCCTCGTGGCGGGCCTGCGCATGCTGGCGCGGGCCTGCGGCGTCGGCGAGATCGTCCTCCAGGGCACGAACATCCGCTTCGCGCCGGTGGAGCTGCGGGAGTCCCAGGAGCTGCGCCTGAAGCGGCTCTACCCCGGCTCGGTCATCAAGGGGGCCACGCACCAGGTGCTCGTGCCCCGGCCGAAGACCGCGAAGGTCGGCGGCAAGCCGCTGGTCGGACGTGAACTCCTCGGCTGGGTGGGGGAGTTCCTGGCCTCGGTCCTCGGGTCGTAGCCCGGCGGCGTGCGCGCCCCAGGGCGGGCCCGGGGCGGGTCCGGGCGGGCTCAGGGCGTGCACGCCGCCGCGACGGAGAGGCTGTTCTCGTACAGGTGGTGCCGGGTGATCCGGCCGTTCTCGACGGTCAGGCGCAGCGCGAAGGGGCCATCGAAGGACTTCCCGGTGGCGCGTACGGTGCCCGACAGATGGCCCATGATGACGGCGTCCTGCCCGCTCACCAGGTACGTGTCCACGCTCGCCCGCGCGTCCTCGGCGACCGTGTGGCTCGCCAACTCCTCGCCCTGGGCGGCGCATTCGGCGCCGGTGGAGCGCGAGCGTATCCACGGGACGACGGGGTTCTCGGCGAGCAGCCAGTCGACGTCGTCGGCGAAGATCTCGGTGAGGCGCGCGGTGTCGTTGGCGATGCGCGCGGCGAAGAAGGCGTCGACGGTGGCGCGGGTGGCGTCCTCGACCGTGACTTCGGTGGCCATGGTGGCTCCCTCTCTGGCGTGACCGGAACCCCGTGCGGGTCCTGCTGACACCCTGGAGACTGCCAGGGCGCAGGGTGGCGGTCGATTACCTGTCAGGTAGCCGACGGCCCGTCAGGGCATTCGAGTACCGTGGGGGCCGGTCCATGGGGAGGGAAATTTCGTGAAGTTCGGGGACACGGGGCGGCGCACTGCCGCTTGCGCCGTCGTACTGGCCGCCGCGCTCGGCGCCCTGGCCGGCTGCGACGACGGTGACAAGGACAGGGCGAAGGACGGCGGCGCGCCCGGCGGGCGCGCGGGCTCCGCGCTGGCCGCCGTGGACTCACTGACCGTCAAGGGCCGTGCCCCCAAGACCGGTTACGAGCGCGCGCGGTTCGGCAGCGCCTGGGCGGACACCGACTCCAACGGCTGCGGCACCCGCGACGACATACTCAAGCGGGACCTGAAGAGCGTGAAGTTCCGGGACGGCGACTGCGTGGTCGCCTCGGGGACGCTCGCACCCGACCCGTACACCGGCAAGGACGTGACGTTCACGCGCGGCCGCAGCCGTGTCGACATCGACCACGTCGTGGCGCTCTCCGACGCCTGGCAGAAGGGCGCGCAGCGCTGGGACGCCAGCAAGCGCATAGCCCTCGCCAACGACCCCCTGAACCTCCTCGCCGTCGACGCGCGCCCCAACCGCGGCAAGGGCGACGGCGACACCGCGACGTGGCTGCCGCCCGACAAGGGCTTCCGCTGCACGTACGTGGCGCGGCAGGTGGCGGTGAAGAAGAAGTACGAGCTGTCGGTGACGGGCGCCGAGCGGGACGCGATGCGGCGGGTCCTGGCGGGCTGCCCCGAGGAGAGGCTGCCCGGCGGCGGAAACCCGACCCGGGCCCCGGAGCGCTTCCGGGCGCGGTGACGCGGGCGTCCGGCGTGCCGGTGCCGGTGCCGGTGCCGGTGCCGGTGCGGGTGCCGGTGCGGGGCGCTCGGCGCGCGCCCCGCGGCCCGGCGGGTGTCAGCCGTCCAGCTTGTCGAGGTCGAGCACGTCACCCTTCGGCGGGGTCGCCTTCACGGGCTTCTCGAAGTCGGTGAAGGTGATCGTGTCCCGCTTCTTGCCCTTGCCCGGGTCGTTGACCGCCTTCAGGAGATACGGCTTGCCCTCGGTGGCCACATAGAGCGTCGCCCGCTCCTTGCCGTCGGTCTCGTGCAGGGCGATCGCCGGGACGCCGTCGACCGTGGTCGTCCTGCCCTTGCGCGCCGCCGAGTCGACGTCCTTGAAGTCCGCGAGGACGGTCGTCAGGTCGCAGAACTGGGCGAAGTCCTTCTCGTCGGACTTCGTGGTGCTGGTCTTCACCCAGCGGTCCGCCATCATGTCGATCGACGCGTCTACGTCGGACTTCGGCTCGCCCTTCATCTCGGAGCGCAGGAACGCGGCGTCGTACCGCATGTACACGGTCTTGCCCTTACCGATCAGGTCGACCGAGCCCTCGCCGCCGGTGCCGATGGTCCCGACGCACTGCCCCTCGGTGTCGAGCGCGAGGTCGATGTGGCCGGGGCCGCCGCCGTCCGCCATGGACCCCTTCATGCGGAGCGAGGACGCGCCGCTCGTGGCCTTCACGGCCTTGTCGATGATCTGCGGCCCCGACAGGTCCGCGAACGGGTCCTTCTTCTTCGTCGCTGCCGACTTCTTGGTGTCGTCGGACTTGTCGCCCCCGCAGCCCGTCAGCGTGACGGTCGCGGCGGTGGCGAGGCAGAGCGCGGCGAAGGCCGTGCGGCGCGAAAAGGCGTGCATGGAGAGTCCCCCCAGGGAGTTCGTGTTCAGCTCGGCTATCAGACCAGAAGCTTGTGAACCGAGTCAACACCGTTCACAATCAATACGTGATTAACGGCCGTGAAGGGGTGTGCGCGACTCGCGTGGGTAGGCTCGGCGTCACACGCGGTGCGCGATGACCGACGCGCGCCGCACGCGGGATCGAGCGACGAGGGGCGGGGCAGTGGGGACCAGCGGGCCGACGCGGCCGGGCGGGAGCACGGGGGACGCGACACACGACAAGGCCGGGGCCGGCGGGGCGGCCGGGGCAGGGCGGGCAGACAGGGTTTCTGGGACGCCCGAGGCGCATGGGACGCCCGAGGCGCATGGGACGCCCGAGGCGCATGGGACGCCCGAGGCGCATGGGATGCCCGAGGCACACAGGACACACAGGGCGCACATGACGCACGGGGCGGGTGCCACCGAGGTGACCGCCGCCGGGATCGCCCGCCTCGCCGGAGTCGGCCGCGCCGCGGTCAGCAACTGGCGCCGCCGCCACGCCGACTTCCCCAAGCCCGTCGGCGGCACCGACACCAGCCCCTCCTTCGCGCTCGCCGAGGTCGAGCAGTGGCTGCGCGGCCAGGGCAAACTCTCCGAAGTGCCGCTGCGCGAACGGGTCTGGCAGCAGCTCGCGGGACACCCCGCGGGCCCCGTCACCGCCCTGCTGCACGCGGGCTGCGGCCTGCTGCTCGTGCACGACCGGCACACCGACTGGCTGCGCCTGAGCGCCGTGTCCGACGCGCACCTGGCGCGGCTGCTCCCGGACGCCCTCGACACCGTGCTCACCCCGAGGTTCGGCAAGGCGCGGCGGGCCCGCGCCGTGCGCGTCCCCGCGACGCCCGAACTCCTGCCGTCCGTCCCGCTGCTGCGCTCCGCCGCCGAACTCGCCGCCGAACTCGGCGCGCACAAGGCGTACGAGTTCCTGCTCGGCCGCCATCTCGACGCCAACCCCCGCCAGTACACGCTCACCCCCCAGGGCCCCGCCGAGCTCATGGCCGCGCTCGCCGGGCCCGCCCGCAGCGTGCTCGACCCGGCCTGCGGCACCGGCGCCCTGCTGCGCGCCGCCGCGGGCGCCCCCGGCCAGCAGCTGTACGGCCAGGACAGCGCCCCCGACCTCGCCGCGCTCACCGCGCTGCGCCTGGCCCTCGGCTCCGACGCCCCGGCCACCGTGCGCACCGCCGCCGCCGACGCCCTGCGCGCCGACGCCCACCCGGACGTCGCCGCCGACGCCGTCCTGTGCCACCCGCCGTTCAACGACCGCAACTGGGGCCACGACGAGCTCTCCTACGACGCCCGCTGGGAGTACGGCCTGCCGGCCCGCACCGAGTCCGAACTCGCCTGGGTGCAGCACGCCCTGGCCCGCCTCCGCGACGGCGGCACCGCCGTCCTGCTGATGCCGCCCGCCGCCGCGTCCCGCCGCTCGGGCCGCCGCATCCGCGCCGACCTGCTGCGCCGCGGCGCCCTGCGCGCCGTGATCGCGCTGCCGCCGGGCGCGGCGCCCCCGTACAACCTGCCGCTGCACGTCTGGGTCCTGCGCAGGCCGGGCCCCGGCGCGCCCGCCGCCCCCGAGGCCCTCCTGGTCGAGGCCGCCGAGGCCACGGCCGCCGCCGACGGCAGGCACCCCGACGCACGGCACCCCGAATCCCGGCACACCGACGGGCGCGACCCGCGCGCCTGGCCGCCCGTGCAGGACGCGGTGCTCGACGCCTACCACCGCTTCGAGCGGCACGGCACCCTCGAGGAGATCCCCGGCTTCGCCCTTTCGGTGCCGGTGCTCGAACTCCTCGACGACGAGGTCGACCTGGCGCCCGCGCGCCGCCTGCCGCCCCGGGCCGCGGGCGGCGGCGTGCGGGAGCTGGGCGAGGTCCGCGACCGGCTCGGCGCGACCCTGCGCCTGACCGCGGACCTCACCCCGCCGCGGGCCGCGCCCGGCGCCCCCGACACCGCGCGCTGGCCGCTCACCACCGTCGGCGAACTCGCCCGCGCGGGCGCCCTGGTGATCCGCACCGGCGGCGTCGCCGCCGCGGCCGGGGTGCCGGTCCTCACCGACCACGACGTGCTCACCGGCGCGACCCCGGCCCCTCCGGTCGCCCCGGCCGCGCCCCCCGACGACGGCATGCCCGCCCAGGCGGAGCGGCCCGTGCTCACCGAGCCCGGCGACGTCGTCGTGCCCGTCTCCGGCGGCGCCGCCGCCCGCGTCGTCGACGAGGCCACCGCGGGCGCCGCCCTCGGCCGCGGCCTCGCGCTGCTCCGCCCCGACCCGGCGGCGCTCGACCCCTGGTTCCTCGCCGGGTTCCTGCGCGGCACCGCCAACAACCGCCAGGCCAGCAGCTACGCCTCCACCTCCGCCCGGCTCGACGTGCGCCGCCTCCAGCTGCCCCGTCTGCCGCCGGAGCGCCAGCGCGGCTACGGCGAGCGGTTCCGCGCGCTTGCCGCCTTCGAGGACGCGCTGCGGCTCGCGGGCCGCCTGGGGGAGCAACTGGTGCGCGGAATGTACGACGGACTCACCGACGGCACGGTCGCGCCGGACGCACCGGACCCGGCCCCGTGACCGGCGCGGCAGGCACCACGGGCACCACCCGCACCGGGAGCGGCGGACCGCCACGTACCGCGTGATCGGCACGTGATCAGTACGACAACGGTTCGGTACAACCCGATTCGGGTCCCCGGAGTCGGCCTATACGCTCGAATCCTCAACCGTTCGCTTCGTCAGGTATCCAGGAGCAGCCATGCACGGCCACGGCTACGCGCCGCCGCCCCCGCCGGCCCCCTCGGCCTCGTCGACCGGCTCGCCCGTGACGATGCGCGTGCTGTTCGTGGTGCTCGCCGTCCTGACGTGCGGCCTGCTGGCGTGGGCCGCGATGCTGCGGCTCGCCCTCGTGACGCGCGCGGTGCGCGACTGGGTGTTCTTCGTGGTCGTCGTCGGCTTCGACGTGCTCGCCGTGGTGCTCATCGGCGTCGACAAGGGCGACGAGGAGTTCGCCGGGCCCGGGAACACGGGCATGACGATCCTCGTCTCCACGCTGGTGCCCGTGATCGCCTACTACCTGACCATGGACATCCGCCACCACGCGCGGCTCGCCCGCGCCCAGGCCGCGTACCAGCAGACGCAGTTCCCGGCCTACCCGCCGCAGCAGCACCAGCCGTCGTACGGCTACCCGACGCAGAGCACGCCCGTCCCCGCCCCCGCGCCGCACCCGGCGCCCGCCCCGCCGCCGAATCCGCCGGGCCGGCAGCCGCCCGCCCGCATCGACCAGGTCCGGGCCGAGCTCGACGAGCTGAGCGACTACCTGCGCAAGCAGGAAGGCGGCAGCTGACCGTGGCGGCGGGCACCGACCGACGCGTCGTCGCCGGGCGCTACGAGCTGGCCACCCTCATCGGCCAGGGCGGCATGGGCCAGGTCTGGACGGCGTACGACCAGCGCCTCGACCGCCGCGTCGCGGTCAAGCTGCTTCGCCCGGACAAGGTCGCGGGCGCCGAGGCCGACGAGCTGCGCCGCCGCTTCGTCCGCGAGTGCCGCGTCACCGCGCAGGTCGACCACCCCGGCCTGGTCACCGTGCACGACGCGGGCAGCGACGACGACGACCTCTACCTGGTCATGCAGTACGTCGACGGCGCCGACCTCGGCGACCACCTCGCCGAGCACGCCCCCTACCCCTGGCAGTGGGCGGTCGCCGTCGCCGCCCAGCTGTGCGCGGTGCTCTCCGCGGTGCACGCGGTGCCGATCGTGCACCGCGACCTCAAGCCGCGGAACGTGATGGTCCGCCAGGACGGCACGCTCACCATCCTCGACCTCGGCATCGCCTCGGTCATGGACACCGACACCACCCGGCTCACCCACACCGGCTCCCCGATCGGCAGCCCCTCGTACATGGCGCCGGAGCAGGCCATGGGCGGCGCCGTCGGCCCGTACACCGATCTGTACGCGCTCGGCGTGCTGCTCCACGAACTCCTCAGCGGCGACGTGCCGTTCGCCGGTTCGACGGCCCTCGGCGTGCTGCACCGGCATCTGTACGAGCCGCCGCTGCCCGTGCGGCGCCTGCGCCCCGAGGTCCCCGAGCCCGTGGAGTCCCTGGTCCTGCGCCTGCTCGCCAAGGACCCCCAGCACCGGCCCGCCAGCGCCCAGGACGTCTACGAGGACCTTGTGCCGCTGCTGCCCGCGCGCTCCGCGCCGTCCGGCCGCCCGCTCGACCCGACCCGCCCGTTCCTGCGCCCGCACGCGCCCTGGCCGGACCGCGCCACGACCCCCGCCGCGACCCCGCAGGCCCAGCCGCCCCGGCCGGGCCACGGCCAGGACGTCGCACGCGCCGTCGACGAGGTCAAGCGGCTGCTCGGCGAGGGCCGCATCACCCAGGCCGTGGACGTCCTCGGCTCGATCCTGCCGGCCGCCGCCGCCCAGCACGGCGAGCACTCACCGGTCGTCCGCACCCTGCGCAAGCAGTACGCGGCGACGCTGATGGACGACGGCCAGTACCGCCGCGCCCTGCCGGAGCTGCGCCGCCTCGCCGACCAGCGCGCCGCCGAGTCCGGCCACGCCGACCCGCAGTCCCTCCAGTTCCGCTACGAGGCGGCGCAGTGCCTGGAACAGCTCGGCGAACCGGCCGCGGCCCTGGCCGAGTACCGCGCCCTGCTCCCTTACTACGAGAACCAGTACGCGACGGACGACATCCGCCAGTCCCTGGAGATCCGCCGCCGCATCGGCCACCTCCTGCTCGCCCTCGGGGACCGCTCGGCGGCCCACGACACGCTGGCGCGGCTCGTCCTGGACGCGGAGCGCGTCCACGGGATCGGGCACCCCTTCCCCGCGGAGATCCGCCGCACCCTCCAGTGGCTGGGGCAAGTGCGCGGATAGGGCGGTTTCCGGACGCCGGGGGTGCCCCAACTCCCGGTGAGTCGTTGGTGGTGGCGCGTCCCCCTGAACGGACTGAAGCAACTGGACGAAAGTTCTGGGGGAAGGGTGGCCGAGACGACCACCGCTGCCTACCATCGATCACCGCAAGACTTTGTGCAGCGAAGCACAATCTCTCCACCGGGAGGCCAACTTGCACCGCCGCCGTCGTCGCACCGCGCTCCTCCTCTCCGCCGCGGCCGTCGCCGCTGCCCCTCTCCTCACCGCCTGCGGCAGTGATGTGCGCCCCGGCGCCGCGGCCGTCGTGGGCGACGACCGCATCACGGTGGCGCAGCTCGAACACCGGGTGAACGAGGTGCGTTCCGCACAGCGCGCCGCCGTCCCCGACGAGCGGCAGTACGAGCAGGTCATCGCCAAGACCGGCACGCTCACCCGCAACACGCTGCACACGATGGTCCTGGACCGGGTCCTGCACCGCGCCGCGCGCGACGCCGGGGTGAGCGTCACCCGCAAGGAGATCCAGACCACGCGCGCCGGCATGGCGAAACAGGCGGGCGGCAGCAAGGCCCTGGAGGCGGGCTGGCTCCAGCAGTACAACGTGGCGCCCAAGCGCCTCGACGACAGCATCCGCACCGAGATCGAGGCCCAGAAGCTGGCCGCGAAGCTCGGCGCCGACATGAACTCCAAGGCGGGCCAGGACACCTTCTGGGCCGCCCTGTCCAAGGCCTCCAAGAAGCTCGACGTCAATGTGAACCCGCGCTACGGCAGGTGGGACGCCGCCCAGAACAAGCGCGTCGACGCCAAGACGCCGTGGCTGCGCGAGGCGGCGGCCTGAGCCCTCACGGGGCGCCGCCGCTGTCAGAGCCGTGGGTTACGTTCGACCCGTGAACGAAACCCCGGCGGGCCGCATCGTCCTGCTCACCACCAGCCACCGCGTAGCCCCCGGCCTCCTGTCCTGGCCGGCCTGGCAGGCCCTGCACGGCGCCGACGAGGTCCTGTGCGCCGACGCCGCCCACCCGCAGCTGCCGTATCTGCGCGAGGCGGGCGTCGACGTCAAGCAGGCCGCGCCCACCGCGGAGGAGCTGGTGACCGCCTGCGAGGGCGGCCGCACGGTCCTGGTCGTGGCCACGGCCGAGGGCGACCGCCCGCTGACGGACGGCCTGGCCCGGCTCGCGGGCTCGGGCCGCTTCGCCATGCCGGACCTGGAGCTGCTCCCCGGCTCGTACGACCTGCCGGGCGCCCGCCTCCTCGACCTCGTCCAGGTCATGGACCGCATCCGGGCCGAGTGCCCCTGGTCGTCCCGGCAGACCCACGAGAGCCTCGCGAAGTACGGCATCGAGGAGGCGTACGAACTGGTCGAGGCGATCGAGGACGGCGACCGCACGGAGCTCCGCGAGGAGCTGGGCGACGTCCTGCTCCAGGTCGTCTTCCACGCGCGCATCGCGGAGGAGGACGAGGAGGCGCCGTTCTCCGTGGACGACGTGGCGGGCACCATCGTCGACAAGCTCGTCCACCGCCACCCGCACGTCTTCGGCGACGACACGGCCGCCACCCCCGAGGAGGTCAAGGCGCACTGGCTGCGCACCAAGGCGGTGGAGAAGCAGCGCGACTCGGTGACCGAGGGCATCCCCCTCGGCCAGCCCGGCCTAGCCCTCGCCGCCAAGCTCGCCTCCCGCGCCCGCACGGCCGCCCTGGACGTACCGCTGCCGACGGGCGAGGGCATCGGCTACGAACTCCTCGCGATGGCCGTCCACGCGGAGGCCGCGGGCGTCGACCCGGAAGCCGCGCTGCGGGCGGCGGCCCGCGCCTACCGAGACGCCGTCCGAGCGGCGGAGACAGCGAGAGGCACATCCAGCCCGTCCGGCGTTTGAGGACGAGGCGCGAAGCGCCGAAAAACGGGGGCACGGGGGCGGAGCCCCCGGATCGGGAAGGGGCGGGCCTGGGGCGCCCCGCGAGGGACGGGCGGCTACCGTCGACCGCATGCACGACAAGCCCCCCGTCCCCCCGGAGCCCGAGCTCTTCACCTGGGAGTTCGCCAGCGACCCCTACCCCGCCTACGCCTGGCTCCGCGAGCACGCCCCCGTGACCAGGCGCCGGCTGCCGAGCGGCGTCGAGGCCTGGCTGGTCACGCGGTACGCCGACGCCCGGCAGGCGCTCGCGGACCAGCGGCTCAGCAAGAACCCGGCGCACCACGACGAGCCCGCGCACGCCAAGGGCAAGACCGGCATCCCGGGCGAGCGCAAGGCCGAGCTGATGACGCATCTGCTCAACATCGACCCGCCGGACCACACCCGGCTGCGCCGCCTGGTGTCGAAGGCGTTCACACCGCGCCGCGTGGCGGAGTTCGAGTCCCGGGTGCAGGAGCTGACGGACCAGCTCATCGACGGGTTCGCGGAGCGCGGCGAGGCCGACCTCATCCACGAGTTCGCGTTCCCGCTGCCGATCTACGCCATCTGCGACATGCTCGGCGTACCGCGCGAGGACCAGGACGACTTCCGGGACTGGGCCGGGATGATGATCCGGCACGGCGGCGGCCCGCGCGGCGGCGTGGCGCGCTCGGTGAAGAAGATGCGCGGCTACCTCGCCGAGCTCATCCACCGCAAGCGGGAGTCCCTCGCGGACGAGGGCGCCGACGACCTGATCTCCGGGCTCATCCGCGCCTCCGACCACGGCGAGCACCTCACCGAGAACGAGGCCGCCGCCATGGCCTTCATCCTGCTGTTCGCCGGTTTCGAGACGACGGTGAACCTCATCGGGAACGGCACGTACGCGCTGCTCAACCACCCCGAGCAGCGCGCGCTGCTGCAACGGTCCCTGGCCGCGGGCGACACCGGCCTGCTCGCCACCGGCCTTGAGGAACTGCTGCGCTACGACGGGCCCGTGGAGCTGGCCACCTGGCGGTTCGCCACCGAGCCGCTGCGCATCGGCGGCCAGGACATCGCGGCGGGCGACCCGGTGCTCGTCGTGCTCGCCGCCGCCGACCGCGACCCCGAACGCTTCGCCGAGCCCGACCTCCTCGACCTCGCCCGCCGCGACAACCAGCACCTCGGTTACGGCCACGGCATCCACTACTGCCTCGGCGCGCCGCTGGCCCGCCTGGAGGGCCAGACCGCCCTCGCCACCCTGCTCCGCCGCCTTCCCGACCTGCAACTCGCCGTGGAGCCAGAGGAGTTGAGATGGCGCGGCGGGCTCATCATGCGGGGCCTCAGGACGTTGCCGGTGCGTTTCACACCCGCCCCGCGGGTCACCCGTGCTGACGGGCCGTCAACGATGTGACTTTCACGTGATCTCGGCTGAACCGACTTGTGACTGACGTTCGACTGCGGCTACGTTCACGACGGCCCGGCACCCGCGCGTCCGCGCGCACTCGGTGCCGTGCCTGACCTGTCGTCCACGAAAGGCACCTGCATGCTCTCCGGCCAAGGCCGTCACCGTCGCCCCCGCCAGGTCCCGGCGATCCTCGTCACGGCGGGCGTCACCGGATCAGCCATCGCCATCCCGCTGCTCGGCGCGTCGAGCGCGAGCGCCGCGGACGCCGAGACGTGGGACAAGGTCGCGGAGTGCGAGAGCGGCGGGGCCTGGAGCGCCAAGGGCAGCGGCTACTACGGCGGCTTCCAGCTGACCCAGGACACCTGGGAGCAGTACGGCGGCCTCTCCTACGCGCCGAGCGCCGACCAGGCGAGCCGCTCCCAGCAGATCCACGTCGCCGAGAAGGTGCTCGCCGACCGGGGCCCCGACGCCTGGCCGAACTGCGCCCCGACCGCGGGCCTGGAGAAGGGCGGCAAGTCCGCCGACGTCGACCCGGGCGTGCCGTCGGCCCCGCCGCGCTCGTCGGACTCCGAGGGGTCCAAGGACTCCGGGGAGTCCTCGCGGTCCGGCGAGGAGAAGGAGGAGGGCGCCGGGTCCGGCGACTCCGACACCGCCGACGACGGCTCCGAGAAGGCCGAGAAGCCCGGCAGTTCCACCGAATCGCGAGACAAGAGTCACGATTCGGACAGCAAGGACAGTAAGGACAGCGGGGACGGCAAGGGTGGCGACGCCGCCAAGGGCGCGAAGGACGCCGGGGGCGACTCGCGCGAGAGCGGCGGCAAGCACCGCAAGCCCGCCGGTGACGCGGGCAAGTCCGGTGCGGACGACAGCGCTTCGCCGGAGGAGTCCGGGGAGTCCGGCGCGCCCGGCGCGTCCGACGGCGCCACGCCCGGCACGGACGGCGCGTCCGACGACCGCCCCTCCGGCCGCCACCGCGGCGGCAGCGCCGACGAGAACGCCCCGTCCGGCGACACCGGCCCCGGGCGTCACGCCTCGCGCGGAGAGGCGCGGGACGTACCCGGCGCCGAGCGCCCCTCGGGCACGTACACGGTCCGCTCCGGCGACAACCTCTCGGCGATCGCCGACAGCCACGACCTTGACGGCGGCTGGACGGATCTGTACGCGGGCAACAAGAAGACGGTCGGCTCCGACCCGGACCTCATCCTCCCCGGTCAGCGGCTCGAACTGAGCGCGGACGACAAGGCGGGAACCGAGGGGAAGTCGGGCGAAAAGTAGGCCAGTTGCCCGGCAGTTCGCGATGAATGTCCGGTTTAAAGACGGTGAGAGGCAAGTGAGAGATGGGTCTCAGAAGCCCTGATCGTCTTTGAAATTCGGATGATTGCCTGACTACGGTCAGGACCGCTCGCCACAGCGGGCCCCGCCGGTCGGTACGCCGAATCCTGCCAACGGCCGGACGGGAACAGTCGTCGCTTCGAGCGCCGAAGGCAGGAGCGGGGGACCCAAGGTAAGTGCCGGGCCCGGACGTTGGCCGGCCGCGTGAGAGCGCGGTCGTGAGACGTACGGAACCGGCTTGGGGTGAAGTCGCGCGCTAGGACGTGCGGCCGGGCACTCACCCGCCCGAACCCGACAGCTCACCTCGCAGGCGTCGGTGAGGGGATCACTTCATGCTGCGTTCCGGCAAGGGCAAGCACCGTCGTCCGACCAAGCTCGACAAGGCCACCCGCGCCGCCACCGTCGTCGGTGTCACCGGTGCCGCCGTCGCCGCCCCGCTGATGGCGACCGGCACGGCCAACGCCGCCACCGCCTCCGAGTGGGACCGCGTCGCCCAGTGCGAGTCCGGCGGCAACTGGTCCATCAACACCGGCAACGGCTACTACGGCGGCCTCCAGTTCTCCGCCTCCACCTGGGCCGCGTACGGCGGCACCAAGTACGCGGCCACCGCCAACCAGGCCTCCAAGGCCCAGCAGATCGAGATCGCCCAGAAGGTCCTCGCGGGCCAGGGCAAGGGCGCGTGGCCGAAGTGCGGCGTGGGCCTGTCCAGCTCCCCGTACACCGGCGGCGGCTCCACCGGCGGCGGCCAGCAGCAGCCGCAGCAGCAGACCAAGCCGCAGCCGCAGCAGCAGGCCCAGCCGCAGCAGCAGGCCGCTCCGAAGCCGCAGGCGCAGCCGCAGCACCAGCCGCAGCAGGCCGCCCCGCAGGTCGAGAAGAAGACCGTCCAGACCCCGACCGGCAAGGTCGTGAAGAAGGGCGACGGCGAGTACAAGGTCGAGACGGGCGACACCCTGTCCAAGATCGCCGAGGAGCACGACGTCAAGGGCGGCTGGCAGAAGCTGTACCAGCTGAACGACGACATCGTCACCGACGCCGACTTCATCTACCCGGGCCAGCAGCTGCACCTCAGCTGACCCGCCCCGGCCCCGGCGGTGCCCGGAGCCACCCCGTCCCCATGGGCTACCGCCCCGGTGCGCGTCCCCCCTGCGCACCGGGGCGGTACCTTTTGGTCCGGTAGTTTGTTTCGTGAGGGAACTATCCGCGTGCGGCCCGGTCGGCCCGTCCAGGTGATGGGCGGTCGGCTGGCCGATGCCCCGGAGCCGGTTAGGCTCGTGTCGCAGGGGCCAGCGCGGCCCCCAGTACCCCCGCGTACCCCGCGTCACATCCCATAAGGAGATGCTCGTGCCGTCCATCGACGTCGTCGTAGCCCGGGAAATCCTGGACTCCCGAGGCAATCCCACGGTCGAGGTCGAGGTCGGCCTCGACGACGGCTCCACCGGCCGTGCCGCCGTTCCCTCCGGCGCCTCCACCGGCGCCTTCGAGGCCATCGAACTCCGCGACGGAGACGCCAACCGCTACGGCGGCAAGGGCGTGGAGAAGGCCGTCCTCGCCGTCATCGAGCAGATCGGCCCGGAGCTCGTCGGCTACGACGCCACCGAGCAGCGCCTGATCGACCAGGCCATGTTCGACCTGGACGCCACGGACAACAAGGGCTCCCTCGGCGCCAACGCCATCCTCGGCGTCTCCCTCGCCGTGGCCCACGCCGCCTCCGAGGCCTCCGACCTGCCGCTCTTCCGCTACCTCGGCGGTCCGAACGCGCACCTGCTGCCGGTGCCGATGATGAACATCCTGAACGGCGGGTCCCACGCGGACTCCAACGTCGACATCCAGGAGTTCATGATCGCCCCGATCGGCGCGGAGTCCTTCTCCGAGGCCCTGCGCTGGGGCGCCGAGGTCTACCACACGCTGAAGAAGGTCCTGAAGAACAAGGGCCTGTCCACCGGCCTCGGCGACGAGGGCGGCTTCGCGCCGAACCTGGACTCCAACCGCGCCGCCCTCGACCTCATCGTCGAGGCCATCAAGCAGGCCGGTTACGTGCCCGGCGAGCAGATCGCGCTCGCCCTCGACGTCGCCGCGTCCGAGTTCTACAAGGACGGCTCCTACGAGTTCGAGGGCAAGTCCCGCTCGGCCGCCGAGATGACCGACTACTACGCCGAGCTGGTCGCCGCGTACCCGCTGGTCTCCATCGAGGACCCGCTGTACGAGGACGACTGGGACGGCTGGAAGATCATCACCGAGAAGCTGGGCGACAAGGTCCAGATCGTCGGCGACGACCTCTTCGTCACCAACCCGGAGCGCCTCCAGCGCGGCATCGACGAGGACGCCGCCAACGCGCTGCTCGTCAAGGTCAACCAGATCGGCTCGCTGACCGAGACCCTGGACGCCGTCGAGCTGGCCCAGCGCAACGGCTTCAAGTGCATGATGTCCCACCGCTCCGGCGAGACCGAGGACGTCACCATCGCCGACCTCGCCGTCGCGGTGAACTGCGGCCAGATCAAGACCGGCGCCCCGGCCCGCTCGGACCGCGTCGCCAAGTACAACCAGCTGCTTCGCATCGAGGAGATCCTCGACGACGCCGCGGTGTACGCGGGCCGCTCGGCGTTCCCGCGCTTCAAGGGCTGAGCCTCTTCCAGGGCTAAGGCCTAGCCAGTCGTACGTACGTCCCCGTACTCGGTCCCGTACCGTGTGCGGGGACGTACGCACGTACTGGGGAGGCGGACATGGCAGTGAAGAACCGCGACCGGTTCTCCACCGCGACGCGGCTCAAGCTGCTCGGCGAGCAGACCGCGCAGCGCGTCTACCGCTCCCAGACCAAGCGCCAGGCCCGCCGCTCCCGGCTCACCGGCCGCGCGGCGCTGCTCGTCCTGGTGGTCTGCTCGCTGGTCGTCGCGCTCGCCTATCCGATACGGCAGTACGTCTCGCAGCGCGCCGAGATCGCCGAGCAGCGGCAGAAGCAGGCCGAGCACCGCGAGAACGTCGAGCGCCTGCGCGACGAGAAGGCCCGCTGGCAGGACGACGCCTACGCCGAGCAGCGCGTCCGCGAGCGGCTGCACTACGTGATGCCCGGCGAGACCGGCTTCACGGTGATCGACCCCGAGGCCGCCGAGCGCCACCGCCCCGACGGGGGCGGCGCCGACCGGCCCTGGTACTCCAACGTCTGGGACGGCGTCGACAAGGCGGACGGCTCCGGCGCCGCAGGCCGTCCCGACGACAACTGAACCGACCTCCGCACTGACCGAAAGACAGGCATGGAAACGCCCCCGCCCCAGACCGAGTCCACCGCGCCCACGGACGCCGACATCGCCGCGTTCAAGGAGCAGCTGGGCCGCCCGCCGCGCGGCCTGCGGGCCATCGCGCACCGCTGCCCCTGCGGCAACCCGGACGTGGTGGAGACGGCACCCCGCCTGGAGGACGGCACGCCGTTCCCGACGACGTTCTATCTGACGTGCCCGCGCGCGGCCTCCGCGATCGGCACGCTCGAGGCGAACGGCGTGATGAAGGAGATGACGGAGCGGCTCGCCACCGACCCGGAGCTCGCCGCCGCGTACCGCGCGGCGCACGAGGACTACATCGCCCGGCGCGACTCCATCGAGGTCCTGGAGGGCTTCCCCTCGGCCGGCGGCATGCCGGACCGGGTGAAGTGCCTGCACGTCCTGGTGGGCCACTCCCTGGCCGCGGGCCCCGGCGTGAACCCCCTGGGCGACGAGGCCATCGCCATGCTCCCGGAGTGGTGGCGCAAGGGCCCGTGTGTCTCGGCCGAGCAGCAGGACTAGCCCGTACCCGCTGTGGGCGGCTGGTCCGCCCAGAGGGCGGAACGGGTGGGCACAGCCCCTCCCACCGCCGCGCACCCGTCAACGCACAAGGAGCACCCCAGTGACCCGCGTGGCCGCCATCGACTGTGGCACGAACTCGATCCGCCTCCTCGTGGCGGACGCCGACCCGGCCACGGGCGAGCTCGTCGACCTCGACCGCCGCATGCAGATCGTCCGCCTCGGACAGGGCGTGGACAAGACGGGCCGCCTGGCCCCCGAGGCCCTGGAGCGGACCTTCGCGGCCTGCCGCGAGTACGCCGCCGTCATCAAGGAGCACGGCGCGCAGCGCACCCGCTTCGTGGCGACCTCCGCGTCCCGCGACGCCGAGAACCGCGCCGAGTTCGTCCGCGGCGTCCTGGACATCCTCGGCGTCGAGCCGGAGGTGATCAGCGGCGACCAGGAGGCGGAGTTCTCCTTCACGGGCGCCACCAAGGAGCTGACGGGCCGCGCGGACCTGGAGACGCCGTACCTCGTCGTGGACATCGGCGGCGGCTCCACGGAGTTCGTCGTCGGCGACGGAAGCGTCCGAGCGGCCCGCTCCGTGGACGTCGGCTGCGTCCGCATGACCGAGCGCCACTTCGTGCGCGACGGCGTCGTCACCGACCCGCCGACCGCCGAGCAGCTCGCCGCCGTCCGCGCGGACATCGACGCGGCGCTCGACCTCGCGGAGCGGACGGTGCCGCTGCGCGAGGCGAAGACCCTGGTGGGGCTCGCGGGCTCGGTCACCACGGTGGCCGGGATCGCGCTCGGCCTCGACGCGTACGAGTCCGCCGCGATCCACCACTCGCGCGTCTCGTACGAGCAGGTCGAGGCGATCGTGGAGCGGCTCGTGCACTCGACGCACGCCGAGCGCGCGGCGATCCCCGTGATGCACCCGGGCCGCGTCGACGTGATCGTGGCGGGCGCCCTCGTGCTGCTCTCGATCATGGAGCGGGTCGGGGCCCGCGAGGTCGTCGTGAGCGAGCACGACATCCTGGACGGAATCGCCTGGAAAGTGGCGGAGGAGCTGGGCGAGTAGCCCTCCCGTCGACGCTCCCGCCGGCCCTCGTCGACGCTCCCGCCGACCCTCCCCGTGCAGCCGTCGTGGATCACCGGCTGAGCGGGGAGGAGGTCGTTTGAGCAGCCGTTGAGCGGCTTCGAGGGCTCCGCGGGGACACCTCGTCGGAAAACTTCGTGAAGTTCTTCACAAGGAAAACGGCCCTGTAGGGCGTGGTTCCGAGGAGTTTCGGGTCCGGAGGCGGGGTTTTGAAGGCGTCGGGCTGACGCCCGCGACGCATCACAGGTGTTACGGGGGTGTGAACCGAGGACTGGTTCACCCGGTGTTGAGGCCCGGAGTGGCTGCTCAAGTGGGGTTGACAACGACTCGGGGTGTCCGCTGGTTCCCTCTGAACGCCATGACCTCCGTCACGTGGGCGGCGAAGTGTAGCAGAGGCCCCACTCATCCTTGTGAAGGGGCGCACGAGCGACCCCCTCGGAGGGGGTGGATACTCAATGGCATGAGCACCACGGAGCGTCCCAGGATCCTCGTAGTAGGCGGTGGGTACGTAGGCCTGTACGCAGCTCGTCGCATTCTCAAGAAGATGCGCTACGGCGAGGCGACCGTCACGGTCGTCGACCCGCGCTCGTACATGACGTACCAGCCCTTCCTCCCCGAAGCCGCCGCCGGCAGCATCTCGCCGCGGCACGTCGTCGTCCCGCTGCGACGCGTGCTGCCCAAGGCCGAGGTACTGACCGGTCGGGTCACGACCATCGACCAGGACCGCAAGGTCGCCACGATCGCGCCGCTCGTCGGCGAGGCGTACGAGCTGCCGTTCGACTACCTGGTCATCGCGATGGGCGCGGTCTCCCGCACCTTCCCGATCCCCGGCCTCGCCGAGCAGGGCATCGGCATGAAGGGCATCGAGGAGGCCATCGGCCTGCGCAACCACGTGCTCGAGCAGCTGGACAAGGCCGACTCCACGACCGACGAGGAGGTCCGCCGCAAGGCGCTGACCTTCGTCTTCGTCGGCGGTGGCTTCGCCGGTGCCGAGACCATCGGTGAGGTCGAGGACATGGCCCGCGACGCGGCCAAGTACTACAGCACCGTGTCGCGCGACGACATGCGCTTCGTCCTCGTGGACGCCGCCGACAAGATCCTGCCGGAGGTCGGCCCGAAGCTCGGCCAGTACGGCAAGGAGCACCTGGAGAGCCGCGGCGTCGAGGTCTACCTCTCCACCTCCATGGACTCCTGCGTCGACGGCCACGTCGTGCTGAAGAACGGCCTCGAGGTCGACTCCAACACGATCGTCTGGACCGCCGGTGTGAAGCCGAACCCGGCGCTCGCCCGCTTCGGCCTCCCGCTCGGCCCGCGCGGCCACGTCGACACCCAGACGACCCTCCAGGTCCAGGGCACCGACTACATCTGGGCCGCGGGCGACAACGCCCAGGTCCCGGACCTCGTCGGCCGCAAGGCGGGCAACGAGAACGCCTGGTGCCCGCCGAACGCCCAGCACGCGCTCCGCCAGGCCAAGGTCCTCGGCGACAACGTGGTCTCCGGCATGCGGGGCTTCCCGCAGAAGGAGTACAGCCACGCCAACAAGGGCGCGGTCGCGGGTCTCGGCCTGCACAAGGGCGTCGCGATGATCGTCATGGGCAAGATGAAGATCAAGCTCAAGGGCCGTCTCGCCTGGTACATGCACCGTGGCTACCACGGCATGGCGATGCCGACGTTCAACCGCAAGATCCGTGTCTTCGCGGACTGGACGCTCGGCATGTTCCTCAAGCGCGAGGTCGTCTCGCTCGGCGCGATGGAGACCCCGCGCGAGGAGTTCTACGAGGCCGCCAAGCCCGCTCCCAAGCCGGCCGCCGCCGCGGCTCCGGTCGAGGAGAAGGCCAAGGCCTCCTAGGTTCCGGCGCACGTCGTACAAGACCCGAAGGGTCCCCGCTATCCGTGGAGCGGGGGCCCTTCGGGTTTTTCGCGTCGTGAGGGGAAGAACAGGAAGAACGGGAGGGAGCGATTCCCGTTGGCCGATTTCCATGCCTGCTACACGCATTTTGCCGATTCGTGACGCCGTAACGGGACTGCGCGGGCGTGTCGTTGGTGTTTACGTGGAAACGGACCATTCCCCGGGACATCCCCTTGCGGAGGTGTGTGCCATGCAGGACGCCGCTTCGCGGCTGAAGAACATCGCCGAGCAGGTACTGGGAGCTCAGCTACCCGTTCGTATCCGCGCCTGGGACGGCTCGGAGGCCGGCCCGCCGGGGGCGCCCGTCCTCGTCGTACGCCATCGGCGCGCGCTGCGCCGCCTGTTGTGGAAGCCGGGGGAGCTGGGGCTCGCCCGGGCCTGGGTGGCGGGGGACCTCGACGTCGAGGGCGATCTGTACCAGGCCCTCGACCTGCTCGCGGAGTTCATCTGGGAGCGCGACGACGACGCCCCCACGCTCGCCGAGTCGCTGCGCGACCCGAAGGTGCGGGCCGCCGCCCGCGCGCTGGTCGCGCTCGCCGCGCCCTTCGTGCCGCCGCCCGTGCCGCGCGAGGAGATGCGCAGACACGGCAGGCTGCACCTGCACACCAAGGGCAGCGACAAGCAGGCCATCAGCCACCACTACGACGTCGGCAACGACTTCTACGAGCTGGTCCTCGGCCCCTCCATGGTCTACTCCTGCGCCTACTGGGAGACGCCCGACAGCAGCCTTGAGGACGCCCAGCGCGACAAGCTCGAACTGATCTGCCGCAAGCTCGACCTGAAGCCCGGCACGCGCCTCCTGGACGTCGGCTGCGGCTGGGGCTCCATGGCCATCCACGCCGCCCGCGAGCACGGCGTGCGCGTCGTCGGCGTCACGCTCTCCCGCGAGCAGGCCGCGTACGCCCGCAAGCGCATCGCCGAGGAGGGCCTGACCGACCGCGTGGAGATCCGCGTCCAGGACTACCGCGACGTGCGCGACGGCCCGTACGACGCGATCTCGTCCGTCGGCATGGCCGAGCACGTCGGCTCCGACCGCTACCTGGACTACGCGCGCGACCTCCACACCCTCCTGAAGCCGGGCGGGCGCCTGCTCAACCACCAGATCGCGCGCCGCCCCCTCGGCGACGAGGCGGCGTACTCCGTCGACGAGTTCATCGACGCGTACGTCTTCCCCGACGGCGAACTGGCCCCGCTCGGCACCACCGTGGGCCTCCTGGAGCGCGCCGGGTTCGAGGTCCGCGACGTGGAGTCCATCCGCGAGCACTACGCCCACACCCTGCGCCGCTGGGTCGCCAACCTGGAGGCCGACTGGCCCCGCGGCCAGCGCCTGACGAGCCCGGGCCGCGCCCGCATCTGGCGGCTCTACATGGCCGCCTCCGCCCTGGCCTTCGAGCGCAACCGCATCGGGGTGAACCAGGTCCTGGCGGTCAGGACACCGGAGGACGGCGCGTCGGGCATGCCGTTGCGGTCCAGGGACTGGCGCCCCGGAGGGGCGCGGGGAACTGCGCGACCGGCCACCGCGGACCCGCAGACGAAGCACTGAAAAAGGGGTCCCGGGCGCACGGCGCCCGGGACCCCTTCACCGCCCGACGTCAGTCGGACTTGATGGCCTGCAGGGGGTTGAGCCGCGCGGCGGACCGGGCGGGCCACACCGCGGCCAGCACGCCCACCACCGCGGCGATGGCGAGGAAGAGCAGGATCCGGCCCACGGGGATCTCCATCGTGTACGTCTTCACCGAGCCGGAGATGCTGTCGCCCGCGACCCAGCCGAGGAACAGGCCGAGGCCGACGCCGAGCACCGCGCCGAACAGGGAGATCACGACGGACTCCAGGCGCACCATCTGCTTGATCTTCGAGCGGTCGAGGCCGATCGCGCGGAGCATGCCGATCTCGTGCTTCCGCTCGAAGACGGACATCGCGAGGGTGTTGATGACGCCGAGGACCGCGACCAGGATGGCCATGGCGAGCAGGCCGTACAGCATGTTCAGGAGCAGGTTGATGGCGCCGCCGACCTCGTTGCTGATGTCGTCCTTGTCCTGGATCTTGATGGCGGGGTTGTCGCCGAGGGCCTTCACGACGGCGTCCTCGGCCTTGTCGGACGCGCCGTCCTTCATCTTCAGGAGGACCTGCTGGTCCTGGATCTTCGACAGGTGCGGGGTGACGACGGAGGTGGGCGTGAAGAGGCCCTGGAGCATCTCGTTGGACTTGTAGACGCCCGCGACCTTCAGCCGGGCGGTCTTGTCGTCGTCGAACTTCACCGGGACGGTGTCACCGGCCTTCAGGCCCTTGTCGTCCGCCAGCTCCTTGTCGACGAGGGCGGCGTTGCCCTTGAGCCCGGCGATCGAGCCGCTGGTGAAGTCCAGGCCGACGAGCTTGTCGAAGGCCTTGGGGTCGACGCCGGTGATCCGGGTGTTGCTGCCGTCGGCCTCGCCCCAGGTGGTGCGCAGGGCGCTGCTGGCCTCGACCTCGGGCAGCTTCGCCAGCTGCTCGTGGACCTTGGGGGTCAGCGGCTCGAAGTTCGCCATCGAGACGGCGTAGTCGGCCTTCAGGGAGTCCGTGGCCATCTTGTTGATGGCGCTGCCCATGGAGACGGCGACGACGGTCATCGCGGTGATGAGGGTCAGGCCGATCATCAGGGCCGAGGCGGTGGAGGCCGTGCGGCGCGGGTTGCGCACCGAGTTGAGGCGCGACAGCTTGCCGGTGACGCCGAAGGGCTTCAGGAGCGGGCCCGCGGCGGCGATGAACGGGCGGGAAAGCAGCGGCGTGAGGACGATGACGCCGACGAGGATCGTCGCGGCGCCCCCGGACTTCACGTAGTTGTCGTCCATGAACAGCATGACCGCGCCGAGCGCGACGATCAGCGAGCCGATGGTGTTGCGGACGACCAGGCCGCGCGTGGTGGGTGAGGCGTGGACGCTGTTCATCGCGGCGACCGGCGGGATCTTCGCGGCACGGCGGCCCGGCAGCCAGGCGGCCAGCATGGTCACGACCACGCCGATGAGCAGGGCGACCAGGATCGTGTTGGGGGCGATCTTCAGCGGCCCGTCGGGCAGCGAGGCGCCGCCCGCGTTCATCAGGGCCTCCAGGCCCACGGCCACGCCGATGCCGAGCGCGAAGCCCGCGACGGCGGCGACCAGGCCGACGATGAACGCCTCGATCAGCACCGAGCGCGTGACCTGGCGGCGCGAGGCGCCGACGGCCCGCATCAGGGCCAGCTCCTTGGTGCGCTGGGCGACCAGCATGGTGAAGGTGTTGGCGATGATGAAGATGCCGACGAACAGCGCGATCCCGGCGAAGATCAGCAGCACCTGGCTCATGGCGCTGGTGTTCTGCTCGATCATCCGGTCCTGCTCGTCCTTCAGCGAGGCCCCGGTCTCCGCCTCGGTGTCCTTCGGCAGGATCTTCTCGACGGCGCCCTTCAGGGCGGACTCGCTGGTGCCCGCGGCGGCCTTCACGTCGATCTCGTCGTACTCGGACTTGCCGAGGACCTTGCGCGCGGTGTCGTTGTCGAACAGCACGAGGCTGCCGCCCGCGACGACGCTGCCGTCGTCGGTGTCGAAGACGCCGGAGACCTTGGCGGTCTTCACGGGGCCGTCGGTGGAGTAGCGGACGGTGTCGCCGACCCCGTAGCCGGTGCGGTCGGCGGTACGGCTGTCCAGGGCGATCTCGCCCGCGGACCGCGGGGCCTTGCCCGCGGCGAAGTCGTAGCGCGGGTCCTTGCCGCCCTTGCCCGGGTAGTAGTTGGCGCCGGTGGTGCCCCACTCGCCGCCGACGAGCTTGCCGTCCTTGTCGGCGAGCGCGGTGAAGCCGGAGTAGGTGCCGATCACGGAACCGGCGCCGGGCAGCTCCCCGGCCTCGGTCAGCAGTGCGTCGGTGAGGCGGGGCGGCTGCTTGGCCTCCTGGCCGTCGTCGTGGGAGCCGCCGTCCTGGCGGATGGCGACCGAGACGTGGTCGAAGCTCTTCGCGGACTTGTTCTTGTAGGCGGAGCCGAAGGTGTCGGTGAAGACCAGCGTGCCGGAGACGAACGCGACGCCGAGCATGACGGCGAGCACGGTCATCAAGAGCCGGGCCTTGTGCGCGAGCACGTTGCGCAGGGCGGTACGGAACATGGTGTGAGGTCCTGGTGGGGCTGGGCGCCCCGGAGGGGCGCGGGGAACTGCGCGACCAGCCACGAGCGGCCCGCAGGGGAAGACTGACCGGCGAAGCGCTTAGCTCGTGCGGCCCTTGGCGTCGAAGTCCTTCATCCGGTCGAGCACGCGGTCCGCGGACGGCTGGTGCATCTCGTCGACCACCCGCCCGTCCGCAAGGAAGATCACGCGGTCCGCGTACGACGCGGCGACCGGGTCGTGGGTGACCATGACGACGGTCTGGCCCAGCTCGCGCACGGAGTTGCGCAGGAAGCCGAGGACCTCGGCGCCGGAGCGGGAGTCGAGGTTTCCGGTCGGCTCGTCACCGAAGATGATCTCCGGCTTGGAGGCCAGGGCGCGGGCCACGGCGACGCGCTGCTGCTGACCGCCGGAGAGCTCGGTGGGCCGGTGGGAGAGGCGCCCGGCCAGGCCCACCATGGAGATCACCTGCTCCAGCCACTGCTTGTCGACCTTGCGGCCCGCGATGTCCATGGGGAGCGTGATGTTCTCCAGGGCGGTCAGGGTCGGCAGCAGGTTGAACGCCTGGAAGATGAAGCCGATCTTGTCCCGACGGAGCTTGGTGAGCTGCTTGTCCTTCAGCGTCGACAGCTCGGTCTCGCCGATGCGCACCGAGCCGGAGCTGAAGCTGTCCAGGCCGGCCACGCAGTGCATCAGCGTGGACTTGCCGGAGCCCGAGGGGCCCATGATCGCGGTGAACCGGCCCTGGCCGAAGTCGACGGAGACCCGGTCGAGCGCGACCACCTGGGTCTCGCCCTGGCCGTACACCTTGGACAGATCCGTGGCGCGCGCGGCCACCGCGGTGGCGTGGGCGGCGAAGGGAGTGGTGGTGGTCACGGGAGGGTGCTCCTGTCGGGACGGCGGGTCGGGGGGACTGCATCCATCGTCCTGGCCGAAGCGGGCCCCGTAGTCAGCCGCTGTTCCGGTTCCTGGGGGCGACTGCGGTCGGACTCGCGGGGTCCATGTCATACCTGGGGATGACGGGCTCCCCTGAGACGAGGGCCCGGGAGCGGCCGGGTACCGCGCCCCCGACACGACCGGGGGAACCCGTGGGACACGACCGGGGGAGGCGCGCGAGGCACTGTCCGGCCGCCGGTGTGCGCGGGGGCGGCGCACAACGGTGCACGGCCCCGGCCGCGGCGGGCGGAGCACGCTTGCCGCACACGGAGCGGAGACGGCTAAATTCCGTCAATTCCCTCGCGTTCACGGGCCTTGGCCGGTGTGGCCGACGGCAAGTACCACCGGCGCGTACCAGGTGCTGATGCACCCTCAGACGTCAATAAAATAAGACAACGTCGGGCTGCCGTTCCGCTATTCGGGGGATGCCTCCCGATAGGGTCGAAGCCTTGATGCGGAGCCTACGGCCTGCCCGGGTGGTGGAATGCAGACACGGCGAGCTTAAACCTCGCTGCCCTTCATGGGCGTACCGGTTCAAGTCCGGTTCCGGGCACCTCCGCCACCCTGCCCGCCGACCTGCTGAAACGACCTGAAGTCGTGGGTGAAGCCTGCGTGTTCGGGAGCACGGCGGGAGCACGCCGTCCTAGTGTCCGGCCATGGCGTACGTAACTCCCCGGAAGAACAAGGACGGCGCAGTCACCAGCCATCAGGTGAAGTGGCGCCTGGGCGGCCGCCGTGACGGCCCGCAGCAAGTCGAACTCTTCGACCCCGACGAGGCAGGGCTGGAGGCGGCGCGGACCTTCAGGGACGCCGTCAACGAGGCGAGCCAGCAATGGCCTGCAGGGTGGGTGAAGGGTAAGGGCTTCATCGACGAGCAGGCCGAGCTGGAGGACGAGCGATATCGGTTCCGGATCTTCGCCCGGGCCTCGGTGGAGAATCGCACGGGGATTGAGGAGCACTACCGGCAGGCATGCCTCCGTGAGCTGGATCGGTGGATCTTCCCGACCTTCGGCGAGTGCGACGTCCGGTCGACGGAGCACTTTTCCAGCGACACCGTGCGCGCATGGGTGCGCACCCTCGAGCAGGCGCGGGTGTACAAGGGGCAGGCGCCGAAGCGGGGTGAGCCGAAGTGGCGGAAGATGTCGCCCAAGACCATCCGGAACCTGCACGGGCTGCTCAGCAGCATTCTCCAAGAGGCGGTGACGAGGGAGCCGCCGCTCCGGACCCGCAACCCGTGCGAGCTCACGCGCCTGCCCCGGGCCGACGACGACGGCGCGGAAGGCAGCGAGGACATCGAGTTCCTCACCCCCGAAGAGGTCGAAGGGGTGATCTCCTGCCTTGAGCTCCGCTCCGACCAGCTGCTGGCGACGATCAAGTACGGCACGGGGATGCGCTGGTCGGAGATCACCTGTCTGGCGCCCGTGTGCCTGGAGAACTGGGGCGCGGCCAAGCCGAGCATCCGGGTCAAGAGGGCGTGGAAGCGCGACGGCCACGGCGGGTACTACATCGGCGCCCCGAAGACGAAGCGCGGGCGCAGGAGCGTGCGCGTCTCGCTCACCGTGGTCGGGGCCGTCGACGAGCTCGGCGGCGGCGACCAGGAGCAGCCGGACCGGCTGTACTTCACGGGGGCGCAGGGGCAGCGCCTGCACTACTCCACCTTCTACGACCGGTGGCAGCGTGCCGTGCGACGGGCGAAGGCACAGGGGCTGCTGCCGCTGCACAAACACCCGACGCCTCACGACCTGCGGCACTCGCACGCCGCGGTGCTGATCTCGGAGGGGCGCGGGCTGACCTACGTGCAGCGGCGCCTGGGCCACGAGTCCATCAAGACCACGTCGGACACGTACGGGCATCTGCTGCCGGAGGCCGACGACGACGCCATGGACGCCATCGAGCGGTCGCTCGGCCGGGGCTCTGCCGGGGCCGGGGCCGTGGTCGTGGAGGAGCAGACGGCGAACCGTGACCGCGTGTACGTGGTCGCCTTCCCCGGCGATCACGTGGAAGCGTTCTGGAACCCGGACGACGCGAGCGCGGTGGCGGAGCAGTGGCCCCTCGACCACCCGGAGGTCGACGAGGGCGTGCAGGTGCAGGTCCTCACCACGGACTGGTGGCGCCGACAGCAGACGGATGGGCTGAAGGACGTGCGCGAGGGTCTGCCAGGGCGCAGGCAGCTGTGGGTGGGCTCCGCGCTCTACATGACCGACGGCGCGGCGTTCTCTACCGGGGCCGACCTGGAGGAGGTCGCGGCACGGTGGGCGTGGGAGTGGGAGGAACACTACGACGTCGCCGGTGCAGTGGCCGAGGTGTCGCACTTGCCGGGCCCGACGATGCTCACGGAGGCCGTGGTGCACGGCAGCGACAGGGAGCAGGTGGTCGAAGCGTTCGCGCGGGCGAGGGGGGACGCGCTCGCCATCTGCGGCCGTCATCCCGGCATCGTGCGGGAGGGCCGACAGGGGGCGTCTGCTGAGGGCAGCTCATGACGCGGTGGCGTCCTGTGTCCTCATCGACCTGGACCGGCGCCGAGGGGGCAGCTCCCGCGGAGTATGCGGTCTGCTGCGGGGTGCGGAGCGGGCGAGGGGCCCGAGGGCTGGGGGCCTCCGAGGAAGAGGGTGTCTAGCTCTCGCGTACGGCGCGCACGACGGAAAGGGGAGGAGGCATGTTGCGCTGTTGCTCGGCGGGGGGAGGGGTTCCACTTCGTCTGCTCTTCACCGGGGACAGCTCGGGGGCTGTCCCGTCGGTGCTGGGCGCAAAGCGGCAGGCGCCATCGATGAGTGCCTGCATCACGAGGCGGTTGTGGGCGGCGTTGACTTCGTCGTAGTCGACGCGCAGCCCGTCATAGCGCTGGCGTACATCGGCCAAGTCGTTGAGGGTCCGGTCGAGGCGGTCGGACAGGCTGCGCAGGCGGAGCTCGGCGACCTGTTCGCGGCAGTCGGCAGCCTTCTCCCGTTCGGTGATGATGCGTTCGCGCTGGGTGAGGTCGTCCTCGCGCTGCGCGTGCCGAGAGGCGAGGCTGGCGAAGGCTTCTCGCGTGCGCTGGTCCTGCTGGTGGATCCAGCGCCTGAGGGTGGTGACGGCGACTGTGGTGACGCATAGGACGGGCAGAATACTGGTCGCGGTGTCGGCCCAATCATGGCGAGTTCCGACCGCTGTGAGGGCGGCGCCACTGGTGAAGGCGCTGGCTGCAACAGCGAGATTTGGACGACTCGCTGGCGTCATAGTGCTACCCCCTTGCTACGGCATCGCCCCCGTTCGTGCCGCCTGTCTCGTTCTGTAGTCGGAGTGCCTGCTCGATCGACGCGATCAGCATGGCGCGGACCATGGGCGCAGTGACGCCGAGAAGGTCCGCCACCGCCTCCGGGGTGGGCGGATTGGTGACAGAGCGTACAGGCGGATTTGTGCATGTGTGCTCCCCTTCGGAGGGGAGAATTCCAGCCTCGACGAGGAGCTGCCTGGTGGGGACCCCGACGGCGGCGGCAATCCGCTGGTAGCTGGCGGGTTCGGGGAGGGTCTCGCCGCGCACCATGCGGCCGATGGCCGAGGCGCTCATTCCCGTGGCCTCGGCGAGTCGTACTCGGCCGGTACCTCGTCGCTCCATGTCGTATCCGGCCTTCGCGGCGAGTCGCGAGACGAGCTCGCCAAAGCGCACCGCGGTGTCGTTCGGCATGGTCGGGGGCACCTCCGGGTGTGGCCGTGTGGGGGATTCCTTGCTCCGCATACGCGTGAGGCTAGCGCGCGCACGTGCACGACGGGACAGCGTGCACGCGTGCACGAAGCGCAGGTAGGCGGCCAGATGCGCAATCCGTGCAGGCAGCGCGAGCGGGTGCGCGGGGCGCACGCCCATTTGTAACACCATTCACGTTCTTCGTGTCTTGCCTTGTGTGCACGCGTGCACGCGATCTAGATTGTGCACGCATGCACGCACGTAAGCGTGCATGCGTGCACAGAGAGGAAGGTTCCTTGCTCCATCTGGATA
This sequence comes from Streptomyces sp. NRRL B-1347, assembly GCF_000720325.1. Lineage (GTDB taxonomy): Bacteria > Actinomycetota > Actinomycetes > Streptomycetales > Streptomycetaceae > Streptomyces. Next base: position 37,122 of record NZ_JOJM01000006.1, read on the forward strand.
CGGACGTCCTCAAGGCCAAGGCGAAAGAGGCCGGTCACCTCACGCACGAGCAGATCGCCGCGCATGCCGGCATCGACCGGTCCGCGGTCTCGCGGTTCTTCGCCGGGCGGTCGACGCCGAGCCTGCCCACCGTGGTCAGCCTGGCCCGCGCGTACGGGCTGATGCTCGACGACCTCGTGCCCGCCCCGGCGGCGGACGAGGTACCGGCGTGAAGGCGGGGCTGGGGGCGCGCCCGCACTGCACGTGCGGGGCGGTCCAGAACTTCGACTACGAAGAGGCGGCCCGGCGGCTCGGTTGTACGCCGCGCTTCCTCCAGGACCGGATCAAGGTCTTGGTCCACCAGAAGTACGGCCAGTCCGTGGCCTTCTGTGACTGCGAGCTCCGCCTGATTCAGGCGACGTTCACGGTCACCCCGGCGGGGGCGTCCGCGCCCGCTCCGCAGGAGGGCGCCGCTGTTGCGTCCACTCTCCGCTCCATCAAGCCCGCCCGTCGACGGGGCAGCGCCATCGCTGCCACCGGCTGACGGCGGCCGGGGCTGCACGGGCCGTGCTGGGCCCGCCTGGCCCCGACCACCAGGCACACCTCAACACCATGGAATCGAGGGAACCTTGAAGCCAAACCCTACCCCCGAGCAGACGGCGGCCGCCGCGCTCGTCAAACTCCTGGAAGCCGCTCCCGGCCTCGGCGCGATCACGTGGACCGTGGGCCAGACGCCGGGCGTCCTCAACGGCCATCTGGTCGCCGACACCCATGACGGCGAGCTCGTCGACACCTGCGCCGAGATCATCGGCGGGACCCCGTTCCGCTCCGTGATGAGCCGGGGCGGTGACCGGCAGGGCGTGATTCAGCTCGTCGGCACCTATGAGGGCGTGCAGATCCAGGTGTGGGCCAGCTACCCCATGTCCGCCCCGGTCGGCCGTGCCCAGAGCGACCAGCTGCGCAAGCTCCTGGCGGACGGGGAGGCGCTGTGATCCACCTGATCTCCACTCTCATCCTGGCCGCCATCGCCGTGTGCGTCGTCGTCCTCCCGGCCGCCGTGGTGGCCAGCCGTACGGAGACCGACCGGACCCCTGAGGTGACCCTCCCGGGCCAGCGTGACCGTCGCGCCGGACGGGGTGGTGCGGCATGAGCGAGCGCAAGCACGACCCCAAGCGCTGCACCCTCTGCGCGCCGCTGCGCCACCCCTCCCAGGCACGCACCCGCCGCGCCCTGCGCGAGGGATCGCTGACGTGCCAGACCCGCACGAACGGCGAGAACGGGGGCTCCAAGTGAGGAAGGGCAGGAAGGTGGTCTTCACTGACCACACCAAGGTGGCCGCAGTCGCGCGTGCTCTGCCCGGCAAGTGGACGCCCGTGGGCGTGTACGGGGGCGTTCAGTCCGGCCACAGCGTGGCCCGGTGGATCCGTCAGGGCCGCATCGAGCAGTACGCGCCGCAGGGCGCCTTCGAGGCGTACGGGGCGACGTGCGACGACGGCACGGCCGTGTGGGTGCGCTACGTCGTCGGCGTCGACGTCGAGCCGCTCCCGAAGGTCATCAACGTGCGGGTGCCCGACTACGGCACTCAGGTCGGCTACGAGGGCGTCGCCATCTGCACGGTAGAGATCTCGTCGACCTGCCCGCGCTGCGGTGAGCCGCGCGGCCCGGTTCGCCCCGACCCGTTCGTCCACGACGGTCAGCGCCTCGTGCGGGATCAGTGGACGAACCCGTGCGGCCACGTGGACCAGTACTCCGAGGTGATCGCTGAGGCCCGGCGCCACTGGGGCCGGGGGCGCACGCGCCCGCCGCACCGTAAGGGCCGCGACCTGCGCGGCGTCGAGGGCGGGGCTTTCACGGCGGCGGTCGACATCATCGCCGCGCAGCTGGCCGACAAGCCGTATCTCCGGGCCTCAGCCGCCGCTGACCTCCTGGATGGCCAGGGATACAGCGTGGCCGCTCAGGTCGTCCGGGCCTACGCCCAGTCTCTCGGGTCCAGGAACACGTCGGCGCGGTCGGCCGCGGCCTACCTCATTGAGCGGGACCAGCGCGCACTCGGCTTCAGCGAGCACCCCATCTCCTTTCTCGGCCAGCAGGCCACGACGCAGGAGGACGACGACCAGTGACCGGGCCTGAGCACTACAAGGAAGCCGAGCGCCTCGCCCTCCTGGCGGGGAAGCACACGGAGCCGCTGGACGCGCTCGTGCTCGCCGTCCGCGCGCTGACCGAGGCGCAGCTGGCCAACGCCGCTGCGACGGCGCTCAACGACAACCACAGCCACGAGGGCGGCATGCCGATGGGCGATCTCCATGCCTGGCGGCAAGCGGCCTCGGTCGAAGAGAAGAAGGGCAGCAGCTGATGAGCACTGTGCAGACCGAGATCCCGATGCCGTCGGCCTCGCTGCCGGAGGCGCCCGCGGCCCGGCTGCTGCTGTCCGCCGACGCCTCGCGCGAGGAGTGGGAGGCCGCCCGGCGCGAGGGGATCGGCGGCTCGGACGTCGCCGCGCTCCTGGGCCTGGCAGGGCGGTACGCGAGCCCCCGGCATGTGTACGAGGAGAAGCACGGCCGTCCGACGTTCCGCGAGACGGAGGCGGCGGAGATCGGCCGCGAGATCGAGGACTTCATCGCCTCCATGTTCGCGAAGCGGTCCGGCCTGACGGTCGCCACACCGCCGGGGACGCTGCAGAGCGTCGAGCGGCCGTGGATGCGGGCGAACGTCGACCGGTACGTCCTCGACGAGAGCGGCCGGGTGGTCGCCCCGCTGGAGTGCAAGAACCGGTCGGAGTACCAGGCCGACGAGTGGGAGGACGAGGTTCCGGACGCGCCCGCGATCCAGTGCCACTGGTACATGGCCGTGGGCGGCTGGGACCACGCCTATGCGGCCGCGCTCGTCGGCGGCAACAAGCTGCGCTGGCACCGCATCGAGAGGGACGAGGAGATCATCGGCGAGCTGGTGGACCACTGCGGACAGTGGTACCAGCGGCACATCGTCGAAGGCTTCCCGCCCCCGGCTGACGGCCTGGAGGCGACGACGAGCCTCCTGGCCCGGCTGTGGCAGGTGCAGCCGGAGAAGGTCGCCGACGTCGAGCTGGCGCGCGCGGCCGAGCTGCGCCGGGCCCGGGCCGCGCTGAAGGACGAGGAGAAGGCCCTCGCCGACCGGCTGCGCGCCGTCGAGAACGAGATGCGCCTGCTGACCGGCGACAACGAGATGGCGACTGCGGGCGGTAGGGCCGCCTGGTCGTGGAAGGCCAACGGCAGTTTCGCGTCTCGGCGGTTCCGCGAGGAGATGCCGGAGCTCGCCGCCGCGTACACCAGCCCGCTGCCCGCCCTCGACGTCGACCGCCTCAAGGCCGAACAGCCCAAGATCTACGACCAGTTCCGTGCCCGCGTGCTGCGCGTGCCCGCGAAGGGGGCCTGACCATGTCGACGCTGAAGGACCGTATCCGTGCCGCGCGGCAGCCTGAGCCTGCCGCCCCGGCGGCCGCCGACGAGCACGACCAGGCGCCGGACGCCCCGGCCGAACTCGCCGACGTGCGCGGGCACCACGAGGTCGAGCCCGCGGTGAACCAGACGGCCATGGAGTGGCTGGCCCGCTACCGGGACGCGTTCGAGGAGGCCCTGCCCGCGCACGTCGACGGGGGCGCGTTCTTCGCGGCCGTGCGGGCCGCGCTGCCGGACCTGGTGCGCTGCACCCCCGCGAGCACCCTTCAAGCGCTGCTGGCCTGCGCCCGGTTCGGCCTGATCCCCGACGGGGTCCAGGCCGTCATCAAGCGCGAGGGCTGCCTCGCGGTGTTCGTGCCCATGTACCAGGGCTACATCGAGCTGATGTACCGGTCGGGCCTGGTGGAGTCGGTGCACGTCGGCGTGGTCCACGAGAGCGACGAGTGGACCTTCGAGCCGTCCGCTCCGGCCCCGCTGGACTTCGTGCACAAGGCGCGCCCCGAGCTGCCCAAGGCGGAGCGCGGGCCGGTGGTCCTGGCGTACGCGTTCGCATGGCTGCGCGGGGGCGCCCGCTCCCAGGTGATCGTCCTGTCCCGGGAGGACGCCGAGGAGATCCGCGACGAGTACAGCGAGGCCTACCGGCGTGCAGAGGAGTCGGGCACCCGCGACTCCTTCTGGCACACCGACTTCACGGCCATGTGGTCCAAGAGCGCGGTGCGACGGCTGGCCAAGGTCGTGCCGACGTCGGCTGAGCTGCGCGCGCTGGGCACGGCCGAGGACGCCGGGGACGCGGGCGAGGTGCAGGTGCTGCACGCGCCGGACCCTGAGGCGGCGCTGCTCCTGGCGGAGGCCGACGCGGCCGCCGCTGCCTCCGAGGCGTCGCAGGATCCGGTCCCGTCCAAGGGGTCGGGGCGCGGGAGGGCGCAGCCGAAGCGGGTCTCTCGCCGGGAGCGCCGTGAGCGGCGGAGGTCGGCGCGGTGACCCGGACCTGGCACAGCTGGCACAGCAGGCCCCTGGTGGGCTTCGACCTGGAGACGACGGGCACCGACCCGGAGAGCGACCGCATCGTGTCGGCCGCCGTCGTCCGCTGGGGCGGCGGCAAGCCGACTGAGTCCCTCACGTGGCTGGCTGACCCCGGGGTGGAGATCCCGGCCCAGGCCACGGCCATTCACAAAATCACGACCGAGGCGGCCCGCTCTGCGGGCCGCCCGGCCCCCGACGTGATCGAGGAGATCACTGAGGTGCTCGCCGACGCGGTCGCCGAGGGTCTGCCCATCGTCGTCATGAACGCGAGCTACGACCTGACGCTCCTCGACCGCGAAGCACGCCGCCACGGCACGGCCCCGCTGTCCATCCGATCGGCGCCCCGCGTCCTCGACCCGAAGGTCCTGGACAAGGAAGTCGACCGCTACCGGCGCGGGAAGCGGACGCTGTCGGCCCTGTGCGAGCACTACGTGGTGCCGCTGGAGGGCGCGCACAACTCGGAGGCCGACGCGAAGGCGGCCTGCGCGGTGACGTGGAAGATCGCCAAGCGGTACTGGTGGCTGACCACCAAGTACAGCCTCGGCGAGCTGCACGACGCGCAGGTGCGGTGGGCCCGTCGGCACGCCGAGGGGCTGCGCGACCACTACGCGTCGTCGGGGCAGCACGAGCGGGCGGCGGACGTGCGCCTGGACTGGCCGCTCTCTCCCGCCGGTGGTGGACCCCGGTGACCTTCACCGTCCACACGGCTGCCGCCCGGGCCGTCGAGCCCGGGCGGCAGCCCGGCACGGGCGCCGCGCGCCCCGCCGTCGAGCCGTACGCGGCCTTCGAGGCGGGGGAGGCGGACGCCGTCGAGATCCGTTGGTGCCAGCTGGAGGGAGGGGACCGGCCGCACGCCGTCGACGTGTCCGGTGCCCTCCGCTGCTGGACCTGTACCACGAGGGCAGATGTCATGAGTTTCGCGTTTCAGGCAGCGTCGGTGCCCGAGCCGTTCGGGCCGCTGTACGTACGCCCCGGTCAGCCCGACTGCCCCAACTGCCAGTGCTGCACGGAGGCATTGTGCGAGCGCGGCCGGTCCCACCTCATGGGCTGCGTCGCGCACGTGGACAAGGAGCACACGTCTGTGGTGACGGGCTGCCCGTGCTCGTCCATGCAGACGCGGGGCACGCTGGCGTTCCGGGTGGCGGCGATCCGGGCGGTACGGACCGCGCTGGAACGGCCGTTGGGGGACGTGGCGGAAGACCTGCTGCGCGCCCTGGCGGACGGCACGCCGCTCCGTGACCCGGGCGGCATCATGCCGCAGCTGGCCGCCCTGAACTTCGTGCAGTTTCACGGCAGGCGCCCGGGCCTGACCGACTTCGGGGCGCTGTACCTGGAGGCGTGCACGGAGCCGCGGCACGCGACGCCGCTGGTCGTGCACGACGTCGACCTGACGAAGCGGACAGCGCAGGTGACGGTGGCCGCCTGGTCGACGACGGCGCGCGTGACGGTGCCGCTGGACCAGCTGACGTACGAGACCGGCCTGGTCGGGCAGGAGCTGGTCGACGTGCCGCTGGAGTGCTACGTCAACGTCGCGGCGGCCGAGGCGGACATGGTCGTCGTCACCAACATCAGCACCGTGACGGCCCCGGCCGCGGTCGTCGACGAGAGCGCCGGGGGCGAGCGGTGAAAGGGCCGGGCGGGATCGAGTGGCCCGAGCCCGCGCTCACCATCACCGTACGCGGGGTGCCGGGGCCACAGGGCAGCAAGACCCACGTGGGCGGCGGCCGCATGATCGAGTCGTCGGCGAAGGTCAAGCCGTGGCGTGAGTGCGTCGCCTGGATGGCGATCCAGGCCCGGCAGAAGGCGCGCGGGCGCACCATCACGGGGCCGGTCGCGCTCGCGGTCACTTTCTCCCTGGAGCGCCCCCGGAGCCACTACGGCAACGGCCGGAACACGGCCACCGTGTTGCGGCCGTCGGCGCCCGCACGGCCGGACCGCAAGCCGGACGTGAGCAAGCTGATCCGGTCGACGGAGGACGCGCTGACGACGGCGCTCGTGTACCGGGATGACGCGCTGGTCGTCGAGTACTGGAGGCTCGGCAAGTACTACGTGAGCGATTACGGCCAGGTCTTCGACGTCCTCGACACCCCTGGCGCCGTGATCCGCGTGTGGCCCCTGGGCGAAGGGGGCGCGCGGTGAAGGAGAAAGGCGCGAGTTGGGAGAAGGTCGCCCACCACCTCGTGAACGACAACGCGTCGGACGTCGAGCTCGCCGACCGGCTGGAGAGCACGCCGCAATTCGTGGCGCGGGTGCGGGCCGACCTCGGCATGGCCAAGTTCCCGCGCCCGCTGAAGCCACAGATGCAGCCGGTCGCCGAGGTGTTCGCGGCCCACACGGTCGCAGTCGGCGATCACCTGCAGTGGTCGGGGCGCACGACGCGGGACGGCACGCCGGTGTTCAGCAACCTGGAGACCGCCTACCGGGTCGCGTTCCGCCTCGAGCACGGGCAGGAGCCGCAGGGGCTGGTGCGGGTCGCCTGCACGTTCCCGCGCTGCGTGCGGGGCGCCCACCTGACCGACCGGGTCATGCGCGAGGCCAGGCGGGAGGTGCCGGCATGACGATCCGTCCCGGCGATACGTGGCATGGCGGGGTCGACCTGATCGCCGTGGAGCGCGCCCTCACGGGTCACCCGCCGTATCCGCCGCTGACGGAGGACGAGCAGCAGTACGCCATCGAGCACGCGCCTCCTGGGATGTCGAAGGCCGAACTCGCGCGGCGCACGGGCACGTGCGAGCGGACGCTGTACCGCTGGCGCGAGAGCGAGGTGCCGAAGTGAGCACCTTCCTCTTCCTGTTGGTCACCGTCGGCGCGGCCGAGGACGCGGCCCTGCACGACTTGCGGGAGACGCCGTCTGCGGCCGTGGTGGTCGCCCTCGTCATCCTGTCCGTGATCGTCCTCATCGCCCGCCGTACTGTCCGGGCCCCTGTCCGGACAGACAGCTCCGCATGCCTGGACACGGCTGATGGCAGCGCTGCCACCAGCAAGGACACGTGTCCGGACACGTCCATCGGTAGGGGCCTGGACGTGTCCGGGCCCGCGTCGAAGGGAGACTCGCTGTGAAGTACCACTACTCCGCACGCCACCGGCCGGACACCGTCGAGCGCCCCTCGGACTGGAGCGGCGCCGCGCCGTGCGGCCCAGAGGGCAAAGACGACGACGACCCGTGGCGGCCCGACCGGTGGTTCCCAGAGGGCGACGGGCCGGGCGCGCGCTACAAGGCCCGGCAGGCGAAAGGCATCTGCTCCGGCTGCCCGGTCCGGATGACCTGCCTCCAGGGCGCTCTGGAACGTGACGAGCGGCATGGCATCTGGGGCGGCCTCGACTACGCGGAGCGCGTCGACCTGATGATCCGGATCCAGGCGAGGAAACGGGCCGCGGACGACGATGCCGTCCCGGCCGCCTGATCTCGCGGCGCCTGCCGCGGTCTTCGACTGGAGCGGCCGCCGCCACTGGGCTTCGAAGGCCCGCCCCTGCCGCTACTGCGGCGGTCCCCCCACACACCTGCGCGACAGCCGCCGGAAACCGGCACACAAAGTGTGCGCCGAGCATGCCTTCGCCCGGCAAGTAGCCGAGTACGCGGAGGCGTACGAGAACGAAAGGATCAAGATCAATGGCTGAGGTGCTAAGCGGCGACCGGCGCCGGGAGAAGGCGCGTGACCTGCGCGTCACGTACGAGGCCGGGGCGTCCATCCGCTCGCTGGCCGCACGCAGCGGCCTGGCCTACGGCACCGTCCGCAAGCTGCTCCTGGAGGCGGGCACGACGCTGCGCGGCCGTGGCGGGAACCAGCGCGACAAGGCCGGTGAGTATCTGTGAACCGGCGCCGCATGGTGAACGCGTGGCGCACCAGGAGCGGGTGGCGCAACGTGAGCGGGTGGAGCCGCTTCTGGACCGGCCTCCTCACGGGCGTCCTGGTGGGGGAGATGTGGTTCCTCACCCCGGCCCCGGCCGTCTCGGACTGGTGGTGGCTCGCCGCCCTGGTCTCCGCAGGCCTCCTGTGGGCCCTCGCCTTCTCCGCAGGGTTCGACAAGGACTGACCGGCCCTCACCACCCCTCCCTCGACTACGGCTGACCGCCGTGTCCCTCATGGAAGGCGCCACTACATGAACACCCAGAACAACCGCCGCGACGACGCTGCAACCCTCCTGCTCTTCGCCGGGGCTGGCGTCGCTGCCCTGGCCCTTGTCGTCGCGATGATCATTGGCTCCGTCTGGGGCTTCAAAGCCTTCAACCGCACCCAGCGGGTCGCTGAAGCCAAGAACGTCGTCACCACCAGCCGCATCGACGCGAACAACAAGGTCAAGCTCAACGAGATCAAGATCAGCCAGCAGGCGCAGCGCGTGAAGATCGCCGAGCAGGAGGCCGAGGTCCGGCTCCGCGAGGCCCGCGGGGTGAAGGCCGCCCAGGACGAGATCGCGAAGACCCTCACCCCCGAGTACATCCAGTACGAGATGACGAAGGTCCTGGCCGACATCGCGAAGTCCGGCAAGAACAGCTCGGTCATCTACATCCCCGTGGGACCGGACGGGCTCCCCGTCATCGCGAACTCAGACGCGCGCGCCAACACCCGCCGCTAGCCCCTCTGCGCCGGGTGCGGGCGGCCTCCCCGCGACACCGTCCGCGCCCGGCATCACGTGAAGGAACCTTCTTGTGCTCAGACCCAGAGTCCTGCTCGCCGCGCTGCTCGCCCTCGTGCTCTTCGCGGTGCTGCTGGCCGCCTGCGCGGCCATGAACGCCCGCTCCAGCGACGGCGGATGCGACACCACATGGGGCCTGTCCGGCGCTGTGACCAGGCCCGTGCCGCCGCCCGCTCCCCGCCCGCCCGCGCCGCGGCCCGCCGGGCGGAAGCCTCCGGCCGTGAACAAGCCGCGGGTCATCAACGAGCCGCCCGCACGGCAGCCCGCCGGGAATACGCCCGGGCAGTCCGTACGCCCTGCCCTGCCCGTCGATGTCGACCTGAGCGGCTGCTGACACCCCCTCTGGAGCCCCCATGCACACCGAACTCATCCCGCCCGCACGGCTTGCGGGCCGACCCCGCGACCGGCACGGCCGTCTGGTCCCCTGGTTCGTCGCCCACATCAACGGTGAGCCCGATCACCGCGTTGTGCGGCAAGCCGGTGTCGAGGACGCGGCACGCTTCAACCACTGCTTCCTGTGCGGTGCGCGCCTCGGGGTCTACGTCACGTTCGTCCTCGGCCCCATGTGCACGATCAACCGCGTCTCCGCCGAGCCGCCCTCACACCGCTACTGCGCCGAATACGCGGCGCGCGCATGCCCGTTCCTCACCCACCCGCAGATGCGCCGACGAGACAGCGGTCTGCCCGAAGAAGCGGCCGAGCCGGACGGCATCATGTGCCGCCGCAACCCCGGGGTGATCGCGGTGTGGACGACCCGGGCATGGCACATGGAGCCGGACGCGCGGCTTTTCAGCGTCGGCGACCCCACCGAGGTCACGTGGTGGCGCGAGGGGCGGCCCGCGACGTACGACGAGGCTTTCGACGGACTCGAATCAGGCAGGGCGCTCCTCGAGGAGGAAGCCGACCAGGACGCCATGCCCTCCCGCGCACACAGCAAGCTGGCCCGCCAGTACGAGAACGCCCTGCTCCACCTGCCCGGGAGCAGATCATGATGAGCGCCGAGGACGCCGCCCAGCTCGCCTACGACGCCGTCGTGGCCACGGCCGACGGGGACGCCGAGCACGCCTCGGATCTCCTCGCACGCCTCCACGCGGACAGCACCACGAACCGCATGTACGGCGTGTGCTGCGGCATCGCCCACCTCGGCCACCGAGCACTGCAACTCCTCTACGGCGACCGGGCCCCGGACGTCGAGCGCGGCGGCATGTGGGTGCTGGAGGAGATCAGGCCCGGGGGACTCACCGGTGACCCGGTGCAGATGTTCGCGGCGCGGTTCCTGATCGCCCACTGCAACGCGGACACGGCGACCGAAGAGGCGCTGTTCGGCGCCGCCGTGACGACCGGCCAGGCGCACCTGGTCCGCTGCGTGATGCGGCTCGTGTCCGACGCCGCAGGCCTGTGCAACGCCGCGTATCAGCAGCAGGCAGGCGGGGCTGGGCACAGATGACCGGGGTTTGGTGGGCGGCGGCGGATGCCGGTGGCGAATGCCGGCACCGCGGCCCTCTGCCGGCAGGGGGAAGGTCAGTTGCCCAGGGCTGCCTGGGCGCGCTCGTAGAACTCGGGTGTAACCAGCATGACCTGGCGTTCGCCGCGCTCTGTGAAGGCGCCGACGTGGCCGCCGTACCGCACCTCGCGGATCAGGGAAGTCAGGCTCGCGCGGGCGTCGGTCATGCCGACCTCGCGAACCCCGTCGTCAGCGGTCTTGATCTTCGTCTCAGCGGCCATGGTCAAAGTGTAGAACCCTTGAGGGTTGGCCAACATGGATATCCTTGCAAACCTTTAAAGGTCGTGCCACAGTGGTCCGAAGATCCACCGGGGCAAAAGGCCTGATCACGGCCTTCTGATGGCTGAGCGGCGTTGCCGTGACCGCGCCCCACCTTCCCGACACACCCTGTCCACCACTCGGAGAGGCGCCCGTGAGCACAGAGCAGACGGACGACCGGCCCCCGGCCGCGGGGGGCCTGGCGCACGCCTTCGGTAACGCCCTGGCGTGGAAGTGGGTGCGGCAGATGCCGCGCGCTCTGAAGGGCGGCTTCCTCACCCAGCTCTACGCGCTCCGGTCCATGGCCGCATCGTCGGGGCAACTCCGCTTCCAGGACGGCACGGTGATCCGCATTCAGGACCTCGCCAAGGCCGCCGGGTGCCGCGAGCAGGACACCCGCCGCTACCTGGAGGCCGCCATCAGGGCCGGGGTCGTCGTCGTCGAGGGCGAGCGCAAGCGGGGCAAGCCGACGCTCTACCGCCTCGTCGTGACCCCGTGGCCGAGCTGGGGGGCCGCCGCCGACCACCTGAAGGCCACCGCCCGCCCGCGCAAGGAGGAGCCGGGCGACGGCAGTTCGGGCCACAGTGGCACGAACCAGTTCGGTCCACAGCGGCACGAACTCGACCGCGAACCGGGCGGAGAAGTTCGGGCCACAGTGGCACGACCGGGTTCGGGCCACAGTGGCACGACCGGTTCGGTCCACAGTGGCCCGAACAACCCAGGTAGTAACCAGGAAGATCCCCAAGAGGTGGCTGAGGTAGGACCTCAACCTCAGGTGGATGGGGCTGCCCGAACTGACAAGACCGATCGCTCAGCAGAAGCCAGGCCCTTCGGCCGCTGCGCCGAGTGCGGTGTACCGCTCGCCCGGCCCGGCACCACCCGGTGCTCACGCCACCGCGACCCCGCGCCGGGCCAGCGCGGCCGCTCTGCGGGCCGTAGGCGGCCGATCCAGGCCCCGCTGTTGATGCCGGTCCCCGGCGCCCCTGAAGAGCCGTCAGCGACCCCTCAGGCGCCCGCCTCGCGCCCCGCTGACCCCTTCGCCCCCATCCGCCTCTGCAGCTGCGGCCGTGACTACCGCGACCGTCAGCCCGGCGGCCGGTGCCCGGACTGCGTGCAGCTGGGGCGCGAGGAAGCCGCGCGTCTCGGGATCCCGGAAGCGAGGAACGCATGACCACCATCCGCCAGACCATCGCCGACCTGGCCCGCCTGCTTCATGCAGTCGGTGCGCATGGCGATCACCTCGCCGCCTTCGACCCCCACCCCGAGCAGCTCGACGAGATCGCCGCTGACCTCGACCAGGCGCGCCGCTTGCTGACCCGCGCCCGGGCCGCGCTCACCGGCCCTCGCTGCCCGCGTCACCCCGGCGGCCCGGTCGACCCGACCGCGGGCGGCACGTGCCTGCTGTGCGCCACGTACCGGCGCCGTGGCCAGGTCCAGTCCGAGGTCCAGGAGCAGGACGTCGACGCGCCTCTGGAGGTGGTCGCCCGGACTGTCGCCGAGTACGGCCAGCGCGAGGCCATGCGCCGCCACGGCGCCCGCACCGTCGCCCGCGCGCTCGTCCACCACCGCCTCGACCCCGCCCTCACCCAGGAGTCCGCATGACCAGCATCACACCGTCCGAAGCCCATCGCATCGTGCAAGACGCACTGATCTGCGGTGTGGCAGGCGACCTGAAGGGCGGCGCGATCATGCTCAACCCGTTGATCGAGGAGGGGCCGCGCCCCGCCTTTGCGCTGGCCGCCATGCTCGCCGAAGCCGCCTCCTACATCGCGCGCCGCGACAACCCGGGCACGCACTTCGGTATGCGCGTTGAGCACGTCCTCACGCACGAGCCGGGCAGCGTCGACGACTTCAGCCCCGACATCAAGTTCGCCGCCCAGTTCGTCACCGCCTGGGCCAACGGCGACGAGGACACAGCCGCGGCCCTGTTCATCGCCCTGGTCAAACAGTCCGGGCTGGGCGACGGTACCGCCCTCGTCGACGGCCTGTTCAGCCTGTTCCGCATGGCCGTGGCCACCGCTACCGCTGTCCACCACGAAGAGCGCGCGGCACGCGCCGGAGAGGACCCGACCCCGTGACCAGCCAGCCGACTCCTCGTCTCACCCGCGGCCAACTCCTCGTCATCGCCGGGCTCGCGCGCGGCCACGACACCCTGCGCATCGCCTCCGACCTGCACACCTCCCCGGCCGCAGTGCGCACCCTCATCCGGCGCGCCGCCGCCCGCACCGGCCTCAAGAGGCGCCCGCAGCCTCAGCTCGTCGACTTCGCATACCAGCACGGCTACCTCACCGCCCTCCCCACAGAGCGGCGGCCACGCCCCACCTACCTGACCCCGCGGCTCATGGAGGTCCTGGAGGGCACCGCGCGCGGCCTGTCCCTGAACGAGATCGCCGCCGAGCTGCACATCAGCCGCGCCACCGCACACGAGCACCGGCGCCGCCTCCGCAAGCTCCTCGGCGCCCACACCCGCGCGCACGCCGTCGCCATCGCCTGGCAGGCCGGGCTCCTCGGCCCTGCGACTGCCGCGCCCGCGAAGACCGTCCGCCCTCTGAAGGAGTTCTGACCCGCCATGACCGTCACCCACGTCGCGACGCTCCAGGCCCCGGCAGGCAGCGACCCGAAGCCCGTGGAGCAGGCCGTCGTCAACAGCATCGCCGACGGCTTCCCGCCCGAGACCTACCTCGGTATCGCCTTCTACCCGCCCGGCGGCGGATGCCGAACCTGGCATGCCTGGACCGACGGGGGCCACATCCTCGGGGACCGGGTCGACAGCCGCGCCATCACAGCGCGTCTCGACGCCGCCGACTGGCTCCACATCGGAGACCGGCACAGCAGCATCACCTGCCGCGGCCGCACCCGCATCGAGGCATACCCGCTCCGCCCGGTCCTCACCGACGTCGACCGTCGCGAGCACTGCCCGATGGAGCGTCGCGTGTCTCTCCGCCGGGTCATCGACTGCGCCGCAGCCCAGACCGGCCAGATCGCGCACCCCGGCCTGCCCCGCTGGATCGGCTTCGGTCCCGCTCTCCTCCTCCGAAAGGCACCCCCGTGCAACTGATCAGCACCTGCGACGCCGTCGGCCGCACCATCCGCATCGGCGACACCATCGGCCACACCACGGACACCGACGACGCGCCCACGCCCCCCTTCGTCGGCATCGTCACGGAGATCGAACTCGACCGGGTACGCGCCGTGGCCTTCCCCCCGCCCGGCGCCGACCCCGGCCCCGACCGCATGCAGTGGCTCCGTGCCAGCAGCGTCTTCCACGTCGGCCGCTCCCTCGAGGGCCAGCTGCGCGCGCTCAACCACCTCGCCGACTCCGGGCCTGCCCTCTTCTTCGTCAGCAGCTTCGAAGAAGAGACGGTGACCGTGACCAGCATCGACCACATCGTCCCTGAGGACCCCCGGGAGGCCGTCCTCTGCAAGGCCCTCCTCGGCCACGCCTTCAACGTCCTGGTGCGGCACGAGGAGAACACCACGGTGGCCGACAACGGGCCCGCGATCATCTACGCCGCCAGCGACAGACAGTCGCTGTGGCGCGTCGACCAGACCACCGTCAGCGACTCACGCGAGTGGGCCCTGTGCCGCAGCCTCCTGCGCTACGCCCTCGACCTCTGCGAGCAGGGCGCCCCGGTCCGGGCCGACGAGAAGGGCCACATCCTCCCGTGAGCGTCCGCATCACCCTGCACTGCAACACGATCCGCGGCTTCTCGGGCTGCGCCGCGTCCCTGCTCACGCACGGCCTCACCACCAGCGAGGCCCGCACGATCGGCGCCGCGTACGGCTGGAGGCACACAGGTGGCCGCGACTACTGCCCCGGCTGCTCGGGCACCGACCGCACCCTGCGGGTAGTCCTCGGCGAGACGATGCCGACCCCGCGGCCGCGTGCCGACGAGCTGCTGCGCGACGCCGAGGCCAAGCTGCTCGCCCTGGCCAACTCCGCCACCCCAGGCCGGTGGGCGCCTGCCGGAACGCCCGCAACGGTCGGCGACGGGCTGTTCGGCGTCGAGTTCATCACCGGCGGAGAGCACAAGACGGAGTGCGTCGCACGCACCGGCCCAGCCGGGAACACACAGGCCGCCGCCGACGCGGCGTACATCGCCGCCCTCGACCCGCATGCCGGCAGAGCCGTCGCATCCGTCCTGCACGAGGCCTTCGAGTCCGTCCACCAGGACGGCGGCCTCGTTCAGGACTCCCTCAGCCAGGCCGCCGTCGACCTCGCGGCAGCCATCTTCGACCAGCACGAAGGAGACACCCCGTGACCGTTCTCCTCGCCGCCCAGCTCGCCACCTCCGGGCCCGCACTCTTCTACCTCCCCGACATGGCGGACGACTCGCTGACGATCACGCGAATCGACATTGCAGCACCGACCGAACCAGCGGAGCGCCAGGTGTGCCGCGCCCTGATCGCTCACGCCCTGGACGTCGAAGCGCGGGGCGAACGCACGAGAGCTGTGACCGACGACGGCCCCACGATCATCTACGCGGGCACCAACAAGAGGTCCGTCTGGCACGTCGATCAGACCGTCGTCGACGGTCCACGTGAACGGTGTGTGTGCCGGAGCTTGCTGAAGGAGGCGCTAGCCCTTTGCGACCAGCACCTCGTGCGGGTCGACGAGAAGGGCCCGGTTGCCCTGTGACCGTTCTCCTCGCCGCCCTGCTGGCCTCCCCGCTCCTGTGCGCGCTCGCCGCCCGCACGGCCCACCACGGCGCCCGCGCGTACCGCAGGCGGCCCCGATGAATTCCACCGGGCACGCCTTCGTCACCGTCTTCGTGCTCGCCGCCATCGCCGCGGTGTCGGTGGGCGGCTACGGCTTGGGCACCGGACGCCTCCCGCTCGCCGCCGCGGCCTACACCGTCGCCACGCTGCTCCTCGCGGCCGTGGCCCGGGAGGCCAACCGCGCCGCCGCAGCCCCGGCCGCCGCGCGCCCCCGCCCGGGCCGCCCACTTGCCCGCCTGCGCGCCTGCCTCCAAGCGCGCCGAGCAACTCGTACCCCCTGCGGCTGCGACCGCTACTGGACCTCAGCCGGGACCGCGCACGACGACTGGTGCCTCATGCACGACGGGAGCGAAACGTCATGACCAACCCCACCCACGCCTGCCCGCCACTGGGCAGCGAGCGCACAGGGTGCTGCGACAGCCACCTGATCCGCCTGCCCGCCAGCCACAGCGTCACGTCCGACCCATCCCAAGTCACCTGCGGCGGCCAGCAGGAACCCCCCGACGCCGAGGCGCGCCTCATGCGCACGCTGCGCGCCGTACGCCGCCAGTGCCAGGAATGGGCGCGCCCCAGCGGCGCCCGCACCGGCGACAGCCACCTCCGTGACCGCCCCCTGAACCTCGCCGCGTCCGTGCTCCTGGAGCTCATCGACCACATGGCGCCCGGCGTCAGCGACGACGACCAGGAGCAGCGCGACCTGACCCCCACCCTCCACGACCGCGTCGCCACGGTCCTGGTCACCACCGTTCGCGACGGCGTCCCCACCATCCCCGGCCTGCGCTTTCCCCACGGTGAGGGCGGCCACGTCTTCGACGACGACTGCGCCATGTGCATCGGCGACATCGACTCCCTCGCCACCGCCATCATCCGCGCCGTCACGCTCGCCGCCCCGCCGCAGGAGGCTCGCCGGTGAACGCTGACCAGCTGGCACTCGCGGCCGCCGTGGCGCTGCCCGCCGGGGCCGCCGGTGGCGCACTCGCCGTGCACGGCGTACGCCTGGGCCACCGCCTCACCGACTGGGCCGACGAGCAGGCCGCCCGCCCCGCCTTCACCGCGGCCACCATCCCGGCCGCCCTCGTCCTGACCTTCGCCCTCACAGCCCTGTGGGTCGTCCACCCGGTCCGCACCCGCAACCGGCTCCGCGCCGCCCGCTCCCCACAGCAGCCACACCCGGCCCCGGACTACGACCCCCACCGGGAGCGCCACCGCTGCGGCGCCCCACGAGAAGGAGGAACCCCGAAGTGACCCACACCAGCACGGAACCCGTCACAGGGCCGCCCGCCGACGACCGCGGCATCCTTCCGCCGTACTCCGGCGAGCACGTCGACTGCATCAAGTGCAGCAACTCCGGGGCGTTCACCTTCTACCGGGCCTCGACCCGGGCACTCATCGACGACTGGAACGGCATCCAGGTGCGCCGCGGCCCGCTCCCTGAGCGGCTGGAGCGGCACTGCATGTGCTGCGGGTTCCAGTGGGACGAGGCCTTGGTCACCGGCAAGCCCGGCATGACCCCCGGCGCGCTCGCCCACGCCCTCGACAACTGCACCCCCTACCCCGTCGACCTCGACCACGAGGTCCTCGACCGCATGGCCACCCGCCTCCTGACCATGGTCGCCGTCACCGCCCGCCCAGATCACCCGCTGTGGCAGTACGACGCCGGAAAGCCCACCGCCCCCGTACGCCCGCAGCCCGCCCATGAAGCGTCCAACACCACGGAGGACAACCCGCGATGACCATCACCACCGAGCTGATCGACGAGCTGCGACACGAGATCAAGCGCTTCCGGATCACCCCCGAACGCCTCGCCGAACTCGATTGCAACGGCCCGGACAACGAGCTGACGATCACCTGGCAGGTGTCCACCGGGCGCCCGCCCACCGTCCTCGTCACCACCCCCGCAGACCCCGACTCCTGGGCCCTCCCCGTCCCGCACCGGCCGCCCTGGCTCCTCGACCTCATCACCCAGCACGCGCCCTCCTGGTGGCTGAAGTGACCGACCGCGAAACCCTCCAGCTGCGCTGCGGTGAACGCGTCACTGTCACCCGCGCAGCCGCCGATGCGAGAGACGGGCTGACCGTGCAGCAGGCGGACGCCCTCTGGGACGCCGTCGCGGTGCCCGGCCCGCGGACGCCGACGTACCCCGAACAGTACGAGCGGGTATGCCGGGCCGTCGCGGCGATCCTCGCCGAGCAAGCCATCCGGACAGACCTGGAATCCGACTGCCCGGACAGCCCGTCCGGACATCCGGACACTCCACCCGCGGACACACCGTCACAGCCACGGTGACCGGCCAGGACACTGTCCGGACCTCCGGGAGGCCGGAGCATCCGGACAGCACCATGAACCAGCACCGTCTCAAGGAAGCAGGCCACAGATGAGCGGCGGCTCGTACGACTACCTGTGCCGGGCCCTGGACTTCACTGATCTCGTCAACCAGATGCCCAACATCGAAAGGATGTCCAAGACTCTCGCGCACCTGGGCTACGCCGCAGACGCCGCGCGCGAGACCGAGGAACTCCTCCTCATCCTGCGGCAGTCCGAGGTCCGGGCCACTGTCCGGCTGGAACGACTGCGCAACGTCTGGCAGGCCGTGGAGTGGTGGCACTCCGCCGACTGGAGCCAGGACCAAGTCAAGCAGGCGCTCGACGAGTACCGGGGGAGTACCGGGGGCTAGGACAGCCAGGAAGGACCAGAGATGACCTCCCGCGACCAGAGGCGCGCCCACGCCGCCCTGCTCCTCGTCAGCCGCCTCATCAGCCGCCACAACCTGACCCACGCCGAGGCCTGCCGAGCCGTCGTCCACCGTCAACGAAACGAGACAGGCCCCCACACCCACCTCGTCGACGCCGAGGCCCTGGCACTGGCCGAAGAAGCGATGGCGCCCCTCCGCGCCATGATCCAGGCAGCCCAGCCGCACCTCAGGGCCCTCACCACTGCGGTGGTCGACCTCGTCCGCGCCTTCGAGCAGCTCAACCAGCAGAAGGCCCATGCCAGCCGCCAAGGGCGCCCGGCATGGGAGTCGCCGTACGGGCCACCACCACGACGGACCCGGTGAGCAGCGAGCAGTTCATACCGGGCAACCACGACGTGCGGTCGGGGGCTCCCCGGCCGCACGTCGTTCCATGCAGTCGACCGCACCAGGGGCATGCCGGCACCGCCGTCACCATCGCGGGCACCCGCCCGGACACGCTCCGTGTCTGGACATGAGCGTGCGGTACGATCGCCGCGCACCTTCGGGATATCGGCCGACGACTGAGCGCCGTCGGTAACCTCATGCGTGAGCCCCGACCGTCCATCAACCGGTCGGGGCTCGCGTGTGTCTCAGGGGTCAAGCGTCGAGCGCCCGGTGGATAGCCGCCGCTTGAGCTGCATCCCCGTGATCGGCGAACCACGCCCCGAGCTGCCTCATCCCCGCCTCGGAGAGCGCCACGACTGGGCTGCCGCTGGAGTCCAGCACGAGATGGCTCTCGATGCCCAGGCGGTCGAGCATCGCGCTGAACTCCTGATGGCCCTGCGTTCCCCATCGGGGACGTAGAGCCTCGACGTGCCCATGGGGTGCGCTCCTTAGCTGTCGTCTGTGCCGTCGCGAGGAGCCTCATGCGGCTCCCGCTTCCGCAGGAGGTCGGTCCGCTTTCCCTGCTCCACGACCCGAGTCCGGAAGAAGTCCAGGGCGGCCGACCAGTCCCATAGTCGCAGTCGCCCGCGCTCGTAGACCGGCGTAGGGAAGCCCGAGTCCGGATCGGCGGCCAGCTGGCGAATGCGTGGAGCACCAACGCTCTTGAGCCCGGCGGCCTCCAAGAGGCCGGGCATCTCCGGGATGCTGACCAACCTCGCCACCTCCTCCTGCTGTCGCGCTGTCCCCTGCGGGGGGTCGGCCATGACGACATCCTCTCCAACCTATTAGCGCGAACGCAAATAAGTTGCTACCTTTCCTATCAGCACAAAGCCCCGGCCCTCGTGGTCGCACACGGAGGTCGGGGCTGCTGAAAGCGGCGGTGCCCGGTGGTCGCACACCGGGCACCGCCCAACCCCGGCCGTGGTCGCACACGTCCGGGAACCACGCCACAACCTGACTGGACAGGGAGTGACGCTTGTGAGCAAGCGTACTGATCTCCGCCCCGCTGAGTCCCGGGGCGTCACCGACGAACAGACGAACGCGGCGGGCTGGGTGCTCGCCTCGGTCGCGTACACGTACCGCACCGAGCGGCCCGAGGCCGAGGTGGACGAGCTCAGCCTGGTCACCGCGATCGGCGCACGAGCGTACGAGTACGCGGGGCGCAGCTACCACGGCGGCACTAGCAGGATCGCCCGCCTCGCCCACGACGCGGCGCCCGCGGTCTACACGGGCGTCACGCGGGGCGTGTTCGCCGGGGAGCTGGGGGAGGCCGCCCGTCGCTTCGGCTTCGAGTGGGACGACGCGAACGAGCCCGCCATCCCGAAGCTGCCCGTCCCCGGCCCTCGCCGTACGGGCGAGTCGGGCCGCGTCCCGGCGCCGCGCCCGGAGAAGCGTGCGGGGGTGCCCCGCTCATGAGTTACACGGAGTACGCCACCGCGCTGGACACCGCCGCTGACTCCATGGAGGCCGACGTCCGGCTCACGCCAGATACCGCGCTGCGCCTGGCCGTCTTCGGCAGCTCGGACGAGAGCCTTCCCGCCCCAGGGCAGCCGGGAGCGCGCGCGTACGTGGAGTGCGTGGCCGCGGTCGAGTGCCGCTTCGGCCTCCAGGGCCGGGGCATCGCGGACCTCAGCCGCCTCCCCGCGATCGCCGCGTTCCGCGCTGAGGCCGCCCGCTTCCGCTCCTACACCAAGGGGTGCGGCTGATGGGCTTCCGTGACTTCGCCCGCTCCCTGCGGGGCGGCGACGACCACGCCCTCGCCCGGCAGATGAGCGACAAGAAGAAGGCGGACGACGAGAAGGCCGCGCAGAAGCGGCGCGCCTCGCACCGCGCCCGCGTCGTCCGCGACGGCGACGCCGCCGGACAGCCCTTCCCCCGCCACCTCTTCAAGGACTGAATCCGTCAGGCCGGGCTCCCTCCCCGGGGGCCCGGCCGCTCACCTGTACCTCAAGGACCAGCTCGAAGGGCGTTCCCGATGGCTGAGGACCAGCAGCCCCGCATCCCCGGAGTGAAGTACCGCAAGGCCCGCCGTGAGCGGGACGAGACGACCGTCATCAACGGCATCCCGTCCACGCGGAAGGTGCCGTACGACGCCTGGGAGCGCGTACCGCCGCGTGACTGGGACGAGGTGATCCTCCGGGGCGTCGTCACCGTCACCATCGGCATCACCGTCCTCGCGATCTGCGCCACGACCGGCAGCATCGGCGGCCTGCTCTCCCGGATCATCCCTGCCGGACTGGCCTACACCGTCGGCGTGGTTTTCAGCCTGACTTGGCTGAGCTGCATGGGCGTGGAGTGGTTGCAGCGTACGAACACGCGGGCGGCCCGGGTGCCGCAGGTCGCCAGCTGGATCGCGCTCGGCATCGGCATGGCGGCCGTCGGCACCTACGGCTACGTGCTGGACCAGCGGGCGGCCGGGGCAGTCGGCGCCTGTGTCGATCTGCTGTCGAAGGGCCTGATCACCCTCGTCATGAGCCTGTACCGCGTCGAGCTCGACGAGGGGGTTGAGCAGTGGGTCGCGGACCGGGAGCAGGAGGTCACGGCGCGCGCCCGCCTCGCCACCCGCCTGCGTCGGCTGAACTCCCAGGCCGCGTACACGCGCGCCGTCGGCGGTGTGGAGTACGACGCCGCGGACGCGATGCTGGCCATGGTGCAGCAACAGCAGGTGACCGCGCCGGACCCCGGCCCGGATGGGCCGTCCGGACAGCATCCGGCAGCGTCCGCGCCTGCTGCCGGCAGCGCCCCGGTGGCCCCTGCCCCGGCGCCCGCTCCGGCCGCCGCCGCTCCGCAGCACGCCCCCTCCATGGCCGTGCAGCCGCCCACCCCGGCCGCGCCGCCGTCCGGGCAGCCGTCCGCACCGGCCGTCCCTCCCGTCCCCGCCCCGACCGGCGGCACGGGCGAGCAGCAGGGCGGCACACCGCCGGTCACACCGATCGGGGAGGGCATCGCCGGGACCGTCCGCCGCTACCTCGCCGAGCACCCGGAGACCTTCGGCAAAGAGCCGCTGACCCCCGAGCAGCTGCTGGACATGACCGACGCCGTGCGCCAAGCCAACGGCGACCGGCCCACGCTGACCGACACGGTGCGCCGCACCCGTGACCGAGAGGTCGACAGGCAGCTCAAGGCGCGGAGGTCGGCATGACAGCCGTTGCGGCACTCGCCGCCGTCGCCGCTCTCGCCGTGCTCGGCTGGACTCTCCAGATCGGGCCCCTCGCCGTGGTCATCATGTTCGGCCTGGCAGCAGCCGTCCTGTACGCCCCCGTCCCCACGCGCCCCCGGCGCCGGGGACGGGGGCGGTGCGCGGGCAGCCCGGGCGCCGCCCCGGCCGCGCGCGCCCGCCGCCTCCGCACACCCGCCGTCCGCCTGGCGTCCGCGCTTGGGATCCGCACCCGGCGCGGCCGCCAGGCCGACAACTGCGCGGCGGGCGCGGCGGGGGAGCGGTACGTCGCCGCGCTCCTCACCGAGCTCGAGGGGGAAGGCTGGAACTTCCTCTACAGCCGCGCCCTGCCGACCGGCCGCGCGGACGTCGACGTCTTCGCCCTCTCACCACGCGGCTGCGCGTACGTCCTGGACGCCAAGCAGTGGAGCGCCCGCTACCGGCTCCAGATCGTCAACGGCCGCCTGTGGCACGGCGACCGCGACGTCACCCACCGGCTCGACGGCCTGCACCACGAGACCCGCACCGTCGCCCGCCTCCTGGGCGTCGACGTCATCCCCGTCGCCGTCATGGTCGGCCCCCTCACTCCCGGTTTCCAGCTGGTTCTCGACGGCATCCGCATCGTCCCCGCCGACGACATCTGCGCCGTCCTCCGCCATCTCGACGCCCACCGGGTGCCGCACCCGCGCCGCCCCAACATCCACACCGTGGCGCACCTGCTGCCGCCCTACCAGGAAGGCCACCGACGGTGACCCCCGGCCCGCACGAGCGCCTGATCCGCCGCTACCTCAACGCGATGGATGCCCGCCCCGTTGGCCACAGCGCCCCCCAGCCGGAGGGTGCCCCGGACCCCGAGCCGCCCGCGGCGCCACCCGCCACAGGCCCCGCTCCCGGCCCGGCGACGACGGACCGGATTCCTCCCTGGTGGGCGCCCAAGCCGCCCCTCAGCGCGGAGCCGCCGGGGGAGCAGCACGAGGAGGTGGCCAAGGAGGGCGCCCCCGCGTGCAGCCACCCGGAGCCGCACCCGGTCCGCGCCCGCCCCACGGGGGAGCTCGTCGCCTACTGGTGCAGCGACTGCGAAACCCAGCTCGAAGTCCCCGACGGCTACACCGACGACGAGGACCAGGGCGACGAGACGGCCGACGGCCGGGTTCCCGCCCTCCTCCGCCGTCACTGGACCCTCCGAGGCTCCGGCAAGACCTACCGCCGCCCCTCCTACCGCAAGCCCAGGCCCGCCCCCCGGCAGTCGCTGATCGACTGGTGGCAGGGCCTGGACCGGCGCACCTGCTGGTTCCTCTACAACGGCACCGCGATCACCGCCGGGTTCGCCCTCGGCGTCCCGCAGTGGTTCACCGCCGAGACCGCGTACCTCGCTGCAACCAGCGACTCGTGGACCGATCCGGGCGCCTTCGCGGGCTACGTCATCACCCTCGGCGTCTGGATGTGGGACTACCGGACCCGCGGCTGGATCCCGCCCTTCGCCCTGCCCGCCCGCATCCCCCTCGCCTCCCTCCTCGTCGGTGTCCCCCTGTACGGCACCGACGTCATCCCGGCCTGATCCCGAAAGGACCAGTTGTGAGTCTCATCGGCACCGTCGGCCCCTTCGGGCTCGCCGCCATCCTCTCCGCCATCCTCTTCTTCGGCACGGCAGACGGAGGGGGGCACATCAAGTCGCTCTCCTGGGGATGGTGCCTCTTGCTGTCCCTGGTGGCGGGCGCCTCCTTCGCCGTCGCCGACTGGCCGTTCTCCATCGTCAATGCCGTGGTTCACGACATCGTCGGCCTGATCACCGCAGCGTTCCCGAAGCTGACGCTCGCCGCCCTCGGCGTCATCATGATCGTGATGGCTCTGTGGAAGAAGATGACCCTGCGGGGCGTCTCCATGATGGGCATCACCTACTGGTATGTGGCCTCCCACGCGGGCGGCGGCCAGGGCGTGCTCGCCGACAGGATTGCCGACATCGCTGAGCGGATCGCCAGCTCATGACCGAGCCCGGCGCGGCCGGTGACGAGCAGCCGACTGCGGGTGAGCCGCCGGCATGCGCCCCGCAGGGCGACGCCGAGCACGACGAGGACCAGGCGTACGACGGCGGCGAGGCAGGGGAGGAGCCTCGCCGCCGCGCGTTCGCCATGCCCGACCTGCGCCCCTACGCCGACCCGCGCCCCCTCGCCGAACTGGGGCCTCTCGCCGTCGAGGCCTGCCAGAGTCCGTCCATCCGCATCTTCCTGCGCGTCTGTGGCCTCGGCGTGTACCGGCTTCTGGCGGTCATCTTCGGATGGGTCTTCGGCCGCATCGGCAAACGCGGCAGCGTCGGAGCCCGCCTTGCCGCCACCGGGTTCATCGCCTACGCCCTGGCCCGAGCGCCCCTCTCCCACCCCGTGGCCGTCCCTGCGGTGTGCGCCGCCGTGGCCCTGGCCGTCGTCCTGGCGGGCACTGGCCGCCTCCCCCTCCCCACCATCGCCCCCGGCCCCAAGGGGGGTGTGAGCAAGGTCAAGTCGAAGCGTTCCATCACCGTGAGGTTCGGCGGCAGCCTCTGGCGCCGCACGACCGCCCCCGAAGCGCCCTCCGCCGACACCCCGCCGCAGGCCCCCGGCACGCCCCCCGCAGACCAGGCTGCGGACGTCGACAAGGCCCCCGTCCCCGACCCCTCTCCAGAGGCCGTGATCCGCGCCCTGCACCGGCTCGTGGGAGAGGGCCGGGGAGTGCTCCACACCACCCTGCGCGACCACCTCGCCCTACCCGACACCCGGGCCCTGAAGAGGGTGCTGGAACGGGATCAGATCCCCTCCCGCCCAGGGGTGCGCGCGGCGGCCGGGAACGGGCCCGGCGTACACCGCGACGACTTCCCGCCCCTCCCCCCTCTCCAGGAGCCACCCCAGGGAACCGGTGTTGTTGCAGGCCAGCAGCCAACGCCAACGCCAACAACGCCGCCAACGGAGCAGGGAGAGGGGGCGGTGCCGTGGACCGAGGAAGAGCGGAGGATGGGGCGCCGACTCGTCCGCGCCCCCCACGAAGGGCCTGCCGCGTGGAAGGTCGAACGTCTTTCCTGAACGAGCAGCCCGCGACGGGTCGTGACGAGGCAGGTACAGAGAGGCGCCATATCGAGCATCATGGAGCCGGTCTGAAATAAGGGAGGGGTCGGGTATGAGCTACCGCTACCGGTGCGACCAGTGCCGCACCACGTCGCCCCCCGTGCTCACCCGCGGAGCGCTCGCCGACGAGCGCAGAGTCCACCGCCGCCAGTTCCACGGCGGACACATCCCCGACGGCGAGCGCGTCATCGAGCCGGAGCCCTTCCGCTTCACCGACGTCCCCGTGGGGCAGCTGATCGTCGGCACCTTCATGATCGTCATCGTCCTGGCCGGAATCATGGCCCGCATCCTCTGACCGCCTGCCCAGCCCTCAAGGAGAGCACCATGACGACGATGTGGCGGGGGCCCGACGGGCACCACTGGGAAGAGGCGGGCCAGGAATTCGACGCGGACGCGAGCGAATGGATCACCCACCTCGCGCCCGCAGCGCAGGACTCTGAGACCGGCCGCTGGGCCAGCACGGAATGCGGCGCGCCTATCCAGGTCCGTGGCGATCTCGGACGGGCCGGATACACCGAGGTGTCCGCTGACCCGCTCGCCGAGCCACGCGTCGCCCGTCTCCACGCCCTCCTGGCCGAACTCCTCGCCGACTATCACCAGCGCACCGGAGCACCGCACCCGAACGCCACTCAGCTGCGCCTCTCCTTCGAGGACGTGGCCGCCCTCCCCGAGCAGCTCCGGAACATCGGCCGCGCCACGGCCCGGCAGGCGGCCAGCTCTGGTTACAACCGCGGCGCCCGCGGTCGACGCTGAATACTGGCTCATGGGGAGCGTGAACGATCCCGGCGCTGCCCTGGCGGGCGAGGTGGTCGCCCGCCTCGATACGGCCGGGGATCTCGCCGCGGTGCGGGCGGCATGCCGGCGGTCCGAGCTCGCTATCAGCTCGCCTTGGGCGCAGGCTTCCTTGGCTTCCGGGGCGCGTTCTTCCCGACCGTCGGCTTCCTCTTCAGCGGGACGTCGTGCGCCCGGGCGATCTGGCGCAGGGTCTCGTCGGTCCACGGCACGTGCCGTGCCATGACGGTCACGCTGACGTCTGGATTGGCCTTGAGGTCGGCGGCGACGGCGGCGTGCGCCTTCGCGCGGCACTCATCCACCAGCGCCTGCGCCTTTTTGAGGTCGGCCAGTGCGTCCGTCAGGTCCTGGCTCGGCGTGTAGTCGGTCATGCCCGCAGTCTTACACAAGTGGACTTGGCCAAGGAAGCCTGCGCAGTGCGCGCCCGGGCGTGCCGCATCCATGAGGCAACACGGTTTGGCCAACTTGACTTGGCCAAGCCGTGTTGGTTAATGTCTCTGTGTCAGCCGGGCACCAGCCCGGCAAGGGCCACAGGAGGCACGCATGACGCAGTCCCCCGCCACGACCGAGCAGTCGCAGCCGCCGGTCATTCGTGTCGCGGTCCGCGCGTACAGGAAGCCCCACAGCGGGATCACGGAACTCCGGGCCCTGATTCACGTCGCCTGCGAATGCCGCGTCGCGGCCACTCTCGTAGGGGCGCACGACACCATCGCCGCCGCCAAGGAGCAGGCGAAGGCCAAGGCTCACGGATACAACTTCTGCAGCAAGTCCCTGGCGGCCAGCGACGCCGACCTGAAGCGGCTCGGGCTCGCCAGGGAAGAGCCTGCCGCCGCCGCCGAGTCCCCCCTTCCGGATGGGCCGGAGTGGCGCACCCTGAAGGGCGTGGCCACCCCCTTCAGGCTGTACGGGGAGGAGGGTGAGGGAGGCGCCTTCCGTCCGGCGGGCGACCGTAAGCAGGTGACCGGGCGGCCGCTCACCATCACCCGCCTGGAGATGCGCGGCAGCGTCCGCTACGGCACGGACGAGAACGGCCGGGAGGTGTATCTCTGGGGCGCTGCCGCCAAGTTCTGGGTCCTGCCCGGCGCCCCGGCGGCCGCGCCTGCCGCGACGGCCACGCAGGAACCTGCGGCCGGAGCCGGTCGCCCCCTGGAGGGCGTCGTCGTCACCCATGACGGCACCGCTCAGGGCTGCGCACCACGGAACGCCGACCATCCCGACGTCGTTGCCGCCCGCCAGGCCCTCGACGGCCTCGCTGTCGCCACCCTCACCGACCGTCACGACCTCGTGGAGCCCGAGGAGGGCGAGCGCCACGTACGCGGCTACGTCGTCGATCCGCGCACGGCCGGGCGCGTGGCCGTGTACTGGCTGGAAGGGGGCCGGGCCGTGCGATACAGCGAGCCCCTCAGCGGCGTCGCCCTCGACTGCCTGGCGGACCGGCTCCGCTCCCGGGGATGGGTGACGGAGACGATGCTGCGCTCCTCTCTGTGCGTGTTCGCCCATCGGCCTGAAGAGCAGATGCCTACCTCGGCTCAGGCGCGGGCCCGGCGGGCCGTTCTGCACGTGCACCCGAATGCGCACTCCCTCCAGTCCTTCCACTGGCCCGACGGCGTGCGTGCCGGATGGACCTTCCGCGTCAACCGCGGCGCTACGGCACGGTACGGAGTCGTCACCGCCGACGCCGGTATCGCCCCTGTCGGCCTTCACGAGTACGCCACCACTGCCGAGCGCGCCTTCTGGCAGTCCGTGCGCAGGGCCGACGGCACGGCGTAGCGGCCGCCCTCGCTGGCGCCCCGTCCCCGGGTGTGGGGGCGGGGCGCTTCGTCGTTCTGCCCCTCATCTGCGGTCCCTGCCGCGACACGCTAGACCAAATCTGCTTGGCCAAGTTGACTTGGCCAAGTTGAGTTGGTTAACGTGTGGGGTGTCAGGACGGGCGAGGGCCCGTCACTACGACGGAGGGACAGTGCGATGACCGGCACCATCAAGTCCGCCCGCCTCATGGCTCAGCTCGCCGAGGCCGAGGAGACGGCGGCCGCCGCCCGCCGCGAGGAGTCCCGCACCGCCCGCCAGGCCGAGCGCGCCGCCGCCCGCACCAAGGCGGCCCGCGCCCGCCTCACGGAGGCCCGCAAGGCGCTGCGCGCCGCCGAGCGCGCCGGGCGCCGCGTGGCAGCCGCCCGCCGCACCGTCGCCGCCCGCGAGGCCAAGCTGGCCGACCTCGCCGCCACCGCCCGCGCCCTGAAGGGCGAGGCCACCACCGCCCGCCGCGAGACCCGCCGCGCCGAGCGCCGACTCACCCGCCTGGGCCTGCGCACCGCCGTCGCCGCCTCCCGCACCGTCGAGAAGATCTCCCGCCGCCTCGGCGAGACGTCCCTCACCCCGGCCCCGGAGGCCGACCGCGTCCTGGACGCCGACGAGCTCCCCGCCGTCGAAGAGATCGAGGCCCACGCCCTGCGCCACGCCGACATGGACCGGCAGGCCAAGGACTTCGCGAAGGCCGCCGACGCCGAGAAGACGTGGCTGCGCACCCTCCCCTCCGGCATCTACGGCCGCGTGATCATCACCCGCACCCCCGGCCGGTCGGTGCTCGACAACACCCAGGTCGCCCTGGACTACGCGGCCCGCGGCCTCGCCGCCCCGCGCAAGTCCACCCGCACCACGTTCAAGGCCGACGCCACCCAGCTGGTCGCCGACTTCAACAACGGCCGCGCCGACTTCCCCCGCACCCTCGCCGCCTGACCCCTCGCCAGCCCGGCCGGGCGCAGCAGGCGCCCGGCCCCGCCCCTCCGGAGAAGCCGTGTTCCGCATGCTCCTCATCCGCCCCGGACAGTCCCCGGAGCCCCGCCAGGGCGAGACCTGCGCAGACGTCCGCACCGCCCTGTGGGACCTGCTCGACTCGCAGGACGTGCAGATCACCGACACGGACACAGGCCGCCTCGTCGCCCTCGTCGTGGCCGCCTGCTCACAGGCCGAGAGGGACGGCTTCGCCGCCCTCCAACTGGACGGCGGGGCCGCGCTCACGCTGCGCACCACCGCGACCCTCTGACCCGCCGGTTCCCGCCCGCACCGCCACGACCACGGAGCCCGCCATGTACCGCATGATCCTCATCCGCCCCGGACAGCCCATGCAGTGCCGCACCGGCGAGACCCCCGCCGACGTCCAGCGTGCCTACGTGGACCTCCTCACCTCGCAGGGCATCGGCGTCATCGGCGCCCACACGGTCCGCCTCAAGGCCCTCATGGCCGACTCCCGCGCCCGCGGCTCGGCCGCCCTGAAGTTCGGCGGCGGCATCTCCCTCGTCCTGCACACCGAACGCTGACTCGCCCCACCCGGCCCCAACATCAAGAAACGGAGCACCTCATGAGCAAGTACATCGCCACCCCCCACGTCGCCACCGCGCTGAAGGACCGGCTCACCCGGGAGTTCCCCGGCGTCCGCTTCCGGGTCACCACCGCCACAGGGGGCAACTCCGTCATCCGCGTCAACTACGAAGACGGCCCCGCTGCCAGCGCCGTCCGCCGGATCACCAGCGAGTACGAGGGCTTGTGCTGGAACGGCGTCCAGCACGAGGCCACCGGCAGCACCCTCACGGTCACCCTCGACCATGAGGAGGTCACGGGCGAACCCCTCTGTGCCGGAGTCGACATCCAGCGCTTCATCTCACTGAGCGCCATCCAGGAGGCCCGACACCTCTGGACGGAGGCGACCGGCGAGGACTACGACGAGGCCGGGTTCACCGACCCCCTCGCCATCAAGGGGCGGGACGTTCCGGCTGGATACCCCACGCGGCAGATCGCCTTCATCGCACGCGAGATCGTCCTCGTCGACCGCTGGCAGACCTCCCTGCGAGCACGCCGGGAGGACGCTAAGGCCGCCGACTCCCCCCAGCCCCCTGCCGCTGACAAGGACCTCGTGCCTGCCGAGCAGGGCGCGCCGCAGGCGTACCGCGGGGTCCCCGTCCCCGAGCACCTGGCCGCTGCGTGGGACACCGCCAGCGCCTCCATCTGGCGCGACGGCGTCGACGCCGCCCTCACCTATGCCGCCCTCGCCAAGTCCTGATACCTGCCTCTGCCGGGCGCCCTGCACGGCGCCCGGCCCCGCACCCGCCACTGGAGCCACCGTGCCTCTCCTCCCGCACAGCATCCCCGCCGCCGCCCGGGCCGCCCTCGTCGCCGCACTGGCCGCCTCCGGCCTGGAGCTGGACCCGCTGAAGCCGGGTGTGCGCATCACGCACACCGTCACCTCCCGCGACGTCACCTGGAGGCTGACCTACCTCGGCTCCATGGTGTGGGGCCTGACGGGCCCGAACGTCGAGCACGGCCTCGGCGTCTTCGCGGACGAGGCAGCCGCCCACATCGCGGCCTACGGCGCCCGCGACCTCACGTACCGGGGTGTCCCCGTACCGCCGGACATCGCCGACGCCTGGCAGGCCTACCCCGCAGAGGCCTGGCGCGGCGACGTCAACGCCACCCTGACCGACCCGTCCTGACGCCCTGTCACACCCTCTCGGCCGGGCGCCCGCGCGACGCCCGGCCCGCACTCCAGGAGGACCCCTATGCCGGCATACGCCATCTATGGCATCTGCGCCCGCCGCGTCGAGGACGGGCAGCCGGGCGAGCTCCTCGCCTGCGCCTCGACCGACGACTTCGCCGAGCTCCAGGACCACCTCGCCGAGTTCGCCAGCGTGTACGCGGACCGCGACGACGTGATGCTCGACATCGACACGACGCTACCTGCCCCGTAGTTGTTGACCTGCAGAAAAGTGGCCAAGTGAGCTTGGCCAACTTGACTTGGCCAAGCTCACTTGGGTAACGTACGAGGTGTTGGAAGGCACCACGCCCTCTCGGCCACGAAGGAGCACGTCATGCGTACCTACGCCACCGCCCAGATGATCGGCACCCGCAGCCACCAGTGCGACGCCACTGCCGTCCGCACCGGCGCCGACGGCGCCCGCGCCTATGTCCTCCTGGACGGCATCGGCTCCGACGACGACGTCCGCGACTGGACGCGCGCCGCAGCCCGCCACCTCGCCACGTGGGCCGCTCGCCGTGGTGACGCGGAGCAGGGTCTGCGCGCCCTCTACGCCGTGTACGCCAACGACCCGCGCCGCAACGAGCTGTTCATGTACCTGCCGTGCGCGGCCGCTGTGGTCGCCGTCGCCGCCCCCGGGAAGCCGCTCAAGGTCGCCTGGTGCGGCGACTCCCGCGCCTACCTCCTGCACGGCGGCATCGCCCGCCGCCTCACCGAGGACCACAACCTCCGCCGCGTCTACCCGCCCACCGCGACCCGCCCGGAAGGCGGCAACCGCAACAGGATCACCAGCTACCTGGGAAGCCACCGGTCAGACGAGAACGTGAAGGCCCGGTACGGGCACCCGGCCATCGAGGCCGCCAGCGTCCCCCTCAACGGGCCGTGCCGCCTTCTCCTCGCCTCCGACGGCGCGTACGAGCCTCACGCGGACGCCGGAAACGACATCTACGCCGAGGCCGACGAGGACAAGCCCACGACCGCCGCGCGCGGCTTCGTCGCCACCGCCGTGGACGCCGCCCTGAAGGCCGAGCCCCAGTACCCCCACGCGGACAACGCCACCGTGCTGGTCGCCGACCTGACCCCCTGACCTGTCCGGGGCCTGCCCGGACACCCCGTCCGGACAGGCCCCGGATACCGCCCGGACCTCGATCAACCCGAAGAAAGGCGCCCTGCATGTCCGAGATCAGCATCACGCACACGCCCGCAGATGGCACCCTCGCCGACGGCACCGAGAAGGACGACGGCTCGGCCCCGATCCTCCACCGGGCGGGCTTCCGCTGGGGCCGGTCCATCGGCTGCTGGTACATCCGCAACAGCCGCGACCGGGCGCCGCGCCTCGTCGCCATCGAGAGCGCCGCCGAGGAGCTGCGCGCCGACGGCCACACCGTCACGGTCGAGATCAGCGGCGAGGTACGCGACAACGCCGTGGTGAACGCCGACCAGCACGAGCGCCTGGAGGACCGCCGCAGGGCGCTTGCCGCGAAGGGCAAGAAGCTGGCCGCCCAGTCCGACGCCCTGCACCGCGCCAGCGACGCCATGGTCGAGCACCTCCCCTTGGGGCAGCCCGTCGCCCCCGGCCGCCGAGGCCAGGCGCACAGGCGCCTGCTGGAGCGGTCCGTGGACACCGCAATCCGCGGCGCGCGGGTCGCAGACGAAGCGGCGCGTATGCCGGCACGCATCGCCGGATCGCGCCGCGCCGAGGCCTACAAGGAGCGGCCCGACGTCACCGCCCGCCGCGTCGAGCGCCTGGAGGCGGAACTGCGTTCCCTCGACCGGCGCATGGCCTCCCTGAAGCTGTACCCCCAGACCCGGTCAGGGGCCCTGCTGCGCCAGTACGAGGGAGAGCGCGCCGTCCTGGTGGAGCGCATCGCCGGTGACCGCGCCGTCTTGGA
Organism: Streptomyces sp. NRRL B-1347; assembly: GCF_000720325.1. Lineage (GTDB taxonomy): Bacteria > Actinomycetota > Actinomycetes > Streptomycetales > Streptomycetaceae > Streptomyces. Next base: position 69,247 of record NZ_JOJM01000006.1, read on the forward strand.
GCAGGCCAGGGCAGCAGGAACGTTCGGCCGCTACTCCAAGAGCAACGTCCACGCGGGCGACAGTGCGCTCATCCGGGGCACGTGGCGGTCCGTCATCCGTGCCAGCGCCAAGAGCGTGAGCGTCACGACCGGCTACTCCTGGTCCGACCGCTACGGCTACGAGGAGATCCGAGACGTCCGCTGCCTGTGCGAGGACGGCGCGCAGGACTGACCCATACCCCCCGGGGGCGGACTGTGTCCGGACAGGAGGTCCGGACGTGTCCGGACGCGGTCCGCCCCGGGGCCTCAGCAGCACCCCACTCCACCCGCAGAGATGAGGCACGCACATGAAGACGTCAGAGCTCCGCATCGGCCAGCGCCTGGTGATCGTCGACGGCCCGTACACCGGCGCAACCGGCCGGTTCCAGCGCATGCAGCGCCACAACGTGGAGGAGGCGCCGCCGGTGGTCATCATGCAGGGCGAGGCCGGGCCCGGCTTCCACGTGGGCGTGACCTGCGTCGAGCCGGTCCCCGAGCACGCCCACCCCCTCCACGTCGTGCCCCTGCCGCGCACGAACGGCGTGACGTGGGGGCTGCACTGCCCCCACCACGCCCCGGCCTGGATCCGCGCCACGAAATACGACAGGGCCACGGCGCTGCGGGCCTCGGCTGGCCTGGTGTGCCTGCATCGCTGACGGGCGCGCAGCAGCGGGGCGGCATCCTGCCAGAGAGCTCTGGAGCCGCCCCGCTCCTGCGCCCAGGTCAAGTTCTGACCGAACCATGACAAAACCGGTCGAACCGTTCACGCCGGGTAGCCGCTGGGCCAGAATCGCGGGCATGACCTACACCCCGGACAATCCGGTCCCTCGCGGCGTGCACGAAGTCCTGAGCGCCGACGGGCGGCACTGGTCGCGCCTCGGCCCGCGCTGGTACTCCGGCATGGACTACACCTGGCCCGGCGACTTGGAAGCCCAGCTCGCACCCCTCGCGCAGGCCCCCGCCCCCGAGCCCGAGGAGGGGCCGCCCGGAGGGAGCCGCGCCAAGTGCCTCGGCGCGACGCTCTGCCCCAAGTGCACCCGCGACGCCCAGGTCATCCGCGAAGGGCTGTAGCCACCTGCACGACGCCGCCCCGCCCGGGCTGTAGTCCTGGGCGGGGCGACGTCGTGCAGCCAGCAGGCGGCCGTCACCCGCTGCTGAGGGCGTGCTCGTAGCAGGGCGGGCAGAACGGGCGCAGCTTGCGCTCAGGCCTGCCCGACGGCGAGTTGACCACCGTGGCGTCCACGAGCAGCGCCTCATCAGCTGCGCCCTGACACCCCTCCGGCTCCCGGGGATGGACGGAGGCGCACAGGCACTGGCAGGAGCGCTCTTCGTCCGTCTCCGGCAGCGGCTCGTCATAGCTGACCTGGGGCGGGCGCGGGGACCTGCGCGCCGACCAGCCGCCGTTGCAGAGGGCGTGGAGGCTCTCGCCGTGCAGCGCGGCCCAGCGGGCAGCCGTCTGGCGGCTGAGCGGCCGCTGACCGTCTCGTGAGAAGAGCGGGCCGCTGCTCCGGCCGTCGAGGGCGGTACGGACGAGGGCTGCGGACTGGTCGCTGAGGGGGATGCGTCGCTCGTCCACGGCGGCGTGCTCCTCAGGGTCGACGTCGCGGGCGTCGAGGGCCAGGGCCTCGCCAACCCGCGCCTGACCCTCCCACAGCATGGCCCACAGGGCCCGGTGTTCGACCGGCACCGTCTCGTCGTCGAGCAGCTGCCGGTAGCGCGCGGGCGCCATGGGCGCGGTCCGCATGTCGGAGCGGTAGCCCCGGCTGGGCTGTGCGGCGCGGGCGGCGTCCGCCTCCGCCCGCTTGTACTGCTTGGCCCCGGTCTCCTGGTCCCGGCCGGGGGAGTCCAGTGAGCTGAGGATGCGGCGGGCGTAGGCGTAGCTGACGCCCCATCGGTCGGCGCACTCGCGTGCCGTGGTGAGTTCCATGCCTACAGACTTATGCACAGGGTGTGCGTAAGACAAGGGTGTGTGCCCCGTGCACCGAAGTGCGCCTCAAGTCCGCGCGCCCCCACGGGAGTTCGCCGCACGCCTTGGTGCGCGCGTGCACCGGCAAGGCTGCCCGGCGAAGCAGGGCAAACCGGGGCTTATCATTCTGCGCCCCCCTACCGCCGCCTTGAGGGGATCCCCACCCATGTCCACTGCCACGTACCTACGCACAGCAGACGTCCCCCTCGCCCGCCTGCGCCCCTTCCCGGGCAACGCCAAGCGGGGGAACGTCCCCACCATCCTCGAAAGCCTCTGCCGCACCGGCCAGTACCGGTCCCTCGTCGTCCGCCAGGGCGACGGCGACGAACTCACCACCCTCGCGGGCAACCACACCGCACAGGCCATCGCAGCCCACGGTCCCGGCGACTGCGGACTCAACGTCACCGTCGACGGCGAGCAACGCCCCTGCGGCCTCTGCCTGAACGCACCGTGGGAGCCCGTCGCCCGCTGCGAGATCGTCACCTGCGACGACGCCACCGCCAAGCGCATCAACCTCGTGGACAACCGGGCCGCCGACCAAGGCGACTACGACGAGCGCGCCCTGGCAGCCCTCATTGCCGGCATGGACGGCGACCTCGCAGGCACCGGCTACAGCGACGCCGACCTCCAGGACCTCCTCGCGCCCGTCGACCTCGACGCCGACGTGGACGCCTACGAGCCGCCCGCCCGCCCCGCGGCCGCCACGCGCCCGCCCGCGGACCTGCCACCCGGGCCCGCGCCCGGCGAACCCGCCCCGCCCGCCCCGGACGGGCACGCCACCGTGCTCCTCACGTACACCACCGCCGAGCACGACGAGGTCGCCGCCCACATGGCGGCCGCCCGCAACGCCCTGCCGACGGCGGGCACCCCGGTCGTCGTCCTCCACGCCCTGCGCACCCTCACCGCCACCCTGAACGCCCGCGACGCCGCACGGGACAACCTCGCCGTCGACGAACTCCTGGCCGTCGCGGGAGTCGCCGCGTGACCGGCGCGCCCGTCGAGCTGCCCGCCCCCGTACGGCGGCGGCCACGACGGCCCGAGCGGCTCCTCGGCCAGAACAGCGAGCTCCGCGAAGACGGCGTCTGGGGGTGGACCCTCCCGGCCCTGGCCGCCCGCCTCCCCGACGGCACCACCGTCAAGACCTGCCCGGCAGCTGGGGTCTGCGCATCCGCCTGTTACGCCAGGAACGGCAGCTACCTCATCCCCAGCGTGGCGGCCCGCCACGTCGAGAACCTCCGGTACGTCGTCGAGGACCTGCCCGGCTGGACGCGGCAGATGAGCGCAGAGCTGGCCCACCAGCGGTATCGCGGCGGCTGGATCCGTATCCACGACAGCGGGGACTTCTTCAGCCCGGCGTACCTCGCCGCCTGGCTGCGCATCATGGCCTTCCGGCCCTGGGTGTCCTTCTACTGCTACACCAAGGAGCTGACACTTTTTCGCGAGATGGTGGAACCGGCCCCGCCCCGCAACTTCCGGTGGGTGTACTCCTACGGCGGCCGCGAGGACCACCTCCTCGACCCCGCCCGGGACCGCGTGGCCGATGTCTTCCCCGACGAGGCATCGATCACCGGCGCCGGGTGGCACTCGCAGGACCGCAGCGACCTCCTGGCCGTCCTCGGCCCTGCCCCGGTCGGCATCCCCGCGAACAACATCCCGCGCTTCCGCAACCGCATGGCGGGCCGCACCTTCCGCCAGTGGCAGGCCGAGCGCGACGGCCGTCGTGCCGCCCCAGGCAGCTGACCCGCGCACGCCCGGTCCGCTCCCGCCTGCCCGCTCTACCCTTCTCCGCCCCGACCCCCCCACGAGTAGGGAATCGCCCGATGACACAGGCCACTTACGTAGCGACCGAGGACGTCCCGGCCGACAAGCTGATCCCCTTCCCCGGCAACGCCAAGCGGGGGGACGTCAGCGCCATCCTCGACAGCCTCCGCCGCAACGCCCAGTACCGCGCCGTCGTCGCCCGCCGCCTGCCCGGCGGCGAACTGGTCACCCTCACCGGCAACCACACCGTGGCCGCCTTCCGCGAGCACGGTCCCGGCGACTGCGGCGTCCACACCAAGAGGACCGTGCTCAAGTACGGCAAGAGGACCGTGCCCTGCGGGGTCTGCGGCAACAAGGCCGGGTGGAAGCCGACCGTCCGCACCGAGATCATCACCTGCGACGACGACACCGCCCGCCGCATCAACCTGGCCGACAACCGGACGGCCGACCTCGGCAGCTACGACGACCGCGCCCTCCATGAACTCCTCGCCGCTCTCGACGGGGACCTGACCGGCACCGCCTACACCGACAGCGACGTCGACGACCTCCTCAAGACCAGCGGCGCCCTCGCCGAATCGGCCAGCGCTTTCCTGGAGGACTTCGCCGCCCCGGCACCCGGCGCCCCGTCGACACACCCCTTCTCCGACACCGCCCCGCCCACCGGCGCCGCCCAGACCCCGCAGCCCCCTGAAGGCACCCAGGAGCGCCCGGCAGACAGCGAGGCGGCCGCCGCCCCGCCCCCGCACTCCGAAGGCGTCCACACCGGCCCCGCGCCGTACACCGGGCCCGGCGCGCGGCAGCCCGCGGGCGACGGAATCCCCCTGCCCACCTCTCCCCAGATGGCCCCCCTTCAGTGGGTGTTCACCCTGGAGCAGCGCGACACCGTCCGCGCCGCCATCAAGGCCGAGCAGATCCAGGGCGGCCACGACACTGCGGCGCAGGCACTCACCGCGATCTGCAGCCACTACCTCGCCGCCGCCCCCGAGCAGGCCAGTAGCGACGCGGAGGGAGCGGCCGCGCGTGTCTGACCTCCTCGCCCTGCACGACGTGCGCTGGCCGCCCGCCCCGACCGCGGCCGCGCGCCACGCCGTCAGCAGCGCCCTCGACTCCCGCTCATGGACGGCGCGCCGCTACACCCGCCTCGCCGAACAGGCCATGAGCGACCTCACCGGCGCCCCGCACGCGGTGGCGTTCCAGTCCTGCACGGCCGCCATCCACGCCACCCTCCTCGCCCACGGTGCGCAGCGCGGCACGCCCGTGCACACCCCTGCCTTCGGCTTCGCCGGAACCCTCACCGGCGCCGCCCACATCGGCGCCACGCTGCTCTACCACGACGTCGACCTCGGCACCGGCAACAGCGTCGAGCCCGGGCACACGCCGGGGCAGCTCGTCCTCACCCCCGACCTCCACGGCGTCCCCCACAACCTGCCGCGCGCCGAGGTCATCACCGACGCCTGCCAGTCCCTCGGCACCCTCACCGACGGCCGCCACGGCGGCGCCACCGGCACGCACTGCTGGAGCTTCTCGTCGACCAAGCTCGTCGCCGCCCCGGACGGGGGAGCGGTCACCACCGACGACGAGGCCCTGGCCGCCGAGCTCCGCCAGCTCCGCGACTACGGCGCCGAACCGTGGGAGTCCCGCGCCAACGCCTTGATCACCCGGCCCGGTCACAACTGGCGGCCCAGCGAGCTGTCCATGGCCCTCGTCGTCGAACAGCTCTACACCCTCACCGAGACCGCGGCCCGCGCGCGGGAGGTCGGCGCCCGCGTCCAGCAGACCCTCGTCGACTGCGGCCTGTGGCACCAGCGCACCCGCCCCATGGTCGAACCCGCCTGGCACAAACTCCGCACCGGCCTCCCTGGCTCCGGGCACCGGCGGCTGCCCGCGGCCCTCACCGAGGCCGGGATGCCCCTCCACCGATGGGGCCACCACCCACTGCCCGACCACCCCTTCTTCGCCCCAGCCGAGGGCCGCCGGCATGCCACCCCGCACGCCGAACGCCTCGCCGCTCAGACCTTCTGCCTCGGCACCGAGGCCTGCCCGCCCTGGACGTGGTCGCCCGGCGAGACCGAACTCGTCTGCACCACCCTCGAAATGATCACGGAGGACCTGTGACCCACACCCCGCTCCACCCAGTCCGCGTCGGCATCATCGGCGTCGGCAACTGCGCCCGCGCCCTCATCGAGGGCATCGCCTACTACCGGCAGGAGCCCGACGACGACACCGGCCTGTGCCACCCGACCATCGGTGGCTACACCCCCGCCGACGTCGAGCCCGTCGCCGCCTGGGACGTCGACACCGACAAGGTCGGCCGCTCCCTGTGGGACGCGCGCGCCGCGGGCCAGAACCTCGACGTCGGCCTCCCACAGGACCTGAAGCCGATCGCCGACGACGTCACCGTCAGCCGTGCCCCCGTCCTCGACGGCGCGGGCCACAAGTACCGCGAGCGGATCACCGTCGACGAGGGCGAGCACAACACGTGCGACGACGCGCACCGCATCTGCGAGGAGATCCAAGCCGCCGGGGTCCTCGTCCTGATCAACTACCTGCCCGTCGGCTCCCAGCAGGCCACGGAGTGGTGGGCGCGGATCGCCCTGGAGACCGGCTGCGCCTTCGTCAACTGCATCCCCGTCTTCATCGCCCGCAACGAGGAGTGGCGCCAGCGCTTCCGCGCCGCCAGGACGCCCCTCATCGGCGACGACATCAAGAGCCAGCTCGGCGCGACGTACGTGCACCGCGTCCTCGCCCGCGCCTTCCGGGACCGGGGCATCACCCTGGAACAGACGTACCAGCTGAACGTCGGCGGCAACATGGACTTCTACAACATGCTGGAGGCCGACCGACTGGCCACCAAGCGGGAGTCCAAGAGCGGCGCCGTCACCGATGCGTACGGCCCCATCTGCCCCGGCAACGTGCACATCGGCCCCTCCGACTACGTGCCGTGGCTCGGCGACACGAAGAAGGCCTTCATCCGCTGTGAGGGCCGTGGCTTCGCCGGGGCGCCCATCGAGCTGGAGATGCAGCTCACCGTCCCCGACTCCCCGAACTCCGCCGGGATCGTGATCGACGCCGCCCGCATCGCGCAGACCGCCCTCGACCGCGGGGACCCCGACGTCGACGCGTGGGCGTCCGCATGGCTCTTCAAGGCCCCGCCGCGCTCCGTCGCGGAGCAGGACGACACAGAAGCCCGTCACCGCCTCGACGCGTGGCTCGAAGAGGCCTGACGTGCACACCGTCCTCAAGTCCAAGACGGCGTACAGCAACGACGACGTCGCCCGCGTGTGGGCCAGCATCACCGACCACGTCACCGAGGACGAGGCCGAACGCGCCGTCGAGGAGGCCGCCCGCGAGACCCGGGCGGTCCTCGACGGCCGCCCCGACACCGCGGTGTACGGCTGGTCCGGCGGCAAGGACAGCGTCGCCCTCCAGGTCGTCATGGAACGCGCCGGTGTCCACCGCGCCCTCCTCGGCACCATCCCCCACCTCGAGTTCCGCAGCTATCTCGCCTGGTGCGACGAGCACCGGCCCGACGGCCTCACCGTCATCGGCAACCCGCACATCACCCCGGCCTGGCTCGCCCGCCCCGGCAACGACCGCTACCTCTTCCCCACCACAAGCACCGACGGCTACAAGTGGACGATGCTCGGCACCCGCCGCGCCCAGCACCTCTACCAGCAGCAGATGCACCCCCGCCTTCAGATCTACGGGCGCCGCACCGCCGACGGCAACTACATCCCCCCGACCGAGCACGGCATCCACCGCACCCGCCGCCTCACCACCTACAGCCCCATCCGGCACTGGCCGCACGAACTCGTCCTCGCCGTCGTCCACTACAACCGGCGCCCCCTGCCGCCCGTCTACGACTGGCCGGACGGGTGGAAGACCGGCACCGGCTCCTGGCCCGGCCGCCGCGTCGGCGACCGCGACACCGCCTTCGCGCAGACGTACGCGATCGAACCTGAGCGCCTCCTCGAGGCCGCCCCGGATCTGCCCGCGGCTGCCGACTGGCTGCGCCGGCATACCGACGGGAGCACCTGATGACCGACATGCCCGACGGTTGGGCCCCGGTCGGCGCCTGCATCGACAAGCACGTAATGGGCTACGTGGCCAAGCACAACCGGCCGCGCCTTGCCGCCGGGGCCGACGTCTACACGCTGGCCTGCGAGCGCACCGAGTACGTCCTGGACACCCACGACCGGGCCACGGTCGCGTTCTCCGGCGGCAAGGACTCCACCGCGGTCCTCAACGTCGCCCTGGAGGTCCTCGCCCGGGAGAAGCGCCTGCACCGGCATCTGCCGCTGCGCGTCTACTTCTTCGACGAGGAGGCCATCCCGTACGAGACCGAGGAGTACGTGCGCCGCGTCGCCCAGCGCGACGACATCGACCTCGTCTGGCTGTGCCTGCCCGTGCAGCACCGCAACGCCTGCTCCCGCCGCTCCCCGTACTGGTGGCCTTGGGCGCCAGAGGACGAGGCGAAGTGGTGCAGGCCGCTGCCCCCCGAGGCGGTCACGACGTGGCCCGGCTTCCCGATCTGGCCGCCCGAGGAACGCCTGTCCGTCCCCAACACGAACGGCCTCCTCGCCCCGCCCCCACACACCACCGCGACCTTCATGGGCATCCGCGCGCAAGAGTCCCTGATCCGCGCACACGCCGTACGCCTGCGGTCCGTCGACAACTACATCGTCCCCTACCGGCCGAAGTCGAACGCGCGGCAGGCCGCGGCCGTCTTCCACGGCAACCTGTGGAAGGCCTACCCGATCTACGACTGGCTCACCGAGGACGTGTGGGCCGCGGTCCGCCTCAAGGGCTGGGACTACAACCGGGCGTACGACGTGATGGAGATGGCCGGTATCGGACCCGCAGGGCAGCGCTGCTCACCCGCCTTCGGCGAGGAGCCCCTGCAGAAGATCCACACCTACGCGCAGTGCTTCCCCGACGTGTGGGCCCGCATGGCCGAGCGCGTGCCGGGCATCGGCGCCGCCTACCGGTACGCCCGCACCGAGCTGTACGGCTACGGCAGCAAGCCCGACAAGCCCGCCGGTATGCCCTGGCCGGACTTCATCCGCCACTACCTCAGCAAGCACGGACAGAAGGTCCAGCCGCAGATCGCCGCGCGCATCCAGGAGATCGTCACCCGGCACTACAGCAAGGTCACGCACCCGATCCTCCCCGCGACCCCGCACCCGGTGACCGGGGTGAGCTGGGCCTTCCTCCTCACGATCGCGATGCGCGGCGACTTCAAGCAGCGCCGCCAGGAGGCGCACCAGCTGCTGAAGAAGGACCCCACGGCCCTGTGGCACCGCTACGCCCAGGAGCTCACCGACCTCACCGCGGCCGGGCCCGAGGGCCGGACGGAGATCGGCTACCCGCAGGCGCTGCCCGCCGACCCGCGGACCCTCATCCCCGACGAGTACAAGACCCCGCCCACGGAGGCCACACCGTGACCGACCACACCCCCGTGCCCGAGCCGTTGAGGGCACCGACAGGAACGGAGCTCCAGCCCGTGAGCACGGTCACCTGGCTGCCCCGCGACGCCCTCGCCGCGAACTCCTACAACCCGAACAAGCAGGCACCCCCGGAGTACCGCCTCCTCAAGACCTCCATCCTGGAGAACGGGTGGACGCAGCCCATCGTGGCCCGGGAAGTCGACGACCGGCTGGAGGTCGTCGACGGCTACCACCGGTGGAAGGTCTCCACCGACGCGGAGCTGGCCGCGCTCACCGGCGGCCTGGTCCCCGTCGTCGTCCTCCCTCCGACGGACCCCGCCTCAGCGCGCATGGCCACCATCCGCCACAACCGCGCCCGGGGCACGCATCACGTCCTGGCCATGGCCGACATCGTCTCCGACCTCAAGCGCCTCGGCATCCCCGAGGACGAGATCAGCCGCCGCCTGGAGATGGACCCCGAAGAGGTCGACCGCCTCGCCGACCGCGGCGACATGATCGCCCGCCACGCCCCTGACACCTTCAACCAGGGATGGACCGTCGGCTAGCCCCGCCCCACCAGCCCGCCCGCACAAGGAGCCGCAGCATGCCCGCCGCCATGAAGCGCAGCCCTGACGACGAGAACGAGATCCACGACCTCACCGCGCACACCGACCCCGGGAACTGCGTCGTCACCCCCGTCGCCCACTTCCCGGCCCGCGTCGCCCGCACCGTCACCGACGCCCTCCGCCACCTGGTCCAGGCCGCCCACCGCTCCCCGGCCGCCACCACCCCCAACGAGGACGGCATCACCCGTGCCCAGACCTTCGAGGAGGGGGAGGTCTACATGCTCGGCGCGCCCTTCACCGGCTACCCCGCCGACCGGTACCTCATGGACTTCTACGACGTCGTCGAGCGCGACATCTGCTCACGCATGCACCTGCACACCGGGCTCCGCTACGTCCGCATGATGACCGGCCCCGGCACCCGCATCCGCGTCGCCTCCCTCGCCCCCATCCACATCACCCACGTCCCCGGCGTCACCGCGTTCCTGCCCGAGACCTTCGAAGACGACTACCCCGACGCCCCCGAAGACCAGCCACGCACCCGCCACAACCTGGTCATCCCCCCGAACTCCTGGGCCGACATGCAGATCCCCCGCGGCGTCAGCCACCAGTTCAACGCCCACGGCCCCCACGCCGTCATCGACTCCGTCCACCCCGAGGAGTCCATCGAGACCCTCCGCGAGCACATGACCGGCTACCGCATGATGGCCCAAACGATCTTCCTCGCCGACGAGCAGCCCCCCGCCCACTCCTGTCGACTCACCTGACAGCACAGGCGTCACGCACAGGCCCGCCCAGTAACCCAGGCGGCGGGCCACAGCGCCCCGTGCACAACGCGGACAGACACACCCGGCCACCCGCACCGACGCGCCTCGGGCTAGCCGTCCCGCGTACCGTCGCAACCCGGAGTCGTGCAAATCCACATCACGCCCTTGCCGTTAGGCACGGGATGCATCTGTCCATAGCACTTTGGACAAGGCATGGAGAGCCTCTCAGGAGTGGATGCGGTACCCGCACTCGCACGACCAGCGGACAAGCGGCCCGTCCTTGGTGCCCTCCATGTAGCGCCCGCAGCTCCGCGGGCACGTCATGTGCACCGTACCGGTGTTCAGATCCTTCACCGTGGCCAGATACGCCTGACGGACTTCCTGCTGCTGGTCCATGCCTGGAGTCTAGGACTCCCGCCAGGCCCCGTCATCCACGCCCGCACGGACGACCCCCGCCCCTCCCCACAGCTATCCTCATGCGCCCCTCACCTGCACACACCCAGGGAAGCCACCCACATGACCCGCTAGTTGAAGAGCAAACCTGGACACATTCCGGTCCCCGCACCCCCGAGGAGACCCATGGGCGCCTCAGGCCGACAGCGACTCTCCGCCGTGGAGCGACGCAAGAACGCCCTCCAGCTCCAGCTCGCAGGCGTCGACCTCCGCACCATCGCCGAACAGGTCGGGTACGCGGACGCCTCCGCCGCGAAGAAGGCCATCGACCGGGCCATCGCCGACAGCATCAGCCGGGACAAGGAGGACATCGACAGCCTCCGCCGCGACGAGATCATGCGCTACAACCGGCTGCAGGCCGCCTTCTGGTCACGGGCCGTCACGGACAAGAACCCGAAGGCCGCGGACATCGTGCTGAAGTGCATCGCCGGACGCGAGCGCCTCCGCGGCCTCCAGGCCCCCACGCAGATCAACGTCGACGCGCAGAAACTCGGCAACGAGATCCTCGCTCTCCTCGATGGCGGAGACGACGATGCCGGCAGCGTCTGACCCGGAGCGGGCGCTGATCGAGCGGCAGGTCCTGGAGCTCGTCCGCGCCGGGGACGTCAAGACCCTGCGCCTGCTCCGCGACCGGGCGCAGCGCAAGCGGGACGAGAAGACCGCCCGCCGCATCATCAAGTACATGTACGACCCGGCCGGGTGGGCGCGGGACTGTATCGACTGGGGCGACGACGGCGGCACCACCGCGTATCAGGCGGAGATCCTCTCCGCCCTCGCCGAGCACCACCGCGCGGCCGTACGCGGCCCGCACGGCCTCGGCAAGACCGGCCTCGCCTCGTGGGCCGTCCTCTGGTTCGCGACGACGCGGGAGGCCGCGGGCATCGACTGGAAGGTCCTCGTCACGGCCTCGGCGTGGCGGCACCTGTCGGTCTACCTGTGGCCCGAGATCCACAAGTGGGCGCGGCGCATCCGCTGGGACGTCCTGGGGCGGCAGCCCTTCAGCGAACTGCGAGAGCTCCTCACCCTGAACCTGAAGCTGGTGCACGGCGCGGCCACGCCCGTCGCCTCGCACAAGCCGGAGCTGATCGAGGGCGCGCACGCCGAGTCCCTGCTGTACATGATCGACGAGGCGAAGGTCGTCGTGGACGGCACCTGGGACGCCATCGAGGGCGCCTTCTCCGGTGGCCGCACCGACCGGACGCTCCCGGAGGCTTTCGCCCTCGCGATCAGCACCCCGGGCCCGCCCGCGGGCCGCTTCTACGACATCCACCGCCGCGCCCCCGGCCTTGAGGACTGGTGGGTCCGCCACGTCACCCTCGCCGAAGCCGTCGCTGCCGGGCGCATCAGCCCGCAGTGGGCGGAGCAGCGCGCCCGCCAGTGGGGCCGCGACTCCGCGATGTTCGCCAACCGCGTCCTGGGGGAGTTCCACGCCAGCGACGAGGACTCCGTCATCCCCCTCGCCTGGGTGGAGGCAGCCATCGAACGCTGGCATGCCTGGGACGGCGCCGGACGACCGGCCCTCGAGGGCCGCCGCATCCTCGGGGTCGACGTCGCCCGCTCCGGCGGCGACTCCACCGTGTTCGCGCACCGCCAGGGCCACGCGATCACAGAGCTGGAGATCCACGACCGCGAGGACACCATGCAGACCACCGCCCGCGTACAGGCCGCCGTCGGCCAGGGCGAGCAGGAGCGGGTGCCGGTGGTCGACTCCATGGGCGTGGGCGGCGGCGTCGTCGACCGGCTCCGCGAACTCAACGTGCCCGTCCTGGCGTACACCGGCGCAGCCAAGTCGCGCAGCCGCACGCGTGACGGCGAGTGGGGGTTCACCAACCTGCGCAGCGCCGCCTACTGGCGCGTGCGCGAGCTCCTCGATCCCGCCTTCGACGCCGAGCTGCTGCTCCCCCCGGACGACCTCCTCATCAGCGACCTGACTGCGCCGACGTGGAAGACCCTCACGGGCATCCCGCCCAAGATCCAGATCGAGCCGAAGGAGCAGCTGGTCGAGCGCCTGGGACGCTCACCCGACCGCGGCGACGCAGTGGTGATGGCGCTCGCCTCCGAGTTGCTCGCCTCGTCCACCGTGCACGTCCCCGTCCGCCGCGAGACAGACCGGCAGTTGCCGCGGGCCGCCGCACGGTACGGGCGCTCGCTCGGGCATGGCGGGGGCGCAGCAGGGCCCGGCCGCTGACCGGCGGCGGTGCGCATGCCGGCAGCCGCTGGTCCGTCAGTCGGGCAGAGTGACAGCGAGGGTGATGTTGTACGCGAGCTCGCGGCCCTCGCTGCCGTCCGGACCGCGGTCACGGAGGCTGAAGTGAACCGTCGGCCCCACATCGTCCGCCTGGCTGCGTACAACCTTCTCGGCGATCTCCTGCGTATCGGCCCGGATATTGACGATCGCTTCCCTGGGCATAGTGGGTCTCCATCCTGGCTTCATTGTCCCGCCGTCCCGCTGGCGGTGCATGTCCTGTGCCACTGAATCTTGACCGTTTGCCACTGAACTTTGACCAGTTGCGCCGAGCATCTCCGCGTACTTCGGGCACCGACCTACTCTGTGGTGCCATGGATGACGAGCTGACCAACGACGACCATCTCCGGGCCCTGGCCGCGCTGGAGGCCGTCGTCCAGAACAACGACAGCGCCCTGGAGGTCTTGGCGGGCGGCGCGCACGAGCGCCCGCTGGCGGCCCTGCTCGCCGCGTACGGACAGCACACGCTTCACCGCGTCCTGCTCGCCGCGTTCGGCATCGAGGCCGCCATGACCCATGACGAGACCGGCCAGCGCGTCGCGGAGCTCAACGGCGATCCCATGGCGCGCATCGTCTTCCTCCTGACCGACTCCCTCCACCACCAGGCTGCCCTCGCTGGCGACGACCTCGTCACCGCCAAACGGATTGGCGGATCCATCCTGCTCGCGATCCACGTCTTCACCGACGCGGACAACCAGGACGCGTTGACCCTGCTGCGCGCCCTGCGCAACGAGGCCCTCCGAGCTGGCTGACGACGCCGGTCAAAGTTCGGTGGCAAACGGTCAAGATTCAGTGGCACAGGACAGTGCACGCCAGTGCTGCCCAGCGAGCAGCACCCGCCTACTATCGAAAGCGTGATCGAAGAGCCGGAGCAGGCGCCGCCCTGGCGCCCCGAGCACGGGCCCGCCCCGCAGGTCCACACATGGCCGTGCGGCGGCCGCCCGGCCTTGGAGGTGTACGCCAACGGCCGGTGGCGCTACGCCCCCGTCGGTGCCCGGCACGACTACGCGGACGGCCGTGTCGCCTACCTCGTCGAGGTCGACCTCGACGGCTCCACGAGCGTCAGTCACCGCGCGTACTGGTGGCCTCAGCCCGGCCTCAGGAAGGCCCACGGGCCGGTGGGTGCGGCGGACGCCGCCATGCCCCGCCCTCACGTGCGCCGCTCCCGCCCGCCCGCGCAGGGGCAGGCGTAGCGCCTAGGTCATGCCGGCCGCACCGGCCCTCTCCGGCAGCGGCGCGTACTTCAGCGCGATCCGCGCCTTCACGACGTCCGCCCCGCTGAGCTGCCCCCAGTACGGGTGCGTGATCACAGCCGCGGCCTTCTCTCGCAGCGCTTCCCGGAGCTCCTCCAGCTCCGCCGCGTCGGCAGGTTCATACCCCTTGCTGGCAGCGCGCGACGACCGCAGCCACCGGTGATCGGCGCCGCTGTCGTCCCAGCCCTCATGCGGCTCGGCTGCCCACGGCAGCCGGGCGCACAGTGCCGTGTACCTCGCGCTGAGGTCGGCGAGCACGTGCTGTTCCTCGATGAGGTCACGGGGGAAGTCAAAAGCGGGGGCGTCGGGCATGTGCTCGATTTTATGGCCGCGGTGACTGAATCCGTCGCCCGCGGCCCGACGCGGACCCGAGTGCACCCCGCCTGGCGGCCGAAGGGGGAGTGGCGGCAGGTGCTGCCTGGTTGCCCTACTCTGTCCGCCCCCGTCGCCCCCTTCTTCGACTGGAGACGCCCGTGAGCTCCCCGTTGAACCTGACTGCCGAGCAGCTCCGGAAGATCAGCTCGGCGCTCGACGACATGGCCGATATCACTCGGGCCCATGGTGTCAGCCTCTGCCCCTACGGCCGACAGCAGCTCGGCCTCGAGGACAACGTGCTCGCGTTCTCATGGGACGGCAGCGCGTACGTCATCGATGACAGCAACGGTGACTGAGCGGAGACCCGGGACCGCACGCCCGAGCCACAGATCTTCCGGCTGAAGATCAGAGCAACCGGAGATCTTCCGGCCCTGGCTTATAGTGTCCGCCCGCAACCGGAAGATCTCCCGCGCAAGGGGGCGCCCCATGATCGGCCCAGCGGAGTTCGCCCTGCTCGCCGCCGCCAGCTACCGCGGCACGCAGCTCGTCGTCCACGACAGCATCCTCGACCCCCTCCGAGACCGCGTCGCCGCCTGGGAGGACCGCGCCGACAGCCGCGCCCGCACGGCGCTCCTGACCCTCATCTCCTGCATCTACTGCAGCGGCTGGTGGGTATCCGGCGCCGTCCTCGCCACCTGGCTTCTCGCCACCGGCCAGTGGCACGGCGTGGCCCCGGCCGTGCACGCCGTCGAGTGGTTCGCCGTCGCCGGGGTGCAGGCCCTCCTCAACCGCTGGGACGACAGCCGCGATACGGCGGAGTCCTGATGGCCAACCTCACCGCCGCCGCCCAGCGCTTCATCGACCGCCGCCTCAGGCGCGGCAGGAACGCCACCCCGGACAAGGCGTGGCAGCTCGCCGCCTGGGGCTTCTACCGGCGCGTGCCCGAGGTGTACTTCTCCGCCGCCTACAACGGCCACGCCATGGCCCGCGCCCGCCTCTTCGCCGGACGCCGCGCCGACGACGGCACGATCGAACCGGCCCCCGACGACCACCCCGCCACAGAGATCGTCTCTCAGATCGCGGGCGGCCCCGACGGACAGTCCAAGCTCCTCGGAGCGTTCGGCAAGCACCTCACCATCGCGGGCGAGGGCTGGGTCGTCGTCCGCCCCAACTCCGAGGTGAGAAACCCCGACGTCCCCGAGGACGGCCACGACTGGCTGACCCTGTCCGTCCGCGAGGTCGAGCAGCAGAACGGCAAGCTGTCCGTCCAGATCGACGGCGAAGACATCGAGATCCCCGCAGGCGACCCCGACACCCTCGACCCCCAGGCGCCCGTGGCGCT
This sequence comes from Streptomyces sp. NRRL B-1347, assembly GCF_000720325.1. Lineage (GTDB taxonomy): Bacteria > Actinomycetota > Actinomycetes > Streptomycetales > Streptomycetaceae > Streptomyces. Next base: position 85,356 of record NZ_JOJM01000006.1, read on the forward strand.
CCGCGTATGGACGGCCGACCCCGAGCGCGCCATCGAGGCCGACAGCCCCGTCCGCTCCAGTCTCGGCCTCCTCGAAGAGCTGGAACTCCTGAACGCCGCCGTCAAGGCCATCGCCAGGAGCAGGCTCACGGGCCGCGGCATCCTCCTCGTCCCCAAGGGCGTGCGTTTCCCCACCAAGCCCGGCCAGTCAGACGCCGAGGACGACCTGATCGAGATGCTGATGACCGTCGCCGAGACGGCCATTCGCGAGCCCGACAGCGCCGCCGCCACCATCCCCATCGTCCTCGAAGTCCCGTCCGACTCGATCGCGAGCTTCAAGCTGATCACCTTCGAGTCCGAATTCGACGAGCTCGCGATCAAGCTCCGCGAGGAGGCGATCCGCCGCTACGCCACCGGCCTGGAGATGCCCGCCGAGATCCTCCTCGGCATGGGCGACATCAACCACTGGGGCGCGTGGCAGCTCACCGAGGAGGCGATCAGCCTCGGCATCGAGCCCAAGCTCGCCACGGTCGCCCACGCCCTCACCCTGCAGTGGCTGCGCCCCCTCCTCCAGGCCGAGCGCGTCCCCGACTGGCACCGGTGGCTCGTCTGGTACGACACCGCCCCCCTGCGCGTACGCAGCAACCGCAGCCAGGTCGCCCTGGAGACATGGGACCGGGGCCTGATCTCCGACACGGCGGCCCGGCGCGAGACCGGCTTCGACGACGCCGACGCCCCCGACACGCCCCCGAAGCGCCCGAAGGCACGCACCGAACCCCAGGACGACGACACCAGCACGCCGGAGGTGGACCTGCCCGTGGACGAGACGAACAGCGAACCCGACACCCTGCCCGCATCCCTCGCCTACGCCCCGCCCATCGACCCGGCGCTCCTGGCCGCAGCGGACGGCCTGATCTGGGCCGCCCTGTCCGCCGCAGGGGAGAAGCTGCGCCGCACGCCGGCATGCCCGCGCTCCGAACGCGCCCGCGCCCGCGAGCTCCAGCCCGCGCAGCTCCACACGATCCTCATCATCGAGCAGGACGAGGTCGACCGGTGGCGTCTCCTCGACGGCGCATGGGCGCGCCTGCCCGAGGTCGCCGACCGCTACGGCGTCGACCCGGACTGTCTCACCGCAGCCCTGGACACCTACGCCCGGGAGCTCATCACCGCCGGGGTCGAGCACTCCTACGACCTGGTCCCCAGCGCCCTCCACCCCTGCACGGCCGCGCGGGAGGCCGCATGAGCCGCCCCGATCCGCCCGACGACTTCACCGTGCAGATCGGCGGCGTGCGCGCCGAGTGGTGCGCCACATGCAAGGCGTGGACCAAGACCACCGGTGACGCGCAGCTCCTCACCCCGGACGGCGTCACCGCCCTCGGCACCTGGGGCGTCTGCCAGATCTGCGAAGACCCCGAGGTTCGCCAGGAGGGACGACGTGCCTGACAGTCGCCATCACGCCAGCCTCTGCACCGAGTGCGGCGGCCTCGTCGCTGTCGAGCTGCTGAGACTCCATCCCGCCAGCCTCACCCTCACTGCGGAGGACGGACAGGTGATCTCGTACGACAACCCGCGCGTCTACGTCGGCCCCGTCGTGAAGTGCACCGCCCGTCCCAGCGCCACCGGAGGCAGCCCGTGAGCTGCTTCCCTGACGAGTACTACAGGGCCCTGTTCGCCGCCGCCGGGGACATCCCCGCCGAAATCCTCTTCAGCACGGACGACTCCAGCCACTGGGAGGCGTGGCGGCTCCCTCACGAGTCCCAGGCGCCCGGCACAGTACCGGCACCCAGGAGGGAAGCCCCCGTGCCCGACACCCCCGATGACGAAGAGCCCGCACCCGAGGGACCGCCCAAGGAGTACGTGGCACCGCCTGGCCACTCCCGCGCCGGGCACCGCGTGCACGGCTGGTGCTCGCGCTGCCCGGGCCGCGAAGTGTGGGAGGAGCTCCTCGCCTGGCGGCTGCGCGACAACGAGGCCAACGACGAGTCCCCGGCGCCCGACCGGGCACCGGCACCGAGCAGGGAGGCCGCTCGTGGCTGACGACCTGGAGGGCGCGCTCGCCGCCGCCGAGGAGGACGTCGCCGCCGAGGTGCGCGCGATCCTCGACGACGTCGCCGCCGAGTTCGCCGCCGAGCTGGCTGACGCGACCGAGCTGGTGGCCGCACGCTTCTCCGTGTCCCGTATCGCCGGCATGTGGTCCCGCCACGTCCCCCGCCTGATGCGGCGTCTCTTCGGCGCGGGCGAGACTGCCGCGCGCACCGCTGCCGACAGCGTCGACGCGCAGCTGCCCGACGACTTCGAGGACCTCCCCGCCCGCTACGACGACGGCACCCTGCCCACCGGCCTCGGCGAGTACGCCGAGAGCACCGAGCACCTGCTGCGCGCTGTCGGGGACCGGCTCGCCGAGACCGCGGTCCGGGAGCTCGCGACCGGCCTCGACGCGGGCGAGGACATCGACGCCCTCCGCGCCCGCCTGCGCGCCGTCTTCGACGCAGAGGGCGCGCAGTTGGGGGAGACCCGGGAGGAGCGCATCGCGCGCACCGAGGCGGCCCGCGTGTGGAACGCCGCCACCCTCGCGGCGGCGGACGCGCTCGACGGCCTTGAGCGGCCCCTGGTGAAGCAGTGGGTCACCCGCCGCGACTCCCGCGTCCGTGACGCTCACGATGCCGTCGACGGCTTCGTGCGGCTCCTCGACGACACGTTCACCGTCGCCGGTGTCCCCATGGCCTACCCAGGCGACCCCACCGCCCCCGCCGCCCTCACCGTCAACTGCCGGTGCATCCTGCGACTTCAAACCGCCCACCGGGCTGCCGCCTTGGAATCTCAGGATCGCCTCGGGGGCGGACTTATCAAAGCGCGGCCCGCGGACGCCGAGCACACCGCGGCCGCCGACGGGAGCCACCGCAGCGGCGCCATGATCGCCCTCATGCCCACCGAGGACGACGCCCGGCGCCTGGCCATCGAGGGCGGCGAGCCCGCCGAGGAGCTGCACCTCACCCTGTACTTCCTCGGCGAGGGCGCCGACTGGACCGAGGACCAGCGCAACGAGCTGATCGGGAACCTCCACGCGTCCGCCGCCGAACTCGGCGCACCGCTGCACGCCTTCGCCTTCGGAGCCGCCCACTGGAACCCCGCCAGCGACACCCCGTCGTGGGTGTGGAACGTCGGCGACGACCGCGACCGGCCGCTCGACACACCCACTCTGGCCTACGCCCACGCCCTCGCCACCTACGCGCTGGACACCCACGAGCGGCCCGAGCTTCCCGTCCAGCACTCCCCGTGGGCGGCCCACGTCTGCGCCGCCTACAGCGACGACCCGGCCCTCCTGGGCGAACTCGTCGCCCGCACCGGCCCGATCACCTTCGACCGCCTGCGCGTGGCTTTCGCGGGCGAGCACACCGACATCCCCCTCGCGCCCCGGGAGGAGCCCATGCCCGACACCACAGCGGCCGCCACACCGGTCCGCGCCTGGTCCACGCCCGACGAAACCGCCATCGCCTACGAAGACGAGGAGACCGGCGACGGCCGGATCTTCGCTCGGGACAGCCTCTACTGGGACGCGCCCGGCCCCTGGCCCCTTCAGTACGCCGACGAGATGCTCATGGGCCACGAGGGCGCCGAGCTCGCCGGGCAGATCGACACCATGGGCCGGGAGGGCGGCCGCATCCCCGCCACCGGCGTTCTCTACGCCACCCGGCCCGCCGGACAGGACGCGATCCACCTCCTCGAAGAGGGCGCTCCCCTGGGCGTCAGCGTCGACCTCGACGACGTCGACATGGAGGTCATCGACCGCACCAAGACCGACGACGACGGTGACGTGCTCGTCCTCGCCGCGTCGCTGCCCTCCGCCAGCGTGCTGCGCCTGGCCGACGGCGCGTACATGCTCTCGGCTGCCACGGCCGGGGAGTGGACCGCGGACGGCGGCACCCTCACCCGCGCTCGCCACAACGTCCAGCTCTTCACCGGCCCCGACGGCCGGATCAGCTCAGCCGCGTTCGCCGCCGCGTTCGCCGGGACGGGCGTCCTCACCGCGGCCGCCGGGGACCGCGACGACCCCGAGCAGGGCACGGTCGTCCACACCCAGCACGCCGGGGACGTCCTGATGAGGATCACCCGGGCGCGCGTGCGCGGCGCCACCCTCGTCGCCATGCCCGCCTACAGCAGGGCCCGCATCGTCCTCGACGCCGCCGAGGAGACCGCGGCCGCCGCCGCGCCACCCGCCCTGTCCGCGTCGGGCGACGACCACGAGCGCGTCATCAGCTACGTGCGGACCTCGCCCGTCGCCGTCGGCGCCCGCGAGACGTCAGGCGCGGTCGGCATCGGCATGAACAGTGCCCGCGCCCACCTCGCCCGCGCGGCCAAGGCGGGCCGCCTGGTCCGCCTTGCCCCCGGCCTCTACGCCGGACCCTGCACCACCATGAGCGACGAGCAGCAAGCCGCCTGCCGGGGCCTGTCGGCCGCCGCGTCGGGTGACCTGGACCTGCCCGTCCACGAGGACCCTGATGCCGCCTGGGATGGCGACCAGGCCGCTTCCCGCATCCTCGCCTGGGCCACCGGCGAGGATGGCACGGTGGACGCGGACCGGCTCGGCGCCGCCTTCCTCTACCGCGACCCCGACAAGGACGCGACGACCCTCGCCGCCTACAAGCTGCCCTTCGCTGACCTCTTCCCGTCCGGGGACGGCGAGCGCCTGGAGGTCGTGGCCCGAGCCGTGTTCGCCGTCGCCGGGGTCCTGCAGGGCGCCATGGGCGGCGTCGACCTCCCCGAGGACGAGCGGGACAGCATCCGGGCCCGCGTCGAACAGCTCTATGCCCGGCTCGCTGAGGCGTACGACGACCCGTCGCTCACCGCCCCCTGGGACGACGGCCAGGACGATGACGATGAGGGCATGGCGGCCTCGCTCGCCGAGCTGGAGGCGTCGGCCTGGTCCGCGATGCGCGACCTGCCCCCGATGCCCGCGCGCTGGTTCGCCGCACCGACTGCCGAGGAACTCCCGCCGGGATCAGGCGGCGTGCACTACAAGGACGGCCGCGTCTTCGGCTGGGTCGCCCAGGCCGGTGTTCCTCACGCGGGCTACCCGGGGAAGAACCTGACGATCGAGAAGCTGGTGAGGGAAGGGCTGGACACCACTCACTTCCTGCGGCAGAAGTTCGTCCTCGACGACGGCACCGCGGTTCGCGCGGGCGCCTTCACGATGAACGTGCCCCACCGGCGGGACGGCGCCGAGTGCGAGGACGCCGCCTGCCAGTTCGACGACACGCGCACCGTGGCCGGGGTCGTGACGTGCGGCCTGTCCGAGGGCGGCCTGTGGTTCACCGGTGCAGCCGCCCCGTGGCTGAGCGAGTGGGACATGCGTGTGTTCCTGGCCTGTCAGCCGTCCTACCACCTGATGCAGGCGGAACGCGGCAAGGGCTGGGAGCTGCGCGCCGTCCTGACCGTGCCGGTGCCCGGTCACTCGTCGGCCCTCGTGGCCGCCGCCGTCGACCGCGCGAACCTCGCCCTCGCAGCTTCTGCGGCCGCCGAGCAGGACGACGTCCGGACCGTGTCCGCAGACGCGTCCGTACTGAGTCCGGATGCTGTCCGGACGACATCCACGGCCACCCCCGGCATGGCCGATGAGCAGGGCGGACACAGTCCGGACGCGGAGTACGGACAGTTTCCGGACGCGCGTGAGGTAGCCGATGCGGTGGTCGCCGCGATGCTCACCGACGGCGAGTTCCTGGACTACCTGAGCGCCGCCCTGGAGGAACGGGAGGCGGCGCGCGCGGAGATGGACGCGGAGATCGAGCGCCTCGCCGCACAGATCGACCCCGACACACAGCACGTCGCCGCCGCGCTCGTCGGCGGCCCGGCAGAGGGAGGCCAGTGATGGGATGCGGCTGCAACAAGAACAAGCGCGAGCAGTTCCAGGTGGTCACCGCGCAGGGAAGCGGGCGCGCCGTCTACACCTCCACCGCCCAGCAGACCGCGGTCAGCGTCAGCAGGCGCTACCCGGGCAGTGTCGTGAAGTCCACCAAGAGCGGCGACATCGTCCACCGCAACACCACACCGGCCGCCAAGACCTGACGGCCGGTACCCTGTCCGATGCTCCGTCCCGCCGCAGGTCAACGCGGCGGGCTAACATCATCTCGACGCCGCTGGTTCTGGGCCGGGCCTCCACGTACACCGCCTGGAGACCCGCTCATGACCGAGCCGAACGAGAGCACCGAGCACACCGAGTTCACCGTCCCCGAGGACTTCAGCGGCCTCCGCAACGAGCAGCTCGACGAACTCCTCACCACCGCCCGCGCCGAGTTCGGCACCCTGCGCGCCCAGACCTCCATCACGGACGGCGACCTGGAGCGCATGCGCTCCCTCGCCGCCGGTGTCCAGCGCATCCAGGTGGAGCAGGAGACCCGCGTCAGCGCCGCTCGCGAAGCGGCCGCTGAAATCGACTCCCTGGCCGCACAGGTCAACGGGGAGGAGGCGAACGCCCCGGAAGACGACGGCGCCAGCGGCGGCGAGGAGGAGGCCGCCGAGGTCACCGCAGCCGCCCCGGACGACGCCAGTACCGCCGCCGGTGAAGGCGATGCCAGGCCGGAGAGCGCCACGGCGGCGGCCGCGCCCTCGCGCACCTATGACCTGTCCATGGTCCGTCAGCGGCAGCCGCGTGTCCTCCCGCCCGAGCGCACCGTTGCCATCCCGCGGATCACCGCAGCTGTCGACGTCCCGGGCTACCGCGCCGGGGACGACATGACGCTCCAGGACCTGGTCCCGGGCACCATCCGCCGGGCCTCCTCGATCGTGAAGTCCGGGCACAAGTCGGGCCTGGTGGCGTCGTACCACCATCCGTTCCCCGAGGAACTGGTCGTCAACGACCCCGGCTCGGCGCCGGAGGGCTCCACCGTCGCCCTCCACGCCGCGCAGCAGGCCCGCCTGCCCAAGGGCGACCTCGTCGCCTCGGGCGGCTGGTGCGCCCCCTCCGAGACGCTGTACACCTTCCTGGAGGTGTCCTGCCCCGACATGCTCTGGGACGCCCCCGAGATCCAGCTCGCCCGTGGTGGCCTCAGGTACTTCAAGACGCCGTCCCTCGACGTCGCCGCGATGACGTGGGTGCACACCGAGGCCGACGACATCGCCGGGAACGAGAAGCCCTGCTACAAGATCCCGTGTGAGGAGCCGATCGAGTCCCGCTGTGACGCCGTCGGCATCTGTGTCGAGGCCGGCATCCTCACCCAGCGGCACTTCCCGGAGCTCGTCAGCTTCTACCTGAACCTGACGATGGTGGCCCACGAGATCCGCGTGAGGCAGCACCTCCTCGCGCAGGTCGCCGCCTCCGCCACCCCCGTGGTCATGCCGACGACCTTCGGCGCGCTCTCCGCCGTCTTCGACGCCGTCGCCCTCCAGGCCGCCGACATGATCGAGCGCCACAGCCTGTGCGACAACATCGCCCTCGAGGTGGTCTTCCCCTGGTGGTCGCGCAATCTCTTCCTGGCGGACCTGGCGCGCCGTAACGGCGTCAGGGTCGACGAGGTCACCGTCGCCGACGTACAGGCCCTCTTCACCCCGCTCGGCGTCCGCATCCAGTGGGCGCGCGGCATCGGCCCTGCGGTGCCCGGCGACATCGGCGGCCAGACCCCCGTCACCGCCTGGCCCACCGAGATCGAGTTCCTCATCTACCCGGCAGGCCAGATCCAGATCGGCCGCGGCGCCGAGGTCAGCCTGGGCGTCGTCCACAGCCCGGAGCTGTTCCGGACCAACGACTACACCGCGGCGTTCTCGGAGGAATGCGTCACGATCATCGACCGGTCCGTGGACACCCGCCTCGTCACCGTCCCCGTCTGCCCGAGCGGCGAGACCGGCGCGCAGACCCTCCTCACCTGCGCCGCCTCCTGACCCCGCCTCAACCCCCGCACGCGGCGGGCCCGAGTACCTGACCGGGCCCGCCGCACCCCAATCCGAGAGGTGAGGTCATGCCAAGCGTCGGACTCCGCCGCTACGTCGAGGCCGTCCCCGGCGACCCGCTGCCCCACGGCCTCCTCGGCGGCTGCACGCAGATCATCGACGTCACCGACCCCCACGAACTCCTCGGCACCGAGTGGCGGCCCCTGTCCTGCGCGGACGCCCACACCACCACGTGGTGCCCCGGCGGCGACGAATCGCCCGGCCTGCCCGCGGAGAAGACGTTCGACCGGCCCGGGTTCTGCACGGCGCCGCCCATCACCGTCTACGCGGGCGCCGAGTGTTCCACCATCGGCTGGTCGTACGACGAGGCCGTGGAGCACGCGCGCGAGACGCTGCGCATGGGCGAGCAGCGCGCCCTCGAAGAGTGGCTGATGAGCGAAGTCCTGTGCTCCATCGGCGACGACCTCACCCCGGCCGCGGGCGCCGTGTCCATCTCACAGGGTGTGGGCGCGCTGGAGAACTGGCTTGGCACCGAGTACGGCGGCCGCGGCGTGCTCCACATCCCCGTGGGCGCTGGCGCCCTGCTGGGCTGCTGCAACATCGTGCACCTGGTCGACGGCACCCCCGAGACCCTCGCGGGCAACTGCGTTGTCCTGGGCGCCGGATACGCCGTCAACGTCGGCCCACCCGACTGCACCGTGGCCGAGCCGGGCGAGACCTGGCTGTACGCGACGAGCCCCGTCCGCGTACGCCGCGAGGCCGTCGCACAGGTGCCGGACAGCGACGCGCAGAGCGTGCTCACGCGCACTAACGACCGCCTGGCCCTGGCCGAGCGCACCTTCGTCGTCGAGATCGCGTGCTGCCGGGCCGCCGCCATCCGCGTCCGGATCTGCCCGGAATGAGAGGGAGGCAGCACGTGAAGGACACCATCCGGGTCCAGCCCGCGGCGCGCCGCCGCCGCGAGTTCGCCGCGTGGGCCACGGCCCAGACGCCGAAGATCCGCACCGTCTCCCCGAACACCTTCGCCGTCCCCGCCGCGCTGTTCGCGCAGGCGGACGAGGAACTCCTCATCGGCGCCCTCGTCGACGGCCAGCGGTACGTGTCGCCCGCCGAGGACCAGGAGCAGGGCGTCACGCCCCCGGCCGCCCCTGCCTGGCAGCCGCCCGAACTGCCGGCACTGACCGGGAAGCGCGGGCAGCCGCTCCCCGCCGTCCCGGACGAGGCGTACGGGCCCGATGCGGTCCCGCTGCCCCCGCCGGACTTCGCCCCGCTGGAGGACGCTCCCGTGGACGAGACGCCCCCGGCCAGCGACTCAAGCGACCCAAGCCCTGACCCCGGCGCGCCCTGGTGCGGAGACTGCGGGCGCGCGTTCACCACCACCCGCGGCCTGGCCATGCACAGACGACTGAAGCATGCCGAAGGAGACTGACCGTGCCATCCCCGAACGGCTACCTGAGCGGCTTCAGTTACCTGGTCCACGACCGGCAGTCTTTCCGGACCACGCTCACCCACGACATCAACAGCCCGCCCTGGCTCCCCGGACAGGCGGGAAGCTACACGCTCGTCTGGGAGACCGGCCCGACAGCGGTAGGCCCCTGGACGGCAGCTCCGCTCACCGACCTCGGCGTGGGCTGTACCCCGCAGCCGGACAACGAGACCACCGTGGGCGGCGTCACGAGCACGGTCGTCCGCATCGGCGACCCGACCCCGGGCACCGGCACGACCGCGGACACCGACTACTTCGTGCGCGTCACCATCCTCGACCCCACCGACGTCCAGGTCGACCAATGGGTCCTGGACAGCCCCGCGCACACCGAGGCCTACCCGGCCTTCGTCTGCGGCGGCGGGGCCACCGGAGAGACCAGCGCTGACGTCTTCCTCGGCGCCACGGCAGGCCAGGTGAACATCTCCGCGCCCTGCAACGAGGACACCATCGTCTGGGAGCTCGCGACCACCCCGGGCGGCCCCTACACCGCCTCGCCGTCCGAGCCTGTGGACGGCCTGAGCCCAGGGCACACGTTCACCGGGCTGGCCGCGGGCACGACCTACTACTGGCGGGGGCGTCTCACCGAGCAGGCGGAGAGCGGCGGTGAGTACCTCGTCTCGCAGGAGTGCACGTTCACCACCGAGGCCGCCACCGCCTTCACCCCCGAGTGCAGCGCGGTCGGCCCGTTCACGACCACCAGCGGCCGCGTTGCCAGCACTGCCGACGGCGTGCCCGCGGACCACACGATCCTCCTCGCGCTCGGCACGGCCCCCGGCGGCCCGTACACCACCCTCTCCCCGGCCGCAGCGGGCACGGGCGCCACGAACCAGCCAGTGATCCACACGTACACGGGGTTGGCCCCGGCGACGACGTACTACTTCCGCACCGAGGTCCGTGACGCCGGGGACACGGTCGTCGAGTCGTCCACGGAGTGCTCGTTCACCACCGCCGCGCTGCCCGGCCCGTCGCCCTTCGACCCGCAGCCCTGCGACGCGGGCGCCGGGGCGGACGCGGTCGACGTCGAGCAGTTCGTGCTGTGCGACCTCGACGCGGAGGGCAACCTCCTCGGCACCGCCCTGGCGGTGTACGAGTACGACAGCGAGGGCAACCCGACCGGTGCGCCCACGTTCGTGGACCCAACGACCGGTGCCCCGTATGTGGCGCAGGGCACCCTCCAGCCGTGCCCGGACGCGGCGTGCCTGCCGCCCATGCAGTTCTGCCAGACGTCGACCACCACGGGCCCGGTCGACCACCCGGGCCGCCAGTACGACATCACCCTGCCGATCAACCCTGGCTTCGCGGTGCAGTCCCTCCAGGTCGACGCCGTCAGCCACGCGGCCGGGATCACCTGGGAGGTCGACGACCCGGACGGTGAGACTTTCCGGCAGAACCTGACCACCTTCATGGAGGGGCGGGTTCCTGCGGCGGCCACGGTCACCATCACGAACCCGAACGCGGGCGTACCCCAGGTGTGCGGTGCGGCTCAGCCGATGACCGTGCATATCGAGTGCATCCGGCTGGACGAGGATCCCCCGGACCTGATCGAACTCGTCTACAACGGCGGCCAGGACCTCATCCAGAACCCCGCCTACAACGAGTTCCCCCCGCTCAATCCGCCCGTGTCCCAGGGCAACTATGGCTTCCATCTCCTGTCGCGGCAGGACGACCCCGGGCCGTTCCCCGGGAACCCGCCCGCCGGTGACGTCCTCTGTACGAGCGTCGCGAACCGCGGCTGGGAGACCAATGACGTCGGGCGTACCTTCGAGATCTGGGGTCAGGACGTCTCGAACGCCCAGAACACTACGCCGACCCCGCGTGGAACTCCGGTGCAGGAGATCACTTCGGACGGCCCGCCGCCCGGTGGCCGCTCCACCATCTGGCAGACCTTCGTTGCGCCCGCGTCGGGCAACTTCATCATCCGCGTTGTCCACGGCGCCCGCGACAACGGCGAGCAGCACCGGATCACGCTGGACAACGGCGACACGAACGACGCCCAGAACGGCGACCTGATCGATGACATCAGCAACCCGCCGTCGGTCACGTCCTCGGGCGGCCCGAACCCGTGGACCCAGTTCTCCCAGACGATCCCGCTGAACGGCGGCAGCACCTACACGCTGGCCCTGTCCACGAACAACCCTGCGGGTGGCGCCCGCGGCGGCCTGTTCACTGACATGAGGGCTTTCATCGACAGGCCGGATCTGCGCGCGACCGCGACCACGGATGACGACACCTGCGTGGTCACGGTCGACGAGACGACCACGAACACCACGTGCTCGTACTGGCAGCCGCAGTGTGCGGGCGGGACGGTCGTCGGCTGGCAGAAGACGGACACGGGCGAGTCGCTGACGAACGCCGAGTTCTGGGCGCAGGTCCCGTCGCCGTCTTGCTGTCTCCCGGACAGCGGTGGCGACGGCGGGGCCAGCTCCACGCTGTCCAACATGCTGACCTCGGACATCGTCTGTGCGACGGTCGGCGGGATCCCGCAGAACGCGATCCGGGTCATGGTCACCGACCCGTCCGGCGGCACCCTCCAAACGCTGTTCGTGGGCACTGACGGCGCTCCGATCGCCCCCGACACCTGGACCCCCGGCGCGTGCACCACGAGCCGCTACCTGGCCGATGAGATCCTCTGTGACGACAACGGGCCGTTCCTACGGAAGTACGTCCAGAGCCTCGACGCGACCAACCAGGCGCAGGTCAACTCCTTCCGTGATTTCACGCTCGCCGGAGTTTCGTACACGCCAGTCGGCACCGTCGGCACCTGCGCCCCGCTCGACCGGGACCGGGAGGTCGTCTGCTGGACGCAGAACAGCACTGGCGACCAGGTCCACACCGGCACCATCCGGCACGATGACTCCCTGCCTGCGCCCGGCTGGATCTTGTTCGACCAGCATCAGACGCCGGTCAACCCCGCCGAGCCCGGCCTCACCTTCGTGCCGTGCGAGGGGCGTGACAGCGAGTCGGTCATCCTGTGTGACTCGGCTGCCGTCCCGAACCGGTTCATCCGCACCTACACGTACACCACGGCGGGCGCGGTCGCCGGGTTCACGGACACCACCCTCGCGGGCGCCCCGTTCGTGCCCACGGGGGCGGTAGGGGTCTGCGCTCAGACCGTCCAGTCGGACACCGACTTTGTGGAGGAGGTGCTCTGCGACAGCAACGGCACCGCCTTCATCAGGCTGTTCCGGTTCAACTCGGCTACCGGGGCGCTGATCTCCACCACGAACACGACTCTCGCGGGCGCCGCGTTCGCCCCCGTCGGGACGGTCGGGGTGTGCTCCGACTGCTGCCCCAACGTCGTCGGGGAGGGCTGCACCAACACCGGCAGCGGCCGGTACACGGCGATCCGGGCCGTCAACGGCACCATCACCCTGATCGACTCCGTGTCCGGCGCCACGGTCCTCGCGGCGAACATCGTGCCGTGCTCGGACGACGACACCGTGCGGACGCTGACCGCTCAGGCCCGCGTCCTGACCAACGGCACGCCGTGGACGCCGGGCGGGGACGTGACGGGGACGCTGACTAGCCTCACCGTCACCGGCACGCTCGGCCTGTGGGATCTGGTCGACGCCGACGGCACGGTCGTGACGGGCCTCCCAGCCGGGCTCACGCTCACCTGGAACGCGGAAGACGACAACCAGCTGACCGGCCCCCAGAGCGTCACGCCACAGGTCGGCTCAACGGTCGTCGCCAACTGGACCCAGCGCTAGCACGGTGCACAGGCGGGGCGCATGCGGGCGCCCCGCCTGTGCGGAAGGAGAGCCATGCCCGTACCGTGCAACTGCTGTCCGATCGCCGGGCCCACGCGCTGCGCGCCCGGGGAGGTGCCGTTCTCCGCCGTCCAGATCTCGGCGAACCCGGCTGGCCTGCCCATCACCAACCTCGCGTCCACCATCGACGGGACAGCGGGCGCCGATCTGTCCGGGTTCTCCCCGCCGGTCACCGAAGCACAGCTCGTCGCCAACCCCACGACCGGCTTCGACTACCTGTTCGCGGCCCCCGTCGACAACCTCGTCCGACTCCGCTGGCACAACGGCGGCGGCGGCGTCCTGACCGATCAGGACGGCTTCGGCCTGATCACCGTCACGCTCCTCGACGCCGGACTTGCGCCGCTCTACACCACGCCGTGGGACCTCACCGCGCCGATCACTAACAATGCCGTCGTCCGCGAGCTGAACTTCCCCCCGGTGTCCGGCGTGGCCCGGGTCCGGTTCGACGGCTTCCACAAGCAGAACGTCGGGGTGATGGGCACAGGGTCACCGCTGCTGCGCCAGGTCGAGGCATTCACCAACGGGCCGGTGTTCCCCTGCCGGCGCAGGAACGGAACGCTGGAGTGGTACGACGAGGCGGGCAACCTCGTCCCCAACAGTGAGGTCGTGAGCTGCGACGGCCCTCAGCCGTTCATCCTCCCTGATCTGCACCTGGTGGGCGCGGCCTTCGGCGACGATCCGGGCGGCCTCGGCGAGAACCTGTGCAACGTCGTCCCGGCACCGTCCGCCTTCACCGGCTGGACGTTCAACGGGACCTGCTACGACCCGACCACGGGCGCCCCCACGATGGACTGGGCCCCGACCTCCAGCGTCGTCATGGAGTACGACGAGCCGGTCGGCGCCCAGTCCGGCGGCGTCTTCATGCAGTTCTCCTCCCCGACGTTCGGCACCATCACCTGGCCGACGAACAACACGGACATGGCAGTCGGGGACGTCCGTGTCTCCAACGCGTTCGGAGGCGGCCACCGTGCCGTCCTGACGTACCTGTCCGGCCCGGCCGCCGGGAGCGCAGCAGGGACGATCCGCATGACCGGCGGGGCCAACCTGGGCGTCCACTTCGGCAACGTCTCCAACGCCGCGCCCATCCGCTTCCGGCTCGACTTCCAGACCGTCTAGGAGGACGCGACAATGTCCACTTCGGGGGCATACACCCCGCCCGCTGCTCCTCCGTGCCCGTACCCGACGAGGATGACCCGGGCGCAGGCACTGGCACTCCGGGCGGCCGGGACGCTCGACGAGGATTGCGTCATCGTCATCACCGACGGCCCGACGATCGGCACGGCCGGGAACACGTCGGCGACTGAGATCGAGCTGAACCCGACCGGCCCGTCCGAGTTCGGCACGGCGGCGCGGGTGCACACCGCCTTCGATGACTCCGCGTGGGTGGGGACTTTCGACATCGACCTCGGTACGGCCGGGTCCATCACCCGCCTGACGGACGCCTTCGGCAACACGGCCGTGGACACCGACGCGGACGCGCCGACCGTTCACACCCAGTGGCCCTGGCACCGGGGCTCGACCACCTTCCGGGACAACCGAGCCGAGAACGTCACGCTACCCGGGTGGGACGTGGCCACCGCCCCGGCGCTGAACAACACTCTGCGCCGGACCACGCTGGACAACTCCGGCAACTGGACGATCTCCGGCAACACGATCGACGGCGGGTCCACGGTCAACACCGTCACCCTCGGGTCCTCGGCCGGGGCAGCCCGGTCCATGACCAACAACACGATCGTCGGCGGCGCCGTGATCCGGGACAACGCGGGCGGGGCGGGTACCCGGTTCATCAGTACCTCGACGTTCCGCGACGGGTACGTCCTGGACATCGCGGCTACGAACACCTCCAACGTCTCCATCAGCGGTTCCACATTCGAGGGCCATAGCACCCAGCCGACCGATGCGGAGTTCGACGGGGCAGGCACCCGGACCATCGACAACTGCCGCGTGACCGCGAACCGCACGGCGCAGCAGTTCACCCTGCACGGGACTGGGGGAGTCGTCGCCCTCAACGATTCGGAGTTCCCCGGGGGCAGGGTCGTCCGCGATCCGGCGGCCACGGCGAACCTCAGTATTGCCGCGGGCACCACGTTGAACGGGGTGGTCACCCAGGCGGCCGGGGCGACCTCGGGCGCGCTCTCCGTCTCGAACTCCGTCCTCCAGTCTATCGGCACCGTGCTCACGCAGAACGGGCCCGGGGCAGTCACCGTGCAGGACAGTTACCTGATCGGAGGGTCCGCCGCCAACTCGGCCTCCGCGACCCGTGGACTCACGGTCCAGTCGTCCACGCTCCAGAGCGGCACCGTGCAGCAGAACCGCACCGGGGGCACAGGGGCGGACAGCGTCCTGAACAGCTACGTCGAGGGGCAGGGGAACTGTGTCACCTTCAACGGGGCGGCGGACCCGGGCGGGTCGCAGACGCTGATGAACTCCGTACGGGTCACCGGACTGTCCTCGCTGGCACTGACCGACCCGGTCGGGTCCGGAGGGCCGGGGGCCGTGGTCATGCAGGCGACGGAGATCACCGCAGGTACCGACGTGACCGGCCCGGCGGGCGTCGCCCTGGTGACGGACTGCCGCTTCTCCGGCGGGGCGGTCGTCAACCTCGGCGCGTTCGGCCATCAGAACACGATCATCGAGGGCGCGTTCACCCGAACCCTCAACGCCGCCAACGTAAACCGGCTGCTCAACAAGGCGTTCGACGACGTCCTAGGCGTCTGATCAACATCTGTCACTGATCTCGTTTCGGGGAAACACGATGCCGCTCCACAGCACAGACTCGCTCGCCATCGAGACGGCCTCCGTTGCCGAGTCCCTCCCGGACCCGGCAACGGTCCCGTTCCGCACGCACGACCTGACGAACACAGGCAGCGCCACGGCCGTATGGACGGCCTCCGGGCCAGCGAGCCCCTTCACCATCGACGGTGTCCTCGCCGCCTCCCTCAGCATCCTGCGCGGCCGCTCGCGCCGCGTGCAGTCGGACGGGTCGACATGGATCGTCGCGCCGACCGCAGCCCGCCGGGTGTTCGCCGCCACGGCCGTCTCCGACGCGTCCGGGAACGCCGCGTTCACCTTCAGCCCGGCGTTCGCGGCGGTTCCGGTCGTAAGCGTCGGCCTGGCCACGACGAACACCAACGCCACGGAGGCCCGGGTCACGGCGCTGTCGGCGTCGTCGTGCACGGTGAACGTCCGCCAGTCCCCGGGCGTCGTGCTCCTCGGCGTCAGCGTGCTCCAGGTCCCACAGCCCCTCGCGGGGGCGACCGTCCACCTGCTCGCGATCGAGCCCGGCCAGGGGGTGTGAGCGGCCCGTGACGGCGGCCATCCCGCGCCTCATCCACTGGATCTGGATCGGCTCACCGGTCCCGGCCCGGTTCGAGGCCTACCGGGACACCTGGGCCAGCGCGCATCCCGACTGGGAGATGCGGGTGTGGACCGACGACAACCTTCCGCCCATGTACAACCAGCACCTCTACGACCAGGCCGCCGACTACGCGCCCGCGTCCATGGTCGGCCAGTTCCGCGCTGACGTCCTGCGCTACGAGCTGCTGTGGCAGTACGGCGGCGTCTACGTCGACGCGGACTTCGAGTGCCTGCAGCCCATCACACCGCTCCTGGACGGCATCGACGCGTTCGCGGCGTGGGAGACCGACGGCAGGCGCATCGCCAACGGCCTGATGGGCGCCGCCCGGAGCCATCGGTTCATCGGCCGGTTGATCACCGACCTGGAGGCGTCCGCGGCCCGGCACAAGGGCGCACGGCCCGCCATCTCCACCGGCCCCGCCTACCTCACCACCGCGTACCGCGAGCACCCCGGGGAGCTGGCCGTGCTCCCGTCCCGCCTCTTCTACCCATACCTGTGGAGCGAGCTCGACAGCCTGAAGGCGCGGCCGCCGTGGCCCGCGCACTGCTACGCCGTCCATCACTGGCACAACCGCCGCAAGCACCGTGGAGAGGCGCCATGATCCGTGTCCCGCTGGCCGCGCACGGAGCCACCGTGCAGCTCGACGTCGACCCGGGCGACCACATCGGCGCCCGCATCGCCCGCGGCCGCGACTGGTACGAGCGCGACCTCCTGGAGGACCTGCGCCACCGCGTACGCCGCGGCCGGACCGCGGTCGACGTCGGCGCCCACATCGGCAACCACACCTCGTGGCTCGCCGCTGTCTGCGGGCTGCACGTGGTCGCCCTCGAACCCAGCCCGCAGGCGCGCGCGCAGCTGCTCCGCAACGTCTTCCTGTCGCGGCTCGGCGAGCAGGTCGACGTGATCTGCGCCGCTGCCGGAGCCGAGAACGGCAGAGCCGTCATGCAGGCAGGCCCTGCCGGCAACACGGGGATGGCCCGCGCAGCCGCCGACCCGTCCGGGGACGTACGGGTCCTCACCATCGACAGCCTCGGCCTGACGGACGTAGGCCTGATCAAGATCGACGTGGAAGGCGGAGAGCTCGACGTCCTCCGCGGCGCCCTCAATACGATCCGCCGCGACCGGCCCGTCCTGTACGTCGAGACCGCAGCCGACCGGCTCCCTGACGTCGATGCGCTCCTCGCCCCGCTCCGCTACGCCCGGTTCGGCCGGTACGCGATCACCCCTACCTACGGCTACGCCCCCACCGAGCATGGCCAGGTGCGCCTCAGTGCCGCGATCATGGCGCACCCCTCGCGGCAGCACTTCGTGCACCAGCTGGAGGACGACCTCGACGGCCCCGCCCGGGTGGTGTGGGACCGGCACAACGACCGCTGGGACACGGGCCGCCGCGCGCTCCTCGCGCACGACCCCGAGGCCACCCACCACCTCGTCATCCAGGACGACGTACAGCCCTGCCGCGACCTGCTCGCCGGGTGCACGGAGCTCCTGGCCCACGTGCCTGCCGGGCACCCCGTGGCGCTCTACATGGGCCGCACCCGCACCGCCCCCAGGTTCTCCATGGGGCACGTGGTCGAGGCCGCCCAGCGCAAGGCGGCGTTCGCCGCCTTCGAGGGCCCGTGGTGGGGGCAGGCCGTGATCCTGCCGACCAGCACTGTCCCGGCCGTGGTGGCTTTCGGCGACACTCACCCGCAGATCACCAACTACGACCACCGCATCGCCTGGTACTTCAACAGCATCCGCATGGCCTGCTACTACACGATGCCCTCGCTGGTCGAGCACCGTACCGGTCCCGAGAACCCCTCGCTCTTGGACCACGGCAACGGCGAGGGGCGGCGCGCGGCGTGGCGGATCGGAGACGGTGAGGCGGCCACGGGCATCGACTGGGGGCGGGGCGTGGTGACGCCCGCTGACCTGCCGCCCCGGCTGCGCGGCGCCTTCCCCAGCACACCCAGCTACCCCGGGCTGCGCGGCTATGCTGGTCGGCAGCCGCTGGTTGTGGGCCGGGCCTCCTGATCAAAGGGAGGTACCCGGCATGAGCTGCCCGCTCATCTCCAACGTCGAGAACATCCGCGTCACCCGCGTTGACTCCTGCGGTCGCCCCGTCTGCGGTGCCGACAACGCGTTCGTCCTCGAATGCCTTGCCAGCGTCTCCATGTCGCCCGACGTGGAGGAGGGCGAGGACATCGAGTACAAGGCAGCCAACGGCAAGGTCTGCGGCTTCAAGAGGGGCTGCCCGTCCTTCCGCGGCTACGAGGTCGAGGTCAACTTCTTCTCCGTCAGCCCGGAGTTCGTGGAGATCACCACGGGCAACCCGGTCGTCTTCGGCTTCGACGGACAGCCGATCGGACACGACGACTGCTCCGTACAGTGCAACATCGGCTTCGCGCTGGAGCTGTGGGCGCCGATCCTGGGCGACGACATCTGTGACGCCAGCGGCCTGAACGAGGGCAAGTGGATCTACATGCTGCTGCCGTGGATCACCAACGGCGTTCTGGGTGACCTGGAGGCAGGCTCCGAGGCCGTGACGCTCGTCCTCCAGGGCGCCACACGCAGCGGCGGCGGCTGGGGCATCGGCCCCTACGACGTCCTGGAGCAGGACGCCGCGCTGACGCCGGGGCCGCTCCTGACGCCGCTGGGAAACACCTGCCACCGGCGGGTCATCCAGACGCAGATCGCCCCACCGACACCGGGCTGCGACTACGTGGACGTCACGGGCGGCGTCTGCCTGGCGTCCTGATGGGCCACCAGGAGCTGCCCGACATCGTCGTGCCGGTGCGGCCGGGCGCTGTGAACCAGCAGCTTCGGTTTGCGCTGCGCTCCTGGTCCTCGAACCTGCCTCACCGGCAGGTGTGGATCGTCGGCCACCTCCCCCACTGGGTGGCCGACGTCCGCCACATCCCGCTGGAGCAGCGAGGCACGAAGTACGCGAACACCACGGCGGCCGTTCGGGCGGCCTGCGAGCACCCGGACGTCGCGGAGAACTTCCTGCTGTGCAACGACGACTTCTTCGTCATGCAGCCGCTGCCCGCCGGCATGCCCGCCCTGCACCGCGGCCCGGTCCGGGAGGTGGAGCAGCACTACGTGGCCCGCGGCTCCGGCCCGTACCTGCGGGGGATGCGCGAGACGCGCGACCTGCTGCGCGAACACGGGCACGACGACCCGGTCAGCTACGAGCTCCACGTGCCGCTGCCGGTGACGAAGACGGGGATGCTCAAGGCCCTCGACATCGGCCACCACCTGGACGTGCTCCACAAGCGCACGGCCTACGGCGTCCTCGCCGGGATCGGCGGCGAGCAGATCGAGGACGTCAAGATCCTCCACCGGGGCCCGCGCGGCTTCGGCGAGGAGAGCGCGTTCCTGTCGACCATGCCCGACAGCTTCGCCAACGGCCGCGTCGGCAACCTCATCCGGGCCGCCTTCCCCCTGGCCTGCCGGTACGAACGAGGCGGACGCTGATGCCCCTACAGACCGATGTGTGCGACCCGTGGCCCATCGACCTCACCTGCTGCGACCTGTCCGACGACACGAGCCCGGAGACCATCGAGCGCTGGCAGAAGGTGGCCTCGATCCTCCTGTTCCGGCTGTCCGGCAGGCGGCTCGGCCCGTCGTGCCCCGTGACCGTCCGGCCGTGCCGCAGACAGTGCCTGGAGGCCCTGCCGTGGCTCACCCCGTACTGGGGCGCGGTCGGCCCGTGGATCCCGTACCTGAGCGACGGCGTGTGGCGGAACGCGTCGGTGTGCGGGTGCCGGGGCGACTGCTCCTGTGAGGAGCTGTGCGAGATCCGGCTCGACGGGCCGGTGTACGACATCGTGTCGGTGCAGGAGGGGCCCGAGACGCTGCCCGACACCGCGTACCGCGTCGACGGCTCGGGGACGCTGCTGCGCACTGACGGTGAATGCTGGCCGGACTGCCAGGACATGGCCGCGGCCGAGGGCGAGGAGGACACCCTCACGGTCACCTACCGCACCGGCCTGCCCCTCGACGAGGCCGCGGTCGCCGCCGTCAGCGCGCTCACCTGCCACCTCATCAAGGGCTGCGGCACAGGCGCCTGCGGCTGCAAGGCCAACCGGAACCTGACCCGCCTCAACCGGCAGGGCACGGAGTACGAGTTCGCCGACCCCACCCTGGTCTACAGCGAGGGCCGGACCGGCATCCCTGACGTCGACCTGTGGCTGGTCACCGTCAACCCGCACCGGCTCGCGTCGCCCTCGCGCGTCTACTCGCCCGACTTCCCCCGGCCCCGGCTGGTGCGCTGATGGCCCTCCCGCCCCTGGCCATCGACGCCCTCGCCGAGACCCTCCTCGGCTGTGTCTGCCAGACCCTCAACGACACCGCGGCGCTCGTCGAGGGGCAGCCGGGCTGTCCCTGCCGCGCCTGCCTCGTTCCCGGCACCCCGGCCTGGGACTCCTGTGAGGACCCGTGCGGCAATCCCCAGGACGGGGCCGGTGGACAGCTCACCGTGTCCCTCGCCCGCATCCTGACGGCGCCCGACCTCGGCGGCGCCCGCACCCCGACCATCCTCGGCGCCCGCTCCTGCCCGGCGCCGACGATGTCCGCCGAGCTGGTCGTCACCCTGCTGCGCTGCGCCCCGTCCTCCGACGAGGAGGGATGTCCGCCCACCTGCGAGCAGCTGGCCGCCGCAGCGCGCGTGCTGCACGTGGACGCCACCAGCGTGCACAACGCCCTCGTGTGCTGCTTCCCGCAGACCGGGCCGCCGTCCCGCCGCTACCGGTACACCCTCGGCCAGCTGACCGTCCTGGGGCCGGAAGGCCAGTGCGTCGGTGTCGAGCAGCGTGTCACCATCGCCCTCCCGAACTGCGCATGCCCGGAGGAATCATGAGGATCAGCGAGCTCGTGTCCACCCTCACCGAGATCCAGACCGAGTGGGGCGACCTGAAGGTGATGGTGGCCAGGAGCCATAACGGCCACTTCGAAGCCAGGAGGGTCGAATTGGGAGAGGTGCGCGACCCGCACGACCCGCAGCTGCTCGCCCTCATCGAGATGTAGAGGGGCTGGGATGCACGTCGAGGTGCAGGTCGACCCGTCACGCCTTCAGAGGATGTTGAGGCGGCGAGGCGGCCTTGCAGAGCGCAGGCTGCGGGCCCGCACGGAACGGGTGGCCGCCCTCGCCCGCCAGGAGGCCGCCCCTCACGGCAGCGTCGCCTCCCGCATCACCACCGACGTCCGCGAGGGCCCTAGCGGCCTGGTCGGGTTCGTGATCTCCAACCATCCGGCGAGCCGGTACATCCTCGACGGGACGCGGCCGCACCTCATCCGGCCGCGCAGGCGGAAGGCTCTGCGGTTCGACGTCGGCGGGGAGATCGTCTTCGCCAAGCTCGTACGCCACCCCGGCACCCGGGCGCACAACTTCCTCGGGATCGCCCTGCGGCTCGGCCGGTGACCGGCAGGTAGCCCAGAGCCCCGGAGGCTGCCGCGGGGCTCTCATGCCGGCAGGAGGTCGGTAGCCGCCGCCGCTACTCTGTTCCCTCGCACGCTGCTGGTTGTGGGCCGGGCGTTTGCGCAACCCCTGAAGGGGGCGACTCGCCCATGGCCACCAGAACGTTTTCCGTGAACACCGAGCCTCACGTCGCGGTCATCGGTGACATCGAACTCCGCTTCCAGCCCGAGGTCGCAGGCTCTGAGTTCCTCGACGTGTACGAGCGGCTGGTCTCGACGCAGAAGCAGGTCGGGACGGACCTGGCGAAAGCGGATCCGCGTCAGATGCGGGAGGTCCTGGCAGCGCTCCGAGGCTTCATCAAGGAGCTGATGCTGCCCGAGTCGGTCCCCGTCTTCGACAAGATGCCGCTCCCTGACCGCATCATGATCGAACTCGTTGAGTTCCTGATGGAGGTCTACGGGGGCGGGGTGAACAAGAAGCGCCCTACTACACGGTCCAGCGGCTCCTCGCCAGCATCGCCGAGTCCTGGGACACGTGGACCGGCCACCTCGCCCTCCAAGGCGTCGACCCGCGCACGTGGTCGCTGAACACCATGCTGTCGGCCGCCGAGGCCGCCCTGGACCAGTCCGCCGAGGACGACAAGGCGCGGGAGCGCAACCGGGCGCGCCTGTACGCCCCGCCGAAGGGCGAGCGCGCCCGCCAAGGGCGTACCGCGGCCGGGGCCATGGCGCCTCATGAGGCGCAGCAGCTGATCTCCATGGCGGCGGCGGAGGACGCCAAGCTCCGTCGGGCGGCCAGCGGATAACCTGAGATCGCCGCTGGTTCTGGGCCGGGCAACCGAACGCTTCGTGAGGTTGCCCGATGGCCGAGGAAGAGGACTACGGGACCGGCCGCGTACGGATCGTCCTCGACGACAGCGCCGTAGACGGCGAGGCGCGCGCGATCGGGCGGCGCATCCAGCGGTCGCTTGAGCGGGCGACCCGCAACCTCGGACAGCAGCTACGCCGGAACATCACCCGGGCCCTGCGCGGGGACTTCTCCGTCCGCGTCAGCCCGGACACCGCGGACTTCCGCACCCGGCTGGCCAGCCAGCTGCGGGAGCTGGAGGCCGTCGCGGTCCCGGTCGTCCCGGACCTGGACCGTTTCGAGAGTGACCTCGTCACCGGCCTGCGGGGCCTGGGCGCCGTTGAGGTGCCGGTCCTGCCGGACCTCGACCGTTTCGAGAGCGCTCTCCGCGCTGAGCTGCAGGGCTTCGGCGACGTCGAGGTGCCGGTAGTCCCGGACTTCGACCGTTTCGAGAGCGCTCTCGCACTCGGGCTGCTGGGCTTGGGCTCGGTCGAGGTGCCGGTGGTCCCGGACCTGGACCGTTTCGAGGTCGCTCTCCGGGCGGGGCTGCCGGACCTGCGCTCGGTCGAGGTGCCGGTGGTCCCGGATCTCGACCGTTTCGAGAGCGCCCTCCTGGTCGGGTTGCGGGGCCTCGGCGAGATCGAGGTCCGGGTCGTCCCCAACCTGGACCGTTTCGAGAGCGCCCTCCTGGTTGGGCTGCGGGGCCTCGGCGAGATCGAGGTCCGGGTCGTCCCCAACCTGGACCGTTTCGACAGCGCCCTCCTCGCCGGGCTTCGAAGCCTGGACAGCATCGACGTCCCGGTCGTCCCGGACCTGGAAGGCTTCGTGGAGCGGCTCCGCGCCGCACTCGCCGGGGTCGAGCTCTCCGTCCGTGTCGTCCCGGACCTGGACGGCTTCGACGCCCGGATCCGCGCGCACCGCCCGCCCGACGTCACGGTCAACGTCAACCCCAACGTCGACGCCAACCGGCTCACCCGCTCGCTGTCGCGGGTCAAGAGCGTCGCCGGTGGCGTCGTGAAGGCGCTGGGCGGGCTGCTCGCCTTCGGGGCCGTCGGTATCGCAGCTGCGAACGCCGCAGCCGGGGTCGGCGCGTTCATCGCCGCCGTCACCCCCGCGGCCGGGATCGTCGCCGCCTTTCCCGCGGCGATCCTGACGACCGTCGCCGCGATGGGCGCGCTGAAGCTCGCGCTGTCGGGCGTCAGCGAGGCCTTCTCCGCCGCGCTCACGGGGAGCGCGAAGGCGTTCGAGAAGAGCCTCGAAGGGCTCTCGCCCAAGGCCCGAGCAGCGGCGCGGGAGCTCCGGGGGCTGAAGCCGGCATTCGAGGACCTGCGCAACTCGGTGCAGGACAGCTTCTTCGGCAAGATCGAGGGGCAGATCACAGACCTTGCGAGTGCCCTTGGCGGCCCGCTGGAAAAGGGCCTGTCGAAGATCGCAGCCAACTTCGGCACGGCCGCGGCCCGCGTCGGGAACTTCCTGCAGTCCGCGCGGGGCGTCGCCGCGGTCAAGAACATCCTCACCGGCACCGAGGAGGCAACGAAGGGCCTGGCCGCCGCCCTGCGGCCCGTGGTGGGGGGCTTCGTGCGCGTGGCTGGCAGCGTCAGCGAGGCCTTCGGTGAGCAGCTGGGCAGCAAGATCGAAGACGTGGGTAAGCGGCTCGGCCGCTTCCTCGAGAACGCAGCGAAGTCCGGGCGGGCGGTGGCCGCCGTCGGCGCCGCGGTGGGCGTCTTCCGGCAGCTCGGCGCGATCATCTCCAACGTCCGCTCCATCATCAGCGGCGTCTTCGAGGCCGGGGAGCAAGCAGGGGCTGGATTCCTCGCCCGCCTGGAGAAGATCAC
Source organism: Streptomyces sp. NRRL B-1347 (assembly GCF_000720325.1). Taxonomy (GTDB): domain Bacteria; phylum Actinomycetota; class Actinomycetes; order Streptomycetales; family Streptomycetaceae; genus Streptomyces. The sequence continues at coordinate 109,912 of NZ_JOJM01000006.1, forward strand.
CCAGAAGTTCGACAAGTTCGTCAACTCCGACCGCGGGCAGAAGACGCTCGGGAACCTCTTCGCGACGGTCGGCACGATCGCCGCGCAGCTCGGCCCGATCCTGGCCGCGCTGCTCACACAGATCGGTGCGATCGCCCCCGCCCTCGCGCCGATCTTCACCGCGCTCGGCCCGGCCCTGACCAACCTGATCAATGCGTTGGGCCCGGCTCTGGCGTCGATCGCCCCGGCTCTGGCGACGGTCGGTACGGTGCTGGCCGACGCCTTCGAGGAACTTGCCTCTGGTGATGTGCTGACCGCGGTCGGCGCGGTGATCGGGAGACTGCTGACCGGGCTGGCGCCGCTGCTGCCGCTGGTCGGCGCGCTGGCGAACACCGTGCTGGCGGCCCTGGCACCCGCCTTCCAGGCCGTCCTGGAAGTCCTGAACCCGGTCATCGCCACTCTTGTCGGCGCGCTCATGCCGGTGCTGCCGCAGCTGACCACGGCGCTCCAGTCGATCCTCAAGGCGGTCATCCCACTGGGGACCGCGCTCGGCGAGGCACTCGGTACGGCCATCGTGGGTCTGGGCCCGCTCCTGCTCATCCTCGCGCAGGCCATCGCTCAAGTCGTCGCCGCCCTCGTCCCCTTTGTCACGGCGCTCGTCGACGCCCTGATCCCCGTCCTGCCGCCGCTGGTCACTGCCTTCCAGGCGGTCGTGGACGCTGTGATCCCCTTGGTGCCGCCGCTCGCGGAGCTCCTCGCGTCGCTCGCCCCGCTGGCGGTCCTGATCGTGAAGATCGCGGCGCCGCTGCTCCAGGCCGCTGCGGCCCTCACCGGCTGGCTCGTTATCGAGGGCGTCGTGCCGCTCATCGAGGGCATCGTGTCCGCGCTGACCGGCTTGGCCAAGGTCCTGACGTTCATCGTCACTGCGGTGACGAGCTTCGTGCAACTGATCATCGACGGGTTTCAGTTCCTGTTTGACACGCTCGTGGGCGGGTCGATCGTCCCAGACCTGGTGAACGCGATCGTCACGCTGTTCACCAACCTCCCGCTCCTCATCCTCAGCGCGATCAGTGGCCTCGTGTCGACCGTGGTCGGCGTCTTCAGGAGCCTCGCGTCCGCGGCGCTGAGCGTGGTGAGCAGCGCCGTGAGCAACGTCGTGCGGTTCTTCTCCCAGCTGCCCGGCCGCGCCGCATCGGTCCTGGGGGCGCTCCCCGGCCGGGTGTCGGAGCTGTTCAACCGGGCCCGGTCCGCAGCCGTGTCCGCGGTCCGGGATCTGCTCGGTGCCGTCCTCGACCTCCTGCGGAGCCTGCCGGGCCGGGCGGCGTCCGCCCTGTCCGGGGCCGCCTCGGCGCTCGTCGGCGCGGGGCGTGACCTCATCCAGGGCATGATCGGCGGCATCAAGTCGGTGGCTGGCAGCCTGGCCTCAGCCGCAAAGGATGTCGTGAGCGGTGCCATCAGCGGGGCGAAGAGCGTGCTGGGCATCAGCAGCCCCTCGAAGGTCTTCGCGGAGATCGGCCGGGACACCGGCCTCGGCTTCATCAAGGGCCTGACGGGGACGGCCTCGGAGATCGAGCAGACCACCAAGAAGCTCGCCGACGCCATCACCCGCGCGTTCCGGGGCCGCAAGACGACCGTGGACGACCGGCTCGTCAGCCTCCTGGAGAGCGGCAACCGGCGGCTCCAGCGCCTGGCGTCGCAACGTGAGGCACTGCTCAAGAAGATCGCGGACGCGCAGAAGTTCGCGGCGGACACCACGGCCGCGGCTCTCCAGTCCGGTGCGCTGCAGAACTTCGCACGCGACGGCCAGGTGAACGCGGACAACATCATCGACGGCCTGCGCAACGCCGTCTCCCAGATCGAGGGCTTCACCCGCCGCGTCAACGCACTCGCGCGCCGCGGTGTCCGTAAGGACTTGCTCCGGCAGATCATCGGCCTCGGCCCCGAGCAGGGCGACGCCTTCGCGCGCGCCCTGGCCTCCGCCGACAAGCGCACCCTCCAGCGCATCAACAGCCTCCAGGGCGACCTCGCCGAGGCGTCGACCCGTCTCGGCCGCCGCAGTGCCGACATTCTCTTCGATGCCGGCAAGGAGGCCGGGCGCGGGTTCCTTGAGGGTCTGAAGGGGCAGCGGGAGCAGATCGAGGACCTCATGCTCGACATCGCCCGCGGGATCCAGCGGGCGATTCGCGGGGCGCTGCGCATCAAGTCGCCGTCGAGAGTGTTCGCCGACATCGGTGACCAGACCGGTGCGGGCCTGGAGCAAGGACTGCTGCGCCGCGTCGCCGTGCTTGAGGAGGCGCTGCGCGGCGCCGCCCGGGGCCTGGCCGACACGGTGGCGGGGGAACTCGTGCGCAGCCCTGCAGTGAGCGGGCTGGCCGCCACGCCTCAGGCCTCGCTGGTACGCACGCCCACGAGCACGCAGGTGCCGGGGCCGACGGCGAGCAGCGACCGCCAGAAGGCGAGGCCGCAGGAGGTCACCAACACCTTCTACATCACGGAGGTTGGCGACGCCCGGACGACCGCGCATCAGGTCGTGACGCGCCTGACCCTCGCGTCAGGGATCTGACCGGCGGATCTTAGGAGGCCGCCCGGGCGGCGTCTTCACTTCGCAGGACGAGGCGGGCGGCCGGTCGACGTTCTGGAGGCGATGACGGCGCGGCCTGTCTTCGCCGCGCACTCGGTGCCGACCCCGGCCCGGACGGCGCGCTCCGACTTCAGCGGCCGACCGCACTCCGAGCAGGTGACGGCCGTCTGCCGCTGGCGGCGCCGCACCGGCGTCCGCTGCTCGGGGACGTCGAACAGCAGGGGCTGGCTGGCTTCGGGTACCTCGCTGCCGCGTGTACGCATACGTCCAGGATGCCCGACTGGCGGTGGGTGTCGCAGGGGATTGGCCGACGGCCGCAGCGGGCGGCGCCTCCTAGACTGGCCGGTGCGCCGCTGGTTGTGGGCCGGGCCGCCAACGCTGTTGCGGGAGGTGGCCTCTTGGCGCTCTTGGACTACATCACGCTGGGCGGCGTCGAGATCGCGAACGCGGCCCGGCTCGCGGCCTACCTGGACGCGGAGTCGGTTGGCTCGCCGCTGAGCAGCTTCACGCCCTGCTCCTGCCCCACGATCACGGCGGAGTCCCTGGGCGACCTGCCGTACACCACGCCCGCCGAGGACGAGGCGCCCTGGTACGACCCCGACCTGCCCGTGAGCGAGGACTTCGCGGGCCTGCTGGTCCTGTCCATCGAGGGCCTCGACGAGTACCCGGTGCGGCGGGCGGTGACGAACGCGGTCACGGGCGGCGGCGTCCTGGGCCCGGCACGTGTTCTGCCGCGCACCATGGTCGTGACCGGCATCCTCCTGGGCCGGACCTGCTGCGGCGTCGAGTACGGCCTGCACTGGCTCTCCGAAGCCCTCCAGGGCTGCGCGGGCAACGAGTGTGACGGCGACTGCATGGAACTCCTCTCGTGCTGCCCGGACGAGGAGCTCAGCGAGGAGTGTCTGAACGAGGCGCACCGGCGCACGCTGCGTCGTGTCGCGCTCGTCGACGGGCCGCGTGTCGTCTCCCGCGCGGGCGACGGCTGTTCGGCGGGGGAGTGCGCGGCGAGCGGTGCCGATGTCGTCACCGTCGAGTTCACCCTCGTCGCGGCCACGCCGTGGCTGTGGACGGACCCGGTGCCGTTGATCGAGGTCGCGCCGCCGCTCGATGACAGCACCGAGTGCGTGACCTGGTGCCTGGACGGCGGCACCGAAGACCCCACCCTGTGCCTCGAGCTCACCGAGACCTGCCCGCCCGGCTCGTTCGGGGTGGAGGAGACCACGGAGGCCTGCGACCTGGCGTGGCCGGTGAACGAGGACGACGGGCCCTGTGACGGCACCTGTCGCCTCGCCGCGTGCGCGGACCCCACGGCGCTGTGCCCGGACCCGCTCTGCAAGACGCCGACGCCACCGACAGTGGAGGCGCCTCAGGAGACGTGCTTCTGCCTGCCGCTGGCCGTGGAGCGCCGGTGCTGTGACGTCGACCTGTCCGCCTGCCCGGCCTGGGCCGTCGACGTGCCGATCATCATCGTCCGCGCGGGCAGCAAGGACCTGCGCAACCTCACGATCACCTTCTTCGAGCGCTCGCCGAACCACGAGGACATGACGTGTGAGGAGATCGCCGACGCGGAGCGCTGCAACACGGTGGCGGTCTTCCACATCGCGTACGTGCCCGCGGGCGGGGCGCTCACCCTGGACGGCCAGACGGGCCGCCCGATCGTCGAGTGCGGCGGCGTCTGCGAGTCGAGCCCCGACGTGTACGGCCTCGACGGAGGCCCGCTCAAGTTCCCGACGCTGACCTGCGCCAGCTACGTGATCTGCATGGAGTCCGACCTCCTGCACCCCCCGTCCGGCGACGCGGTGGTCACGGTCAGCGTCACGGGCCGCGGCTTCTGACCTGCACTCCCGGCTACCCTGGCCGGTGCGCCGCTGGTTGTGGGCCGGGCCGACACCTCCCTGAGAGGCGGTTCGGCCGTGGCTGTAGCCGGATGCGGGACACACTCCTGCCGGATCGTGGACCGTGACGGCGCCACGGTCAGCAACGCCGACGTCCTCACGTCGGTGGAGTGGAGCCGCGTCCTGGACGACACCTCGGCGGCGAGCGTGGTCGTGTCCCCGGAGGGCGACTGCTGCGAGCGCCTCGGCCTGGTCCGCGCCTGGCGCCACAGCCTGCTGATCTACCGCGACGACAGCGCGCCGGTGTGGAGCGGGCCCGTCGTCGACGTCCGATGGCATCTGGGGCGCGTGGAGATCTCGGCGCTGGACGTGTCGGCGTGGCTGGCCCGGCGCGTGCCGCACGAGACGATCGCGTTCACCAACACCGACCTGGCCGAGATCGCCGACTGGCTGATCACGGACGCGTTCGCCCCCGACGACCCCGGGCACAGCATCGTGACCGTGGCGCCCACGCGCGTACGCGGCGCCCGCAACTACACCAAGAACGTGGGCCAGGCCCTCGACCACCTCACCGACCTCGCCGACACCGGCCTCGACTGGACCGTCCTCGGCCGGACCTTCCTTCTCCTCCCCGAGACCCACCGGGAGAGCGTGGGCAGGCTCAGCGACGTCGACTTCCCCGAGGGCCTGGTCGTCGCCGAGGACGGCACCGCGCTCACGACCCGCTGGATTGTGGCCGGTGACGAGGAGGGCGAGGTCCTCGGCGAAGCGGGCGGCGTGCACCCCTACTACGGGCTGCTGGAGCGCTACTTCGAGCAGACCTCCATCCCGGACGACGCGTCGGCCACCGCGGCCGCCGAGGCCAAGCTCCGCGCGAGTCAGCCGGTGCCGGTCTTCATCGACTCCCAGCAGGTGACGATCAGCCCCCAGGCGGCGGTCGACGTCGCCCACCTGGTGCCCGGCTGGTGCCTGGACGTCACCAGCGCCGAGACCTGCCGCACCGTGTCGCAGCGGCTGAAGATCACGGGGGTGACCGTGACCGAGGAGGGCGGCAGCGGCGACGACCCGGGCAGCGAGAGCGTCCAGGTCCAGGTAGCGGCCACGGGAACGGAGGCGAGCAGCTGATGGCGCTGCGAGGAAGCCCCGCCCGGCGGCTCCAGGGCAACGCGCTCGGCAGCATCCTGCGGGACCTGGACCGCAAGACGAGGTCGACGACCAGACGGCGAGGCAAGGCCGCCCCCGCAGCGCCCCAGAATGCGCCTCAGGAGGGCGCGCAGGGGCGCACCGGCCCCCGAGGGCCCCGGGGCCCTCAAGGGGCGCCAGGAGTGGCGGGAGTGGCCGCCATGGTGGCGGTGACCGGTGAGGACGGCCGGGCCCGGGCCGACTTCCCCACGGCCTTCGAGCAGCCGCCGGTGGTGACCGCGATGGCCGCGGGTACCGAGCTGCTGCTTGCGGTCCTCGAGGAGGTCGGGCCCGGGCACGCGCTCGTGCGCGTGTGGATGCCGCACGGCATGCCGGCCCCGGCGGGGACCGCGGTTCACCTGCTGGCCGCGGCCTCCTCGATCCCGTCCTCGTAGAAGGGGTTGAAGACGTAGCCCGAGATGTCGCGGTACAGGTCGCTCTGGATGCGGGCTCCGCCGGTCATGACCTGCTCGGCGTCAGCGGGACTCCGCGAGCCAAGGAGCAGTCCCAGGTACAGGAGTTCGTGCTGCGTCAGCTCGGCGGTGACCGTGGCCGGACGGCCCGGCTCCTCGAAGGTGATCGCCTTGATCTCCACGGGGGCTCCCATCAGGTAGAGGCAGGGGCAGCGCACAGTACTGTTTCTGGAAGCCGCTGGTTGTGGGCCGGGCTGCCGCTGCCTCATGAAGGGTGAGCCAGGGTGGCCGATGTCTGTGTGTGCAGTGACTACTTCACGGTCGACAATGACGGCCGACTCTGCCTTGTGCCGGGCACGATGGGCCTCCGCGAGATCCTGGAGTTCAAGGAGGCGGGCACCTTCGCCTTCGAGAAGGCCGACTATCCGTGGCTCGCGCGGGTCTTCGTCCGTGTGCAGGGCGCAGGGGGCGGCTCGGCGGGTGCGAACGCCGCGGCCAACGAAACGATCGTGCGTCCCGGTGGCGCGGGGGGCGGCTACTCGGAGCGGCTGATCCTGGCCTCGACGCTCGGGGCGTCGGAGTCCGTCGTCGTGGGCGCGGGCGGGGCGGGCGGGACGGGCAACAACGCGGGCAGCGCCGGGGGCTCGTCGTCCTTCGGCGGTCTGGTGACGGCGAACGGGGGTGCGGGCGGGACAGCAGCGCAGTCCTCGGGCACGGTCGCGGACGCTGTGCAGGGCCCTGCGGGTCCGCTCGCCGGTACAGGTGACTGGGCGATGGGCGGCGGCGCCGGGGGCGGCGGCGTACGCCTGAGCTCGTCCAACGGCCTGTCAGGGATCGGCGGACAGAGCCACCTTGGGCACGGCGGTGTCGCGCGCTCCCAGGAGGGGGCGGGGACGTCCTCGCGCGGCTACGGGGGCGGCGCGGGCGGCGCCCTGTCCTATGGCGGGTCGTACGACGGCGGCGACGGCGGGAACGGCATCGTGATCGTGGAGCTCCACGGCTGACCCCCGCAGCTGCGTCCGGACACGCTGTCCGCGCCCGTGTCCGGACGCTGTCCAGCCTGGCCACAGGGCTACCCTCGGCGCCATCCGGACGCGGGCGCGGCGTCGTCCGGACGGCATCGGCTGGCTGTCCGGACGGCGGGCGGCGGGGGTGTCCGGCGTAGACTCGGGGCGCTGCCGCTGGTTCTGGGCCGGGCGATCCACCCATCAAGGGGAGGACGCCGTGGCCAGGTGCGGATGCGGCGGGGGCAGTTGCAACTGCTCCATCGAGGCCGGAGAGAACGTCACCGTCGATGGCAGCGGAACCATCGCGAACCCGTATGTGATCTCCGCCGGGGACCCCGACTGTTCCGTGGTCCGCCCCTGTATCTCCGCCGGGGACGGCGCCTCGTACAACTCCGGCACCGGTGTCGTGACTGCCCGCCTGTCCGGGGACGCCGGGAACCTGATGGAGTTCGGCGCCGACGGCGGACTGTACGTCGAAACCGACTGCCCTACCGTCCGGCAGTGCTTCAGCGCGGGCGACGGCGCCGAATACGACGCGTCCACAGGCGTGTTCTCGGCGCGACTGTCGACGGACGCTGGGAACAACATCATCTTCGGCGGAGACAGCGGCCTCTACGTGCCAACCGGGGCAGCGACGGTGAGCGTGGACTGCGGCCTCACCGGCAACGGCTCGGCGGGCAACCCGCTCACGGCCGCCGTCGGCACCTGGCCCTACCCCTGCAACCTGGACGCCGAGGCCGGACAGGTCTACTGCGACAGCACCGGGGTACTGCGCGGCGAGCCCCGGCCGGTCGCCGCATTCCAGCAGAACCAGCAGATCCTCAACCCCGCCAACCTGGCGGTCCCCGCAGCGCAGGACACCGAGGTTGCGACCCACACCCTGAACATCCTGAACCCCGACTCCTGCCGCGACGCCTTCGTGATGCTCGAGGCGGAGGTGGACGCGGACTTCGACCTTCCCTCAGGCAACAGCAGTGCCGCCCTTGGCATCACGACGGACGAGATGTCGTTCGTCTTCAACAAGGGCGCCACGGCAGCCCTCGACGTCCATATCCAGGGCACCAAGGTGATCAACCAGACCATTCCAGCAGGCGGCAACCTCAACTTCGTCCTCTCCATCACCATGGGCCGCGGCAGCGGTGGCGCTACCTACAACCGCATCCAGTCCTTCCTCCGCGCGTTCGTCTTCGTCCTGTAAGGGGCCCGATCGTGGAATCAGCAACGGTGTACTACCGGCGCGCCGACGGCGTACTGGTTGAACAGACCGCCTCAGACGGCGCCCTGCCTGAACTCCCCGAGGGCGCGGCCCGGCTGACGGCTAAGGAGTACAAGGGGGCGCTGAAGGAGGTGGAGGCTGCGCGCAGGGAGCACGCCGCCGCGCTCACTGCCCAGGACGAGGAGCGGGCCCGCGGCGACTACGAGGCGCTGCGGGCCGCCGGCATTCCGGAGGGCACCGCGCGGCGCCTGACCGGCTACGCAGGGGCGGACGGAGAGGGCGATGGCTGATCGGCCCGGGGGACGTACACTCACTCGCCACGCCGCTGGTTGTGGGCCGGGCTGACGAACTTCCCCCAGGGGAGGGGCCTTGACCATGTGCGGCTGCATCCATCCTGGTGTGCTGGTGTGCTCCCTCAAGCGGGACATCCCGCAGGAGATCGAGCCCGGCGGGTATCACATCGTCCGCTTCCCCTTCAGCGATGACGAGTCGTACGACGCGCACGCCATGCACCAGTCCATCCAGCCCGACGCCTTCGTGATCAATGACGACGGATGGGATGACGACGACCGGTCGGGCCTGATCTGGCCGACCCGGTCAGGGTGGGGCACCCTGCACGCCCTGATTCAGTGGGGGAGCCCGGCGGCCACGGCGACCGAGTACCGGGACCAGTTCGTACGTGACCCCCTGGGGCTGTTCGCTCCTCCCGACACCACGGCGACCGACCACCGGGCGCCGAGTCCGGGCGGGCAGTACTGGAGCAAGACGCACGGGATCTTCGTGCATCCGGGCGTGCCCCTGGCGCTGCGCGTCGCGCACAACGCGCCGATCCCGCTGGCCCTCACGCTCGCCGAGTTCAAGCTCGCGATCCACCCGGCCGCCTGACCGCTCTACCCGTCTGGAGGTACTCCATGAGCTCGTGCGATTCCAAGGACCTGACCCCGCGTGTGGGCTTCACTGTCCACTACGTCAGCCACGGGACGCCCGTGCGCGAGGACGGTACGCAGGCCTTCACGCCCGCGTGCCGGGCCGCGATCGTCACCGAGGTGGACGAGGACGACCCGTTCCACCTCGGCCTGTGCGTGCTGAACCCGACTGGCCAGTTCTTCCACCCGCTCGCTGCGGGCGGATGCCACTTCTCCGATGAGCCCCGGGAGGGCGGCACGTGGCACTGGATTGACGACTAGGCCATGAGGTTCGTCGAGCGTGAGGAGTGGGGCGCCCCGGCGGCGTCCCCGGCCGCGTACCTGGCGAAGGCCCGCGGGGTGAAGGTCCACTACCTGGGGACGGAGTACACGAGCCGGGCGCACCCGCTGTGCGATGACGTCGTGCGCTCCATCCGCGCCTCGCACCTGGCCAACGTGGCGGAGGGGTACGTCGATATCGCGTACACCGCGCTGGTCTGCGAGCACGGCGCGGTGTTCGAGGGGCGCGGCACGCACAAGCGGCCCGGCGCGAACGGGAGCGCCGTCCTCAACACCACGGACTACGCGGTCTGTGCGCTGCTGGGCAGTGAGGGCATGACGGTGCCCACGGACCCGATGCTCAACGGCCTGGTCGACGCCGTCGAGTGGCTGCGCCGCAGCGGCGACGCGGGGGACTGGGTGGGTGGCCACCGCGACGGCTACGCCACCGAGTGCCCGGGCGATGCGCTGTACGCGTGGATCGAGCGCGGGGCGGGGCGTCCGGAGGTGGCGCGGCCGCGGCCGGTGCCTCCGGGCGCGTACGCGGTGCGGCTGCACGACACCCTGGCGGCGGTCGCCCGGCGCCTCGACGTCGACTGGCGTGACCTGGCCGCCGTGAACGGGCTGCGTCCCCCGTACACGATCTATCCGGGGCAGATCCTGCACCTGCCCCGCACCCCTGACCGGGTGGCGGTGCCGTTTCCCGGGAGCGGTGCGTTCCTCCTCGGCCGGGCGCATCCGGCGGTCCTGACGCTGGACGAGGGTCTGATCGAGAAGGGCTTCACCCGGCACCACGACGGCAACGGCTACCAGCGTGGCCCGGTGTTCTCCGAGTTCACGCGCCGCAACGTCGCGGACTTCCAGCGCTCGCACGCTGCGCTGCGCGGCAACCCGGACGGCATTCCGGGGCCGGTCACCTGGCAGCTCCTCCTCACCTGATGGGAGATCAATGATCCCCGAGCCGACGGGCATTCACGGCCTGGACCAAGTGCTGATCTGGGGTGGGGCACTGTCGCTGCTCCTCGGACTGGGCGCGGGAGCGTGGCGGCTGGTGCGTGCCGGCATGCGGTTCGCTGGCCGCGTCGACCACCTCATCGACGACTGGTGCGGAGAGCCCGCCCGGCCCGGCGTCCCGGCCAGGCCCGGGGTGATGGAGCGCGTGGCGGGTATCGAGGCGCAGATGAGTGACCTCCACGGGAGGGTGCAGGGCATGGAGCACGAACTCCACCCCAACGACGGTGACTCCTTGCGTGATGCCGTCGACCTGGCGAACTGCCGCCTCGCGCGGCTGGCTCAGCTCTTCCCGGACGCCGATGGGAACTGCCCGCCTTCAGGGCCGCCGACCGGCGCGCCCTGAGCGACGGTGCGGGCCAAGTGGCCTCGCGTGAGCCTTAGTTCCCAGGTCAGCGGCGGCGTGTCCGGTATCGTCTGCCGTGTCCATTGCTGGTGCATAACTCGGGGTCGCGTCCCGCTCTCCCTCATCCCCGGAGAGCGGGACGCTCGCGTTTCAGGCAGCCTTGACGATCTCGCCGCGTGACGTCTTCACCCACAGCCAGAGCAGGCGCCTGTACTCCTCCGCGCGCTGGTCACTGACTGGTTGCTCCATGAGGCGGCGGATCGCCGTGTTGATGTCGTCGAGGGCGGGCGGCATCTGGCCGCCGGGCCCGGAGCGGGGGGACATGCCCACCACCGTATGCGGAGGCACTGACAGCCCGCCCGGCCGATTACAGGCCAGTGCCCCTACAACTCCCGGGAGCGGTAGGGGCACTGTCGGAGTACCGTTCTGAATTGTCGAGGTCAGAACGAGGAGACCAGTATGCCCCTCAGCAGCGACGAACACATTGGAACGCGCGTACGTATCGCGCGGAATGCCGCGGGCCTGACTCAAGCGGAACTCGCGGGCCTCCTGGGCCGGACAGAGTGCTGGCTCGCACACGTGGAGAGCGGCCGTCGGCCGCTGGAGCGTTTCTCAGTGATCACAGCCATCGCCCACGAATGCGACGTCGACGTCGTATGGCTCTTGGGGATGCCTTACCGGCTGGCCGGAGACAAGGGGGCGGTGGGCCACGCGTACATCCCGGCCCTGCGCACAGGACTCAGGCGCGCCGGGCTGATCCTCTCCGGACATCCCGGCCTCACCGCCCAGGGGATGCCGGTCGACCTGGCAGCGGCAGGCGCCACGTTGAAGAAGGCGAACATCGCGCGGCAGGCCGCGAACCTGCCGCGGGTCGCGCAGCTGCTCGCGCCGGTCGTGGAGGACCTGAACACGGCCCTGCTCACTGCCGACGGCCGTGCGCGCGAGCAGGCGCTGCGGCTCATTGCGGACGCGGGCCGTACGGCCCGGATGTGCCTGAACCAGCTCGGATACCCCGACCTCGCGTGGAGCGCGGCGGAGGTGGCCGCGGGCGCGGCGGCACAGCTTCAGGACCCGGTGCTCCAGGCGGCTGTGGCATGGGACCGCTGCGGTGCGCTTCTGCACCAGGCGTCGACACGGGAGACGGTCGCCGTGGCCGATGCGGCGCTGAGGGACCTGGAGTCCTACACGGTGGGCGCCGGGGCGCTGAAGGCGGCAGTGAGCCTGCGCGGGGCCTTGCACCTGCGCTGCGCGGTCGCTCACGCGCGGGGCGGTCAGCAGGCGGGCGCGTGGGAGCGCATCGACGAGGCACTGATCGACGCTGACCGACTGGGCTCGGAGTGGTGCGACCTAGAGCTGCACACCGTCTTCTCCCGGGGCAACGTCCTGGTCCACGCGACCGAGGTGGGCGTCGAGGTCGAGGAGCCCGAGGAGGGCCTCCAGCGGGTGCGCGGCGTCGTCCTCGACGACCTGCCGAGCCGCGAGCGCCGGACGCACTACATGATCGACCGGGCGCGGGCGCTGCACTTCATGGGCCGGAGCCCGGCGGCGGTCGTGCAGCTGAGGAAGGCGGCCGGTGACGCCCCGTACTACGTGTTCGCGCACGCCATGGCGCGGGCCCTCGTGTCGGACCTGGCCCGGGTCGGAGTGCCCTCGCAGGCGACGGCCCTGTCCTCACTGATCAGGGATATGGAACTAGTGTCCTGAGGGTAACTCCCGTGGGAACAACGCCCCCTACTTTTTGTAGGGGGCGCGCCCCCGCGCATGCACAAGGCTTCAGGTGTCACGTTCCGTATCTGAGTGATCACCTCGGGAGTCGTGCCGTGCAGCCGATGAACAACGACCCTGGAGCCTGGGCCCGCGCCTACATGGGGCTGGGCTGGCCTGTCGCCTTAGGGCATCGCTACCGCCCCCGCCAGGGGTGCACCTGCAACGACCCGACGTGCGAGCGCCCGGGGGCTCATCCCGGGCCCGGAGGGCCCCAGTACCTGACGGAGCACGAGCTCGACGAGCACCTCGAAAAGGCACCGGCGCCGTCGCTGATCGTCCCTATGGCCGACTTCGACGCTGTGACCGTGGAGCGCTATGCCGGCACGTACGTGATGGTGCATCTGGAGTCTTCAGCGCCGGTGCCGTGCGTGATGACGCACGAGACCGCGACGTTCCTCGTCCGGCAGGGAACAGGCGCCATGGCCAAGACTCATCCGGCCGTCCACGTGACCGCAGGCGCGCGGGGCTGGCTGGCTCTCCCGCCCAGCCACGGCACCTACTGGGACACGCCGCCCTGGGACGAGGCGACGGGGGAGCCGCGCGACTTCGTCGACGGCGAGCGTGTCGGCGCGGTGCTCACGGGCATGCGTACCTGGCTCGACGGGACGGAGAGAGTGGGAGCGGTCCGGTGATCGGGGCGGCGGCCGGGGCCAACGCGCAGTCGGCGGAGACCTGGCTGTTGCGGAGCGCGCCAGAGGCCGACAGGGCCATGCTGGAATGGCACAGGGGCGGGATCGCCCTGCTGCGCTGCGGGCAGGAGTTCGCGGCCGTGCGCATGGCGGGCGCCCTGGTGGAGGCTGCCGTAGGGAGCAAGGACCTGGCCCAGGCCGCCGCGTACCTGTGCGGCGCCCTGCGCGGCCCTGTGTTCATGGACCTCTACCCACCCCGCTACTACGCCCTCGTCCCCCCGTCGACGGCGCCGCGCCCCGAGTGGCGTGTGGGCCGTCAGTTCGTCGAGTTGCTCGGGGGCGACACCTTCCTCGGCGTGCCCCGCGTGGACCGGGTGCAGCCGGAGGGAGTCCACAGCTACTGGTGCGTGCCGGTCGACCGGAGCCGGGGCCTGTGCTCCGTGACCGGCCTGGACCAGCTCGTCGCCCGCGGCCGCTGTCGGCTGCCGACGAGGGAGGTCACCGGTGAGTAGCGCGGCAGTGATGGACACCGGCAAGGTCAAGGCGGACTGCTACACGGGCCTGACCCTGTGGGCCCGCGGCCTCCCGGACTCCGAGGTGAAGGCGCTCCAGGGGCGCCTGACGACGTACATGTCGACGCTGCTCCCTGAGGTCGAGGACCTGGCCGTGCGGATGACCGGCGAGACGCGGAAGGTTGCGGTGCTCGTCGTCGCCCGCGCGAGCGTCGTAGCGGTGCAGAGCCTGTACGAGCCCGACGTCGCTCCCTGGTACGTCGAGGACGCGGCCGAGGTGTGCCGGTCGCTGCTGACCCTGCGCGAGCGGCCCGGGCGGCTCGTCGAGCCGTGGGGCCTGGACGAGGCCGTGGCTGCGGGGCGCTGCCGCCTCTGCCGGGAGTGCGCGCAGCCCATAAGGCTCGGCGAGCGCTGGATAGCCCGCGAGCCCGGCACCTCCAGCCAGAGCGGCGGCCTGCTTCACGCAGGCTGCGCGCCCGGCCTCTAAGGCTCCCCTCCAGGGCGAGACGGGTGTGGTGACCCTGGAGGGGCAGAGGGGCTCCGGTCAGCCGCGGCGGTTTGCCGGAGCCCCGCACGGATTCAGCCACATATGGTGAGAGACTCGCCGCTTTCCTCCCGTAACTCGGAAGCGGCGACGCGGCTCCAATCCTTGCTCCGCAAGGCCGGGGTAGGAGCCGCAGGAAGGGCCCGGCCTGGACTAGCCGGGCCCTTCCGCATGCCGCCCGACGCGCGCCGAGCGGTTGTGGGCGGCGGACGCGCCCCCTGCTGGGCGGGGCAGCCCGACGGTGCGGCGATACGTTTCAGCCACGCTGCGCCTGCGGTGAGCGGCCGGGGCCGCTTCGGTGTTCAGATGCCCGGAACCGCAGGTGGCAGTGCCGGCATGCGGCTGCTGCTCCCGCGTGCTCCCGTGGGAGCACCAGCCCGGGGTCGACGGGGCTGAGACGGGCTGAGGCGGGCTGAGGCGGGGAGATCTTGCCTGGTCAGCGCTCTGACCTGCGGAACCGCTACGGTTCAAGTCCGGTTCCGGGCACCTCCGCCACCCTCGACAGGGCGCGATCTTCAGGGAGTACCCGCAGGTCAGGAACCCCTACGGCACCCCTACTGACAAGTCGTCAACTCCCGTCGGGCACCGCACTCTTGATCACCCCGAACGGCGCTCCCGCCGGGTCGGGGAACATCACGAACCGGCCGATGCCTCGGCGTCGGCCGCCGGGACGACCACCGTGGCCCCGGCCTCCGCGGCCCGCGCGAGCGAGGCGTCGACGTCGGCCACTTCGAAGTGCGGATGCCGCTCCGGCGTCGAGCCCGCGTCCGGATTCTCCCGCGGCAGCTGCATAAGCCCGCCGTGGCTGTTCTCCTCGGAACCGCCCGCCGGGGTCAGGACGGTGTACGTCAGCTCCGGACTCATCTGAACGCCATTCGTCTGCCAGGAGAACACCGAGCCGTGGAAAGCCTTCGCCGCCGCCTCCTCCTCAAACGCCGGACGGGCTGGATTTTCAGCCTCTCCGGCGTTTGCGGAGCGGGGTCTGGGGCGGAGCCCCGGTTCGGGAAGGGGCGCCACCCACGAGGGCACCGTTGACACCCCGCCGGAGGCGGCCGGAGACTCCCCGGATGCGGACGCAGGTGGGGATCATCGGGGCGGGCCCCGCGGGCCTGGTGCTCGCCCGGCTGCTGCACGGCGCGGGCATCGAGTCGGTCGTCGTCGAGGCCCGCGACCGGGCCTACGTGGAGGGCCGCCAGCGAGCCGGAATCCTGGAGCACGGCACCGCCGAGGTCCTGCGCGCGGCGGGCGCGGGGGAGCGCATGGACCGCGAGGGCCTGCGGCACGACGGCATCGAGCTGCGCTTCGACCGCCGCAGGCACCGCGTCGACTTCCCGTCCCTGACCGGCGGCCGCTCCGTGATGGTGTACGCGCAGACCGAGGTGTGCAAGGACCTCATCGCCCTCCGGCTCCGGGACGGCGGCCCGCTGCTCTTCGGCGCCGAGGCCCTCGCCGTGGAGGGCGCGGACACCGACCGGCCGCGCGTCCGCTACCGCCACGAGGGCCGCGAGCGGACCCTGGAGTGCGCGTACGTCGCCGGGTGCGACGGCTTCTGGGGCGTGGCCCGCGCCGCCGTACCGGCCGCGGTCTCGCGGACGTACGAGCGCGCCTACCCCTACGGCTGGCTCGGCGTCCTCGCCGACGCGCCGCCGTCGCACGACGAGCTGGTCTACGCCCGCCACGACCGCGGCTTCGCGCTCCTCAGCCACCGCTCGCCCACGGTCTCCCGGCTCTACCTCCAGGTGCCCGCGGACACCGACCCCGCCGCCTGGAGCGACACGGAGGTCTGGGACGAGCTGGAGCGCCGCTGCGAGACCGACGACGGCCCGCGGCTCACCCGCGGGCCCCTCACCGCGAAGTCCGTCACGCCCATGCGCTCCTACGTGCACGAGCCGATGCGCCACGGGCGGCTCTTCCTCGCCGGGGACGCCGCGCACATCGTGCCGCCCACCGGCGCCAAGGGCCTCAACCTGGCCGTCGGCGACGTCGCCACCCTCGCCCGCGCCCTGGTCGCGCACGAGCGCACCGGCGACCCCGCGCTCCTCGACGCGTACTCCGCGACCTGTCTGCGCCGCGTCTGGCAGGCCGAGCGGTTCTCGAACGCGCTGACCTCCCTGCTGCACCGGCACCCGGACGCCACCCCCTTCGACGACCGCGTCCAGCTCGCCCAGCTCGACCGCGTCGCCACCTCCCGGCCGGCCCGCGCGGACCTCGCCGAGGCCTATACGGGGCATCCCCTGGACGGCGTACTGTGACCTGCGACACCACCCGATGGGGGGACCGCGGGCGGGCCGGGAACAGCGCGCCCGGTCCCGAGCGTTCTCCGGGCGAAGAGTAGGGACCAGACAGGGATCCCCCGCCACCTGGCGGGAAAGATCCTCCCCAAGCACTAGGCACTTCCTTTTGCCTACGCATTACTCTTGAACCAAAGCCACGCACGGTGGCCATGGAGGAGTGAGATGAGGAGCAGCAACCCGGTCTTCTCGCGACGGGGGTTCAGCCGCGACAACGGCTATGCGGGCTTCAACGCGCAGCCGCAGGCCGGGGGCCCCGCAGTCGCGACCCAGGGCAACCCGTACGCCCCGGGCAACCCGTACGCGGGCCAGCAGGCCCCCACCAACCCGTACGCCGCGAACCCGTACGGCCAGCAGGACCTCCAGGGCGCCCCGCCGCAGGCCCCGGTGACCACCGGCCGCATGACGATGGACGACGTCGTCATGCGCACGGCCACCACGCTCGGCGTCCTCGTCGTCACGGCCGCGCTCGCCTGGGCGCTGCTGCCCGTCGACGACGCGAACATCAGCAAGTCGTACGGCATCGCGATCGGCGCCGGCCTCGTGGCGATGGTCCTGGGCTTCGTCCAGGCCTTCAAGCGCAAGGCGTCCCCGCCGCTGATCCTGGCGTACGCCGCCCTGGAAGGCGTCTTCCTCGGCGTCGTCTCCAGCGTCGTCGACAACCGCATCGCGAGCGGCGCGGCCATGCAGGCCGTGCTCGGCACGATGGCCGTCTTCCTCGCCGTCCTGGTGGCGTACAAGGCGGGCTGGATCCGCGTCAACCGCCGCTTCTACGGCTTCGTGATGGCCGCGGCCCTCGGCTTCGTGCTCCTGATGGCGGTGAACCTGCTGTTCTCCGTCTTCGGCGGCGGTGACGGCCTCGGCTTCCGCAGCGGCGGCCTCGGCATCATGTTCGGCATCATCGGCGTGCTGCTCGGCGCGTGCTTCCTGGCCCTGGACTTCAAGCAGGTCGAGGACGGCATCGCGTACGGCGCCCCGCGCGAGGAGGCCTGGCTCGCCGCCTTCGGCCTCACGATGACGCTGGTCTGGATCTACCTGGAGTTCCTGCGCCTGATCGCGATCCTGCAGGGGAACGACTGAGCATCGCCGACCGGCCGGTGACCCCACCGGCCAGTCGGCGCCACAGCGGCCGAAGGGCCCGCGGATCACGGTCCGCGGGCCCTTCGTCGTGTCGTGGTGGGGATCGGAATCGGGGGAACTCGGGGGGAACTGCTCGGGGGTTCTCTCGGGGAACTGCGGGTGCCGGTCAGCCCAGTTTGCGCGCGGCGCGCCTGAGGTCGTATTCGTGGATGATCGCCTTGGCGTGGCCGTAGGCCAGATTGTGCTCGCCGCGGAGCCAGCTGACCTTCTCCTCGAATCGGAAGAGGGAAGGGCCCTCGTCGACGGTACGCAGCCAGTCGGAGACTTCACGACCGGTGCAGTGGGGGATGCGAGCGAGCAGATTCCGGTGGGTCTCCTCGGAGAAGACTTGGGACATCGGCGCCTCCGGACGCGTTCGATGTGGTCCGTCCTTCACGCCACCGTGCCTGAGCGTTCGGACATTGGCAACAGTCCCGGCTCGGCGCATAGGGTCGCGGTGTGCTCGATACGACGCCTTTGATCGCCGCCGTGGACCGGTTCGCCGACCGGCTGCGGGCCGCGCCCCAGTCCCGCCTGCAGCGCGGCGCGGCCGCGGAAGCCCTGGCACTCGCCCGTGAGCTGGCGGTGCGCTCCCAGCTCAACGAGTCGCCGGAGGCCGAGCCCCGGCTGATGCCCGACGCCGGGATGTTCGCGGCCGCCGACCAAATCACCGTGGCCGGCCGTGACTTGGCGGTCGTCCTGCGGGACGAGGGGGAGCTGACGGAGGCGGTACGTCTGGTGGAGGAGGCGCTGACGCGGGCCGGGGTGTGACCGCGGCCGGGCGTTCGGCGGGGCTCGGACCGCTCCTCAGACCGAGGCGATGACGCGGTCCGCCAGGATGTAGACGTTCTCCGTACCGCACGCGAACGTCAGTGCGTACGCGCCCGAGACGCCGGAGCCGCCGAGCAGCACCGGGGCCCGGCCGTCGCGCAGGGCCGCGGCGAGCAGCTCCGCGGTCTCGCGGTGGCCGGGGGTCATGCACAGCGTCGTGCCGTCCGCGAAGACGTACACGTCGAGGGTGCCGAGCGGTCCCGGGCGGACGTCGGCGAGGGCGGTGCGGGCGTCGGCGAGCTCCTCAAGGCAGGCCACCGTGCGCTCGTGGTCGGTGTACGCGGGGGACTGCACCGGCACGAAGTCGGGGTGCGAGGGGTGGCGGCGGCGGGCCGCGGCCAGCTCGGCGGAGTCGCCCGCGAACTCGTCGGGGTCCGCGAAGGGCTCGACGACCGGTTCGAGACTGTCCGATTCCAGACCCGCCAGATCGGCCTGGCGCGGCAGGAACAGCTCGTCCGCGATGCTCTCCGGAAGGCCGCCGAGCAGCGAGGGGGCGTCCGCGATGTCACGGGCCTCCTGCGCGGCCCAGAACGCGCGCGCCTCGGCCAGCTCCCGCTCCCGCTCCTCGGCGAGGGCGTCGGCCACCGCGGCGCGTATCTCGTCGGTGTCCACCGTCGTGCGGGCGGCCGGCACCGTGGCGCGGCCGCCGGCCGTCGCGTGGCTCTCGGCGAGCTCGGTGCGCAGGTCGGTGATCTGCTGTCGCAGGCCCCGCACGGTGTGCAGGGACGCGGCACCCACGGCCGTGGCAGCGGCTGCGGAGAGCAGCAAGGCAAGACTCATGGCGCTCACTGACGTACTCCCGGTTTCAAGTCGACCCCCGACTTACTACATCAGCTTGAAGCCTGCACCATCCCGCTGTCAGTGCATTACGTCACGAATTGGACAGGACTTTCGGCCCGGTGTTTATCGGCCGATCCGCGCTGACCTGGGCACATGCATCTCCCCCAGGAGATTGGTCACATCCTGGGGGAGATTGGGTCACGAATGTGTGGAGGGGGCGGAGGTGCGGCCGTTTCCCGACTGGTGAGACGGCAGGGCCGCCGCGCGGGTTCCGCGCGTCAGCTGAGGCGCTCGATCACCATGGCCATGCCCTGGCCGCCGCCGACGCACATGGTCTCCAGGCCGAACTGCTTGTCGTGGAACTGGAGGCTGTTGATCAGCGTGCCGGTGATGCGGGCGCCGGTCATGCCGAAGGGGTGGCCGACGGCGATCGCGCCGCCGTTGACGTTCAGCTTGTCGAGGTCGATGCCCAGGTCGCGGTAGGAGGGGATGACCTGGGCGGCGAAGGCCTCGTTGATCTCGACCAGGTCGATGTCGCCGATGCCGAGGCCGGCCCGCTGGAGGGCCTGCTTGCTGGCCTCGACCGGGCCCAGGCCCATGATCTCGGGGGAGAGCGCGGAGACGCCGGTCGACACGATCCGGGCCAGCGGGGTCAGGCCGAGCTCGCGGGCCTTGGTGTCGGACATGATCACGAGGGCCGCGGCGCCGTCGTTCAGGGGGCAGCAGTTGCCCGCCGTGACGAGCCCGTCCGGGCGGAAGACCGGCTTGAGGCCCGCCACGCCCTCCAGGGTGACGCCCGCGCGCGGGCCGTCGTCCTTGGCGACGACCGTGCCGTCGGGGAGCGTCACGGGGGTGATCTCGCGCTCCCAGAAGCCGTTCTTGAGGGCTTCCTCGGCGAGGTTCTGGGACCGTACGCCGAACTCGTCCATGTCCTGGCGGGTGACGCCCTTGAGCCGGGCGAGGTTCTCGGCGGTCTGGCCCATCGCGATGTACGCGTCCGGGACCAGGCCGTCCTCGCGGGGGTCGTGCCAGTCGGTGCCCGTCTGCTGGGCGCGCTCGGCGGTGCGGGCCTCGGCGTCGGCGAAGAGGGGGTTGTGGGTGTCGGGCAGGCCGTCGGACGTGCCCTTCACGGACCGCGACACCATCTCGACACCGGCCGAGACGAAGACGTCGCCCTCGCCCGCCTTGATGGCGTGCAGCGCCATGCGGGACGTCTGAAGGGACGAGGAACAGTAACGGGTGATGGTGCAGCCCGGCAGGTGGTCCATGCCCATCTGCACGGCCACGATCCGGCCGAGGTTGTGGCCCTGCTCGCCGCCGGGCAGACCGCAGCCCAGCATCAGGTCGTCGATGTCCCGGGGGTCGAGCGCGGGGACCTTGGCGAGGGCGGCCTGGATGATCGTGGCGGTCAGGTCGTCGGGGCGGAGCTCCTTGAGCGACCCCTTGAAGGCACGGCCGATGGGGGAGCGGGCGGCGGAGACGATCACTGCTTCGGGCATCAGGGGGCTCCAGGGGTAACGGGCAGGGCTTAGAGGGAAGTTACCCGCACGTATAGCCGGGGTCACGGGATGGAGGCTGTGACGCGGACCGCACTTCTAAGCAACCGCTCAGCGTGGCGCCCCAAAAGGGCCGCGGGGAACGGATCCGCAGGCGATCGACGGTCGGCAGCGCCCGAAGGGGCGCGGGGAACTGCGCGCCCAGCCACAACGGATCCGCAGACGCCCGACGGCCCTGTCGCGGCAATTCCAGCGAGCGCAGCCAAGGCAGGCGCGGCGCGGCGGCCGGGTGGCCCGCCGTCAGGTGATCGGCGCCGGGTCCGGGGCCTGGATCCGGCGGCGGCGCCTGCGCTTGAGGAGGGCGAAGGGGCCGCGCGGGCCGGAGGGCATTGCTCCGGTCACTTCCGTGCCGCCTTCGGAGGCGGCCTTCGCGGCCGCCCGGGCCACCGGCAGGAAGCCCTCGCGCCGCGACACGTCGGGGCGCTCCTCCTCCGGCCACAGGCCGAGCGCGGCGCAGAGCGTGGGCAGGACCGCCATCGCCGCCGTGGCGTACCCCTCGGCGGAGGGGTGGTAGTTGTCGGGCCCGAACAGCTCGCGGGGGTTCGCGGCGAACTCCGGGCCCAGCAGGTCCCCGAGCGACACCGTGCGGCCGCCCTGCTCGACCACGCCGATCGTCTGCGCGGCGGCCAGCTGCCGCGACACCCGGCGGGCCAGCCACCGCAGCGGCTGGTAGACGGGCTCGATCGTGCCGAGGTCCGGACACGTGCCAACGACCACCTCGGCGCCCGCGGTGCGCAGCCTGCGCACCGCCGAGGAGAGCAGCCGCACCGACCGCGTCGGCGGCACCCGGTGCGTCACGTCGTTGGCCCCGATCATCACGACGCACACGTCGGGCAGCCAGCCCGTCTCGTCGGACAGGACCAGCGTCACCTGCCGGTCGAGGTCGTCGGACTGCGCCCCGGCCTTCGCCACCACCCGCAGGTCCACCGGCCGCTCGGCCACCGCGGCGAGCCCCGACGCGAGCAGCGCGGCGGGCGTCTGCCGGGCCCGGTGCACCCCGAGCCCCGCGGCCGTGGAGTCCCCGAGCATCGCGAACCGCAGCGGCTCCCCGCACTCCGCGCGGGCCGCGAACGCCGCCCCGTACCGGCCGTCGGCCCGCGGCGGGGTCCCGTGCCCGCCGTTGCCCACGGACCGCTTGGCCAGCTGCACCTCGGCGAGGACGATCCCGACCGTGGCCGCGCCGAGCAGCCCGATGCCTCCGCCGCCGTACGCCGCACCCGCGGCGATGCGCCGCGCCACCCTCGCCCTCGACATCCCCGCTGTCACCTCTGCCAGGTCCTGTGGAGCCGTTCGTCCCTTACATCCAGTCATTGCCCCGTCGGGGCGGTCGGCCAATCGCGAGAGGAGGTGACTCGGGCAGATGGCCCCGTAGTCTGACGGTTACCGAAAACCGAAATACGAACACCTCGTGCGAGCAGCCATGCCCTCACGACGTCGCGCCCCGGATACCCGGCCGGATACACGGAGACAACGTGCAATTCCACGACTCGATGACCAGCCTCGTCGGCAACACCCCGCTGGTCAGGCTCAACAACGTGACGCAGGGCCTGCAGGCCACCGTCCTCGCCAAGGTCGAGTACTTCAACCCGGGCGGTTCCGTGAAGGACCGCATCGCCCTGCGCATGATCGAGGCGGCCGAGGCCAGCGGCGAGCTCCGTCCCGGCGGCACGATCGTCGAGCCGACCAGCGGCAACACCGGCGTCGGCCTGGCGATCGTGGCCCAGCAGAAGGGCTACAAGTGCGTCTTCGTGTGCCCGGACAAGGTGAGCACCGACAAGATCAACGTGCTGCGCGCCTACGGTGCCGAGGTGGTCGTCTGCCCGACCGCCGTCGACCCGGAGCACCCGGACTCGTACTACAACGTCTCCGACCGCCTGGTCCGTGAGATCCCGGACGCGTGGAAGCCGGACCAGTACTCCAACCCGAACAACCCGCTGTCGCACTACCACTCCACCGGCCCCGAGCTGTGGGAGCAGACGGAGGGGAAGATCACCCACTTCGTGGCGGGCATCGGCACCGGCGGCACGATCTCCGGCACCGGCGGGTACCTGAAGGAGGTCTCGGGCGGCAAGGTCAGGATCGTCGGCGCCGACCCGGAGGGCTCCGTGTACTCCGGCGGCTCCGGGCGGCCGTACCTCGTCGAGGGCGTCGGTGAGGACTTCTGGCCGACCGCCTACGACCGCAACGTCACCGACGAGATCGTCGCCGTGTCCGACAAGGACTCCTTCCAGATGACGCGGCGCCTCGCCAAGGAGGAGGGCCTCCTGGTGGGCGGCTCCTGCGGCATGGCCGTCGTCGCGGCGCTCCGCGTCGCCGAGGGCCTCGGCCCCGACGACGTCGTGGTCGTCCTGCTGCCCGACAGCGGCCGCGGCTACATGAGCAAGATCTTCAGCGACGAGTGGATGAACGACTACGGCTTCCTGGAGGAGGCCGGTGACCAGCCGCGCGTCGGCGACGTCCTGAGCCGCAAGGAGGGCGGCGAGCTGCCCTCGCTCGTCCACATGCACCCGGAGGAGACCGTCGGCGAGGCGATCGAGGTGCTTCGCGAGTACGGGGTCTCGCAGATGCCCATCGTGAAGCCGGGCGCGGGGCACCCCGACGTCATGGCCGCCGAGGTCATCGGCTCGGTGGTGGAGCGCGAGCTGCTCGACGCGCTGTTCGCGCAGCGGGCGTCGCTGCACGACCCGCTGGAGAAGCACATGTCCGACCCGCTGCCGCAGGTCGGCTCCGGCGAGCCGGTCGGGGACCTGATGTCCGTGCTCGGCAGCGCGGACGCGGCGATCGTCCTCGTCGAGGGCAAGCCCACGGGCGTCGTGAGCCGCCAGGACCTGCTCGCCTTCCTGGCGGAGCAGCAGGGCAGCTAGGGCCGGACTTCGCGGAACCGGTACGAACGCGACACGTGTGCGCAGCACCCCCTTAACACGGCTCAGGCACGGTAGGAGGTGTCGGCGTCAGGACTTCCGGAGCGGCTCCCGGACCTCCAGCGACGCCCGGACGTGAGCGCTCGGCCCTGACCCGCGCCCGTCCCCCGCGGGGACCGCCGTCGTCCCGCCCTCCGGCCACGCCGGGGGTGCGGCGGTCCCCGCGCTACGCGCGGGCGCTCTCCTGGGGCTGGGGCTCCGCCGGGCGGGCTGATCTGTCGGCCGCGCGCCGCCCTTCCGCTGCCCGCCGGGGGCTAGTCCTGCCAGTCGGATTTGCGGGAGCGGTTGCGGAGGAAGGGGAGGAGGCCCGTGCCCCGCACGGCGTGGACCGCGTTGACGCCGACGATGCCGAACCACGTCACGAAGAGGCCGGACAGCCCCGCGTTCACCACGCCGATCGCCGAGAGGGGGATCGCGAGGATGAGCGAGACGATGCCGAAGCCGAAGCGCTCGCCCCAGGAGTCGACTCCACTGGCGGGGTTGCGCGCGCTGCGGGCCACGATCATCTGCTGCTCGGCCAGGTGACGGCGCATCTGCCGGTCGATCGTCCCGTCGAGGCGCTTCTCGACCTTTTCGAGGAACGAGTCGACGAGCGCGGACTCGTACTCTTCGCCGAGATCCTTGCGCGCGTGCAGGGCGGCGTCGAGTTCCTTCTTGAGTTCGGCGTCACGTGTGGCTTCCATACTTCTTACGGTACGCAGCCCGCGCCGCTCCGACAGTGGGGCTAACCCCCCTTTCCGTCCTGGGCGAGGCCCCCGGCCGCCGCGCTCAGCGCAGCACCCGCACCAGACCGGTGTCGAGGTCGAAGCGGGCGGCGAGGACGGTGGCGGGCCGGAAGGCGTGGTCGGCGCGCAGGGTGTCGCGCATGCGGCGGGCGTGCGCGGCGACGGTGTGCTCGACCCAGTCGCCGGGCTGGTCGCGGCAGGCCCAGGCGGCGGGCCCGATGGACTCCACGAGCCGGGACAGGTGCCCGGGCGCGGGCTCCCCGGTGCGCAGCTGTTTTATGGTCGCCGCGACGGCCCCGCAGCGCTCGTGCCCGAGGACGAGTATCAGCGGGGTGCCGAACTCGGCGACGCCGAACTGCAGGGAGCCGAGGACGGCCTCGTCGAGGACCTCGCCCGCGCTGCGCACGCACAGCAGGTCGCCGAGGCCCTGGTCGAAGAGCAGCTCGGGCGGCACGCGGGAGTCGACGCAGCTGAGGACCGTGGCGAAGGGGTGCTGTCCGTGGGCGACCTCGCGGCGCCGGGCCCGGTCCTCGTGCGGGTGGCGGGAGTGGACCTCCGCCCAGCGCCGGTTGCCCTCCAGGAGGGTCGCGAGGGCTTCGTCGGCGGTGGCGGGGCGGGGCGCGGCCCCCGCGGTGCCGCGGGCCGGCGCGGCGGCGGCCGTGCCCGCCGCGCTGGTGAGCGCGGTGGCGGCGGTCGCCGTGAGGAAGGCGCGGCGGTTCGCGGGGCGGCGGCGTGAGGTGGCGCGCATGGTACGTCCTAGGGCTCGGCGGAGCAGGGCGGTTCACCGTAGAGGTGCCGTCTATCCGCTCAACTCCCCTTGGAAGAGCCTTGGGTGATTTGGCGTCAGCTCATGGGCTGTCCGAGACCGGCTCGTGACCGGGGGGCGGTGCGTGCGCCGTCGGCGGTGCCGGGGCGTGGGCAGGGTCGCGCCGGGCGAACAGCCAGTACAGGAGAGCCGGGACGGCGAGCCCCACCATCCAGGAGATGTCCGCGCCGCCCAGGGAGTCGACCAGCGGGCCGGTGTAGAAGTGCGTGACGAGGAAGGGGAGCTGGGCCAGCAGGCCGATCCCGTACACGGTGAGCGCGTCCCAGCGCCAGGCGCCGTACCGGCCGTGCGGGTCGAACAGGGCCGGGATGTCGTAGCGCTCCTTGGAGATCAGGTAGTAGTCGACCAGGTTGATCGCCGACCACGGGGTGAAGAAGGTCAGGAGGAAGAGCAGGAAGTCCTTGAAGGACGTCAGGAAGCTGTCCTTGCCGAGGAGCGCCACCGTGGTGCCCGCGACCATGATCAGGCCGATGTAGGCGGCCCGGGCGCGCGGCGAGATCTCCTTCTGGGTGCGGAAGCCGCCGATGCTGGTGACCATCGACATGAAGCCGCCGTACGTGTTGAGCACGTTGATGGTCAGCTTGCCGAGCGCGATCACGAAGTACAGGAGCGAGGCCACCAGGCCGGTGCCGCCGAGCCCCACGACGTACGCGACCTGGTTGCCCATGAACGCCCCGCCCGCGCTCGCGGCCACCAGGACGCCGAACGTCATCGACCACTGGGAGCCGAGGGCGGAGCCGGACAGGGTCCACCAGAACGTGGCCCGGGCCGACGTCGTGCGCGGCAGGTAGCGCGAGTAGTCCGCGACGTACGGCCCGAACGCCAGCTGCCACGACGCCGAGAGCGACACGGCGAGCAGGAACACCGGCAGGTCGAAGCGGGCGTCGGAGAGCAGGTCCGCGAGGTCGACGCGGTCCAGGAGGCGGACGCCCAGGTAGACGAACGCGAGCGCGCAGACCACGCTCGCGATCCGGCCGAGGACGTGGATCACGCGGTAGCCGACCGCGGCGGTCACCGCCGTGACCACCGCGAAGAGGACGATCCCGGTGGTGTCGCCGGTGTGCGTCAGCTCGGCGGTGGCCTGCCCGGCGAGCACGCTGCCGCTGGCGAAGAAGCCGACGTACATCAGGATCACGAGGAGCAGCGGTACGACGGCGCCGCGCACCCCGAACTGGGCCCGGGACTGGATCATCTGGGGCAGGCCGAGCTTGGGGCCCTGCGCGGAGTGCAGGGCCATGACGGCGCCGCCCAGGACGTTGCCGAGGGCGAGGCCGACGATCGACCACACCACGTCGCCGCCGAAGACGACGGCGAGCGCGCCGGTGACGACGGCCGTGATCTGGAGGTTCGCGCCGAGCCAGAGCGTGAACTGGCTGACCGCGCCGCCGTGCCGCTCGGCGTCCGGTACGACGTCGATCGAGCGGCGTTCCACGAGGGACTTGGGTGACTCTGTCATGGTGCGCCGGACCTCGTCTCGCCGGACTGTATATGGTCATGCAGAGTTCTGGTTTGCTGAATACTTTGTCAATGGTCGGGTGGCGACAAGAGCGGGAGCGGCGTGAGGGGTCCGGCATGAGTGACAGTCCAGCGGCACGGCTTCAGGTGCTCTTCGAGGGGCACCGGCTCACGCCGACGCAGCGGCGCATCGCCCACTGCATGGTGCGGCGCGCCGCCGACGCGCCCTTCCTGTCCAGCGTCGAGCTCGCCGAACTCGCGGGCGTCAGCCAGCCGTCCGTGACCCGCTTCGCGGTCGCGCTCGGCTTCGACGGCTATCCGGCGCTGCGGCGGCACCTGCGCGACGTGGCCCCGGCGGAGGCGCCGGAGGACGCCGAGGCGAACGAGTACCAGCAGGCCGTCGAGGCCGAGATCGAGAACCTGCGCCACCTCGCGGCCGTCCTCGCCGACCCCGCGCCCGTCGAACGCGCGGGCCGCCTCCTGGCCGCGTCCCGCCCCCTGCCGGTCCTCGGCCTGCGCGCCGCCGCCTCCCAGGCCTACGGCTTCTCGTACTTCGCCGCGAAGGTCCACCCCGACGTGCGGCTGCTCGACGAGGGCGGCTCCATGCTCACCGACCGCCTGGACGCGGCCGTGCGGGCCGGGGCCACCGTGCTGCTGTGCTTCGCGCTGCCCCGGCACCCGCGCGAGGTCGTGGACGCCCTGGCCCACGCCCGGGACGCGGGCCTCACCGTGGTCACCGTCGCCGACTCCGCCTTCGCGCCGGTGGCCGCGCACTCCGACCTGCTGCTGCCCGCCGCCGTCGGCACCGGCCTCGCCTTCGACACGGCCTGCGCCCCGATGCTGCTCGGCCGGGCGCTCCTGGAGGCCATGTGCGACGCGCTGCCGGACGCGCAGGCGCGCCTGGAGGAGTTCGACGCGGGGGCGGCGGAGCGGGGCCTGTTCGTCGAGTAGCGCCCCGTCAGGCGACCCGTGCGCCGTGCCGCCACACCGCGGAGACCAGCGGTACGCCCGGCCGGTAGGCCAGGTGGACGTGGCTCGGCGCGTCCAGGAGCGCCAGGTCGGCGCGGGCGCCGGGGGCGACGCGGCCGACGTCTGTGCGGCGCAGCGCCGCCGCGCCGCCCGCCGTGGCCGCCCACACCGCCTCGTCGGGGGTCATCCCCATGTCCCGTACGGCGAGCGCGACGCAGAACGGCACGGACGACGTGAACGACGAGCCCGGGTTGCAGTCCGTGGAGAGCGCCACGGTCGCGCCCGCGTCGAGCAGCCGGCGGGCGTCCGGCCACTCGGCGCGCGTGGAGAACTCCGCGCCCGGCAGCAGCGTGGCCACCGTGTCGCTGTGGGCGAGGGCGTCCACGTCGGCGTCCGTCAGGTGCGTGCAGTGGTCGGCGCTCGCGGCGTCGAGCTCCACGGCCAGCTGGACGCCGGGGCCGTAGCTGAGCTGGTTGGCGTGCACGCGCGGGTGCAGTCCCTTGGCCTTGCCCGCCGTCAGGATCGCCCGCGCCTGGTCGCCGTCGAAGGCGCCCTTCTCGCAGAACACGTCGATCCAGCGGGCGTGCGGGGCGCAGGCGTCCAGCATCTCGCCCGTCACCAGGGCCACGTACGCCGCCGGGTCGGCGGCGAAGTCCGGCGACACGATGTGGGCGCCGAGGAACGTGACCTCGTCCGTGTGGCGCCGCGCGATGCGCAGGGCGCGGGCCTCGTCCTCGGTCGTCAGGCCGTACCCCGACTTCGTCTCGAACGTCGTCGTGCCCTGGCGCAGGGCCTCGGCGAGGTAGCGGGCGAGGTTGGCCTCCAGGGCCTCGTCCGACGCGGCGCGGGTCGCCGCCACGGTCGTGCGGATGCCGCCCGCCTCGTACGGGCGGCCCTCCATGCGGGCGTTGAACTCCTGGGTGCGGTCGCCGGCGAACAGGAGGTGGGAGTGCGAGTCCACGAAGCCGGGGAGGGCCGCCCCGCCCTGTGCGTCGTACGCCTCGTCCGCCGCCGGGGCCTGCGCGTCCGGGCCCACCCAGACGACCTCCTCGCCGTCCAGGACGACGGCGGCGCCCTCGACGAGCCCGAGCGGGCCCCGGCCCAGGGCGGGGTCATTGGTGACGAGGCTGCCGATGTTGCGGATGACGGTGGTGGTCATGGGGGTGCGTCCTGTTCGTGGGTGGGTGCGGGTGATCCCTCGCGGTGCGCCCCTGACCCGCCCCTTCCCGAACTGGGGCTCCGCCCCAGACCCCGCTCCTCAAACGCCGGAGAGGCTGGATCTTTCGCGGGCCTGGGGCGCACCGCGCGGGCTAGTGCAGGGCTGTCACCGCGTGGGTCAGGGCCGACGGGACGTCGGGGAGGAGGGTGTGGGCGCCGTCGCGGACCACGTGGCGGCCCCCGACCACGGTGTGCCGCACGTCCGCCCCGCTCGCCGCGAACACCGCCACCTCCGCCCCGAGCCGCGCCGCCGCCCCGGCCGTCCGCACGGAGTCGAGCGCGACCGTCGCGAAGTCGGCGAGCGCCCCCGGCACCAGGGCCCCGGCATCGCCCCAGCCGAGCGCCGCGTGCCCGTCGGCGGACGCGGCCCGCAGCAGCGCGGCCGCGGTCCAGTGCCCCCGCGTATGCGAGCGGAGGCGCTCGTTCAGCTCCATCGCCCGCGCCTCCTCGAAGAGGTCGATCACGGCGTGGCTGTCGCTGCCGAGGGACAGCGGGCTGCCCGCCCGCTGGAGGGCGGGCGCGGGCCCGATGCCGTCGGCGAGGTCCCGCTCGGTGGTGGGGCACATGCAGGTGCCGGTGCCGGAGCCGCCGATGAGGGCGATGTCCTCGTCGGTCAGGTGGGTGTTGTGGACGCCCGTCGTGCGCGCCCCGAGCACCCCGTGGTCGGCGAGCAGCCGCGTGGGCGTGCACC
The DNA here is from genome assembly GCF_000720325.1 of Streptomyces sp. NRRL B-1347. Classification (GTDB taxonomy): domain Bacteria; phylum Actinomycetota; class Actinomycetes; order Streptomycetales; family Streptomycetaceae; genus Streptomyces. The sequence continues at coordinate 139,500 of NZ_JOJM01000006.1, forward strand.
CGTGCACGGCCAGGCACGCCTCGTTCTCGGCGGTCTGCTCGGAGAGGTGGACGTGCAGCGGGGCGCCCCGCGAGCCGGCCCACTCGGCCACGGTGCCCAACTGCCGTGCGGGCACGGCCCGTACGGAGTGGACGGCCGCGCCGATCCGGGCGTGCTCGCGGTCCTTGAGCAGCGCGGCCCGCTCCGCCCACGCCTCGGCCGTGCCGTCGGAGAAGCGCAGCTGGTGGTGGTCGGGCGGCGCGCCCTCGGCGGCGTCGCGCAGCCCGGAGGCCACGTACGCGGTGTCGAGCAGCGTGATGCGGATGCCCGCGTCGGCGGCGGCCGCGATCAGGGCCTCGCCCATGGCGTTGGGGTCGGCGTACCGCTTGCCGCCGGGCGCGTGGTGCAGGTAGTGGAACTCGCCGACGGCCGTGACGCCCGCGAGCGCCATCTCCGCGTACACCGCCCGCGCGAGCGCGTGGTACGTCTCCGGCGTGAGCCGGTCGGCCACGGAGTACATGACCTCGCGCCACGTCCAGAACGTGCCGCTGCCGACCTGCACGGTGGAGCGCAGCGCGCGGTGGAAGGCGTGCGAGTGGGCGTTCGCGAGGCCGGGCAGGGTCAGGCCGCGCAGGACCGTCGCGCCCGGCGGCGGGGTTTCGACGCCGGTGCGGACGGCGGCGATCCGCCCGTCCGCGCCCACGTCGAGCGCCACGCCCGGCTCCACCACCGGATCGAGCCAGGCGTGCTCCGCCCAGTACGTGTGCGTCACCGGCACGCCAGGCCCTCCAGTACGTCGGCGAGTGCCCGCACCCCGGCGACGCAGTCGTCCTCCGCCGCGTGCTCGGCGGGGGAGTGCGAGACGCCCGTGGGGTTGCGGACGAACAGCATGGCGGTCGGGACGGACGCGGACAGGATGCCCGCGTCGTGCCCGGCGCCGGTGCCGAGCACGGGCACCTCGCGGCCGGTGCGGCCGCGCAGGATCGCGCCCAGCTCGTCGCGCAGCGCGTGCTCGAACTCGATGACCGGCGTGAACGACTCGCGGACCACGGCGAGGTCGACGCCGTGCCGGTCCGCGTACTCGCGGGCCGCCTTCTCGATCGCCGTCACCACCGTGTCGAGCGTCTCCTGGTCGGCGGCGCGCGAGTCGAGCCAGCCGCGCACCAGGGACGGGATGGCGTTGACGCCGTTCGGCTCGACGGAGATCTTGCCGAACGTCGCCACCGCGCCGGTGAGCGCGGCCTCGCGGCGGGCCGCGAGGACCGTCTCCGCGTAGCTCAGCATCGGGTCGCGGCGGTCGACGAGGCGGGTGGTGCCCGCGTGGTTGGCCTCGCCGCGGAAGTCGAAGCGCCAGCGGCCGTGCGGCCAGATGGCGCTGGCGATGCCGACCTCGTCGCCGGAGAGGTCCAGGGCCCGGCCCTGCTCCACGTGCAGCTCCACGAACGCGCCGATCCGGGCGAGCCGTTCGGGGTCCGGGCCGATCGCCGCCGGGTCGTACCCCGCCGCCTCCATCGCCTCCGGGAGGCGGACGCCGTCGCCGTCGCGCAGCTCGTACGCCTGCTCCTTGGTGAGCTGCCCCGCGGTGAGCCGGGAGCCGACGCAGGCGAGGCCGAAGCGGGCGCCCTCCTCGTCGCCGAAGTTGGTGAGGGCGAGAGGGCGGGTGAACTCCACGCCCCTGGCGCGGAGTTCGTCGAGCGCGGCGAAGGCGGAGACGACGCCGAGGGGCCCGTCGAAGGCGCCGCCGTCGGGGACGGAGTCCAGGTGCGAGCCGGTGACCACGGCGTCCCCGGCGGCCGGGTCGCCGAGCCACGCCCACTGGTTGCCGTTGCGGTCCGTCTCGTACGCCAGGCCGCGGCTCTCCGCCTGCTCCTGGAACCAGGTGCGGCAGTCGGCGTCGGCCCCGGTCCAGGCGTAGCGGCGGTAGCCGCCGGTCTCGGCGTTGCGGCCGACGGGGCTCAGGTCGCGCCACATCTGCTGGAACGAGGGGGGATTCTGGCCGGTACCAGCGACAGAATCAGCCCGTCCGGCGCTTGAGGACGAGGCCGCAGGCCGATCGGCGGCGGTCACTCGCCCTCCCGCATGGGCACGCGCACACCGCGCTCGGAGGCCACGGCCTCGGCGCCCTCGTACCCCGCGTCCACGTGCCGGATCACGCCCATGCCCGGGTCGTTGGTGAGCACCCGGCGGATCTTCTCGCCCCCGAGCTTTGTGCCGTCGGCGACCGTGACCTGGCCCGCGTGGATGGAGCGGCCCATGCCGACGCCGCCGCCGTGGTGGAGGGAGACCCAGGAGGCGCCGGAGGCCACGTTGACCATGGCGTTCAGGAGGGGCCAGTCGGCGATGGCGTCGGAGCCGTCGCGCATGCCCTCGGTCTCGCGGTACGGCGATGCCACCGAGCCGCAGTCGAGGTGGTCGCGGCCGATGGCGAGGGGGGCCTGGAGCTCGCCGGAGGCCACCATGTCGTTGAAGCGCTCGCCCGCCTTGTCGCGCTCGCCGTAGCCGAGCCAGCAGATGCGGGCGGGGAGGCCCTGGAAGTGGACGCGCTCGCCGGCCATCTTGATCCAGCGGTGCAGGGACTCGTTTTCGGGGAAGAGGTCGAGGATCGCCTTGTCGGTCTTGTGGATGTCCGATGCCTCGCCCGAGAGGGCTGCCCAGCGGAACGGGCCCTTGCCCTCGCAGAACAGCGGCCGGATGTACGCGGGCACGAAGCCGGGGAAGGCGAACGCCCGGTCGTAGCCCGCCAGCTGGGCCTCGCCGCGGATGGAGTTGCCGTAGTCGAAGACCTCGGCGCCCGCGTCCATGAAGCCGACCATGGCCTCGACGTGCTGGGCCATGGACTCGCGGGCGCGCTGTGTGAAGCCCGCCGGGTCCTTCTCGGCCGCCGTCGCCATGTCGTCGAAGTCGACGCCGACGGGGAGGTACGCGAGCGGGTCGTGGGCGCTCGTCTGGTCCGTGACGATGTCGACGGGGGCGCCCTCGGCGAGCATGCGCGGCAGCAGCTCCGCCGCGTTGCCGAGCAGGCCGATCGAGAGCGGGCGGCGGGCGTCGCGGGCCTCGGTGGCGAGCTGGAGCGCGTGCTCCAGGGAGTCGGCCCGCACGTCGAGGTAGCGGTGCTCCATGCGGCGCTCGATGGCGCGCGGGTCGCAGTCGATACAGATCGCGACGCCGTCGTTCATGGTGACGGCCAGCGGCTGGGCGCCGCCCATGCCGCCGAGCCCGGCGGTGAGGGTGATGGTCCCGGCGAGCGTGCCGTTGAACTTCTTCGCCGCGACCGCCGCGAAGGTCTCGTACGTGCCCTGGAGGATGCCCTGGGTGCCGATGTAGATCCAGGAACCGGCGGTCATCTGGCCGTACATGGTGAGGCCGAGCGCCTCGAGGCGGCGGAACTCCTCCCAGTTCGCCCAGTCCCCGACCAGGTTGGAGTTGGCGATGAGCACGCGCGGCGCCCACTCGTGGGTCTGCATGACGCCGACGGGGCGGCCGGACTGGACCAGCATCGTCTCGTCCTGCTTGAGCGTCCGCAGCGTGCGCGTCATCGCGTCGAAGGAGCGCCAGTCGCGGGCCGCCTTGCCGGTGCCGCCGTAGACGACGAGCTTGTCGGGGTGCTCGGCGACCTCGGGGTCGAGGTTGTTCTGGAGCATGCGGAGGGCGGCCTCCTGCTGCCATCCCAGGGTGCTCAGTTCGGTGCCGCGCGGCGCTCGTACGGGGCGGGGTCCTGACATGGCGGTGCCTCCTCCGGGCTGTGACCTTGATATTCACATCCTCGGTCGGTGAATAGCTCTAGTCAATAGCGCCGTACGGCCAGCGGGCGCGGCGCTCGGGTGATTGTGTGGATCACATGAGCCTCGACGACGCGACGGTTCCCGGCCCCACCGTCGATCCCGCAAGTCCCCCGGGCGCGGCGGCCGCCGCCCGCCGAGACCAGGCCGTACGCGCCGCGATCGAGCAGGGGGTCGTCAGCGCCGAGAACCCGCTCGCCGGCCTCATCGACGTCACCGGCGTCCGCGCCGCCGCCACCGCCCTGCGGGCCGCCTTCGCCGGTGTCACCCCGCCCGGTACCCCCGTCCTGCACGCCTTCGCGGTCAAGGCGACCCCGCTGGTGCCCGTCCTGCGGCTGCTGCGCGACGAGGGGATCGGCGCCGAGGTCGCGAGCCCCGGCGAGCTGGCCATCGCCCGCGCCGCCGGGGTGGCGCCCGCGCACACCGTCCTCGACTCGCCCGCCAAGACCCCGGCCGAGTTGCGCGAGGCCCTCGCCCTGGGCATCGCCGTCAACGCCGACAACCCGCAGGAGCTGGCCCGCGTCGACGCCCTGGTGCGCTCGGCGCCCACCGGCTCGCCGCTCGGCGTCCGCGTGAACCCGCAGGTCGGCGCGGGCTCCATCGGCGCGCTCTCGACGGCGACCGCGACCTCCAAGTTCGGCGTGCCGCTGCGCGACGACGGCGCCCGCGAGTGGCTCGTCCAGGCCTACCTCGACCGGCTCTGGCTGACTCGCGTGCACGCGCACACCGGCTCCCAGGGCATCCCCCTCGACCTGCTCGTACGGGGCGTCGCGGCGGTGTACGAACTCGCCGAGGAGATCAACGCCCGCGCCGGGCGCCGCCAGATCGACACGATCGACATCGGCGGCGGCCTCCCCGTCAACTTCGCGTCCGACGAGGCGAGCCCGACCCACGGCGCGTACGCGCGCCTCCTCAAGGAGCGCGTGCCGGGGCTGCTCGACGGGCGCTACGGCCTGGTCACCGAGTTCGGCCGCTCGCTGCTCGCCAAACAAGGGGTGCTGCTCGCCCGCGTCGAGTACGTCAAGGAGGCGGGCGGGCGGCCCATCGCGCTGACCCACGCGGGCGTCCAGGTGGCGACCCGCACGGTGTACGCGCCCGAGTCCTGGCCGCTCAGGCTCGCCGCCTACGACGCCAAGGGCCGCCCCAAGCAGGGGCCCGCCGTCGGCCAGGACGTCGCGGGCCCGGCCTGCTTCGCGGGCGACCTGCTCGCCGCCGACCACCCGCTGCCCCGGCTCGAAGCGGGCGACCACGTGGCGGCCCTGGACACCGGCGCCTACTACTTCGCCCAGCACTACTCGTACAACAGCCTGCCCCGGCCCGGGATCCACGGCTTCGCCGCGCGGGCGGACGGCACGGTCGGGTTCGCCACCGTGCGCGCGCCGCAGCCGGTGGCGGAGCTGGTCGCGGAGGCGGGCGGCGGCGTGCCGGAGGCGCTGAACGGGTTGTGAGGGCCCGCCAAGGGCTCTGATGTTCCTCAACTAGGGCATCGTCCCGGCGTGTCACGGGCAAGAGATCCTTCCCAAGTGCCCGGTCACGTTCGGGGGAGGCTCGTGTGACGACTTCAGGAACGAGCGGTAGCACCACACAACCGGCCGAGGAGGAGCCCGGCCTGCGCCGGGTCCTCGGCCCCAAGCTGCTGATCCTCTTCGTGATCGGCGACATCCTCGGCACCGGCATCTACGCCACCACCGGCAAGGTGGCGGGGAAGGTGGGCGGCGCCCTGTGGGTGCCGTTCCTCATCGGCTTCGTCGTGGCGATCCTGACGGCCGCGTCGTACGTGGAACTGGTCGGCAAGTACCCCAAGGCGGCGGGCGCCGCGCTCTACACCCAGAAGGCCTTCAAGGTCCCCTTCCTCACGTTCATCATCGCGTTCATGGTGATGTGCTCGGGCCTGTCGTCCGCGAGCGCGGCCGCCCGCGCCTTCAGCGGGGACTATCTGAGCGAGCTGACCAGTGACGCCCTGCCGCCGACGCTCGTGGCGATCGCCTTCATCCTCGCCCTCGCCGCGCTGAACCTGCGGGGCGTGTCGGAGTCGGTGAAGACCAACGTCGTGCTGACCGTGGTCGAGCTGACCGGCCTCCTGATCATCCTCGCGATCGGCGCGTGGGCCGTGCTCACGGGGGACGGGGAGCCCGCACGCCTCACCGAGTTCGAGGCGAGCGGCTCCGGATACGCCCTGCTCACCGGGGTCCTCGGCGCCACCGCGCTCGGCTTCTTCGCCTTCGTCGGCTTCGAGGACTCGGTGAACATGGCCGAGGAGACCAAGGACCCCACCCGCACCTTCCCCCGCGCGATCTTCATCGGCGTGGCGGTGACCGGCACCATCTACGTCCTGGTCGCCCTGGTCTCCTCGCTCCTGGTGGACCACAAGACCCTGGAGGGCTCCAGCGGTCCGCTCCTGGAGGTCGTGAAGGCGGGCGGGGTCGACTTCCCGCACAAGCTCTTCGCGCTCATCGCCCTGTTCGCGGTCACCAACTCCGCCCTCATCAACATCATGATGGCCTCCCGCCTCTGCTACGGCATGGCCAACGAACGGATCCTGCCGCGCGCCATGGGCCGCGTCCTGGCCGGCCGCCGCACACCCGTCGTGGGCATCGCGTTCGTGTCCCTGCTCGCCATCGGCCTGGTCTCCACCGGGGAGATCGAGGGCCTCGGCGACACCACGGCGTTCCTGCTCCTGTGCGTGTTCGCCGTCGTCAACGTCGCCGTCCTGGTGCTGCGCAGGGACCCCGTGGACCACGACCACTTCCGCACGCCGACGGTCCTGCCCGTGCTCGGCGCGATCACCGCGCTCGTCCTCGCGAGTCCGCTCGCCGACCGCCCCGCCGACGTCTACATCCGCGCGGGCGTGCTCCTCGCCATCGGCATCGCCCTGTGGGCGGTGAACAAGCTGGTGATGAGGGCACGGGCGGAGGACTAGGCCGCACGACACCGACGCCGGACGGGCTGGGATCCAGCCCGACCGGCGTCGGTGTGCGTGGGGGGCGCGGCGGAGGACTACTCCACGACCGTCAGGCCCCGGCGCAGTCGTACCAGCGTGCGGGAGAGCAGGCGCGAGACGTGCATCTGGGAGATGCCCAGCTCCTCGCCGATCTCCGACTGGGTCATGTTCGCCACGAACCGCAGGGACAGGATCTTCCGGTCCCGCGGCGGCAGGTCGGCGATCAGGGGCTTCAACGACTCGACGTACTCGATGCCTTCGAGGCCGTGGTCCTCGTAGCCGATGCGGTCCGCGAGCGCGCCTTCGGAGTCGTCCTCCTCGGGCTGCGCGTCGAGCGAGCTCGCGGTGTAGGCGTTGGACGCCGCCATGCCTTCGACGACCTCGTCGTGCGAGATGCCGAGGCGTTCGGCGAGCTCGGCCACCGTCGGCGAGCGGTCGAGCTGCTGAGCGAGTTCGTCACCCGCCTTGGCGAGGTCGAGGCGGAGCTCCTGGAGCCGTCGCGGGACGCGCACCGACCACGACGTGTCGCGGAAGAAGCGCTTGATCTCACCGACGATGGTCGGCATCGCGAAGGTGGGGAACTCGACGCCGCGGCTCAGCTCGAAGCGGTCGATCGCCTTGATCAGGCCGATGGTGCCGACCTGGATGATGTCCTCCATCGGCTCGCTGCGGGAGCGGAACCGGGAGGCGGCGAACTTCACCAGGGCGAGGTTCAGCTCGACGAGGGTGTTGCGTACGTACGCGTAGGCGTGGGTGCCTTCTTCGAGGGACTCGAGCCGCTCGAAGAGGGTCTTGGAGAGGGCTCGCGCGTCGAGGGGGCCCACCTCGTCGAACGGGGGGATCTCGGGGAGCCCGGAGAGCGAGTCGGGCCGCTCGCCGGTGTGCGACTGGTCCGTCGCGGCCGGCGGCAGGGCTTCTTCGGCGGGGCCGGGGATCGTGGTCCGGGTGCGGTTCGGCGGGGGTGTCGACGTCGCTTGGTCAGTACGCGATTCGTCGAGCCGGGGTGACATGGTGTCCTCCATCGTTCTCGGCATATGGCTGCCGATGCCACTACGTGCACTGCGGTGTGCGGCGCCTCCATGGCCGTCCGGGTCGGGTGATGTCTCTTCTACCCCTACCCGCTTCCGGCGCGGAGTCGCAAGTGCGTTGCGTGGCGAAATGTCCGAATTCAGGAGGATGTTCGGGTACCCCGGGGCGTAGGGAAGGCGTAATGTTCAGGGGCGTCATCGCGCGTCACGGCGCGCGCCTGTAACAGCCCAACGGTCGGAAGAGAGTGACGGCATGGACCGCGGGACGGTCGGCAGCGCACACAGGGGCCGGCTTCTGGTCGAAGTCCGGAAAGAGGGTCGCAGCGCCGTCGTGACTCCGGCGGGTGAGCTCGATCACCACACCGCCGATTTGCTGCGCGAGCCACTCGAGGGCTGCGTCGACGAGGGGTTCTCGCGCCTCGTGGTCGACTGCTCACGGTTGGAGTTCTGTGATTCCACGGGTCTCAACGTGCTCCTGGGGGCCCGCCTCAAGGCCGAGGCCGCAGGGGGCGGCGTGCATCTCGCCGGGATGCTGCCGGTGGTGGCCCGGGTGTTCGAGATCACTGGTGCCGACGCCGTCTTCACCGTCCACGAGACGCTCGAAGCGGCGCTGGCCGACTGAGTCGGACCTCTCTGTGCGGGGTGAGAGGTGTGTGGGGGCGATGTGATGAATGACGTGAAGCGTTATGCGTCAGTTGTTGCTGTGTGACCAATGCGTTACCAGCGTCACACGGTTCCCACCGAATCCATGGGTGTTCGTCCGGTTCGGCCGGGCAGAAGTCACCCTGAATCCGGAGTCTGCCGTCGTCCGGCGGGCGCCGGACCGAACGGCAGACCAACGTCGGATCAAACGTCAGAAACGGCAAGCGGCCGAGGAGCGGCCGGGCGGGCAGCAGGCCCGCCGCCGGGCTCCCGAGGCCCGTCACTTGTCCAGAGTCCTCTTGTCGGTGAGGTGAAGTGCTGATGAGCGCCACCCGGCCTTACTCGCCGGGCGACAGCGGCCCGGAGCCGGAGGCCGCGGTCGCGGACGCTCCCGCGCACGCGGCAGGGCCCGGGTCCGGGGGCCGCCAGGTCCGCAGGCTGAGCCTGGACGGCGCGAGCGGCGTGGTCCCGCTCTCGCGGGACTTCACCCGTGAGGCGCTGCACGCCTGGGGCTGGCTGCCCGCGGCCACCGCCGACCGGCGGGCCGCGGCGGAGGACGTCCTGCTCGTGGTCTCCGAGCTGGTGACCAACGCCTGCCTGCACGCCGAGGGCCCCGACGAGCTCTGGCTGTCCTGCGACAACGGCAGGAAGGTGCTGCGCATCGAGGTCTCCGACCGCGGTGCCGGGCAGCCCGCGCCGCGTACGCCGCACCGGGCCGGGCGGCCCGGTGGCCACGGCATGTTTATCGTGCAACGGCTCTGTCTGGACTGGGGGGTTGTGCGGACCCCTGGGGAGACGGGCAAGACGGTGTGGGCGGAGCTGGGGGCGCCGGGCTAGCGCCCGCACCCGCAGCCGCAAGGGTTACCCACGGTTCACAGGGCGCGCCGGATCTCCACGGATCCGGCGCGTCCTTTGTCTTCCCTCGACAAGGTCCCCGGCGTACCTTGAGCGCCCGATCTGATGTGCCGTCAGCAAATCAGTGCGCGCGGCACGGATTTCGCCACCGGCATGAGGGGACAACGAGGTGCCGTACCAGAGGAAGCCCACCGCGCTCGCGCTCACCGCCGCCCTGGCCGGATCGGCGCTGCTGTTGACCGCACCCGCCGCACGGGCCGAGGTCCAGGACGTCGACTACCAGTGCAAGACGCCCATCGGGAACAAGGGCGCCGTCTCGCCGATCGACATCAAGAGCGTCAAGAGCGGCAGCGGCTACAAGCTCACGATGTCCTTCCAGAAGGGCGTCTCGTCCAGCCCCGTCGAGCTCGGCAAGGGCGCCATGAAGCCGAGCGCGCTCATCGAACTCGGCGGCGCGGAGAGCGGCACGGTGCCGGTGTCGGGCCCGCCGAACTCCGGGCCGATCCCGGCCAACACCCCCATCAAGATCAGCACCCTGACGGGCACCTACACGCCCAAGAAGTCCGGCAAGGTCACCTTCACCGCCGGGATCCTCACCATCAGGGCGCTCGGTACGACGACGACGTGTACGCCCGCGAACGACCCGAAGCCTTCGCTGACCCTGAACGTGAAGGGCGGCGGCTCGGCGCCGGGGTCGGACGGGGGCTCCGGCGCGGACTCGGGATCCGGGTCGGGCTCCGGTGACAAGTCCGGCGCCGGTTCAGGATCCGGATCCGGCTCCGGTGACAAGTCCGACGGCTCGCAGGGCACCGGGTCCGGCGGCGAGGACCTGCCCCAGACCGGGCCCGCCGACTCCGCGATCGCGCTCGGCACGCTCGGCGGCACGGTGCTGCTCGCGGGCGCGGCCGGAGTGCTGTGGCTGACGCGCCGGAACCAGGCGCCGCGCTGAGGGCCGGGACCCGGGCGATGCGGGCCACGCGGGCGCCGGTCGCGGCCGTCGCGCTGCTCGTGTGCGGCGCCGCGCCGGTCGCCCACGCGGCCGACGGCGCCTGGTCGCTCGCGCCCGCGGGCTCCGCGCGGCCGTCCCTGTACGCGGAGGGCGCCCCCGGTGCCGTCCTTGAGGACCAGGTGTCCGTCACGAACCGGAGCGCCGAGCCCCGCACGGTGACGCTGCGCGGCGCGGGCCCCGACGGCATGGAGCAGTGGTTCGCCTTCGCCCGGCGGAAGGTGACGGTCCCGCCGCGCACGCGTGCCGACGTGCCGTTCACGGTGGCGGTGCCGAAGGGGGCCGCGCCGGGCGACCGCTCGGGCGCGGTCGTCGCGCGCGGCGGCGGCAGGGACGCCCGGGTGTCCCTGCGCCTGCGGGTGGCCGGGCCCGCCCTGGCCGCCCTGACCGTGGAGCGCGTACGCCTCGACGCGGACGCGGGGCGGATCACGTACGAGCTGGTGAACCGGGGCAACACGGTGCTCGTGCCGCGCGTCGCGGTGCGGGCCGACGGCGTCTTCGGGGAGCTGCTCGACCGGGCGCCGCACCGGGTGCCCGCGCGCGTGGCGCCCGGGAGCCGGGTCGCGCTGAGCGAGCCGTGGCCCGGTGTGCCGTCGTTCGACGTCGTCGACGTGCGCGTGACGGCCACGGCGGCGGGCGGGGTGCGGGCCGAGGGGTCCGCGTCCGCGCGCCTCGTGCCCTGGCCCGCCGCCGCGGGGGCGGGCGCGGGTGCCGTCGCGGCGGCCGTCGCCGGGTGGTTCGCCGTACGTCACGTCGTACGCCGTCGCAGACGTGACGCCCGCCCACCGGAGGCGGAAACGGCGGAAACGGCGGAAGCGGCAGCAGCGGAGGCGGCGGAGCGGGAGCCGGTGGCCACGGGGACGGGAGACAAGCCGTGAACGTACAGCGGACGTGGCGGCGCGGCCACGCCGTCGTCCTGGCACTGGCACTGGCCCTGGCCTTCGCCCTGCTCGGGGCCACCGCCGCGGCGCCCGGCGCCGGGGCCGCCGACGCGCCGAAGCCGACGGTCACGCTCTCCAAGTCCCAGGCGGGCACCGGCGGCTCGGTCACCGTGACCGGCAAGGGGTGGCGGCCCCGCGCACTGCTCATGATGCTCGTCTGCGGGCAGGGCACGCCCGCCGCGGGGGTGCCCGGCGGCACCAACTCCTGCGCCAACGCCGAGGGCCGGGCCGTCACCACCGGCCGCGACGGCACGTTCCGCAAGCGGCTGCCCGTCGCCGAGCCGCCGAAGCCCTGCCCGTGCGTCGTGCACGTCGCCACGGTGACCGGCGAGAAGGCCGCCGTGGACGCGGCGTTCACGGTCGCCGGGCACCCGGTGAAGCCGCTGGCGAAGCCGCGCGGCGGCCGCCTCGCCGTGCTCGCCGACACCCGGCTCGACGGGTCGAGCGGCCTCCTGACGTGGTTCGGCTCCCCGCCCTCGCGGCAACTGGTGGTCACCGTCGGCAACATGGGCACCGCGCCGGTCAAGGACCCCGTCTTCCAGGTCGGCACCTCGCACGGCGTGTTCGCCCCGCAGTGGGAGGAGCAGCAGTGGCGGGGCACCATCGCGCCCGGCGCGAAGGCCAGGGTCAGGCTCTCGGTCGAGCTGCCCGCGGGCGCCCACGGCGACTACCTGGTCTCGCTCCGGTACGGCAGCGAAGTCATCGCCGAGCAGCCGTGGGGCGTGGGGCGGCCCTGGGGCGTGACCCTGTTCTGGGTGCTGCTCGCCCTCGTCGTGCCCGCGGCCGTCTTCCGCGTCGGCATGGTGGCCGTCGACCGGCTCCGGCCCGCCGAGGGGCGCGGCCGCCCGCCGGGCCGCCACCGCACGCGGCGCGTGGGCGCGGCCCTGCCGGGCGCCACCCGGCTCACCAAGAACGCCCTGCTCGCCAGGGCCGCGCTGCTCCGGAGGACGGACACCGCCTCCGACGACACCGCGCGCACCTCCCGGGACACCGGGTCCACCGGCCTGCCGTGGTTCACCCCGGACACCGATCCGGGCGCCGCGGCGGGACAGCTCTCCGCACCGTCCGACAACGGCCCCCCGACGAAAGGAAAGCCGTGACGAGGAAGCCGACGAAACGGAGCGCGAGGGCGGGTAAGCGGACCCCAGAGGGGACTCCACCCCGTACGAGAGCGGTCGCGGCCTCGGTCGCCCTCGCGCTCGGCGGCGCGGGCCTGGTCGTGTTCGGCGCTGCGGGCCCCGCGAGCGCCGCCGAGGTGGCGTACAGGACCGAGTGCGTGCCGCCGCCGATCTCCAATCTGCCGCCGGTGCACGGCACCACGAAGGTGGACGTGCGGGCGCCCGCGGAGGCGAAGGTCGGCGACGAGGTCGAGGTGGTGTGGAAGACGGTCGAGGCCGCGTCGAAGAACCCCGACATCCTCGACCTCGGCAAGGACACCGTCCTGCCGACCGGCACCGTCACGGTCGGCGGCGCCCAGAGCGGCGGCCTGAAGGTCGAGGGGACCCGCACCAACCCGCCCATCCCCAAGGGCGGCGCGATGGTCCTGTCCGACATGAAGGGCAAGCTGAAGCTGACCGCGCCGGGGGAGGTGACGCTGACTCCGGGCGCGTACGACATCAACGTCGACAAGCCGATCTCCACGGACACCAAGTGCAAGCCGGAGGAGGCGGTGAAGGCCGCCGCGACCATCAAGGTGACCGACGGCGGCGGCACGTCAGGGGGCTCATCGGGCGGGTCGTCGGGCGGCTCGTCGGGTGGGTCGTCCGGTGGGTCTTCCGGTGGGTCTTCCGGCGGTACGACGTCAGGGGGCTCGTCCGGGGGCACGACCTCGGGCGGCGGTGACAGCGGGGGCAGTTCGGGCGGCTCCGCGGGAGGCTCCTCCGGCGGCGGTGACGGCCAGACCGACTTCGTCGGCAAGGAGGTGCAGGTCCCGTACGAGTGCAAGACGCCGATCGGTGACAAGGAAGCCACCTCGCCGGTGCGGATCGACGCCCGGAAGGACGGCGGGACGTACGGCCTGACCGTGCGGTTCAAGAAGTCGGTGATGGACAGCCCGGCCGACATCCCCGCGGGCGCGGTGAAGCCCTCCATGGCCGTGCGCGTCGGCGGCGCCGACAAGGGCACCGTCGCCGTCGAGGGCCCCGCCAACAAGGAGCCCATCAAGTCCGGCGCCCCGATCGCCGTCCCGAATCTGACGGGCACCTACAAGCCGGGCGCCGACGGCAAGTCGACGCTCTCGCCCGGCGTCCTCGTCGTGAAGGCCCTAGGCACGACCACCACGTGCACGCCCGCGAAGACCGGGGTGTCCCTGGTGCTCGACACCTCCGCGCAGCCGGGCGGCACGGCGGGCGGCTCAGGCTCCGGGTCCGGCTCCGGCTCCGGCTCGGGCTCCGGCGGCGGCTCCGCGGGCGGCGCGCCCGGTGACGCGTCCGGCGGCGGCCTCGCCGACACCGGCGCCGACGACAACGGCGCGCTGCGGGCGCTCGGCCTGATCGCGGGCACGGCGATGCTGCTTGGCGGCGCGGTGTTCACGTTCCTGCCGCGCAGGCGCGGGCGGCTGCGCTGAGCTCAACGGCCGCGGCGCTTCGCGCGGTCCCGCAGCCACCTCAGTACGTCGGCGGCGAGGCCCCGTTCCTTCAGGAGCGGGCCGCCGTGCGACGAGCCCGGCAAGGTGCGCACGGTCACGTCCCGCAGGCCCGCGCGGCGCTGGACGGCGGCGAGGTCGGCGGAGTGCGCGGGCGGCACGAAGTCGCCCGCCGAGTGCACCAGGTACAGCGGCGCGTCCCGCGGGCCCGACGCGTGCGAGGCGGCCGACAGGTCGCCCCACCGCTCCCAGCAGAGCCGCCCGGCGCGGTCCGGGTCGCAGCCGGCGAGACGTTTCGCCGCCCCTGCGAGGCCCCGCCGCACGGCAGGGGCGCCGGGCCTGGTGCCGTCGCGCCAGGCCCGGTACGGCGAGGCCACGGGGGAGAGGGCGACCACGCCCCGGGTGTACGCGCGCCCGTCGCCGTAGGCCCCGACGCTCACCGCGAGGTGCCCGCCCGCCGACGAGCCGAGGAGCAGCGGCCGGGCCGCGCCGGGGCCCTCGCGGCGGGCGATCCAGCGCAGCGCGGCGAGCACGTCGGCGCGCTGCGCGGACCACACGGCGTCCGACGAGAGCCGGTAGTCGGCCTCGTACACGGTGAAGCCGCGCGCGGCGAACCACCGGGACCAGCCGCTCCAGTCGGTGTCGCGGGCCCAGGAGCCGCCGTGCAGGAGCACCAGGGCCGTGCCGCCCGCGCCGTGCACGGTCACCGTCTGGCGCGGGTGCGGGCCGTAGGAGTACGCGCGTCCGGGCTGCTCGCGGGCGGGCGTGTGCGAGGCCTCGGCGGCCGCGCTCGACGACAGGAGCGTGCCGCACAGGGCGAGGGTCAGGAGCGTACGACGTACGGTCATGGCCCGATGCTGCACCGGCCGCGGCCGCGCGGCCCGGAGAAAGCCCGAGGGCCACCGCACCGGGTGGTGCGGCGGCCCTCAGTTCGTACGCGGGGGAGGCGTGACTAATGAACGTCGCCCATGAGCGCCTTGACCTTCTTGCGGTACATGAACACCGCGACGGCCGCGATGACCGCCATCGTGGCCTCCATGGCGACCACGCCGGACTTGTTCAGGTCGACGCCCGCGATGGACAGCAGACCCGTGGTGCAGTCACCGGCGGTGACGGCGAGGAACCAGACGCCCAGCATCTGGGAGGCGTACTTCTGCGGGGCCATCTTCGTGGTGACCGACAGACCGACGGGGGAGACGCACAGCTCACCGACGGTGTGGATGAAGTAGATCGCGACGATCCAGTACGCGCCGACCTTGTCGCCGTCGCCCGCCATGGACAGCGGGATCAGGAAGACGAAGAACGAGACGCCGACGATGAAGAGACCGGAGGCGAACTTCACGACCGAGTTCGGCTCCTGGCCGCGCCGGTTGAGCGCCAGCCAGATCCAGGCGACGACCGGGGCGAGCGCCATGATCAGGACCGGGTTGACCGACTGGAACCAGGAGACCGGGAAGTCGAAGCCGAAGATCGAGGTGTCGGTGGAGTTCTTGCCGAACAGGGCCACGGTGGACGCGCCCTGGTCGTAGATCATCCAGAAGATGGCGGCGGCCACGAAGAACCAGATGTACGCCGTCATCTTGGACTGCTCGGTCTCGTCCAGGGACTTGTCGCGCTTGATGCGCGTGAGCACCCAGATCGGGATCAGCAGACCGGCGACGGTGATCGGGACGATCGCCCAGTTCAGGGTGTAGACGTCGGTGGCGACGGCGACGCCGTAGAAGACGACGGCGGCGATGATCCACAGCATGGCCTTGCGCAGCAGGCCCATCAGCTCGGCGCGCGGCACCGGCTTCGGCACGACGCTGCTCTGCGGGCTCAGGTGGCGGCCGCCGAGCAGGAACTGGATCAGGCCGAGGCCCATGCCGAAGGCGGCGATGGCGAAGCCCAGGTGCCAGTTGACCTTCTCACCGACGGTGCCGATGGCCAGCGGGGCGAAGAAGGCGCCGAGGTTGATGCCGATGTAGAAGACCGTGAAGCCACCGTCGCGGCGCGGGTCGTCCGGGCCGTTGTAGAGGTGGCCGACCATCGTGGAGATGTTGGCCTTCAGGAGGCCGGAGCCGATCGCCACGAACACCAGGCCGAGGAAGAACATCGCCTGGCCCGGCAGGGCGAGCGTGAGGTGACCGAGCATGATCACCAAAGCGGCTATGGTGATCGTCTTGCGCGGGCCCCACAGGCGGTCCGCGAACCAGCCGCCCGGCAGGGCGAGCAGATAGACCATCGCCATGTAGATCGAGAAGATCGCCGTGGCGGTGGCGGCATTCATGTCCATGCCGCCGGGCGCGACCAGGTACAGGGGGAGCAGGGCCTTCATGCCGTAGAAGCTGAAGCGCTCCCACATCTCGGTCATGAAGAGAGTGGCCAGGCCGCGGGGGTGGCCGAAGAAGGTCTTCTCGGAGCCAGGAGTGCTGGCCGAGTCCTTCGTCAGGCTGGACGCCATGGGTCGATCCTCGTGGTGTCGGGACGCGCGTGACGAAGCCGTCGTGGGCGCGCCCGGTGGGGGCGGTCGGCACCGGCGCCGGACCGTCCACACCCCACGCCTGCGAGGGGATCCGGTCCGCTGGGCGGAGCACGGGAGACGGCGACACCGAGATCCACACCCCGGACGCATCATCGCGAGCGGGGCCCGACCACAGGTCATTCCTTCCAGGCTGGTTGCTCACCAGCCGACACACAGAAGAGACCCTTGGCGCGCAATAGCGGGCCAAAGGTCCTTGAGTAGTGCTACAGGCGTCTCGCCACCATACGCCACGACAGAGCGCGATTTGGAAGGACTTGAGACATGGATCACAGGTGACTCAGGAACCAATGGAACACATTCCAAGGTGTCCGCTAGATGTATCCAAGGATCGCATCCTGGATTGTGATCTTCCGGTCCGGTGGAGCCGTCCCGGACGGGCCCGCGGCGGCCGCCGGGCCCGCACCCGGCGATCACCCTTCGACGGCTGTCCGCAGCGGACTACCATCACCCCATGACCCGTGTACTGCTCGCCGAGGACGACGCGTCCATCTCGGAGCCGCTGGCCCGCGCACTGCGCCGCGAGGGCTACGAGGTCGAAGTGCGCGAGGACGGCCCCACCGCCCTCGACGCCGGGCTGCAGGGCAGCGTGGACCTGGTCGTGCTCGACCTGGGCCTGCCCGGCATGGACGGCCTGGAGGTCGCGAGGCGGCTGCGCGCCGAGGGGCACACGGTGCCGATCCTCATCCTCACCGCGCGCGCCGACGAGGTCGACACGGTCGTCGGGCTCGACGCGGGCGCCGACGACTACGTCACCAAACCGTTCCGGCTCGCCGAGCTGCTCGCCCGGGTCCGGGCCCTGCTGCGGCGCGGCGCCACGGAGCCGGCGCAGCCGCCCGCCACGCACGGCGTGCGGATCGACGTCGAGTCGCACCGGGCCTGGATGGGCGAGGAGGAGCTCCAGCTCACGGCGAAGGAGTTCGACCTGCTGCGGGTGCTCGTCCGGGACGCGGGCCGGGTCGTCACCCGGGACCAGCTGATGCGCGAGGTCTGGGACACGACGTGGTGGTCCTCCACCAAGACGCTCGACATGCACATCTCCTGGCTCCGCAAGAAGCTGGGCGACGACGCGGCGAACCCCCGCTACATCGCCACGGTCCGAGGAGTCGGCTTCCGCTTCGAGAAGTCGTAGCCGCCTTCTGACCCGGATACGGGCGGGGCACGTGCCCCCCGCTGTGGGCAATCGTCCCGCCGGGCGGGACGGGTGGGCACAGCGCCGAGGTGCCGAGCAACCGGAACACGAGGCCCCGCCCAGGCCAGGGCAAGGGCCGGGCGGCACCAGCCCCCCGTAGGGGAGGGGCACACTGGTCAGGTCCGTCCCCCTGCCCGGCCGGAGGGCCCCGTGCGTCGTCGTCTCATCAACTCGACCCTCGCAGTCGTACTCGTAGTGATCGCCGTCTTCGGCGTCTCACTCGTGATCGTCGAGACCCGCACGATCAGCAACAGCGCCCAGGAGCGCGTGAACTCCGAGGCCGTCCGCCTCGCGAGCATCGTGGACAGCCGCCTCATCAGCGACGAGCGGGTCAGCGGCGCGATCCTGCGGGAGCAGGTGGACACGGACCGGTACGCCCGCATCGACATCCCCGGCCGCGCCCCCATCGAGGTCGGCACCCGCCCGACGGGCGACGTCATCCGGGCCACGGAGGACGGCGAGGAGGGCGAGAAGGTCACCGTCGAGGAGCCCCGCACCGCCGTCACCCAGGAGGTCGGCCGCACCCTGCTGATCATCGGCGGCGTGGCCCTGCTCGCCATCGTGGCCGCGGTCCTGCTCGCCGTACGCCAGGCGAACCGCCTCGCGTCCCCGCTCACGGACCTCGCGGAGACCGCCGAGCGGCTTGGCTCGGGCGACCCGCGCCCCCGCCACCGCCGCTACGGCGTGCCGGAGCTCGACCGGGTCGCGGACGTCCTGGACTCCAGCGCGGAGCGGATCGCCCGCATGCTCACCGCCGAGCGCCGCCTCGCCGCCGACGCCTCGCACCAGCTGCGCACCCCGCTGACCGCCCTCTCCATGCGCCTGGAGGAGGTCGCCGTCACCGACGACCTGGACACGGTGAAGGAGGAGGCGACGATCGCGCTGACCCAGGTGGAGCGGCTCACCGACGTCGTGGAGCGGCTGCTCACCAACTCCCGCGACCCGCGCACCGGCTCCGCGGTCTCCTTCGACCTGGACGAGGTGATCAAGCAGCAGCTGGAGGAGTGGCGCCCCGCCTACCGCAGCGCGGGCCGCGCCATCGTCAGCTCCGGCAAGCGCCACCTCCAGGCCGTCGGCACGCCGGGCGCGGTCGCCCAGGTCCTGGCGGCGCTGATCGAGAACTCACTGATGCACGGCGGCGGCACCGTGGCCCTGCGCACCCGCGTCACCGGCAACCAGGCCGTCATCGAGGTCACGGACAGCGGCCCGGGCGTGCCCGCCGACCTCGGCGCGCGGATCTTCGAGCGCACCATCAGCGGCCGCAATTCGACAGGGATCGGCCTCGCCGTGGCCCGGGATCTGGCCGAAGCGGACGGGGGCCGCCTGGAGATGCTCCAAGGGAAGCCGCCGGTGTTCGGCCTGTTCCTGTCCCGTACGCCGGTCCACAGGGAAGACCGCCACGAGGGCGAGACCGTGCGCTGAAGCCGCCGGGTCGCACCGCCGCACGGACCCTCGTCGGCGCAGGTCAGGCCGAGCGCCGCCCGCCCGATGCGGGCTGCCGACCGCCGTCGGTCCCCTCGGCGTCCTCCAGGAACGATTCGGCATCCGCGACCGCAGCGCGCGCGGGCAGGGCCCGGAACACCCAGGTGCGGTAGGACCAGAAGCGGAACAGCGTGGCGATGCCCATGCCGAGGAACTTGAAGACGTTCGTCTGGAGCTTGCTGTCCCAGTCGAACCCGTACGTCGCGACGTACAGGACGCCGTTCTCGATCACCAGGCCGACGACGCTGAACAGCAGGAAGAGCGTCAGCTCCTTGGTGCGGCCGCCCTTGTCCCGGTCACGGTAGGTGAAGTAGCGGAACCCCACGTAGTTGCAGCAGATCGCGACCACCGTCGCGATGACGCTGGCGCGCACCACCTGGAGGTCGGTGAGGTGGCGTACGAGGTTGAAGACGGCGAAGTTCACCAGCGTCCCCACCGCGCCCACGGCCCCGAACTTGGCCACTTCCCGCGCGAGCTGGTCCAGTCGCGCCCGCAGTGCGCCTCGGTCCGTCATGGTTGGTCGCCCCAGCCCCCGTGATTGGTGTCCATCGGTCGTGTTCCCGGTGTCCGTCGGTCGTACCGGCCGGTCGTGCCGGTCGTGCCGTGCTGCCGATCGCGCTGCCGCCTCGTGTGCGGTTTCCCCGGTCGCGTCAACCCAGCCATGCTAACCAGCCCCTCCCTCCGGCGCGCGGGGACGCCGCTCATTCCGTGGCACGCCTGTGACGCCGGAGCACGGGATCGGGCCGTTCCCGGATGGCCGATACCCTGTGGGTGTGACGTTCCCGGTAGTCGGCATGGTCGGCGGGGGGCAGCTCGCTCGTATGACCCACGAGGCGGGCATCCCGCTAGGCATCAGGTTCAAGCTCCTCAGTGACACTCCGCAGGATTCCGCGGCGCAGGTCGTCAGCGACGTCGTCATCGGCGACTATCGCGACCTGGACACGCTGCGTGACTTCGCGCGGGGCTGCGACGTGATCACCTTCGATCACGAACACGTACCCACCGAGCATCTACGGGCCCTGGAGGCGGACGGCATCCCCGTGCGTCCGGGGCCCGACGCATTGGTGCACGCCCAGGACAAGGGGGTGATGCGCGCGAAGCTGGACGAGCTCGGGGTGCCCTGCCCCCGCCACCGCATCGTGGAGGACCCGGCGGACGTCGTGGCCTTCGCGGCGGAGGGCGCCACGGAGGGTGACGGGTTCCCGGTCATCCTGAAGACCGTCCGCGGCGGGTACGACGGCAAGGGCGTCTGGGTCGTACGCTCCGCAGCCGACGCCGCCGAGCCGTTCAGGGCGGGCGTGCCGGTCCTGGCGGAGGAGATGGTCGACTTCGCCAGGGAGCTGGCCGCGAACGTCGTGCGCTCGCCGCACGGCCAGGCCGTCGCGTACCCGGTCGTGGAGTCCCGGCAGGTCGACGGCGTCTGCGACACCGTGATCGCGCCCGCCCCCGACCTCAGCGACGAACTGGCCGGTCAGGCCCAGGAGCTGGCCCTGCGCGTGGCCCAGGAGCTCGGCGTGGTCGGGCACCTCGCCGTCGAGCTGTTCGAGACCCGCGACGGCCGCGTCCTGGTCAACGAGCTCGCGATGCGACCGCACAATTCCGGCCACTGGAGCCAGGACGGCGCCGTGACCTCCCAGTTCGCCAACCACGTCCGGGCGGTCCTCGACCTGCCCCTGGGCGACCCGCGCCCGCGCGCGAAGTGGACGGTCATGGCGAACGTCCTGGGCGGCGACTACCCCGACATGTACACCGCGTACCTGCACTGCATGGCGCGCGACCCGCAGCTGAAGATCCACATGTACGGCAAGGACGTGAAGCCCGGCCGCAAGGTCGGACACGTCAACACCTACGGCGACGACCTGGACGAGGTACTCGACCGCGCCCGTCACGCTGCCGGCTACCTCAGAGGGACCATCACCGAATGAGCACTCCCGTTGTCGGCATCGTCATGGGCTCCGACTCCGACTGGCCCGTCATGGAGGCCGCCGCCAAGGCCCTCGACGAGTTCGAGATCCCCTACGAGGTCGACGTCGTCTCCGCGCACCGCATGCCGCACGAGATGATCGCGTACGGCGAGCAGGCCGCGGAGCGCGGCCTGAAGGCGATCGTCGCGGGCGCGGGCGGCGCCGCGCACCTGCCCGGCATGCTGGCGTCGGTGACCCCGCTGCCCGTGATCGGCGTCCCGGTCCCGCTGAAGTACCTCGACGGCATGGACTCCCTGCTCTCCATCGTGCAGATGCCCGCGGGCGTGCCGGTCGCGACGGTCTCGGTGGGCGGCGCGCGCAACGCGGGCCTGCTCGCCGCCCGGATGCTCGCCGCGCACGACCCCGAACTGCTCGGCCGGATGCGGGAGTTCCAGCAGGAGCTGAACGACCAGGCGACCGAGAAGGGCAAGCGCCTGCGCGCCAAGGTCGAGGGCGCGGGTTCCGGCTTCGGCTTCGGGAAGTGACCCCGTGACAGCGCGCGCGATCGACGGAACAGTGATCGCATGACGAAGCTGCCCGACTCCCTGGACCGAGCCCGTTCCCTGCTCGCCGAGTTCCCCGTCGTGGACGGTCACAACGACCTGCCGTGGGCGCTGCGCGAGAAGGCCGGGTACGACCTCGACCGCCTGGACGTCGCCGCCGACCAGACGGGCCGGCTCCACACGGACCTGGCCCGGCTGCGCGCCGGCGGCGTCGGCGCGCAGTACTGGTCGGTGTACGTGCGCACCGACATGGCGGGCGACGACGCGGTCAGCGCGACGCTCGAACAGATCGACTGCGTGCGCAGGCTGCTCGACCGCCACCCGGCCGAGCTGCGCCGCGCGCTGACCGCCGCCGACATGGAGGCGGCCCGCGCGGAGGGCCGCATCGCGTCCCTGATGGGCGCCGAGGGCGGCCACTCGATCAACAACTCCCTCGCCACGCTGCGGGCGTTGTACGCGCTCGGCGTGCGCTACATGACGCTGACGCACAACGACAACATCGCCTGGGCGGACTCGGCGACGGACGCCCCGGGCGTCGGCGGCCTGTCCGCGTTCGGCCACGAGGTGGTCCGGGAGATGAACCGCCTCGGCATGCTGGTGGACCTCTCGCACGTGGCGGCGACCACGATGCGGGCGGCCCTGGACACCTCCGAGGCGCCGGTGATCTTCTCGCACTCCTCGGCGCGCGCGGTCTGCGACCACCCGCGCAACGTCCCGGACGACGTCCTGGAGCGGCTGCCCGCCAACGGCGGCGTGGCGATGGCGACCTTCGTCCCGAAGTTCGTCCTCCAGGCAGCGGTCGACTGGACCCTCGCGGCCGACGACAACATGCGGGCGCACGGCTTCCACCACCTGGACACCACCCCGGAGGCCATGAAGGTGCACGCGGCCTTCGAGGAGTCGACCCCGCGCCCGATCGCCACCGCCGCCACGGTCGCCGACCACCTCGACCACATGCGCGAGGTCGCGGGCATCGACCACATCGGCATCGGCGGGGACTACGACGGCACGGCGTTCACCCCGTCCGGCCTCGACGACGTCTCCGGCTATCCGAACCTCGTCGCGGAGCTCCTCGACCGCGGCTGGTCCGCGCCCGACCTCGCCAAGCTGACCTGGCAGAACGCGGTCCGGGTGCTCGGCGCGGCGGAGGACGTGGCCCGGGACGCCCAGGCCCGCAGGGGCCCGTCGATCGCGACCCTGGAGCAGCTGGACGGCTGACGGGGCGTCATCGGAGGTGAAGGGCGCGGCTCTTGGGCCGCGCCCTTTCGCCGTCCTTCATTCTTGAACGATCAGTCCATATGGGTTACCGTCCTCGCAGGGGTAATGAACTGAGCAGTCCAAAACTCTCCGAGGAGACGTCATGTCCGACACCGCGAACACCGTGCCCACCGACGAGGAGCTGGCCCGTTCCCTGGAGGGCGACTTCACCAGCGCGCACGCCGAGGTGAACGGCGTCCGGCTGCACTACGTGGCGGGCGGCAGCGGCGACCCGCTCGTCCTGCTCGGCGGCTGGCCGCAGACCTGGTGGCAGTTCCACAAGGTCATGCCGGCCCTCGCGCGCCGCTACCGCGTCATCGCCGTGGACCTGCGCGGCATGGGCGGCTCGTCGAAGCCCGCGTCCGGCTACGACAAGAAGACGATGGCCCAGGACGTGTACGAGCTGGTCCGCCACCTCGGCCACGACCGCGTGCACGTCGCCGGGCACGACATCGGCGCGATGGTCGCCCACTCCTTCGCCGCCAACCACCCCGAGGCCACCCGGAAGCTGGCCCTCCTGGACGTGGCGCACCCGGACCCGAGCCTGCGCGGGCTCACCCTGCTCCCGGCCGTCGACGCCGGGACCGACTGGGAGACCGCTCCCGGCATCTACCTGTGGTGGTTCGCGTTCAACCAGGTCAAGGGCCTGCCGGAGCGACTGCTCGACGGCCGGATCGGCATCCTCAACGACTGGCTCTTCGGCTACATGCTCAAGGACCAGTCCTCGATCGACGAGCGCTCGCGCGCGGTGTACGCCGCGGCCTACGCCACGCCCGACGCGATGCGCGCGGGCAACGCCTGGTACCAGTCGTTCCTGCGGGACATCGACGACTTCGAGACGTACGACCGGGTGAGCGCCCCCGTCCTCGCGCTCGCGGGCCACCACAACTACGACTACCTGAGCGCCGTCCTGCCCGGCCACGCCTCGGACGTCCGCGTCGAGCGGATCGCGGACAGCGGCCACTACCTCCCCGAGGAGCAGCCGGAGCAGGTGACGGCGGAGCTGACGGAGTTCTTCGGCTGAGGGGCCCTAGCGGGCGTCCCGCCACATCAGCCAAACCGGCCGGGCGTCGAGCGGCAGGCTCAGCTCGCGCCGCACCGCGAAGCCGAAGTGCTCGTAGAACGGGATGTTGTCGGCCTTGGACGACTCCAGGTAGGCGGGCCTGCCCTCCGCGTCGGCGACGGCAGCCAGAAGGAGGCGCCCGAACCGGTCCGCTCGCACAGGCCGTTGGGCCCGTAGTGGCGCGTGTAGAGCGTGGCGAAGTACCGCTCCAGGCGCTCCTCGCGGGTGCTGTCGTCGGGGAACAGCCACCGCATCATCGGGTCGGTCGCGAAGGCCCGGGTCAGCGTCGCGCTGAGCGCGGGGACGTCATCGGCGTTGACGGTCCTGGGAGTTGGTGTAAGAGCCATGTGGCTGATTGTGCAGATCGGGTGATCGTCCGGTGGGGCGGGGGTCCCCAACTCGCCTGCCCCACACGGCAGTCGCCCCCTTCCCGCGGCTGCGGAAAGGGGGCGACGCGAGCGGTGTTACGGCAGGTTGCGTGCCATCACGATCCGCTGCACCTGATTCGTGCCTTCGTAAATCTGCGTGATCTTGGCGTCGCGCATCATGCGCTCGACCGGGTAGTCACGGGTGTAGCCGTAGCCGCCGAGGAGCTGGACGGCGTCCGTGGTGACCTCCATGGCGATGTCGGAGGCGAAGCACTTGGCCGCGGCGCCGAGGTAGGTGAGGTCGGCGTCGCCGCGCTCGGAGGCGGCCGCGGCCTGGTAGGTCAGGGCGCGGGCGGCGGAGATCTTCATCGCCATGTCGGCGAGCATGAACTGGATGCCCTGGAAGTCGGCGATCGGCTTGCCGAACTGCTTGCGCTCCTGGACGTAGCCCTTGCCGTAGTCCAGGGCGCCCTGGGCGATGCCGAGGGCCTGGGCGGCGATCGTGATGCGGGTGTGGTCGAGCGTCTTCATCGCCGTGGCGAAGCCCGTGCCCTCCTCGCCGATCATGCGGTCGGCGGGGATGCGGACGTTGTCCAGGTAGACCTCGCGGGTCGGCGAGCCCTTGATGCCGAGCTTCTTCTCCGGGGCGCCGAAGGAGACGCCCTCGTCGCCCTTCTCCACGACGAAGGCGCTGATGCCCTTGGAGCGCTTCTCGGGGTCGGTGACGGCCATGACCGTGTAGTAGTCGGAGACGCCCGCGTTGGTGATCCAGCGCTTCACGCCGTTCAGCACGTAGGAGTCGCCGTCGCGCACGGCCTTGGTCTTCATGCCCGCCGCGTCCGAGCCCGCGTCCGGCTCCGAGAGGCAGTACGAGAACATGCCGTCGCCCTTGGCCAGCGGCGTCATGTACTTCTTCTTCAGCTCCTCGGAGCCGGAGAGGATCACGGGCAGCGAGCCCAGCTTGTTCACGGCCGGGATGAGGGAGGACGACGCGCAGACGCGGGCCACCTCCTCGATCACGATGACCGTGGCGAGCGCGTCGGCGCCCGCGCCGCCGTAGCTCTCCGGTACGTGCACCGCGTGCAGGTCGGCGGCCACCAGGGCGTCCAGGGCCTCCTGCGGGAAGCGGGACTCCTCGTCGACGGCGGCGGCGAACGGCGCGATCTTCGACTCGGCGAGCGAGCGGATCGTGTCGCGGAGCATGACGTGCTCCTCGGACGGGCGGTACAGGTCGAAGTCAGCCGATCCGGCCAAGGTCTCTCACGCTCCAAGGACGCTGTGGACGCTAGTCACCCTTGCTAATTACCGTTAAGTAACACGATGGGTACCCGAAGTTTAGGGCGCCGTCCGCGCCACCGATACGTGAGCTTGACGACAGGGGGAATCGTGCCCGGTGAGAGCCCCGGGCACGCCTGACCGCGGCCCGACTATGCTCGGGCAGCGCACCCCGGCCAGTACACCCCTGGAGCACCTCATGGCCCTGAAGATCACCGTGATCGGCACCGGCTACCTCGGCGCCACGCACGCCGCGGCCATGGCGGAGCTCGGCTTCGAGGTCCTCGGGCTCGACGTCGTGCCGGAGAAGATCGAGATGCTCACACGGGGCGAGGTCCCCATGTACGAGCCGGGCCTCGAAGACCTCCTGCGCGCCCACGTCCAGGGCATCGAGGGCGCCACCGGCCGACTGCGCTTCACCATGGACTGGGCGGAGGTCGCCGAGTTCGGCGACGTCCACTTCATCTGTGTCAACACCCCCCAGAAGCACGGCGAGTACGCCTGCGACATGAGCTACGTCGACGCCGCCTTCTCCTCCCTCGCCCCACACCTGCGGCCGGGCGCGCTGGTCGTCGGCAAGTCGACGGTGCCGGTCGGCTCGGCGCAGCGCCTGTCCGCGCTGCTGCCCGAGGGCACGGAGCTGGCGTGGAACCCGGAGTTCCTGCGCGAGGGCTTCGCCGTGAACGACACGCTGCACCCGGACCGGATCGTGGTCGGCGTGGACAGCGAGCGGGCCGAGAAGCTGCTGCGCGACGTGTACGCGAAGCCGGTCGCCGAGGGCGCGCCCTTCGTCGTGACGGACTTCCCGACGGCCGAGCTCGTGAAGACCTCCGCCAACTCCTTCCTCGCCACGAAGATCTCCTTCATCAACGCCATGGCCGAGGTGTGCGAGGCCGCGGGCGGCGACGTGGTGAGGCTGGCCGAGGCGCTCGGGTACGACGACCGCATCGGCGCCAAGTTCCTGCGCGCCGGGATCGGCTTCGGCGGCGGCTGTCTGCCCAAGGACATCCGCGCGTTCATGGCGCGCGCCGGCGAGCTGGGCGCCGACCAGGCCCTCACCTTCCTGCGCGAGGTCGACTCCATCAACATGCGCCGCCGCGGGCACATGGTGGAGCTGGCCCGCGAGGCCGTCGGCGGCGGCTCCTTCCTCGGCAAGCGGGTGGCCGTGCTCGGCGCGACGTTCAAGCCGGACTCGGACGACGTGCGCGACTCGCCCGCCCTGAACGTGGCCGGGCAGATCCACCTCCAGGGCGGCCAGGTCACCGTCTACGACCCCAAGGGCATGGACAACGCCCGCCGCCTCTTCCCGACGCTCGGGTACGCCGCGTCCGCCGAGGAGGCGGTCCGCGGCGCCGACGTCGTCCTGCACCTCACGGAGTGGCGGGAGTTCCGCGACCTCGACCCCGAGGCGCTCGGCGCCGTGACGGGGCACCGGGTGCTGCTCGACGGGCGCAACGCCCTCGACCCGGAGGCCTGGCGCGCCGCGGGCTGGACCTACCGGGCCATGGGCAGGCCCGCGGCCTGACGCGGCCCCCGGCGCCCGCCCGTCCCGGCTAGCCGTCGAGGCGGCTGATCGTCGCCGTCGACGCCTCCCTGCGCTCCCGCGCGGCCCGGGCCGTGAAGTCCGCACCGCGCAGCACGCGTTGTACGTTGCCCCAGGTGAGCGCCCCGATCTCGGCGTCGCTCCAGCCCTGCCCGAGCAGCTCGGCGACGAGCCGCGGGAAGCGCGAGGCGTCGTCGAGCTCCTCGGGGTGCGCGGCCGTGGTGTCGTACGTCCCGGCGATCCCGACGCACTCCGGCCCGGCGATCCGGCGCACGTGCTCCAGATGGCTCACGACGTCCCGCACCGAGGTCCCCGTCTGCTCGGCCGCGAGCGGCACCAGACACAGGCCCTTGGCCGCGCCCACGGCGGCGAGGAGCTCGTCGCCGAGGTTCGCGGGGTGCTCGCGCAGCGCCCGCGCCCCGGACCGGGTGAAGAGGACCGGCGCCCTGGACACCGTGAGCACCCGCCGCGCGGTCCCCTCCGGCGCCCCGGACAGATCGGCGAGGACGCCGAGCCGGTTCATCTCCCGTACGACCTCCTCGCCGAAGGCGCTCAGGCCGTCCCCGCCCGCCCACGACGTGTCGGCGAGCGTGAGGACGCTCAGGCCGAGCGCGTGCAGCGAGCGCAGCGCGCCCAGGGAGTCGCCGATGGCGCGGGCGCTCGCCGGGCCGACGACGGTGGCGATCCGGCCGTGGTTGCGGGCGTCGGCGGCCTCGGACGCGTCCCGGGCGAGCCGCAGGTCGTCCCCGTGGCGGGTGACGACGTGCCGCACCAGGTCGAGCTGTTCGAGGGTCGCGCTGACCGCGCGGTCACCGGCGATCTCCTCGGGTACGTGCAGCGACCAGAACTGCGCGCCGACGCCACCCGCTCTCAGCCTTGGCACATCGGTCTCCAAACAGCTGTCTCCGGACTCCAGGTCGCAGTACGGCAGGCCCCGCAGGGCCCAGGGCAGGCCGCTGTAGCCGTCGGCGACGGGATGCTCGGCCAGCAGGGCGCGGGCCTTGGTGGCGGCCTCGTCGAGGCGCGCGTCCGGTTCGGGCTCGGCCGCCCCGGCGCCTGGTACGGCCTCCGGGAGCCGGTCGAGCTCCCCGGCCTCGGCGGTGGTGTCGAATTCGTCCTGCAGGTCCGCCATGACAGCTCCGCGGTCCGGTGGGCACTTTCTCGCTGGTCCACCACCGTCGCACGGAGAGCGCCGGGCTTCGCGGCGGGCGGGGCGTTCGGGGTATGCCGCCGCCGGAACGCCGCGGGCCCCGCCGTCGGTGACGGCGGGGCCCGCGGGCTTCGGGTGTCCGGTCAGCTGCCCGACACGGTCACCTTCTCGTCGTTGTTGAGCTGCTCGACGAGCTGCTTGACCTTCGCCTTGTCCCAGACGAGGTTGCTGCCGACCGAGCCCGAGATCGGCATGTTCATGGACTTGCCGTCGCCGCCCGTGATGCCCTTCATCGCCCAGAACATCGACGCCACGTCGAACAGGCCCATGTCCTTGTCGACGATCAGCGTGTCCAGGCCCGCGCCCATCGTGGGGTAGAGCTTGAACGGATTCATGACGGTGCCGGGCGTCGCCACCTGGTGGGCGAGGGCCGAGAGGAACTTCTGCTGGTTCTTCGTACGCTCCAGGTCGCTGCCGAAGGCGTGCCGGGTGCGGACGAAGGCGAGCGCCTCCTGGCCGCTCAGCTTCTGCTTGCCCGCCTTGAAGTCGGCGCCCGACCACTTGTCCTTGAAGTCCTTCGGGATGTTCATCTCGACGCCGCCGACCGAGTCCACGATCTTCGCGAAGCCGCCGAAGCCGATCTCCGCGTAGTGGTCGATGCGCAGGCCCGTGTTGGCCTCGACGGTACGGACGAGCAGCTCGGGGCCGTCCTCGGCGTACGCGGCGTTCAGCTTCGTCTGGCGGCCCGTGGCCGGGTAGAGCTTGCCGGACTCGGCGCCCTTGAAGGACGGGATCGTGACGTTCGAGTCGCGCGGCAGCGAGATCATCGTGTTCCCGCCGTCGTCCGCGACGTGCAGGATCATCATCGAGTCGGTGCGCTTGCCCTCGGCGGAGCCGGTGTGGAGCTTCTTCTTCTCCTCGTCGGACATGCCCGCGCGGCTGTCCGAGCCGACGATCAGGTAGTTCGTGCCCTTGCCGCCCGCGGGCCGCTCGATCACCTTCGACAGGTCGACCTCGCGCTTGAGCTTGGAGTCCGCCCAGAAGTACGTGCTCACGGAGACCACGATCAGCACGGCGAGGAACGTGACCAGGCCCCAGGTGATCCGCTTCTTCCAGTTCACCGGGGGCTTCGGGCGCGGCGGGGCCTGCGGGCCGCGCGGTCCCTGGGGGCCGCCGGGGGCCTGGCCGCGGCCGGACGGCTGGCCGTACACCTGTCCGGTGTTGTAGCCGCTGTCGTAGCCCTCGGGGCCGCCGGGGCCCTGGGCGTGCTGCTGGCCCGGCTGGGCCCGCTGGTCGCGGTACAGGTCGTCGTACACGTCGTCGTCGTACGAGGGCTGGCGCGGGACCCCGTCGGGCCGCTGGACGTGGCGCATCACGCGGGCGCCGTCGGGCTGTGCGCTGCCGCTGCCGTACCCGTGACGGTCTCCGTTGTTGCCGTTCCGCGCGTCTGGCCAATCGCTCATGTGGCTTAGTGTGCAGTGCCGCACGCCGTGCCTTACAGGGAGGGCGTGATTTCGGGTCACGCCTGTTGCAGAGCTGTGGCAATGCGCCCGTAACCGGCACAGTGCCCCCGCCGACATAGGGTGGAGGGCATGACAGATCAGGCCACTGGTCCGGAGTCGGAGATTCCGGGCAAGCCGACCTCGGTGTCCCGCACCACCCTCAGCCACATCATGACCCACGCCGACACCAACCTCCTCGGCACGGTGCACGGTGGCGTGATCATGAAGCTCGTGGACGACGCGGCCGGCGCGGTCGCCGGGCGCCACTCCGGCGGGCCCGCGGTCACCGCGTCCATGGACGAGATGGCCTTCCTCTCACCCGTGCGCGTCGGCGACCTCGTACATGTGAAAGCGCAGGTCAACTGGACCGGACGGACCTCCATGGAGGTCGGCGTACGGGTGCTCGCCGAGCGCTGGAACGAGTCGACGCCCGCGCAGCAGGTGGGCTCCGCGTACCTCGTCTTCGCCGCGGTCGACGCCGACGGCAAGCCGCGGCTCGTGCCGCCGGTGCTGCCCGAGACCGACCGCGACCGGCGCCGCTACCAGGAGGCCCAGATCCGCCGCACCCACCGCCTGGCGCGGCGCCGGGCCATCAAGGACCTCCGCGAGGCCCGGGCCCGGGAGGGCTACGACGACTGACCCGGGGGGCCGGGGCCCTGCCCTCCTTTTCCCACCCGCCCACCCGTCTCTCCCCGGCTTCGCGCGGCCGGACCCCGACGCGGAGCGCTGCGGGTGGTGCTCCCGTTGTCCGCCGCTGCCGCGGTGGTTTCCCGGCCGCCCCACCGTGTCTCCCGGGCTGCGCGAGGCCCTGTCCGATGCGGGCAGGTGAGTGGGACTGTCCCGGCGCGCGAAGCGCGGCACCGGGGAG
This sequence comes from Streptomyces sp. NRRL B-1347, assembly GCF_000720325.1. GTDB lineage: Bacteria > Actinomycetota > Actinomycetes > Streptomycetales > Streptomycetaceae > Streptomyces. The sequence goes on from NZ_JOJM01000006.1 coordinate 169,943, forward strand.
GGGGCCCGGCGCAGGGCTATGGGCAGACGACCTGGTCGCCGGTGATGGCGCCGAATTCGCCCTGGTGGGCGTCCTGCGCCCGGACCGCCCTGACGCCCCGGAAGTCCGCCCCCGCAAGGACCTTCAGCAGCGGCCCCTGCCCGTTCACCCGCCGCATCTCGCAGCCGGGCAGCGCCGTGGCCAGGGACTTCGCGGAGCGGTCCCAGCGCGGGTCGTAGGCGACGACCGTACGGGCGAGCGGCCCGGCGCCGGGGGCGAGCGGGACGGAGCCGGGCACCCCGGTGGTGCGGAAGCCGGACCTCCGTAGCGCCGAGTCGACCCGCCGCCCGAGCCCGGACGTCCGCGTGCCGTTGTCCACCTGCACCCGGATCTGCTCCGGGGACACCGGCACGAGCGCCACCTTCCGCCGCTCCTGGTGCGGAGCCAGCGGCTTGTCGTCGCGCAGCGCCTGGAACAGCTTCGCGGACTTCTCCGGGTCCCACTTCAGCGTCGACCCGACGCCGGGGATCAGCTGCCCCTTGCGGGCCAGCGGCACGGTCGTGAACTCCGACGACGACGGCGAGAAGTTCCGCATGGCCCGGCCGAGCGCCAGCATGTCCTCCGTGCCGAAGCCCTTGTCGGCCCGCACGGAGCCGAGCAGCGTCTTCGTGACGTCACGGAACTTGACCGGATTCAACAGCACGCCGCTGCTCGTCGCCTTCGCGATGAGCGCCGCGAGGAACCGCTGCTGGCGCTGCATCCGCCCGAGGTCGGCGGCCCCGTCGATGTGCCGCGACCGTACGTACTGAAGCGCCTCGCCGCCGCCCAGCTGGTGGGTGCCGACGGGCAGGTCGAGGCCGGTGTAGGTGTCCTTCAGGGGGCGCGCGGTGCAGATCTCCACGCCGCCGACGACGTCGACCGTCTTCATGAAGCTGGTGAAGTCGACCTCCAGATAGTGGTCGATCTTCACCTTGGTCATGCGCTCGACCGTGCGGACCGTGAGGTTCGGGCCGCCCTCCGCGTACGCCGCGTTGATCTTCACGGGGTGCGACCTGTGGTGCTTGCGCGAGTTCTGGTCGACGTGCGGGGGCAGCTCCGCGTACGAGTCCCGGGGCAGGCTGACCACGCTGGCGCGCTCCCGGTCGTCCGAGATGTGCACGATCATGATCGTGTCCGTGCAGTGGCAGGGCGCGCCGCCCAGCCGGTACTTCTGCTTCTCCGCGCGGCTGATCTTGTCGCGCCCGTCCGTGCCAACGAGCAGCACGTTCGTACCGTGGCTGCCCTCGGGCCGGTTCTTCATGTCCTTGAAGGCGTCGACGCGCCGGATGCCGGTGTCCAGGCTGGAGACCACGGAGTGCCCGATCCCGGCGGCACCGAGCACCGTGACGGACAGCGCCGTCGTGATCCGCATCGCCCAGCGTGGCCGCCCCCTCCGCCTGGCCGCCGGTCGCACCGGGGGGCGCGGCGGCCGCGGCGGGTGGGGCCGGCGCGGGGGCGGGGCGGGGGAGCGGTGCGGTGCGGGCACGTGCGAGGACACCTCCGCGGTCGCGGCTTGAGCCGGGGGACGCCAGAACCGTAGGCCCATACGATCTGCGGCCCGGGGTAGCGACCCGGACGGCGCGCGCCCGTGTCCCCCGTTCGCGGTAACGTGACGCCCGATGCTGCACTTTCCGGGGGCGTCCCCCGGGATCCCGGGCCGCGAGACGAGAAGGAAACTCCGCACGTGAATTCTGACGGTCAGCCTCCCGCCGTCTCCGTGATCATGCCGGTCCTCAATGAGGAGCGGCATCTGCGCGAAGCCGTCCACGCGATCCTCAAGCAGGAGTACGCGGGTGAGATGGAGGTCGTCGTCGCACTCGGCCCCTCCACCGACCGCACGGACGAGATCGCCGCCGAGCTGGTCGCCGAGACCGCATCTGATCAACGCGTCCGCGTGCACACGGTCCCGAACCCCACGGGGCGTACGCCCGCGGCCCTGAACGCGGCGATCAAGGCCTCGCGTCACCCGATCGTGGTGCGCGTCGACGGCCATGCCGCGCTCTCGCCGGGTTACATCACGACCGCGGTGCGCCTCCTGGAGGAGACCGGCGCGATGAACGTCGGCGGCATCATGCACGCCGAGGGCGAGAACGACTGGGAGCACGCCGTCGCCGCCGCCATGACCTCGAAGATCGGCGTGGGGAACGCCGCCTTCCACACGGGCGGCGACGCCCAGCAGGCCGAGACGGTCTATCTGGGCGTCTTCCGCCGCGAGGCCCTCGAACAGCAGGGCGGCTACAACGAGGAGTTCATCCGCGCCCAGGACTGGGAGCTGAACTTCCGCATCCGCGAGGCGGGCGGCCTCATCTGGTTCTCGCCGGAGCTGAAGGTCTCCTACCGGCCGCGCCCGAGCGTGAAGGCCCTCGCCAAGCAGTACAAGGACTACGGCCGCTGGCGGCACGTCGTCGCCCGCTACCACGAGGGCTCCATCAACCTGCGCTACCTCGCGCCGCCGACGGCCGTGTGCGCCATCGCCGCGGGCCTGGTCGTGGGCGCCGCCCTGACGCCGTGGGGCCTGGTGATCCCCGGCGGCTATCTGGCGGCCATCGCCGCCGGTTCCGTGCCCGCGGGCAAGGGACTGCCCCTGAAGGCGCGCCTGCAGATCCCGGTGGCCCTCGCGACGATGCACATGTCGTGGGGCTGGGGATTCCTCACCAGCCCCCGCTCGCTCGCCAAGAAGGTCATCGCCTCGCGCCGCCCCGCGGTCATCGGCACGGACCGGAAGCCCCAGGAAGCCTGATCCGGGGCCGGAGCAGGGACCCGGACTCCCGCCTCACCAGGTGAAGTTCGGGTCCACCTTCATACAGGCCTTCTTGTCGGAGCCGTTCAGGGCGTCCGCCGACTTCGGCGTCGAGTCGTCCTGCTTCTTCGACTTCTCCGGCTTGTCGCCCGTGCGCCAGTCGGCGCCCACGACCAGCGTGACGCCGGAGACGTCGGTCGACCTCTTGGCCGCGCTCAGTGGCAGGCCGAGGGACTTCGCGACCCGCTGGGCGTCGCCCTCCAGGTCCACCGTCGGATAGCGGACCACCGTCCTGGCCTCCGTGAGGGCCGTCGCCGTGTCCGGCGCCGCCTTGGTGAAGCCCCCGGCCGCGAGCAGCTGCGCGACCGCGCTCGCCCGGCCGCTGACCGGCGGCTCGGTGGCCGTGCGGGTGCCGTTCTGGATCTGCACCGCGATGTCGGCGTCCGGCGCTGCCGGGTCGTCGGACGGCTTCTCCTTCGCCTTCTTCTCCTTCTTGTCCTTGCCGTCCAGGGAGATGTCGTCGCGTACGAGGCGGAACAGCTGCTCGGCATCGCCCGGCTTGGGCACCACGCGCGAACCGGAGTACTCGAACGGCATCGTGGTCATCGTCGTGCGCTCCGGCGAGACCTTCTTCAGCTCGTTGCCGAGGTCGTAGAGCTTCAGGACCGAGCCGAGGCCCGGGTCGACCTTCAGGGCCTTCGTGGCGTTCTCGGCGAGCTTGCGCAGCCGGTTGGGGCTGGTCAGGCTCGCGTTGTCGCGGAGCGTGCGGACCAGCGAGTTCATGTACATGTGCTGGGCCTTGGCGCGGCCGATGTCGCTGCCGTCCTCGAAGCCGTAGCGCGTGCGCAGCCACTGGAGCGCCTGCTCGCCCTGGATCTTCGAGGTGCCCTTGGGCAGCTTCAGGCCGGAGCCCTTGCCCGCGCTGGTGCGCGAGTGGATGTTCTTGTCCACGCACACGGGGACGCCGCCGATGGCGTCGGCCATCGACACCACGCCGGAGAAGTCGACCATCATGAAGTGGTCGATGCGGATGTTGGTCAGCTTCTCCCAGGTGGCGACCGTGCAGCCGGGGCCGCCGCGCCCCAGGGACTCGTTCGTCATCGTGCGCGGCCCGGTCTCCTCGTACACCTTGCCGTCGTCCGGGTCCGTGCACTTGGGGATCGTCAGGAGCGTGTCGCGGGGCATGCTGATCATCGACATGTTGCTGCGGTCCGCCGAGAGGTGGAGCAGCATCTGCACGTCCGCGAGCGGAGGGCCGCCGAAGGTGTCCTTGGCGCCGCCGAGCTTCTGGTTCTCCTTGGAGTCCCGCGCGTCCGAGCCGATCAGGAGGATGTTCAGCGGGGTCTGGCCCTCGGCGTTGGGCGTGGGCGCGGGCGCCCGGTGGTCGCCCAGGTTCAGGTCGTCGGTCTCCAGGTTGCTGTTGAGGTGCTGGTAGTACAGGTATCCGGCGCCGGCCGTGCCGAGTATCAGCACCGCGAGGACGGTCGCCGACCAGCGGAGCACGCGCCGTTTGCGCCGGGGTGCCGCGCGCCGCGTACGGCTGGTGGAGCCCTTGGCCCCTTTTCTGTGGGGCCGCTGCTTGCCCTCGGTGTCCCGCGCGCTCGGCTTCGCGTCCCCGGTGTCGCTCTCCGGACCGCCGCCTACCGCGCGGGACCGCTCACTCGTGGCGTCGTGAGTGTCCGCCCCCGAGGACACTCCCTCCCCACGCACGCTGTTCTGCCCCATCCCCTGTCCCTCCCCGCCGTGCTTCCCAAGTGTGGCTCACCCGCTGCCACTTGCGGCGAGCTGCCGCCGCCCCGGCAGTCGGCGCGGTATGTCACGCTTCAACCACCGGGGCGTTCTGTGAGACGTGAAACGAACGCCTCAGGTCACTTGGCACACACGGTTTTGTCGGCCTCGACCTTCTGGATGCCGTCCGGGGCCTTCGACGGGGCCTTGATGGGCACCCCCGCGCCCTTGAAGTCGGCACCGAGGGTCAGCACCATCGCCGGGAGCCCCTGTGCGTTCTTCTCGCTCTTGCCCGGCTTCAGGGCGGCGGCGGGCAGCCCCATGAGGTCGGCCAGTTTCCGCGCCTCGTCGGCCTGGCCGGGGCTGTACTCCACGGTCGTCTTGCCCTGTTTGCCCGCGTTGCCGAGCTGGCTGGACTTGGTCACGCCCTCAGTGTTCTGCAGCCAGCTGAGAGTTTCCTGAGCGGCGCCGTTGCGTTCGCTGCCGTTGTAGACGTCGACGCGGACGTCACCGGCCTCGGCGCGCGGGCCCTTCAGGCGCGCGGCCACGGCGGCCTTCTCCTTCTTCTCCTTCTTCTTGACCTCGGTCAGCGACACGTCCTCGCGCAGCATCGAGAACAGCTCGTCGGACTTGGCCTTGTTCAGCACGACCGTGACGGGCTTCTTCTCGGCGGGGTTGTCGACCACCGGGGTCGTCGCGAAGGTCAGGTTCTTCATGTCGAACTTGCCGAGCTCCATGCCGAGGTCACGGAGTTTCATTATGTCGTCGATCTTGGAGTCGACGGTGAGCGCCTTCGTGCCCGCCTCCGCCAGACTTATGATCTTCTTCGGGCTGGTCAGCGTGCCCTTCGACTTCAGCTTGCGCATGAGCGAGCTGAGGAACTGCTGCTGCAGCTGGATCCGGCTGAGGTCACCGCCGGTGCCCACGGTGTACCGGGTCCGGACGAACGCCAGCGCCTCCTCGCCCTCGATCGAGTGCTTGCCCGCGGGCAGCTTCAGATGCGACTTGGGGTCGTCGAAGTCCTTGGCGAGGCACACGTCCACGCCGTCGACCGCGCTGGACAGCGTCTTGACCGCGTTGAAGTCGGCCACCATGAAGTGGTCGAGCTCTATGCCGGTGATCTGCGTGACCGTGCGCATGACACAGCTGGGCGTGCGCTCGTTCTGCCCGAGGCTCTCGTTGAAGCGGACCTTCTGCGAGCCCGGGATCGTCTTGGTGGAGCCGTCGTCCTGCTTGGTGGGGCAGTCCGGGATGTCGGTGATCAGGTCCCGGGGGATGCTCAGCGCGGTCGCGTTGGACCGGTCCTTGGACACGTGCAGCAGGATCGTGGTGTCCGCGTGCCCGACGCTGCCCTCGTCGCCGTAGCCCTTGTTGCCGTCGCCGCTGCGCTCGTCCGTGCCCACGAGCAGGATGTTGATCGCGCGGTCCTTGCTGAAGCCGCCGGTGCCCGCGCCGTCGTCGGAGACGGACGTGATGTTGCCGTTGAGGTGCTGGTAGTACAGATAGCCGCCGACGCCCGCCGCGATGACCACGAAGGCGACCGAGCCGCCCGTCCACGCCAGTATCCGCTTGCCGGTGGACTTCTTCTTCTTGGTCTTGCCCTTGCGCCTGCTGCCCGCAGCCTCCGGCTGCGCGGCGCGGCGCCTGCGCTGGCCCGGCACCTGCTCCCGGCCGCCGCCGCGGCTCCCCGGGCGCTCGGGGCCGCGCGTGCCGGGGCGCGGGGCGCCCTCCTGCGGCGTGCCCTGCTGCGGTTCCGCCGGGCGCGGGGCGCCTCGTCGCGGCGCCGCCCTGCGGGGTCCCGGAACACCGGTCTGGGGTGCCGACTGCTCTGCGGAAGGGCTCAGTCGCAGCTCGTAGTCACCGGTCTGCGGATTGAGCACCCACTGGTCTGCGGGATCGATGTTCTCCGCCCGCCCACGGCCTTGCGCGTCCACGGTTGTTTGCGTCCTCCGTCAGGGCCACGCGGCGCCTTTCCCCCCTTAAGAAGGCGCTCGGTCCAGTCGTACCAGCGGTGTGCGGCCCATCGGCCGGACACCGGATCGGCTCACACTATCCGCCCAGTTCAGCGTCCAACGACGCCGGTGACAAATTCCACTCCCCTACAACTGGGCAATCCGCCCAATTTCTTGGCCGCGAGGCACTGTCCGCCCGGTGTTCGGATTACGTACAGGCGGATCCGGCAGCCGTGTTGCCCCGGAATGTGGGGGCCGGGCTCGGCGTGTGCGTGGGGTCGTCCGGCTTCTCGTCGCTCCATTCGCCGCCGTCTTCGTAGTCCTCGGATCCCTCGCCGGAGTCGTCCTCTTCTTCGTACTCGCCGCCGCCGTCGCCGTTTTCGTACGCGGATTCGGCGCTGTTCGAGGTGGTCGAGGCGGTCGCCGTGTCCGGCCGTACGCGGGCCACCTGGACCGGCTCGTCCTCGCGGAGGCGGCTGAAGAGTTCGTCGGCCGCGGGCTCCACCAGCTCGTCCCGATTCGCGTCGTACGTGTACGAGCGGCGCGGCACCGTGAGGAATTGAACCCGTTCTGTGGGGATATTGCGCAATCCGCGTACCAGTTCGTACAAACCGCGCAGGCTCGCGAGTCCCGGGTCCGTGGTGAGCGACGACGTGGCCGCGTCCAGGACGGGATAGAGCTTCACCGGATTCAGCAGGACGTCATTGCTGCGCACTTTGTTGACGAGCGCGCCGAGGAACTCCTGCTGCCGGTCCATGCGTTCGGTGTCGCTGCCGTTGCCGAGCGACTTGCGGGCGCGGACGAATCCGAGGGCCTGCTCGCCGTTGAGGGTCTGCCGCCCGGCGGGGAGCCGCAGCTTCGCGGCGGCGTCGTCCACCGGCTTCCTGAGGCACACCTGCACGCCGTCGACGGCGTCCACCATGTCCTTGAACCCGGCGAAGTCCACCACCATGTGGTGGTCGACGCGGATGTTCGTGAGCTTCTCCACCGTACGGATCGTGCAGGCCGTGCCGCCGAACTCGAACGCCCAGTTGAACTGCGCGAATTGGGCCCGGGTGCGGGAGCCGTCCGGGCGGCGGCAGCTCGGGACGTGCACCATCAGGTCGCGCGGCAGCGACACCGCGGTGGCGCTCTGCCGGTCGGCGGCCAGGTGCAGCAGGATCGTGGTGTCCGAGCGCTGGGTGCCGAAGTCGCGCCCGTACTTGCGGTTGCCGCGCCCCGAGCGGGTGTCCGAGCCGATCAGGAGGATGTTCTGCGCGTCGTGCACGAGCGGTGTCGGCCGCTCCTTCTCGTAGCGCGCGAGCTCGGCGGCGGCGTCGGTGTCCTCCGTGATGTTCCCGTCGAGCTTCCGGTACACGGCCCAGCCGGCGCCGCCCGCCGCCAGTACGACCACGGCCGTGGCGACCCCGGCGTACCGCAGCCAGCGTCGTCTGCGGCGCCGCGCGGCGAGCCCCGACGGACTCGCCCCCGCGCCCGGTCCGTACGTGCTGTCGGTCACGTCTGGATCCACCCCTCGTGGCTGCGTCGGTTCGTGGCGCTCCTACGACCATGGACCGAGCGGCGGCGGGGGGCCCGGGGATGGTGGGCCGGACGGGTGAGGGGTCCCCGGGGAGGCGCGGCCCGCCCGGCTACGCCGCCGTCACGGTGACCCGCTCCGCCTCCACCCGCTTCTCCAGACCGCCCTCGGCGAGCCGGTCGAGGTTGCGGCACAGGACCACGGACCCGCCGGAGGCGAGCGGCGCGTACAGCCCGGCGCTCAGCCCGTCCCAGCTGTCGTAGGGGCGGCCGGACAGCAGCCGCGACCCGGCCGCGAGGCCGAGCCCGGCGGCGTCGTCCAGGGCCCGCGCCACCAGGTCCGCCCCGGTCAGCTCGGTCCCGGCGACGGCGAGGGCGGGCTCGTCCGGGTCCACGGGCGCGTACGGCGCGAAGCGGTCGCCCTGGCTCGGCACCTCCACCGCGTAGTCGGCGAATCCGTCCGGGGCCTGCGGGAAGCGCCCGCCGAGCGGCCGGAGCGCGAGCGCCACCCGCTCCCCGGAGCAGGCCCGCGCCGCCTCCAGGGTGTCGGGGCCGCTGACGACGAGGTCGGCGCGGGCCGGGTCGCCGCCGACGTCCGCGACGACGCCCACCGAGGAGCAGGCGAGCAGCCACACGGCCGTCTGCCAGTGCGCGGGCAGGAGCAGGGCGAGCCGGTCACCGGGCTCGGCGGCGAGGTCGCCCTGGAGCAGATTGGCGGTCTTGGCCACCCAATTGGCGAAGGTGGCCACGGACAATTCCACGCGCTCACCGGTGGCGTCGTCGTAGTAGGTGACGAGCGGGCGCGCCGGGTCGGCGGCGAGCGCGGATCGCAGCAGGTCGGCAGGGGTGCGGTCGTTGGCGTTCACGGCCGCAAGGGTACGCGGGGGCCCGCGTGTCGCCCGTGCGGGCGGGGCAGTTGGGGCCACCGGTTCGGCCGACTCCGGGCCGACGGACCGTCAGTTCCCCAATGGACAGATATGCCCGGTATACAGACGATCGTCTGCATGCGTGGATTCCTTGCTTCCTCGATCGGTGTCACCTGCGCGGCGGCACTGGCCCTGCCCCTCGCCCTCCCGTCGGCGGCCGCCGCCACGGCCGCCGGGCCGCGCGCGGCGGCCGCGCCGCCCGGCAGCACCCAGTCGCTCCCGCTGGCCCCGCTCGGCTCCGACCGGGCGGGCGGCGCGGCCCGCGCGGAGGGCCTGCCGCGGCGTGACGTACGGCCGTTCTCCCTGCTCGGCGTCGTCTGGGACGACCCGGACGACGAACTGCGCGGCAGCGTCCAGGTCCGCACCCGCGCCACCGGCACCACGGTCTGGTCCGCCTGGCAGGACGTCGAGACGCACAACCACGAGCACGCCGCGGACCCCGGCACGGACGAGCGCGGCTCCGGCCGGGTGCGCGGGACGACGGCGCCGCTGTGGGTGGGGGACTCGGACGGGGTGGAGGTACGCGTACGGGCGCTCGCCGCGGAGCGCTCGACGGGGGCGCGCGCGGGGGAGCCGGGTGACGCGCCTGCCCCCGTGGGCGACGCGCCCGTCCCCGTGGGTGACACGCCCGCTCCCGTGGGCGACGCGGACGGCGGCCGGGGCCCGGCGGGCGGCTCCCCGGGCCTCCTGCCCGCCGGGCTGCGCCTGGAGCTCGTGGATCCCGGGGCGGAGCCCCCGCCCGGCGGCACCCCGGCCGACGCCCCGCGCGCGAACACCATGACGGCCGAGGCCGCGGCCTCCTCCGCCGTGAACGCCGACCTCGCCCCGCTCGGCGCCCTGACCATCCCCGAGCTGACCAAGGAGCGCACGCAGGCCGACCTGCTCGCCGCCCGCGGCCTCCCGGACGCCACCGGGGCCCGGCCCTACGTCGGCCCGCGCCCGCGCATCGTCACGCGCCGCGGCTGGGGCGCCGACGAGCGGCTTCGCGAACGGAACTTCGCGTACACGAAGACCGTCAAGGCCGCCTTCGTGCACCACAGCGCCACCGGCAACAACTACCGCTGCTCACAGGCGCCCTCCGTCCTGCGCAGTATCTACCGCTACCACGTCGAGAGCAGTGGCTGGCGCGACATCGGCTACAACTTCGCCGTCGACAAGTGCGGAAACATCTACGAAGGCCGCGCCGGGGGCGTGGCGAAGGCGGTCCTCGGCGCCCACACCCTCGGTTTCAACACCAACAGCATGGGCATCGCCGTCCTCGGCACCTACACGAGTGCCGCCCCGCCGAAGGCCGCGGTCACCGCCGTCGCCCGCCTCACGGCGTGGAAGCTCGGCCTGTTCGGGGCGAATCCCCGCGGAACGACATACCTGAAGTCGGGAGGTGGCAACCTCTACAGGAAGGGCACGAAGGTCCGGCTGAATGTGATCTCCGGCCATCGGGACGGCTTCGCCACCGAGTGCCCGGGCCGCCGCCTTTACAGCAAACTCGGCACGGCCCGTTCCGCTTCGGCTCGCTACCAGGGACGCTGAGGCCGATCGCACCGCACGGTCCGCATACACGTCTGCATACACTGGCCGGCCGAAACACAGTTCGGCCGGCCCCAGCAGGAAGCAGAGACGACAGGTGACAGAAGCGATCCTCCTGGTCGGCGGCAAGGGCACCCGGTTGCGGCCGCTCACGGTGAACACACCCAAGCCCATGGTCCCGGCGGCGGGCGTCCCGTTCCTCACCCACCAGCTCGCCAGGGCGCGCGCGGCGGGCGTGGACCACATCGTCCTCGCCACGTCGTACCTGGCAGAGGTGTTCGAGCCGTACTTCGGCGACGGCTCGGCACTCGGTCTCCACATCGAGTACGTCACCGAGGAGGAGCCCCTGGGCACCGGCGGCGCCATCCGCAACGTGGCGTCGCGCCTCCGCTCGGGACCGCAGGACCCCGTCCTCGTCTTCAACGGCGACATCCTCACCGGGCTCGACATCCGCGCCCTGGTCGCCGAGCACGAGCGGACGCGGGCGGACGTCTCGCTGCACCTGACCCGGGTCACGGACCCGCGCGCGTACGGCCTCGTCCCCACGGACGAGTCGGGCAAGGTCCTCGCCTTCCTGGAGAAGCCCCAGACGCCCGAGGAGATCGTCACCGACCAGATCAACGCGGGCGCGTACGTGTTCCGCCGCTCGGTCATCGACACCATCCCCGCGGGCCGCCCCGTCTCCGTCGAGCGCGAGACCTTCCCCGAGCTGCTCGCCTCCGGCGCGCACCTCCAGGGCATGGTCGACTCCACGTACTGGCTCGATCTCGGCACCCCGCAGGCCTTCGTGCGTGGCTCCGCCGACCTCGTCCTCGGCCGCGCCCCGTCGCCCGCGGTGCCCGGCCGCTGCGGCGACCGCCTGGTCCTGCCGTCCGCCCGGGTCGCGGCCGACGCCAAGCTGACCGGCGGCACGGTGATCGGCGAGCACGCGGTGGTCGGCGAGGGCGCCCGGCTCTACGGCAGCACGATCCTGTCCGGCGCGGTCATCGAGCCCGGCGCCGTCATCACCGACTCGCTCGTCGGCGCCCGTGCCTCGGTGGGGGCCCGCTCGGTCCTCACCGGCGCGGTGGTGGGCGACGGCGCCCGGATCGGCGCGGACAACGAACTGCGGGACGGCGTACGCGTCTGGTGCGAGGCCACGCTCCCGCCGGGAGCGGTCCGCTTCTCCTCGGACCAGTAGGGCCCCTTCGGCAAGGGCCGGGGCGTGCGGGCTCCGGCAGGGCTACCCTCGACGGATGTCCTCCCGTTTCGCCCCGCGCCCCACCCGCACCACCGTGCGCGGCGGCGAAACCCGCGTCCCCGCGGCGCGGCCCCGGACCTCCACCGCGCCCAAGCACCGCACCTGGACGCCCACGGCCCCGCTGGACCTGGGCCTCACCCTGGGCCCGCTGCGCCGGGGCCCCGCCGATCCCACCTTCCGCACCACCCCCGACGGCTCGGTCTGGCGGGCGAGCCGCACCCCGCAGGGCCCCGGCACCCTGCGCGTGGCGCTGCGCGCGGGCACGGCGGAGGCCGAGGCCTGGGGCCCGGGAGCGGACTGGCTCCTGGACGCGCTGCCCCGGCTGCTCGGGGCCGCGGACGCCCCGGACGACTTCACGGCCCGCCACCGCCTGGTCGCCCTCACGGAGCGCCGCCGCCAGGGCCTGCGCCTGACCCGCACGGGCCTGGTCCTCGAGTCGCTGATCCCGTCGGTCCTGGAGCAGAAGGTCACCACGGACGAGGCGTACCGCGCCTGGCGCCTGCTGGTCCGCGGGTACGGCGAACCGGCCCCGGGGCCGACGCCGCCGCAGGCCCGCATGCACGTGATGCCCGACCCGGCGACGTGGTGCCGCATCCCGTCCTGGGAGTGGCACAAGGCGGGCGTGGACGACAAGCGCGCCTCGGCGATCCTGCGGGCCGCGCGGGTGGCCGGCCGCCTGGAGGAGGCGGCGGCCATGCCCGCGGACAAGGCCAGGTCCCGCCTGGAGCTGATCCCCGGCATCGGCCCCTGGACCTCGGCGGAGACGGTCCAGCGCAGCAACGGCGCCCCCGACGCCGTCACCGTCGGGGACCTGCATCTGCCCGGCGTCATCGGCTACGCCCTGGCGGGCGAGCGCGACGCCGACGACGCCCGCATGCTGGAGCTCCTGGCCCCCTACGAGGGCCAGCGCCACCGCGCGGCCCGGCTGATCTGCCTCAGCGGCCGCACCCCACCCCGACGCAAGCCCAAGATGCCGAAGGCCGACATCGCGAGCCTGTAGCGCCCGCCCCGGCTAGCGCACCACCAGGAACTCGTCCGCGCCCCGCCCGACCCGGGCGCTGGGCGCGACCGCCGGGTGCCCCACCGCGACGGCCCCCATCGGTTCCCACTCCCCGGGCAGCCCGAGAACGTCCCGTACGACGTCCCGGCAGAACATCGTCGAGGACACCCACGCGGATCCGAGGCGCTCCCCGGCCAGCGCCACCAGGAGGTTCTGCACCCCGGCCCCCGTGGCGACGACGAACATCTCGCGCTCGGCCGCGTCCCGCCGCTCGTCCCCGTACGTGTGCGCCCCGTCCATGACGAGGCAGGGGACCACCAGGTAGGGCGCGTTGCGCAGGACGTCGCCGCGGCGGACGCGGCGGGCGATGGACTCCTCGGACTTGCCGTCCCGCCGCAGGTCCGCGACCCAGGCGTCCCGCATGGCGTCGAGCAGCCGCACCCGCGACTGAGCCGACTCCAGGAGCACGAACCGCCAGGGCGTCGTGTGGTGCGGCGCGGGCGCGGTCACGGCGGCGGCGACGGCGCGCCGCACGGCCCCGGGGTCGACGGGCTCGTCGGTGAACTCCCGCACCGTGCGCCGCAGCGCGAGGGCCTCCCGTACGGCCTCGCTCGTGCCGAGCCGGAACATGTCGTCCCGGGCGTCCCGCACCAGGGCCCGCGCCCCGGTGTCCGGGGCGTCGGTCCCGTCGGTCCCGTCGGGGGCGTCCGCGCCGCGCACCGCGTGCGGAAGGCCCCGCACGACCGCGACCGGAAGGCCCGCGGCCTTGCCCTTCACGAGGTCACCCGCGGCGGCCAGTTCGTCGGCGGTGGCGACGACGGTGGCCTGGAGCGGATTGCCGTACGAGTCCACGCCGCCGCGCAGGTCGTCGAGGACCCGCACCCCGGCGGCCCCGATGGCGACGTCGGTCAGGCCGGAGCGCCAGGGGCGCCCGAACGTGTCGGTGACGAGCACGCCGACGTCCACGCCGAGCGCGTCGCGCAGCCCCGCGCGCAGGGCGCGGGCGGACGCGTCGGGGTCCTCGGGAAGGAGCAGGACGGTCCCGGCGGGGGTGTTGGAGGCGTCGACCCCGGCGGCGGCCATCACCAGGCCCTGGCGGTTCTCGACGATGCGCAGGGTGCCGCGCCGGGCCACGACGCGCACGGTCTCCGCGTCGATCGCGGCCTCGCGGTCGGTGGCGGCGACGACGCGCCCCTCGGCCTTGCTGACGATCTTCGAGGTGACGAGGACGACGTCCCCGTCGGCGAGCCCGGGCTCGGCGTCGGCGATCAGCTTCGCCAGGTCGTCGCCGTGGCGGATCTCGGGCAGTCCGGGCACGGCCCAGACGCGGAAGGCCGGGGCGCCGGCCTCCGGGGCGGTCACGCGCGGACCTCCTCGGCGAGGGCGAGCGCCTCGCGGGCCATGGCCGCGGCGGCGGTGCCTTCTTCGGGGTCCGTCATCATCAGCGGGATGGCCCGGCAGCGGATGCCCGCGGTCTCGACGCGCTCCACGGTGGTGGCGTCGACCGTGTCGACGAGCCAGCCGTCGAGCAGTCCGCTGCCGTAGTGCTCGGCGACGGCGGCGGCCGTGGACTCGACGCCCACGGCGGCGAGCACCTTGTCGGCCATGCCGCGCACGGGCGCGTCCCCGACGATGGGGGACAGGCCCACCACGGGCACCCCGGCCTCGGCGATGGCCTCGCGGATGCCGGGCACGGCGAGGATCGTGCCGACGCTGACCACGGGGTTGGACGGCGGGAAGAGGATGACGTCGGCCTCGGCGATGGCCTCCAGGACGCCGGGCGCGGGCTTGGCCTGCTCGGCGCCGACGGGCACGATCGCGTGGGCGTCGACGGCGGCCCGCATCCGGACCCAGTACTCCTGGAAGTGCACGGCCTTGCGCTCGCCGTCGATCTCGACGGCGACGTGGGTCTCCACGCGGTCGTCCGACATGGGGATGAGCCGTACGCCGGGCTGCCAGCGCTCGCACAGCGCTTCGGTGACGGCGCTGAGCGGATAGCCGGCGGCGAGCATCTGGGTCCGCACGATGTGCGTGGCGAAGTCGCGGTCGCCGAGGCCGAACCACTCGGGTCCGACGCCGTAGGCCGCGAGCTCCTCCTTCACCTTGAAGGTCTCGTCCTCGCGGCCCCAGCCCTGTTCCTCGTTGATGCCGCCGCCGAGCGTGTACATCACCGTGTCGAGGTCGGGACAGACCTTCAGGCCGAACAGGTGGATGTCGTCACCGGTGTTGCCGATGACCGTGATCGCCGCGTCGGGCGCGGCCTTCTTGAGGCCGCGGAGGAAACGGGCGCCGCCGATGCCGCCGGCCAGAACCACAATGCGCATGTGCCCAGCATCGCAGGCGGGTGTGACATCGCGGCAGGCGGTCGGGGGATCGGCGGTGAGGCTGGCGGGATCGCGCTGGTTGTGCGCCCTACGCGGTGAGTGCGTCGCGCGCCGGGTCCTGCGGCGCGTGTGCCTCGCAACGGGCCGTGTGCATCGGCATTTCGGTGAGGCCGGGGTAGTAGACGTGCAGGCTCACGGCGGGTTCCAGGGAGTCGTTGACGACCTCGTGGACGTAGCCGGGCGCGAAGACGCGCTGTGCTCCCGCGGCGAGGGTGCGGGTGCCGCGCTGGGTGCGCTCGGTCAACTCGCCCTCCAGGAGGGTGAGTACCCCGGAGGAGCGGCCGTGGCCGTGGAGGCCGCTGCTCTGGCCCGGCACCCAGGAGAGCAGCCACACCTCGTAGCCGGGTGCGGTGCGCAGGCGGTGGTACCAGCGGCTGGTGGCGTCGTACTGGACGAGGGGGGCCCACTGGGCGCGGTCGGCGGCGATGGCGCGGGCGAGTCCGGCGAACTCCGCCACGGTGACGGGGTGCTCGCGCGGGGGCTGCAGCAGGTGCGGGACTTCGAGGATGTCGCCGGCGATCTGGAGGTCGCTGTCGCTGTTCATGGGGTGCGGTGGTTCCTCAACGTAAGAGTGCTGGGGTGTCGCGGGCAGAAAGCGGAGGCACTGCGGAGGGGTGCGGGCCCGGTACGGAGCGGGCGCCGGGGAGCGGGGTGACCGGGACCCGGCGGTGGCTCAGTGGTTCAACAGCTGGAGACGGTGTGACTCAACAGCTGGAACAGGCACACGCACGGGTACAGCGACAGCGCGCGGGGGCAGCACCGGAAGACCCGCTGTTGCGGGTCACGGAAAGCGCCAAGTTCGCGAGCATGCCCACCAGGACAGCGGCTCACACCTCAGCTGTCAACTCGATGTCCGGAATGTGGACAATGTTTCACCGCATCCGGTTGTTCTGTCAGGTGAAAGGTTTGTGCGGCGCTTCCGGGGACACAAGCCGCACCAACCGGCGCTCGGAACGGCGCGTCAACCGGCGCTCGACCGCCGTCGCGATCCCGTGGTCCTCGTGTGATCCGGTTCGCTTCGGCGAGTTCGCTGCAACGGGAGCGGGAGTCGTGGCGTCCCTGTCGGTGAGCGGCCGCGGTGCGACACCTGTCGGACGGTCGCTGACGAGTGTCATGGTTTAGGTAGATATGAACACTTTCCGCAAAGCCTTGGTTCCGCAGAGTGAATAAGGGGCTCAATAGCAGATCCCGGCTTGACTGCCCCGGATCGGCACACTTGTAATTTCACTCGTGTCGTTCAGCCGAAATCGGTAACGGCAGCACCACGGGGACGCGAAGACAGACGAGGGGCGCATATGACCGAGCTGGTTCAGGAACTGCTGGTCGAAGACGCGGACGACGAACTCGGCTGGCAGGAGCGCGCACTGTGCGCCCAGACCGACCCCGAGTCCTTCTTCCCCGAGAAGGGCGGCTCCACGCGCGAGGCCAAGAAGGTCTGCCTCGCCTGCGAGGTCCGCTCGGAATGCCTTGAGTACGCGCTTGCGAACGACGAGCGCTTCGGCATCTGGGGCGGCCTCTCGGAACGCGAGCGCCGCCGTCTGAAGAAGGCGGCCGTCTGATCTCCCCGTGCCACGGCCGCCCCTGGCCCCGCTTGACCCCGCTTACCGGACGGGCTGATTCCTGCGACGCGCAGGCATCAGCCCGTCCGGCGTTCCGGGCCCGGTGCGCGGCGCGCTCGGGCACCCCTGCGGCCCATACCAGCCAGGCACTCCCCAGTTGTCCACAGGCGGCGGGCCGTTGCGCTGCCAGCCGTTAGTGTGGGGCCCCGTCCGAGACGCCACGGCGCCCCCACAGGGCACGGGCGTCCACCGCAGTCCAGCGAACCGGGGCCCGTACCTCGATGTCCGTGCACAGCCACCCCGCAGCCCACGACGGCGCTGCCGCCGGGTTCGACCCGTCCCGCGCCGCCGGGTTCGATCCGGCAAGCCCACCCGAGTTCCCCCGGCACGTCGTGACCGCGGTGCTCGTCTCCCACGACGGCGCCCGCTGGCTGCCCGACGCGCTCGCCGGACTGCTCGGCCAGGACCGCCCCGTACAGAACGCGATCGCGGCCGACACCGGCAGTGCGGACGACTCCGCGCGCCTGGTCACCGAGGCCCTCGGCGACGACCGCGTGCTGCACCTGGCCCGCCGCTCCGGCTTCGGCACCGCCGTCGACGAGGCCGTCCGCACGTCCCCCGTCCTCACCCCGGAGGACCTGCCGTATCTGAAGCGCCCCAGCGGCTGGGACCCGGTGAGCCGCAGCTGGCGCGACGACGCGTACGACCTGCCGGACCTGCCGCACGGCGAGCCCGAGCAGTGGCTGTGGCTCCTGCACGACGACTGCGCGCCCGAGCCCGGCGCCCTCGCCGAACTGCTGCGCGCCGTCGAGGCGGAGCGCGAGGCGGGCAGCGAGGTCGCGATCGTCGGCCCCAAGCTCCGCGGCTGGTACGACCGCAGGCAGCTGCTCGAGGTCGGCGTCTCCATCGCGCACTCGGGCCGCCGCTGGACCGGCCTCGACCGGCGCGAGCAGGACCAGGGCCAGCACGACCACGTGCGGCCCGTGCTCTCCGTGTCCACCGCGGGCATGCTGATCCGCCGTGACGTCTTCGAGCGGCTCGGCGGGTTCGACCGCCGGCTGCCCCTCATGCGCGACGACGTCGACCTGTGCTGGCGCGCCCACGCGGCCGGACACCGCGTCCTGGTCGCCCCCGACGCCGTCGTGCGGCACGCCGAGGCCGCGTCGCGCGAGCGCCGCGCCGTCGACTGCGTGGGCCGTACGGCGACCTCGCCGCACCGCGTCGACAAGGCGGGCGCGGTCTACACCCTGCTCGTCAACTCCCGCACCGCCGTGCTGCCCTGGGTCCTCGTACGGCTCGTCGTCGGCACCCTGCTGCGCACGCTCGGCCTGCTCCTGGGCAAGGCGCCCGGCCAGGCCCTCGACGAGGTCGCCGGGCTCTTCGGCACGCTGCTGCGGCCCGAGCGGATCCTCGGCGCCCGCAAGAAGCGCGGCAAGCCGCAGCCGAGCGGCGGCGAGATGCGCCCCCTGTTCCCGCCGCCCGGCGCCACGGTGCGCGCCACCGTCGAGCAGGTCGCGAGCCACCTGGTCGGCGGTTCCGACCCCGAGGTCTCCGCCGCGGGACGGCACGGAGCCGTCGAGTCGGGGCCCGGCGGCGACGACGCCGACTTCCTGGAGATCGAGCAGTTCGCCCGCCTCAAGCGCGTCGCCCGCAAGCCCGGACCGCTGCTCTTCGTAGTGCTGCTCTTCGTGTCGCTCGTCGCGTGCCGGTCGCTGCTCGGCGGCGGCGCGCTCGCGGGCGGCGCGCTCCTGCCCGCGCCCGCCGACGCCTCGGCCCTGTGGTCGCGGTACGCGGACGCCTGGCACCCCGTGGGCATCGGCGGCACCGACGCGGCACCTCCCTACCTGGCCCTCCTGGCCGGCCTGTCGACGCTCCTGCTCGGCTCCACCGGGCTCGCCGTCACCGTCCTGCTGATCGGCTCGGTGCCGCTCGCGGGCTTCACCGCCTACTTCGCGTCCAGGCCCCTGGTCACCTCCCGGCTGCTGCGCGCGTGGGCGTCCGTCGCCTACGCCTTCCTGCCCGCCACCACCGGCGCGCTCGCGGGCGGCCGGATCGGCACCGCCGTCCTCGCCGTCCTGCTGCCGCTCATCGCGCGCGCGGGGGCGTCGGCGGCCGGGCTCACGGCCCAGGACGGCGCCCGCGGCAGCTGGCGCGCCACCTGGGCGTACGCGCTGCTCCTGACCGTCACCACGGCCTTCACGCCCATCGTGTGGCCCATCGCCGTCGTCGTCGGACTCCTGGTGCTCGCGCTGCGCCGCGGCGACCCCCTCGCGTACGGCCTGCGCTTCCTGGCCGCCGTCGGCACGCCGCTGCTCGTCCTCGCGCCGTGGTCCCTCACGCTGCTGCCGACCGGCTTCTTCAAGGAGGCAGGGCTCGCGTACGGCACGGGGTCCGGGTCCGCGCTCGACCTGCTCGGCGGCAGCCCCGGCGGCCCCGGCACCGTGCACGGACTGCTGCTCATCGGCATCGTCCTGGCCGCGCTCGCCGCCCTGCTGCGCGCCGAGCGGCAGCTGGCCGTCCGCACCGCCTGGACCGTCGCCCTCGTCGCCCTGGTGTTCGCCGCGCTCTCGAACGGCTCGGCGTGGGCGGGCCCGGCCACGCTCGCGTACGGCATCGCGCTGCTCGCCGCCGCCGCGCTCGGGGCCGACGGCGCACGCGCGCGTGTCGCCGAGCAGAGCTTCGGCTGGCGCCAGCCGGTGGCCGCGCTCATCGCGTTCGCCGCCGCCGCCGGGCCGCTGCTCGCCGCCGCCGGGTGGATGATCCGCGGCGCCGACGGCCCGCTGGAGCGGCGCGACCCCGTGCAGGTGCCCGCGTTCGTCGCCGAGGAGAGCCGCACCCAGGACCAGGCCCGCACGCTCGTCCTGGACAGCGAATCCCCGGCAGAGGTCGCCTACATGCTGGTCCGCGGCTCCGGCGCCCGCCTCGGAGACGCCGAACTCGCCGCGAAGGACGGCACGGACGCCCGCCTCGACCGCATCGTGGCCCGCCTCCTCGCGGGCTCCGGCGCCGACCAGGCCGACCAGCTCGGCGGCTACGCGGTGCGCTACGTCCTCGTCCGCGACGGGGCGCCCCGGCAGCTGAGCCGCACCCTGGACACCACGCCGGGCCTGACCCGGCTCAGCCAGGAGGACGGCAGCGCGCTGTGGCGCGTGGACCGGCAGGTCGCCCGCGCGGCCATCGTGTCCGGCTCCCGGGACCCCGAGCCGGTCGCCGCCGGGCCCGTGGAGGTGCACGCCAAGGTCCCGTCCGGCGACGAGGGCCGCGTGCTGCGCCTCGCCGACGCGGCGGACCCGGGCTGGACGGCGACCCTGGACGGCCGCGCGCTCACCAGGACCACCGTGGACGGCTGGGCCCAGGGCTTCGAACTGCCCGCCTCCGGTGGCCGCCTGGACATCGCGTACGAGCCGTCGGCGACCCACACGGCGCTGCTGTGGACGCAGGGCGCGCTCGCGCTCGTCCTGGTGGTCCTCGCGCTGCCCGGACGCCGCCGCGACGTGGACGACGACCTCCCGGAGGAGGAGCTGGTGCCCGCGCAGGCCGCCTCGGGCGAGGGCCGCAGGGCGCGCAGGCTGCGGGCCCAGGGCGAACAGGCCCTCCCGGAGGGCGCGTTCCCCGATGGCGCCCCCGAAGGGGCCGCTCTGGGCGCGGTCCCGGCCCAGCACACCCCGTCGCCGCCCCCGCACGCGCCCGCCCAGGGCGAGTGGCAGACCCCCGCCCACGCGGGCGCCGACCAGGGCACGTACGGCGGTGAACAGCACCACCAGTGCGGCCAGTACGCCTCCGGGGGCTACGACCCGGCGTACCAGGCGGACCCCTACCAGGGCGGTCAGTACGACCCGTACGCCTACGAAGGTACGTACGGCACGTACGAGACGACCCCGGGATACGGCCAGCCGTACGACTCCATGGACGCCGCCCACCCGCAGCACCCGCCGATGCCGCCGCGCCCCCCGCACGGCACCGACAGTGAGCGCCCCGACGGGAGCCAGCAGTGAACCGCACCACCCTGTCCCTGATCGCCGCGGCGGCGGCCCTGGCCGCCGTCACCGGCTTCGCCGCCGTCAACGCCCCCGCGGGTGACGAAGGCGTCGCGGCGGCGAAGCGGCTGCCCGTGGAGCGCACGCGGCTGCTGTGCCCGGAGCCCAGCACGTCCGACCTCGCGGAGACGACGTACACGGCGTTCACGCCGAAGTCCGAGGCCGCCGGGCGCGCGGGCGGCGCCGCGCTGTTCCCCGTCGTCAAGCAGCTGACGGATGCGCCGCAGGGCGGCAAGGGCAAGGCCGCCAAGCCGTTCCTGACCCAGAAGGAGCCCGGGAAGCCGGTCTCCGGCGAGGAGTCGGGCGCGGAGGCCCCCACGCTCATCGGCAGCGCCGACGGCCGCCTGGCGCCCGGCTGGACCGCCCAGCAGACCACTTCGGTCAGCGCGGGCGCGGGGCGCGGCCTGCACGGCACCAACTGCACCGCTCCGGACACCGACTTCTGGTTCCCCGGCGCCAGCACCGCCAAGGGCCGCAACGACTACGTCCACCTGATGAACCCGGACGACGCGGCGGCGGTCGTGGACATCGAGCTGTACGGCCCCGACGGCGCCCTGAAGGCCGAGGTCGGCGAGTCCATCCAGATCCAGCCGCGCTCCAGCGTCCCCGTGCTCCTGTCGACGCTCACGCCCAAGCCGCACGCCAACCTCACCATGCACGTCACCGCGCGCAGCGGCCGCGTCGCCGCCGCGGTGCAGTCGTCGGACGAGGAGCTGGGCGGCGACTGGCTGCCCGCCGCCGCCGATCCGGCGCCCCGCCTGGTGCTTCCGGGCATCCCCAAGGACGCGACTTCGGTCCGCCTCGTCGCTTTCGCGCCGGGCGCCGACGACGCCGATCTGAAGGTCCAACTCGCCTCGCCCACGGGATCGATCACTCCCGCCGGGCACGAGACCCTGCACGTCAAGTCCGGCATGACGACGGCGGTGGACCTGGGCGACGTGACCAAGGGGGAGGCGGGTTCCCTGGTCCTCACCCCCACGGAGGACTCCGTGCCGGTGGTGGCGGCGCTGCGCGTCACCCGCGGCAAGGGCGCCAAGCAGGAGACGGCGTTCATCCCCGCGACCGCCCCGGTGGGCGCCCGCGCCACCGTCGCGGACAACCGCGCCAAGGGCGCCACGCTCTCCCTGACGGCCCCCGACAAGACCACCCGCGTCAAGGTGACGGCGTCCCCGGGGACGGAGGCGGGCGAGCCCACCAGCAAGACGTACACGGTCAAGGCGGGCACGACGCTCGCCGTCGCCCCGCCCGCGCCCTCCGGTCTGAAGGGCTCCTACGCCCTCACCCTGGAGCCGCAGTCGGACGCCCCGGTCTACGCCTCCCGCATGCTGGAGATCCCCGAGAACGGCATCCCCATGTTCACGATCCAGTCCCTGCCGGACGACAGGGGGACGGTGGAGGTGCCGAAGGCGAAGCAGGACCTGGAGGTGCTGCAGAAGTAGCGGGGGCCCGGACGGTCAGTCCTCGCCGTACCGCGGGTCCACCGACTCCGGAGAGAGCCCGAGGAGCTCGGCGACCTGCTCGACGACCACCTCGTGGACGAGCGCGGCCCGCTCGTCCCGCCCCTTGGTGCGGATCTCCACGGGCCGCCGGTAGACGACGACCCGGGCGGGCTGCCCCTCGGACGCGGTCACGGTCCCTCCGAGCGGCACGGTCTCCCCTGTCCACTCCTCGTCCGGGGCACCGCCGACGGTGGGCGGCACCTCGAGCACCAGGAAGTCGATCTCGGTGAGCTGCGGCCAGCGCCGCTCAAGACGCTCCACGGAGTCCTGCACGAGGTCCGTGAAGGCCTCAGCGCGGCTCGCGGAGAGGGGGACCTGCGGCGGCGCCACGGGGCCGCGCATGCCCCTGCCGTGGCGGTCGCGGCGGCGGGGCCTCGGCTCGGCGGCGCGGGGCTGTACGGGGTCGTCCATCACTGACGAAGCGTAGTCCCCGAGATCGCCCTTTCCGCACGGAGCGCGGCATGTCGCTTCCTGACCATTCCAGCCAAGCTTGGGCTCGATTGCGTATCTCTCCTGTACTGCGGATCTCGCCCCGATTGGCAGTATTTGTTCCGAGTGGTGACCGGGTTCAACACCACAGGCCCCGTTGGTCCCTTGTGTCGCCGCAGGTCAGAGCGGTGC
The DNA here is from genome assembly GCF_000720325.1 of Streptomyces sp. NRRL B-1347. Lineage (GTDB taxonomy): Bacteria > Actinomycetota > Actinomycetes > Streptomycetales > Streptomycetaceae > Streptomyces. The sequence goes on from NZ_JOJM01000006.1 coordinate 192,689, forward strand.
TTTCCGGACACGCCGTGCGCGGGATCACAGCACGACACGGGGGAGTGACCTGGTGGAGAGTCGTCGCGGCCCGCTCAAGAGTGCGGTACCGTCCAACGTCGTGAGCCCTGTACGTCGCTGTTCGCGCACCGCTTGCGGCCGACCCGCCGTCGCGACGCTGACGTACGTCTACGCCGACTCGACCGCGGTCCTCGGCCCCCTCGCCACCTACGCCGAACCCCACTGCTACGACCTGTGCGCCGAGCACTCCGAGCGCCTGACCGCGCCCCGCGGCTGGGAGGTCGTCCGGCTCGCCGACGGCTCGGGCCCGGCCCGGCCCAGCGGCGACGACCTCGAAGCGCTCGCCAACGCCGTGCGCGAGGCCGCCCGGCCCCAGGAGCGCGCCGCGGAGGCGGGCGGCGGCTCGCGCGGGGCGGACCCCATGGAGGTCGCGCGCCGCGGCCACCTGCGGGTGCTGCGCTCGCCCGACAACTGAGGGCGCATTCCTGACGGCCGCACGACCGGGGCGGTGTCCCCAGCGGATCCAAGCCCCCGCACATGCGCTCCGCACGCCCATGAGTGAATCTTCACCGGCACACGGATTGACGGCTGTTTGTCGAGGCCACGACTATTTCGCCACCCCGTGATCAAGGGATCATCCAGGGAGGCACCCGTGTTCGTGCAGCAACTGGAGCCCGTGGCCGACTCGCTCGGCCTGTCCGCACTCGTCGCGACCCTGCCCCTGCTCACCGTCCTCGTTCTCCTCGGCGCCGTCCGCATGAAGGCGCACCGGGCCGGGCTCATCGGCCTCGCCATGGCCGTCGCCGTCGCCTGGCTCGTGTTCGGCATGCCCCTCGGGCAGACCGCGTCCAGCGCCGCCCAGGGGGCCGTGTTCGGGCTCTTCCCCATCCTGTGGATCGTCGTCAACGCCCTGTGGGTGTACCGGATGACCGTCCGCACCCGGCACTTCGACATCCTCAGACGCTCCTTCGGGCGCCTCTCCGACGACCCGCGCATCCAGGCGCTCGTCGTCGCCTTCTGCTTCGGCGCGCTGCTGGAAGCGCTCGCAGGCTTCGGTGCGCCCGTCGCGATCAGCGCGGTCATGCTCGTGGCGCTCGGCTTCGACCCGGTGCGCGCCGCGGTCGTCGCCCTCGTCGCCAACACCGCGCCCGTCGCCTTCGGCGCCATGGGCACCCCCGTGGTGACGCTCGCGCAGGTCACCGGCATCCCCCTGGACACCGTCGCCACCGTGGTCGGCCGCCAGACGCCGCTGCTCGCCCTGGTCGTGCCGCTGCTCCTGGTCGCCCTCGTCGACGGGCGGCGCGGTCTGCGCGAGACCTGGGTGCCCGCCCTCGCCTGCGGCTTCGCCTTCGCCGCCGCCCAGTTCGCCGCCTCCAACTACGTCTCCGCGCAACTGGCCGACATCGGTGCCGCTTTGGCGGGCGCGGGCGCCCTCGTGGCCGTGCCGCACGCCCGCAGGCCCGCGGCCGAACCCGTACGCGCCGCGGTCCTGACCGGCGCGCGCAGCGAGGACCTCGACCGCGACGACCCGCGCGCGGACGTGCTGCGCGCCTACGCCCCGTACGCCCTGATCGTCGCGATCTTCTCCGTCGCGCAGATCCCGCCCGTCAAGGACTTCCTCGCCGAGGCCACCCGCACCTTCGACTGGCCCTTCCTCGACGTCGCGGGGCCCACGGGCGACCCGGTCGGGGGCAACGTCTTCTCGCTGCCCCTGGTGGCCACCGGCGGCACCCTCGTCCTGCTCGCAGGCCTGGGGACGGCCGCCGTACTCGGTGTCCACGCGCGCGTGGCGGCACGGGAGTGGGCGGCGACCGTCCACGAACTGCGGTTCGCGATCCTCACGGTGACGAGCGTCCTCGCGCTCGCGTACGTCATGAACCTCTCCGGACAGGCCGCCACCATCGGGCACTTCGTGGCCGACGCGGGCGCGGGCCTCGCCTTCCTCTCGCCGGTGCTCGGCTGGTTCGGCGTCGCGGTGACCGGCTCGGACACCTCCGCGAACGCGCTGTTCGGCGCCCTCCAGGTGACCGCGGCCGAACAGTCGGGCCTGTCGCCCGAACTCCTCGCCGCCGCCAACAGCTCGGGCGGGGTGCTCGGCAAGATGATCTCCCCGCAGAACCTGACCATCGCCTGCGCGGCCGTCGGGCTCGCGGGCAAGGAGGGCGATCTGCTGCGCAAGGTGCTGCCCTGGAGCCTCGGCCTGCTGCTCGTGATGTGCCTGATCGTGGTGGGCCAGAGCACGGCGGTGCTCGGCTGGATGCTTCCCTGACGTCCTTGGGTAACGCCGCCACAACCCGCTGTCAGTGGTTGGAGGTAGTTTGGGGGCGCCGTAGGAAGTCCGCCGATGGAAGTCCGCCGCGTGCGGCCGCCCGCCCGGGCGCCCCCGACGCGTCGCTGAACGTACGTAGAGAGAGGCTTGGCCGTGGCTGCTGATCTGTCCCAGATCGTGAAGGCGTACGACGTGCGCGGGGTGGTCCCGGACCAGTGGGACGAGACCCTGGCCGAGCAGTTCGGCGCCGCCTTCGCGCGGGTGACGGGTGCGGACGCGATCGTCGTCGGGCACGACATGCGGCCCTCGTCGCCCGGCCTCTCGGGCGCCTTCGCGCGCGGCGCGGCCGCCCTCGGCGTGGACGTCACGGAGATCGGCCTCTGCTCCACGGACCAGCTGTACTACGCCTCGGGCGCGTTGAACCTGCCGGGCGCGATGTTCACGGCCTCGCACAACCCGGCGCAGTACAACGGCATCAAGATGTGCCGCGCGGGCGCCGCCCCGGTCGGCCAGGACACCGGCCTCGCGGACATCCGCGCCCTGGTGGAGCGCTGGGCTGAGGAAGGCGCCCCCGAGCCCGCGGCCGCCCCCGGCACGCTCACCCGCCAGGACACCCTCAAGGACTACGCGGCCCACCTGCGTTCCCTGGTCGACCTGACGGCGATCCGGCCGCTGAAGGTGGTCGTCGACGCGGGCAACGGCATGGGCGGCCACACCGTGCCCACCGTCTTCGAAGGCCTGCCCCTGACGCTCGTACCGATGTACTTCGAGCTGGACGGCACCTTCCCCAACCACGAGGCGAACCCGCTGGATCCGGCGAACATCGTGGACCTCCAGGAGCGCGTGCGCGAGGAGGGCGCCGACCTCGGCATCGCCTTCGACGGCGACGCCGACCGCTGCTTCGTCGTCGACGAGAACGGCGACCCGGTGTCCCCGTCGGCGATCACCGCCCTGGTCGCCGCCCGCGAACTGGCCAAGCACGGCGGCTCGGGCACCGTCATCCACAACCTGATCACCTCCTGGACGGTCCCGGAGGTCGTGCGGGAGAACGGCGGCACGCCGGTCCGCACGCGCGTGGGCCACTCCTTCATCAAGGAGGAGATGGCCAAGAGCGGCGCCATCTTCGGCGGCGAGCACTCCGCGCACTACTACTTCCGCGACTTCTGGAACGCCGACACCGGCATGCTGGCCGCCCTGCACGTCCTCGCGGCCCTCGGTGGCCAGGACGGCCCCCTGTCCGCCCTGGTGGAGCAGTACGACCGCTATGTCGGCTCCGGCGAGATCAACTCGACGGTGGCCGACCAGCAGGCCCGCCTCGCCGCGATCAGGGCCGCGTACGAAGGCCAGGACGGCGTCACCCTCGACGAGCTGGACGGCCTGACGATCACGACGGCCGACTGGTGGTTCAACGTCCGCGCCTCCAACACCGAGCCGCTCCTGCGCCTCAACGCGGAGGCCCGCGACCGGCAGACGATGGAGAAGACCCGCGACGCGGCGTTGGCGATCATCAGGGCCTGACCGCGAGGGGCGGGGCCGCCCGCAGGGGCGCGGCCCCGCCCCCGTCCAAGCCCTCCAGGCCAGCGGCCCCCGTCCAAGCCCTCCAGGCCAGCGATAGGCTGGACGGGCCGACCCCACCACCCCCGAAGGGAACCACCCCATGCCGCTCGAAGCCGGCCTCCTGGAGATCCTCGCCTGCCCGGCCTGCCACGCCCCTCTCAAGGAGACGGACGCCGAGCTGGTCTGCACCGCGGAGGGCACCGACTGCGGCCTCGCGTACCCGATCCGTGACGGCATCCCCGTACTCCTGGTCGACGAAGCCCGCCGCCCCGAGTAAGGATCAGAACAGGGCCAGGCGTACACCCCGCGCGTACGCTCGCCCGCACCCCCTGCCGCGCACGGCGATCGGAGGCCCGACCCCCATGCTCGACGAGTCGCTCCTGGACGCCCCCGACGAGCTGGCCCGCGCCGACCTGCACGATCTGCTGCGCGGCGCCGCCGAAGCGGGCGCCCGCGTACGGACCGCGGTCCGGCACGCCACCGAGTCCGGGGTCACGGAACTGAAACCGGACGGCCGCCCCCGCGCCGTCCTGATCGCGGGACCCGGCACCGCGGGCGCAGGCGTCGCCGACCTCGTCGGCGCCCTCGTGGGCACCGGCTGCCCCGTCATCAGGCTCGCCCCCACGGGCGTCGCCCCCGCGGCCGGCGCCCTGCGCTGGACCCTGCCCGGCTGGGCAGGCCCCGTCGACCTGCTGCTCATCGCCACACCGGACGGCACGGAGCCGGGCCTCGCGCTCCTCGCCGAGCAGTCCTACCGCCGCGGCTGCACCGTCGTCGCGGTGGCACCGGCCCGCTCCCCGCTCGCCGAGAGCGTCAGCGGCTCGCACGGCCTCACCGTCCCGATGGCCGTGTCGCCCCAGCCCACCGCCGACACGGCCGACGGCACCGAGGCCCCCGCCGCCGCCCCCGGCACCCTGTGGTCCCTGCTCGTCCCGCTGCTCGCCCTGCTCGACCGCACCGGCCTGGTCACCGCCCCCGCGGAGACCCTCCAGAAGGTCGCCGACCGGCTCGACGCCGTCGCCGAGCGCTGCGGCCCCGCCATCGCGACGTACAGCAACCCCGCCAAGACCCTCGCCACCGAGCTGGCCGAAGCGCTGCCGCTGATCTGGACCGAGGGCGAGACCGCGGGCCCCGTCGGCCGCCGCTTCGCCGCCGCGCTCGCCGAGCTGGCCGGGCACCCCGCGCTCACCGCCGAGCTTCCCGAAGCGCTGCCCGCGCACGCCGCGCTGCTCGCGCGCGGCCTCCCCGGAAGCGCCGAAGGCGACGACTTCTTCCGCGACCGCGTCGACGACCCGGCGCCGCTGCGCGCCCGCGCGGTCCTGCTGCGCGACCGCCCCGCCGACGCGGGCGGCCTCACCGCCGCCCCCGCCGCCCGCGAGCTGGCCCAGAGCCACGACATCGCGCTCAGCGAGCTGGACCCCGAGGACGGCGGAGACCTGGAGCGGCTCGCCGAGCTGATCGCCATCACGGATTTCGCCGCCGTTTACCTGGCGCTCGCCTCCGGGAGCCGATCATGACCGCGGCCCCCGTACGGGCGCCCTCCCGCGTGTGCCCGTACCCGTAGGGGGCACGCGCGTACCCGCACCGAAGGACGCGCCCGCCCGCGTCCCCGCACGCCCGTAAGGGAGACCCTTCCGTGGACCGCCTCACCAACACCGTCCGCCCCTACGCCTGGGGTTCCACCACCGCCATCGCGGGCCTCCTCGGCGTCGAGCCGACCGGCGAACCGCAGGCCGAGATGTGGATGGGCGCCCACCCGGGCGCGCCCTCGCGCACCGAGCGCGGACCGCTCAACGAGGTGATCGACGAGGATCCGCGCGGCGAGCTCGGCCCCCGCGCCGTCGACAAGTTCGGCCCGCGCCTGCCCTTCCTCCTGAAGATCCTCGCCGCGGGCGCCCCCCTGTCCGTACAGGTGCACCCCGACCTGGAGCAGGCACGCGAGGGCTACGAGGACGAAGAGGCCCGCGGCATCCCGCTCGACGCCCCCCACCGCAACTACAAGGACGCCAACCACAAGCCCGAACTGATCTGCGCGCTCACGCCGTTCGACGGACTGTGCGGCTTCCGCCCGCCCGCCGAGGCCGCCGACCTGATCGAGGGCCTCGGCGTGGACTCCCTCAAGCCGTACGTCGACCTGCTGCGCGCCAAGCCCGAGGACGCGGCGCTGCGCGAGGTCCTCACGGCCGTACTCACCGCCGACCGCGAGGACATGGCGCGCGCGGTCACCGAGGCCGCGACCGCCGCCGAGCGCCTGGGCTGCGCCTACGCCCCGTACGCCGACGCGGCCCGCCACTTCCCCGGCGACCCCGGCGTCATCGCCGCCATGCTGCTCAACCACGTGCGCCTCGACCCCGGCGAGGCCCTCTACCTCGGCGCCGGCGTCCCGCACGCCTACCTCAACGGCATGGGCGTCGAGATCATGGCCAACTCCGACAACGTGCTGCGCTGCGGCCTCACCCCCAAGCACGTCGACGTGCCCGAACTCCTGCGCGTCGTCCGCTTCGAGGCGACCGACCCCGGCGTCCTGCGCCCGGTGCCCGCCGCGGCAGCGGCCGATGCCACGGCGGTCGGCGGCGAAGCGGTCTCCGTCGGCGAACAGGTCGCCGACGGCGAAGAGGTCTACGAGACGCCGATCGACGAGTTCCGCCTCTCCCGCTTCGTCCTGCCCGAGGGCGACGACGCCCGGCGCGACCTCACCGCCGAGACCCCGCAGATCCTGCTCTGCGTGGCGGGCGAGGTCAGCGTCGGCGACATCTCCCTCACCCCCGGCGGGTCCGTGTTCGTCCCCGCGGGTGAAAAGACCGACGTTTCCGGCAGCGGCACCCTTTTCCGCGCCACCGTGGTGGCCTGACCCACCCCACGCCTCCCGTGCTGCAACAATGACGCACCGCACCGGCCGGGCCCATCGGCGCCCGGCCGTCGCGGAACGGAGAACGTACGCGTGTCACGCGGCAGGCGCGGCACGCAACGGAAGGGACAACGGGCACACATGAGTGCGTCAGGCGGAACAAAGGCGATCGTGGCGGCACTCGCCGCCAACCTGGCGATCGCGGTGGCCAAGTTCGTGGCGTTCCTCTTCAGCGGCTCGTCGTCGATGCTGGCCGAGAGCGTGCACTCGCTCGCCGACTCCGGCAACCAGGGCCTGCTGCTCCTCGGCGGCAAGAAGGCCCAGCGCGAAGCCACCCCGCAACACCCCTTCGGCTACGGCCGCGAGCGCTACATCTACGCGTTCCTGGTCTCCATCGTGCTCTTCTCCGTCGGCGGCATGTTCGCCCTCTACGAGGGCTACGAGAAGATCAAGCACCCGCACGAGATCGAGCACTGGTACTGGCCGGTCGGCGTCCTGGTGTTCGCCATCATCGCCGAGTCGTTCTCCTTCCGGACGGCCATCAAGGAGTCCAACACCCTGCGCGGCAACCTCTCCTGGAAGGAGTTCGTCCGCCGCGCCAAGGCCCCCGAGCTGCCCGTCGTCCTCCTCGAAGACCTCGGCGCGCTCGTCGGCCTGGTCCTCGCGCTCGGCGGCGTCGGCCTCGCGCTCGCCACGGGCGACGGCGTCTGGGACGGCATCGGCACCCTCTGCATCGGCGTCCTGCTGATCCTCATCGCGATCGTCCTCGCCGCCGAGACCAAGTCGCTGCTCCTCGGCGAGTCCGCGGGCACCGAAGAGGTCCAGAAGATCGAGAAGGCCCTGGTCGACGGCGACACCGTCACCGGCGTCATCCACATGCGCACGCTCCACCTCGGCCCGGAGGAGCTGCTCGTCGCCGCCAAGATCGCCGTCCAGCACGACGACACCGCCCGCGAGATCGCCGACGCCATCAACGCCGCCGAGTCCCGCATCCGAGAGGCCGTCCCGATCGCCCGAGTCATCTACTTGGAGCCGGACATATACCGCGAGGACACGGCAGCGACGGGCTGACTGTCGTACTCGCTGTGCCCTCCCGTCCCGCAGGGCGGGACGGGAGGGCACAGCCGGACAGCGCCGCGCAACCGTTGGAACAAGGCATATGTGAAGGGGCCCGCACCAAGAAACAGGTGCGGGCCCCTTCACGTACGAACAGCAAGGCTCACTGAACCTCGCGCAGCACCTCCAGCACCGCCCCCTCATCCACCGCACCCACGAGCCGCTCCCGGAACCCCACATCCATCAGCTTCCGCGACAGCAACGCCAGAATCCGCAGATGCTCGTCCCCCGCCGCGGCCTCAGGCACGGAGATCATGAAGATCAGCTTGGCCTTCGTACCGTCGAGCGACCCCCACTCGATGCCCTCGGCCGACCGCGCGAACCCCACCACCGGCGAGGTCACGGCGTCGGTCTTGGCGTGCGGGATGGCGATCTCCTCGCCGAGCCCCGTGGTGCCCTGCGCCTCGCGCGCGAGCGCGACCCGCACCAGCTCGTCCACGTCGGTGACCTTGCCGGTACGCGCGAGCAGCCCGGCCAGCTCGCGGATCGCGGCCTCCTTGTCACCGGCGGCGAGCTCGACCTCGACGGTCTCCCGGGTGAGATAGCCGGAGAGGACCTCGGGCGCGGCGGCCTCGACCGCCGGGGGAGCGTCGGCGGACGCGGTCGCGACGGCGGACTCCCGCGCCCGGGCCGGCCCGGGCGAGCCCACGGCCCCCGCCCCCACGCCCGCGAGCACCGGCTCGCCCACGCCCGCCCCACCGGTCGGCACCCCGTGCCGCCGCCGCTCGCTCAGGTCCACCAGCGAGACGGTGGCGAGCGCGGTGACGACCGTTCCGGCGGCCACGGCGACGAAGAACATCGGCACTCCGCCGACCGCGCCGAGCACCGCGACGATCGGCCCGCCGTGCGGCACCGCGTCCTTCACGCTCGCGAGGCCCGCGATCGCACCGGCCACCGCGCCGCCGAGCATGTTCGCGGGAATGACCTGCGCGGGCCGCGCGGCCGCAAACGGAATAGCTCCTTCCGAAATCCCGAACAACCCCATGAACAACGCCGCGAGCCCGGTCTCCCGCTCCTGCTCCGAGTAGAGCCGCTTGCGGATCAGCGTCGCGAGCCCCTGCCCGAGCGGCATCACCGGAATCGCCGCGGCGCACATGCCCATGACGGTCTGGTTGCCGGTGGCGATGAGCCCCGCGCCGAACAGGAACGCCGTCTTGTTGACCGGACCGCCCATGTCGAAGGCGATCATCAGCCCCAGGATCGCGCCGAGCAGGATCGCGCTCGTGCCCGTCATCCCGCTGAGCCAGTCCGTCAGGTGCTCGAAGACCCACGAGATCGGCTTGCCGATGACGTAGATGAAGAAGAGCCCGAGCGCGCTCGTCGCCAGGATCGGGATCACGATGATCGGCATGATCGGCTGGACGAACTTCGGGACCTTGACCTTCTTGATCCACAACACCAGGTACCCGGCCAGGAACCCGGTCACGATCGCCCCGATGAAGCCCGCCCCCGCCTCGGAGTCGTAGAGCTCACCGGTGTTGGCGATCCACCCGCCGATCATGCCCGGCACCAGGGCGGGCCGGTCCCCGATCGCGTACGCGATGTACCCCGACAGGATCGGCACCATCAGCTTGAAGCCGATGACGCCGATCTGGTTCACATGCATCCAGAACGAGTCGTCCGGGATGACGAGCCCGCCCTTCGGGTCGGTGTGCCCGCCGAGCGACAGCGAGATCGCGATCAGCAGACCGCCGACCACGACGAACGGGATCATGTACGAGACGCCGTTCATCAGCGCCTTGTACGCGACGCTCCGCTCCCGGCCGCCGCCCCCTCCGCCGCCCCCGGCCGGACCGGTGCCGCCGCTCCCGGCGCCGCCGCCGCTCTGCACGGGCGCGGTCCGGACCCGCTCGATCAGCCGCTCGGGCTGGCTGATGCCCTCGGAAACCCCGACCGACAGCACGCGCTTGCCCGCGAACCTGTCGCGGTCCACGTCCTTGTCGGCCGCGATGATGATGCCGTCCGCCTCTCTGACATCGTTGTCAGACAGTACGTTCTCAGCCCCGATCGAGCCTTGTGTCTCCACCTTCATGTCGACGCCGAGGCGGTCGGCGGCCTGCTGGAGCTTCTCCGCCGCCATGTACGTGTGGGCGATGCCGGTCGGGCAGGCGGTCACCGCGAGCAGCTTCAGCCTCTTCTGCCCGCTGGCGCCGGTCGGGGGGTCGGCCGGACTGGTCACGTGGTTCTCCTAACGCCTTGACCGAACAAGGTCGCGCATGTGTTCCCGATCTCCAGGCATCCTGCAACAGACAGGGACAGGAGCAAAAGCGCAAAGGTCCTGGTTCGTCAGGGACTGATGGCCTTTGCTCCGACCTCCAGAAGGTCGCGATTCAGCCACAGCCCATCTCCCGGCACCCTTGTGGCTCACTGCGCCGATCGGTGTAGATTCGTGACAGTGCCAGACGTCGCTGCTGATGGCGGTCGGGCGGTCCGCTCCTGGACCGGCCGAGGGAGAGAGGGCCTCCGACGGACTGCGCTGCGCGCGCCGGTGCGTCTCCGTACCCCGACGCCGCAGATCAGCCATGCCCACCCTCGACCCCATCACGAGGAGCAGCTCACCATGACGACTGCCGTCAATGGCAAGGACTTCAAGGTCGCCGACCTCTCCCTGGCCGAGTTCGGCCGCAAGGAGATCACCCTCGCCGAGCACGAGATGCCCGGCCTGATGGCGATCCGCAAGGAATTCGCCGCCAGCCAGCCGCTCGCCGGCTCCCGCATCATGGGCTCGCTGCACATGACCGTGCAGACCGCCGTCCTCATCGAGACCCTGGTCGCCCTCGGCGCCGAGGTCCGCTGGGTCTCCTGCAACATCTTCTCGACCCAGGACCACGCCGCCGCGGCCATCGCCGTCGGTCCGAACGGCACCCCGGACAACCCCCAGGGCATCCCGGTCTTCGCCTGGAAGGGCGAGACCCTGGAGGAGTACTGGTGGTGCACCGAGCAGGCCCTGACCTGGCCGAACTCGCCCACCGGCGGCCCGAACATGATCCTGGACGACGGCGGCGACGCCACCATGCTCGTCCACCTCGGCGTCCAGTACGAGAAGGACGGCAAGGTCCCCGGCGTCGAGACCGCCGAGAACGACGAGCACCGCGTCATCCTCCAGGTCCTGAACCGCACGCTGGGTGAGAACCCGCAGAAGTGGACCCAGGTCGCCTCGGAGATCCGCGGCGTCACCGAGGAGACCACCACCGGTGTCCACCGCCTGTACGAGATGCAGCGCGACGGCAGCCTCCTCTTCCCGGCGATCAACGTGAACGACGCCGTCACCAAGTCGAAGTTCGACAACAAGTACGGCTGCCGCCACTCGCTCATCGACGGCATCAACCGCGCCACCGACGTCCTCATCGGCGGCAAGACCGCCGTGGTCTTCGGCTACGGCGACGTCGGCAAGGGCTGCGCCGAGTCCCTGCGCGGCCAGGGCGCCCGCGTCATCGTCACCGAGGTCGACCCGATCTGCGCCCTGCAGGCCGCGATGGACGGCTACCAGGTCACCACCCTGGACGAGGTCGTCGAGACCGCCGACATCTTCATCACCACGACCGGCAACAAGGACATCATCATGGCCGCCGACATGGCCAAGATGAAGCACCAGGCGATCGTGGGCAACATCGGCCACTTCGACAACGAGATCGACATGGCCGGCCTCGCGAAGATCCCGGGCATCGTCAAGGACGAGGTCAAGCCGCAGGTCCACACCTGGACCTTCGCCGACGGCAAGGTTCTCATCGTCCTCTCCGAGGGCCGCCTGCTGAACCTGGGCAACGCGACGGGCCACCCGTCCTTCGTGATGTCCAACTCCTTCGCGGACCAGACCCTGGCCCAGATCGAGCTCTTCACCAAGCAGGACGAGTACCCGATCGGCGTCTACACGCTGCCGAAGCACCTCGACGAGAAGGTCGCCCGTCTGCACCTGGACGCGCTCGGCGTGAAGCTCACGACGCTCCGCCCCGAGCAGGCCGCGTACATCGGCGTCGAGGTCGCGGGCCCGTACAAGCCGGACCACTACCGCTACTGATCCGGCCCGCGTACCGCCCCCGATCACGGACCGGCCCCATCTCGGGCCGCCCTTGATCCCCGGGGCGGGGCCCGGCCCGGTCGGCCGGCCTCGGCCGTAGCCGTACGTCTCCAGCAGGCCCTCGCCGTCCCGGCGGGGGCCTGTCGGTGTACCGGCCCCACGACGCACCGGCCCCACGACGCCCTACCGCACGTCCCCCGACAAGGACCGAGCCCCATGCCCCGCGGTCGCTATTCGCTGCACGATCCGCACGATCACACCCCCCTAGGTGAAGAACACTTCCAGTGCGCGCCCGGCCCCTCCGGCTGGCGCTATGTCGCCCAGCGCACCACCCCCTCCGGCGACCACGCGGGCTCCGTCGACCTGACCGTCGACGAACTCGGCCGCCCCATCCGTCTCGAACTGCACGCCTCCGGCTGGCAGGTGCGGGCCGCGGCCCTCGACGGCGTCACCTGGGTCCGCACCGACGCCACCGGCGCGCACGCCACCGAGAACAACGCCCCCGCTCATGCCTTCACCGGAACGTCCCCCGCCTTCCTCGTCGCCACCGCCCGGCTGCTGCGCCTCACCCCCGATTCCCCCGCGACCCGCGTCCGCCTGGTCGCCTTCACGGACCCGGTCCTGGCGCCGCGCACCCTCGACCAGTCCTGGGCCCTGCTCACGAGAGAAGCACACGCCACTGACAACGGCCCGCTGACCGTGGACGAATACCAGGTCACAGCCCTGGACACGGGCGAGCAGCACGCCGTCCACCTCAGCGGCGACGTCGTCGTCGCGGCCCCCGGCATCGAGCTCGAACACCTCGAATCGCCGCCGTCGGCCTTCGCTTGACGTCCGCGCTACGCGGGCGGCACGAAGCCCGTCGAGGGCCGCTGCGGCTCGGCACGCGGGCCGGGTTCCGGCACGGCGTGCGGCACGGGCCGAGGCGCTTCCGCTCCCGCCACACCGGACGTGGGCGGAGCCCACTGGCCCGCCGAGGGCCGCGGGGCGTGCGGGGGCTGGGGAACCGGCATGCTCGGCGCCCCCGGCGCGTAGGGGCCCGGGTACGGCGCGTGCCCCTCGACCGACGCCCCGCCGAAGGTCCGCTGCGCCTCCCGCGTCTGCCGCTCGTGCACCACGGCGGCCAGGAACGCGGCCGGCGGCACCCCCACGGGCGCCGGAGCGCCCGTCCGCGCGACCACGTCGGCCGCGAGGCGTTCCGCCATGCCCCAGCCGACCTGCGGATCCAACTGACCCATGCGCGTCAGGTACTGCCGTATCGCCAGCCACAGACCGTCCGGAACCCCGGACAGATCGAGCTGGGAGAACTGCCCCGCGAGCCACGGCGGCGGCGCGGGCACGTACCCGGTCTGCGCCGTGGGCACCCGCTCCCGTACGACGAGCGTCCCGGCGAGCACGTCCCCGAGGCGCCGCCCCCGCGCCGAGACCAAGGACGCGATGCAGGCGACCACGCCGAACATCAGCAGGATCTCGACGACGCCGACCGCGCCGCGCACCAGGGCGTGCCGGAACCGGATCGGCCCGCCGTCGTCCCGTACGACCCGCAGCCCGCACGCCACCTTCCCCAGCGACCGCCCGTGACTGAGCGTCTCGATGGCGATGGGCACGCCCACGAGCACCAGGACGAACGTCGCCACGGCGATGGCGGCGGCCGCGGCGTCATCAAGGGACGCCGTCGCCGCGAGCAGCCCCAGTGTCACGGCCAGGTACACCGACCAGGCCACGACCATGTCGATCAGGAGGGCGAGCGCCCGGCTCGGCAGCTTCGCGGGGCGCAGCTCCAGCGCCACCGCCTCGCCCGTCACAAGCTCACTCACGCCCGCCGCCCTTCCCGTCTCTGCCCCCGTCACCGCCAGTCTGCCAAGCTGATGAGTGATCGCGCCGCAGTAGGAGCAGTACGAGAAGCCGAGGAGCAGCCAATCCGATGGACCTCGACGTCTTCGTGTCGGCCCACCGAGCCGAGTGGGACCGACTCGACGCCCTGGTACGCCGCCAGCGCCGGCTCACCGGCCCCGAGGTCGACGAGCTCGTCACGCTCTACCAGCGCACGGCCACGCACCTCTCGCTTATCCAGTCCAGCGCCCCTGACCCTCAGCTCACGGGACGCCTCACACAGCTGGTGGCACGCGCGCGTAGTGCCGTGACAGGCACGCGCCGCGCCTCCTGGAGAGACGTCACACGCTTCCTGACCCACGGTTTCCCGGCCGCGGTCTACCGGTCCCGGCGCTGGTGGGTGCCCACGGCCCTGCTGTCCGTGACCCTCGCGGCCGTGATCGGCTGGTGGGTCGGCACGCACCCGGAGGTGCAGTCCTCGATCGCGGCCCCTTCGAAGCTGCGGGACATGACCCGCCCCGGAGGCGAGTACGAGACGTACTACTCCAGCCACCCGGCGACGTCCTTCGCCGCCCAGGTGTGGACGAACAACGCCCAAGCGGCCGCGATGTGCCTGGTCCTGGGGGCCTTCCTGTGCGTCCCGGTCATCTGGATCCTCTTCCAGAACATGCTCAATGTAGGAGTGGGCCTCGGCCTGATGTCCTCCGCGGATCGCCTGGACACCTTCCTGGGGCTGCTCCTCCCGCACGGCCTGCTGGAGCTGACCGCCGTCTTCGTAGCCGCCGGAACCGGACTGCGCCTCGGCTGGACGCTGATCGACCCCGGCCCGCGCACCCGCCGCGCTGCCATGGCGGAGGAAGGCCGTTCCGCCTTGGGAATGGCCATCGGCCTGGCCCTGGTCCTTCTCGTGTCCGGCGCCATCGAAGGCTTCGTCACCCCTTCCGGCCTGCCCACCTGGGCCCGCATCGCGATCGGAATCGCCGCCGAGCTGGCCTTCCTCGCGTACGTCTACGTCCTCGGCGGCCGAGCGGCCCGCGAGGGCGAGACCGGCGACATCGAGGAGTCGGAGCGGAGCGCTGCCGTCCCCACTGCGGCGTGATGTGCGTACGACCCGTCTGACCTGCTAGTCTCCTCATCGCTCCGGAAAGACCGTTGACACGGGAGGACCGGGGAGGTAGATTCGAACAGTTGCCTAGAGCCCGACGGCTCGCACGGTAACATTGAAAATCTGCCTGCTTCTCGAATCACATCAATCGAGAAGCCGCACCCGATGAATCAGAATCCGGAGCCGGTCAGACCGGCCCAAAACCTCTGATAAAGTCGGATCCGCCGGAAAGGGAAACGCGAAAGCGGAAACCTGAAAGGCGCCGATGAAAATCGGAACGGATCGGGAAGCCGAGAAGATCTGATAAAGTCGGAACCGCCGGAAGGCCGAAAGGCCGGAAAGCACCGAGGAATTCGGAACGGACCGGGAAGCCGGAAAGATCTGATAGAGTCGGAAACACGAAATACCGAAGGGAAGCGCCCGGAGGAAAGCCCGAGAGGGTGAGTACAAAG
>NZ_JOJM01000007.1 GCF_000720325.1 Streptomyces sp. NRRL B-1347
GGGCGGGCGCGGGCGGCGGGGTCGGTGCGGCCGCCTGCTGGGGCTCGTCCACCGTGATGCCGTAGTCCGTCGCCAGGCCTTCCAGGCCGCTGCCGTAGCCCTGGCCGACGGCACGGAACTTCCAGGCGCCCTGGCGCCGGTAGAGCTCGCCGAGGACGAACGCCGTCTCCACGCTCGCGTCGGCGCTGTCGTAGCGCGCGATCTCCGCGCCGCTCGCGGCGTCGAGGACCCGGATGTGCAGACCGGGCACCTTGCCGAACGAGCCGCCGTCCGAGGACGCGGCGAGCACGACCGTCTCGACGGCGGGCTCCACGCGCGCGAGGTCGACGACGAGCGCATCCGTCACGGTGCCGCCCGCGGTCCGCTTGCCCTCGTGGCGCACGGCGCCGGAGGCGTGCGTCGCCTGGTTGTAGAACACGAAGTCCGCGTCCGAGCGCACCTTGCCGGACGCCGCGAGCAGGAGCGCGGACGCGTCGGCGTCCGGAACTCCGGGTCCGGAACCCCAGCCCAATTCGACCCGTACGGCGGATGCCTGCACGGGAACATTCGAACCTTTGGCCATAGACATGTCTGCCCCCATCACCAGTGCCGGGCCCGGCAGGACCGCCGTTCCGTTCCCGCCCAACCTATTACCTGGCATTCGCGGACACTCACCGACCCACCCGTCAATCGCTCCGCGTCAACCGCCGGTCGACCGGCGGTAACCCAGCAGAACCCCGCCTTTTACAGGATCCCTACGTCACTGCGCGACCGATTTTCCCAGGTTCGCTCGCATTGGGGATCCGGGGCCACTGGCAACACGGCAAACAACCCTCTTATCGGTCTCCCCAACCAGCACATCAAGGGCTTAACTTATGGAGCATGACCTCCCCCCGCTCCACCTATGGCGGCGGTTACTACTCCGCGCCGTCCTTCCCGGACACTCCGATCTACGACTCTCTGGTCGCCGAGCGGGGCACCCCGCAGATCGCCCCGATCCGGGTGAACCCGTCCCCTTATGACACGGGCAGCCACCTCCCGGCCCTCCCCGCCGCGCTGCCCGCCCTGCCGTCGGCGCCCTCCGGGCCCTCGATGGCCGCTCCCCCGAACGCCGCGTACGGCTACGCGCCCGCCCCGCAGCCCGCTCCGCTGCAACAGGCTCCCGCGCCGTACATCCCGCAGCAGGCGGGTCCGCCCCGCGGCTATCCGGGACCGCAGCAGCAGCGGCCCATGGGGACCACGACGGGCTATGAGGCGATGCGCCCCGCGGCGCCCCGGCCGGCGCCCGCGCCCCACGAGGACCCGTACAACCGACAGCAGTACCGGGGCTACTGACCGGCCGCGGCCACCGCCGTCAGTGACCGCTGACAGCGTGGCCGCGCGTCGACGCCCGTCGTTCACTCGATCCACGTTCATCCGCTGAAGGCGGCCGGGGGGCACGCCCGGCGTGAGGCCGCCACCGAGCCCGAGGGCTCGCGGAGAACCACCGACGAGTACGGACCGACAGCGCGCCGCGGTGCCCTGACCCGGCATCAGCAGCAGCCGCGCCGCGTACGAGCCGCCGTCGTGCCATGGGGCCGACGGCGGCTTTCGCGTGCGCGCCCACGGCCCGCGCCTCCTCCCTCGTACGCGGCATCCGCGCACGCCGACGAGGTCCCTCGCCCATGAACCGTTTCCGGTCGAATGTGAGGCGCCCGAACTCCCCGCCGCGGCGAACGACCAGCCGTCTTTCCGGGCCGGGTGCGTTCCGCGGACGACCGGCACCATCCGTATCGGTGACCCTCAGAAGATCCTCGAATGAACAGGAAGAGCGCGGGGAACTCGACAGCGTGACAAGGTCGTTGAGGTTCATCGGGGCCCGACGGGGACCCGCTGGAAAGCACCGGCGACGGGCCTCGCGAGCCGTGCGGGGACGAGTCCGGAAAGCGACGAGAAGGAGGGTGATGTCATCCTCAGTTCTCGTGACCCACGCGTGAGCCGTGCCGTTCGCGGTTAGGGCCGTGGTGACGGACGCGGAAGGGGGTGCAAGGCCGTGCGAGCGATCGCCGGACTCTGGCGCTGGCGCCGCAATCCACTGCGCCGCGGCACTGACCTCACCGAGGCCTGGGTGGCCCTGGCCGCCCTCGTGCTGATCGTCGTGGCGACCCCGGCGGTCGGCGCGGTGACGGGCAGCCTGACCAACGACGCGCTGCTGCGCTCGGTCGAGGCACAGCGCGAGGCCCGCCACGTCGTGACGGCCACCGTGCTGCACAAGTTCGACCAGCCGCCCCTCGACCCCGACCCGGAGACCTCCTCCGCGCGGGACGCGCACCACCGCGTGCTCGCCCGCTGGACCGGCCCGGACGGCTCGGGGCACGCGGGCACGGTCGCCTCCGACCTCAAGTCGCCCCGGCCCGGCGACCGGTTCACCGTCTGGACCGACCGGCACGGCCGGGTCGTCGGCCGCCCCCTCGACCCGGCCACCGCGACGACCCACGCGGCGCTCGCCGGATTCGGCGCCGCCCTCGCGAGCGCGGGCCTCGTCGAAGGCGCGAGGCGGCTGCTCCTGTGGCGCATCGTCCAGCGCCGCTACGCCCGCTGGGACCAGGCCTGGGAGCAGGCGGGACCGGACTGGGGCAAGACCGGTACGGGCGCTTGAGCTGGTGAGAGCCTGCCCATCGGGTCAACTCCCCCGCGCCGCGCGCGCTACGGTGGAGCGGGCCAACTCTTCGGCCTCCTCGTGCGCGGGCGCGAGGTCCCGCGTACGTCGAGGTGGGGGCAGAGCAACTCCATGGCACAGGGCACGGTCCAGGTGACGCACACCGGTACGTCGCGGTGGCGGCGCCGCACGGGAGAGTACGCATCGCTGACCGCCGCCTTGGAGGCCGCGGGCGACGGGGACGTCCTGACGGTGGCCCCGGGGACGTACCGCGAGAACCTCGTCGTCCAGCGGGCGGTGACGCTGCGCGGCCCCGAGGGCTCCCCCGGCTCCGTGCGCATCGCGCCGGTCGACGGCGTGCCCCTGACGGTGCGGGCCTCCGCCGTCGTGCAGGATCTGCACATCGAGGGCCAGGACTCGGCCGCGCCCGCGCTGCTCGTCGAGGACGGCGCGCCGGAGCTCGCGGACATCCGGGTGATGACGCGCTCGGCGGCCGGCATCGAGGTCCGCGGCGGCGCACGCCCCACCCTGCGCCGCTGCACGGTCGACAACGCGGGCGGCATCGGCATCGCCGTACTCGACGGCGGGGGCGGCGTGTTCGAGGAGTGCGAGGTCGTCGCGGCGGGCCAGTCCGGGGTCGCGGTGCGCGGCGGCGGCCATCCGCGCCTGGAGCGCTGCCGGGTGCACCACACCTCCGGCGCGGGCCTCTCGGTCACCGGCGAGCACAGCGGTCTGGAGGCCGTCGGCTGCGAGGTGTACGAGGTCAAGGGCGCGGGCGTGCAGATCACCGCGCGCGCCACGGCGCACCTGACGGACTGCGCGGTGCACCGCACGACGTCCGACGGCGTCACCCTCGACACGGACGCGGTCCTCACCCTCGCCGACTGCCGCATCCACGACATCCCGGAGAACGCGGTCGACCTGCGCTCGCGCTCGGTCCTCACGCTGACGCGGAGCACGGTGCGCGAGTTCGGCCGCAACGGCCTGTCGGTGTGGGACCCCGGCACCCGCGTGGACGCCAACCAGTGCGAGATCCACGACAGCACGGGCGACTACCCGGCGGTGTGGGTCAGCGACGGCGCGACGGCCGTCCTGGAGTCGTGCCGGGTGCACGACGTGCCGGACGCGCTGTTCGTCCTGGACCGGGGGTCGCGCGTCGACGTCATAGACAGTGATCTGACGCAGGTGCGCAACACGGCGGTGTCGGTGAGCGACGGCGCGACCGCCCAGCTGGACGACGTGCGCATCCGGGAGGCGGGGACCGGCGCGTGGTTCCGCGACCACGGCAGCGGCGGCGTCCTCGCGGACTGCACCGTGGACGGCACGCAGACCGGCGTGATCGTCACCAAGGGCGCCGACCCGACCATCGAGCGGTGCACGGTCACCTCGCCCGCCGAGGCGGGCTTCTACGTCTCCGCGGGCGGGCGCGGCAGCTTCCAGCGCTGCAAGGTCGTCGGCAGCGGCGGCTACGGCTTCCACGTCCTCGACGGCTGCCGTACGACGCTGAAGCGGTGCCGCACGGAGCGGTGCGCGCGCGGCGGCTACGAGTTCGCGGAGGACGGCCCGCTCGTCGAGGACTGCACCAGCGACGAGAGCGCGAGCGTGCGCCCCGCCGCGGCCGAGGCGACCGTGCAGACGGCCACGCAGTCCGCGGGGCTCCTCGGCGCGGTGCCCGAGCCGCGCGCCACCGAGCAGCCGCCCGAGCGGGCCGCCCCCGCGCTG
The DNA here is from genome assembly GCF_000720325.1 of Streptomyces sp. NRRL B-1347. GTDB lineage: Bacteria > Actinomycetota > Actinomycetes > Streptomycetales > Streptomycetaceae > Streptomyces. Next base: position 4,340 of record NZ_JOJM01000007.1, read on the forward strand.
TCCCGCACCTCCAAGGCCGTGCTCGGGGAACTGGACACGCTGGTGGGCCTGGAGAGCGTCAAGCGCGAGGTGCGGGCGCTCACCGACATGATCGAGGTGGGGCGGCGCCGCCAGGAGGCGGGGCTCAAGGCCGCCTCCGTCCGCCGCCACCTGGTGTTCACCGGCTCCCCCGGCACGGGCAAGACGACCGTGGCCCGGCTCTACGGCGAGATCCTGGCATCGCTCGGCGTCCTGGAGCGCGGCCATCTCGTCGAGGTGTCGCGCGTGGACCTGGTGGGCGAGCACATCGGGTCGACGGCCATCCGCACCCAGGAGGCGTTCGAGAAGGCCCGTGGCGGCGTGCTGTTCATCGACGAGGCGTACGCGCTCTCGCCGGAGGACTCCGGGCGCGACTTCGGCCGGGAGGCGATCGACACGCTCGTGAAGCTGATGGAGGACCACCGCGAGGCGGTCGTGGTCATCGTCGCGGGCTACACCGACGAGATGAACCGCTTCCTGTCGGTCAACCCCGGCGTCGCGTCCCGCTTCTCCCGCACCATCACGTTCGGCGACTACGACGCCGAGGAACTCCTGCGCATCGTCGAGCAGCAGGCGGAGGAGCACGAGTACACGCTCGGCACGGGCACCACAGAGGCGCTCCTGAAGTACTTCACGGCCCTCCCGAAGGGCCCCACGTTCGGCAACGGCCGCACCGCGCGGCAGACGTTCGAAGCGATGGTGGAGCGGCACGCGGGCCGGGTCGCGCAGGTGGCGGCGCCGAGCACGGACGACCTCACCCTGCTGTATCCGGAGGACCTTCCGGAGCTGGAGCAGGACGCGGTACGGCGGGCCTGAGCCGGGCAAGCAGCCGGGTGCGCTCCTCGGCGAACGCCGGGTCGGCCTGGTAGTCGCCGTGGCCGAGCAGGGGCGCGGGCAGCGGGTGCTCGGCGGTGCGGCCGTAGGCGAGCGGGTCCTTGAGCGCGGCGCGGTCGACCTGGGGGCCGCAGTCGCCGTGCAGCCGTACGGGGCCGCCGATGGGGTCGGTGGCGCGGTGCAGGTTGCGCCAGCAGTCGACCTCGCGGTGCAGGGAGCTGAGCGCGGCGGGCCCGAAGTGCGCGGGGAACCAGCGGCCGTACAGGCGCTCAAGGGGTGAGCCGTAGGTGAGCAGCGCGACGCGCTTGCGCACGGACGGCAGCAGCTGCCAGGCCGCGGCGGCGGCGAGGACGCTGCCCTGGGAGTGGCCGGACAGGACGAGGCGGCCGCCCGTGGCGCGGGTCCAGGTGTGCATGCGCCAGGTCAGGTCGGGCACGGCGCGCTCGGCGTAGCAGGGCGGCGCGAACGGGTGGGCGGCGCGCGGCCAGAACGTGCCGACGTCCCACAGGATGCCGATGGTGCGGCGCGCCGACGCGTCGCGGTAGGCGCGGCGGCCCCAGGTGACGAACAGTATGAAGCCGAAGCCGATCAGCCAGGAGCCGAGCGCCTGCGCGGTCTGCGCGGTGCCCTCGACGAACGCGGGCGCGCCGTCGGCGGCCTCGCCGGGGACCTCCTCGCTCGCCCAGGCCCCGACGAGCGCGGCGGCGCCGAGCAGCAGCGTCGTGGCCGAGGTGACACCGACGATGAGGGGCACGCGGTCGGTGAGGGTGGCGCTCGCGCGCTTGGCGGCGATGCGCCGGGTGCGGGCGGTGTCGGGGCGCTCGCCGGGGTACTCGCCGGGCACGCGGGCGAGTTCGGTGCGCAGGTGCCGCGCGGTGCTGACGGCGAGCCCGGCGCACAGGACGGCGACGACCACGAGCAGCGGCGGGATGACGGAGGCCTGCCAGGTCAGCAGGGCGGGCGGGCCGTCGATCGTGCCGCCCCTGCCGTCCAGCCAGTCGGCGACGCGCTGGGAGCCGCCGCCGGACATGACGCCGCCGAGGGCGCAGGCCAGCATCGCCACGGCGGGGCCGCCGAGGCCGCGCATGGCGGTGCGGGTGTCGGGCGCCCTGCGGTAGAGGGCGGTGGCGACGGCCGCCAGGGCGAGCACCAGGGCGCCCTGGACGAGGGCGATGCCGCCGAAGGTGGTGTTGCCCGGGAGCCGGCCCGTGGAGGCCCAGTCGGGGCGCGACCACCCGGCGTACAGGACCGCCAGGGCGAGCAGGCCGAGGGCGACGAGCGGCAGCCAGCGCACCAGGGTGCGGTCGAGCCGCCGGTCGAGCCGGTGCTCGCTGCGGCCCCTGCGGCACACCACCCACACCACGAAGGCCCCGCACCCGGCGACGGCCGACAGGAGGAGCCAGCCGAGGGCGTCCAGGAGCGCGGATCCGCCGGGGCGGCGGTCGTACCGGGCGGCGGACGCGCCCACGGCGGCGGCGACCGTGAGCAGGCCCGCGGCGGTGTGGGCGGCGCGCAGCCGGGCCACCAGGCGGCGCCCGTACCAGAAGCCGGGCCTGCCGAGGGCGTTGCGGGCGGCCTCCTCGGGGTCCGGCTGGTGCGGCAGCGGCTGCTGGGACTCGTAGGCGCTCCAGGTGCGGTGGGACAGGTACCAGAGCAGGCCGGTGAGCGCGGCGGGCAGGGCCGCGGCGAGCGCGAGGCGGCGCCCGGGCTGCGACCACCAGCCGCCGCCCCCGGCCGCCTCGGGGGCGAGGAAGCCGAGCCAGGAGTGGTCGGCCACGCACGCGCGTGTGCCCGCGCACTGCCAGGCCACCAGGTCGACCGCTATCTCGCAGGCCGCGGCCACGAGCAGCACGGTCAGGGTGAGGGCGACGAGCCGCACCAGGAGGCCGTACGCCCGCACGGCGCGCTTCATGCGGCGTGCGGTGGGGCGCATCCAGTGGGCGAGGTTGGCCACCATGAACGGCAGGAGCAGGAGCCACAGGGCGCGGGAGCCGTTGCCGGAGGTGAGGTTGGACCAGACGTACGCCTCCGGTACGGGGCGGCCGCGGTAGTCCCCCGGGCGGGACTCGGCCGTCACGTCGTCGGCGCGGCGGTGGACGGCCGCGGTGCCGTCGCCGGAGACGCGGACGGTCCTGGGGTCGTCGAGCATCTCCTGCGGCGTGGTGCCGCCGACGCCGTGGACGAGGAGTTCCAGGGCGATCCGCTCCGCCGGTGCGGGCGTGCCGGACGCCGGTTCCTTCGCGTGGGCGGGCTGCCCCGCCGTGGCGCGCTCCACTGTTCCGCTTCCCCCGAGGTGTGCGCTGCTGACTGCGGACACCAAGGATCCCGGCTGGGGGCGCCGCGCGCACCCGCCGTCACGTAATCTCCCCCTTCGTTATCCACCGGTGGCGCATGCGAGGATGAGGCGACCTGATGACGGGCTTGACGAGGCGAAAGGGCCGGACCTGACGTGAGTGAGAATCAGCACCTCCTCGCGGAGCAGCGCCGTGCCCTGATCCTGGACGAGGTCCGCCGCCGCGGCGGCGTCCGGGTCAACGAACTCACCCGCAAGCTGGGTGTGTCGGACATGACGGTCCGCCGCGACCTGGACGCGCTCGCGCGCCAGGGCGTCCTGGAGAAGGTCCACGGCGGCGCGGTCCCGGTGGCGGAGGCGAGCACGCACGAGCCGGGCTTCGAGGCCAAGTCGGGGCTCGAGCTCAGCGCCAAGGAGGACATCGCGCGCGCCGCGGCGGCCCTGGTGGCCCCGGGCACGGCGATCGCGCTCTCCGGCGGCACGACGACGTACGCGCTCGCGCATCAGCTCCTGGACGTGCCGGACCTGACGGTGGTGACGAACTCGGTGCGGGTCGCGGACGTCTTCCACTCCGCGCAGCGCAGCTCGGGCCAGCGGCAGGGGGCGGCGACGGTGGTCCTCACCGGCGGCGTGCGCACTCCTTCGGACTCGCTGGTCGGCCCGGTCGCCGACCAGGCGATCGCGGCGCTCCACTTCGACGTGCTGTTCCTCGGGGTGCACGGCATAGCGGCCGGTGCCGGTCTGTCCACGCCCAACCTCGCGGAGGCGGAGACCAACCGGCGCCTGGTGCGGTCCGCGCGCCGTGTCGTGGTGGTCGCCGACCACACCAAGTGGGGCACGGTGGGCCTGAGTTCCTTCGCCACGCTGGATCAGGTGGACACGCTGGTGACCGACGCGGGGCTGCCCGCCGACGCGCGCGCGGAGATCTCCGAGCAGCTGCGGCTCGTGGTGGCGGGCGAGCGGGAGGGCGCCGAGGAGGCCTGAGGGCCATCGGTGTCCGCCGGTCACTGCCCTTGGTGACCGTGCTCGTCTAAGGTGACCGTACGCGTTCCACCACCGCCGTCCGCTGGGGGCTGAGTGCGATGCCACGCCGTCTGAGGCCCGTGGGGCTCGAATTCCTCTCGTCCGCTCCCGTGCGGCACGTCTTCACCCGCGAGGTGTCCGCGCCGCCGGATGCGGTCTTCCACGCCCTGGCCGTGGACGTGGCGCAGTGGCCCGCGTGGTTCACGTCCATCACCCGCGCCCGGACCACGCGGGGCGGTGCGGGCCGCGTGGTCCAGCTCCAGGGCGGCTTCCGGATGCTGGAGACGATCCTCGCCGCGGACGCGCCGACGCGGTACGTCTACCGCGTCGACGTCACGAACGCGCCCGGGGTGCGCGCCCTGGTCGAGGAGTGGCACCTGACGCCCACCGGCACCGGCACACGGGTGCGGTGGACCTTCGCGGTCGAGCCCCGGGGCCTGATGCGCTTCCTCTTCCGGCACGGCCGCAGGGGCCTGGGCAAGTCCTTCGACACCTCGGTCGGGAACCTGGACCGCCGCCTTTCGGGTACGAAGGCCTAGGCGGCGGGGCGGCCGGTCCTGCTCAGCCTTCCGTCCACCGGCCCGTGGCGAGGAGCGTCTCTATGGCCGCCGCGTACGGCCGGATGTCCAGGCCCTGCTCGGCGAGCCAGGCGTCGGAGTAGTACTTGTCCAGGTAGCGGTCGCCGGGGTCGCAGAGGAGGGTCACGACGCTGCCGGTGCGGCCCGCCGCCACCATCTCGGCGACGATCTTCAGGGCGCTCCACAGTCCGGTGCCGGTCGAGCCGCCCGCCTTGCGGCCGATGACCTGCTCCAGGGCGCGGACTGCGGCGACGCTCGCGGCGTCCGGGACCTTCATCATGCGGTCGATGGCGCCGGGCACGAAGCTCGGCTCCATGCGGGGGCGGCCGATGCCCTCGATGCGGGAGCCGCAGTCGCTGGTGGCGTCCGGGTCGCTGTTCGTCCAGCCGTCGAAGAAGCAGGAGTTGTCCGGGTCGGCGACGCAGATGCGGGTGTCGTGCTGCATGTAGTGCACGTAGCGGGCGATGGTCGCCGAGGTGCCGCCCGTCCCGGCCGTCGCCACGATCCAGGCGGGCTCCGGATAGCGTTCGAGGCGCAGCTGCTGGTACATCGACTCGGCGATGTTGTTGTTGCCGCGCCAGTCCGTGGCCCGTTCCGCGTACGTGAACTGGTCCATGTAGTGGCCGCCGGTCTCGACGGCGAGGGCGGCCGACTCCGCGTACATCGTGCGCGAGTCGTCCACGAAGTGGCACTGGCCGCCGTGGAATTCGATGAGGCGGCACTTCTCGGCGCTGGTCGTGCGCGGCATCACCGCGATGAAGGGCACGCCGATCAGCTTCGCGAAGTAGGCCTCGGACACGGCCGTCGAGCCGCTGGAGGCCTCGATCACGGGGCGTCCCGGGCGAATCCAGCCATTGCACAGGCCGTACAGGAACAGCGAGCGGGCGAGCCGGTGCTTGAGGCTGCCGGTCGGATGCGTCGACTCGTCCTTGAGGTACAGGTCGATGCCCCAGTGCTCGGGCAGCGGGAAGCGCAGCAGATGCGTGTCGGCCGAGCGGTTGGCGTCGGCCTGGACCTTGCGCACGGCTTCTTTCAGCCAGGAACGGTACTCCGCGTCGCTGCGGTCGACGTCGAGAGTGACGCCGGGCTCACCGGTCGGGTCGTGCTGGATGGTGCTCACCGCGTGGCTCCTCGCGCTCATGCCGGACGCGGTTTCGATCCGGCCGGACCCTTCGATGATAAACACCTACAACACCGCCCTCACCTGCATAAACACTCCTTTTGGTACCTCAAAGGCGCAGCTGTCGCGGCCATCTGGCCCCCTTGAGTTCCTGACGTGGTCACGCACGGAAGTGGCATGTGCGACGTCGCCGTACGCCCTAGTGTTCGGCGCCGGGCACGTGCACACTGCACCGCACGGGGCAGGGGTAGGGTCCCGGACGGGCGCCATCGGGCGGCGCCCGGACAGCGGCAGACGAAGGCCCGCGGCACGTCGGAAGCCGCGGCACACCATGCGCGGGACGCCACCGCGCGCGAGGGGGCGGAGCCTCATGGCAGAGCCGGAGTTCGCGGCCACGGGCGTGCGGATCGGGAAGCGGCTGCGCTCCCTGACCCGGGCGGGACAGGTGCGGATCAACGACGGCAGACTGGAACTGCTCACCAGCTACGGCACGGAGATCGACAGCGCACCGGTGCAGGCGGTGCGCGTGGGAAAACCGTGGTTCGCCCCGCACGACCGGGCGCTCGCCGAGGTCAACGGCACGCGCTACCGACTCACGCTCGGCGACCACGATCCGGTGCCCGGGGAGCCCGGGCCACCTTCCGTCCGCGCCTTCCTGGAGGCGCTGCGCAGCGCGGGCGGCCGACAGCGCTTCTGACGGGGCCGAGCCGGGCGCGAGTTGCACGCCCGCACCCCCTGCGTCACTCTGGTCTCACATCACTCTGGGTTTACCGGCGATAACGCTGCGAACCAGCCCGCCGGCCCGACAGCAGGCGGCAGACAGCGCGCGGCCCCTGCTGGATCGGAACGCCGTCTTCTTCCGGACCTCACTTCGGGGAGTCGCACCGTGATCAGCCAGCCAAGCAGGCAGTGCACGGTAGAGCTCCAAGCCCTGCCGTCGCGGATCGGTCAAGTCCGCAGAATCGTATCGGCGCAGTTGCGCTACTGGCATCTCGATCCGTTGATAGACCGGGCCGCGCTCGGCGTGACCGAGCTGCTCACCAACGTCCACCGGCACGCGGAGCCGGACAAGGTGTGCACCGTGGACATCGAGCTGATGCTCGGCCGTCTCGTGGTCTCCGTCCACGACCACGATCCGCGGCTGCCGGAGGTGCACGACGCGGAGCCGTTCGAGACCTGCGGCCGCGGGCTCGCCATGGTCGCCGCGGTCAGCGAGAGCTGGGGGGTGAGACCGGAGGGCGAGCACGGCAAGGTCGTCTGGTTCACGCTCGCCGCCCCGTCGCCCGCCGTGGACCTGCCGACGTATCCCGCGTACGACGCCGCGAGCACCCGCTCCTTCGTCGCCGCGTCACCCGTCGGCGCGCATACTCCCGCCCGGTCGGCCGTTCCTGGCTGACCGGGCGGTGACTGTTCCCGTCCTGTTCCCTCGTCGCTTCGCTTGTTCCTTTGCTTTCCCTTCGCTCTCGACTGTTTCCGCTGCTTCGGTTCTCGTTCTCCGCCGCGTTCCGCTCACTCGGTCGCGATCGCGCGCAGTACGTCGAGACGTGCCGCGCGCCGCGCCGGGCGCAGGCCCGCGAGGGCGCCCGCGACCACGCCCACCAGGGCGACCACGGTGAGCGGCAGCGGCGGAAGGGCGAACGCGAAGGCGCTGTCGGACGCCCCGTCGGACGCCTTCACCAGGACCCAGCCGAGGAAGCCGCCGAGCGCCAGGCCGCCCGCGGTGCCGAACGCGGCGACGAGCACCGACTCCCAGCGGACCATGGCGCGCAGCTGGGCGCGGGTCTGTCCGACGGCCCGCAACAGGCCCAGTTCCCGGGTGCGTTCGTGCAGGGCCAGGGTCAGGGTGTTGGCGATGCCGAGCAGCGCGATGAGGACGGCGAGGGCGAGCAGCGCGTAGACGAGGGTGAGCATCATGTCGATGGCTCCGGCCGACGAGCGCGCGTACTCACCGCGGGTCTGCACCTCGGGGTTGCCGTGGTCCTTCGCCACGGCGGACACCGCGGCCTTGCCGTCGGCGGTGCTCACGCCGTCCTTGAAGGTGACGGAGACCAGCGTGTCGGAGTCCTGGGCGCGGTGCGGGGCCCAGGCCTCGCGGGTGACGACGTAGTCGCCCACGAGTTCCGACCTGCCGTAGACGGCGCGCACGGTGAAGGTGTCCTTCTTGCCGTCGGTGAAGGCGAGTTCGGCGCGGTCGCCGACCTTCAGGCGCTGCTTGTCGGCTTCGCCACGGGTGACGGCGATGCCGTCGTCGCCGAGGCCGGTCAGCGAGCCCTGGACGCGGCCGAGGTCGAAGGACCGGGCGAGGGCTCGCGGGTCCGTCACGGTCAGGGCCCGGCCCTTGCCGTTGACCTCGGCCACTCCCCTGCCGAGGCCGACGGCCGTGGCGACCTCCGGGCGCTCGGCGAGCGCGGGGGCGAGGCGGGGGCTCAGACCGCTGCCTCCGGCGCCGAAGCCGGGGGTGCTGACCGCGACGTCACCCGCGAAGGACCGGGACACCGTCTGGTCCATGGTCGCCTTCAGGGACGCGCCGAAGACCGTGAACAGGGAGACGACGGCGACGCCGATCATCAGGGCGCTCGCGGTGGCGGCGGTCCGCTTGGGGCTGCGCAGGGCATTGCGCCGGGCGAGGCCGCCGGTGACGCCGCGCAGCCGGTCGAGCGGCCCGCCGATGACGCGTACCGCGCGCGCGGCGGCGACGGGCCCGAGCACCACGAACGCGGCGAGCGCGAGCACGGCACCGGTCCCGGCCAGCCACACCGACGGGTCGGCGAGGACGCCGAACAGCGCGAGGCCCACGGCGGTGAGCCCGAGCGCGGTGCCCGCGAAGGCCCGTGCCCGCGAGGCGCCGGAGTGGTCGACGGCCGTCTCGCGCAGCGCGGCGAGCGGCGCGGTGCGCCCGGCCCGGACCGCGGGCAGCAGCGCGGAGGCCACGCAGACCACGACGCCGACCGCGAGGGGCAGCAGCATCGAGGTGCCGCTGATCACCAAGTCGCCCTCGGGGAAGGGGAATCCGATGGCGGGGAACAGCGCCTGGAGCCCGGCCGCGATGGCGATGCCGCCCGCGAGGCCCGCCAGGGACGCGACCACGGCGACGGCACCGGCCTCCAGGAGCGTCGCGCCCGTGACCTGGCGGCGGGAGGCGCCGAGGGCGCGCAGCAGGGCGTTCTCGCGCGTGCGCTGGGCGACGACGATCGCGAACGTGTTGTGGATCGAGAAGGTCGCCACCAGGAGCGCGATGCCGGAGAAGACGAGCAGGAACGTCGTGAACAGCGTCAGGAACTGACCAGAGATCATCTCGGAGTTCTCCGCCGCCGCCTCCTGCCCCGTGATGGCCTCGACGCCCTCGGGCAGGACGGGCGCCAGCGCGTCGACGAGCTCCGCCTGCCCGGTCCCGGGTCCGGCCCGCACCTGGATGGACGAGGCCTGGCCCGGCTTCGGCGTCAGGTACTTCTCCGCGTCGGCGCGGGTCATGCCGGTGAAGGTCGTCTGCGCCATCCCGTCCTCGCCCGCGAACGTGGCGAGGCCCACGACGGTCACCTCGACCGGGTCGGGCGTGCGCAGGGTCGTGGTGTCGCCGATCTTCAGGTCGCCGCTCTCGGCGGCGCCGCGGTTGACGACGACCTCGCCGGACTTCGCCGGGGCGCGGCCTTCGGCGAGCCGGTAGGGGTTGAGCGCGGTGTCGTCGATCCAGTTGCCCGCGAGGGTGGGCGGGCCCTGGCCGCCGATGGGGTCGCCGTCCTTGCCGACGAGCTGGCCCGCGCCCTGGATGCTGGGCGCGGCGGCCGCGACGCCCGGCACGCGCGCGATCCGGTCGGCGAGGCCGGAGTCGACGGCCCGGCGGACGCCCTGGCTCTCGCCGGGCGTGGTGATGGTGTTCTCCGCGCGCACGACCGCGTCGGTGCCGCGGGTCGCGTCGCCGAACATCGTGTCGAAGCCGGCGCGCAGCGTGTCGCCCATGACGAGGGTGCCCGCCAGGAACGCGACGCCGAGCAGCACCGCGACGAACGTACCGGCGAAGCGGCGCTTGTGGCCGCGCAGGGACGTGCGGCTGAGGCGCGCGGCGGGGGCCAGGGAGGTCATGACCCCGCTCCTTCCGCGTCACCGAAGGCGCCGGAGGCGTCGTGCCCGGAAACCTCACGTCCGGGGACGTCACGTCCGGAAGCATCACGCCGGGAAGCGTCGTACGCCGCTTCGCCGTACGCGTCGTACGAGGCCACGCCCGACCGGGCCGCGCCCGTGGCCTCGAAGGCCTTCATGCGGTCGAGGACCTTGTCCGCCGTGGGGGCCCGCATGCGGTCCACCAGGCGGCCGTCGGCGAGGAAGACGACCTCGTCGGCGTGGGCGGCGGCCACCGGGTCGTGGGTGACCATGACCACGGTGCGGTCCATCTGGCGCACCGTGCGGCCGAGCAGCCCGAGGACCTCGCCGCCGGAGCGCGAGTCGAGGTTCCCGGTGGGCTCGTCGGCGAAGACGACGTCGGGGCGGCCCGCGAACGCCCGGGCCACGGCGACGCGTTGCTGCTGTCCGCCGGAGAGTTCGGCGGGCCGGTGGTGCAGCCGGTCGCGCAGGCCGACGACGTCGATGAGCGCGTCCGTCCACTCCTGCTGGGAACGGTCGCGGCGGCGCCCCGCGAGGTCCATGGGCAGGGTGATGTTCTCCGCGACGGTCAGCGTCGGCACCAGGTTGAAGGCCTGGAAGACGAAGCCGATCCGGTCGCGGCGCAGCAGGGTCAGGCGCCGGTCGTCGAGGGAGCCGAGGTCCGTCTCGCCGATGTAGGCGGCGCCCGATGTGAGGGTGTCCAGGCCCGCGGCGCAGTGCATCAGGGTGGACTTGCCCGAGCCCGACGGGCCCATGATCGCGGTGAAGCGCCCGGCGGGAAAGCCGACGCTGACGTCGTCCAGGGCGGTCACCGCGGTCTCGGCGGTCCCGGCGGTCGCCGTCGAGCCGTAGACCTTGACGGCCCGCTCGACCCGTGCAGCGTAGCGGATCCCGGTCGGCTGCGGGGTGGTGGCGGTGCTCACGACCGGCCCCCCTTGGCCACGCGGCCGAACTCCTCGTTCAGGACGCTGAGGCGGCGCCAGTACTCGTCCTCGTCGATCTCGCCGGCGGCGAAGCGGTGGCCGAGCACGGCGATGGGCGACTTCTCGTCGACGCCTGCGGCGCCCCGCCGCCAGGGTCCGCCCCGGCCGCGCCACACCGTGCGGCGCAAGGCCGTGACGACGCCGAACACCACGGCGGCCCAGACCAGCGGGAAGAGCAGGATCCACGGGCCGGGCCCGCCGTCGAACGCCAGGGTGTGCATGATGTCCATCTCCTCGGAAGGGGTGCGGAGCAGTGCTTTCCGTCGCTTCCGAGCCTGGTCCGGGGGCGCCTCGAAGTCGTCGTACGGCCAGCGGCAGTGCGCGTACCTCCCCGGGAGTACGAGAGGGCCGCGCGGCTGCTTCCACCCCTCCTGCCTGGCACTCTGTACCTATTAGTATGTACAGTGTGGTCATGAGCACTCCGGAGCGTCTGATCGAGTCCACGCGCGAGCTGCTGTGGGAGCGGGGTTATGTGGGCACGAGCCCCAAGGCCATCCAGCAGCACGCGGGCGCCGGGCAGGGCAGCATGTACCACCACTTCTCGGGCAAGCCCGACCTCGCGCTCGCCGCGATCCGGCGCACGGCCGAGGAGATGCGGGCCACCGCCGAGGCGTCGCTGAGCGGCACCGGATCGGCGTACGAGCGCGTCGCCGGGTATCTACTGCGCGAGCGCGACGTGCTGCGCGGCTGCCCCGTCGGACGGCTGACGATGGACCCGGACGTCATCGCGAGCGACACGCTGCGCGCGCCGGTCACCGAGACCCTCGACTGGCTGCGCGAGCGGCTCGCCGCGATCGTCCAGGAGGGCCTGGACCAGGGCGAGTTCAGCCCGTCGCTCGACGCCCGCGAGATCGCGTCGACGATCGTCGCGACGGTCCAGGGCGGCTATGTCCTGGCCCGCTCCACGGGCTCCCCCGAGGCCTTCGACGCCGGTGTGCGCGGCCTGTTGGCCCTGCTCGCACCGCGCTGAGCCGCCGGGCCCGCACGCAAGCGCCCCACACGCACCACCGAGGCATCACTTCCCCGTACTACGCGCAGAGGAACGCCGTGCACATCACCCGCACCCGCCCCGAAAGCCTTCGCGGCCCCGCCGAGCACTTCACCGGCAGCGTCTGGCTCGACGAGATCGCAAGCCCCGAACCCCCGTCCCGGCTCCGGATGTTCAGCGTCCACTTCGCCCCGGGCGCGCACACCGCCTGGCACCGCCATCCGCACGGCCAGGTCCTGCACGTCACCGAGGGCGAGGGCCTGGTGCAGCGCGAGGGCGGGCCCGTGGAGCCGATCCGGGCGGGCGACACCGTGTGGATCGCGCCCGGCGAGCGGCACTGGCACGGGGCCGCGCCGCGCACGTTCATGACGCACCTCGCCGTGGTGGAGGCCGCCGACGACGGCACCGCCGCCCACTGGGAGGAACTCGTCGCCGCCGACGAGTACCCGGCCTGAGCCCGCGCCTTCGACGGCATTCGACAGGAACAGCAGGTACGCACACCATGCACGCCCTTCAGTACGAGATCACCCTGCCCGCCGACTACGACATGGCCGTCATCCGCGAACGCGTGGCGGCCAAGGGCCACCTCCTCAACGCGTTCCCGGGCCTCGGCTTCAAGGCCTACCTCATGCGCGAGCGCGGCGTCGACGGCTCACCCGTGAACCAGTACGCGCCCTTCTACCTCTGGAACACCGCGGAGGGCATGAACTCCTTCCTCTGGGGTCCCGGATTCCAGGGGCTCAGCGATGACTTCGGGCGACCGGTGGTGCAGCACTGGATGGCGCTCGCCTACGAGGCCGGGCCCGCCGTCGACGCCGCGCCGAAGGCCGCGGTGCGCCACCGCACCCCGCTGCCGCAGGGGGCGCGGATCGCGGACCTCGCCACCGGGCTCCTCGACGACGCGGCGGTCCTCTCGTGCGTCGACGGGGCGGTCGGCGTGGTCGTGGCCGTCGACCCCCGGCACTGGGAAGCGGTGACGTTCTCGCTCTGGGCCGGTGCGGCGCCCGCGGAGCGGGGCGAGGTCTTCCAGGTCCTGCACTGCTCGACGCCGGAGTGGGACCGGCTCGTCCGGGGCCGGGCGTGGTGACCGCGTCACGGCCGGCGGTCCGCACCGTCACCGGGGACGTCGCGCCGTCCGCGCTCGGCGTCTGCGACGCCCACGACCACCTCTTCCTGCGCAGCCCCCTGCTCCCGGGCCAGGAACTGGACTCGGCGCGGGCCGCGGCCGCGGAACTCACCGCCTTCGGCGAGGCGGGCGGCCGCAGCGTCGTCCAGTGGACCCCGCACGGCATGGGCCGCCGAGCGGCCGAACTGCCCGCGCTGTCCCGCGCGACGGACCTGCACATCGTGGCGGCGACGGGCCTGCACCAGGCCGTGCACTACGACGAGGACGACCTCGCCGCGCTGCGCACCGGGGACCTCGCCGCGCTGTTTGTACGGGAGCTGACCGTCGGCATCGCCGACAGCGGTGTGCGAGCGGGTCTGATCAAGGTCGCGGGCGGCTTCCACTCCCTGGACGCGCACGCCCGCTGGACGATGACGGCGGCGGCCGAGGCCCACCACGCGACGGGCGCGCCCGTCGCCGTCCACCTGGAGCTCGGCACCGGCGCCCAGGACGTGCTCGACCTGCTCTGCGCCGACCTGGAGGTGCCGCCCGCCAAGGTGATCCTCGGCCACCTCAACCGCTTCCCCGACCTGGAGGTCCACCTGCGCGCCGCGGCGGCGGGCGCCCAGTTGGCCTTCGACGGGCCATCGCGCGCCCACCACGCCACGGACTGGCGCATGCCGGACGCGGTACGGGCCCTCGCCGACGCGGGCCACGGCTCCCAGCTGCTCCTGGGCGGCGACACCACGACGTCCGCCGCGCGCTCCGTGCACGGGGGCCCGGGCCTGCCCCATCTGCTGCGCGGGGTCCGTCCGCGCCTGGAGCGCGCCGTCGGCAAGGACCTGGTCGACCGGATGCTCACGGCGAACCCGGCCAGGGCCTTCGCCGTGCAGTGGCCCGGCTGACACCGCAGGTGAGCGCCCGCCTCGGAGGCGGGCGCTCACCTGCGGCCCCGTATTGCATCGCACGTTCCAAAACAGGTACGGTTCCGTCATGGCCCGACCGAGGACGTTCGACGAGGAGCGGGCCCTGGACGCGGCGATGCGCGCCTTCTGGGCGAAGGGCTACGAAGCCACTTCGACCCAGGACCTGTGCGACGCCACCGGCCTGGGCCGCAGCAGCATCTACAACACCTTCACCAGCAAGCACGACCTGTTCCGCAGGTCGCTGAACCGCTACATCGACATGATGAGCGCCCCGCAGGCGGAGATCCTGGAGGACAGCGAGCGTCCGGGATTCGACCGGATCCGCGCGCTGTACACCCGGATCGTCGACAGCGAGTTCGAGTACCGCGTGGACGAGGAGCGCAGCATGGGCTGCCTCACCGTCAACACGGTGGTGGAGCTCGCCCGGCGCGACGCCGACGCGGCCGCGCTGATCGAGCGCGACCTCGACATCCGGCTCCGGCTGCTGCGGATCGCGATCGACGCGGGCAAGCGCGACGGCACGATCACCGCCCGCCGGGACACGGAGTCCCTCGCCCGGTTCGTCAACGCCACCATCGGCGGCATGCGGCTCTCCGCTCAGGCGGGCGCCGACCGCACCGTTCTCGAATCCATCGCCGGGACCGCCCTGGACGCGCTGCGCGCCTGAACCTCCCCGCCGCACGGGCACGTTGAACTCATCATCGGGCTTCGACGTGCCGTCCCCTGCCCTGATTTTGTACTGACCTGTCCAATACTTGGACCCGCTCACCCAAGGAGCACCCATGCCCCGCGCCGTATACGTCCTGGCCCTAGGCATCTTCGCCATGGTGACCAGTGAGTTCGTCGTCGCCGGACTCATGCCGCAGATGGCCGACGGGCTCGGCGTCACGATCTCCGAGATCGGCTATCTGATCACGGCCTTCGCGATGGCCATGGCCTTCGGCGGGCCGTTCCTGACGGCCGCCCTGCTCAAGCTGGAGCAGAAGCGGGCCCTGATGGTCATCTTCGCCGTCTTCCTCACGGGCAACGCCCTCGCGGCCCTCGCGCCCGACTACCGGACCATGCTGGTGGCGCGCGTGGTCACCGGCATCGCCTCGCAGGCCTTCTTCGGGGTCGGCATCTCCATGGCCACCCAGCTGACCCGCCCCGAGATCCGCGGCCGGGCCGTCGCCGTCGCGCTCAACGGGCTGATGCTGGGCACGCTCCTCGGGCTGCCGCTGGCCACCGTCGTCGGGGAGCACCTGGGCTGGCGGGCCGCGTTCTGGGCCATCACCGTGCTCACCGCGCTCGCCGCGGTCGCCACGACCGTCAGCGTGCCCCGCGTCGAGCGCACCGGGGGCGGCGGCGCCCTGCGCGACGACCTTGCCGCCTTCAAGAGCGCGCGGCTCTGGCTGGTCCTGATCACCAGCACGTTCGTGATCGGCGCGACGTTCTCCGCCTTCAGCTACCTCAACCCGATCCTCACCGAGGTCACCGGCTTCGCCACCGGCACCGTGCCGCTGCTGCTCATCGCCTACGGCGCCGCCACGCTGATCGGCAACACCGTCGTCGGCCGCCTCGCCGACCGGTACACCCTGCCCGTCCTGGTCACCGGCCTGCTGCTGAACCTCGGCTTCCTCACCGGCTTCGCGCTCGTCGCCGACGTGCCGGTCGCCGCCGTGGCCATGATGCTGGGCATCGGCCTGGTGGGCGTCACCATGAACCCGGCGATGATCACCCGGGTCCAGCGCGCGGGCAACACCGGCCCCCTGGTCAACAGCGTCCACTCGTCGTTCATCACGGGCGGCATCATCATCGCGACGTCCGTCGGCGGCCCCGCCATCGACGCCTACGGCCTGCGCGCCCCGCTGTGGATCGGCGCCGGACTTGCGGTGCTCGGACTGCTCTCGCTGCTCCCGGACCTGCTGCGGCGCGGGACCGCCGCACCGGCCGCCGCCGACGTCACGGCCCCCGTACGGGAGCCCGCCCAGGTCGGCTGAAGCGTCCCGGGTTCCTCGGGCAGGACCTAACCCAGCGCCCCCAGGGGGTCGTCGAGCACCGGCTGCCAGGCAAGCTCGGCGGCCCCCACCAGGCTGTTGTGGTCGAGGGTGCAGGCGAGGATCGGCACGCCGCCGCTGCGGCCCCACAGGCTCCGGTCGGCGACCACCGCGCGCAGCCGCTCCGGATCGGCGTCGAGCAGAGCGCGGTGCAGGCCGCCGAGGATGATGCGGTCGGGGTTGAGGATGTTCACCAGGCCCGCGAGGCCGAGGCCGAGGCGGTCGATCAGGACCTCGGCGGCCACCCGCACCGCCGGGTCCGCGTAGCGCTCGGCCAACAGCGTGCGCGCCTGGTTGAGCAGGCCCTCGGGCCCCGGCCTGACCCCGACCTCCGTCAGGAAGGCGAGCGGGTCGGTCTCCACGTCCAGACAGCCGCGGCTGCCGCAGTGGCAGGGGCGCCCCTCCGGATGCACGGTGAGGTGTCCGACTTCGAGGGCGAGGCCCGAACTCCCGGTGTGCAGACGGCCGTCGAGGACCAGCGCGCCGCCGACGCCCCGGTGCCCGGTCGCCACACACAGCAGGTCGCGGGCGCCGCGCCCGGCGCCGTGCCGGTGCTCGGCGAGCGCCGCGAGGTTCACGTCGTTGCCGGTGAACGCGGGGCCCGTCACGCCCGCCGCCCGTACGCGGTCCGCGAAGATCTCCCGCACCGGCGCGCCCGCGGGCCAGGCCAGGTGCAGCGGGTTGAGGGCGGTGCCCTCCGGTTCCGCGACCGCCGACGGCACCGCGAGTCCGGCGCCCACGCACCGCCTCCCGGTCTCGCGCAGCAGCCGGGCGCCCTCGTCGACGACCGCGCCGAGCACCTGCGCCGGGTCCGCGTCGATCGTCTCGCAGCCGGGCGCGGTGGCGACGATCTCGCCGCCGAGGCCGACGAGCGCCGCGCGGAAGCCGTCGGCGTGCACCTGCGCGGCCAGCGCCACCGGCCCTGTCCCGGCGACGGAAAGGCGGTGCGAAGGGCGGCCCTGCGAACCCGCGGCCGCACTCGGCTTGGCGTCGACGCTGATCAGGCCGAGCGCCTCCAACTCGGCCGCGACGGCACCCGCCGTGGCCCGCGTGACACCCAACTCGGCGGTGAGGACGGCCCGGGTGGGGGCGCGCCCGGTGTGGACGAGTTCGAGTGCGGGGCCGAGCGCGGTACGCCCGCGCTCCAGGCGCGTGCGCGCCTCACCCCCGGTGGCAGCCTTCCCGTTCATGAGGGCGAGTCTCCCATGATCCGTACGCCGTCTCGCCGTTCCTTCGTCGCCATCCGGCCTTCCCGTGCTCGTCGCCTGCCCGTGATCCACGGTTTCGTACGCCTATTTCCGATGTGCGTAGCCGTGACGAAGCGTCGCTTCGCGAGGCCGCACCACGGGCGAAGCCATCCGTGATCCACGGACGGACGCCGCCGCCCCTTCCCCGCGTCGCGACCCCGCCGCGGACATCCACCTTGTCCGCGACCGGGGTGCGCCTCTACGCTGACTTTGTGCCGCTACTAAACAAAACCACGTCAGAGGCGTCCGAGGCCACTTCCCGCGACTTCAGTCGGCTCCGCGCCGCGCTCACCGTCTTCTTCGCCCTCGACGGCTTCGTGTTCGCCGGCTGGGTCGTGCGCATCCCGGCCATCAAGGAGCAGACCGGGGCCTCGGCGAGCGCGCTCGGACTCGCGCTGCTCGGGGTGTCGGCGGGGGCCGTGGTGACGATGACGCTCACGGGGCGGCTGTGCACGCGCTACGGGAGCCATCCGGTGACCGTGGTGTGCGGCGTCCTGCTGCCGCTGAGCGTCGCGCTGCCGCCGCTGACGCACTCGGCCCTGGCGCTCGGTCTGGTCCTGCTGCTCTTCGGCGCGGCGTACGGCGGCATCAACGTGGCCATGAACAGCGCCGCCGTCGACCTCGTACGGGCCCTGCGACGCCCGGTCATGCCCAGTTTCCATGCGGCGTTCAGCCTGGGCGGCATGATCGGCGCGGGCCTCGGCGGCCTGGTCGCCGGGCACCTCTCCCCCACCCGGCACCTGCTCGGGCTCGCCCTGATCGGCCTCCTCGTCACGGCGGTCACGGCGCCGACGCTGCTGCGGTACGAGGTGCCGAAGGCCCCGGCCGCGACCGGCACGCGGGCGGCCGCGCCGCGCGGCTCCGGCCGCGGCGCGCGCGGGCTCGTCGTGGTCTTCGGGCTCGTCGCGCTGTGCACCGCCTACGGCGAGGGGGCGCTGGCCGACTGGGGCGCGCTCCACCTGGAGCAGGACCTCGACGCGCACCCCGGCGTCGCCGCGGCGGGCTACTCGGCCTTCGCGCTCGCGATGACGATCGGCCGCCTCTCCGGTACGACGCTCCTCGAACGCCTCGGGGGGACGCGCACCGTCGTCGGCGGCGGGCTGCTCGCCGCGGCCGGGATGCTCCTGGGCGCGCTCGCGCCCTCCACGGGGACGGCCCTCGCGGGGTTCGCGATCACGGGCCTCGGCCTGGCGAACATCTTCCCCGTCGCGATCGAGCGCGCCGGCGCGCTCGCCGGGCCGAGCGGGGTGGCCACCGCGTCCACGCTCGGCTACGGCGGCATGCTGATGGGACCGCCCGCGATCGGGTTCATGGCGGACTGGCTCTCCCTGCCGGTGGCGCTGACCAGCGTGGCCGTGCTCGCGGCGGTCGCCGCGTGCATAGCCGGGGCGACGGGACGCACGTCCGTGCCGCACGGCACGGGCTGAGCCCCACGGCACGGCACGCGCTGAGCCCCACGGCACAGCGCGGCCTGAGCCCCACGGCACAGCACGGGCTGAGCCCCACGGCACAGCGCGGCCTGAGCCCCACGGCACAGCACCTGAGCCCCACGGGCCGCGCCGCCGCCCGCGAACGGGCAGCGGCTCCTTCTGCCTACCGACGGGTGCGCCCCCGGGCCGCACCCGCTCGCGCGCGCATCACGCCCGCCCCGCGCACGCTGCCGCGCCCGGTCGCAGTCGCCTTTCGCCCCGGCCCGAACGCGGTCACCCCTTCCCCCACGCGGCGGCCGGGTCGTCCTGCACAATCCCCGCATGGAGATTGCCGAGCACATCGAAACACTCGACAGGGAAGGCCGGTTGCTCGCCCGCGCCGCCGAGCAGGCGGGCACCGGTGCCGCCGTGCCCACCTGCCCCGGCTGGCAGGTGCGTGACCTGCTGCGGCACACGGGCGTGGTGCACCGCTGGGCCGCCGCCTTCGTCGCCGACGCCCACCCCTCGTTCCGCTCCTGGGAGGAGGAGCCGTCCCTGGACGGTGCCGACCTCGTGGCGTGGTTCCGCGAGGGGCACGCCCTGCTCGTCGCCACGCTCACCGCCGCCCCTTCCGACCTGCGGTGCTGGACGTTCCTGCCCGCCCCGTCACCGCTCGCCTTCTGGGCGCGGCGGCAGGCGAACGAGACGGCGGTGCACCGCGTGGACGCCGAGTCAGCGCGCGGCGGTACGCCGACGGCCGTCGGCACGGACTTCGCGGTGGACGGCATCGACGAGCTGCTGCACGGCTTCCACGCCCGGTCCAAGAGCCGGGTGCGGACGCCGGAGCCGCGCGTGCTGCGGATTCGCGCCACCGACGCGAAGGAGGCGTGGACGGTCCATCTGTCCACGGAGGCGCCCGTCACCGAGCGCGGCGACACGCTGCCCGCCGACTGCGAGGTGGCGGGGCAGGCGGCGTATCTGTATCTGGCCCTGTGGAACCGCCTGCCGTTCCCGCAGATCACGGGCGACGCCACGCTCGCCACGCTGTGGCGCGAGACGTCGGGGGTCGGCTGACGGCCGGACCCGCGGGCGCTCGGCCGCGGCCGAGTGCGCCCTCGGCCCGCCGTCAGGCGTCCGACGCCGCCAGCATGCGGGTGAGCACGGCGCGCTGCACCGGCCGCACCTCGGCGTGCAGTCGACGCCCCTTGGCGGTCACGCAGACCCGGACGCCGCGGCGGTCCTCGCTGCACATGCCGCGCTCGACCAGGCCGTCCTTCTCCAGACGGCCGATGAGGCGGGACAGGGCGCTCTGGCTCAAGTGGACCTGGCAGGCGATGTCCTGGACCCGGAAGCCCCCGTCGCCGTCGGCGGAGCGGCCTTCGGCGAGCACGTCGAGGACCTCGAAGTCACTCGCGCCCAGGCCGTGCGGATGCAGCTCCCGGTCCAGCTCGCAGAGGGTGCGCGCATGCACCGCGAGGATCTCCCGCCACTGGTTCACGAGCCCTTGCTCGGCCTGCGCCGCGGGCTCGGCCTTCGTCGCCGCCATGGCGGCACCGTAGCAGAAATCGGGCGATTATTGCATCGGAATTAAATGCACTTGCAGTCAATGCATATGCATGTACTCTGCTTCGCATGACTTCACCGGTCTCCCCTGCCCCTCTCGCCTCCGCGTCGGCGGAGCGCTGGACCCCACGCCTGTGGGGCACCCTGCTCGTCCTGTGTGCCGCGATGTTCCTGGACGCCCTCGACGTCTCGATGGTCGGCGTCGCCCTCCCCTCCATCGGCTCCGACCTTGACCTCTCCACCTCGTCCCTGCAGTGGGTCGTCAGCGGCTACATCCTCGGCTACGGCGGTCTGCTGCTGCTCGGCGGCCGCGCCGCCGACCTGCTCGGACGCCGCGAGGTCTTCCTCATCGCCCTCGGCGTCTTCGCCGTCACCTCGCTGTTCGGCGGGCTCGTCGACTCCGGGCCGCTGCTCATCGCCAGCCGCTTCGTGAAGGGCCTGAGCGCCGCGTTCACCGCGCCCGCGGGCCTGTCGATCATCACCACGACGTTCGCCGAGGGCCCGGTCCGCAACCGCGCCCTGTCCATCTACACCACCTGCGCCGCCACCGGCTTCTCGCTCGGCCTCGTCCTGTCCGGCGTCCTCACCGAGGTCAGCTGGCGCCTGACCATGCTGCTGCCCGCACCGATCGCCGTCATCGCGCTGATCGCCGGGCTCAAGCTCATCCCCCGCTCCCCGCGCGAGGAGAAGCGCGGCGGCTACGACGTGCCGGGCGCCGTCACCGGCACGGCGTCGATGCTGCTGCTCGTCTTCACCGTCGTCCAGGCCCCCGAGGTCGGCTGGGCCTCCGTCCGCACCCTGCTCTCCTTCCTCGCGGTGGCCGTGCTGCTCGCCGCGTTCGTCCGCATCGAGCTGCGCACCGCGAGCCCGCTGATCCGGCTCGGCGTGCTGCGCTCGGGCCAGCAGATCCGAGCCCAGCTCGGCGCGGTGACGTTCTTCGGCGGCTACGTCTCGTTCCAGTTCATCGCCACCCAGTACCTCCAGTCGCTGCTCGGCTGGTCGGCCCTGGAGACGGCGCTCGCCTTCCTGCCCGCGGGCGTGATCGTGGCCCTGTCCGCCACGAAGATCGCCGGTGTCATCGACCGGTTCGGCACCACCCGGGTCATCGTGACCGGCTTCGCGCTGCTCGTGGTGTCGTACGCGCTGTTCCTGCGCATCGACCTGACGCCGACGTACGTCGCGGTCATCCTGCCGTCGATGGTGCTGCTCGGCATCGCGTGCGCCCTGGTCTTCCCCTCGCTCAACATCCAGGCCACCAACGGCGTGGCCGACCACGAGCAGGGCATGGTGTCGGGCCTGCTCAACACCTCGATCCAGGTGGGCGGCGCGGTCATCCTCGCCATCACCACCGCGGTGATCACGGCCTCCGGCGAGGGGTCGCCCGAGACCGGCGCCTCGCCCGGAGCCGTCCTGGACAGCTACCGGCCGGGCCTGGTCCTGGTGACGGCCTTCGCCGTCGCCGGTCTGCTCATCAACCTCACCGGCCTGCGCGCCCGGCGTCGGCAGCGGACCATCACGGTCGCCACGTCGCAGCCGCAGCCGGACGCCTCCCGCGAGCGCGTCACCGTCGGCGACTAGCGGCCGCCGCGGCAGTTCGCGACCGACCTCCGGGGGCCCGGCGGGCAGTTCCTTGCCCGCCGGGCCCCCGGTTTGTGACACTCCCCGTATGGATGACATGGGGGACACGGTCGGACAAGGCCGACGCAGCAGCGCCGAGCGGGACGCGATCACGATCGAGATCGGGTACGCGCTCGCGAGCGCGGTGGCGGCCGCCGCGCTCGTCTTCATGGCCCTGGCGGGCGGGCCCATCCTCGTCTTCGGCCTGTCGGGCGGCACCGCGTCGACGCTCACGGTGGTGGGCGTCGCGCTCGCCGCCTTGGTGTTCGTCGTGCGCCTGGTCACCGTCCTGTGGCGGTTCGCCGAGCGGTGGCGGGCGCGGCGCGCGGCCCTTCCCGGCCTGCCCGCTCAGCCCAGCCAGCCGGGCCGGACCAGGCCGGACTCATAGGCGAGGACGACCAGTTGGGCGCGGTCACGGGCGCCCAGCTTCACCATCGTGCGGCTCACATGCGTCTTGGCGGTGAGCGGGCTGACGACCAGGCGGCGCGCGATCTCCTCGTTGGACAGGCCGATGCCGACGAGGGCCATCACCTCCCGCTCCCGCTCGGTGAGGTGGGCGAGCGCCCCCGCGGCCGCCGGTTCCTTGGAGCGCGCGGCGAACTCCCCGATGAGGCGGCGCGTCACGCCGGGGGAAAGCAGCGCGTCCCCGGCGACCACCGCCCGTACCGCCCGCAGCAGTTCGTCCGGCTCGGTGTCCTTCACCAGGAAGCCCGAGGCGCCGGAGCGGATCGCCTCGAAGACGTACTCGTCGAGCTCGAACGTGGTGAGCATGACCACCCGTACGCCGTCGAGGTCCGGCTCGCCGGTGATCCTGCGGGTGGCCTCCAGGCCGTCGAGCAGCGGCATGCGGATGTCCATCAGGACGACGTCGGGCCGCAGCTCCCGCACCTTGCGCACCGCCTCGTCGCCGTCCGCGGCCTCGCCCGCCACCTCGATGTCCGGCTGTGCGTCGAGCAGCGCCTTGAACCCCGCGCGGACCAACGACTGGTCGTCGGCGAGCAGTACGCGGATCACGGGGGCCTCCTGGGGTGGGGTGCTCACTGCTCGTCGTGCCGGTCCCGCTCGGGCCGGGCGGCACCGGTGGTGGGCAGCACCGCCGTCACGCGGAAGCCGCCGTCGGGGCGCGGGCCCGCCTCAATGGTGCCCTTGAGCGCGGCGGCCCGCTCCCGCATTCCGGCGAGGCCGTTGCCGCTGCCGCCCGAGTCCGCGCCGGTGGCGGGCCCGTCGTCGTCGACGCGCAGGGTCACGGATCCGGGGGCGTGCCGCACCAGGACGCGCGCCCGCCGCGAGCCGGAGTGGCGTACGACGTTGGTGAGCGCCTCCTGGACGATGCGGAAGGCGGCCAGGTCCGCGCCGGGCGGCAGCGGGCTCCGCGGGCCCTCCGTGGTGACGGTCACCGTCAGGCCGGTGCTCCCGGCCTGCTCGACGAGTTCGGGGAGCCGGTCGAGGCCGGGGGCCGGGGCGCGCGGGGCGGCTCCGGGGGCCCGCAGGGTGTCGAGGACCTGGCGGACCTCGCCGAGCGCCTCCTTGCTGGCGGCCTTGATGGTGGTCAGGGCGGTCCTGGCCTGCTCGGGGTCGGAGTCGAGCAGGGCGAGGCCGACCCCGGCCTGCACGTTGATGACGGAGATGCTGTGGGCCAGGACGTCGTGCAGCTCACGGGCCATCCGCAACCGCTCCTCGTCGGCGCGCCGCCTGGCCGCGAGCGCGCGCTCGGCCCGCTCCTTGGCCCACTGCTCGCGGCGGGTGCGGGCCAGCTCCGAGACCGCGACGACCGCCACCACCCAGACGGCGACGACCAGTTCCTCGCCCCAGCCGCGCGCGCTGTCCCCCGCGGGCGGCAGCCACCGGTAGAGCACCTGGGTGACCAGGATCTGCCCGGCCCACCACACGCCAACGGCGCCCCACGCCGCCCGCCGGTGCCCCGCGACGACCGCCGCGAAGCAGCCGACCGCGACCGCGAGGAACACAGGTCCGTACGGATATCCCGCGCCGAGGTAGACCACGGTGGTCCCGGCGGTGACGTAGGCCACGGCCACGGGGTGGCGGTGGCGCAGCAGCAGGGAGCCCGACGCGATGACCAGCAGCGCCCGCGCGAAGCCGTCGACCGCCTCGCGCTCGGGCTGGCCGTGCTCCGCGAAGCCCGTGCCGACCTGGATGAACGCGGTGAGGAGCAGGGTCGTCAGCCAGGGCAGGCGGCGCCCGGCCGCGGCACTGTCGTCGGTGCCCTGGAGCCGCCACCACGGCGGCCCCTGCCGCCACGTCGGTGGTCCGGTGAAGGGCGGACCACCGCACCCGCGTCCGCGCTGTTCGTCCATGGCGGCCACGCTAGACGGCGGCCGGGGCGCCGGGCGTCCGCCAGGCGTGGCGATCAGGCGTACTCCCTGGGGAGTAGCCGCCCGCGCGGCGGTCAGTCCTTCGGCAGCGGCCTGCGGCGCACCGTCCCCTTGGGCTGGGAGGGCACCCGGACCTGCACGCCGTCGAAGCCCCGGGACCGGTAGCCGTCGACCTCGGCCTGGAGCGCGCGCAGCCGCTGGTAGGTGTCGTAGAGGTAGCGCACCTTGGTGCGCAGCGTCCACGGATCGACGGGCTTGACGACGATGTCGGCCACGCCGAGGCGCAGGGCCGTCGCCGACAGCTCCTGGCTCACGTCGAAGCCGGTCAGCAGGATGATCGGCAGGAGCTGCGTCTGCTCCACGCCCCGTACGTAGCGCACCACGTCGAGGCCGTCGACGCCGGGCATGCGCACGTCGAGCAGGGCCACGGCGATGTGGCCGCGGAGTATCTCCTTGAGGGCGTCGTCCCCGTTGGTCGCGCACGTCGTCTCGTAGCCGAGCGGAGCCAGCGCGCTTTCGAGCGCGAAGAGGTAATCCTCGTGGTCGTCCACGACGAGGACCTTCGAGTGCGACGGCATGTGTCGAGCCCCCTCATCCGAGCTAACCAGCCTATGCCCCTGGCGAGTTGGAGAAACCTTCATGCGAAAAGCTAGACGACTTCTCATTCTTCACAGCCGGATCACCGAACTCAGCGGCTCCACGCGTTTCCTGCCAGGGGGCGTGCGGGACGGGCGCGCGGGTGGGAGTGCGAGGCCGTCGGGGCGGGCGCGCGGGAGAACTCCCCGTCCGCCACCCGCCCCGACGGCACCGCTACCGGTCCAGCCTGCCGAGCACCCGGCCCGCCATCGGGTGCGTGCGCACGAGCTCGGCGAGCGTGGTCGAACCACGGGTGATCTTCGCGAACGCGTTCCACGCCGGGCGGAACGTCGTGATCGCCGTGTGCAGCAGGCCGGGGCGGCGCTCGAAGAGGGTCAGCATGCGCCGCCCGACGCCCATCTCCACGCCGAGGCCCGCCTTGACGGCGAACGCGTAGTTCAGCGCCTGGCGGCGGGCGTCCACCGCGTCGTGCGCCTCCGCGATGCGCACCGCCCACTCCCCCGCGAGGCGGCCCGAGCGCAGGGCGAACGAGATGCCCTCGCGGGTCCACGGCTCGAGGAGGCCCGCCGCGTCGCCGCACACCAGGACCCGGCCGCGGGACAGCGGCGAGTCGTCGCTGCGGCAGCGCGTGAGGTGGCCCGAGGAGATGCTCGGCTCGAAGCCCGAGAGGCCGAGCCGGGCGATGAAGTCCTCCAAATACCGCTTCGTCGCGGCGCCTTCCCCGCGCGCGGAGATCACGCCGACGGTCAGCGTGTCGCCCTTGGGGAACACCCAGCCGTAACTGCCCGGCATCGGGCCCCAGTCGATGAGCACCCGGCCCGCCCAGTCCTCGGCGACCGTCGCGGGCACGGGGATCTCCGCCTCGAGGCCGAGGTCCACCTGGTCCAGCTTCACCCCGACGTGTGCTCCTATGCGGCTCGCGCTGCCGTCGGCGCCCACGACCGCACGCGCAAGGACCGTCTCGCCGCCCTGGAGGACGACCGCGACCGTGCGCCGGTCCGGCACCGCCGGGCCGTGCTGCTCGACGCGCGCCACGGTGACGCCGGTGCGCACCTCCGCGCCCGCCTTCTCCGCGTACTCCACGAGCTGCTGGTCGAACTCCGGCCGGTTGATGAGCCCGAAGAGCGTCTTCCGCGAGCGGCGGGTGCGGGAGAACTTGCCGTCCAGGGTGAAGGTGACCGCGTGCACCCGGTCCCGCAGGGGCAGGTCGAAGCCCGGGGGCAGCGCGTCCCGCGAGGGGCCGATGATGCCGCCGCCGCATGTCTTGTACCGCGGCAGTTCGGCCTTCTCCAGGACCAGGACGCTGCGTCCCGCGACGGCCGCCGCATAGGCCGCGGAGGCTCCCGCGGGGCCCGCGCCGACCACGACGACGTCCCACACCTGCCGCGTGTCGTCCGCTGACTTCTCGCTGCTCACGTTGGTCTTCCGCTCCCGATCCCCGTCTTGGCCGCGCTGTCGTTGCTTATCGGAAGGCATCCTACGGCGCACGCCCGCGCCACCCTCCTGTGGGAGGATCAGCAACGTGCACACCGCACGCACCGTGCCCACCGGCCACGCGCGCGGCGCGCACGCAAGACACAGCGAACCGTTTCACCCGTCCCACAGGGACAACGTCGCACCTACGAGGAGCGTGCCCATGCCGTCGAATCCGATCGCCGAGACCGTCGCTTCGCTCATGCCGCGGGCGAAGGCGGAGCTCACCGAGCTGGTGGCCTTCAAGTCGGTGGCGGACTTCGAGCAGTATCCGAAGAGCGAGAGCGAGGCCGCGGCGAACTGGGTGGCCGACGCCCTGCGCGCCGAGGGCTTCGAGGACATCGCGCTCCTGGACACCCCGGACGGCACGCAGTCGGTGTACGGCTTCCTGCCGGGCCCCGAGGGCGCCCCGACGGTGCTCCTGTACGCGCACTACGACGTGCAGCCCCCGCTCGACGAGGCCGGCTGGGTCACGCCCCCCTTCGAGCTGACCGAGCGCGACGGCCGCTGGTACGGCCGCGGCAGCGCCGACTGCAAGGGCGGCGTGGTCATGCACCTGCTCGCGCTGCGCGCCCTGAAGGCCAACGGCGGCATCCCGGTGCACGTGAAGTTCATCGCGGAGGGCTCGGAGGAGCAGGGCACCGGCGGCCTGGAGCGGTACGCCGAGGCGCACCCCGACCTGCTGCGCGCCGACACCATCGTCATCGGCGACGCGGGCAACTTCCGCGCGGGCCTGCCGACGGTCACCGCGACCCTGCGCGGCATGACCCTCGTCCGCGTCGAGATCGACACGCTCGAAGGCAACCTCCACTCCGGGCAGTTCGGCGGCGCCGCCCCGGACGCCCTCGCGGCCCTGGTGCGCGTCCTCGACTCGCTGCGCGCCGAGGACGGCTCGACGACCGTCGACGGCCTCGATAACGCCGGTGTCTGGGAGGGCCTGCAGTACGCGGACGACGACTTCCGCAGGGACGCGAAGGTCCTCGAAGGCGTGGGCCTCATCGGCGAGGGCACGATCGCCGACCGCATCTGGGCGCGCCCGGCCGTCACCGTGCTCGGCATCGACTGCCCGCCCGTCGTCGGCGCCACCCCCTCCGTACAGGCGGCCTCGCGGGCGCTGATCAGCCTGCGGGTGCCGCCAGGCGTGGACGCCGCGGAGGCGACGAAGCTGCTGCGCGCCCACCTGGAGGCGCACACGCCGTGGGGCGCCCGGGTGCGCACGGAGCAGGTCGGCCAGGGCCAGGCCTTCCGCGCGGACGTCACGAGCCCCGCGTACGAGGCCATGGCGGCCGCCCTGCGCGAGGCGTACGACGGCCAGGAGATGCAGGCCTCCGGCATGGGCGGCTCGATCCCGCTGTGCAACACGCTGGGTGCCCTCTACCCCGAGGCGGAGATCCTCCTCATCGGTCTGAGCGAGCCGGAGGCGCAGATCCACGCCGTGAACGAGAGCGTGTCGCCCGACGAGCTGGAGCGCATGTCGGTCGCCGAGGCCCTGTTCCTCCAGCGGTACGCGACCGGGGCCTGACCCCACGTAGGGCCTGTCCGGGCCCGCGCCACGCGCACATGAGCCCGGGGCCGCCTTCGCGGCCCCGGGCTCAGGCCCCCCTCCGGGCTGTATGCAGGGCTACATGCAGAGCACGTCCACGGAGCTCGTCTCGTTGTTGTGGCCGGGAGCGAGGTTGCCCTTGAACCACGCCGGCATCGGGCCCTGGTACTTGCCCTGGTTGCTGTCCTTGAAGACCAGGACGATGTACGGGGTCCTGTTCCACGCCGAGGTCAGCCTGTCGTTGAACTCTCTGGGCACGTTGTGCCGGCCGCAGGCGGGCACCACCCAGAGGTCTCCGACCCCGTCGTACTCGCTGAAGAAGCAGGTGCCGCCGCCGCAGGCGTCCCATGCCGCCGCGCCCCGGTCGTCACCCGTGATCCGGTACCTCCCCTCCTCCCCCGGCACCGGCGTCACTCGCGTCACGTCCCGGGCCGTCGCGCTCGCACTCGCCGCCGTCGGTCCCGCGAGCGTCGCGGCGACTGCCGCGAACACGGCCAGCATCTTCGTCTTCCGCACAGCTTCCCCCTGCTCAAAGAAGGTGAAGGGCCTCGTGCGCCCCCGATTCGGTGCTGGCAATACCGTGCCCGGTCGCACTACCTCGCGTCGTTGACACGGAGCGCCGAAACCCTTCGCACACAGCGCGGCACGGACGTGAACAGGGATTCCTACAGCAGGCCGTGGTCCCTGGCGTACAGCGCGGCCTGGGCGCGGCCGCGCAGGCCGAGGCGGGTGAGGATGCGCGAGATGTGGTTCTTGACGGTGCCCTCGCTGAGGTAGAGCTCCGCCGCGATCTCGCGGTTGGTGGCCCCGGCCGCGACGAGCCGCAGGATCTCGACCTCGCGGGCGGTGGGCGAACCGGCCGCCCCCGTGGAACCGGCCGGTTCCACGAGGGGCCGGGGCGGCTCGGCGGGCGGTGACGCGGCGGCGAGGCGCCGGGTGACCGCCGGGTCGAGCTGGGCCACGCCCCGGTGGGCGAGCCGTACGGCGTCGGCGAGTTCGGCGGCGGGCAGGCTCTTGAGGAGATAGCCGACGGCACCGGCCCGCAGGGCGCGGACGACGTAGTCCTCGTCGTCGAACGTCGTGAGCATGACGACCTTGCAGGCGGGAGCGCGCCCGCCGACGGCGGCGACGGCCGTGACGCCGTCCATGCCCGGCATGCGCACGTCCATCAGGATCACGTCGGGCGCCAGCGAGAGCGCGGCGTCGACCGCCCCGGCGCCGTCGGCGGCCGTGCCGACCACCTGGATGCCGGGCTGGATGCCGAGCAGGGACGCGATGCCCTCACGGATCAGCTCCTGGTCGTCGACGACGAGGACGCGTACGGCGCCGGAGCCTTCGGGGGCCGGGGAGTTCATGAGGTGCGTCCGGTCGGGCCCGGGAGATCCGGGGAGTCCAGAGGATCCGGGAGACCCGGGAGATCCGGGGAATCGGCTGCGCGGGGCACCGTCGCCGTGAGCGTCGTGCCCTCGCCCGGCGCGCCGCGCACGCTCAGTTCGCCGCCGAGCGGCCGGAGCCGTTCGCGCAGGCCGCGCAGGCCGAGGCCGGGGACGGACCGGGCGGCGGGGACGGACCGGGCGGCGGCGGGGTCGGGCAGTCCGCGGCCGTCGTCCGTCACGGTCAGGCGCGCGCCTACCGGTCCGTACTCCACGTGGAGGTGGACGTGTGCCGCGTCCGCGTGGCGGCGGGCGTTCGTCAGGCCCTCCTGCGCGGCGCGGTACAGCGCGGTCAACTGCCTCTCCGCGTATCCCGTTTCCTCACCCGCGACGTCGAGGGTGACGTGCGGGCCGCCGCCGTCGGCGCCGTGCCGGACCAGCTCGGTGAGCGCGCCCGCCAAGGAGAACGGCTCCGGCTCGGCCCGCAGCGCCCGCACCGAGAGGCGAGCCTCCTCCAGGGCGCGCCGCGCCGACCAGCGGGCGGCCGCCAGGGCCCGGTCGGACTCCGCGCGGTCGAGGTCGCGGAACGCCTCCGCCTTCTCCACCTGCACGGCGATGGCCGTGAGGTGGTGGCCGATGCTGTCGTGGATCTCGCGGGCGAGCCGGTTGCGCTCCTCGGCCGTGGACAGTTCGGCGACCCGGGCGGCGTACGCGCGCAACCGGTGGTGGGAAGCGGAGAGTTCACGCACCGTCGACTCCAGGCGCCACCGGGCGTCCTGCTCCCCCGTCGCGACGGCCGCCATGGACACCGTGAGCGTCAGGACGAGGGCGAACATCAGCAGGTCGGAGATCGCCTCGGCGTCCGCGTACCAGCCGTCGGCGGTCAGCACGTACCGGCCGAGCAGCGCCCCCGCGCAGCCCGCGCCGAGCACGAGGCTCGCGCGCCGCCCGAAGGCGAAGTACGCCGTGAACGGCACAAGCACGAACAGCGCCCGGGACAGGCCCGCGCTGTCGCAGGAGGTCACCGCGGCGAAGAGGCCCACGCGCGCGACGAGCACGCTCACCGCCAGGGCGCGCGAGGTGCCCGACCGCCGATGGCACCGCCGCTCGGCCGCGTCCAGGGCGAACAGCGCGCCCAGTGCGCCGACGAATCCGGCGGTGCGCGCGGGCGGTTGCGGCTCGTCCCCGACGAGGTCGTAGTACACGCCCGCGAAGAGCACGGCCGCGTAGAGCAGGGAGGACACCCAAGGCGGGGCGTGTGCCGGTCGTGCCGGTTGCGCCGGTTGCGCCGGTTGCGCCGGTTGCGCCGGTTGCGCCGGTTGCGCCAGGGACGGCACCCCGGAGTGCCCCCACGTGGTCGTCATCGACTCCCCCCTGCCCCCGAACAGCCTGTGGGTGACGGTACTTGCGGCGTGCGGCCGCCCACGACCCTTCGGAGGCTCCGAGCGCGGCTCTGGCCGTTCGGCACGTGCCCAACGGCCGGGCGTCGGCCACAGAGTGCCCGGAGCTCCGGCCGTCCGGCACTGCCGGCCGCCCCCGGCCGCTCCCTACGGTCGCCCTGCCCCGCCGCCGTCCGCGGCCGGGCCCACCACGAGCACAGGGAGCCTCGCGCATGATCCGTCACCTGGCCGCCACCACCGCGGCGTTGCTCCTCGCGACGCTCGCCCCCGCCGCCACGGCCGCGCCACCGGCCGGCGCCTGCCCCGGCGAGCGGCTGCGCGTCCCCGGCGCCGCGAAGACCGTCGCGGCCTGCCTCGACGACCTCACCACGGCCGGTACGGTCGCCTCCGGCCACACCGACCCGGCGGACTGGGCGGGCCTGGTGGCGCCCAGCACCCGCAGCCCTTCGGGCGTGCCCGGCGTCCAGCTCGACGGCTACTTCCCGGACTCGTCGCGCACGAACGGCACGCACGGCTGGAACCACGACAGCCAGTTCGTGATCCGGCTGCCCGCGGGCTGGAACGGCGGTCTCGTCGTGGCCGGGCCGCCCGGCGTCCGCGAGCAGTACGCCAACGACCGCACCATCGGTGACCACGTTCTGGCGCGGGGCTACGCCTTCGCGGCCACCGACAAGGGCAACACGGGCCCCACCCTGTACCGCGACGGCAAGCGCCCCGGAGACGCCATCGCCGAGTGGCATCTGCGGCTGACCCAGCTGACCGTGGCGGCCCAGCGGGTCGCGGGACGGCACTACGGCCGCGCGCCCCTGCGCACGTACGCGGCGGGCACGTCCATGGGCGGCTACCTGGTGCGCTGGCAGCTGGAGAACGTCCCGTGGCTGTACGACGGCGGGCTCGACTGGGAGGGCGTCCTGCTGACCCGCGACGCGCCCAACCTCCTCACGACGCTGCCGCCCGCGCTGCGCGCCTACCCGCGGCTCCGGGCGGGCGAGCCGGGCGCGCGCGAGGCGATGGCGGCCGCGGGGTACCCGCCCGAGTCCGAGCCCCTGTGGGACACGCACTACACGACGCAGTGGGACACCCTCCAGCGGCTGATCCGCGAGGAGGTCGACCCCGGCTACGACGGTGCCACCCAGGCCGGGACGCCGTTCTGCCGCGAAGGCACCGGCCGGGGCTGCGACACGGACTACGACTACGCGGCGCGCCCGCGCGCGGTGCACGACGCCGTGGGCAGGCTCGCCCTGACCGGCCGCATCGCACGCCCGCTCCTGACCGTGCACGGCACGCTGGACGCCCTGATCCCCATCGGCCCCGGCTCCGACACCTACGCGCGACTCGTCGACAAGGCCCGGCGCGGCACGCTCCACCGCTACTACCGGATCACCGGCGGCACCCACACGGACGGCCTGTACGGCGCGCACCCCGGCCTCGTCCGCCCCCTGCTGCCGTGCGCGCGCGACGCCTTCGACGCGCTGACGGCCTGGGTGGAGGACGGCACGGCGCCCCCGCGCGGCCGTACGGTGCCGCGCCCCGACGGCGATCCGGTGCACACGTGCGCGCTCTGAGCCCCGCCCGCCCCACGCGCCCCCGACACCCGCTCCGACCAGCGCGCTTCGCCGGGAGCAGAACCCGTACGCCCCCGGCGAAGCGGGCTCGCCCCGCAGGGCGGGCCGTCCCTACGGTCACCGCATGAACCAGATCGAGATCATCGGGCTCGAGCCCCGGCTCCACCTCTTCCGCTTCCCCGTCGGCCAGGCCTATCTGTGGCGCGACGACGACGAGCTGACCCTCGTGGACGCGGGTGCCCCCGGCGCGGGACCGGCCATCGCGGAGGCGATCGAGGGGCTGGGGCTCCGCGCCCGCGACGTACGGCGCGTCGTGACGACGCACTTCCACAGCGACCACGTGGGCGGCGCGGGCGAGTTCGCGGCCCTCACCGGGGCCACGGTGTTCGCGCACCACCTGGACGCGCCCATGGTGCGCGGGGAGGTCCCGGGCCCGGCGCCGGTCCTGGAGGACTGGGAGGTGCCGATCTTCACGGAGACGTCGAAGAACGTGCCGAAGCCGACCGAGCAGCGGGTGTACGCCGCCGAGCTGCGGGAGGTAACGGACGGCGACGTCCTGCCCTTCGGCGGCGGCGCGCACGTGGTCGGCGCGCCCGGGCACACCCGGGGCAGCATCGCCCTGCACCTGCCCGAGCACGGCGTCCTGTTCACGGGCGACGCCATCGCGAACACCCCCGAGACGGGCGTGCTCCTCGGGGTCTTCAACCAGGACGGGGAGCAGGCCGTCGCCTCCTTCCACCGGCTCGCCGCGCTCGAATCGGACATGGCGTGTTTCGGTCATGGCGATCCGGTGCTCACGGACGCGTCGACGGTGCTGCGCACGGCGGCGGCACGCTATGCGACGGCCTGACATCGGCTGGGGGCGGCGGAGCTGACTCCGCCGCCCCGGCGAGCGGGCGCGGAAGCCGCTCAGCGGCCGATGACCGCCTCCGCGCGCTTCAGGGCAGCGCCCTGGACGCGGATGAGCTCGGCGAGCACCGCGCGGTCCTCGCCCGGGAGGGAATGGACGAGCGCCCGCCGTCCCGCCAAAGCGGCCTGGGGCAGCCGCACTTCGAGCGCGCATTCGCCGTCCGCGACCGCAATGGCGCGTTCCCGCCGCCGGAAGGCGTCGTGCATCTTCATCGGTGAATTCCGCCCGCCGGATTTCCCGTACGCGTCCGCCAGCTCTTTCTGTGCCTTTTCGGGGGTCGGAAAGGGATATCCGCGTTCCGACATGCACGTGCGCCAGCGGGCGAGTGCGGAGACGTAACCGGGCTGCCGGGGCACCCGGGAGTCCAGACGCCCGTTGAGCGCCTCTGGTACGTAGTACATGCGCGCCCAGGCGACGACGCCACCGGCGAGGCGGCGGCGCGCCTCGGCGTCACAGCCCCGCGCGCTCACGCGCACCGTGCCCAGGCCCGTCTCCACCTCCTGCTTCGCGCCGGGCGGCCCGGAGAAGGCCAGGTCGAAGCGGCGGCGCCGGTCCGCGTCCAGCTCGGTGTAGTACGGCGCCGGTGGCTGCCCGGTGTCCGGCGGCCCGGTCGCGATGCCGTAGCCGTACCGCTCGCGGCGGTCCAGGTCGACCAGGGCCCGCGCGTCGTCGAACGCCTCGGGCAGCGCCGCCCGCCTGGCGGGGTAGGTGAAGCCGGCGCGCTCCATGCACCGGTGGACCAGCGTGTTCACGGCCGTGTCCAGGGTCTGCTGGGTCCGGGGCCAGGTGCCGGAGCGGGTGACCATGTCGACGGCCGCGGCGGGCAGACGTGCGGTGGACGGCGTCCGCTCCGGCCGGGTCGTGGCCGGCCCGGCGGGCTCGGATGCCGAGCAGCCCGCAAGGCCGGCCAGCGCGGCCACCAGGAGAGACACAGCTCGCGGTGGCCGGTGCGTCACCTCGGACTGCACCAGTGGTTGGAGCTGATGGCGTCGTTGAACGCCGGGTCGTTGTAGCCGACCGGCGGCGCCGCCGCGAAGTTCGGCACCTCGTCGTTGCGGCTCAGGCTGTGGTACCGGCCGGTGTAGTTGAAGCCCGTCCAGAAGTAGACGGTGCACTCACGGCCGCGGTTGGCGATGGAGCTGACGCAGTCGTTCCAGGTGCCGCTCGCGCACTGGCCCTGCGGGAAGTCGCGGAAGTCCCCGTTGTTCCCCGCGACCCGGCCCCTGTTGCCGCCGTAGTTGATGTGCACCCAGAAACACGTGTCACCGGCCGCACAGGTGATCGCCGCGGCTTCGCTCCCGCCTCCCGAGGAGTCGCCCGCCGAGGCCGGCGCCGTCGCGAGACCGCCGAGCAGCAGCGCCGAGGAGGCGGCGGCCACACCGATTTTCTTGCGCATGTTTCCCCCTTCAACCGTGGTGGTGGTACGGCACTTTCCCGGTGCCGTACCGCGCGTCGGACTTCGTGCCGAAAAGAGCCTCCTGTATTCGCCCGACCGACTGGTAGAAGTGTGCGCCAGGACGCAAAGACCGCGGTACGAGGCGGTCTCGCCGCACGTGCCGCCGGAAGAATCACGCGGAGCATCACTCGGACGAGAAGTGCGGGAAACGGAATGCTCAGGATTCATTTCACTTCTGACGATCTGGCACGCACCCGTTTCGCCCAGGAACCGGATCCGATGTGGGAGTTGAACATCAGCCTCCACCGGCTCCAGCGCCGGGACGCCTCCGTGCTCTTCGGCCCCTGGCGCAGAGAGGTGGCGCCGTCGCTGCCCGCCGCCACGCGGCTGCTCGCCGCCCTGTCCCCGGCCCGGGGCTACACCTGCGACTTCCTCACTCCCCGGACCGGCCAGGGCCTGGCCGCCCAGACGGAGGCGCTGCGGGCGACCCCGCGACGGCGACTGCGCGTGGAGCTGGAGACCTTCGAGCGGCTGCACCCGGACACCCGGCTGCCCGCGTGGTCGGCGGAGCTGGCCACGGGCTCGGCGCAGCTGCTCGGCCGGCTCGCCGCCACCGCGCACGCGTACTTCGACGCCGGTCTGCGGCCGTACTGGCACACCGTCCACGACGTGGTGCGCCACGACGTGATGCTGCGCGCGAGACAGCTGGCCCACGGCGGCTGGGCGACCGTCCTCGGCACCCTGCACGCCTCCGCGCGCTGGGAGTACCCGGTGCTCAGCCTGGACTTCCCGGTCGAGCAGGACCTGCATCTGGCGGGCCGCGGGCTGCTGCTCCAGCCGTCCTTCTTCTGCCGCTACGGGCCCACCGTCCTCTTCGACCCCAGCCTCGAACCCGTCCTCGTCTACCCCATCGAGCACCGCCCGGGCTGGGAGCGGCCGCGCCCCGGCTCCACGGCCCCGCGGTCGCTGACCGCGCTCCTCGGCCGGGGCCGGGCGCTCCTCCTCGAAGCCGCGGCCGACGGCACGTTCACCACCACGGAACTGGCCCGGCACACCGGTCTCACCCCGTCCAACGCCAGCCGGCACCTCACGGCGCTGCGCGAGGCCGCCCTCGTCTCCAGCCGTCGGCACCGCAACACGACGCTGCACACAGTCACGGCTCTGGGGGCGGCACTCCTCGACGGCTGCCGGCCGACGCTGCCCGCCTGACCGGGCCGCGGCCACGCACCGTCCGCGCGGGCTCAGCGCGGGCTCAGTCGCCCACCGGCACCCCGGCCTCCAGATACAGCGGAACGCCCCGCTCGCGGGCGCGCAGGGCCCAGCGCAGGCGCTCGTAGCGCACCGGCGGAAGGAGCCGGGCGGCCTCCTCCTCGGTGACGAAGCGCCAGTCGCGCAGCTCGGACCCCGGCAGCAGCAGCCGCTCGACGTCGGCGCCGTCGAGGACGCCGCCGTCGAAGAGGAACCGCATCCCGCCGTAGCCGGGCGGCAGCGGCGGCTCCCAGTCGGCGACGAGGAGCCGGGGATTCCCGGTGAGCCGGATGCCGGTCTCCTCCGCGACCTCGCGCACCCCGGCGCGGGCGGGCGCCTCGCCGCGCTCCACGACCCCGCCGGGGAACTCCCAGCCCGCCTTGTACGTGGGGTCGACGAGCAGCACCCGGCCCCGTTCGTCGAAGAGCAGCACGCCCGCGGCCAGGGTCTCGGCGGTGGGCCGGGGGGTCTGCACG
Organism: Streptomyces sp. NRRL B-1347; assembly: GCF_000720325.1. Lineage (GTDB taxonomy): Bacteria > Actinomycetota > Actinomycetes > Streptomycetales > Streptomycetaceae > Streptomyces. Next base: position 40,492 of record NZ_JOJM01000007.1, read on the forward strand.
ATCTCGCAGACGGGGGCGGCTCCGGTGCGCACGGCGTCGGCGATGTGCTCGGCCGTCTCGTACGGCGTCAGGGCGCTGGTGTCGACGCGGTGCGCGTCCGCCCCCAGCCAGGCGGCGAGCGCGGCGCGGAAGGACTCGATGTGGTCGAACGACCATTGGCGAATGCGCAGTTCGCCATCGGGCAGGTCCGGGGGGATTTCGCGATCGGCTATGCGTTCGCGCAGGATCGTTTCGTCCGGGGCGAGCAGCACATGGCGTATCGGTATCCGCCGCGAGGCGAGGCCGCCGAATATCTCGTCCCGGTACTCCTGGCGCAGGAGTGTCATCGGCACCACGAGGACCCCGCCGAGCTCGGCGAGCAGCCCGGCCGCCGTGTCCACCACGAGGCGCCGCCAGATCGGCAGGTCCTGGAAGTCGCTCACCTCGGCGAGTCGCTTGGCGGGCAGCAGCTGCGGCAGGGCGCCGCCGATGACCTCGGGGTCGAAGAGCGCGCTGTTCGGGATCAGCTCGATCAGCTCCCGCGCGGTGGATGTCTTTCCCGCCCCGAACGCCCCATTGATCCAGACGATCACGTTTCCCCCTCTTCTGTTGGCCCCCAGTGGCTTGCCCGCAACACAGTGCCACGGAAACCAGCACCTGTTGAGGACCGCCGACGCCAGACCAAAAGCCGCCAGATCATGTCAAGTCTCTCGCGACAACTTCGCCCCATCGAGTGACACCGCCACCCCACGAATCGTTCCCGCACTGCGGCGCAGGCTCCCGCCCGCTAGCGTGATCCGCCAGGCACCCCGGCCCCTGGTGACCTCCTCATTCCGGTTGCTTCACGGCATCCGCCCCGGCCTCGCAGAGCGACCGGGGCCCGCCCTGGGGGGATTAGTGCATCAGGACGAACTGCGCGAATTCGCGTGCGAGATTCCGGACTTACCACCTCGGGTGTACGAGTCCGACGGCAGTGTCGTGGTGGAACTGCGCGGCGAGGTCGACCTCGTGGGCTTCCAGCAGGCGACACCCGTACTCGACCCGGTGACCGCGGGCTCCGCCGAGACCGTCGTCATCGATCTGACCCACGCCACGTTCCTCGACTGCTCCGGCCTCGCCCTGCTCATGCGGGCGCGGCGCCGCCTCACGTCGAGGGGCGCCGAACTCCGGGTGGTGTGCCGCGATCCGATGGCGCTGCGCGTCATGGGCATCACCGGCCTGCGCGTGGTCCTCGCGCCGGTGCCGTCGGTGCGGGAGGCGCTTGGGCAGCCGGGGCCCGACACCTAGGGCCGGTCCTGGCGGGGGCGGCTCGAAGCCGCCCCGGCCGGGTCAGGACTGGGGACGCTTGCCGTGGTTGGCCGCGTGCTTGCGGCGGGCCTTCTTCTTGCGGCGTCGCTTCGAGGACATGCGTGCTCCTCAGCTCTCGGGGCTTCTCGGGTCTTGCCGGCCTTCCCGGTTCCGGTGTGCGGCCCGGGTGCGATCCGGGCCTCCCTCCACCGTGGCACACCCCTGCCCCACCCGCGATTCGCCGCCCTCCCGGACCCCGTGGGCGCTCGCGGCTCCCGGGTGCCTCAGGCCACGTAGCAGGCGTCCCGGTCGGCGAGCGCGCCCGGCACCGGCGCGTTGATGATCTCGTCGAGACGGGCGCGGGCGGCCAGCAGACCGGCGACGGCCTCGTCGATGCGCTCGCGCTCCTTGGCGAGGTCCGGCAGCAGGCCGGAGCAGCCGGGGGCGAGGGAACCGTCGTCATCGACCATGCAGGGCAGCAGCTCCGCGATGGTGGCGGTGTTGAGTCCCGCGGCCAGCAGGACGCGGATGCCGCGCACCGTGACCACGTCCTGCTCCGTGTACTCCCGGTATCCGCTGGGCCGCCGCGCGGGAGCGAGCAGGCCCTGCTCCTCGTAGTAGCGCAGCAGCCGCTGACTCACTCCGGTCCGCCGGGAGAACTCGCCCATACGCATGTGATCACCACCACGTCCGTCGACCCTCACATCGATTGACTCTCACATCGATGTGAGAGAGCAGTCTAGGCCGCATGACGAACCACGCAGCAGCCACCACGAGTTCCCCGTCCCCCGTCACCGTCGTCGGCCTCGGCCCCATGGGCCTGGTCCTCGCCGAGGCCCTTCTGTCCAAGGGCCATCCCACGACCGTCTGGAACCGCACCCCGGAGCGGGCGAGCGGCCTCGTCGCCCGCGGCGCTTCGCTCGCCGGAAGCATCGCGGACGCGGTGTCCGCGAGCCCCGTCACGATCATGTGCCTCAACACCTACGACACGATGTACGAGGTGTTCGGACCCGCCGGGGACGCCTTGCGGGGCCGGGTCCTGGTGAACCTCAACTCCGGTACGCCGCAGGAGGTGCGCACCGCGGTCACCTGGGCGTCAGGCCTCGGCGTCCGCTATCTCGACGGCGCCGTCATGGTGCCGCCGCCGCTGGTCGGACGGCCCGACGCGGTGTTCCTGTACAGCGGCGACCGCGCCGTCCTCGACGAGCACCGGGCGACGCTCGCGAGCCTGGGCGACCCCCGCTTCCTCGGCACGGACCCGACGCTGGCGGTGCTGTACAACACGGCCCTCCTGCACATGATGTACGCGACCCTCAACGGCTATCTGCACGCCACCGCCCTGGTCGGCTCGGCGGGCGTCTCCGCGGTCGAGTTCGCCGGCATCGCGCTCGGCTGGTTCATGCCCGCGGTCCTCGACCCGTCCTCCCTCGCGCCGCGCGCCGCCGACCTGGACGAGGGCAACTACCCGGGCGCCCTCGGCACGTTGCGGATGAACGTGAACGCCCTGGAGCACATCGCCCGCGCCTCCGAGGAGCAGGGCGTGCACTCCGAGCTCCCCCGCCTCATGCGCGAGGTGGCCGAACGCGCGGTCTCCCAGGGCCACGGCGACGACAACTACTTCTCGGTCCACGAGCTCTTCAAGCGGCCCTCACCCGCCTCCTGACCGGCACCCCCGGGCGCGGGCACAGGGCCGCCACGCCCGGCGAAACGCTTCCTCAGCCCGGTGGGACCTTCGTGGTAGTCGTGGAGGTCCGGTCGTCGAGAGGGGTGCCATGGCTGAGGAACCTGTGCCGGCCCGGTTGGGCGTGGAGATGCGGGAGGCCACGTTCCCCGACGGGACGAAGGGCGTGATCACGGTCAAGGCGGGCCTGCCGCAGGCCGAGGTGGACGCGGCCGCGGCGCGGATCTGGGCCGCGGCCCCCGCCACGCCCGAGACCACCCCCACGCCCGGTGCCGCCCCCGCAGACCGGCACCGCTGACTCATGAATCCAGACGGCCGACCCGGACCGTGAGCCCCTCGGAGCGCCGCGCCGTTCGCCAGGTAGTGGGCGCCAGTCCTCCTCGTCCACCGCGAACCGCCAGTCCAGCGCCGCCGCGAAGAAGGCGGCGGTGCCGGGCAGGTCGCGGGTCTTGAGGTCCGCCCAGCAGAACGCGTTCCGTGAACCCAGTCGGGTGGTCATCCGGTGCTCCTTTGTCGTCCGGATGCTGGGCATCCGGAACCCGTACGGCTCCGCGAGCGGATTTCGGTGCCGTACGCCGTCAGCCCCGGGCCGGTGGCTGATCCTTGCTGTCGGGTGCCGCTGTGCGGTCGTCGATGGTGATGGCGACGGGCTGGTCGTCCGGGTGGGGTGTGGTGGCGAGGGAGCGCACGGTTTCGGCGACGCGCTCGTAGAGGTGGTGGGCGATGGCCGCGGTGCCGGGATCGACGTCCGGGGTGTGCTGAGTGGCGCGCAGACTGGTGAGGGTGGCGACGAGGCTGAGGCCGGAGACGTCGACCGTGACGGTGCCCTTCTCCTCGCGGACGGCGCCGGGGATGTGGAAGTGCCGGTCCTGTCCGGCGTGCGCCACGAGGAACGCCCAGGTGTCGCGGTGGACTTCGAGCTTGGCGGCGGAGATGCCCGCGGCCTTGCGGAGGAGCCCTGTGTGGTCGCTGCCGTTCTCGTTCGGGTGGCCGGTGTCGTAGGCGTCGACCTTGGGCGGTGCGGGCTCGGCGTGCCGGACGGGCGCGGGCTGCGTCGGCGGAGGATCCGTGGCGGGCCTGGCGCGGGCAGGTTCGTTGAGGGTGGTGCGGATGGCGGCCAGCTCTGCGCCGAGGGTCGTCAGCGAGTCGCGGATCGTGTCGCTGCCGCGGTCGAGACCGTCGCGCACCACGGCCCGGATCTCGGTGAGGCCGCGGCTGAGGGCGGCGTCGGCGTCCTGCCTTGCCTGGTCGACGGCGTGCTGCTGGGCGTCGACGCGCTGCCGCAGCTCGCCGACCTCCCGGAGGATCTGGTGGAGCAGGTCACTGTGGTCGGGCCCTTTACTGAAGATCCGCACGTGCCCCCCTGGGTCGGTGGTCGAAGTGCACAGCGTCGGACCTGGTCCGCGTACCAACAAGCGCGCGAACCGGACACGACACGCGCTCACCACCTGGCCGACCGTCGCCGCCCCTCTTCGAAGTGGATCTCCCCGGATGCTCCCCAGGCCGAAGTCGCCGGCTCGTCCCCTCAGCCCTTGCTGGATCCCAGGGTCAGCCCCGCGATGAAGTGGCGTTGCAGGAGCAGGAACACCAGGATCGTCGGCAGGGCGACCAGGACCGAGCCTGCCGCGAGCAGGTTGTAGTCGGTGAAGAACTGGCCGCGGAGGTTGTTCAAGGACGAGGTGATGGGGAGCTTGTCGGGGTTGGAGATGAAGATGAGGGCCCAGAGGAAGTCGTTGTAGATCCAGGTGAATTCGAGGGTGGCGAGGGCCGCGAGGGCCGGGCGGCACAGCGGGAGCGTGATGCGCCAGAACTGGGTCCACACCCCGGCCCCGTCGACCACCGCGGCCTCCAGGATCTCCCTGGGCAGGGTGCGCATGAACTGGGAGAGGACGAAGACGCAGAACCCCACCTGGAAGCCGATGTTGACGAGGATGACCGCCCAGTACGAGTCGTAGAGGGTCATCGAGTCGGACATCCACCAGGGCAGGTCGATCCGCAAGAAGAGGACGTAGAGCGGGGTCACCAGGACCTGCGGCGGGAGGAGGTTGCCCGCCGTGAAGAACATGAGCAGCGCGAGGCCGCCGCGGACGTTCAGACGGGAGACCGCGAAGGCGACGAAGGCCGCGAGGAACAGCGTGACGATCACCGCGGGCACGGCGATGATCAGGGTGTTGGTGAAGTACTTGCCCATGTCGGAGGCGGTGTAGGCCTCGCGGTAGTAGTCGAGGGACAGCGTGTCGGGCCAGGAGAAGTAGCCGTCCCTCGCGGTCTCCTCGTACGGGCGCAGACTGGCGTAGACGGCGAGCAGCAGCGGGGCGACGAACGCCAGGCACACCGCGGACAGGAAGATGTGGACGCCGAACCTGCCCCGGCGCGGCCGGCCGTGCGGCGCGGCGCCCCGGACGGCCGGCGTCACGGCTCCGGCCCGGGTCGTGGACTTCAGGTCCGCGGTCATTTCTCGCGCGCTCCTCTCAGCTCCTGGACCAGGAACGTGACGACGAAGCCCAGCGAGACGCTGAGCAGCACGACCGCGATGGCCGAGCCGAATCCGATGCGGCTGGCCTCTCCGATGATGTTGTCCGTGATGAGGACGGAGAGCAGTTCCAGGCCGTTGCGGCCCTTGTTCACCGCGTAGACGATGTCGAAGGCGCGCAGCGCTTCGATGACCGTGATGACGCCGACGATGACGTTGACGGGGCGCAGGGTGGGAAAGGTGATCCGGAAGAACGTCTGGCGTTCGTTCGCGCCGTCGATCGCCGCGGCTTCCTTCAGTTCGGGGTCGACGGACTTCAGTCCGGCCAGGTAGAGGATCATCACGTAGCCGGTGTGCCGCCAGCTCGCGGCGAGCATCATCATCCACAGGTTGATGTCGGAGTCGCCGAGCCAGTCGACGGGGTCCTGCTCGTTGCCGATGATGGTGTTGACGACGCCCTGGTCGGTGCCGAGCAGCAGTTGCGCCATGAAGCCGACGACGGCGAGCGAGAGCACGACCGGCATGTAGAGCACGGACTGGTAGAAGCGGCTGAAGCGGATGCCCCGGTCGACGAGGACCGCGAGGAAGAGCCCGAAGGGCGTCGCGACGAGACCGAGGAAGGCGATCCACAGCAGGTTGTGGCGGACGGCGGGCCAGAACGCGGGATAGTCCTGGACCAGGTTCTCGTAGTTGTCCCCGCCCACCCAGTGGATGTCCCCGATGCCGTCCCAGGACGTGAAGGACAGGCCGACGGAGGCGAGGGCGGGCCCCCAGACGATGACGACGTCGAGCAGGACGGGTATGCCCAAGAGCGCGCCGAGAACGGCGATGTCGCGGCGTGTGAAGCGCCGCGTCGTACGCCGTCCGGCGCGCCGCGCGGTGTTCTGCGGCACGGAGTGCGCTCCCCCTGATTCAGCTCACGGACGTGGAGAAGATGTCCTTCTTCTGCCGTTCGATCCTGTTGCAGAGGCCGTCGACGTCCCGGGGATTGTCGATGAAGTCCTGCAACGCCTTGATCATGACGGTCTGGGCGAAGTCGGGACGGGTGTCGCGGTCCAGGAACTGGGAGATCTGCTTGGCCTCGGCGACCAGTTCGGCTGATTTCTTCTGGAGCGGGCTGTACTTGCTGGTGTCCGCGTCCTCATTGACGGCGACGTTGTTCGGATCGCCCTTGAGGTAGACGTCCTCGGCCTCGGCGGTGCCGAGCCACTTCATGAAGTCCTTGGCGCCTTCCACGTTCTTCGACTTCTTCGGGACGAGGAATCCGTCGATGGGCGCCTCCACGGCGTCCCGGCCGTACTGCGGGTCGATCTCGGGGAAGGGGAAGAAGTCGATGTCGTCGCGCTCCTCCTTCGGGAACTGGGAGCCGGGGTGCGGCATGCCGAACACGGCCATGCCGGTCCTGCGCCGCTGGAGGCCCTGCCCGGCCTCCTCCCAGGTCCGACCGAGGGCGCCCTTCTGGTAGTACGGCATGAGTTCGCGCCACAGGTCGAAGACCTTCTTGACCTTCCGGTCGGTCCAGGCCTCCTCGCCGGCCATCAGGCTCTTGTGGAAGTCGTATCCGTTGAGCCGCAAGTTGATGTAGTCGAAGGTGCCCATCGCGGGCCAGCCGTCCTTGTCGCAGAAGGCGACGGGAATGCCGTCCTTGTGCATCTTCTTGGCGAGCGCGATGAACTGGTCCCAGTTCCCCGCCTGTTCGTACCCCTGCTTCTCAAAGAGGCTCTTCCGGTGGAAGACCGCCCACGGGTAGTAGTAGTACGGCACGAAGTACTGCTTCCCGTCGTGCGTGGACTGGTCCTTCAGCGCCTGCGAGAAACCCCGGAAGCCCTTCCACACGTCGCTGATCTCGACCAGCAGGCCCTTCTCCGCGAAGTACTGCATGCGGTATCCGGCGAACCACATGAAGACGTTGTCGGGCGATCCCTGGAGATAGCGCGTGATGTTCTGCTGGAATTCGTTGTGCTCCGTGGTGTTGACCTTGACGCGCTTGTCGCTTTCCTTCTCGTACGCCTCGAAGGCCTGCGCGAACGCCGCCTTGGGGACGGCGTCCGACGCGTTGGAGCCCACCGTCACTTCGTTCTTGTTCCCGCCGGGCCCGTCGCCACAGGCGGTGAGCAGGGCCGGAAGCGTGACCGCCCCGGCGCCGAGGGCCGTACCGCGCAGGAGGTTCCGGCGGGACATCGGATGTCCACTCACATTCCGCGGGGCGATCTGCGCGTGGGACCCGGTGAAATCTGACGGTGCCATGTCCCCCTCCTCGGGGTGCAACCCAACACAACCGAACGCGAGGGTTGGATCTCACTCCCAAGAGTCACCGCCGTCAAGGGTTTTGACGCGGGATGCTCGAACCGTTACCCCTCCTCTTCCAACAGACTTCAACACGCTCTACCGTAAGCGCGCACGACTGACTCGGACATGGAGACATCCCATCTTCCGCGAGTACGGAGGAACGTAACGATGCGTCACCTTCCCACCCGCACATCCCGCCGAAGAGTGGTCGGATCCCTCACCGCGGCGCTCCTCTGCGCGGCGGGGCTCGCCTCGCCCGCCGTGGCGGGCGAGGCGCGGAGCCCGCAGGCCGCGCGGCCCGCGGGCGCCGACGGGCCCCGGCTGCCCGACGGCCTCGCGCTCACCCCGCCGATGGGCTTCAACAACTGGAACGCCACCCACTGCCGCGCCGAGTTCGACGAGGCGATGGTCAAGGGGATCGCCGACATCTTCGTCTCCAAGGGTCTCAAGGACGCGGGCTACCAGTACGTCAACCTCGACGACTGCTGGGCGCTGCCGCAGCGCGACGCGAACGGCAAGCTCGTGCCCGACCCCAAGAGGTTCCCGGGCGGCATCAAGGCCGTCGCCGACTACGTGCACGGCAAGGGCCTCAAGCTCGGCATCTACACCAGCGCGGGCACCAAGACCTGCAACCAGGCGGGCTTCCCCGGGGCGCTCGGCCACGAGCGCAGCGACGCCCAGCAGTTCGCCGACTGGGGCGTCGACTACCTCAAGTACGACAACTGCAATAACCAGGGCGTGGACGCCAAGAAGCGGTACGTCGCCATGCGCGACGCCCTCAAGGCCGCGGCGCAGAGCACGGGGCGCCCCATCGTCTACAGCATCTGCGAGTGGGGCGAGAACAAGCCCTGGGAGTGGGCCTCCGACGTCGGCCACCTGTGGCGCACGACGGGCGACATCAGCGACAACTGGGGCTCGATGCTCTCCATCATGAAGCGGAACCTGCCGCTCGCGCGCTACGCGGGCCCCGGCCGCTGGAACGACCCGGACATGCTCGAAGTCGGCAACGGAGGCATGACCGACACCGAGTACCGCACGCACTTCTCCATGTGGTCGATCATGGCCGCACCCCTGCTCATCGGCTCCGACCTGCGCAAGGTCTCGCCGCAGACGTTCGAGATCCTCGGCAACAAGGAAGTCGTCGCGGTCGACCAGGACCCGCTCGGCAAGCAGGGCGCGGTGGTCTCGTCCACCGGCGGGCGGTGGGTCGTCGCCAAGGAGATGAAGGACGGCAGCCGCGCGGTCGCGCTCTTCAACGAGACCGGCAGCCCGCAGCGCATCGCCACGACCGCGAAGGCCGTCGGCCTGCCGCAGGCCTCCGGCTACACGCTGCGCGACCTGTGGAAGCACGAGAGCTTCCACACCGCGGGCACCATCTCCGCGACCGTGCCCGCGCACGCCACCGTCCTGGTGCGCGTCAGCGCCGACGGCACCTGGGCCGACAAGCCACCGGCCGTCGAACTCGGCCTCGACGGCGACGCGTTGGTGGAGGCGAGCAGGCCCGACAAGCTGACCACCCGGGTCACCAACCTCGGCCGCACCCCGGCGCGTCACGTCGGCGCGCGCCTCACCGGCCCGGCGGGCTGGCAGGTCAGGGCGACGTCACCCACGAGCGCGGCGGCCCTGCCCACCGGCAGGGCCCTCGCCACCTCCTGGACCGTGACGGCACCTCAGGGCACGCCGCCCGGCTCATACGACCTCGACCTCAAGGCCGACTACCGCGCCCCGGACGGCAGCCCGGTCGAGAGCACGCTGCCGCTGACGGCCCAGGTCGTCGTCGCACCGCCCGCGGGCCGCTCGGCGCTGAGCGACCTGCCGTGGATCTCCACCACCAACGGCTGGGGCCCCGTGGAGAAGGACACCAGCAACGGCGAGAGCCGGGCGGGCGACGGCAACCCGATCACCATCGACGGCAAGGTGTTCGCCAAGGGGCTCGGCGTCCACGCGGAGAGCGACGTCGCCTACTACACGGGTGGCGCCTGCGAGCGGCTGACCGCGCAGGTAGGCGTCGACGACGAGAAGCTCCTCCAAGGGACCGTCGCCTTCGAGGTCTGGGCGGACGGCGAGAAGGCGGCGTCGACCGGCGTCCTCACCAACCGGATGCCCGCGCAGGCGATCTCCGCCGACGTCAGCGGCGCCGGGGTGGTGCGCCTCGTCGTGACCGACGGCGGCGACGGCATCGACTCCGACCACGCGGACTGGGCGGAGCCGGTGCTCAGTTGCTGAACGGCCCACGCGGTCGGGGCGCGGGGCCTCGACGCACCGGGGCCCCGGTCGGCGCCGCACGCGCGCCGGCGCCATACGCGCGCTACCGGGGCCCCGGTCCGCTCAGCCGTTGACGGCGGACCGCAGCCGGGGCACCGCCGGGTCGGGGAAGGCGCGCAGCGCGGCCGCCGCCGCGCCCACCAGGCCCGCGTCCGTGCCCATCAGGGCCGGGGCGACCGTCAGTTGGCGTACGAAGGACAGCGTGGCGTAGTCCCGCAGGGCGCGGCGCAGCGGCGCGAACAGGACGTCGCCCGCCATCGCCACGCCCCCGCCGATCACCGCGATGTCGATCTCGACGAGCGTGGCGGTCGCGGCGATGCCCGCCGCGAGCGCCTGCGCGGCCCGGTCGAAGGACGCCGTGGCGACCGGGTCGCCCGCGCGGGCCGCGAGGGCGACGGCCGCCGCCGAGGAGTCGCCGTCCGGGCCCGGCCGCCAGCCCGCCTCCAGGGCGCGCCGGGCGATGTTCGGGCCGCTCGCTATCCGCTCGACGCAGCCGCGGGAGCCGCAGGGGCACGGGTCGCCGTCCAGGTCGACGCAGATGTGGCCGATGTGGCCCGCGTTACCGGTGGGGCCGGGGTGCAGGGAGCCGCCCAGGATCAGGCCGCCGCCGACGCCGGTGGACACCACCATGCACAGGGCGTTGTCGTGGCCCCGGGCGGCGCCCTGCCAGTGCTCCGCGGCTGTCATCGCCACGCCGTCGCCCACCAGCTCCACCGGCAGCCCGTCGGTGGCGGCGCGCACCCGCTCCACCAGGGGGTAGCCGCGCCAGCCGGGCACGTTGACGGGGCTGACCGTGCCCGCGGAGGCGTCCACGGGGCCCGCGCTGCCGATGCCGACCGCGCGCACCTGGGCCCACGGCTCCCCCGCCGCGAGCTCACCGATGACGTCTTCGACCGCGCGCATCACGGTGTCGCCGTCCTCGCGCGCGGGCGTCGGGCGCTGGGTGCGCAGCAGGATCCGGCCGCGGCCGTCCACCAGGGCGCCGGCGATCTTGGTGCCGCCGATGTCGAGTGCGGCGACGAGGTCCGTGGGCATCACTGTCAGATCTCCTGGTGAAAGGGCAGGCCGGAGAGTGCGGGGGGACAGTCTCTCGTGCTTCTGACAACGTTGTCCAGATTCTATGCTCGAAGCCACACGACGGGCCCGCTCGCCCACCGCGGGAATCGTGGCCCCCGCCCCGGCAGCGCCTGACGCTACCCCCGGGTAAACACCGGACATCCCACCCCCCGTATACATAGTGGACGTCAAATGAGCCCCGTACACAGTGGAAACCTGAACTTCCGCACGCGGACGGGCCTCCGTTGCGCAGACTGGGTCCGCGACCCGCGCAGCACAGCCCCGTAGTGGACGACAGACAGGACAGCGCATCGTGGCAGAGACCGCCCGCACCCCCGTCTCCCACCGACGCCCCGACGGCGGTCCGGACCCCGCGGACCCCAGGAGCCGCTACGGCAACCGGCCGACCATGAAGGACGTCGCCGCCCGTGCGGGCGTGGGCCTCAAGACCGTCTCCCGCGTCGTGAACGGCGAGCCGGGCGTCACGCCCGACACCGAACGCCGCGTCCAGGAGGCCATCGACGCCCTCGGCTTCCGGCGCAACGACAGCGCGCGGGTCCTGCGCAAGGGCCGCACGGCCAGCATCGGCCTCGTCCTGGAGGACCTGGCCGACCCGTTCTACGGCCCGCTGAGCCGCGCGGTCGAAGAGGTGGCGCGGGCGCACGGGGCGCTGCTCATCAACGGTTCGAGCGCCGAGGACCCGGACCGCGAGCAGGAGTTGGTGCTCGCGCTGTGCGCGCGGCGCGTCGACGGACTCGTCGTGATCCCCGCGGGCGACGACCACCGCTATCTGGAGCCGGAGATCGCCGCGGGCGTCGCCACGGTCTTCGTGGACCGGCCGCCGGGGCGGATCGACGCGGACGTGGTGCTCTCCGACAGCTTCGGCGGCGCGCGCGACGGCGTCGCGCACCTCATCGCGCACGGTCACCGCCGCATCGGCTTCATCGGTGACCAGCCGCGCATCCACACCGCCATAGAGCGGCTGCGGGGCTACCGCACGGCGATGGCGGACGCGGGCATCGAGGTCGACGAGTCCTGGGTGTCCCTCGGCCTGACGCACCCCGAGCGCGTGGCCCGCGCCGCCGAGACGATGCTGACGGGCCCGGCACCGGTCACCGCGATCTTCGCGGGCAACAACCGCGTGACGGTGACCGTCGTACGCGTCCTCGCGGGTCTCCCCCGCCCCGTGGCCCTGGTCGGCTTCGACGACATCGAGCTGGCCGACCTGCTGCGACCGGGGGTCACGGTGGTCGCCCAGGACGCGGCCCAGCTCGGCCGCACGGCGGCGGAGCGCCTCTTCCGCCAGCTGGACGGCGCGTCAGGACCGCCGGAGCGGGTGGAGCTGCCGACGCGCCTGATCACCCGGGGATCGGGAGAGCTGGCCCCCGCGGACTGAGCGCGGCGGGACGCGCCTGCCGCCCGCCTCCCGTGCGTCACTCGCCTCGCTCTTCTCGCCGTCCCCGCCGCCCAGTGCGGCGACGGTCACGCCGGTCGCCGCGAGGACCACGGCCACCGCGGCGGCGGCCAGCAGGGCCTTGCCCCGGCGCGGCCGGGCGGGCGTCTCGGTCCGGGTCGCGGGGGACGCCGGTACGGCGTGGGCGACCGGGTCCGGCGGCGCGGCGTGGGCCGTCGGGGCCTGCGGCGGCGGGCCGAAGCCCGGCGGGGGCGTGCTCGGGATGTGGCGCACCGTCGGTTCGCGCGGTATCGCGCCGCCCGGCGGCGGCGCGGGTGTGAGCGAGGGCGCGGGCGCGCCTGCCGCCGCCCCGGCTCCGGCAGCGGGTCGACCACGATGGCCGTCAGCGTGGACCACGTCGACGTGCGGCGGAACGGCGGGGCGCCCTCCACCACGGCGTACAGCGTCGCGCCGAGTGCCCAGACGTCCGACGCGGGGCCGGGCTCCTGGCCCTGGGCGCGCTCGGGCGCCAAGTAGGCGAGGGAGCCGACGAGTTCGCCGCTGCGGGAATGGGGTCTCCCGGGGAAGCGTGGCGGAGCCGTCGCCCGGGTCCTCCATGGTGGCGATGCCGAAGTCGGTCAGGACGACGCGGCCGCCGGTCCCCAGGAGGATGTTGCCGGGTGTGGCGCCGCGGTGCAGGACGCCGACGCGGTGGGCGACCGCGAGCGCGTTCATGACCTTCGCGCCGACGGCCGCGGCCTCGCGCGGGTCCAGCGTCCCGCGCTCGCGCAGCACGTCGTCCAGGGAGGGGCCGTCGACGAGTTCCCTGACGATGACCGGGCGCCCGTCGACCTCGGTCACGTCGTGGACGGCGACGACACCGGGGTGGCGCACGCGCGCGGCGGCACGCGCGTCGCGCTGCATCCGCAGCCGCAGATCGGCGAGCTCGGGCCCTGCCGTGTCCGTGTACGTCCGCTGTTCCTTGACGGCGACCTCGCGGTGCAGCACCTCGTCGACGGCGCGCCAGACGACGCCCATGCCGCCGCGCCCGAGCTGCTGGGCGACGCGATTACTTGGCCGACGGGGTGAGGTCGCCCCGGCGCGGTCCCGCGTACGTCTGGAGCCCGGCCAGGGTGAGCCCGGTGAGCCGGGTGACCTCCGCGGTGTCGAGCGCGCCGCAGTCCAGGCCGCGCAGCAGGTACCCGGCGAGCGCCTTGGCGGTGGCGGGCTCGTCCGCGATGTCGCCGGTGGTGCGGTTGGCGTAGGCGGCGAGGCGGGCGGCGGCCTGCTCGAAGCCCTCGCGGTAGAACGCGAACACGGCGGCGTAGCGGGTCGGGATGTGGCCGGGGTGCATGTCCCAGCCCTGGTAGTAGGCGCGGGCCAGGGCGCGCCGGGTGAGGCCGTAGTGCAGGCGCCAGGCGTCGTGGACCTTCGCCGTGGGGCCGACCGGAAGGACGTTCGTGGAGCCGTCGGAGACGCGTACGCCGGTGCCCGCCGCGGCGACCTGCATGATCGCCTTGGCGTGGTCGGCGGCCGGGTGGTCGCTCGCCTGGTACGCGGCGGACACGCCGAGGCAGGCGCTGTAGTCGAAGGTGCCGTAGTGCAGGCCCGTGGCACGGCCCTCGGCGGCGTCGATCATGCGGGCGACGGCGGCGGTGCCGTCGGCGGCGAGGATCGACTGGCTGGTCTCGATCTGGATCTCGAAGCCGATCCGGCCGGGGGTGAGGCCGCGCGCCTTCTCGAACTCCTCCAAGAGCCGCACCATCGCGGTGACCTGCTGCGGGTACGTCACCTTCGGCAGCGTCAGGACGAGCCCGTCGGGCAGGCCGCCCGCCTCCATGAGGCCGGTCAGGAAGACGTCGAGGGTGCGGATGCCCCGGTCGCGGACGGCGGCTTCCATGCACTTCATGCGGATGCCCATGTACGGCGCGGCGGCGCCGCCCGCGTACGCCGCGGCGATCAGCCGGGCGGCGCGGGCCGCGTCGGCGTCCTCGTCGGCATCCGTGCGCCCGCCGTAGCCGTCCTCGAAGTCGACCCGGATGTCTTCCACGGGCTCGCGCTCCAGCTTGGCCCGTACGCGCGTGTAGACCGGCTCGGCCAGGTCGTCGGCGAGGCCGAGCACGGCGGCGAAGGAGGCGGCGTCCGGCGCGTGCTCGTCGAGGGCGGCCAGGGCCCGGTCGCCCCAGGAGCGGATCGTGTCGGCGGCGAACAGCTCGCCGGGGACGTACACGGTGTGGACGGGCTGGCGGGTGCCGGGGTCTCCGGGGTAGCGGCGTTCGAGCTCCTCGTCCACCGGCGTGAGCGAGGCGCTCACGCGCTCGCTGACGGCGCCCGCGAGACTCGTCGCCACCTTTTCCTGCTGACCCATCCGTGCACCCTCCACCTTCATAGTGCGGCGTTCCGCGCTCACGGTGTTCCATGGCGAGTACGCTGGCGAACCGCCCCTACAGATCTTCCGCTTCACGGAATCAGGAATCCGTATGGCGAAGTTATCCGTGTACCTTCCCACTGGTCAACACCTTCTCGCGTACCGGACCCCGGCCGTTCACGCCCGTCTCAGATGGTGCTCCCACACTCCGGTGGACCCCTTGCCCGCCGCAGGATCCCGCACCGAGCCCCACCGCGCCGCACCGCGACCGACCGAAGGAGAACGCGTGCCGACCGACACACCCGTGACCCGCCGCTCCGGCCTGCGTACGGCCGTGGCCACCGCGACGGCCGTCACGGTCCCCCTGCTCGCCACGGCGCTCGCCGCCGCGCCCGCGCACGCCGCGGAGCGCCCCGGCCGCCGCCTGGAGGTCATGAGCTTCAACCTGCGCTACGCGAGCCCCACGCCGCCGAACTCGTGGCCCGAGCGCCGCCCCGTCACCCGGGAGTTGCTGCGCCGCGCGCGGCCCCACGTCATCGGCACCCAGGAGGGCCTCTACCAGCAGGTGCGGGACATCGCCGAGGACCTGGGCCCGCACTACGCCTGGATCGGCACGGGCCGCGCGGGCGGCAGCCGCGACGAGTTCATGGCCGTCTCCTACGACACGCGCAGGCTGACGCCCCTCGAGTACGAGCACTTCTGGCTCTCGGACACCCCGGACGTGATCGGCTCCAACACCTGGGGCGGCGGCTCGATCCGCATGGTCACCTGGGTCCGCTTCCACGACCGGCGCACGGAGCGCCAGCTGTACGTCCTCAACACCCATCTGGACAACCACAGTCAGTACGCGCGCACGCGCGCCGCGCATCTGATCTCCGACCGCCTGTCCGCCCTGGACCGCACCCTGCCGAAGGTCGTCACCGGCGACTTCAACGTCGCGGCCCACAAGAACCCGGTCTACGACACGCTGCTCAAGGCGGGGCTCGTCGACACCTGGGACGCGGCCGCCGAGCGCGGCAAGCAGTACGCGACGTTCCACGGCTACAAGCCGCTCGTGCCGGACGGCGACCGCATCGACTGGATCCTGGCGACGCCGGCCGCGCGCGTGCACGCGGCGGCCGTCAACACCTTCTCCCTGGCCGGGCAGTTCCCGAGCGACCACCTGCCGGTGCAGGCGAGCCTGACGCTGTGACGCGCGAGGCCCCCGGCCCCGCGCACGGCGGGAACCGGGGGCCTCGTGCCCGGCGATGAGCTCAGCCCTTGCGGGACTTGACCTCGTCGGTGAGCTGCGGGACGACCTCGAAGAGGTCGCCGACCACGCCGTAGTCGACGAGGTCGAAGATCGGGGCCTCGGCGTCCTTGTTGATGGCCACGATGGTCTTCGACGTCTGCATGCCCGCGCGGTGCTGGATCGCGCCGGAGATGCCGGAGGCGATGTACAGCTGCGGCGACACGGACTTGCCGGTCTGGCCGACCTGGTTGGAGTGCGGGTACCAGCCGGCGTCGACGGCGGCGCGGGAGGCGCCGACGGCGGCACCGAGCGAGTCGGCGAGCGCCTCGATGATCCCGAAGTTCTCGGCGCCGTTGACGCCGCGGCCACCGGAGACCACGATCGCGGCCTCGGTCAGCTCGGGGCGGCCCGTGGACTCGCGCGGGGTGCGCGCGGTGACCTTGGTGCCGGTGGCCTGGGCGGAGAACGACACGGACAGGGCCTCGACGGCGCCCGCGGCCGGGGCGGCCTCGACCGGAGCCGAGTTCGGCTTGACGGTGATGACCGGGGTGCCCTTGGAGATGCGGGACTTGGTGGTGAACGCGGCCGCGAACACGGACTGCGTGGCCACCGGGCCCTCGTCGCCGGACTCCAGGTCGATGGCGTCGGTGATGATGCCGGACTCGATGCGGACCGCGAGGCGGGCCGCGATCTCCTTGCCCTCGGCGGACGACGGCACGAGCACGGCGGCCGGGGACACGGCGTCGTACGCGGCCTGCAGCGCGTCCACCTTCGGCACGACGAGGTAGTCGGCGAACTCGGGGGCGTCGGCGGTGAGGACCTTGACCGCGCCGTGCTCGGCGAGCGTGGCCGCGGTGGCCTCGGCGCCCGGGCCGAGCGCGACGGCGACAGGCACGCCGACGCGGCGGGCGAGGGTCAGCAGCTCCAGGGTGGGCTTGCGGACGGCACCGTCGACGTGGTCGACGTAAACGAGAACTTCAGCCATGGGACTTCTATCTCCTGCGATGACGAAGAAGGTGGGGTGTGAGGGGTGACTGAAGCTCAGATGAACTTCTGGCCGGCGAGGAACTCGGCGAGCTGCTTGCCGCCCTCGCCCTCGTCCTTGACGATCGTGCCCGCGGTGCGCGCGGGACGCTCGGCGGCGGAGTCGACCTTGGTCCAGGCGCCCTCGAGACCGACCTCATCGGCGTCGATGTCCAGGTCGTCCAGGTCCAGGGACTCCACCGGCTTCTTCTTGGCCGCCATGATGCCCTTGAACGAGGGGTAACGGGCCTCGCCCGACTGGTCCGTCACGGACACGACGGCCGGCAGGGACGCCTCCAGCTGCTCGGACGCGGTGTCGCCGTCACGGCGGCCCTTCACCACGCCGTCCGCGACGGAGACCTCGGAGAGCAGCGTGACCTGCGGGACGCCCAGGCGCTCGGAGAGGATCGCGGGCAGCACGCCCATGGTGCCGTCCGTCGAGGCCATACCGGCGATGACCAGGTCGTAGCCCGTCTTCTCGATGGCCTTGGCGAGGACCAGCGAGGTGCCCATCACGTCCGTGCCGTGCAGGTCGTCGTCCTCGACGTGGACGGCCTTGTCGGCGCCCATCGACAGGGCCTTGCGGAGCGCGTCCTTGGCGTCCTCGGGACCGACGGTGAGGACCGTGATCTCCGCCTCGTCGTCCGCCGCCTCCTTGATCTGCAAGGCCTGCTCGACCGCGTACTCGTCGAGTTCCGAGAGGAGGCCGTCCACGTCGTCACGGTCGACGGTCAGGTCCTCGGCGAAGTGCCGATCGCCGGTGGCGTCGGGCACGTACTTCACACAGACAACGATCCTCAAGCTCACGCCGGCTCTCCTACTGCATCGTTATTACTGGGCTGCTGCCTTGGCTGCGGCTACTGCCTTCTTGCAGGCAGCATAGGCGCCTGAAGCGGCGGATCCCGATCGGGGCGGCCCCCGCTCCAACCGGAATATTACTCATGAGTACACCCAGTGCTTTCCCGCTAAGCAAGCGCTTTGAACTGTGACCTTCGCAACGCTCCGTAATCGCGCGCACCACGCGACATCCGGGAACTCTCAGTCGCGCAGCGCGTTGAAGCGCCCCTGGTGGTACAGGAGCGGGCGGCCCGCCCCCGCGGGGTCGCCGACGACCGCCTCCGCGAGGACCACCCGGTGGTCGCCCGCGGGCACCCGCGCCACGACGCGGCACACCAGCCACGCGAGCACGCCGTCGAGCACGGGCACGCCGTGCGGCCCCTCGAACCAGCGCGTGGCCGGGCCGAACCGGTCGGCGCCGCTGCGCGCGAACGTCGCGGCCAGCTCTTCCTGGTGCTCGCCGAGGATGTGGACGCCGACGTGCTCGGCCCGGGATATCGCGGGCCAGCTGGAGGCGCCGGTGCCGATGCCGAACGAGATCATGGGCGGCTCGGCGGAGACCGAGGTGAGGGAGGTGGCGGTGAAGCCGACGGGACCCGAGCCCCGCGCGGTGATCACGGCGACCGCGGCCGCGTGCCGCCGGAAGACGGAGCGCAGCAGGTCGGGAGTGGCGAGCTGAGGGGTGTCGAGGTCGGGCGAAGCCGTCATGGAGTTGTCCTTCTGCAGGAGGTACGAGCGGGTCCGTGGCTGCTCAGCAGGACCAACAGCGCGCACTGGCATGACGGGCGAGGTCCACGTGGACGCGCTCGTAGAGAAGGAGCTCCGGTGGCATGGCAGCAGGCTGTCGATAGGTGGCCGGTGCAGTCAAGCCCCTGCGGGCGCGGTAAAGATCACTCACGAGCACGTGCCGTCCTTCCGGGGCCGTGGCCTGCCGCCTCATACGGCCGTCCCGAGGGCGGCGATGACGTCGGCCTTGCGCGGCTGTCCCACCGCGCGCCGCACCACGCGCCCGGCGCGGTCGAGGACGAGCACCGTGGGCGTCTTGTGCACCCGCAGTTCCCGGACGAGGTCCAGGGCTCCCTCGGCGTCGATCTCCACGTGCGCGACGCCGGGAACCATGGCGGCGACGTCGGCGAGGACCCTGCGGGTCGCCCGGCAGGGCTGGCAGAAGGCGCTGGAGAACTGCACGAGCGTGGCCCGCTCGCCGAGCGGTCCGCCCAGGTCCCCCGCACCGAGCGTCCGTTCGTCCCCGCGTCCGCGCGCCGCTGTCACCCGCGTCTCCCACCCTTCTCCGTCGCCCGCCCGGGCGCTGTCGGGCCCCCGGCCGGGGGCGCACATACCTCATTCCCCTCAGCACGCGCGCGTGCCCAAAGATTCCGACGTGACGAGAATCTCCCGCACTACGGGCACTAGCGCTGGCCGTCCGCTCGTTCTTGGGGCACGATCTGCGGAGCCGTATACCTACGGATCCGTAACTTGGTTACCTGCCAAAGGCCCTCTCCTCTGGCAGAGATGAAGGGCCTCCCCACCCATGGCAGAACTCGTGTACCGACCGATCGTCGGCGTCGCACAGACCTTCTTCAAGGCACTTGACCTGAAGATCGACTGCAAGGGTTCCGAGAACATTCCGCGCTCGGGTGGCGCGGTCCTCGTCAGCAACCACATCAGCTATCTCGACTTCATCTTCAACGGCCTGGCGGCACTGCCGCAGAAGCGCCTGGTGCGTTTCATGGCGAAGGAGTCGGTGTTCCGCCACAAGATCTCGGGTCCGCTGATGCGCGGCATGAAGCACATTCCCGTGGATCGCAAGCAGGGCGACCAGGCATACGCCCACGCCCTGGAATCGCTGCGCTCCGGTGAAATCATCGGCGTCTTCCCGGAGGCGACGATCTCGCAGTCGTTCACTCTGAAGTCCTTCAAGACGGGCGCCGCGCGCCTGGCCCAGGAGGCGGGCGTCCCGCTGGTGCCGATGGCGGTGTGGGGCACGCAGCGGATCTGGACGAAGGGCCACCCGCGCAACTTCAAGCGCCAGCACCTCCCGGTGACGATCCGGGTCGGCGAGCGCGTGGAGGCGCCGAAGGACCAGTACGCGGGCGCGATCACGCGGCGCCTGCGCGAGCGCTGCCACGAGCTCCTCGAAGCCGCGCAGCGCGCCTACCCCGGCCGTCCCAAGGGCCCGGACGACACCTGGTGGCTCCCCGCCCACCTGGGCGGCACGGCCCCGACCCCGGCGGAGGTCCGCGCGGCCGAGGCGCACTGACGCCGCGCGCCCGACCCGGGCCGTCCGGCGCCGGTTCGGGGGCGCCGGGCGTCAGCTCGCGCCGCCCGCCACCAGTTCGAGGTCGTCCGGCGCGAGGGCGAGCCCGCGTCCGTACGCGGTGCGGAACGAGCGCTGGTCAAGGCGGGCCCTGACCACGGCGGTGATCCGGTCGACGTCGCCGCGTTCGCCCGGCGGCAGCGGCATGCCCACCGACTCCCGGGCGGCGTGGGCCGCGCCGAGGAGCAGGGCCGCGCGGTCCTGCTCCCCCGCCGCGGCGTGCGCGCCCGCGAGTCCCTCCAGGGCCAGCGCGAGCGCGCGGACGTCCCCGGTGTGCCGCGCGGCCGCCCGGCCCTCCCGGTGCAGCCGCAGCGCCTGCGCCGCGTCGCCCCGCTGCTCCGCGATGAAGCCGAGCTCGGCGAGGACCAGGGCGCGCCCCGGTTCGAAGGCCATCCTGGTGAGCCACTGGAGGACGGGGCGCAGCCCGGCTTCGGCGGCGTCGAGCTGTCCCGCGCGGCGGCTGCTCAGGCCGAGGCCCGTCGCGGAGCGGATCTCGCCCGGCTTGTAGCCGTGCGCGGCGGAGAGCCGCCCGGCCCGTCGGAAGTACTCCTGGGCGGCGGTGTGATCGCCCGCGAGCATCGCCGTGTTGCCGAGGCCGTGCAGGGCGGCCACGGCCTCCGGGCACAGGCCGAGGTCCTCCGCCATGCGCAGGCCCTCCCGATAGCGCCGGGCCGCCTCCTCGTGGTCCCCGGCCATCTCCGCCAGGGCGGCCAGCGGTTCCACGGTCTGCAGTTGCCCCCAGCGGTCGCCCAGGCGCGTGAACAGGGCGGCGCTCTCCCGCCCTTCGCGTTCGAGCGTCGCGAGGTCGCCGCGGACCTGCGCCTGGTTGGCCCGTACGCTCAGCGCGGCGGCGGTGCCCCACAGGTCGCCCCGCGCCCGGAACTCCGCCAGGGAGCGGTCGATGAGCTCCTCGCTCGCGCTCTGGTCACCGATCCAGAACAGCGCGAACCCGAGGAGCCAGCAGGCGCGGGCGGCGCCGTCCCCGCGCTCCGCGATCGCGCCGGCCGACGGGCGCCGCTCCGCCGTGTCGACGTCCTCGCCGAGGAGCACCGCGAAGGCCGCCCGCCACGTCGTCGCCTCGGCGTACGCGGCCGACGCCGTGGCACCGGCGTCCTCGGCGGCCGCCGTGAGGGCGGCGTCGAGGGACCGGCGGGCCTCGCGGAGCCGGCCCCGCAGGAACCAGTACCAGGACAGCGCGTTGACCAGCCGCAGCGCGTGCGGGGCCGCGCCGTGGCGGACCGCGTCGTCGAGCGCGCGGCGGAGGTTCGCGGTCTCGGCGTCCAGGACGCCGAGACCGCGTCGCTGGTCACCGCCGCGCAACCGGTCCGCGGCGGACTCGGCGAGAGCGGTGTAGTAGGCGCGGTGGCCCGCGCGGACGCGTGCGGTCTCGTCGGCCTCGCGCAGCCGTCCGACGCTGTAGTCCGCCACCGACTCCAGCAGGCGGTAGCGCGGCCCGGCGGCGCCGTCGGCCCGGACGACGAGCGAGCGGTCCACCAGGCGTGCCAGCAGGTCGAGTACGTCGTCCCTGTCCACGCCGTCCCCGCCGCAGACGGCCTCGGCGGCCGCCAAGGTGCAGCCGTCGGCGTGCACGGCGAGCCTGCGCAGCACGGTCCGCTCGGGCCCGGTGAGCAGGTCCCAGCTCCAGTCGATCATGGCGCGCAGCGTCTGCTGCCGGGGCGGCGCTCCCCGGTATCCGGTGGTGAGCAGCCGGAACCGGTCGTCGAGGCGGTCCACGAGGTCGCGTACGCCGAGGGCCCGCAGCCGGGTGGCCGCGAGTTCGAGCGCCAGCGGAATCCCGTCGAGGCGGCGGCAGATGACCGCGACGTCCCCGGCGTTGCCGTCGTCGAGGGCGAAGCCGGGCGCCGCGGCGGCGGCGCGGGCGACGAACAGCCGGGCCGCGCTGGCCCGCGCCACGGCCTCGGTCCGCACCTCTTCCGTCGGCTCCGGTACGTCCAGGGGCGGGACGGCGAAGACGCTCTCGCCCGCGTTGCCGAGGGCCTCCTGGCTGGTGGCGAGGACGCGCAGACCCGGGGAGCGCTTGAGGAGCAGCGTGACGAGCTCGGCGACCGGTTCGACGACGTGCTCGCAGTTGTCGAGGACCAGCAACAGCCGCTTGTCCGCGAGTGCTTCGGCGAGCCGGTCCGCCGAGGCGCCCGGGGCCGCGGCGCCCGGCACGCGCTCGTCGCCGAGCGGGCCTTCCTGCCGGATGCCGAGGACCGTCATGACGGCTTCGGCGGCGGTGGACACGTCGTCCGGCGCGGCGGCGCGGCCCGCAGGCGCGGGCACCACCGACGCACGGTTCAAGGCAGCGAGTTCCACCAGCCAGGTGCCGTCGGGGAAGTCGGTCACGAGGCGGGCCGCCGCCGCGAGCGCGAGCCGGGTCTTGCCCACGCCGCCCGCGCCCGTCAGGGTCACGTGCCGGGCCGTGCCGAACAGGGCCGTGACGTCGGCCACCGCCCCGTCGCGGCCGACCAGTTCGGTCACGGAGGCGGGCAGGTTCGTGACGGTGCGGGCCGTGGTGCCCGGCGGACCCGCGAGGGCGGGGTCGCGGCGCAGGACGGCCTCCTGGAGGGCGGCGAGTTCGGGGCCGGGGTCGAGGCCGAGCTCCTCGGCCAGGTGCGCCCGCAGGCGGCGGTAGGAGTCCAGGGCGTCGCCGGTCCTGCCCGTGGCGTACAGGGCGCGCATCTGGACCGCGCGCAGCCGTTCGCGCAGCGGGTGCTGCTCGACGAGCTGGCTCACCTCGCCCAGGACCTCTTCGTGCTCGCCCAGTTCGAGCCGGGCCTCGGCCCTGGCCTCCAGGGCGGCGAGGCGGGCCTCCTCCAGGCGCGTGCCGAGGGGCCGGGCGCCGTCCGTGTCCGCGAAGCCGTCGAA
This sequence comes from Streptomyces sp. NRRL B-1347, assembly GCF_000720325.1. Lineage (GTDB taxonomy): Bacteria > Actinomycetota > Actinomycetes > Streptomycetales > Streptomycetaceae > Streptomyces. Next base: position 63,562 of record NZ_JOJM01000007.1, read on the forward strand.
GGCCCGACCCCGCCACAGCGCGAGGGCGTCGGTCAGCAGGGCGGCCCGGGCGCGCGGGTCGGGGGTGCTGCGGGCACGGGCGGTGAGCGCGTCGAACCGGTCGGCGTCGAGGCTCTCGGCGTCCACGCGCAGCACATAGCCGCTCGCGCCCAGGGTCAGCCGGTCCCGGCCGCCCGGCTCGGCGGCTGCCAGGGCCCGGCGCACCTGCCAGACCTTGGTCTGCAGCGCGGCCGCGGGGTTCCCCGGCAGTTCGGCGGCGCCCCACAGGGCGTCGATCAGCCGGTCGGCGGAGACGGGGCGGCCGCCGTGCGCGAGCAACTCCGCCAGCAGGGCGCGGGACTTCGCTCCGGGGACGGCGACCGGGACGCCCTCCGCCGTCCACACGGCCAGTGGCCCCAGCACCCCGAATCGCATGGCGTCACGGTAACCCAGCGCCGGGAGCGGCCCGTGAGTGAGTGGTGAGCGGACCGGGAGTGCCCTGCCGCAGGGTGAGTCCGTCCCCCCGCCCGGCGGCGCGCCCCCTCGGCGCGGTCCGGGCGCGATCGCCCTCGGCACCCACGGAGAGTTCCATGACGACGCACGCCCAGGCCGAACACGCGCGGGCCGGTGCGGCCCGCAGAGCCGGTCCACGTGAGTGGCTCGGGCTTGTCGTGCTCACCCTGCCCACCGTCCTGCTGGCCCTCGACGCGACGGTCCTGAACCTTGCGGTGCCCCACCTCGGGGCGGACCTCGAACCCAGCAGCACCCAGATGCTGTGGATCGTCGACATCTACGGCTTCATGATCGCCGGGTTCCTGGTGACCATGGGGACGCTGGGCGACCGGATCGGCCGCCGCAGGCTCCTGGTCGCGGGCGCCGTCGGCTTCGGGGCGGCTTCGGTCTTCGCCGCCCTGGCCACCAGCCCCGAGGCGCTGATCGCCGCCCGCGCCCTGCTCGGCGTGACGGGGGCGACGCTGATGCCCTCGACGCTCGCCCTGATCACCAACATGTTCCAGGACCCGCGGCAGCGCGGGCTCGCCATCAGCGCCTGGGTGACCTGCTTCTCCGCCGGCATCGCGGTGGGCCCCGTGCTCGGTGGCGTACTCCTGGAGTGGTTCTGGTGGGGCTCGGTGTTCCTGCTCGCCGTGCCCGTGATGGTGCTGCTCGTGGTGGCCGCGCCGCTGCTGCTCCCGGAGTTCCGGGACGAGGACGCGGGCCGCGTCGACCTGGCGAGCGTGGCGCTGTCCCTGGCGACGGCCCTGCCGGTGATCTACGGCGTCAAGCGTCTCGCCGAGCATGGCCTCGACGGCGTCTCCGCCGGTGCCGTGGTGGTCGGCGCGGCCTTCGGGGTGGCGTTCACGCTGCGCCAGCGCAAGCTGGCCGATCCGCTGCTGGATCTGCGGCTGTTCCGGAACCGGGCGTTCAGTGCCGCGCTGCTGGTGCTGCTGCTCGGCCTGGGGGTCATGGGCGGCCTCTATCTGTTCATCACCCAGTACCTCCAGCTGGTGGAGGGCCTTTCGCCGATCGAGGCGGGGCTGTGGCTGCTGCCCGCCGCGGTGGCGCTGATCGCGGCGTCGTCGGTGACTCCGGCGCTCACCCGCCGGGTGCGTCCCGGCTACGTCGTGGGGGGCGCGCTGCTCCTGTCGGTGGTCGGCTACGCGCTGATCACCCAGGCGGACAGCAGCGGCGGGCTGCCGCTGCTGCTGACGGGCTTCGTCCTCGTCTACACCGGTGTCAGCCCGATGATGGTCCTCGGCACGGACCTGGTCGTCGGCTCGGCACCGCCGGAGAAGGCCGGGTCGGCCGCCGCGCTGTCCGAGACGGGCATGGAGTTCGGCATCGCCCTCGGCATCGCGGGCCTGGGCAGCGTCGTGACCGCCGTCTACCAGGACGAGGTCGCCGGTGCGCTGCCGTCCGGCCTCTCCGCGTCGGCGGCCCGCACCGCGGGCGACAGCCTGGCGGGCGCGGAGGCCGTCTCCCAGGACCTGTCGGGCCCTCTGGCCGCGCGGCTCGTCGAACCGGCCCGGGAGGCGTTCACCCACGGCCTGAACCTCGCCGCCGGGATCGCGGGCGTCATCGTGGCCGTCCTCGCCGTCACCGCCATGGTGTTGCTGCGGCACGTCCCGACGGCCGCGGCGGAGCCCACCGGGCCCGAAGCGGAACCCCCCGCCCCAGACGGCCCGGTGGCGGACGCCGCCCAAGGCGCCTGACCGGCGGCCGTCGGAGCTGCCTAGCCCACCGGCTCGTGGACGTCGATCCGCGAGCCGGGGCTGAACTTCTCCAGGAGCTCGACGAGTTCCGCGGCCGCCGCGCCAAGGCCCGCGTTCGGGCCCATGCCTTCGAGCAGGAAGACCGCGTTGACGGTCTGCTCGGTGAGGCGGGTGCGCGGGCCCTGCCGCCAGTTCCAGCGGCGGCAGGTCACGCCCTCGTCGTCGCACCAGACGACTTCGCCCGCGTCGGGGCGCTCGACGGCCGGCTCGCCCCCGGCCATGGTGACGAAGTCCTCGTCCCCGGTGGCGCGGACGAGCCGCATGCCGCCCTTGATGTGGTCCAGGTCCTCGCCGCCGACGGGGATCAGATGGGCCACGCTGATCGCGTTGTAGACGTCGACCAGCGCGTTGATCCGGGGCAGCCCCGCGTCGGTCAGGGCCCGCTTGGCCAGGGCCTCGGCGGAGTTGCGGGTGCGCGAGGGCTTGGCGCCGAAGGCCGTGTAGGCGGCGCGCCAGTCCACCATGTGCGGGTCCTCGTGCGGGGCGCGGCCGTCGAGGCGCGCGGCGAGGCGCCGTGCGGCGTCGTCCAGGAGGGCCGACGTGCCGTCGGAGCTGGGGCCGTTCACGAGGTCGTACGCCTCGATGGCGATGTGGGTGAAGCCGGGCGCGAGCGTGCGCACCTCGTCGGACACGGTGAGCGTGAGCGTCATGATCTGCCTTGGGTCGCGAACATCATCAGCGGAAGTACAGCATAAAGCACTGACCAGTACATCGCACTGAACTTTGATGCGCGACAATTCTCCAGCAGGTCTACGACTGCCCTCCTCTACGGCAGGTCGACGGCAGCCCCCGCCTACGGCAGCCCCCAGGCCGGTTCGGTCGCGTTGCCCGGCACGTCACGCGGCACGGGGTCCGGGCGGGCGCCCTTCGGGGTGACCAGTGCCGTCTGCCCGCGCCGCAGCGGGACGCTGATCACGTCGCTCCCCCGGTACGGCAGGGCCCGTCCCCGCTCGTCGCGTACGTCGATGTCCCCTGCGATGCCGTGCCGCAGCCGCAGCGGCTCCCCGGCCTCGCTGCGCACCCTGATCCACTCCGTACGTCCGGCGCGCCGCGAGGCGTCGACGAGGAACGCGCCCTGCGTACGGACCTGTTGGAGGCTCGCGTCCCGCCAGGTGCCGGACACCGCGGGGAAAACCTTCACGACGCCGCCGTGGCTCTGCGTCAGCATGTCGAGCAGGGACCGGCCCGCCGCGACGGGGCTCTCCAGGGCGAAGTTGGAGCCCTCGCGGTACATGGTGTTGGGCGTGAGGGCGCAGTTGTCGGTGACGTTGCCGTCGACGAAGAACCGCAGGTGCCGCAGGGCCCGTTCCGACTCGCCGAACAGCGTCTCCATGGAGGCGGCCGCCGCGTAGCTGTAGCCGTGCCAGCGGTCCTGCCGACTGGCCCAGTGATCGAAGCTGCGCCGGTCGAGGCCTTCCTGGAGGGGGTGGAGCCACAGCAGGTGGGAGAAGTGGCGGTGCGATTCGGCGAGCGGGACCCCGGCGCCGATCATGACGCCGTTCCGGTCCCGGTGGTACGGGACGAGGCGGTCACGGATGTCCCGCCACCGCTGCTCGTCCGGGTCCCGCAGGCGCAGCCGCCGCACGGAGTCGAGCAGGGTGGTGACACCCCACCGCAGCAGTGACAGGTCGTAGGTGCAGTCGGCCGCGTTGGCGTACTCGGGCGAGCGGGTCTCGGGCAGGTGCAGTTTGCCGTCGGAGCCCTCGGTGAGGTGGCGCGCGTAGTAGCGGACCGCCTTGGCCAGGACCGGGCGGATGACGTGCCGCAGGACGTCGTCGTCCATGTGGTGGCGGTAGCTGACCCACACGTTGTGCAGGGCCCAGACGAGGTTGCCCGTGTGGTCGTTGGGGCTCACGCCGGGCACGCCGACGTAGCGCGGCCCTGAGCGCAGCCGCCAGTCGCCGGGGTGGCACAGCGCGTAGGTCTCGCCGTCGCGCAGCTCCGGACGGACGTTGGTCTCCAGGTTCGCGTGGTCGCGGGCGAACGTCGGCGTGACGGCGTCGAGTTCGCGGTGGTTGGACGCGTCGGCGAGCGGATACGTCACCTGGACGTTGGTGTTCCACCAGATGCTCGTCCAGTTGTTGCCCGTCTCCGGGAACCACGGGCCGAAGACCGGTGTGACGGGCCCGTCGGCGCGGGTGGCGCACGCCAGCTTGTACAGCTGGATCCAGTAGAAGCGCTGCAGCTTCTTGTCGGGCACGGACACGAAGCTGCGCCGGTGGAAGGCGTGCCACCAGCGGCGGTGGCGGGCCACGGCCGCGTCGGCGGAGCCGTCGAGCGCCTTCTCGACCGTACGGAGCGCCCGCTCCCGGCCGGTGGAGTCGGGGTGCCCGTACGCGATGGTGGCCGCGAGGAGGCGCCGGGTGCCGGAGCGCCGCTCGCGCCAGGCCGTGGTGTAGCCGCCGCCCGCGTGCAGCGGCTGCTCGACGTGGCCGGGGCCGGTGGCGGGGTCGGGGTTGGCGGTGTAGTCGGGCGGGACCCGGACGGTGCGGGTGGTGCGCGAGGGCAGTGCGGTGAAGCCCCACGCCGCGGCCTCCTCGCCCGCGCTCGGCTCCGTCGAGACCAGCAGGACGTCCTCGTGGCTGAGGATCAGGGCGGAGAAGGCGACGCTGCCGCGGGTGGTGGTGACGGTGCCGGCGAGCTCGGCGTCGTCCAGGTCGAGGCGCCAGTCGACGCCGGTGACCGTCCCGGCGAAGGTGAGCGTCAGGAAGCCGACGCCGAGCCGGGAGTAGCCGATCGCGGCCTCCCACTGGCCGCGCTGGTCCTGGACGTGCGAGTGGTTGACCATGAAGCGCAGGACGTTGCCCTCGCCGGGCGCGGCGTACACGTGCGCGGCGAGGAGGCCGTTGCCGAGGAACGGCCCCTCCTGCCAGCCGCGCGGGAGCCTCTTCCACACCATGGCGGCGTCCCGCAGGAGCGCGCCGTGCGCGTCCGCGCGGGACGCCGCCGCGGGTGCGGCCCAGGCGACGGGCGAGCCCGCCGCGACGAGTGCTCCGGAGGCGCCTGCGACGAAGGCGCGCCGTGAGATGGGGGTCATGGCGTGGGCCTCTCCAACAGCGGTGCGGACGAGGTGGGTTGGCGTACGCAGCATCGGGGCCGCACTCTGCCGCGTCAAGCGATCCGACAGGAATAGATCGGATGACTCACTGTCCGTCGCGCTGGAAAGGCTCCCTCAAGAGGTGCCAGTGTCATGCATCGGGCCACCACATCCGATGTTTCACTCCTGGGTACGAGGGAGTTCCTCCGGCAGCTTCGCCCAGAGGTAGGTGCGGTCCGGGGCCGCCCGCATGATCTCCAGCGTCACCGGGTTCGGCTCGGCGTACAGCGTCGGGTAGTCGACCTCTCCGGCGGCCGCGTCCACCGGGAAGGCGAGCCGCTCGCCGTCGAGGGAGAACTGCGCGTCCACACCGGGCTTGTTGCCGCGCGGGTCCTGGCGGTGCCAGGCCCCGTCGAGACGTACGGCGACGAGGCCGTGGAGCGCGAAGGCGCTGCCGTCGTCGTGAAGGAGCCGCTGGTAGCACAGGGCCGTGGGGATGTCCTCGGCGCGCAGCAGCGCGGCGAGCGCGTGCGCCTTGGCGTGGCAGATGCCGGTGCGCCGCTCCAGGACGTCGGAGGCGCGCCACGTCACGCGCAGGTCGTCGGCGTCGGCGGAGTGCGGGATGGCGTCGCGGACGAATTCGTAGGCCTTGCGAGCGTATACGTATGAGTCGGCACTCGCCTCGGCCAGGCGTGCGGCGGTCTGCCGGACCAGCGGGTGCGTGTGGTCGATGGCTTCGTCCGCCGCGAGGTAGGCGGAAAGATCTGGGTTCTCCTGGATCAGCTCCATGAGCCGCGAGCATAGGAAAGCGGCCGATCTTGAGTCAATGACTTTTCGATCGGCCGCATACCTATGCAACTTCAGGGATGGCTGTGCCGGGCGCTGACGCTCCGGGGACGGGCGCGGCTAGCGCGCCATCTCCTCCTTCAACGCCGCCACGAAGGAGTCGACGTCGTCCTCCGTGGTGTCGAAGGAGCACATCCAGCGGACGTCGCCCGCGGCCTCGTCCCAGAAGTAGAAGCGGAACCGCTTCTGGAGGCGCTCGCTGACGTCGTGCGGCAGCCGCGCGAAGACGGCGTTGGCCTGCACGGGGTAGAGGATCTCCACGCCGTGCACCGCGCGGACGCCCTCGGCGAGGCGCTGGGCCATCTCGTTGGCGTGCCGGGCGTTGCGCAGCCACAGGTCCTTGGCGAGCAGCGCCTCGAACTGCACCGAGACGAAGCGCATCTTGGAGGCGAGCTGCATGGACAGCTTGCGCAGGTGCTTCATGTTGCGCACCGCGTCGCGGTTGAGGACGACGACGGCCTCGCCGAACAGCGCGCCGTTCTTCGTGCCGCCCAGCGAGAGGATGTCGACGCCGACGGCGTTCGTGAACGTCCGCATCGGCACGTCGAGCGCGGCGGCCGCGTTGGCCAGGCGGGCGCCGTCGAGGTGCACCAGCATGCCGAGGCCGTGGGCGTGGTCGACGATCGCGCGTATCTCGTCCACCGTGTACAGGGTGCCCAGCTCGGTGTTCTGCGCGAGCGAGACCACCTGCGGCATCGCGCGGTGCTCGTCGTCCCAGCCGAACGCCTGCCGGTCGATCAGCTCGGGGGTGAGCTTGCCGTCCGGCGTCGGCACGGTGAGCAGCTTCAGACCGCCCATGCGCTCGGGGGCGCCGCCCTCGTCCACGTTGATGTGCGCGCTCTCCGCGCAGATCACCGCGCCCCAGCGGTCGGTGACCGCCTGCAGGGCGACGACGTTGGCACCGGTGCCGTTGAAGACCGGGAACGCCTCGGCGCCCGCGCCGAAGTGGCCGCGGATGACCTGCTGGAGGTGGTCGGTGTACTCGTCCTCGCCGTAGGCGACCTGGTGGCCGCCGTTGGCGAGGGCCAGCGCGGCCATGACCTCCGGGTGCGCACCCGCGTAGTTGTCGCTCGCGAAGCCGCGGACGCCGGGGTCGTGATGCCGCCTGGCGTCGGTCTTCGGAGGGTTCACGGCTTCTCGGTCAGCCACAGACGTTTCCCGTTCACATCCGATGCGGGTCGCTCCCAGACGCCGGCGATGGCCTCGGCCAGCTCCTTGACGTCGGTGAAGCCCGCGAACTTCGCGTTGGGGCGCTCCGCGCGCATCGCGTCGTGCACCAGCGCCTTCACGATCAGGATGGCAGCCGCGGCGTGCGGGCCGTCCTCGCCCCCCTCCTTGCGGAAGGCGTCGGCGAGCGCGAGCGTCCAGGCCTCGGCGGCGGACTTCGCGGCCGCGTACGCCGCGTTGCCCGCGGTCGGCTTGCCCGCGCCCGCGGCGCTGATCAGCAGGTAGCGGCCGTTGCCGCCGCGCTGGAGGCCGCCCTGGAAGGCGAGCGACGTGTGCTGCACCGTGCGGATCAGGAGGTCTTCGAGGACGTCCCAGTCGCCGAGGTCGGTCTCGGCGAACGAGGAGCTGCCGCGCCAGCCGCCGACGAGGTGCACCAGGCCGTCGATCCGGCCGTACTCCTTCTCCGTGCGGTCGGCCCAGGCCCGTGCGGCGCCCAGGTCGAGCAGGTCCACCGTGTCACCGGTGACCGTGGCGCCGCCGTGCGCGTAGCGCGCCGCGTCCACGGCCTCCGCGAGGCGCGAGGCGTCGGCGTCGGACGCGACCACGGTCGCCCCGGCCTCCGCGAGGCGCAGCAGGGTGGCCCGCCCTGCGGGGCCTGCGGCCCCCGCCACCGCGATCACGGCTCCGTCGAGTGCGGACATGGCCCTCGCCTCCTTGTTGCGGCCGCTCACGCGGCCACCGTCTCGGCGCCGGACTCAGCGGTGATCCCCTTGGTGGAGGCGATCACGTGCTTGAGCTTCTTGGAGAGCGCCTCATAGAACATGCTGAGCGGAAATTCGTCGGGAAGCACGTCGTCGACCAGTTTGCGCGGCGGGAGCGACGTGTCCAGGGCCTCCGGGCCCTTGGCCCAGCGCGAGCCGGGGTGCGGGGCCAGATAGGCGGAAACCAGCTGGTAGCCGGCCAGCCAGTGCACGAGCTTGGGCCGGTCGATGCCGTCGCGGTAGAGCTTCTCGATCTCCGCGCAGAGCTGGTTGGTGATCTCCGGGGCGCGCTGCCAGTCGATCTTCAGCTTGTTGTCGGTCCAGCGGATGACGTCGTGCTTGTGCAGGTACGCGAAGAGCAGCTGGCCGCCGACGCCGTCGTAGTTGCGCACGCGGTCACCGGTGACCGGGAAGCGGAACATCCGGTCGAAGAGCACCGCGTACTGCACGTCGCGGGCCTGGGGCACGCCCTCGGCCTCCAGCTTCACGGCCTCCTTGAAGGCGGTGAGGTCACACCGCAGTTCCTCGAGGCCGTACATCCAGAAGGGCTGGCGCTGCTTGATCATGAAGGGGTCGAAGGGCAGGTCGCCGTGGCTGTGGGTGCGGTCGTGGACCATGTCCCACAGGACGAACGCCTCCTGGCAGCGGGCCTGGTCGGCGACCATGGCCCGGATGTCGTCCGGCAGCTCGATGCCCAGGATGTCCACGGCGGCCTCGGTGACCCGGCGGAAGCGGGCGGCCTCGCGGTCGCAGAAGATGCCGCCCCAGGTGAAGCGCTCGGGGGCCTCGCGCACGGCGATCGTCTCGGGGAAGAGCACCGCCGAGTTCGTGTCGTACCCGGCCGTGAAGTCCTCGAAGGTGATGCCGCAGAACAGCGGGTTGTCGTAGCGCGTGCGCTCCAACTCGGCGAGCCACTCGGGCCACACCATGCGCAGCACGACCGCTTCGAAGTTGCGGTCCGGGTTGCCGTTCTGCGTGTACATGGGGAAGACCACGAGGTGCTGCAGGCCGTCCTCGCGACGGGCCGCCGGGTGGAAGGCGAGCAGCGAGTCGAGGAAGTCCGGCACCCGGAAGCCGTCGTGGACCCACTTCCGCAGGTCGGCCACCAGCGCCGTGAGGTACCCGGCGTCGTGCGGAAGCAGCGGGGCGAGGTCCTCGACCGCGGCTATGAGGGCGTCGACCGCCTGCCCGGCGTCGGCCTGCGACGGCGCGCCCTCGCGCTCGAAGTCGATCGAGCCGTCCTTGGACTGCCAGGGCCTGATCCGCTCGACGACACCCTTGAGCACCGGCCAGGCCGGGTGGTCCACCACACGCCCGTCACGGGAAGCCCCGGGGCTGTCCGCCACCGTCTGCACAAGAATTTCCGTCATGTCCCATCCTCCACGGGAGAACCTCGCGTATGAGCAGCGTATGTGTGCGAGCTTCTCCGTTTCAAGAGGGGATCCGGGAAATTATCCTGCCAGCCCTCCGCTGCACCGCTGTTTTTCCTGTCGATCGACGCCGGGGTGGGCGCCTCCTCCACTGTTTCCCGCTCCGGGCGGTCGGACACCTCCCGCCCCGGGCGGCCCGCGCGTCACGCGGAGGGACGGCCGGCCCGCGCAAGACCGCGGCATTGCCCCGAAGGCAAAATCCACGAGTACGGCCACACGCCAAAGCCGCACACGCCGGAAAACGCGCCGGGGGCGGGAGCGGAAAAGCGGAGAAAGGGAGGGAAGAGCACCGAGAAACACCCTTCCCCAGGGGAATGAATGAACACCGCCCGCATCCTGCCGAGGACCACCCCCACCGACATCACCCCAGATCAGCGGGCCGACGGCACCCTCGTATACAGGCGCTACGCATCCCAACCTTTCACCCCTCCAATTGTTCAGCGCACCATGACTCGCACGCTTTTCAGCCGCATGACCGGCCTCTCTCCCGCTGGCTCGATTCGCCTTCTCCCTCCCGTCACGAAAGGCCGCTAGCGTGCCCGGGCGCGGGGGCAGTCGAGGAGGGGATCAGCAGAATGTTCTATGCCTTGTTCAGGTGCGTCGTCCTGATACCGCTGCTGCGGTGGCTGTTCCGGCCGCGCATCGAGGGGCTCGGCAACGTCCCGGCCCACGGCGCCGCGATCGTGGCGGGGAACCACCAGTCGTTCTGCGACCAGTTCCTGCTGGGCGTGACGCTGCGGCGGCGCATCAACTTCCTTGCCAAGAAGGAGTACTTCACGGGCAAGGGCCTGCGGGGCCGCGTCGCCGCCGCGTTCTTCCGGGGCATCGGCGCGATCCCCGTGGACCGGTCCGGCAACGGCGCCGGGCAGGCCGCCGTCGAGGCCGGGCTCGGCGTGCTCGACCGGGGCGGCCTCCTCGGCATCTTCCCCGAGGGCACGCGCTCGCACGACGGGCGCCTGTACAAGGGCAAGGTGGGCGTGGCCGCGATGGCGCTCCGCTCCGGCGCGCCCGTGATCCCGTGCGCCATGATCGGCACGTTCGAGGCCCAGCCCGCGGGCCGCCGGGTGCCGAGCATCGTGCCGATCACCCTGCGCTTCGGCAGGCCGATCGACTTCTCCAAGTACGCGGGCATGGAGGACCAGCGCGCCGCGCTGCGGGCCGCCACGGACGAGATCATGTACGCGATCCTGGAGCTCTCGGGCCAGGAGTACGTCGACACGTACGCCATGGAGGCCAAGGCGGCGGCCCAGGCCCAGGAGCTGGCCCGGCGCACCCGCAGGCGGGCGGGTCAACCCCCGGCCGACGCGCCCACCCACGGGTGAGACCGCTCGCGGTCCCGGTGCCCGCGGCGGTAGGACGGGCCGGGTCAGCCGTCCCCGCCGCAGGGAGCGCCGAACCGTTGAGCACCCGCGCCGTTCTTGTCGCCGCCGTCATCACCGGACTCATCCTGGGCATCGTGGGCACCAGACCGGATGATTCCGCTCCGCCCCGCAGGGACGATCCCGTCGTGGAAGCGGGCGATTAGGCTGCGGCCGAGCCGCGCGGTCCCCTGCCTCCGCACCGCGCGGAGCCGAGCCGCCGTCGACGGAAGCGAGTGACCTTGAACTTCCTCACCATCGGACATCGCGGTGTCATGGGCGTCGAGCCCGAGAACACCTTGCGGTCGTTCGTCGCCGCGCAAGCCGCTGGCCTGGACGTCATCGAACTGGACCTGCACCTCAGCAAGGACGGCGCCCTCGTCGTCATGCACGACGCCGACGTGCGCCGCACCACCGACGGCTCCGGGCCCATCGCCGAGAAGACCCTCGCCGAGCTGCGCGAGCTCGACGCGGGCCTGGGCGAGCGCGTCCCCGTCTTCGAGGAGGTCCTCGACGCCGTCCGGGCGCCGCTACAGGCCGAGATCAAGGACGTGGCGGCCGCGCGCGCCCTCGCCGACGTCATGCACGCGCGGGACCTGGTCGGGCGGGTGGAGGTGCTGTCCTTCCACGACGAGGCGATCGCCGAGATCGCCCGGCTCGTCCCCGGCGTGCGCACCGCGCTCGTCGCCAGCCGCTACGGCGTGGACGTGGTCCAGCGCGCCACCGCGGTCGGCGCCACCACGCTGGTCCTGAACATCCGCCGGCTGACCCTGGAGATCGTCGAGCGCGCGCGCAAGGCCGACCTCAGGATCATCGGCTGGGTCGTGAACACCCAGGACGATCTGCGCCTGGTGCGCGCGCTCCAGCTCGACGGCGCGACGACGGACTACCCGGACATCAAACGGACGGGGCGCTTCACCGCCTGAAGCGCCCCGCGGGGACCCGTTCCGGCCGGTCCGTGTCGCCCGTGTGCGCCGCAGCCGTGCCCGCCGCAGCGGTCTCCAGCTCAGCCGATCTGCTTCACCAGGAGCTCGAACTGCAGGTCGTCGCGCTGCGGAATGCCGAAGCGCTCGTCGCCGTATGGGAAGGGGCTCATCTTTCCCGTACGGCGGTAGCCACGCCGCTCGTACCAGGCGATGAGCTCGTCCCGTACGGAGATCACGGTCATGTGCATCTCGCGGGCGCCCCACGCGGTCCGCGCGGTCCGCTCCGCCTCCGCCATGATGACCTTGCCGAGGCCCGCGCCCTGGAGTGCCGGGCTGACGGCGAACATCCCGAAGTAGACGTGGTCCCCCCGGTGTTCGAGCTGGCAGCAGGCGACGATGCGGCCCTCGCGCTCCACGGCGAGCAGCTTGCTGTCGGGCGAGGTGATGACCTCGGCGACGCCCTCGGGATCCGTGCGCCGGCCGTCGAGGATGTCCGCCTCCGTGGTCCACCCGGCACGGCTGTCGTCGCCGCGGTACGCCGACTCGATCAGCCCGACCAGCGCTTCCACGTCGGCTTCGGTGGCGTCGCGGAAGGTGAGGTCGTCGTGCGTGCTCGGGTGCGGGGCGGTGGCCATGTGAGCGTGTCTCCGATCTGCTGGTGCTGCGGTGCCGTCGCGTGCGGAACTCCTGCGCCCTCGCACGCACCGCCGAGCGTAACCCGGGACTAAGGTGCGGCCGCATGGTGCACGTACTCAGCAGCAGAATCCTCCTGCGCCCCACCGACCCGGAGCGCTCACGGACCTTCTACGGCACGGACCTGGGGCTCGCGGTCCACCGCGAGTTCGGCACGGGGCCCGAACGCGGCACGGTGTACTTCCTCGGCGGCGGCTTCCTCGAGGTTTCCGGCCGCTCCGCGCAACCGCCGTCGCCCACGCTGCAACTGTGGCTCCAGGTCGCGGACGCGGAAGCCGCGCACGAGGACCTCGCCGCGCGCGGCGTGGAGATCCTCCGGCCCCCGGTCAAAGAGCCCTGGGGCCTGGTCGAGATGTGGATCGCCGACCCCGACGGGGTGCGCATCGCGGTGGTGGAGGTGCCGGAGGACCATCCCCTGCGCTACCGCCCTTGAGGCGTGTCCCGGAGCCGTCAGCCGCGCGGGACGCCGAGCCGCCCCTCCAGCTGGCTGAGCAGCTCGCCCAGGAGCGTCCCGAGGCGCTCCTGGCCGTCGCCCGCGAGGCCCGCGAGCACCGTCGTCTCGTACGCCAGCTGGTCGGGCAGTACGGCGTCGACGAGGTCGCGGCCCGCGTCGGTGAGGCGGACGTGCGCGACGCGGCGGTCCCGCGTGTCGGGGCGGCGGTCGATCAGGGCGCGCTCCTGGAGCTGCTTGAGGCGCTTGGTGACCGCCGCGCCCGACGAGAAGGTCTCGCGGGCCAGCTCGCCGGGGGTCAGCTCGTGGCCGGTGCGGCGCAGGGCGCCGAGCAGGTCGAACTCCGGGCGGGTCAGGCCCGCCCGGCGCAGCGGGGCGTCCTCCGCCTGCTGGAGGAGGGCCGCGCAGCGGTTGATGCGGCCGATGATCTCCATCGGCGCGGTGTCGACGCCCGGATGCACCTGCCGCCACTGGCGGACCACCGTGGCCATCGTGTCGCCCGCACCCGCCCGGCCGTACCCACTCGTCATCCCCGTGCCCCACTCCTCGTGCTCATGCCGCCGGTGTCACGGCCGCGCGCCCTCGGCGGCCCGCGGCCCACCACGTACCGTAGCCGCGAGCGTACGGTGCCCGGCCCGCTCGGCGTCGGCCACCCGGCGGGCGGGGAGCTCGCGCTGCCACCACTCGCCCACGGCCGTGTCGTGGGCGGCGCGCAGGGCGACGAGGCTCGCGGTCAGCCGGCGCCGGGCCCGGGGCAGCTCGGGGGCGGGTCCCGTCAGGGCGCGTTCGGCGTGGTCGCGGGCGCGGTCCGCGGCGGCGATGGCGTGCTCGATGTGGTCGGCGGCCCGCCGGTTGGTGACGGCCACGGCGGCGACCAGGCCGAGCACCGCGCCGAGCAGGGTGTCCACGACGCGGTCGGCGATCAGCCCACCGGGGTCCTGGAAGCGCCCGAACTCGGTGACGAGCAGCGCCATCGGCGTCACGCACACACAGCCGAGCCAGTAGTTGCGGGAGATCAGCGCCTCCGCGCCGAAGGCGCACAGCAGCCCGCACACGATCAGCGCGGCGTGGCCGTGGTGCGCGAGCGGCACGAGCGCGGCGAAGGCGGCCACGCCCACGACGTTGCCGACGACGCGCTGCACGCCGCGGCTCCAGGTCAGGGTGACGTTGGCCTGGTACAGGGACGCGGCGGTGACCAGCGCCCAGTAGGGGCGGCCCACGCCGAGCGCGAGCGCCGCGTACCCGGCGAGGGCGCAGCCGACGGCGGTGCGCAGCGCGACCGGCAGGAGCGGCGATCCGGGCGCGAGCCGCCGCCACAGCGGCACCGCGGCCCCGGCCGCGTCGGCCCGCTCCAGCGGAGGGTGCGCGGGCGCGGCGCCGACGCCCGGGACGGTCCCGGTGCCGCGCAGCGCCCCGGCCAGGGCCCGCAGCCGCACGGGGTCACCGGGGGCGGGCGCGGCGAGGGCCTCCTCCGCGGTCGCCGCGAGCCGGTGCAGCGCGGTCCGGGTCGGGTCGGTGCGGGTGGCGTGCAGGGACTGCCAGGCGGCGTGGACGGCTTCAGCAGCGGCGGCACGGGCCCGCACGGCCGCGGGTCCGGACGCGTCGGCCGCCACGGCGTCGGCGTGGGCGGCGGCCGCGCGCAGTGCCCGGGCGGTGGCGCGCCGCTCGGGGCCGTGCGGGCGCAGCACCGCGGGCGCCATGCCGACGAGCCAGGCCACGGCCCCGGCGCCGAGCGTCAGGGCGAGATGGCCGGGCACCTGGCCGATGCGCTGCGGCGCGAACAGGCACGCGGAGCTGACGAAGGTGAAGATCAGGTGGCCGGGCGGGCCGATGCGGGTGGCGTCGCAGAGCGCCTTCTGGGCGGCGGCGAGCAGCGCGCCCACCCCCACGAGCACCACCGCGCCGGGCGCGAGCGCGGCCGTGGTCAGGGCCGCCGCCACGCTCGCGGCCATCCCCGCGACGACCCAGGCGAGGGCGCGGGCCCGTGCGGCGTACGGCAGTTGGTGGGCGTACAGGGCGCAGAGCGACCCGGCCATCGTGTACATCACGAGGTCCAGGCGGCCGAGGGCGAGCAGCGTCAGATGGGGGATCGCCATGGCGACGAGGACGCTCGTCGCGGGCTTGAACCAGATGTCCGACGGCTTGCCGAGGCGCAGCACACCGGCGAGCGGCAGCCGGCGGACGTGCGCGCGCAGCGAGGGACGGGCCGGAGGCGGGGCGGGGGACGAGGTGCGGGCCGGGGCCGGAGGCGGGGTGCTGCTCATGACGAGAAGGTTAGCAAGTGTTTTACCTGAAAAATAAATGGCCCGGATTCGAGCCCGCAGCCACCCTTGAGACCGAACCCGGCGACCGAACCCGCGGCCGACCCGGCGGCCGACCCTCCGATCGGCCCTCCGACGGGCCCTCCAACCAACCCCGAGCCCCTTCCGCTCCCCCGTCGCGCTCCCGCCGTACACCCGTGCGCTCCCGTACGCCGCCCTCGCGCCGGGCATCGACTCGTCATCGGCGTCGTCCGTCGATCGAGGAGGTGCCCGGTGCACGGACCCGGTTCGGCGAGCTGGCTGCTCGTGGCGCTCTGCGCGGCGAGCGGTGCCTACTGCCTGCTGCGGATGCGCAGCCGTGTCGAGGAGCAGCGCCGCGCGGCCGGCGGCGAGGCGCTGATGGGCTTCGGCATGGCGCTGATGGCCGTCCCCGCGGCCGCACTGTCCCCACCCCGGGGCGCGTGGCTCGCGTACGCGACGGTGTTCACCGCCATCGGCCTGCGCGCGGCGTGGACGACGCGGCGCTCCGGCCATCACGTCCACCACCTGGTGGGCGCCGCCGCGATGGTCTACATGTCGGCGGCGATGCTCTCGGCCCCCGGCGGCGGCCACGGCGACACGGGCGTCCCGGTGCTGACCGGCGCCCTGCTGCTGTACTTCACCACGCACGTGCTCGCCTCGGGCGCGCGGCTCGCGCCGGTGGGGGCGGTGGTCACCCCGGAGGCCGGTGTCATCCGCTGGGCGGACCGGCCGGAGCTGGCCCTGGTGTGCCGCCTGGCGATGAGCATGGGCATGATCGCCATGCTCCTCACTCTGTGAGCGCGACCCTCACCCCATGAGCGCGGCCCCGAACCCGCGGCCCCCGTCGTGGCGTACGTCACTTCACGGCGAAGGTCCATACCCTCATGAGGCGTGCCCCTCATAGGGTTGACCCATGATGGTCCCCGTCGCGCTGTTGCTCCTTGCCGCGCTGACCGCCGTCGTCGCTCCCCGGATGCTCGCGCGAGCGGACTGGCCGGAGCGCGAACCGGTGGTCGCGCTGTGGGCCTGGCAGTGCGTGGTGGCGGGCGTGCTGCTCTGCTGCGCCCTGTCGATGACGTTCAGCGCGGCCGCCGCCTGGCAGGCCGTGCGCGGTCAGCTGTTCGCGCCCGCGCCGCACGGCGTGGTCGAGGCGTACGCACTCGGGCCGACGCCCTGGGCCACGGTGACGGCGGTGGCGCTCGCCTGCGGGGGCGTCTGGACGGCCGTGATGCTCACGCGCGAGATCGCCCGCGCCCGGACCCGGCGGGCCAAGCGGCGCGCCGAACTGGTCGTGCGCGCACCGCTGTTGCCCGGCGAGGAGCCCGGCGCCGACCGGCTCGTCGTCCTGGAGGGCGAGCGCCCGGACGCCTGGTGGCTGCCCGGCACCGCGCCCCAACTGGTCATCACCACGGCCGCGTTGCGCCGCCTGAAGGGCCGTCAGCTCGACGCGGTGCTCGCCCACGAGCAGGGCCACGCCGAGGCCCGGCACGACTGGCTGCTGCACTGCTCCGGCGCGCTCGCCGCGGGCTTCCCGCAGGTGCCGGTGTTCGCCGCGTTCCGCGACGAGATGCACCGGCTCGTGGAACTGGCCGCCGACGACGTGGCCTCGCGCCGCTTCGGGCGCCTGACCATCGCCCTCGCCCTCGTCGAACTCAACGAGGACCGGGGCGTGTTCGGGCCCTGCCCGACCCCGCAGGCCCATGTGCCTGCCCGGGTGCACCGACTGCTCGCCGCCCGTCCCCGGCTCACCGCGGGGCGCCGTCTGCGGCTGACCGCGGCGGCCGCGCTCGTGCCGGTCGTACCGCTCCTGGTGGCGTTCGTCCCGGCACTGCGCGCGCTCGGTTAGGTGTCGCCGCCGGGCATCGGTCAGGATCGACCCATGGATTCCGCGCCTCCCCCGACGCCTCCCACGCCGTCCCGCGCCGCCCGTGCGGCGGTGCTGCTCGCGCTCCCCTCGCTGCTGCTGCTCGTCCTGGTGTCCGCCGAATGGCAGCCGCTGCTCAGCCTGGACGACGACATCGCGCGGACCACGCACCGCTGGGCGGTGGCCCACCGGGACCTCACCCAGGCCGCCCGCGTCCTCACGGACTGGGTGTGGGACCCGTGGACGATGCGCGCCCTGTGCACGGCCGTCGTGCTGTGGCTCGTCGCGCAGCGGGCGTGGTGGCTCGCGCTGTGGCTCGCGGCGACCTGCCTGGTGGGCACGCTGCTGCAGCAGGGCATAAAGGCGGCGGTCGGCCGGGAGCGCCCGGTCTGGCCCGACCCGGTGGACTCCGCGCGCTACGCGGCCTTCCCGTCCGGACACGCGCTGACCGCGGCCGTGGTGTGCGGGCTTCTCCTGTGGCTGCTCCGCCGGTACGGCGTGCGGGCTGCCGTGTGGCGCACCGCCCTGGCCGTGGCCGTGGTGTCCGTCGTCGGCGTCGGCCTCACCCGGGTGTGGCTGGGCGTCCACTGGGCCTCGGACGTGGTGGCGGGCTGGCTGTTCGGCGCCTTGATCGTCACCGCGGCGATCGCGCTGTACGACCGCTACGCGCCCGCCGCACGACCGCCGGTGCCGGACGGGCGGGCCCACAGCGCTCCGTGACCGCGGGGGCGGCGGGTGATGCTTGACCCCGCGCCGGGCGGTCCCGGAGGATCGCGGCATGGCGGTCAAGGGCGTGCTGTTCGACTTCTCCGGGACGCTGTTCCGCGTCGAGTCCACGGCGTCCTGGCTACGGGCCGCGCTCGTCGCGCGCGGGATCGCCCTGCCGCCGGACGAGGAGGCGCGGCTCGCGCTGGCCCTCGACCGCGCGGGCGCGCTGCCGGGCGGCTCGCCGACCCCGGACGCGCCCGGGCACCTCGCCGGCCTGGTCGCGCGCCGCGACGAGAGCGCGGAGCTGCACCGCGCCGCGTACACCGGCCTCGCCAGGACCGTGCCGCTGCCCGATCCGGGCCTGTACGACGCGCTCTACGACCGGCACATGACCCCGGAGGCCTGGCGGCCCTACCCCGACGCGCTCGACGTCCTGCGCGAGCTGCGGGAGCGCGGGGTGCGCGTCGGCGTCGTGAGCAACATCGGCTGGGACCCGCGGCCCGTCTTCCGCACGCACGGCCTCGACCCGTACGTGGACGCGTACGTGCTGTCGTACGAGCACGGCGTCCAGAAGCCCGACGCCCGCCTCTTCGCGCACGGCTGCGACGCGCTCGGCGTGGACCCCGCGGACACCCTGATGGTCGGCGACGACCGGCGCGCGGACGGCGGCGCGGCCGCCCTCGGCTGCGCCGTGCACTTCGTGCCCCATCTGCCGGTGTCCCGGCGCCCCGACGCGCTGCGCCCGGTCCTGGCCCTGGCTCTGACGGGCGAGGGAGGCACCCCGGGCCCGGCGTGAGCGGGCGGCGCGGGCGCTCAGGACTCGTACTGCTCGACCTGCGCGGCGGGGCGCACCCGGACCGCGTCCGGGTCGCCGCCGAACTCCTCCTTGGCCCGCCGTCTGCGCAGCAGGTCCCAGCACTGGTCGAGCTCCCGCTCCAGGTCGCCCAGGCGGGCCCGCTCCGTGGCCTCGTCGATCGCCCCGGACGCGAGCGATTCCCGGAGGGTCTTCTCGGCGTCGACCATCTCCGTGATCCGCGCCAGAATCTGCTGTTGGTCCATGTTCAAGCGCCTCCTCGACCCCCCGGCCCCACTGTAAGGAGACAGAGCCGGATCGGCGAGGAGAGAAAGGAAGAACAGGGCGTACGGGGTGAATGGGGACAGCAAGGGGGATGAGGGAGAAATGCGGAGGAAGAAGACGGCCGCGCCGACCGGGCCCGCGATGACCGGACTCCGGGCACGCCTAAGGGCAGGCAACACTCCCCCGCGGTGTTGCCTGCCCCAGGCAGCCCCGGCCCATGTCGGCCCGGGCCGGGACGCCCTGAGTATATTGGCTGTGAGCCAGTCAACGCAGGAGTTACAGGATGTCCCCGCGTAGCCCATCGGTCAATGAAGAGTTGCGACGGCGTTCCCGCGAGCGGCTTCTGCAGGCCACGGTGGACCTGGTGGGCGAGCACGGCTACGAGGCGACGACGCTCGCGGACATCGCCGATCGCGCCGGCTCCGCGCGCGGCCTCGTGTCGTACTACTTCCCGGGAAAGCGCCAGCTCCTGCAGTCGGCCGTGCACCGGCTGATGCACCTGACGCTCCAGGAGGGCCTGGAGCGGGAGCCGCGCACCGAGGACGGGGACGAGCTCCTGGCCCGTGCCATCGACGCGATCCTCGGCCTGGCCCGGGACCGCCCGGTCCTGATGCGCACGCACATGGCGGGCATCCTCCAGGCCGACGGGTTCGTGCAGTGCCCCGAGCAGCAGCGCCTCGCGTTCCTGCTGCGCGACGCCATGGTCCGGCACGGCTCGCCGGACGTGGAGACGGACTACCCGATGCTGCGCGCCCTGCTCATGGGCGCGGTGTTCGCGCTGCTCATCCCGGGGGCGCCGATGCCCTTCGAGCGGCTGCGCGCGGAGCTCTTCCAGCGCTACGGACTCGACTGGAAGCTCGGCGTCCCGCCGGGCGACGAACCGCCCGACGGGACGTTCTAGACCTCACCGGAGCGGACGGGTCAGTGCCCGCGGAAGTACTCCGGCTGCGTCTGCACGTTGAGCTCGCGCAGCCGCACGCGCTTGGCCGGGTCCGTGCGCTTGTCGTTGAGCTTCAGCACGTCGAAGCCCTTGACCATGTCGTTCGAGTAGATGTGGCCGTTGTAATAGTACGCCGACCACGAGCCGCCGCCGACGAGCTGGTCCGCGGAGAGCGGGCCGCGCTCGAAGTAGGCGATCTCCTTGGGCTTGGCCGAATTCGTGAAGTCCCATACGGAGACGCCGCCCTGGTACCAGGCCTGGACCATGAGGTCCTTGCCCTTGACCGGGATCAGCGAGCCGTTGTGGGCCACGCAGTTCTCGGTGTCCGCCTGGTGGCGCGGGATCTTGAAGTAGCTCTTGAAGACCAGCTTGCGCTTGTCGCCCCAGCCCTTGATCTCGTAGATGCCGTCGGCGCCGCGGTTCGGGCCGATCTCGGCGTTGCAGGTGGCGCCGCCGCCACCGCCGAGCTCGTCGGTGAACACGACCTTGTCGGCGTCCTGGTTGAAGGTCGCCGAGTGCCAGAACGCGAAGTTCACGTTGTCCTGGACGCGGTCGATGACCTTGGGGCGTTCGGGGTCCTTGATGGAGAACAGGATCCCGTCACCCATGCAGGCGCCCGCGGCGAGGTCCTCCGAGGGCAGCACGGTGATGTCGTGGCAGCCGGTGGTCTTGGAGACGCCCGGGTTGGTGGGCGAGCCCGGGTTGCCGCCGCCGTCCGGGCCCTCGCCGGGGAACAGGACGGGGAAGCCGACGACCGCCGCCTTCTGCGGTGCCTTGCGCGGCACCTTGATCACGGAGATGCCGTCGTGCGGCGGCTGGCAGTCGGGGAACGCCGCGCTCGGCGAGTACGAGGAGACGTAGACGTAGACGTTGCGGCGCTCGGGCACCAGCGTGTGGGTGTGCGAGCCGCAGGCGGTCTCGACGGCGGCGACGTAGCGCGGGTTGCGCTTGTCGCTGATGTCGAAGACCTTCATGCCCTCCCAGGAGGACTTCTCCGTGGCGGGCTGCGTGGTGCTGGCGCAGGAGCTGTCGCTGCGCGAGGAGTCGGTCGACAGGAAGAGCAGGTCGCCGGAGACCGAGACGTCGTTCTGCGATCCCGGGCAGAGCACCTGCGCGACGGTCTCGGGCTTCTTCGGGTTGCTGATGTCGAAGATGCGGAAGCCGTCGTAGTTCCCGGCGAAGGCGTACTTGCCCTGGAAGGCGAGGTCCGAGTTGGTGCCGGGCAGCGCGTCCTTGGGTATGTTGCCGAGGTGCTCGATGTTGTCGGAGTGGACTATCTCGTCGGGCGCGGGGATCTTTCCGTCCCGGATGGCCCGCCGGGTGTCGGCGGCATCGGACTTCGACACCTTCTTCGGCGCCTTGGGGGTGTCACCGGGGTCCGGAGTCGCCGCCGCGGGGACCGCGGTGAGCAGCGCGGCGAGGAGTCCTGCGGCCGCCGTGGCGACTCCCAGGCGTCTACGCCGGGTTCGGGGTTCGTTCAGCAGAGTCACTGCTTCCTCCCTTGTGGCCGTTCGGGGGTGAACGGTGCACGGACACCCGCAGTATCGTGCTCCTCATGTACAAATCAACAGATGGAAACACGGTCGTAATGAACGCTTCCGATCACTGATGCTCATCGGCGTGCTAGGACGGACCCAACTGCCCCGTGCGTCCCAGGAGGTTGCCGTGCCCCACCGCCGTACGCCCGCCGCCCGTACGACCGTTGCCCGCGCCTCCGCCGTGACCGCGCTCGTCGCGGCCGCCGCCCTCGTCCTGAGCGCCTGCGACTCCGGCTCCGACGCGGACGCGAAGGCCAAGTCCGGTTCCTCACCCGGGCCTTCGGTGATCGCTCCGGGCAAGCCCGGGGAGACGGCCGCCACGCTCTCGGCCGAGGAGGCGGCGAAGCAGAGAACCGACGACGACAGCCCGAACTCGGCGGACTTCGACTACGTCGAGAAGATGATCCCGCACCACGCCCAGGCCCTGGAGATGACCCGTCTGGTGCCGAAGCGGGCGAAGTCGACGAAGGTGAAGCGGCTCGCCGACCGCATCACGGCCGCCCAGAAGCCGGAGATCGGCGCCATGGAGCGGTGGTTGAAGAGCCAGGGCAAGAAGGCGGCGAAGCGCGGGCACAACGCGCACCACGACCACGCGGGGATGCCGGGGATGGCCACGCCCGCACAGCTCAAGCAGTTGCGCGCGGCCGAGGGCGAGGCGTTCGACGAGCTGTTCCTGAAGCTGATGATCACGCATCACTCGGGGGCCGTCACCATGGCCACGGACGCGCTGTCGGAGGGCAACAACCTCCTGGTCGAGGAGATGGCCAACGACGTCGTGGCGCAGCAGACGGCCGAGATCAACCGGATGCGCGGGATGGGCTGAGGCCCGCCCGGCCCACTCGGCGCGCCCAGCCCTCTGCGCGCCCGGCCCACTCGGCGCGCCCGGGTCACTCGGCCCGCGCGGCCCGGCCGCCCTGCCTAGCGGCGGCGGTGACGCGGTGACAGATGGCCCGCGTCCCGCGCGCCCGCGATCAGGCGCAGGGACTTGCGGCGGCTGTGCCCCGTCGCGCACATCACCGCGAGCACCGGGTCCCGGCCCTCGTCGCGCGCCGTGCGGTACGCCTCGACGGCGGCCTGGCGCACGGTATCGCCCCGCTGCTCGGCGGGCCCGGCGCGGCGCGCGGCAGCCGCCGCCTCGTCCGCGAGCGCGCCGCGGCAGGAGGCTTCGGCCGGGCCGTACTGCTGGGCGACGCCCCGGCAGACGTCCGCCAGCGGGCCCTCGATGCGACCGGCGAGAGCGACCAGATCGGGCAGCGGCAGCGGCGGCTCCGCCCGCAGGTCCTCGATCGCGACGCGGCCCTCGCAGACGGCGGCGAGCACGTCGACGTGGGCGCCGTCGAGGTCGAGGCGGACGTGGAGCAGGGACGAGGGCTCACCGCCCGGCCTGCGGGCGTCGAGGCGGCCGTCGGTGCTGGTGATCAGCTGGAGCGTGTCGGCCGAAGGGTCCGCCGCCCACCGCGGCGCCTCGTCGTACGCCAGGGGGTCCAGGGGCTCCTGCGGGGCCGGAGGCCACTCCTCCAGCGGGTCCGCGCCGGGCCACCCGGGCCTCTCGGCCACCCGTGGGTAATGATCACTCTCGTCGAAAAATGAGCTTTCCAGCACAGCCGCACGGTAGCCCTACAGTCACACTCCGCCAGGGCGGCACGCACGCGGCGAACGGCAGGGCACCCTGTCAGCGGCACACGCGGACGCGTCCGGCGGCCGCCCGGCGGCGGCCGGGGGCGGCCTCCCGGCGGCGCGACCTCCCCCCTCAGCCTCCCCCTCGCCCTCCCCCTCCCCCTTTGCCCGCACCAGTGCGATGCTGAAGTCAGCCAGGCACCAGGGCGCCCCGGAGACACCTCGCGGAAGGAGTTCCGCCGTGCACGTCGCCGTCGTGGGATCGGGTCCGAGTGGGGTCTACACCGCGCAGAGCCTGGTCCAGCAGGACCGCGTGCCCGGTGTGCGGGTCGACGTGCTCGACCGGCTGCCGTGCCCGTACGGCCTGGTGCGCTACGGCGTGGCACCCGACCACGAGAAGATCAAGTCCCTGCAGAGGACCCTGCGCACGGTCCTGGAGCACGAGCGCGTGCGGTTCGTCGGCGGCGTGGAGATCGGCCCCGGCGCGGTGCCCCCGGCCCGGCTGCTCGACTGCTACCACGCGGTGGTGTACTGCGTGGGCGCCGCCACCGACCGCAGGCTCGGGGTGCCCGGCGAGGACCTGCCGGGAAGCCACTCGGCGACGGAGTTCGTGTCCTGGTACAGCGCCCACCCGGACGTGGCGGTGAACGGCTCGGGACCGCAGGACCGCTTCGTGCGGGACGTGTCGTCGGCCGTCGTCATCGGCGTCGGGAACGTCGCGGTGGACGTGGCACGGATGCTGGCGCGCGGCGCCGCGGAGCTGCTGCCCACCGACATGCCGCACGAGGCGCTCGACGTCCTCGCCGGGAGCCGGGTGCGCGAGGTCCACATGGTGGGCCGGCGCGGGCCGTCGCAGGCGCGCTTCACCACCAAGGAGCTGCGGGAGCTCGGCTCCCTTCCGGACACCGAAGTGCTCGTGGACCCCGACGAGTTGGCCCTCGATCCCGCCTACACCGACCCCGCGGGCCTGCCCGCGGCGAGCCGTCGCAACGTGGAGGTCCTGCGCGGCTGGGCCGAGCGGCCCGCGCGCGGTCTGCCGCGCCGGATCCGGCTGCGGTTCTTCCTGCGGCCGGTGGAGCTGACCGAGGCGGCGGGCCGGGTGGGCGGCGTGCGGTTCGAGCGGACGCTGCCGGACGGGCGCGGCGGTGTGACCGGCTCCGGCGCGTACGAGGAGATCGGGGCGCAGCTCGTCCTGCGGTCGGTCGGCTACCGCGGGGTGCCGATCGAGGGGCTGCCGTTCGACGCGTCCAGCGGCACGGTGCCGCACACGGCGGGGCGGGTGCTGCGCGACGGTGCCGTGGCGCGCGGCGAGTACGTCGCGGGCTGGATCAAGCGCGGGCCGACGGGAGTGATCGGCACGAACCGGCCGTGCGCCAAGGAGACGGCGCTCTCCCTGCTCGACGACGCGCCCGCCCTCGCGCGCCGGGCGGTCGCGGACGAGCCGCTCGCCGCGCTGCGGGCGGCGGGTACCGAGCCCGTGGAGTGGTCCGGATGGCTCGCGATCGAGCGGGCCGAGGCCGAGCAGGGGCGGCTGCTCGGGCGCGGCGGGCCGGTGAAGATCCCGGACTGGACCGGTCTGCGATCCGCTGCGAGCGGCGGGGCGGGCAGGGAGCCGCGGCCCTGATCGGCCTGCGGCCTCGTCCTCAAACGCCGGACGGGCTTCATCGCCTCAGCTCTCGTCCGCCAAGCGGTCCGCCTGGAGTGCCGCCGCGGCCAGGACGCTGTCGAGCAGGCCGGGGAACAGGGCGTCCAGGTCGGCGCGGCGCAGGGCGTTGAGCTTGGCGGTGCCGCGGTAGTTCTGCTGGATCACGCCCGCCTCGCGCAGCACGCGGAAGTGGTGCGTGGTGGTGGACTTGGTGACCGGCAGCTCGAAGTGCGAGCACGTGAGCCCGGCGTCGTCCCGGGCCAGTTCGCGGACGACGAGCAGGCGCAGCGGGTCGGAGAGGGCGTGCAGCACGCCTTCGAGGCGGATCTCGTCACGCGCCGGGTGCGCGAGCACACGCGAGCTCGGGGCTGCGATCGTCATGGCGGCTCCACTGGGGCGGGGCGTACGCGGCTGCGCGGCGCCGATGTGTGTACACGGTGCGTACGGGGCGTTTCCATTGTACGAGGGGCATCGTAGTTTGACATTCACCGTACTACGGTGCCTATCGTACGAACGGCAGGGGCGTCCGGAGCGGCCTGTGGCGCCCCCTGTCCCGTTCCACTCGCCGCCCCCGAAGGGAGCACGCCGTGAGCGCGCTGTTCGAGCCCTACACCCTGCGGAACCTGACCATCCCCAACCGCGTCTGGATGGCGCCGATGTGCCAGTACTCCGCCGAGGCCAGCGGCCCGAACGCGGGGGTCGCCACGGACTGGCACCTGGCCCACTACGCGGCGCGCGCCACCGGCGGCACCGGTCTGCTCCTCACCGAGGCCACCGCCGTCAGCGCCGAGGGCCGCATCAGCCCCTGGGACCTCGGCATCTGGAACGACACGCAGGTCGCGGCACTGCGCCGGATCACCGACTTCGTCAAGGGCCAGCACGCGGTGCCCGGCATCCAGCTCGCGCACGCGGGCCGCAAGGCGTCGACGGACGCCACTTGGCGCGGCGGCGCGCCCCTCGCCCCGGACGCGGGCGGCTGGCAGCCGGTCGCCCCGAGCGCGGTGGCCTTCGACGAGCGCCACCCCGTCCCGACCGAGCTGACGGAGGCCGACATCCGGAAGATCGTCGGCGAGTTCGCGGACGCGGCGCGGCGCGCCCTGGACGCGGGCTTCGACGTCGCCGAGATCCACGGCGCCCACGGCTATCTGATCGGCGAGTTCCTGTCCCCGCACAGCAACCGGCGCACCGACTCCTACGGCGGCGACTTCGCGGGCCGCACCCGCTTCGCCCTGGAGGTCGTCGACGCCGTGCGCGCGGTGTGGCCCGACGACAAGCCGCTGTTCTTCCGCGTCTCGGCCACGGACTGGCTGGAGGACGGCGCGCCGGGCTGGACCGCCGACGACACCGTCCGGCTCGCGCCGCTGCTCAAGGAGCACGGCGTGGACCTCCTCGACGTCTCCACCGGCGGCAACGCCGCGGGCGTGCGCATCCCCAGCGGGCCCAACTACCAGGTCCCCTTCGCCGCCCGGGTGAAGACGGAGACGGAGCTGCCCGTCGCGGCCGTGGGTCTGATCACCGAGGCCGCGCAGGCCGAGAAGATCCTCGCCAACGGCGAGGCCGACGCGATCCTGCTCGGCAGGGAGCTGCTGCGCAACCCGTCGTTCGCCCGGCAGGCCGCCCGTGAGCTGGGCGCCGACGTACACGTTCCGAACCAGTACCTGCGCTCCGTCTGAGCCCCTACCGCGGCGGGGCCACACGCGCGAGCGCCGCCGGGAGGATGCCCTCCCGGCGGCGCTCGGCGGCTCCCGGACCGATCAGGTGCCCGGCTTGCGGCCGTAGACGAACACGTCGTCGCCCTTGCGCAGCATGTTCCAGTACTTCACGGCGTCCTTCTTCGTCATGTTGACGCAGCCGTGCGAGCCCGGCGGGGACCAGACGCTGATGCCCACCGAGTGGAAGGCCTGGCCGCCGTCGAAGAACTGGCTGTACGGCATGGGCACGTGGTACAGGCTCGACACGTGGTCGATGTCCCGCCAGTAGACCTTCTTCAGGCCGGTGCGGGTCTCGTGGCCGTTGCGGCCGGTGCGCACGGGGACCGGCCCGTACTTGAGCTGCTTGCCGTCCTGGATCCAGCTGAGCTGGAGCGTCAGGTCGACGCAGGCGATGCGGCCCTTGTTGGTCGGGCACTTGCCCGCCTTGTTCGGGTTGTTGCCCACCGCCTTCTGCTTGTTCATCAGGTCCATCACGCCCCAGGTGACGGCGCCCGCGTACCCCGCGTTCGGGGTGATCTTGTGCTTGGTCTGGAAGGCCTTGATGGCCTTGCAGTCGGCGGCCGACTGCTTGCCGTCCACCGGACGGCCGAGGAACTTCTCGACCTGCTTCTGGTACGGCCCGGTCTGCGTCGAGCACGACGCGGCCTGTGCGGTGCCGGTCCCCATCGCGATCGCGAGCGGGGCCACCATTCCGGCGATCCCCAGTGCGACGGCCCCTCGTCTGCCTATCTCCCCCACAGCTGCGCGCTCCTTTTTCGTACTAATGGCTAATTCCCCCTGGTAGACAGCGCGCGGCCCAGGTTCGTTGTAGGGGGAATTGACACAGGTCTGTAACAGCGGCGGGCCGCCGACGCGAAGGCCCCCACCAGCTCCTGGGTCTCGTACGGCGTGCCGCCGCGCAGCACCCCGACCGTGCGCACCAGCGTGGCGAAGTCGGTGAACGGATCGCCGTCGACGATCGTCAGATCGGCGATCCGGCCCCGCTCGACGGTGCCGAGGTCCTTGTCGACGCCGAAGAGCCGGGCGGGCAGGACCGTCGCGGTGCGCAGCGCCTCGACCGGGGAGAGCCCGCCCCGGTGCAGGGCGCGCAGGCCCATGTGCAGGGCCAGGCCGACGGGCACGAGGGGCTGGTCCGTGCCGAGCGCCACGAGTCCGCCCGCGGCGAGGATCCGCCGGTAGACGTCGGTCTCCGTGCGCAGCGTGGCGAGCTGGGCGGCGGTCGGCGGCGTCGCGGCCGACTTGCGGACGCTCTCCACGTCCCACGGCGGCATCACGGCCGTGACCCGGGGGTCGTCGGCGAGCGAGGGATCGGCGCCGATCAGGGGCACGGACGTGAACGGCGTCGCGATGAGCGCGAAGCCCGCGCCGCGCGCGGTGTAGATCTCGGTGACGTCGTCGTAGGCGCGGCCCGACGCGGTGGTGGCGTGCCCGAACTCGGCCCGCTGGGTGGCCTGCAGATGGCTCGTCAGGTCCTGCCCGGTCTGGATGCCCGGCGACAGGAAGTGGCTGCCGCTGCGCACGCCGAGCCGCTCGTGGGCGAAGCGCGCCGCCTCCTCCATGATCCAGCCCGGCGCCCGTACGTACGTCTTGACGAAGTCCCAGTCGAGTTGCTCGGCCCGCTCCAGGGAGCGTCTGAGCCCCGCCCGGGTGCGGTGGGCGCGGCCCATGCTGTAGGCGACGCGGCTGCCGTCGAGGAGCTCTCCCGTGGTCAGCAGGCGCGGTCCGGCGAGCTGCCCGGTGGCCACCGCCTCGCGGATGCGGGCCTGTTCGTGGGCGAAGCCGCCCAGCGACACGGCGGTGGTGATGCCGTAGGTGAGCTGACCCACCGTCTGCCGTCCGCCGTACGTGCTCTGCCAGGGGTGGGTGTGCGTGTCCCACAGGCCCGGGAGCACGGTGCGGTCGGAGGCGTCGATCCTGCGCCCTGCCGTGCGGGCGGCCCGGTGCGGCGCGACCTCGGCGACGCGGCCCCGGCGCACGACGACGTCGACGTCCTCGCGCACGGTGGTCCCGGTGCCGTCCCACAGCCGTCCGGCGTGCACCACGGTGTCGGCGGGGGCAGGGCGGCGCTGGTCGAGCGGGACCCGGACGGTGCGGGCGCGGCCGCCGTCGACGCCGATCAGGCGCAGGCGGGTGCCCGACAGGTAGAGCAGGGTCGCGGAGTCGCCCGACCAGGTGGGGTGGTCGGCGGGTTCGGTGGTGAGGGTGCGGAGCCCGCCGCGCGGGGTGCCGTCGGCCGTCACGGGCAGCAGGCACAGGGCGGACTCGACGATCACGGCGAGCCAGCGCCCGTCCGGCGACCAGACGGGCCCGGAGTCGTAGCGGTCGGCGATGGAGGTGTGCGGCGCGACGGTGTGGAGCCGGGCGGTGCCGCTGGTGGTGTCGACGACGCGGACGAGGTTGTAGCCCTCGCGGAAGCGCAGGCTGAGGCGGTTGCGGTCGCAGAACGCGAGGTGGCGGCCGTCGGGCGACCAGCTGGGGCGGCCGGGAAGGCCGCCGCCGCCCAGCGGCTCCGCGAGCGCCCGCTCGGTGCCGGTGTCCAGGTCGCGGACGACGAGCCGCCCGGTCAGGTCGAGGCAGGCGAGCCGCTTGCCGTCGGGCGAGAGCGCCGGGTGCACCCGGCCGCCGGTGGCCAGGGTGGTCTCGGCGCCGCTGGCCAGGTCGTGCCGGTACACGCCGAGCAGTCCGTCGCGGTCGTCGGCGTACACCAGGGAGCGGCCGTCGCGGGCCCACGACGGGCCGAGCAGATAGCGGGTGGGCTCCGCCTTGCGCAGGCGGCGCGGCGCCTTGCCGCCCGAGGTGCCCGCGAGCCACAGCGAGTTCAGGGCCGCGAACGCGACGTGCCGGCCGTCCGGCGAGAGGGCGGGCAGGTGGATGCCCCGCACCGGGCGCACCCGGCCCTCGCCGAGGTCGTACTCCTTGACCCGGTAGCGGGGCCGGTCCACGGGCAGGACGCCCTCGAAGGGGATCGGCCGCGGTGTGCCGGGGGCGTCGGGGCGGACGAGGACGAAACGGCCGTCGACGGTGAGGAGCAGCTCGCCGTCCTTCGTCCAGCGGGGCGGCACGGGCGAGATGTCGCCGGGGACGCCGACGGGTTCGCCGTCGACGACGAGCGCGCAGGAGGCGTTCGGGGCCGGCGTGGTCCGCAGATAGGCGAGGCGGCGGCCGTCCGGGGCCGGGGCCGGGGTCATCACCTGGGCGTTCGCGGTCTCGGTGTGTTCGACGACGACGGGGCCCGTGCCCCGGGCGGGTACGGCGGCGACCGTGCGCGCTTCGAGGGTGACGCCCGTGGGGCCGGTGACGCCCTTGGCCCGGACGAAGAGGATGCGTGCGCCGTCCGGGGTCCACGCGGGGTCGAAGTCCTCCCAGCGGCCGTCCTGCAAGGGGCCTTCCTGCCCCGGGACGCCCGTGACCCGGTGCACCTCGCCGGTGCGCAGGTCGAGGACGTGGACGCGGTAGGCGCTGCCCGCCACCGGGTCGCCGCCCCGCTCGGAGGCGAAGGCGATCCTGGTGCCGTCGGGCGACCAGGCCGGGCCCCGGTCGTCCCACGGCCCTTCGGTCCGCCGGCGCAGGTCGGTGCCGTCGGCGCGCACGGTCCAGAGGTGGAAGCCACCGTCTCGGTAGGCGCAGAACGCGATGTGCTCGCCGTCCGGCGCGTACACCGGCCGGTTGGGTTCGAGGCCGGGCGGGGTGAGCGGCACGGCCTCGCCGCCGGTGCGCGGGGCGGACCACAGGACGTGCTGCACCTCGGCGATCAGCCGGTCACCCGCGGGTGAGAGCGTCGCCGAGCCGTTGGTGGCGCGGGTGAAGGAAAGGGACACGCCGGTGTCGGGGCGGGCCACGGCGGGCGCGGGGGCCGCGACACCCGCCGCACTCGTGGCCGCGACGCCCGCCGCGCCCGCGGCGACGAGCAGTTGACGGCGTGTCAGGGAGACCGGAAGGAGAGGGGAGGAAGACAACGAGTCAGTGTGACTGTCACGGTCCATGACACAGCACACTCGCGCACCGCGGGGACGCGGGCAACACCGCCTTCACGCGCCGTCACCCTCGTATCGGGGCACAGGAGTCACCCGGAGGGCGCACGCCTCGGGGTCCGGACTCCACGGTCGGCAAGCGCGCGGCGGTATTCGGTTCGCGCGGCGCGCCGCCCCTGCCATGATCGGCGGCATGCACCCCGGCGCCACCCCTCGTCAGCCCACCGCCGCCGACGTCCGCGGCCTCGTGCGCGAGGCGCTGCCGCACGCGCACGACCTGCCCGTCGCGCCCGTGGACGAAGGGGGCGAGCACTCCACCTGGTGGGTCGGCGACCGGTACGTGCTGCGGATCGCCCCGGACGAGGACGCGTCGGTCCGACAGCGGCGCGAGCTGGCCCTGCGGGACGCGCTGCGCCCCCTGTTGTCCGTGGACGTGCCCGCGAGCGCCGCGTCCGGCTCGTGGGCGCCGGGGCGCGCGTACACCGTCGACGTACGGCTGCCCGGCGTATCGGCGGAGCGCCGCGCGGTCGGCCCGGAGGGCGAGCGGGACCTGGCGCGGCTGCTCGGGGTGCTGCGCGCGGCCGCCGCTCCCCCGCTGCCCGCGTCGGCGCCGCGGGCCCTCGGCGCGCTCGGGGCGGCGGCCGGACGCGCCCTGGCCCGGCTCGCCGCCGACGGCGAGGTCCCCCGCGGCCTCGCGGTCGACGCCACGGCCGGCCCCGCGCCCGCCGCCTCCGTGGTCCTGCACAACGACCTCAAGGGCGAGCACCTGCTGGTGAGCTCAGCCGGCCGAGTGAGCGGCGTGCTCGACTGGGCGGACGCCGTCGTGGGCGACCCCGCCGAGGACATCGCCGGACTCGCCCTGTCGGTGGGGGCCGCGGCGGCCGCGCGGGTGGCGGCCGGGGCAGGACACGCGGCCGCCGTGGCCGAGCGCGGACTGCTCCTGGCCCGCTGCGACACCGCGATCCGGCTCGCCGACCGCCTGTACGGGGACGACGACAGCCCGGTGCCCCTGCTGCGGGCCCAGCTGGCGCGCGCCTGGGAGCGGTGAGCCCGGCCCGGCGCCCCCCCCGCCGCACACCACGCCCGCACGGCACGCCCGTACCGGACGCAACTCCCCTGCCGGCCTAGGGACTTCCCTAGGTGCCGCACCGAAGCGGGCGCCGCGCGGGGGCTCCTATCCTGGTCGCCCTTGCCATGCGTCACGGCTGTGCGCGCGTCACGTCCTTCCCCGTCGTCACGCGTCACGGCTCGCGCCCCGCAGCGGCCCCGGGAGGCGTTGTGCGCTACGTCATCGAGGTGTACCGGTCGCACGACGGGGTGTGCGGGAACGTCGTGTGCGAGAACCCCGAGAACTCCGAGCACACCGAGAGCCCGCCGCGGCCGTTCCACGGCTGGCTGGAACTGCTCTCGCTGCTCGAACCGCCGCTGCCCGAGGCCTTCGCCCTGGGGGACGTGACGCCCGACGACACGCCGTAGCCCACCGCCACGCCTGGCACACCGCATGGCCGCGGATCCGGGCATTTGGCTTGTGCACAAGGTGTGTTGGACACCATCGTGGGGTCCATGGCCATGCGTTCGGCACGGGTCGCCCACTCCCACAGGCCCCCCGTGGCCGCTGCCGGTGCCCGGGGGCGGCGATGACACCAGGGGACGCCGCGCACGAGCTCCGCCACCCCGCCGTACCCGACGACGCCTTCTGCGGGCGCGCGCCCGAACTGGCCGCACTGCGCGCCGACTTCGCGGCGGTCGTCGCGGGCACACCGCGCCTCGTGCTGCTCGAAGGCCCCGGCGGCATCGGCAAGACGGCTCTCGTGCGCCGGTTCCTCGACACGGTGGACGACGGCACGTGCGTGCTGCACGCGAGCGGCGAGGAGAACGAGAGCGCGCTGCCGTGCGGCGTCCTCGCCCAGCTCGTCGGGCAGAGCCCGCTGCCGGTGCCGGACACCCTGGCGGAACTCCTGGTGCGCACCCCGCAGTCGCTGCACGCCAACCTGCCGCCGCTGTCCGCCGGGTTCGGGCTCATCGACCTGCTCAGCGAGGTGCAGAGCAAGGGGCCCGTCGTCCTCGTCGTCGACGACGCGCACTGGGCCGACCCCGAATCGCTGAACGCGCTGACGTTCGCGCTGCGCCGGCTGCGGCACGACCGGGTCCTGGCCGTCGTCGCGCTGCGCGACCCGCACGTGCCCGAACTGCCCGAGGGGCTGCGCAGACTGCTCACCGACGCGCGCACGCGACGGCTCGCCCTCGACGGGCTCAGCCCGGACGAACTGGCCGCGCTCAGCGACCGGTTGGGCGTGGCCCGGCTTCCGCACTCGGCGTCCCTGCGGCTGCACACCCACACCCACGGCAACCCGCTGCACGCCCGCGCGCTCCTCGACCAGGTGCCGTCCGCCGTGCTGCTCGACGTCACGACACCGCTGCCCGCGCCGCGTTCGTACGCCATGCTGGTGCTCGCCAACCTCGCCGGGTGCGGGGCACAGGCCCAGCGGCTCGTGCAGGCGGTCAGCGTGCTCGGGCTCTCCTGCCGATTACAGGTCGCCGCGCGCCTCGCCAAGGTCGCGCAGCCACTGCCCGCCCTGGAGCGGGCCGTCCGGGCGGGGCTCCTGCGCGAGTCGCACGGCGGGGCCTCCGCGCCGGAGATCTCCTTCCCGCACCCGCTGGTGCACGCGGCCGTCTACCAGGACATCGGGCCCGCCCAGCGCGCGGCCCTGCACACCCGGGCCGCCGCCCTGGTCGCCGACGAGTACTCGAAGCTGCGCCACCGCGTGCTCGCCGCCACCGGGCCCGACGAGCAGCTCGCCGCCGCGCTCGCCGCCTGTGCGCGCCGCGAGGCGGCCACCGGCCAGTGGGCCGTCGCGGGCACCCATCTGCGGCACGCGTCGCGGGTGGCGACCGGCCCCCGGGAGCGGGACCGGCTCGCCGTCGAGGCCGTCGAGGCGCTGCTGCTCGACGGCCGCGTACAGGAGGCCGCCGAGCTGGCCGCGGGCCTGCCCGAGTCGTCGGAACCGGCGCTGCGCGGCTACGTCCGCGGCTATGTGGCCCGCGTCCAAGGGCGCACCCAGGCGGCGTGGACGCTGCTCGTCGACGCCTGGGAGCAGTGCGACCAGGAGCGCGAGCCCGCGCTCGCGGCGCGCGCCGCCGAGCAGTTGAGCTACGCCGCCGTGATGTGCGGGCAGGCCGCGGAGGCGGCGCAGTGGGCCGAGCGCGCCCAGCGGCTCTCCACCGCGCAGGGGCCGAGCCGGATGCTGCGCTTCAACCACCTCATCGCGCTCGGCCTCAGCGGCCGCGCCAAGGAGGGCATCGCGCTCGCCGCGGACCTGCCGGACCCGATGATCGTGCCGCTCAAGAGCATCGACCTGCTGCTGGCGCGGGGCGAGCTGCGGCTGTGGTCGGACGATCTGCACGGGGCCCGGCAGGACCTGCGCGGCGCCGTCGCCAACTGCCGGGCGACGACGGTCCCGTTGCGGCTGCTCTCCACCTCGGCGCTCGCCCAGACCCTGCACCGGCTCGGCGAGTGGGACGAGGCGCTGATCCACGCCGAGTCCGCGGCCTCCATCGCCGACGACGCCGACCAGTGGTGGCTGAAGCCGGTCACGCACGGCGTGGCCGCGCAGATCCTCGCCGCCCGCGGCGCCTTCGACCGGGCGGCGGAGCACCTGCGCACGGCGGGCGAGGGCCCCGGCGGCGCGGAGACCCCGGTGGCGTACGCGTACGGGGTGTGCGCCCAGGGGCACTGCGCGGACGCGCGCGGCGAACCCGAGGCCGTCGTGGCGGCGCTGCGCCCGCTGCTCGGCTTCGCCGAGCAGGACGGGGTCAACGAACCCGGCGTCGTGGACTGGCAGCCGCTGCTCGTCGACGCCCTCCTCCAGCTCGGGGAGCTCGACGAGGCGGAGGCGGTGCTCGGCCCCTACGAGGAGCTCGCGCGAGCGCGCGGACGGCACTCGGCGCTCGCCGCGGCCGCGCGGATCCGCGGCAATCTGCTGGCCGCCCGCCGCGAACCCCAGCGCGCCCAGGCCGCGTACGCCCGGGCGCAGGACCACGCCGCGCAGGCCCCGCTGCCCTTCGTGCGGGCCCGGGTGGCGCTCGACCACGGCGCGTTCCTGCGCCGCATCGGCCGCCGATCCCTGGCCATCGCCCAGCTGCAGGCGGCGCACACGGCCATGACCGGGCTCGGTGCGCTGCCCTACCAGGCCCGGTGTGTACGCGAACTCAGCGCCTGCGGCCGGGCGGCCCCGCCGCTGCCGGCCGACGAGCGGGCCCGCGACGGCGTCGGCGACGGCCTCGACGGGGCGCTCACCCCGCAGGAGCTCGCGGTGGCGCGGCTCGCCGCACAGGGCCTCACCAACCGTCAGATCGCCACGGCCCTCGCCCTGAGCGTCAAGACCATCGAGTACCACCTGGGGCACACCTACGCCAAGCTCGGCATCACCTCGCGCATCGGCCTGGTCCAGCGCCTCGGCACGGCGGGCTGACGGGCGCGGGGCGCTCCGGCCCGGGCGAGGGCACACCGGGGTAAACCCCGGCACGCTCCCGGAGGCGCGCGGCCGCCCGGGCCCGTACGTTCGTGCCGGACGGCAGGGCGTCGGCGGGACCCCTGGAGGTGGCTCGATGGCTTCGTTCACGTGCGCGGCGGCCGGTGCCGAACGGCCCGCGCTGCGACTGCGCCTGCTCGGCGGATTCCTCCTCACCCGTGAGGGCACGGCGAGCGGTGAGAACCGCGGGAACGAAGGGGACCGCGCGTGCTGTTGCGGCTGGGGCGGCGAGCCGGTGGAGGTGCCCGCCAGCGGGCAGCAGGTCCTCGCCCGGCTCGCGCTGTGCGGCACGGCCACGCGCTCGACGCTCGCGGGCACGCTGTGGCCGGACGCCACCGAGGCGCGGGCCCGCGCCAGTCTGCGGACCGCCATGTGGCGCCTGAACGGGGCGGGTTCGGCCCTGTCGGACGCGCGCGGCGGCGCCCTCGCGCTCAGCCGCAAGGTGCGCGTCGACATCCAGGACTTCACGGCGGCCGCGCGCCAGGTCCTCGCGGGGGCACCGGTGCGGCTGCGCTCGGCGTACGAAGTGCTGCTGTGCGGCGGCGAGTTGCTGCCCGGCTGGCAACAGGACTGGGTGTCCTTCGAGCGGGAGCGGCTGCACCAGCTGCGGCTGCACGCCCTGGAGGCGCTGTCGGCGCGGCTCGTGGCGACGCGCGCCTACGGTCCCGCCCTGGAGGCGGCCCTGGAGAGCACCCGCATCGACCCGCTGCGGGAGAGCGCCCATCGCGCGGTGGTCTCCGTGCACCTCGCGGAGCACAACCTGACCGAGGCGGTGCGGCAGTACGAGACGTTCCGCGGGCTGCTGCGCGGGGAACTCGGCGTCGAGCCGTCCGGGATGTTCGCGGAGATGCTGCGGCACGCGACGGTGTGAACCGGTGGTGTGACGCGGCGGTGACGCCCGCACGTCACGATGGACCTGCCTCGTCCAGGATGCGGGGAGAAGGGGGAACTCCCCTGGTTGAGCGAAGTGCCGGCCGACCGGCCACCACCATGGTGCGCTCACGCCCTGGACGGGGCTTTCCCGCGCCCGGGACCCGCCGGGGGCCTTCCCACGCCCGGGAGACCCGCCGGGGCCGGGCGCGCCGGACCCGTGGAGGGGCTGAACCACCCCCCGCGTGGCTCAGCCCCCGCTCCCCCGGAACCCGCCGCGCCGGCGGGCACGTCCCTCACCCGGCCCCGGTCCCGCGCAGCCCCTCGATCGCCCGCTCCACCGGCCGGTGCGGCAGACCCGTCCTGCGGCACAGCTCGTCCCGCGACACGTCGTGCAGGACGTCCGCCACGGCCCGGCCCTCCAGGTCCGCGATCTCCTGGACGTAGGCCTGGACGCGGCTGACCGCGTCGGACGCCAGCGGGCGGGCGCCGCCCACGCCGCGCGGCGCGAGTCCGCCGCGGGCCGTCAGGCCGCCCGGCCAGCGCTCCTGCTCCAGCCAGGTCGTCCACACGCCGCGCCCCACCAGGCGCTCGGCGACGCCCTCCGCCGCGGAGCCGTCCTCGATCACCCCGGGGTCGGTCGCGTCCGCCTCGATCAGCAGTCGGCAGGAGGCCGCCAGCATGGGCGGCGACGCGACCCGCGCGGGCGGCCCGTCGATCAGGGTGCGCAGCGCGGCGACGTCCGGGTGGCCGGGCAGGTGCGGGGTGAGCCGTCGCACGACCTCGTCGAGGCGCCGCAGGTCGGGCCGGTGGTCGAGCAGCATCGCGTGCGCGCCGATGACACCGAGGAACGGATCCACGCTCCGCGAGTCCAGCATCGGGAACAGCTGCTGGTCCGAGATGAGGTCGAGGCCCTGGCGAAGGCCGGAGAGCGCCGCCTCGCGGGCGAGGCTCAGCTCCTCGTCGGCGGGGCTCCAGCCGGTGCCGAGCCGCGCCATCTCCACGGAGGCGTGCTGGGGCTGGGCGCCGCGCGGGCCGTTGCTGACGAACACGAGGGTGGTCCAGCCCTCCGACACCCACAGCGCCTGGGCGAGGGGCAGGCCCTCGCCCGACGGCTTGCGCAGCCGGAGCCGGTAGCCACCGGGCGCCAGCGGGCCGCTCCACGCCGACCAGCCCTGCTGCTCGTCGACGCGCCAGCCGACCTCGCCGCCGTCCACGGCAGCGCCGCTCTCCGCGGTGATCTGCAGGGCGTACGGGTCGAGCCGCAAGGCGCGGCGCAGATTGCGCAGCAGCACCATCAGGCTGGGCGCGCCCGCCTGGTGCGTGGACTCCCGGCTCCAGCGCAGCGCGGCACTCCGGTGCTCGTCGTGGGTGGTGGCGGTCCGCCGGACGGGCACCGGGGCCGGGACCCGGGGCAGCGGCAGGCGCTCCGTGAACGCCTCGTCGCCGACCTCGACGAACTGGGTGGCGACGGCGCCCGCGAAGCGCTGCTCGATGCGGTAGATGCCGGGCGGCACGGTCGTCTCGATGGTGCCCATGCCGTAGGCGACCTCGCTCAGCGTCTCGTCGGTGACGGTGACCAGGACCGACGGGGTGTCGGGGATGACGACGAACGGCACCTCGGGGCGCGCCTTGTCAGAACTGGACACCGTGGCCACCTCCGGTGACGACCTCGAAGAATCCGCCGTCCCTGAAGTCCGGCGCCGCCGGGCTCTCCGGCACGACCTTGTACAGACCCGGTACGAGCGGCTCGACGTGTTCGGCCCCGACGGCTCCGGCGGTTCCGGCAGCCCCGGCGGCTCCGTCGACGTACAGCCGCCGCGGCTCGGTGACGTCGCGGCCGCGCAGCTCCACCCAGCCGCGGAAGCCCGCGGGGAAGCGCAGCGTCACCGGATAGGAGCCGACGCCCTGGAGGCCTTCCGCGAAGACGATGGGCGTGCTGGTCTCCCGCAGGAACCGGGCCTCCTGCGGGACGAGCGCCTCGGCGGTGCGGTCCATCACGTGGCGGCGCACGTAGTCGGTGAGGCTGTCGGACGTGACCTTGCCCTCGGAGGTGACGGTGCCGCCGCCCGCCCCGCGCAGGCCCTCGATCAGCGCGCTGGTGAAGTGCCCGCGGGCCCGGTTCGGATCGGGCGCCTGCTGCTCGTAGGCCGGATCGCCGAGCGACGTCGCGTAGCCGACGAGGCACTCGACCTTGTCGGGCGCCTCGGTGGTGTCCGTGAACGGCGGTCCGAAGGCCGCGACGCCGCCGAAGCGGGTGCGGCAGCAGTCGGCGAGGAAGACGATCTCGTGGAACGGCGACGCCGACTCGTACCAGGACAGGTAGGGGCGCACCGCGATGTGGTTGCCGAGCAGGTCGATCGCGGCGTTGGCCATGAGCAGCGCGGCGTCGCCGCCGAACGGGGCGATGCCGTGGCCCGCGAGGAACACGTACAGGCGCGTGTCGGCCCAGTTGCCGCCCTCGTCGACGGCCTTGCGGACCGCGCGGTGGGCCAGGTACAGGGCCCGGTTGACGCTCTCGCGGGTCGGCACCGCGGTCATCACGTCGGCCTCGCGCTCGTCGCGCTCGGTGGCTGTGACCAGGGCGACGTTGCGCTCCGGTACGTTGCCTCCGGTCGGGTCGACCAGCCAGTCGCGGAACCGGCCCGCGTCGCCGCGGGCGCCGCGCAGATCGCTGATCGCCGGATAGCGGTTGATGCCGACGACCACGGCGTAGTGCAGGTCGTTCATCGAGTTTTCCCCCTGGTGGAGCTGTTCCCCCCGGCCGCGCGGCCGTCAGTCGGCGAGCATCCGGGCCAGGCTGGCCAGGACCTCCGGGTCGTCGTCGAATCCGGCGTGGCTGCGGGCGCCGGAGGTGAGCCCCGGGCCGCCGTCCACCGGCGACCACACGGTGCGGCCGGCGTCCGCGCGCAGGAAGGCCCGCAGGTCCCGCACGTCCGCGCCGTCGGTGTCGCCCTCGGCCGTGAACCAGCGCTGCATGCCCGCGAGGGGCGACACCGCGGTCTCCCCCTCCGGCCCGCGCTCCAGGACGCCGGAGACGAAGTACAGCAGGGAGCGCGGGTACAGGAAGGGCACCAGTTGGTCGGCGCGTTCGGCCGCGTCGGTCATGGTGAACATCCGCAGCCTGTCGAAGAGTTCGGCCTGGCGGCGCACCACCCCCGCCAGGTGGCCGACGGTGCAGGCGGGCGCGAGGAGGACGACGTCGTGGACGCGGAAGTCCGCGGGCAGCGGGTCGTCGGCGTCGGCGCGCCTGCGGGCCAGGTCCGTGAGGAGGTTGCCGATGAAGACGGCGCCCGCGCTGTGCCCGACCAGGGTCACCCGGGGCCTGCTCCCGGAGGCCAGCAACCGGCTGAAGCGGTCGAGGAAGTAGCGTCCGGCGCGGGGTTCGGCGGCGTCCGCGAAGGTGTCCGCGGTCTGCCGCTTCATCGCGTCCCAGACGGCCGCGCCGACGTTGGCGAGGTAGAACTCGCGGAGTATCTCCTCGACGACGGTCGGGTACAGGCCGTGGTCGGTGCGGTGCCGGAAACGGGCGACGACGGCGGAGACCACGCGCACCGTCTTGCGCACCAGGAGCGCGGAGGTGACCACGGCCCGGCGGTTCTCCGCGTCGGCGGTCTCCGCGGCGAGCTCGGCCACCGTGTCCGGTGACATGAGAGTGGCGACCGCCGCGCGCCCCCCGTCGATGTCGCGCGCGGCGGTCGTCGCGGGAGCCGAGCGCAGGACCGAGCCCACGATCTCCCGGTTGCGCTCGGCGAGTTCGGTGTCCGCCGCGAGGTCGGCGGTGATGCGCACCCGCTCGGCCTCGCTCAGCGCGGGGACCTCGGCGGGCGGTGTGAGCCGCGCGTACGGCTCCTGGCCCGTGCGCAGCAGGGCGAGTTCGCGGGCCACGGCGCGCGTCGACGGCACGGTGAAGCTGCCGAGCGCGCGCTGGCCCGG
Source organism: Streptomyces sp. NRRL B-1347 (assembly GCF_000720325.1). GTDB lineage: Bacteria > Actinomycetota > Actinomycetes > Streptomycetales > Streptomycetaceae > Streptomyces. The sequence goes on from NZ_JOJM01000007.1 coordinate 103,173, forward strand.
CTGCTGGAAGACGATGCCGGAGGCGAAGCGCACGACCCGGTTCAGGAGGGTCTGGAAGACGCCCTCGCTGAGGATCTGCGGCAGGTTGCCGCGCAGCGTCTCCAGGAGGCCGCTGCTCCACACGAAGAACACCGGCTCGGCGCCCGCGGCCTCGTACACCGGGGCGAGCCGCTCGGCCGTCACGAAGCCGAGCACGTCGTCGACGAGCCCGCCGTGGAAGTGCAGGACGACGCTCGGCCGGTCCTTCAGGCGCGCGACGAGCGCGTCGATGTCGTCGGTGGTGGTCGAGGCGAGCCGCCCGCTCGTCCCGCTGTGGACACAGTTCCTGCGGGATGGGTGCATCGCGCGAACCTCCGGACCGCCCGGAGCTCACCGCAGCCGTCTGCGGCGCCCCTCAGCTCCTGGCGGCTGCCACCGTAGGCCGCCGACGGGCGGCCCGGCATCGGGGACGGGCCCAGGGATTACCCCGGGGTGCGGCGGCCACGGGTGCGCCGCTGTCAGAACTCGGCCCGGGCGAAGGGCTTCTCGCCGTTCTGTGCCTGCTGAGCGCGCTCGGCGAGCATGCGGGTCAGGGTGTTGAGGTCGGCGGGCTCCAGGGAGGAGTCGCCGGTGCGGTACGTGATCCAGGTGACGACCGTGCCGACGCGGGCGCCCGCCACCGCCTCCGAAGCGTTCACGATCTTCTTCCGGTACGCGATGCTCTCGTCTCCCACCGGATCGATCGACATGGGGTCGTAGAGGTCCGTGTTGCGGTTCTGGCTCTCGCGGACGGCCTTGAACCGCGCGGCGGCGTGCTCCGCCGTGTCGTAGGTCTCCACTGCGAAATAGGCTCCGTCGGACGGCTCCATCTCGTGGCGTACCGTGCCGCCGAACAGCGCCCCCGTGCAGGCCTGACCGCAGTCGTCGTAGATGGCGCCCTTGTTGACGTCCGGCGGGTCCGTGATGACCCAGCCTCCGGGCAGGGCCCCGGAGTCCGGCAGGATCGCGTTGACGTCCGACTCGTTCTTCAGCGCGGTGACCCGTCGGCCGTCGGAGCCCTGCGAGCCACCCCCGTCGTCGTCCGTGAGGCCGTTCAGGACGCTGCGGAAGCCGAGCACAAGCAGCACGGCCAGGACGACGCCGATGCTGGTGAGGGCGATGAGCACGCCCCGGGTGCGGGGCAGTTCGACGGGGCCGATGACGATGGTGCTGTGGTCGGCGTTGCCGCCGATGTTGATCTGCTGGTGGACGGTCGGCGGGGCGGCGGGCGGCGGGGGCGCCGCAGGTTCGAGGGCGGCCCGGAGCCGGCGGGCGAACTCCGGGTCCTCCTCAAGGAGTGCGGTCAGCCGGGCGTGGACGTCGTCGGCCGCGCCGTCGGGGACCGGTTCGGCGTCGAGCCGGCGCAGCGCGCCGCGCCCCTCCTCGGACCGTTCGAGGCCGCCCCTGACCAGTTGTCTCACTTCGTCGACCACCGCGGTTCCCGCACCGGAGGCGACCCCCGTCGTCATGGCGGTGACGGCCATGCTCGCCAGCTCTGCTAAGGACATGCGCACAGTTTGGCGCGTGCATGTCGACTTTGTCAGGGGTTCGGGGCCGCACCGGCCCCCGCCGTCCCGCGTCCGCTACTCCAGCCACTCCGCCTCGTACGCCGCGTACGTCCCGTCGTGGGTGGCGAGGTGCACGAACTGGTCGACGTACTCCTTGAACTCCTCGTCCCCGCGCGGCAGCGCGTAGGCCTTCTCGGCGAAGGTGAAGGGCTTGTCCGGGTGGACCGAGCACAGTTCGGGGTGGAGCCGCGCCTGGTAGCGGGTCTCGCTCGCGTCCGTCATCATCACGTCCGCGCGGCCGTCGACGATCTCCTGGAAGATCGTGGTGTTGTCCGGGTGGAGGGTGAGCGCGGCCCGCTTGATGTGGGCGCGGGCGAACTGCTCGTTCGTGCCGCCGGGGTTGACGATCACCCGGGTGCCGGGCTTGTCGATCCGGTCGAGGGTGTCGTACTTGCCCTTGTCCGCGCAGCGCGTGATCGGGGTCTTGCCGTCCTCGCGGGTCGGCTCGCTGAAGTACGCCTTGCGGGCGCGCGGCAGGGTGATGGAGACGCCGCCGACGGCGATGTCACAGCGGCGGTCGGCCACGTCGTCGACGATCTCCTTCCAGCTGGTGGCGACGTACTTGGGCTTCGCGTCGAGGGACTTGGCCAGGTCACGGGCCATGTCGATGTCGATGCCGCGATAGCCGCCGTAGGCCTCGCGGTGCGTGAAGGGGCGGTAGTCGCCGGTCGTGCACACGCGCAGCACGCCCCGCTTCGGCACGGAGTCCAGGAGGCTGCCCTTGTCCCGGCCCTTGTCCCGGTCCGGGCCGTGCCCCGTGCCGTGGCCGCCGGGCGCGGCGGGCGCGGCCGCTGTCACGGCGAGCAGACAGACCAGGGCGGACAGGGTGGCGGCACGCTTCATGGCGGACGGTTCCTCTCGTACGGGCGACGCTGACCGGGGCGTTTGCGGACGGGCTCAGGCTCTCAGGGGGCGAGCGGCGGGAGGTGGACCGCCGTCAGGTCGGGGCCCGCGCCCTCCTCGTACGCGTCCTCGTCGAAGGGGTAGAGGGGGCGCTCCACGCGGTGGTGGCCGAGCCGTTCGAGGTCCTGGTCGACGCCGCCGGGCGTGAGCGCGAGCAGCCAGTCGGCGGCCATGTCGTACAGCTCCGGCTCCAGATAGCCGATCTTCACGACGACCACGTCGTACGTCCTCGGGTCGATGTTGAGGCCGCCGTCGGCGGGACCCGTGAAGTCGGCGAGGGTGTGGAACGGCTTGCGGTGCGCGACGAGGATCAGCGTGAGCCCGCCGACGCGGACGGCCGCCGTGTCGACGCCCCGGTCGTACGCGCCGCCCTCGGCGCGGTCCTTCTGGTCGGTGGCGCGCTGCAACGCCTCGACGGTGCCGGTGAGTTCGTACGGTCCGCCGTGGCCCGTGTCGACCTTGCCGCCCACGGACAGCGTCACCTCGGCGCCGACGCCCGCCGCGAAGCACCGGGCGACGGCGACGGGGTCGGTGATGCCGGGGTGCAGGGCGGTGACGCGCCCTGAGCGGATCGCGTCGTTGGCCAGCAGCCGGGCCAGCATGTACGCGAGGTCGCCCGCGCCGCCCGCGGTGGGGTTGTCGCCGGAGTCGCTGATGAGGAAGGGCCGCTTGTCGGAGGCCACCGCCTTCTCTATGCACTCGTCGGCGCCGCCGGTCGGCCCGACGAAGACGAAGTCGCGGCGCGCCTCCCAGTAGCGGCGGGCGAGCCGCTCGGCCTCGGCGGCGGCGAGACCGGGGTCGTCGCCGGTGACGACGACGGCGGCGCGGCAGCGCGGCTCGTCGGCCCAGGCGTAGCCGACCCACAGGGCCGCGTCGAGGATGCCGGGCAGCTTCTCGATGCCGGCGAGCGAGGCGTACAGGGACTTGGCGGGCTCCAGGCGCGTGCTGGTCTTCTCGCCGGGCAGGAGCACCGGCACCTGCACCCAGGCGCGGTGCGGCCGCCTGCCCTCGCGCAGACAGCGCACCAGGTTGCGGGCGGCGCGCTCGCGGGTCTCCCAGGCGTCCTCGTGCGGGGCGAGGCGGTGCGCGGTGAGCAGGTCGACGGGTGCGGCGAAGCGGCGCGAGACGTTGCCGTGCAGATCCATGGCCGCGGAGATCATGGGGCGGCCGCCGCGGTCCGCAGCGCCGTCAGGGGTGCCCACGAAGTCCAGGGCCGCGCGCACCGCCTCGGTCAGGTCTGCCTCGGCGTCGGTGAGGCCGACGACGCTCATGGCACCGTGGATGTCGTACACGAGCCCGTCGAGCGGGCCCGCGCGCCGGATGCGGGTGACGAGTTCGTCCTTGAGGGTCAGATACGACTCGGCCTCCACGGTGCCGCCGGGCAGCGACGTGGCGTGCAGGAGCGGCACCCACTCGACCGGTCCGCCGAGGCAGGTGAGGTCGCTGTCCTCGCGGGTCCAGGCGTAGCGGTCGAGGAGCTCTTGGCCGCGGGTCTGCCGGAAGTCGTCGGTGGTGGAGCGGTGCGGGCAGAACGTGGAGGACTCGATGCCGATGCCGCCGATGCCGATGCGCAGCGGGCGGCCGGTGACGGGCTCGGTGCTGGTCATGTTCAGGCGCTCTCTTCCTGGCGGGGGGCGGGCTGCTCGCGCGGGGTGGGGAGCGGCTCCCGGGACGGCGCGGCCAGCTCCTCGCGCAGGGCGGTGAGGCCCGCGCCGAGCAGGCCCGCGTCGGGTCCCGTGACGGTGGTGGTGATCTCCAGGTCCGCGGTGGCGAGCGGCAGGCAGCGTTCGTACAGGACCCCGCGCACGGCGGCGACCAGGGGCTCGGCGGTGGCGAGCACCCCACCGAGCGCCACCGCCTGCGGGTTGAAGAAGTTCACGACGACGGACAGGACCGTGCCGATGTGCCGGCCCGCGGTGCGCACCAGGGTCGTGGCCCGGGGGTCGCCGTCGGCGACGAGCCGGAGCAGTTCGCTCGTGGAGCCCACTTCGACGCCCTGCGCGGCGAGTTCGCGGATCAGCGCGGCGCCGCTGGCGACGGTCTCCAGGCAGCCGATGTTGCCGCAGCTGCACGGGCGCTCGCCCGCCGCCTCGATGCGGACGTGGCTGATGTCCCCGGCCGCGCCGTTGGCGCCGTCGTGCGGGCGGCCCGCCGCGATGACGCCGCTGCCGATGCCGCGGCCCGCCTTGACCACGACGAGGTGGTCGAGTTCGGGCCGGGCGGCGCGATGCTCGCCGACGGCCATCATCGTGGCGTCGTTCTCGACGGTCACGGGCATGCCGAGGCGTTCGGCGAGCACGTCGCGCAGCGGGTAGCGGTGCCAGCCGGGCATCCGCGAGGGGCTGAGCACACAGCCGTCGCCGGGTCTGACGGGGCCGGGGAAGGCGACGCCGAGGGCGCGCACCGTGCGGCCCGCCGCGCGCTCCCGGGCGGCGAGCCCGGCCACGCGGTCGCACAGCCACTCGACGACGGGCTCGGGCCCCGCCGTGATGTCGTGCGGCAGGTCCACCGGGTCGAGGACGCCGCCGCCGAGGTCGACGGCGCCGAGCCGGGCGTGGTGGCTGCCGAGGTCGGCGGCGAGCGCGACCCCGCCCTGGGTGCGCACCCGCAGGAGCCGGGGGCGGCGCCCGCCGCGGGAGGCCCCCTCGCCGGACTCGGTGAGCACCCCCGCGGCCACCAGCTCCTGCACGCGCAGCGAGACCGTGGACGGCGCGAGGCCCAGCTCCCGGACGAGATCGGCCCGCGACGTGGCCGCGCCCGACGACACCAGATGCACGATGTGCTGCGCCGATCCGGGCTCGCCGTGTGCGCCGCTTGCCATATCGCCCCCGTACGTTCGACGAGTTGTTTCGCATGCCGACTGAACACTAGGTCGCGACAAAGGAAGTTGACCAGACCTTCGAAGAAATGGCCGCCCCCTTCCGGCTTTTCGCAGTCTTTGCCGAACGAAGCTCTTGACTTGCTTTTCTCCTCAGGCCTAGCGTGCGGCCCTCCCACCGCTCAAACGTGCGGATCCGGTCCCGGCAGCTCCTGGAGGCCTCCGAACCATGCGTGCACTGAAGGCGGCCGCGGCCGTGGGCCTCGCGCTCGCGGCCCTCACCGGCTGCACCCGCGAAGGCGGCCGCGTCGACATGGGCCCGACCGGCGGCGTCCCGGTCGAGGGCGGCACCGCGACCATGGCCCTGCCGCCCGCCGCGACGCCCAACTGGATCTTCCCGATCGGCGCGCCCGGCTACGGCGCCTCGTACAACTACGGCATCCAGAGCCTGCTCTTCATGCCGGTGTACGACGCCGTGCAGGACCGGCGGAAGGGCGAGCTGACCACGCACGGCCCGAGCACCCTGGGCTTGGAGCCGACGTACAGCGACGGCAACAGGACCGTCACCGTGCCGCTGCGCAAGGGCGTGAAGTGGTCCGACGGCAAGCCGGTCACGGCCCGCGACCTGGAGTTCTGGTTCAACCTCGTCAAGGCCAACAAGGCCTCCTGGGGCAACTACTCGGTCGGCACGATGCCCGACAACGTCAAGCGCTTCGAGACGCTCGACGACCACACCGTGCGGCTGCGCCTGAGCCGCGCGTACAACCCGGACTGGTTCACCGCCAACCAGCTCACCCTGATGCGGGCGCTGCCCCAGCACGCCTGGGGCGCGACCTCCGACGGGGGCGAAGTCGGTGACTTCGACCGTACGAAGAAGGGCGCCGAGGCGGTCTTCGCCCGGCTGACCCGGCACGCGAAGCGCCTCGGCTCGTACGGCAGCGACCCGCTGTGGAAGACCGTCAACGGGCCCTGGAAGCTGGCGGGGTGGCGCGACAACGGCCAGGTCACCATCGTGCCGAACGAGAGGTTCACCGGCCCCCGGTCCCAGCGCCCGCACCTGGACAAGGTCGTCTTCAAGCCCTTCACCACCGCCGACTCCGAGTACAACGTGCTGCGCTCCGGAGGCGTCGACTACGGCTACATCCCGCCGTCGGTGATGGCGCAGAAGGAGAAGTTCGAGGAGAAGGGCTACCGCGTCGACCCCTGGGAGGGCTGGGCGGCCACGTACATCGTCTACAACTTCAACTCCACACACGCGGGCCCGCCGCTGCGCCAGCTCTACGTGCGGCAGGCCATGCAGCACCTCGTCGACCAGAAGGCGATGAGCGAGGTCATCTGGCAGGGCAGCGCCACGCCGACGCTCGGCCCGGTGCCCGTCACACCGAAGAGCCAGTACCTGTCGCCCGCCATGGAACGCGACCAGTACCCGTTCTCCGTGGCCCGGGCCAAGGCGCTGCTCGCAGCCCACGGCTGGCGGAACGACGGCGGCACCGCCCGCTGCGAACGCCCCGGCACGGGCCCCGACGAGTGCGGCGCGGGCATCGCGAAGGACACGCCCCTGAAGCTGACGCTGCTGTCCCAGTCCGGCTCCACGGAGACCACGAACATGATGCAGGAGCTCAAGTCGTCCCTGTCCAAGGCGGGCATCGAGCTGACGGTGCGCCAGCAGCCGCTCAACTCGGTCCTCGGCAACTCCGTGCCGTGCACGGCGAAGGACCCCGGCTGCGACTGGGACATGTCGTTCTTCGGCACGGCGGGCAGCTGGTACTACCCGCTCAACCCCAGCGGCGAGCAGCTGTTCTCCACCGGCGCCTCCGCCAACTTCGGCAACTACAGCGACGAACGGGCCGACCGGATCATCCGCGCCGTGCAGTACGCGCCGGACATGAAGGCCGTGCACGCCTACGGCGAGTACCTCGCGGAGCAGCTGCCGGTCATGTGGATGCCCAACCCCGCCTACCAGGTGTCGGTGATCCGCAACGACCTGCGGGGCGTCGAGCAGAACCCGACCGTCACGTTCGCGCCCCAGGACTGGTACTACGTCAAGAAGGCCCCGCGGGGCGAGAAGGGCGGGGCCAAGTGACCGCGTTCCTGCTCAAGCGCTTCCTCCAGGCGCTCGTCGTGCTGTTCCTGGTGTCGATCATCGTGTTCGTGCTGCTTCACCAGCTGCCCGGCGGCCCCGCACGCGCCATCCTCGGCCCCAAGGGCACGCCTCAGCAGATCCAGGACTTCAACCACCAGCAGGGCTACGACCGTTCGCTGCCCACGCAGTACGGCATGTACCTCAAGCGCCTGCTCACCGGCGACCTGGGCGACTCCTACAAGCTCAACTCGCCCGTCTTCGAGCTGCTCAAGCAGCGGCTGCCCAAGACGCTGCTCCTGACGGTCCTCTCGACCGCCCTCGCCGTCGTCATCGCCGTCCCGCTGGGCCTGCTCCAGGCGGTGCGGCGCGGCAAGGCGGCCGACTACGCGCTCACAGGCCTCGCGTTCCTGCTGTACGCCACGCCGGTGTTCTTCCTCGGCCTCGTCATGATCATCGTGTTCGCGCAGGTCCTGCCCGTCCTCCCGGCGGAGGCACCGCAGGGCGAGTCGGTCGGCGAGCTGCTCGGGGACTTCACGGGCCTGGTGCTCCCGGTGGTGACGATGGCGTTCGGCATCGTGGCGATGTTCAGCCGCTACATGCGCTCGGCCGTCCTCGACAACCTCACCGAGGACTACGTCCGCACGGCCATGGCCAAGGGGCAGTCGAGCCGCCGCGTGCTCGTCCGGCACGTGCTGCGCAACGCCCTGATCCCGCTGGCCACCCTCCTCGGCCTGTATCTGCCGACGCTGTTCAGCGGGGCCCTCGTCGTCGAGTCGATGTTCAACTACCCGGGCATGGGGCTGCTGTTCTGGAACGCCGCCCAGGGCTCGGACTTCCCCGTGCTGCTCGGCGTGACGCTCGTCGTCGGCATCGCCACCGTCGTCGGCTCCCTGCTCACCGACGTCCTGTACGCCGTCCTCGACCCCCGGATTCGGAGCGTGGCATGACCACCACGACGGCCCCTGTCCCGGCTCCCGGGACCGCTCCGGGCCACGAGGAGGCCGCGCTCGCGACACCCTCGCTCGCCCGCCGCACCCTGCGCGTCTTCACCGGCAACAAGCTCGCCCTCACCGGCGTGGTCGTCCTGGTGCTGCTGCTCGCCTTCAGCTACCTCGGCCCGCTCCTGTACGACACCGAGCAGGTCCACACCGACCTGTCGCAGGCCAACCTCTCCCCCGGCACCGACGGGCACCTGCTCGGCACCACCGACCTCGGCTACGACATGGTGGGCCGCCTCATGGTCGCCGGGCGCACCTCGCTGGAGATCGGCCTCGCGGCGGGGCTCCTCGCGACGCTCTTCGGGACCGTGTACGGCGCGGTCTCCGGCTACTTCGGCGGCTGGGTGGACGCCGCGATGATGCGGATCACCGACGCGGCGCTCGCCGTCCCCGCGATGTTCCTGCTCGTCGTGGTCGCCGCGATCATCACGCCCAGCAAGGGCGTGCTCGTCCTCATCATCGCGGCCGTCGCCTGGCTGTCCCCGGCCCGCCTCGTGCGCGGCGAGGCGCTGTCGCTGCGCGACCGGGAGTACGTCCAGGCCATGCGGATGATGGGCGGCGGTGGCGCGCGGGCGGTCTTCAAGCACATCGTGCCGAACGCGATCGGCACCGTCATCGTCAACTGCACGTTCCAGATCGCCGACGCCATCCTCTACGTCAGCTATCTGGCGTTCCTCGGCCTGAGCATCCCGCCGCCGTCGGCCGACTGGGGCTCGATGCTGTCCGCCGGGATCACGTACACGCAGAACGGCTACTGGTGGCTGATCTTCCCGCCGGGCATCGCGATCGTGCTGGTCGTCGCCGCGTTCAACTTCATCGGTGACGGGCTGCGGGACGCCTTCGAAGTACGGCTGCGGAAGTAGGGACTCCACGACATGCCTCACGATCTGCCCCACGACACGTCCGCGCCGCGGTCCCCGGACGGGCCGCTGCTGCGCATCGAGGACCTGCGCGTCGACATCGACGCGCGCGACCGCACCGTGCACGCCCTCGACGGCGTCTCGCTCGACGTCGCGCCCGGCGAAGCCCTGGGCCTCGTCGGCGAGTCGGGCTGCGGCAAGACCATGACCGCCCTGAGCGTCCTCGGGCTGCTGCCGCCGGGCGGCCGGATCACCGGCGGCCGCGTCCTGTTCGCGGGCCGCGACCTGGCGGCGGCGCCCGCGCCCGTGCTCCAGGACGTCCGCGGCAACACCATCGGGATGATCTTCCAGGACCCGCTGACCTCGCTCAACCCCACGATGACGATCGGCGCGCAGGTCGCCGAGCCGCTGCTCCTGCACCGCCCGGGCATCGGCCGCAAGGAGGCGTGGACGCGCGCCGAGGAGATGCTGCGCCTCGTCGGCATGCCCCAGCCGTCCGAGCGCATGAAGGCCTACCCCCACCAGCTGTCCGGCGGCATGCGCCAGCGCGTGGCGATCGCCATGGCCCTGGTGTGCGAGCCGAAGCTGCTGATCGCCGACGAGCCGACGACGGCGCTCGACGTGACGACGCAGGCCCAGATCCTGGAGCTGGTGGACGATCTGCGCCGGACGCTCGGGATGGCGATGATCCTCGTCACCCACGACCTGGGCGTCATCGCGAGCCGCGTGGACCGCGTCGCGGTGATGTACGCGGGCGAGGTCGCCGAACAGTCCGACGTGCGCGGCCTGTTCGCCCGCCCCCGGCACCGCTACACCGAGGCGCTGTTCGCGGCCCTGCCCGAGCGGGCCGCCGGCCGCGGCACGGAACTGCACACCATCCCCGGCCTGCCGCCGAGCCTGACGACCCGCCCCACGGGCTGCCGGTTCGCCCCGCGCTGCGCCTTCGCGACGGACGAGTGCCACGCGCGCGCACCGGAGCAGGCGGACGACGAACTCCAGGGCCCGGAGCACCGGTTCGCCTGCTTCCACCCCGTGCCGCACGACGCCGACGCACCCGCGGCGGAGCTGGTCACGCCGCCCCCGGCCGTGGCCGCGGAGCCGGGCAAAGCGCTGCTCGAACTCGACGCTCTCACCAAGGAGTTCCCGCTCCCCGGCGGCCCGTTCGCCCGGCGCCGGGGCACGGTCAGCGCCGTCGGCGGCGTGTCCCTGACCGTCCGCAAGGGCGAGACGTACGGCGTGGTCGGCGAGTCCGGGTGCGGCAAGACCACGCTCGGGCGGATCGTCGCGGGCCTGGAGGAGCCGACGGCGGGCGCGGTCCGCTTCGCGGGGCGGGACCTCGCCGCCCTGTCCCGCGCGGAGCGGCGCGCGCACCGGCGCCGCGTCCAGTTGATGTTCCAGGACTCGACGGCCGCGATGGACCCGCGCATGCGCGTCGGCGAGATCCTGCGCGAGCCGCTCGTCATCCAGCGCGTCGGCGGCCGCGCCGACCAGGAGGAGCGGGTGGGCGAGCTCCTCGACGCGGTCGGCCTGCCGCGCGGTGCCGTGCACCGCTACCCGCACGAGTTCTCCGGCGGCCAGCGCCAGCGCCTCGGCCTGGCCCGCGCGCTCACGCTCTCCCCCGACCTGGTCGTCGCCGACGAGCCGGTATCGGCCCTCGACGTCTCCGTGCAGGCGCAGATCCTCAACCTGATGCGGGACCTCCAGCGCGAGCGCGGACTGACGTACCTGTTCATCTCCCACGACCTGGCGGTGATCCGGCACCTCGCCGACACCGTCGGCGTCATGTACCTGGGCAAGCTGGTGGAGTCGGGCCCCGCGGAGCGCGTGTACGCGCACCCGCTGCACCCCTACACCCGCGGCCTGCTCGACACCGTGAACGTCCCCGACCCGAGCGCCGTCACCGCCGCCCGCTCCCCGCTCACCGGCGAGACCCCGTCGGCCGCGAAGCCCCCGTCCGGCTGCCGCTTCCGCACCCGCTGCCCGATCGCCCAGGACGTGTGCGCGACCGTGGAGCCGCCGGTCACCACACCGAACGGCGCGGACCATCAGGTCGCCTGTCACTTCCCTCTTACCGCTCCTCGGCTAGCGTCGGCGGTATGAACCAGGCAGCGAGTACGGGGGCGGGCACGGGAGGCGGCGGTGCGGCGGGCCTGGCGGCGGCCCTCGCGCGCGGCCCGCTGGTGCTCGACGGGGGACTGTCCAACCAGCTGGCCGCCGCCGGGCACGACCTGTCCGACGACCTGTGGTCGGCGCGGCTGCTCGCCGAGCGCCCGGACGCGGTGCGGGCGGCGCACCGCGCGTACTACGAGGCGGGCGCCGACGTCGTCATCACGGCGAGCTACCAGGCCACCTTCGAGGGCTTCGCACGGTACGGCGTCGACGCCGTCAGCACGGCCGAGCTGCTCCGCCTGAGCGTGACGCTGGCCCGCGAGGCCGCCGCCCGCACCGGCGCGCGCCGCCCGCTGTGGGTCGCCGCGTCGGCGGGGCCGTACGGGGCGATGCTGGCCGACGGCTCGGAGTACCGCGGCGGCTACGGCCTGAGCGTGGCCGCCCTTGAGCGCTTCCACCGGCCCCGTCTGGAAGTCCTCTCCGACGCCGCGCCGGACGTCCTGGCCCTGGAGACGGTTCCGGACACCGACGAGGCCCGCGCGCTGCTCCGCGCGGTCCGCGGCCTCGGCGTGCCCGCCTGGCTCTCGTACAGCGTCTCCGGCACCCGCACGCGCGCGGGCCAGCCCCTGGCCGAGGCCTTCGCCCTGGCGGCGGACGCCGACGAGATCCTGGCCGTGGGCGTCAACTGCTGCGACCCGCGCGACGCGGACGCCGCCGTGTCCCTGGCCGCGCGTGTCACCGGGAAGCCGGTGGTGGTCTACCCCAACTCCGGCGAGACCTGGGACGCGGGGACACGCTCCTGGCGGGGCCCGTCCCGCTTCACCGCCGCGCAGGTTTCGACGTGGCGCGCGGCGGGGGCGCGGCTGATCGGCGGCTGCTGCCGGGTGGGCCCGGAGGCGATCGCGGCGGTGGCGGAGCAGCTGCGCGGGCCGGTCGGCGACTCCGGCGCCTGAGCATGGCCGCGGGGGGGCGGCGCAGGACCGGCAAACCCGTCCTGACCAGCGCCGACACGCCGTCCGGGGGAGATTGTCAGTGCCCGGGTGCAGACTGAGCCGTACCTGAGACAACGACGTCCGGAAAGGTGCGAGGCATGGCTGACGTCCTGCTCACCATCGGCACCCGCAAAGGCCTCTTCATCGCCCGCCGCTCCGACGGCGCGTGGCGGTTCGACGACGCGCCGTACTTCAACGCCCAGGCGATCTACTCGATCGCGATCGACACCCGCGCCCCCGCGCCCCGCCTCCTGGTCGGCGGCGACAGCGCGCACTGGGGCCCGTCGGTGTTCCACTCCGACGACCTGGGCCGCACCTGGACCGAGCCGTCACAGCCCGCGGTGAAGTTCCCCAAGGACACCGGCGCATCGCTGGAGCGGGTCTGGCAGCTGCACCCCGCCGCGGCGGAGCCGGACGTGGTGTACGCGGGCACGGAGCCCGCCGCCCTCTACCGCTCGGAGGACCGCGGCGAGAGCTTCTCCCTCGTCCGCCCGCTGTGGGAGCACCCGTCGCGCTCGCAGTGGCAGCCGGGAGGCGGCGGCGAGGGCCTGCACACGATCCTGACGGACCCCCGTGACAAGGACGCGGTGACGGTCGCGGTGTCGGCGGCGGGCGTGTTCCGCACCCGGGACGGCGGCGCGAGCTGGTCCCCGTCGAACGCGGGCGTCTCCGCGGTGTTCCTGCCCGAGCCGAACCCGGAGTTCGGCCAGTGCGTGCACAAGGTGACCAAGGACGCGGCCGACCCCGACCGGCTCTACCTCCAGAACCACTGGGGGGTGTACCGCAGCGACGACGCGGGCGCCCACTGGACCGACATCGGCGAGGGCCTGCCGTCGGACTTCGGCTTCGCGGCGGTCGCGCATCCGCACCGCGCCGACACCGCGTACGTCTTCCCGATCAACGCGGACGCGGACCGGGTCCCCGCGGGCCACCGCTGTCGCGTCTACCGCACCCGGGACGCGGGCAAGAGCTGGGAGCCGCTCGGCGAGGGCCTCCCCCAGGGCGACCACTACGGCACGGTGCTGCGGGACGCCATGTGCACCGACGGCGCGGACCCGGCGGGCCTGTACTTCGGCAACCGCAACGGCGAGGTGTACGCGTCGGCGGACGACGGCGACACCTGGCAGGAGCTCGTCACGCACCTGCCGGACGTGCTGTGCGTCCGCGCCGCCGTGGTCGCGTGACCGGGGGCTTCCCGCACCCGGTTCCGCGCCCATACTGGCGTCATGCGCAAGTCGGCGGCGGCGACGGGCAGTTCGGTGTTCATGGCGCTCGCCCCCGGCACGGTGGCCGGGCTGGTGCCGTGGTGGCTCACGCGGTGGCAGTCCGGGCACTGGTGGCTGCCGGTGCGGGTGCTCGGCGGGGTCGCGCTCGCGGCCGGGGCGGTGGTGCTCGTCCACACCTTCGTGCGGTTCGTGACCGAGGGCCTCGGCACCCCGGCACCGGTGGCACCGACCGAGCACCTGGTCGTCGGCGGCCTGTACCGGCACGTGCGCAATCCGATGTACGTCGCCGTGGTGACCGCCATCGCCGGGCAGGGCCTGCTGCTGGCCCGGCCGGTCCTGCTGGTCTACGCCGTGGTCGCGGGCGCGGTCATGGCCGCCTTCGCCAGGTGGTACGAGGAGCCGGCCCTGCTGCGCGCCCACGGCGCGGAGTACGAGCGGTACCGCCGCGCCGTCCCCGGCTGGCTGCCGCGACCGCGGCCCTGGCGCGGCTGAGGTCCCGGCCGGGCGCGACGCCCCGGCCCCCGGCGAGGGGCGGGGGCCCTCGGGCGGCCAAGGCCCTGGAGCCGGTGGCCGAACAGATCGCCTCCATGGGTGACTTCCTGCGCGCGGAGATCGGCGCCGGACGCACCTATCTCCCCTCGAGAGTGAATGTGCTGCGCGCCTTCCGCAGCCGTTCGACGAGGTACGCGTCCTGATCGTCGGCCAGGATCCCTACCCCGCCCCCGGACATGGTGGCGGTCTGGCTGTTCGGCGGCTCCCGTGTCGACGAGTTCCGCCGCCTCGAACTGGACTGCGTTGCCTGGGACGAGGGCACCGACGACACCAGCGGAGAGCTCTTCACCATCTGTCTGCTGCACATTCCGCAGAACAAGACGTCCCGGCCGTTCAACAAGCCGGTCGACCCCGTCGTCGGCCAGCTCATCGACGCAGGGAAACTCATCCGGCCACCTCAGCCTGACCTGGCCGATCGCGAAACCGGCGAGAAGCGGCAGCACCTGTTCTGCCACCGGGGACACAAGGGCTACCTCAACCACAACATTCTCCCGGCTCTCTGCCGAAAGTTCGGGGTCCCGCAGACAGATTCCCGCGGCGCCCTGACCCGTCACCGGGCCCGCGCCACTATTGCCACCAACTCCTCCACGCCCGCGCGCCGTTAACCCTCAACGACCTGCGGCAATGGCTCGGCCACAAACATCCGGCCAGCACCCGCTACTACGCGGCGATCCTGCAGCGCACGCTCACCGCGGCCTACAAGAAGGCCGAGCATCTCGCGGACACACCAACCCCAGGCGTCCCCACGCCACGCGAACTCGGGACCACCGACGGCTTCGCCCCCTGACCCAACTCATGAGCACCGTTCCTGCGCAGAAGCCGGACCAGCACAACAAGCAAGCTATCGATCGAAAACCGCCTGGCTATCAGGAGTGAAGGTCCACTGCTGCAGAGCCCGCCGCAGCTCGGACTCAGTCAGCCACCCGTGCCAAACCACCTCATCCGGATCAGGGGCGACGGCGCATCATTCATCTCCGATTCGGGAGACTCCCACGTACGGCAGTCGAACCGGATCACTTCGCTCATCCCCGGATATGGACCGGTGGGCCGACGCCCGCAAGGGCAGGAGGATCACTGCTGCACCCGGGCCGTGGATGGTATGGACGAAGCACGCGGCATCGGTCCGGACCAGGAGTGGCGGAGGAAGCGGGCCGGGCGACGCCGTCCAGAACGTGACCCGTTCTGGACTCCGGGGCAGCCTCGTTCATGCCACACCTCGACGTGATTCCCCGTCACACGGCGCTCAGGACACACGAAGAGATCGCAGCGATGACGCCCACGAACCTCCGGGCGCGCCTCAGGCACCCCGGCGCACCACGCGCCACCTTCGCATCCGCAGGCAGTCGATCAATAGCAACAGAAATGACGAGCACTGAAACGGAAACCTCTCCACAGGAGCCTGACAGTCGGTTTTCAGTGATCAGAGCAGGTGGTTTGGCGGCCACTCTGCCCATTACTCACAAGCGGAATCCGACGTGCAAGATCACCCAGAAAGTGCCATTCCATTGAGACCGGACCATCCTTGCGCGATAGGGTCACATATGCTCCCATGGGATACGGCGCAATTCCCATCATCTGCGCTGCAAATTACGCCACTTGGCCCGTTCGCGCCGTTTCGACGACGGGGATCGAACACGTAGGAACTCCCGTGACGCAGCCGCACTGGTGGTAGTGGTTTGCATACTCGAAGGGGGAAATGATGCAGTTCTCCATCCTGGGCACCCTCGAGGTGGAGCACGACGGGCGCCCCGTCAGCATCTCGGCACCTAAAGTACGGCACATGTTGGCACTCCTTCTGCTGAGGGCCAATCAGATGGTGAGTGTGGACGCCGCGGCGGAGGAGCTGTGGGGGCAGCACCCGCCGAGGACCTCCCTGACCACGGTCCAGACCTATGTCTACACGCTGCGCAAGCTGTTCAACGCGCACACGGAGACAACGGGCACGGAAATACTGGCCACCCGGTCCCGCGGCTACATTCTGCGGATCGCCGATGAGCAGTTGGACGCACTGGAATTCACCGCACGCACCAAGAAGGCCCGCGGCCTTCTGGACTCCGGCCGACCGGCCGAGGCGGCGGCGCTATTGCGCAGCGCCCTTGACATGTGGCGCGGCCCGACTCTCGCGGACATCTCGGTGGGCCCCCTCTTGGGAGCCAACATCGTTCATTTACAGGAGGAGCGGGAACGAGCGCTCGAATTGCGCATCGAAGCAGATATGCAAGCCGGTCGGTATCGCGAAGTCATACCCGACCTTCGAGCGATGATTTCCGCCTCACCATGGAACGAATGGTTCCACGGAAGACTCATGACAGCGCTCGCGCAGTGCGGCCGACGCGTCGAGGCGCTGGAGACCTATCAAACGGCCCGGCGGATGCTCAAGGAGTTCGCTCTGGAGCCGACCCCCGAACTGGAGCTCATCCAACGCCGCATCCTCATCGGCGAACTGGACCGGGGCGCGGAGGACCTGCTCCGGCAGCCGCAGCGGGAGGAGACGACCGCCCTGCCCGTGCCGACGCCGGCCCCCGGGATGTCGCACGCCGGTGAGTACCGGCTGGACAGAACCGGACCGGACCGGACCGACAGGAGACGGACGCAGCTCGACCACTCGGAACTGAGCTGGAGCCGGCAGAGCTGACGCGGTAGTCGGGACAGCATGCGCTCACTCCCGAGCATCGAGTTCGCTCCAGTCCTGGGCCCCGGCCCAAGCGGCGAAGTCGTGCCAGCCCACCTCCGGATACCTGGTGTGCAGGGCTGGCACGTCCACCGAGAATCCCACCCGCGCGAACCAGCGGAACATCGTCTCCAGTTGCTCGCCGCCGTAGGCACGCAACTGCTCGAGCTCCATCTCGGCATAGCTGACCGGCCGACCGGCGGCCCCGGCCAGCACGGCCGCGAGCTGCGGCCCCGTGAGCCGGTCGGACGCGATCTCCACCCGCTGACCGCTGAACTCCTCCGGCCGCTCGACCACCTGCGCCACGAAGCCGCCGATGTCGCGTACGTCCACGTACTGCAACGGACGGTCGCTGGGCAGCGCCATGGCCAACTGCCCGTACCGCAGCGCGGCGATCACATGGGGCGCCCGGACCACGTCCATGAACACCACCGGCGCGACGATCGTCCAGCGCGACGGCACCTGCCGCACGGCCTTCTCGATCGGGATCTTGCTGTCGAACCAGTCGATGCCGGTGTGCTGGTCGGCCGCGGCGGCCGACCCGTGGACGACCTGACGGACACCCGCGGCCACGACGGCCTCCAGCGCACCGAGCGCCTGCCGGGTCTCCGCGGCCGGTCCCTGCTCCAGCGGCGTGCTCATGAGGTACACGCTGTCGGCGCCCTCGGCGGCTGCCCCCACCGAAGCCGGGTCGTCGAAGTCCCCGGCCACCAGCACGGCCCCCGCTCTCGCCAGTTCACGAGCCGCCGGACCGTCGGGAGCGCGGGTCAGGGCACGCACCCGATAGCCCCGGGCGAGCAGGGCTCGCGCGACGGCACCGCCTTGCAGCCCGGTGGCACCGGTGACGAGGATCGTGCGTAACTCAGTCATGACGGGGCTGCCTTCCCTCGATGCGGTTACGTCGGCGGGGCGGAGCCGGACTCGCCCACGGGCGGAGCGTCCTGCGGCGCCGGTTCGCTCAGCGCCTTGTCGAGACCGTCGAGCAGCTCCTGGTGCCACTGCAGTTCGGCGCGCAGACGCAGTTCGGTGTGGCGGAAGCTCATCCGCTCCAGCCCCCCCAGGTGGATGTCGGCCACCTGCCACAGGTGCATCCAGCTCCTGAGCTGCGACTCCAGCTCGGTGCAGCGGTCCTCGACCAGGACGCGCAGATGCTCCGGGGGCAGGTCGTCGGTGTTCTGCAGGGCGAGGTCGACGGGGTCCGGGGGCAGCCGCACCGTGCGCAGTGCCTCGTCGCGGTGGGCGTCGTACTCCCGGCGGCCCGCGTCCGTGATCTCGTACACCGTGCGGGCCGGGCGCTGGCCGGAGCGCTCGGTGCGCACCGCGCGCACGACGCCTTCCACCTCCATGCGGTGCAAGGCCCCGTACAGCGAGCCGGGCTTGACGCTCGTCCACAGCTCGGTGCGGTCGAGTTGGGCCTGGCGGCGGATCTGGTGGCCGTGCATCGGGCCGGAGGAGACCAGCGTGCCCAGAACGAACAATCGAGTGCTGTTCACAGGGAAGTCTTACACGAGTGCACGCGTGCGAGCAATCCTGTCCCGGCCCTCTCCGCACCGCCCTCACGGGGCGTCGTACGGGCGTTGAGGGCGCGCTGCGCGGCTCTTCAGAGGCCCTGGACCGACGGCTGCCACCGTGTGTCGCTCAGGCGGCAGCCGACTGAAGGAGAACGCCCCATGCAGATCCACCAGGCGCTGATGCTGCGCAGAATCGACCCTCGGGACACCGCCGAAGTCGCCGCGCTCTTCGACCGGCACGACCGGACGAGCGGCCTCCCCGAGCGGCTGGGGATACGCCGACGCGAGCTGTTCGAGTTCCAGGGCGTGTACCTGCATCTGATCGCGGCGGACAGCGACTTCGTCCCCAGGCTCTACGCGGCCCGCGAGGACCCGGCGTTCACGGAGATCGACGCGCCGCTGTCCCGCTTGCTCAAGCCGTACGACCCGGCTCGCCCGGCCTTCGAGGACTCCCACCTGCGGCCCTTCTACACCTGGAGCGGTTGAGATGACGGACCAGCATCACGCCCGGCCCGCGGGGGCAGACGACGGCCCCTCCTACGACGGCGTACTGACTCCCTGGATCGGGGTGACCGACCTGGCGAAGTCCGTCGCCTGGTACGAGGACATGCTCGGCCTGAAGGTCGAGTACACGCTGGACGAGGTCGGCTGGTGCGAGCTGGGCACCGGCGTCGCCAGGGTGGCGCTCGGTCTCTACCGGATGGACGAGGTGAACGCCGCCGGAGGCGCCACCCTCACCTTCGGCGTGCTGGACCTGGACCGGGAACGGGCCCGCCTCGAGGAGCGCGGAGTCCGCTTCGAGGGGCCCACCAAGGTCATCCCCGGCACGCTCCGCATGGCGTCCTTCCGGGACCCGGACGGCAATCCGCTGATGTTCTGCCAAGTCCTCGGCACCCCGCGGCACTGAGCCGGGGCACGGCTCCGGAACCGGGCCCGCCGAGGGATGAGGGCCACGGTTCCGGACCGGGTCCGCCCACCGGCCGTGCGGCGGGCAGGGCCCCGACTGGTGGTTGCTCACCATCCTTTGCCGGAGTCCGAGCCGGGCTCGGCGCCTTGCGCGTGGCTCGCGTCCCAGTCACCGCCGCCACCGTCGCCGCCGCTCCAGTCGCCCGCGCCGCCTTCCCAGTCGTCCGTGCCGGTCGGCTGCCGTGCCGGCAGGGCGAACACCAGGAGCAGCGCGAGGGCCACCGCCCCGGCGGAGTAGTAGGCGGCTTCCTGGGCCGCGCCGTTGAAGTTCTCCCGCAGGGCCGTGTCCGCCGCGCGGTCGAAGGCCCGGCCGATCGCCCGGTCGTCGTTGCCCTTGGGGCAGCCGGCGGGTGTGTGGCTCGGGTCGTCGGCCTTCGCGGTCTCGGCGAAGCAGCGGACGAAGGTCCGGGCGGAGTCCTCGGCGGCCGTCCGGGACATCCCCGCCGCCACCAGGTCCTGCTCGAGGCGCGGCACCGCCTCCCGTGCCGCCCGCGAGGCGTTGTCCCCGAGGTGCCCGAAGAAGACAAGGCCGATCACCGCGATGCCGAGGGCGGTGCCCACCCGCTGGGCGGTGTTGAGCAGGCCGCCGGAGGCACCCGCGTGCTTCCAGTGGACCGACGACATCACGATGTCCACGTTGGGCGCGACGACCAGGCCCGTTCCCATGCCGACCACGAAGAGCGGGACGGCGAGTTCGGGACCGTCCAGGTCGGCGCCGCGCGCACGCAGCGTCAACAGGGTCCCGACGGCGCCGATCACGGCCAGGCCGGTACCGAGCAGCAGCAGCCATTTGCCCAGGCGGCGGAAGAGCCGGTCGGACAGCATCCCGCAGGCCACGGTGCCCACGGCGGGCGGCAGCAGGACCAGGCCGGTGTCCAGGGCGCTCAGCCCCACGCCGGTCTGGAGGTAGATCGAGGTCAGGAACCACAGGCTGATGAAGCCGGCGAAGTAGAGCAGCCCGATGCCGATGCCGGTGCTGAACTCCACGTTCTTGAACAGCCGCACGTCGAACAGCGGCTCCCGGTCGGCGCGCAGCCGTCGCAGCGCCCACAGGACGAACAGGCTGAGCACGAACGGCGCGGCCACCAGGCAGGCGATCGACCAGGCGGGCCAGCCGACGGAGCTGCTCTCGATCAGCGGGACCAGGATCAGCACCAGGGAGCCGGCCATCAGCAGGCCGCCCGCGTAGTCGATGGCCGCGTCCGACCCTCGTGCCGGCCGCAGCCAGCGGGCGGCCAGGACCAGCGTGAGCACGCCGATCGGCACGTTCACCAGGAAGACCGGCCGCCATGCCAGGCCCGCCACGTCCCACTCCACCAGCGCTCCGCCGAGCAGCGGCCCCACGGCCACGGCGACCCCGCTGACAGCGCCGTACAGGCCGTAGGCGCGGCCGCGCTCGGCGGGCGGGAAGGCGGCCTGGATGATCGCGAGGGTCTGCGGATTCATCAGGCCCGCCATCACGCCCATCACCACCTGCCACAGGATCAGCTGGGCCGGTCCGGTGGCGGTGCCCGACAGGAGCGAGGCGAGGGAGAAACCCGTCACCGCGATCAGGAACATCCGCTTGTAGCCGTAGCGGTCGCCCAGGCGACCGCCCGGAATGAGCAGCAGGCCGTACGCCAGCGCGTAGCCGCTGATGACCCACTCGATCTCGTTGTTGGCCGCATCCAGGTCGCGCTGGATGCTCGGAGCGGCCACGTTCACGATCGTGTTGTTCACCAAGATCATGAACACGCCGGCGAGCAGCGCGGCCAGGACCAGGGTGCGGGCGCGGGCCGTCGTCTCCTCGCCCGCCTTCTGATGGGACATGTCAGTTCCTCCTCGTCCCATATACTCATACACGAGTAATCTTGGAAGGGTAATAGCAACGGCGGAAAGACCCGGCCGCCGCAGGTCTCGAAGAAGCCTTGACGGGCGCCGGACCACGGGTTGAGCGCCGGGTTGCAGGCTGCGGAGCAGCAGGTCACCCGCCGACGCCAAGGAGTGCCCGTGTGGACCGACAGCCTCACCGTCCTGACGCTCCTCGCCACCGGAGTCGCGGCCGGGATCATGTCGGAGGTCGTTCTCGCCGGCATCCCGGTCTTCGCCTCCATGTCACCCGAGCGGTACGTGTGGACCCATCAGCGCCTGGACCGGCGTTACGAGCCGACGATGCCGCTGCTGGTCCTGGGCTCCCTGGTGACCAGCGCCGTCCTCGCCGGCATCGGCGACAGCGCCGCGCAGCGCTGGCTGCACGGCCTTGCCGCCGCGGGACTGCTGGGCACCGCTCTCGTCTCCCAGCTGGTGGCCGTGCCCCTGCTGCGCCGACAGGTGCGCGACGTGGACAGTGCGGCGCTGCCCGCCGCCTGGCGCGACCCCCGTCCGCGGTGGAAGCGCTGGCACCAACTGCGTACCGCGCTCGCCCTGTTCGCTCTGGCGGCCACCGCACTCGCCGCCGTCCAGCGGTGACACCACCCCTCCCTCGCGGCACCGCGTCCCGCGACGGTGGTCCCGGTCTCCAGCTCCGCTGCGAGATCCGTGCACCGCGGCTTGAAGCCCGCTTGAAGGGCAGCTGGCAACGTGACGTGCTCGCGCACGTTTCGGGTCACGGCCCGGTCCTGGACCAGGGCGGGCCAGCACGCGCCGCCGACCGCCGAGCTCCCGTGGAGGAACGACACGTCATGCCATTTCCCAGTCCCACCAAGGTCGCGACGCGCGACGTGCCCCCGAGCCGCCGCCAGGGCGCCGAGGTGCGCATACTCCTCACCCCAGGGCGGGCACCGGGAGCCGAGGGCTTCTCCGGCACCATGCTGCTCGCGCCCGGCGAGTGCCTTTCCGAGCACTACCACCCGTACTCCGACGAGTTCCTGTACGCGGTCAGCGGCCGGATCCGGGTCCGGGTCGACGGCGAACCCATCGGTCTGGAGCCCGGTGATGCGCTGCTCATCCGCCGCGGCCAGCGGCACCGGATGGACAACGCGGGTGACGAGGAGGCGTTCCTGGTCTTCCACATCTGCCCGCTGGCCCCCAGCCCGGAACTGGGGCACGTGGACACCGAGCCGGTGCCCGAACCGGCGGCGCCCCCGCCGTCGGTCGCGGCCCCCGGGAGCACGGCGGAGGTGCCCCGGTGAACGGGCGGCGGGCCGTGATCACCGGCATCGGGGTGGTCGCCCCGGGCGAGCCCGGCACCAAGGCCTTCTGGGACCTGCTGACCTCCGGCCGCACCGCCACCCGCACCATCACCTTCTTCGACCCCGAGCCGTTCCGGTCACGCATGGCGGCCGAGTGCGACTTCGACCCGGCGCGCGCGGGACTGAGCCCGCAGGAGGTCCGCCGCATGGACCGCACGGTCCAACTGGCGGTGGTCAGCGCCCGCGAGGCGCTCGCCGACAGCGGCCTGGACACGGACGCCGGTGACCCCGCCCGTACGGCGGTCAGCATGGGCAGCGCCTGCGGCTGCACGATGGGGCTCGAGCGCGAGTACCTGGTGGTCAGCGACGGCGGCCGGCTCTGGGAGGTCGACCCCGCCTACGCGGTGCCACACCTGTACGGCTACCACGTGCCGAGCACGCTGGCGAGCGAAGTGGCCTGGGCGGCGCGGGCCGAGGGGCCCAGCGCCCTGGTCTCCACCGGCTGCACCTCGGGCCTCGACGCCGTCGGTCACGGGAGCCGCCTCATCGAGGAGGGCAGCGCCGACGTCGTCGTGGCCGGTGCGTCGGACGCGCCGATCTCCCCCATCTCCGTGGCCTGCTTCGACGCTATCCGCGCCACGTCACCGCGCAACCACGACCCCGGCGGGGCCTCCCGCCCCTTCGACCGGGACCGACAGGGGTTCGTGCTCGGCGAGGGCGCGGCCGTGCTGGTCCTGGAGGAGGCCGACCACGCCCGCAGGCGCCGCGCCCACGTCTACGCGGAGCTGGCCGGCTACGCGAGCCGCGCCAACGCCACCCACATGACCGGGCTCCAGCCGCACGGCTGGGAGATGGCCGAGGCCATCACCGCCGCCTTGGCGCACGCCCGGCTCGATCCGACGGACGTGGACTACGTCAACGCGCACGGCTCGGGCACCAAGCAGAACGACGTCCACGAGACCAACGCTTTCAAACGCGCCCTCGGGCACCACGCGCACGACGTCCCGGTCAGCTCCCTGAAGTCGATGCTCGGCCACTCCCTGGGAGCCATCGGCGCGCTGGAACTCGCCGCGTGCGCGCTCGCCGTGCGGCACGGGGTCGTCCCGCCGACCGCCAACCTCCACACCCCCGACCCGGCCTGCGACCTGGACTACGTACCCCTGGAGGCCCGTTCGCGGCGGGTCGACGCGGCGCTGAGCGTGGGCAGCGGATTCGGCGGCTTCCAGACGGCGGTGCTGCTGACCGCCCTCGGCGCGCCCGGAGGCCGACGATGACGACGACCACCACGGCATCCGGCACCGGCGAGCGCACGGCCGCGGCGGCCGAGCCCGTCTTCACCGGGATGAGCGTCATCGCACCGAACGGCATCGGCGTGGACGCGTACTGGCGGGCCGTTCTGTCCGGGACCAGCGGCATCGGCCCGATCAGCCGGTTCGACCCGTCCCGCTACCCGGTGCGGCTCGCGGGCCAGGTGGCCGACTTCCCTCTCGGGACCGTGCCCAGCCGGCTCGTACCGGAGACCGACCGGATGACGCACTTCGCGCTGGCCGCCGCCCAGTGGGCGCTCCAGGACGCCCGGCTGGACCCCGCGGACCTCGGGGAGTACGGCGGCGCCGTGGTCACGGCGAACTCCTCCGGCGGCTTCGAGTTCGGCCAGCACCAGCTGGAGAACCTGTGGACGCGGGGCGGCCGGGCCGTCAGCGCCTACCACTCCATCGCCTGGTTCTACGCGGCGAGCACCGGCCAGATCTCCATCCGGCACAAGCTGCGCGGGCACTGCGGTGTCCTGGCGACCGAGCAGGCGGGCGGCATCGACGCCGCGGCGCAGGCCCGCCGCGTCCTGCGGGACGGCGGTGCGATGGTCCTCACCGGGGGCACCGACGCCTCCCTGTCGCCCTGGGGCTTCGTCACCCAGCTCGCGACCGGGCTGCTCAGCACCGAGCCGGACCCGGCCCGCGCCTACCTCCCCTTCGCCCGGCAGGCGCGCGGCTACGTCCCCGGAGAAGGCGGCGCCGTCCTCGTCATGGAGCCGGCCGAGGCCGCTCGCCGACGCGGCGCGCCCCAGGTGTACGGGCGCCTCGGCGGCTACGCCGCCACGACCGACCCGCCCCCGGGCTCGCCCCGCCCGCCCGCACTGCGCCGGGCCGTCACGGGCGCGCTCGCCGACGCCGGGCTCGCACCGGGCGACATCGACGTGGTGTTCGCCGACGCGACGGGGGTGCCCGAGCACGACGCCCGGGAGGCCCGCGCCCTGGCAGAGGTGTTCGGCCCCTACGGGGTGCCGGTCACCGCCCCCAAGAGCATGACCGGGCGCCTGTACGCCGGAGCCGCGCTGGACATCGCCACCGCGCTGCTCGCCCTGCACCGGAACGTGATCCCCCCGACCACCGGCGTGTCCGAGCCGGACCCCGCGTACCGGCTCGACCTGGTCACCGGCGGGCCGCGCGAGCGCCCGCTGCGCAACGCGCTGGTACTGGCACGGGGGTACGGCGGGTTCAACGCCGCGCTGGTCCTGCGCGCGGCCGACGAGCCCGGACACCGAGCACCGGAAATCCACCGGGACACAGCGAACACGACCGACACAACCCACCAGAGGAAAGGCGGCGGCTCATGAGCAGCGCCCACGGCATCACCCTGGAGGACCTGCGCCAGGTCCTGGAGAGCGCCTCCGGAGTGGCGGACGGCGTCGACTGGAAGGACCCGGGCACCGCGGACACCCCCTTCGGCGACATGGGCTACGACTCGCTCGCGCAGCTCCAGATGACCATCCAGCTGGAGGACAAGTACGCGGTGAGCATTCCCGAGGACGCCGCCGCCGAACTGCGCACTCCCGCGGCGCTGATCGACTACGTCAACGCCCAGCTCACGGCGGGCTGAGCCATGGCGGCGCAGACGGACAACAGTGTGATCGTGCACGCCCCGATGGACCTGGTGTGGGACATGACGAACGACGTCGCGTCCTGGCCGCAGCTGTTCGACGAGTACGCGGCGGCCGAGGTGCTGTCGCGGGACGGGGCCACCGTGCGGTTCCGGCTCACCATGCGCCCCGACGAGCAGGGGCGCGTCTGGAGCTGGGTCTCCGAGCGCACCCCCGATCCGCTCACCCGCACCGTACGGGCGCGGCGCGTCGAGACCGGGCCCTTCTCGTACATGAACCTGCGCTGGGACTACCGCCCCGCGGAGGGCGGCGGGGTGGTGATGCGCTGGCGGCAGGACTTCGCCATGAAGCCGGACGCCCATGTGAACGACGCCGAGATGGTCGACCACCTCAACGTCACCTCGCGCCGTGAGATGCGCCGCATCGCGGCCCTTGTCGAGCAGGCTGCGGCGGAGTCCCGGGGTGACACCCGGCCCCGTACGGTCGCTCGTCGTGCGGGTGAGCCCGTCGCGGCGCCCGTCGTGTCCGCCGGTCCCGACGATCTGCACGGGCAGCGGCTCCTGTGGCTGGCCGGGGGCGCGCGGCTGGCCCGGGTGGTGTGGGCGCTGAGCGAGGTGGGCGTGGCCGATCTGCTGGCCGAAGGGCCGCTTCCGGTGGGTGAGTTGGCGGCCCTCAGCGGGACGGCTCCCGGCCCGCTGGGGCGCCTCCTGCGCGCCGCCGCGGCCGTGGGCGTCTTCGCCGAGGGCCCCGCCGACACGTTCGCCCTGACGCCGCTGGCCCAGGGGCTGCGTTCCGACACCCCCGACAGCGTCCGCGCGCTGGTGCGGCACAGCGGCAGCGAGACGGTGGCGGCTCCCTACCGGGAGATCCTGCACAGTCTGCGCACCGGCGAGCCCGCCTCCGTCGAGGCGTTCGGCATGCCCCTGTGGGACCACCTGCGCGCCGATCCGGTGGCGGGCGCCCTCTTCGACGAGACGATGACCGCGCTCAGCGCGCGGCTGGTGCCGATGCACCTGGACGCCATCCGGCCGGAGCGGTTCGCCCGGATCACCGACATCGGCGGCGGCCGCGGCGGGTTCCTCGCCGACTGTCTCGCTCGGGCGTCCGAGGCCCGCGGCACGCTCTTCGACCTGCCGCACGTGGTGGACCGCGCCCCGGCGCTGCTGGCCGAGCGCGGGGTGGGCGAGCGCGTCGACATCGTGGCCGGGGACTTCTTCACCGCCCCGGTGCCGAGCGCGGACGCCTACCTGCTGCGCGGCATCCTGCACAACTGGTCCGACGACGAGGCCGAGAAGTTACTCCGCCGCGTCCGCGAGTCCGTCACCGCGGGCTCCGGCTCGCGGCTGTTCGTCCTGGAGCAGGTGATGGGGCCGCCCAACGCGTGGGACCACGCCCGGTTCCTCGACGTCGACATGCTGGTGGTCTTCGGGGGGCGCGAGCGCACCTTGGAGCAGTGGCGGGCTCTGTTCGAGGCGGGCGGCTTCTCCCTGGTGTCCACGCCGCCCACGGGGCGGTGGACCGTGCTGGAGTGCCGCCCGTGCTGAGACGGCCGGGCACGATGCCGCGGGGTCGTCGGCCGGGTGGTGGCGGCTCGGTCCGGGCAGGGCCGGACCGCTGACCCGTACGACCATCCGGGCGCCCCTCGCGGCAGCACACTGCCGGCCACGGTGACTCGTGGCCGGCGGTGTGCTGTCCCGGCGGCTCAGCCAGGGGCCCTGGCGGTGATCAGCTGCAACGGGGAAGGTATCCGGGTGACGCCTTCGTAGCGCAGTCCCGCGGCTTCGAAGAGAGCGGCGAACTCCCGTTCCGTGCGCTCGCGTCCGGTGCCGAGCAGCATCATCTGGACGTCGAGCAGGCTGCTGAAGGTGGAGTCCCGCCGGGGCCCGTCGGCGAGCAGGTGCTCCACGACGACGATCCGGGCCCCGGGCGGCGCGGCGGACGCGCAGTGCGAGAGGACCTGGACGCACTCCTCGTCGTTCCAGATGTGCATGACCTGCCGCATGAGGTAGAGGTCGGCGGCTACCGGGAGTTCCTTGCGGATGTCGGCCGGCACCAGGGAGCACCGGGCGGCGAGCGGGCCTTGGGTGAGCGCGGGTTCCGCCTGCCCGAGCACCTGCTCGGCGTCGATGAGCACCCCCGAGACCTTGGGGTGGCGTTCGAGGAGCAGCCGCAGCAGGCTGCCGCTGCCGCCGGCCACGTCGGCGACCGTGCCCGTCCCCGTCAGGTCGAGCGCGTCCAGCACCGGCCCGCTGGTCCAGCGGGCGGACTCCACCATGGCCCGGTTGAAGACGGCACCGGCCTGCGGGTCGTCCTCGGCGAAGTAGCGGTAGACGTCCTTGCCGAAAGCGGTGCGGAACGCCGGTTCGCCGGTACGGACCGTGTCCGCGAGCCGGTGCCAGACGGTCCACGTCCAGTCCGACCCGGCCAGGCCCACGAGATGGGCCACGCTGCCGGGCGCGTCGGACGCCAGACAGCGGGAGAAGGGCGTGTGGGCGTACTCGTCGTCGCCCGTCCTGCGGAAGACGCCGTGCGCGGACAGGGCCCGCAGCAGCCGCCGCAGCGCCGCCGGCTCGGCACCGGCCGCCTCGGCGAGGTCGGCCAGGCGTACGGCCCCTTCGCCGACCAGGTCGGCGAGGCGGAGGTCCACAGCGGCCTGGACGAGCGCGCTCGACCAGAGCGACTGGGTCAGCCTCCGTACGTCGGCGGCGGCGCTGAAGGGGGTGGTCGAATCCGTCTGGGCCAGCGGTGCGGGGCCGATGTCGAATGCGTCGGTCATGGAGGGTGCTCCTCAGAAGTCGGGGCGAAGGCGGGGGGCCGGGCGGGTGGCTCAGGCCGTGGCGGCGTCGAGCAGTCGGCCGAGCAGCCTTCGCAGGTGTGCGGCGTGGTCCCGTACCCGGTCGGGGCCGGTGGCGTCGGCGTCCGTGCCGCGCCAGGCGACGAAGCCGTCCGGGCGGAGCAGCAGCGGCCCCGGCGCGACCAGCCGCGCGGCGGACCCGGCGGCCCGTTCCTCGGCGGTCAGGTCCACCTCCCCGTCCGGCCCCACCCGGTACGACCGCAGCGGCACCGGCCCCTTCTCGGCGAGGTCCAGGGCGGCCCGGTGCCACGCGTCGCGCTCGGTGTCGCCGACGAGCAGGACGTACGCCTCGTCGCACAGGTCCAGCGTCGACAGCTCCGCGCCCCCGCGGCGCAGCCGGACGTGCGGCACCCGGAACCCGGGCGTCGCCGTCCGCGTCATCCGCGTCGGCAGCGGGCCGTCCGCGTCGTGCTTGTCGCGGTCCACGGCCGTGGAGGCGTACCCGTAGCCGAGGATCACGGTCGGGAAGTCGCGGAAGCCGGGGTCGCGGTGGGCCGTGGAGCGGTTGCGTTCGCGGAGCAGCGCCTGGTCGGCCGTGGCGAACGCGACCGGCCGGCGCTCGGCCTCGTAGCTGTCCAGGAGTCCGTCACCCGCCCAGCCGCGCAGGACGGCGGCGAGCTTCCAGGAGAGGTTGTGGGCGTCCTGGATGCCGGTGTTGGCGCCGAAGCTGCCGTGCGGCGGATGGGTGTGGGCGGCGTCGCCCGCGAGGAAGACGCCGCCGTCCCGGAACCGGTCGGCGACGAGGTGTTCCGACGTCCACGGGAAGGCGCCCTCGATGGTGACGTCGTGGTCCTCACGGCCGATGGCGGCCTTCACCATCCGCAGGTGGTCGTCCGTGCCGAAGTCGGCGGGCCGGATCGCGCTCTCCGCCGGGTAGCCCGTCCACACCATCCAGCGGTCGCGGCCGTTGAGACAGACCACCACGCCCTGGAAGTCACGGCCGTGGACGAAGGTGAGGATGAACCTGCGGTCCCCGACGACGTGGCGCAGATCGGCCCGGAAGACGACGCTCACCATCCGCTGGAGCAGTCCGTGGCCCGAGCGTTCGATGCCCAGCCGCTCCCGCAGCGGGCTGCGGGGCCCGTCGGCCGCGACCAGGTAGCGGGCCCTGACGCGGTAGGAGCGGTTGGCGGAGTGGTCGGTGACGGTCGCGTGGACGTGCCCGTCGCGCTGCTCGACGCCGGTCAGTTCGTGGTGGAACCGGATGTCCGAGCCCAGGCGCTCCGCGCCGCGTCGCAGGACCGGCTCCAGCAGGTCCTGCCCGCACCACACGGGCAGCGCGGGGCTGAGGTCGAGTGAGTACCGCTCCCCCATCTCGACGACCTGGGCCTCCTCCAGCCGGTCCAGTGAGGGGGCGCGGAGGATGACGCGCGGGATCAGGTCGCCGCCGGGAGGCTGTTTCGCCGCCACCTCGGGCGGGACCAGCACCATGCCCTCCTTGCGGATGTCCTTGTCCACCCCGGCCATCCGGAACAGCTCCATGCTGCGGGCGTGCACTCCGGTGGACCGGGTGAGCGGCGAGGTGGTGGCCCGACGTTCCACCAACGCGCAAGGGACGCCAAGGCGCCCCAGGAAGAGCGCGGTGGCGAGTCCCACCGGGCCGCCCCCCACGATCAGGACCGGGACAGATTCCTCTTCCTCGACCACTTCCACGACCACGGGACGTCCTTTCGGCTCGGCGCCAAGGCGCGGCGGACACATGAGGTTGCGCCCCCACGCTGTCAGCGGGTCGTCCAGGCGGCTTCAAGGCTGGGGCAGCCCAGGGGGAACGGCCGTGTCGACGGCTCTTCAGGGGCTTCAGCGGGCCCTCGGCGGTCTCTCGGGAGTGCTCGACGGCGCTTCGGGGGTGCTTCGGGTCCGGGGCGCCTCGGGGGCCCGACGAAGGGCGTGGGTGTGCCTCGGGGGTCATGGGGCTGCCGCCCCCGGCGCCAACGGGCCCGCCCGTCGGCCCGCTTGAAGCGTCCTTGACGGCCACTCCAGAGGCACCCGCGATGCTCCCTCACAGCCGCCCGCAGTGCCCCGAGGGCGCGGCGGCACCGCACCGAGGTGAGGAGACCCGATGGCACACACCAGTCCGCCGCCGCTCACGATGATGGCCGACCTGATCACACCCTGGGCGCTGCGCGTCGCGGCCACTCTGCGGCTGGCGGACCTGACGGCCCACAAGCCGCTGGGAGCCCGGGAGCTGGCCGAGCGGTGCGGCGCCGACGCCGAAGCGCTGGAGCGGCTGCTGCGCTATCTGGCCGTGCGGGGCGTCTTCGAGGAGACCGCCGACGGGTACATGGTCACGGAGCTCGGTGAGCCGCTGCGCGAGGACGTACCGGGAAGCCGACGGCTGTGGTGGGACCTGGGCGGGGCGGGCGGCCGCATGGACCTCGCCTTCGGCTCCATGCTGCACACCGTCCGCACCGGCCGCCCCGCCTACGCCGAGGTGCACGGCAAGCCCTTCTGGCAAGACCTCGCCGACGACCCGGAACTGGCCCGCTCCTTCGACGCGCTGATGAGCTGGCACGACGCGTGGTTCGAGGACATCGCCCAGGGCTACGACTGGTCCGCGGCCGAACGAGTCACGGATGTGGGCGGTGGCGCGGGCGCCCTGCTGGCCCGGTTGATGTCGGACCTGCCGAAGCTGCACGGCACTCTGGTCGAACTGCCCGCCACCCTTGAGGCGGCCGAGGAGCTGCTCTCCGCCGCGGGGGTGCGCGACCGGTGCCACCTGGTGCGCGGGGACTTCTTCGACGCGCTGCCCACCGGCTCCGACGTCTACGTCCTGTCGAACGTGCTGCACGACTGGAACGACGCGGACGCACTGCGCGTCCTGCGCCGGTGCGCCGAAGCCGCCGCGGCCACCGGACCCGACAGCCGGGTGCTGATCGCGGACCGCCTGACCGACCAGGACGGGGACCCCCGCCTCGTGACCATGCTCGACCTGCGGATGCTCGTCACCGTCGGCGGCCGGGAGCGCACCCTCACCCAGCTGACCCGGCTGGCCGAGGCCGCGGGACTGCGCGTCGTCTCCGTGTGCCGGCGCCCCGGGACCGGAATGGCGCTGCTGGAGTGCGCCGCGGGGGGTGAGTAGCCGTTGGCCGCCGTCGAACACGAGGCCAGGGCCAACGATCGGCCTCGCGCCACCGCGCCGCCGCCCGCGCTCGCCCCGTGGTCGGAGGCCCTGACCTGTTACAGCGCGGCCCTCGCCGCGTGGCTCGCCGTGCGGGAGCGCCACTGGTGGCGGCCCTTGCTGGCGGGCGGCCCGGTGTTGGGGGTGTCCGCCGCGGACGACCTGTTCCTCTTCCAGCACCACGCGCGCCCGCTGCTGCCCGATCTGGGGCTCGTCGTCCGCTGGTCCGACCGGTGGCGGATGGCCCTGGACGCCCAGCGGGAGCAACTGGCCCGGCACGGCGCCGTCGTCGTCTGCGGTGACGCCCGCCGTCTTCCCTGGCAGCGCGCCCACGGTCAGCGGCACGGACCGCACTGGTTCACCCTGCTCCACTCGCCCGACGGGATCGTGGTGGAGGACGCCTTGGGCATGACCACCGAGAGCGGCCAGCAGCGTCCGCACCGCGTACCGGTGGACGCCGTACGCCTCGAGGAGTGGTCGCGCGCGCTTCCCGGCGCCGGTGACCCGGTGCACTGGTTGCGGGAGCGCAGCATCGCCGGTACGTCCTGGGTGGGGCGCGGGGCGCGGTACCGGTGGCTGGAGGTGGGCACGCCGCCACCGACGGACGTCCCGCTCCGGCCGCTGACCGGAGCGGCGGCCGTGCACGCGCTCGCCGAGCGGGTACGCGCCGACGGCGCCCGCGCGCTGCACCGCCAGGCGGACGACCTGTGGCAGGCGCTGCGCCAGCGCGAACTGCTGCTCGCGGCGGCCCGTCAGGACGGGGAACTGCTGGACGAAGCCGCCCGCACCCACTGGGAGCGGGCCACCGGCCTCTGGCGCAGGCTGCCCCGCATCATGCTCCGCTCCCGGCTGCGCGCGGACGCGGCCCCCGGCTCCGGCTCCCCGTCTGGCCCGGCCCGGCCCACGGGGGCCGACTCCGTGCTGCTGGACGCCCTGGCCGCGCTGGCCGGGCACGAGGGCCGCCACTTGGTCCACGACGCCGTCCATGGAAGGTTCCGATGACGTCCTACGCCTCGAACGCCTCCGACCTCGCGGTCACCGCGCCCGGCCCGGCGGCCGGGTACGACGCCTGGTACCGGGCGTCGGTCCGGCTCACCCGGCAGCCGCCGCCGGTCGAACCGGTACTCCGGGAGCTGGAGGTCGCCGTGCTCGCCACGTTCACCACCGACCTCCTCAACGAGTTGCTGCCCGTGGCGGGGCTGCCGCACCGGATGCTCCTGCGGCCGCGGCGCCTGCCCTTCGGGCAGATCGAACAGCTCCTGGCCGGCGGCGAGAACGCGCCGCTGCGCGCCCGCGGGGGCGCACCCGGCTACGTGGTCCTCGCCGGAACCGCACACGATCTGCTCCCGGCGGACGCGGTGCCGGGCGATGCCGCCGCCGTCGAGAAGTGGGCCGAAGCCGCGGTCGCGCGCTGGACGGGTCTGTGGGACGCGGCCACCGCGCTGGGCAGTCAGGTGATCCAGCTCGGCTTCGTCGCGCCGGCGCCGGATCCGCTCGCCCACGCGCTGTCCGCCGCGCCCGCCGTCGCGGGATCGCTCACCGCCCTGGTGCGGCGCGTCAACGACGACCTCGCCGAACGGGCGACGGGCCGGGTGCGGTTCGTGGCGACCGAACGGCTGGTCCACGCCATGGGCACGGCGCGCTGGAGCGACCCGCGCCACTGGTACCGGCTCCGGCAGCCCGTC
Organism: Streptomyces sp. NRRL B-1347; assembly: GCF_000720325.1. Classification (GTDB taxonomy): domain Bacteria; phylum Actinomycetota; class Actinomycetes; order Streptomycetales; family Streptomycetaceae; genus Streptomyces. The sequence continues at coordinate 136,093 of NZ_JOJM01000007.1, forward strand.
TCGCTCGAAGCGCTGCCGGTGCTGGCCGCCGCCGTGGCCGACGCGGTCGCCGTGGACACGGCGCTGACACCCCGCTGCGTCGTCGTGGACCTGGACGGCACCCTGTGGCACGGCGTCCTCGGCCAGGACGGGATCGACGGGGTGGCGGTCGGCGGCGGGCGCGGCCCGGTGGGCGAGGCCCACGCCGACTTCCAGCGCTTTCTGCGCGGGCTGCGAGCGGGCGGCATCGCCCTGGCCGTGTGCAGCAAGAACGACCCGGACCTCGCGCACCGGGCCCTTGCCCAGGTGCCGGGCATGGTGTTGGGCCCCGGGGACTTCGCCGCCGTCAGCGCGAGTTGGGAGCCCAAGTCCCGGCAGCTCGCCCGGTTGGCGGGCACGCTCCGACTCGGCCTCGACAGCATGGTGTTCGTCGACGACAACCCCGCTGAGCGGGCCGAGGTGGCCGCCGCGCTGCCGGAGGTCCGGGTCGTGCCCCTGCCCGGCGCGCCCGCCGAGTTCGCCGCCGCGGTCGCCGCCACCCCGGGTCTGGTCGCGGGCGCGGGCAGCGCGGACGCGCTGCGCGGCCAGTCGTACGCGGCGCTCGCGCGCGCCGCCGAACTGGCCGGGCGCGCCCCGGACCTCGGCACCTATCTGCGCGGCTTGCGGATGCGCTCCCGGCTGGCGCCGATCGACGCCACGACCCTCCCCCGCGCCGCCGAGTTGGTCGCCAGGACCAACCAGTTCAACCTCACCACCCGGCGTCGCACGCAAGCCGAACTGACCGCCCTCGTGGAACGTCCGGGTACCTACGCCGCCTGCCTCGCCCTCACCGACCGGTTCGCCGATCACGGGGTGGTGGGAGTCGTCATCGCCGTGCTGGGGGAGGACGGCGACGGCGGGCGGCGAGCCGAGATCGACACCCTGCTGCTGAGCTGCCGGGTGATCGGCCGCACCGCTGAGCAGGACCTGGTGGCCGCGGCCGGACGCTGGGCTGCGGCCCGCGGGGCCGTCCGCCTGGTCGGACGGTACCGGCCCACGAACCGCAACGCGCTGGTCGAGAGCCTCTACGCGGACCTGGACTTCACGCCGCTCGGCAGCGACGAGCAGGGAAGCCGCGCCTTCCAGTACGACCTGCGGGCGGGCGCCCCCGCCCGCAGCCCCTACATCGAGGACGTCACGAAGGAGGAGACCGATGCCCGATGAGGGCCCCGGACCGGACCGGTACGGCGATCTGGTGCTGTCCGTCTTCGCTCATGTCACAGGAACGGACGCGCCGTTGGGCCTGGAGACCCGGCCGGACGACACCGACGAGTGGACTTCCCTGACCCAGGTCAGGCTCGTCCACGCCCTCGAACAACGTCTGGGGTGCGAGGTGGACGAGAGGTTCCTGACCGTCGGGGAACCCTTGCGGGCCCTGGCCGATGAGGCACGCGCGGCCACCGCGGACCCCGTTCGCGACGGGGTTCGCCCATGACCGAACTGCGCCTGGACACGGCCGATCTGCTGGCCTTCGCCGAGGCCGTCGGTGACCACAATCCGCTGCACGTCGACCCGGCCTTCGCCCGTCGTTCGGTCTTCGGCCGCCCGGTGGCGCACGGGGCCCTGGCGGTGTCCGCCGTCCTCGGGCTCACGGCCCTGCCCGAGGAGTTGTCGCCGCTCACCGAACTCGTCGTCCATTTCGACCAGCCCGTCCTGTGCGGCATCTCCTACACGGTGGTCCGGCGCGACACCGGCGCCGAGCTGCGGCTCGGCCCGGCCCGCGTCCTCTCGGCGCGCTGGCGCCACGGCACCACCGCACCACCGTCGGCAGCCGCCGGAACGCCGGACACGGCCGGTGCAGCCCCTGCCACACCGTCGTCGACAGCCGCTCGAACACCAGAGGCGACCGGAACCGCGCCGCAAGAGGCGATCGGAACCGACCCAGCGGCACCGCCTCCGCAGCCGGGGGCCGTCCGGGGAGCCGGGACCGCGACGGACGAAGCGCGTCCGCTGACCGTCCGGGAACTGGCCGCCCTGCCGGAGGAGTCCGGCACCTGGGAGCCCGATCCCCGCAAGCTGGCGCGGCTGCTGCACCGGCTCACCGGCACCGTCCCGCCCGCTTCCACGGTCATGCCGCTGGCCTGGGCCAGCTGGTTCACCGGGATGCGCACGCCCGGGCGGGATGCCCTCCTGGTCGGTATCCGCCTCCACCCCGCGTGTGCGGGCCGGCCGGAGGGCACATGGCGTTACCGGGTGGACGCTCCCGGCCTGCACCCGCGCAGCGGCCTGGTCACCTGCACCGCGTCGCTCTGCTACGGCGGGCAGTCGCCCCCTTCCGTTCTGACGGTGACGAGCCTGCTGCGGCATCGGATAGCCGACCCCGAACCCGCCCAGACCGCCGCGGCCCTCCCGCCCTCCCGGGCGTTGTCGGGACGCGCCGTCGCCGTCGTCGGCGCGAGCCGGGGGCTCGGCGCGGCCCTTGCCTACTGTCTGGCCGGCCAGGGTGCCCGCGTCCTGGCCGTCTCCTCGACCCCCGCCCCGCACCTGCGGGCGCACGCCCGCGCGGCGGGCCTGGACGTCCGGCCGGTGGTCTGCGACGCCCGCGACGCCGACGGGCTGCGGGCCGCCCTCGCCGACGGGGGCGCGGTGGACGGACTGATCCTGGCCGCGGCCCCGCGGGTGAACGGGTTTCCCGTCGCTCCTGCCGCCGTGTCGCCGTGCGTCGATCACATCGCCGATGCGGCCCGCATGGCCATCGCTCCCGTCGCGGCGCTCCGGGGGACGCTGCGGCCAGGTGCCTTCGTCGTCTTCATCTCGTCGACCGCCGCCGTCGACTCCAGCCCTCAGTGGCCGCACTACGCCACCGGCAAGGCCGCGGTCGAGGGCTTCGCCCGACACCTGTCCCAGCATGAGGCGCACTTGCGGGTGCTGGTCGCCCGGCCACCGCGCATGTGGACGGAGATGGCCAACAGCCCGACGGGCAGCGCGGGCGCCGCCTCGCCGGTGGACGTGGCGGCGGGCATCGTCGCCCGCCTGCTGTCGTCCCCCCACCCACGACGACCGCCCGGCTGCGGGCCCGAGGTCCTCGGCCCGGCGGACCTGAGGCCACAGAGGGACGGGCGAAACGTCACGTCCTGAGGTGCAGGCGACCCCGGAACCGAACGGGGCAGGCACCGCCGGCGGCCCATCACGGAGGCACCACATGGAAGCAGGCGCGGACATACATCCGCTCGACGGGGCGAGGGCCTTGCCTTGCGCCACGCTCGCTCACGGCCGGGGCCCCGAGGGGAGGAACACCCGATACGGAACGGAACCGGAGCAGTCACACCCACGCGATGCGGCCCAAGCCGCGGATGATCCCGCGCGTGGGCCCTCGAACGCGCCCTTGAGCAGCTCCGACGACAAGGCGGTGTCGCTACTGCGGGCGTGGAAACTCGGCGATTGGGCCTCCCGCCTCAAGGAACACGGCGTCGTCGGCGCCTGGGGCGAACCGTGCGCGGAGCTGCCCCGGGGCACCAAGGCGCGCCGCCTGTCGACCACTGAGGGACGCAACCGCTTCCCCTCCTGGCGCGACAGCGGGTACGGCGAGACCTTGGTGCCCGGCACGGAGCACACCCGGCCCGACCTGTCCCGGCCCCGGCGGGGCAGGGGGGCAGCGGCGCTCGCCGCGCACGCGGGAGAGAACGCCGGGATGGCACCTGTGGTGGCCCTCGTGCTCGACCACCTCGGAGTCACCCGGGACGACACCGCCCTGGCCTCCGCCCCTGCCCCGGACTCGGAAGCGTCTCCCGGGCCGCCGACTCCGCGGGCCAGTCAGCCCTTCCGGCCCCCTGCCTCCCCTGTTTGAGGAACGGCCCCCGCGTCAGATCGCTCCCCACGCCCCAGGGGTCTGCGACTTGGGCATCCACAGCAGAGGCTGGCTGTCGCGACAGCAGCCGGCCGCTGCGTCTGGTGGGGCATCAGCGGGGTCCGATCCTCATCCGTGAGTTCGGCCTCGATGGCCTGCGCGAGCCAACCGGCGACTTCGTGATGGCCGCCATCGAGCGCACCGGCTACCGCCCCGGCACGGACATCGGCCTGGTCATGGACCCGGCGTCGTCGGACCTGACGACCGGCTGCGTGATCTGCTCGAGCGGCTCGACGACTGTGACGAGGAGGAAGACTAGCGCTGAGCCGCGCCCTCGTGAGGAGGTGGGCTGCTTCGTGCGCGGACTGTCGGCGTGGGCCACTAGAGTGACTTGGTGTGGCACCACGACCGTTGAGTGAACTTGTTGAGGCCGGCTGGGCGAAGGCTCTGGAGCCGGTGGCGGACCGCGTTGCGGCTATGGGGGACTTCCTGCGCGCCGAGGTGGCGGCGGGGCGGACGTATCTCCCGGCAGGGGGAAATGTCCTGCGGGCATTTCAGCAGCCCTTTGACGACGTACGCGTCCTGATCGTCGGCCAGGATCCCTACCCCACCCCCGGACACGCGGTGGGCCTGTCGTTCTCGGTGGCTCCCGAAGTCAGACCGCTGCCCGGCAGCCTGATCAACATCTATCGGGAGCTGAACGCCGATCTGGGGCTGCCCCAGCCGTCCAACGGCGACCTGACGCCGTGGACCCAGCAGGGCGTGCTGTTGCTCAACAGGGCGCTCACGACGGCCCCGCGCAAGCCCGCCGCGCACCGCGGCAAGGGCTGGGAGGAAGTCACCGAGCAGGCCATCAAGGCCCTGGCGGCACGCGGGCGCCCGCTGGTGTCGATCCTGTGGGGCCGGGACGCGCGCAATCTGCGGCCGCTGCTCGGCCAGTTGCCGTCGGTGGAGTCCTCGCACCCGTCGCCGATGTCGGCGGACCGCGGCTTCTTCGGCTCGCGCCCGTTCAGCAGGGCCAACGACCTGCTGGTGCGGCAGGGCGCACAGCCGGTGGACTGGCGGCTGCCGTGACGGCCGTCCTCGGCGTGGACTCGGGCGGCTCCGGCCTGCGCGCGGCGCTCGGTGTCGCGGACGGGCCGCGCCGCCCGGCGCCGAGGAGCTCCAAGGAGCCGGTACGGACGGGGCCGCGCGGGATCGACGCCGCGCACTTCCTCGAACAACTGGAGCCGATGGCGCGGGAGTTGCTCGCCGACGCGGGAGAGGGGACGCGCCTGACGGCCGTCGCGGTGGGCGCGGCCGGGATGGCGTCGCTCGGCGATGACCTGCGCGACCGGCTGCCGTCCGCGTTCGCGGAGCTGTTCGGGGTGCGCCGGGTGGCGCTCGCGGCGGACGCCGTGACCGCGTACGCGGGCGCGCTCGGGCAGCGGCCCGGCGCGGTCGTCGCCGCGGGCACCGGCCTGATCGCGACGGGAACGGACCTGACGGCGTGGCGGCGCGCCGACGGCTGGGGGCATCTGCTCGGCGACTGCGGCGGCGGCGCCTGGATCGGGCGGGCGGGCCTCGAAGCGGCGCTCCGGTCCTTCGACGGGCGGCGCGGCGGTTCGGCCGCGCTGCGGGCGCGGGCCGAGGCCAGGTTCGGCGCGCCCCTGTCCGGCCTTCCCGGCCTGCTGTATCCGCGCCCCGACCGGCCCGCGGTGCTCGCCTCGTTCGCCCCCGACGTGGGCCGGTGCGCGGCGGAGGGGGACCCGGTGGCCGTCGAGGTCCTGCGGGAGGCGGCCGGGCACATCGCCGACGCGGCAGCCGCCGTCTGCCCGGCCTCCGGGGAGTGCGAAGTCGCCCTCACGGGTGGCCTGCTGAAGCTCGGTGACACCCTCCTGGCCCCGCTGGAGGCGGAACTGACGGAGCGTCTTCCGCACGCCACTCGCGTCCCCGCGGCGGGCGACCCGCTCGACGGCGCCGTCCGCATCGCCATCGGCCTCGCCCGTGACGCCCTCGAGCTGCCGCACGATCCCCAGCTGTTGCACGTGACGACGCGTGCGTGACGGGGAGCGCACAGCGACGGATTCAGGGGCGCGCGCACGACGGTGACCAGGCGTCGCGCGCACGCGGGGCGGGCCTCGGCCGGGGCCCGGCGACCGTGTCCGCGCGACGCTGCGTGAGGCAACCGGAAGGGTGACGTCCGTGCAACCCGACAAACCGGCACGACAAAGCGGACTAATGCCTCTGACCTGCACCCTCCCCGAACAGGGAAGCCCCACAAGCCAGTAGCATGCGGCGCCATGAGCTCCCCCACTGGGCCCGCATCCGGCCTGCCTGTACGAATGCCGCGCCCCCGCCAGCCGGGCCGGCACCGACGCCCGGAGCCCGTCGCGGCTCCCGAGGGCGCGCCCGCGCTCGTCCTCGCCGTCCCCGGCGTCCCCAGCACCACCGCGCGCAGCCTCGCCGACGAGGTCGCCAGCATCGCGCGCTCCGAGCTGCCCGGCCTTGACGTGCGCGTCGGCTACGTCGACGGGGAGGACACCGACTCCGCCGAGTTCCCCACGCTCCGGGCCGTGCTCGCGCACACCGCCGCCCAGCGTGTCGCCCGCTACGAGCAGGCGCTCGCCGCGGGCGTCGAGGCCAAGGAGCCCGAGGGCCCCGACGCCGTCGTCGTGCCGCTGCTCGCGGGCCCCGACGGCGCGCTGCTGCACCGGGTCCAGCAGGCCCTGGTGGACAGCCGCGCCGCCGTCGAGCTCACCGACGTGCTCGGCCCGCACCCGCTGCTCGCCGAGGCGCTGCACGTGCGCCTGTCCGAGGCCGGTCTGGCCCGCGCCGACCGCGCCCGCCTGTTCACGGTGGCCACCGCGGCGGACGGCATCGTCCTCGCCGCGGTCGGCGGCGAGGAGGCCGTGCAGGCCGCCGGGATCACCGGCATGCTGCTCGCGGCGCGCCTCGCGGTGCCGGTGATGGCGGCGGCCCTGGATGTGGAGGGCTCCGTCGCGGCGACCGCCCAGCAGCTGCGCGGCTCGGGCTCGGCCCAGCTCGCCCTCGCCCCGTACCTGATCGGCCCCGAGGTCGACGCGAGCCTGCTCGACGCGGCGGCGCGGGACGCGGGCTGCGCCGTCGCCGAGCCGCTCGGCGCCTACCCGGCGATCGGCAAGCTGGCCCTGTCGAAGTACACGACGGCCCTCGGCATCGCCCCGCAGCCGTCGGGCGCGCCGGTGCGCTGATCACCGGTCTTCCGTTACGCCGATGGGCCCGCCCCCTGGACAGGGGGCGGGCCCATCGGCGTATGCGCGAGGGCCACGACCGGGGCCCGGCGGCCGGCCTCAGCCGAAGACCACGCAGGAGGCCGCGGGGACGGCCACGGCACCGGCGCGCCGCGGCAGCCCGGTGTCCGGGTCGACGGCGAACCAGGTGACGTCGCCGGAGCGCTCGTTGGCCGCGTACAGGAAGCGTCCGGAGGGGTCCAGGGCCAGGTCGCGCGGCCAGTGCCCGGCGCACGGCACGGTGGCCGTGAGGCGCGCGGTGTCGCCCTGCGGGTCGAGGGCGAAGACGGACAGGACGTCCTCGCCCCGCGTGGCCGTCCACAGGAAGCGGCCGTCGGGCGCGACGACGACGGCGGAGGGGTAGGCGTCGCCGTCCGGTGCCCCGGCGAGGACGGGCGTCTCGCCCAGCGGCTTCAGGGTGCCGTCGGCGGCGTCCCAGGCGCAGACGGTGAGCGTGGGCGCGAGCTCGTTGAGGACGTACGCGCGCTCGCCGCTCGGGTGGAAGGCCAGGTGGCGCGGGCCCGAGCCGGGCCGGAGCGCGACCTCGCGGTGCAGGGAGAGCAGCCCGTCGCCGCCGAGGGCGCACACGCGCACGGAGTCGGTGCCGAGGTCGACGCTCACCAGCCAGCGGCCGCTCGGGTCGGCGAGGACCTGGTGGGCGTGCGGGGCCTGCTGGCGCTGCGGGTGCGGCCCCGAGCCCTCGTGGCGCAGGACGCCCGCCGGGGCGGGGGCGAGGCTGCCGTCGGCGTTGACGGGTACGGCGGTGAGGCTGCCGGAGCCGTAGTTGGCGGCGATGAGGTGGCCGTCGTGCAGCGTGAGGTGCGTGGGCGCGTCGCCCTGTACGGACACGGGCCGGGCGAGCAGCTCCGGCCGGTCCGCGGATCCGCCGGTTCCGCTGGTGCCACCGGTGCCGCCTGAGACGCGGAAGGCGGCGAGGGCGCCGTCGGAGGTCTCGCTCACCGCGTACAGGGTGTCCGCGCCGGGCGCGAGCGCGAGGTACGAGGGGTCGGCGACGGCGTCCGTGGCCGCGAGCACGGTCAGCGCCCCGCTGTCGGGGTCGAACGCCGCGCTGACGACTCCGGGCCCGCCCGCCGCCGTGAAGGACCCGACGTACGCCCGCCGTACCTGCCTGTCGCCCACTGCTCGCCCCTCTCTCCGCGCCGGTGCCGCACCTCGTGCCCACCGGCCGCGCCCCAAGCCGACACGCGCCGAACGGCGCGCGTGGGGCCGACGGTAGCAGCTGGTCTGGACCAATAGGAGGCGGATCGCACCCCGCCGCCAGGAATCCTCTACCAGCCGGTAACCAAAAGGCCGCCTGCCCTCCACCCCTCACCGTGACCATGACACACGCGGCCACGGCGCCGCGTCGACAACAGAGCAGTCGACAACAGAGCAACAGAGCAACAGCGGCCAGAGAACAACAGCAGAGGGGAATCCGGAATGGGACGGCAGGGCGTGCGTCAGCGGATCGGTACGGCAGCGGTGATCGTGGCGGTGGGCCTGGGGGCGACGGCGACGTCCGTCTCCTCGGCGCACGCGGCGCCGAGCGCTCCCGTCGGCAGCTCTCCCGTCGGCAGCTCTCCCGCCGGTGCTTCCGTCAGCGGCGCGGTGTCGGCCCGGGCGGCCGACGTCGACTACGCCACCTGGCAGCGCGACGTGCGCGCCGTCGTCGACCGGGCCCTGCCGTACGTGAAGCAGCGCACCGCGGACGCGGCCGGGCAGAAGCTCGCGGTCGTCTTCGACATCGACAACACCACCCTGGAGACGGACTTCCACCCCTGGTGGCAGCTGCCCACCCCGGCCGTGAAGCCCTCCCTCGAACTCGCCGACTACGCCGCCTCGCGCGGTGTCTCCGTGTTCTTCGTGACCGCGCGGCCCGGCATCATCAAGAGCGTCACCGAGGCGAACCTCAAGACGCGGGGCTACCCCGTCAACGGCCTCTACGTGCGCGCGCTGCCCGACCTCTTCGACGAGGTCAGCGCCTACAAGACGCGCAGCCGCGCGGACATCGAGGCCAAGGGCTACACGATCATCGCGAACGTCGGCAACCGCGCGTCCGACCTCGTGGGCGGCCACGCGGAGCGGACCTTCAAGCTCCCCGACTACGACGGGCAGCTGTCCTGACGCCCGCACCGCGCCCCGCCCAGCCGTCCCCGACGCCGTCCCCGACCCGAAGGAACCCGAGGAACCGCTCGTGGAGATCTCCAGCAGAACCCGCGCCGCGTCCGCAGGCCTGGCCCTCGCCCTCGCCGTCCTCACCGCGCTGACCGCGGCGCCCACCGCGGGAGCCGACGCCGCGCTGCCCGGGATCGCGCCGCGCGCCGAGACGCCCGCGCTGTACGACGACGAGGCGGGCGGCAACGCCGACGCCGACGACCCGGCCATCTGGCGCAACCCGGCCGCCCCGGAGCGCAGCCTCGTCATCGCCACCGCGAAGGAGGGCGGTCTACGGGTCTACGACCTGGACGCCCGCGAGGTGCAGTCGGTCCCCGCGCCCGCCGCGCCGGGCCCCGGCGACGCGCCGGGCCGCTTCAACAACGTCGACCTGGTGCACGGGCTCGGCCTCTCATCGGGCCGCGCCGACGTCGCGGTGACCAGCGACCGCGGCAGCGACCGGCTGCGGATCTACCGCGTCGACCGCGACCGCCCCGGCGGCCCGCTCACGGACGTCACCGACCCGGCGGCGCCCCGCGTGTTCTCCGCGTCCCAGCACGAGGTCAACGAACAGCGCACGGCCTACGGCCTCGCCACCTGGACTGACCGTGCGACGGGCCGCTCGTACGCCGTGGTCAGCCGGCGCGAGCGCACCGCGCTCGCGCTGCTCGAACTGGCCGCGGCGCCGGGCGGCAAGGTGGGCTACCGCAAGGTCCGCACTCTCGACCTGCCCGCCTCCTTCCGGCTCCCGGACGGCTCTTCCTGGTCCCCGTGCGCGGAGCCGGGCGAAGGGCCGCAGGTCGAGGGCATGGTGGTCGACCCCGCGAGCGGCACGCTCTTCGCGGGCCAGGAGGACGTCGGCATCTGGCGGCTGCGCGCCGATCTGACCGGCACGCCCCGGCTCCAGGAGAAGGTGCGCGAGTACGGCGTGCCCGGCACGTACGACGAGCAGACCGAGGAGTGCGTACCGGGGGCGGATCCCGGCTACGGCGGCACGCGCCTCTCGGCGGACGTAGAAGGCCTCGCCCTGCTCACCGAGCGGGACGGCGACGGCTATCTGCTGGCCTCCAGCCAGGGCGACGACACCTTCGCGGCCTTCGACCGCGAGGCGTCCGACGGCCACGAGTACGAGGGCGGCTTCCGGGTGACCGCCGCGCCCGGTGGTGGTCCCGACGGCTCCGAGGAGTGCGACGGGGCGGCCGTGCTCAACGCGCCCCTTGGCCGCAAGTACCCGCACGGTCTGCTGGTCGTCCAGGACGGCCACGCCACCCCCGAGGACGGCGAGCGCGGCGCCACCGGCTTCAAGTTCGTCGACCTCGGTGACGTCCTGGACGTGCTCGACTCCTGACCCGCGCGTTCGCTCCCGCGGACGCGGGGGCGAGCGGGCCCGGTCAGCCGCTGCTCAGCCGTGCCCGGCCGGGGGCCTGCAGCGGTTCGGCGAGCTGCGCCAGGGCCTGCTCCAGGCCGTGCACGTGGGCGAGCGCGCCTTCGACGACCCCGGAGTGGGCCGGGGCCGCGGCGTCGGGCCTGCGCCCGGTCGCGGCCTCGGGCGCGGTCAGCGCCTCCACGGCGGCCTCCACGCGCCAGCACGCGGCGGTGAGGCGGTCGTCGTGCGAGGCCTCCGCGTCGGCGGCGACCGACGCGAGGCCGCGGACCTCGCGCGCGCAGTCGTCCAGGAGGGCCAGGACCCGTCGCGCCCTTTCCTTGCGGGCGAGCAGCGGGTTGAGCGGGTGCAGCAGCGGGGCGAGCGAGAGCCGCACCCGGCCGAGCAGCGCCTCGAGCTCCGCGACGTGCGGGGCCGGGTCGGCGTCCGCCGTGCCGCGCAGCCGGGCGGCGGCCTCGGCGGTGCAGGCGTGGACGCAGCGCAGCGCCCGCTGGATCCAGCCGTCGGTGACGGCGTGGGTGGTGACGGGCAGCACCAGCAGGACCGCGAGCGCGGCGCCGAGCGCCCCGACGGCGGTCTCGCCGACCCGCAGGGCCAGGAGCGCCGGGTCGAGCACGCCGAGGAGCCCGTAGAGCATGCTCGCCATCACGGTGACCGCGAGCATCATCCACGTGTACGAGACGGCGGCGGTGTAGAAGATCCCGAAGACGCAGACGGCGACGATCACGGCGGCGGCGACCGGCTCCGTGTGCAGCGGCACGGCCAGGACGAAGCCGAGCGCGATGCCGATCGCGGTGCCCAGGAACCGGCGGAAGCCGCGTACCAGCGTCTCGCCGCGCGAGGTGGTGTTCACGAACACCCACCAGGTGGCGCCGACCGCCCAGTACCAGCGCTCCTGCGACAGCATCTGTCCCAGGGCGAGCGCGAAGGCCGCGCCCGCGGTGGCCTGGATCGCCTGCCGGGTCGTCGTGCGGGCGAGCCCGGTGGCCGCGAGGGGCGCCGGCGCCGCCGCGGGCGGAAGGCCGCGTTCGTAGCACCAGACGCCGAAGCGGACGGCGGCGGCCGCGCACACGGACAGCAGGATGGCCGCGAACAGCTCGGGCAGCTGGCCGGTCCGCGCGTGCAGGAACTGCGCCGCGAAGAACATCATGAACGCGAACACACCGAGCGAGTGCCCGCGAGGGCCCCACCGGCGGGCGTACACGCCGAGGCCCGTGACGGCGAGGAACGCCGCGTCCCGCACCAGCGGGTAGTCGTGCAGCACGGCCGCGAGAGCGAGCACGGGGAGGCCGACGACGGGCAGCAGCGCCGTGGTCCCGGCCTGGCCGCGCACGGTCGGGTCCAGGACGGTGAAGAGCGCGAGCAGCGCGGCGAGACCACCGATGATGGCCGCGACGAGTGAGTGCCCGACGAGGCCGCACAGGGCGACGGCCGCTCCGATGCCGAGCACGGCCCGGCTCGCGCTGCGCAGCCGCAGCAGTCCCGGATCCGGCGCGGTGAACGCTCTCTTCAGCACCTGCGTGTTCGCTCCTTCCCGCACCCGCGCGCCGCCGCGCGAATACGCCCGCATGAAAAAGGCGCCGCGGGATCCGCAGCGCCATCGACAGCTACATCACATCATCAACAGACCCGATGGCTCAACCTGGACTTGATCCACTGAGCCATTGGCATACTCTGACGTCCTCATATTCCGCTACGAACGGACCATCGGGCCAGCGTGTCCGCAGGTCAGCGGCGCTTTCCCGGCACCGGCACGGCGTACGGCAGCACCGTGACGGCCACCGACGGCAGCCCCTCCAGGGCGTGGGCCAGGCGTTCGCCGCCGCCGCGGTGCAGCAGCCTGCCGAGGGTGGTGCGGTAGGCGCGGTGCGGGATGAGCAGGGTCAGCGCCGTGTCGCCGTCGGCCGTCGTCGCGGCCGCGTGGTCGATGAGGGCCCGCTCCAGGCGGCGGTCCTGGCAGTCGACGAGTTCGAGCGGCACGTCCGTCGCCCGGCTCTGTGCCCAGCGCGCCGCGAGCCGTCGCGCGCGCGGGCCGTCGACGGCGACGTGCACGGCCCGCACCTCGTCGGGGCGGATCTCGTGCGCGTACCGCAGCGCCTGGAAGACGGCCGGGTCGAAGGCGTCCACCAGGATCTGCACCACGTGCCGCCGCCAGCGCGGCCGGTCGCCCTCCTCGGCGGGCGGCAGCGCCTCCAGGGCCTCGGCCTCGGCGCGGTACTCGCGGTTGATGCGGATGAGCACCCACACCCCGAGCGGGAAGACCACGACGACCAGCCAGGCGCCCTCGGTGAACTTGGTGACGGCGAAGATCAGCACGACGGCCGCCGAGACCACGGCGGCGGTCGCGTTGACGGCGATCTTCCAGACCCGGCCGGGCTCCCGTCGCTTGAGGTGATAGGCGGTGAGGCCGGATCCGGCCATGGTGAAGGCGGTGAACACGCCGATCGCGTAGAGCGCGACCAGCTTGTCCACGTTGGCGTTGGTCACGAGCAGCAGGGCCAGGGAGACCGCCGCCAGGCAGATGATGCCGTTGGAGAAGACGAGGCGGTGGCCGCGCCGGGTGAGCTGCCGGGGCAGGAAGCGGTCTTCGGCGACGAAGCTCGCCAGATACGGGAAGCCGGTGAACGGCGTGTTCGCCCCGGTGTAGAGGATCAGGGCGGTGGCCAGCTGCACGAAGACGAGTCCCGCGGTCCCGGCCCAACCGCCGCCGAAGACTAGGTGCGCCTCCTGCGCGATCACCGTGGGGGTGCCGTCGGTGTACGGCAGCGCGTGGGTGAGGTGCGCGAGCCAGGAGATCCCGAGCACGAGGACGCCGAGCGCACAGCTCATCGCGACCAGGGTGCGGCGGGCGTTGACGCCCTGGGGCTCGCGGAACACGGAGATGCCGTTCGAGATCGCCTCGAGGCCGGTGAGCGAGGAGCCGCCGTTGGCGAACGCCCGCAACACCATGAACAGCGAGGCCCCGTACAGCCAGCCGTCGCCCGCCTCGCCCAGCGGCACCGCGCCCGCCGCGCGCACGTCGGCGTGCGGCAGCTCGCCGAGCGCCCAGCGGACGAGGCCGACCACGAGCATCAGACCGACCGCCGCCATGAACAGGTACGCGGGCACGGCGAAGACCCGCCCGGCTTCCCTGAGCCCGCGGAGGTTGCCGTACGCGAGCAGCAGGATCACGCCGACGCTGAACGGCACCTGGAGGTGGTCGAGGCCGGTCCAGCCGTTGCCGACCAGGTGCGCGAGCGAGATGAGCGCGTTGGTGCCCGCCGACACCTGCACGGCGACCGTGACGACGTAGTCGACGAGCAGCGCGACGGCCGCGATCTGCGCGACGTCGGGCCCGAAGTTCTCCCGGGCCACGACGTACGAACCGCCCGCCCGGGTGTAGATCATCACGACGTCGCGGTAGCACAGCGTCAGCAGGACGAGGATCAGCAGGATCGCCCCGGTCACCGGCATCAGCAAGGTGAACGCGGCGACGCCGACGACGGGAACGAGGACGCGCAGTATCTCCTCGCTGCCGTACGCCGACGAGCTCACGCAGTCCGAGGCGAGCACCCCGAGCGCGGTGCGGTTGTCGAGCTTCTCCTTCCGGATGCGCGAGGTGACCAGAGGCGGACCGAGCAGCAGCCGCTTCAGGCGGTACGGGACGGGTTCCGGGACGCCCACGGGGCGGTCGGTCGTGGCCATGGCTCCATGACACCGGTGCCCGGCGCGGAAGCCGAGGGGCCACCCCGGCCGACGGCCGATCGGCGTACCGGGCCGCGTACGGCGTCCAAGGGCACCCGGGTGCGCGGTGCTGCCGTGCCACTGGGCCATTGGTACAGTCTGCCGCGATCAATCCGCGTACCGGGGAGGCCAAGGGCCCATGGCCGTCGACGAGCTGGACACCCGCATCCTGCGGCTGCTCCTGGAGCAGCCGCGTACCAGCGTGCGGGAGTACGCGCGCGTGCTCGGCATCGCGCGCGGGACGCTCCAGGCGCGCCTCGACCGCATGGAGCGCGACGGGGTGATCACGGGTACGGGGCCCTCCCTGTCCCCCGCCGCCCTGGGCCACCCGGTCCTCGCCTTCGTACACATCGAGGTCACGCAGGGGCACCTGGACGAGGTCGGGGACGCCCTGGCCGCCGTGCCGGAGATCATCGAGGCCTTCTCGATCACCGGCGGCGGCGATCTGCTGACCCGGGTGGCCGCCCGCGACAACGGGCACCTGGAGGACGTCATCCAGCGGCTGATCCAGCTGCCGGGCGTGGTGCGCACCCGTACGGAGATGGCGCTGCGCGAGCGCGTGCCGCACCGGATCCTGCCGCTCGTGGAGTCGGTGGGCAGGGCCGCCGCCAAGGAGCCCAGGAAGGGGTGACGGAGGCCACTGAGGCGCGATCGCTCCCTTGGCATGCTGGAGGGCATGAGCGCCTTGAACGACACCTCGGTCATCTTCGATCTCGACGGCACGCTCGTGGACAGCGAGCCCAACTACTTCGAGGCGGGCCGGCAACTGCTCGCCGAGCAGGGCGTCACGGACTTCACCTGGCAGGACCACGAGAGGTACGTGGGCATCTCCACGCAGGAGACCCTGGCCCGCTGGAAGGAGCTCTACGGCCTGAGCGCGCCGCTGCCCGACCTGCTCGCGGAGAAGAACCGGCGCTATCTGGAGCTGGCCCGCGTGTCCACGCGGGTCTATCCGCAGATGGCGGCGTTCGTGGAGCTGCTGCACGAGGCGGGGGTGCCGATGGCCGTGGCTTCGGGCTCCTCGCGCGCCGCGATCGAGGCGATCCTGGAGGGCACGGGCCTCGACGCACGCCTGAAGACGTACGTGTCCGCGGACGAGGTCGCCCGCGGCAAGCCCGCTCCGGACGTCTTCCTGGCCGCCGCGGAGTTGCTCGGGGCCGAGCCCGCGCGCTGTGTGGTCCTGGAGGACGCGGTGCCGGGGGCGCTGGCCGCCAAGGCCGCGGGCATGCGGTGCGTCGCGATTCCCTATGTCCCCGCGCAGGCGGACGATCCGGCGTTCGCCACGGCGGACTTCCTGGTGCGGGGCGGGCAGACGGATTTCTCGGCCCGGGCGGTGGTGGACTGGCTCGGGGAGGGCTAGGACTCCCCCGAACCCGCGCCCTTCCTCCTGGGCAGGGGGAAGGGCGCGGGGCCTTGTCCACGGGATGCGGCCGCGCCTAGTGGTGCCGGAACTCCGGCGGGCGCTTCTCGACGAAGGCGCTCATCCCCTCCTTCTGGTCCGCGACGGCGAACACCGCGTGGAACAGCCTGCGTTCGAAGCGCACGCCTTCCGTGAGGGTGGTCTCGAAGGCGCGGTTCACCGCCTCCTTGGCCATCATCGCGACGGGGAGCGACATGCCCGCCACGGTCTCGGCGACCGCCAGGGCCTCGGCGAGCAGGTCCTCGGCGGGCACGACCCGGGAGACGAGCCCGGCGCGTTCGGCCTCGGTGGCGTCCATGGTGCGGCCGGTCAGACACAGCTCCATGGCCTTGGCCTTGCCGACGGCGCGGGTCAGGCGCTGGGAGCCGCCGATGCCGGGGATCACGCCGAGCTTGATCTCGGGCTGGCCGAAGACCGCGGTGTCGGCGGCGAGCAGGACGTCGCAGAGCATGGCGAGTTCGCAGCCGCCGCCGAGGGCGTAGCCGGACACGGCGGCGACGGTCGGGGTGCGCAGCTGGGCAAGCCGGTCCCACGCCGTGAACCAGTCGCTGAGGTACATGTCCATGTAGCCGCGCGGCCGCATCTCCTTGATGTCGGCGCCCGCGGCGAAGGCCCTCGCGGACCCGGTCAGGACGATGCAGCCGACGTCCGGTGACCGGTCGAGCTCCTCCGCCGCCGCGACGACCTCTCGCATGAGCTGGAGGTTGAGGGCGTTGAGCGCCTTGGGCCGGTTGAGGGTGAGCAGGGCCGTGCGCGGGCCCGCCGCGCGGTCGACGAGGATGGTCTCGTAGGCCTCGGTGGTGGTCTCGCAGGCCTCGGTGGTGGTCTCGCAGGCCTCGGTGGTGGTCTCGCCGGGCTCACTCATGTGTCTGTCCTTCCGGATTCCTGAGGGTCTCGACGATCCCGGAGAAGTCCTGCTCGGCTCCGGGTCCTCGGGCGAAGCTCCGGTACATCTCCGCCGCGCGCAGGCCGAGTTCGGCACGCACCTCGCCCGCGCGGATCGCGGCTTCGGCGAGCCCCAGGTCCTTGGCCATCAGGGGCGCGGCGAAGCCGGGGCGGTAGTCGCGGTTGGCGGGCGAGCCGGGGACCGGGCCCGGTACGGGGCAGTTGGTGGTGAGCGCCCAGCACTGCCCGGACGCCGTGGACGCCACGTCGTACAGGGCCTGGTGGGACAGGCCGAGGCTCTCGCCGAGGACGAAGGCCTCGCTCACGGCGATCATCGAGATGCCGAGGATCATGTTGTTGCAGATCTTCGCGGCCTGTCCGGCACCCGCCGCCCCGCAGTGCACGGCCTTCTTGCCCATCACGGACAGCAGCGGCTCGGCGCGGGCGACGTCCGCGGCGGAGCCGCCGACCATGAAGGTGAGCGTGCCCGCCTCCGCTCCCATGACGCCGCCGGAGACCGGGGCGTCGACGGCGGCGTGCCCCGCGGCGGCGGCTGCCGCGTGCGCGGCGCGGGCGTCGGCGACGTCGATCGTGGAGCAGTCCACGAAGAGCGTGCCGGTCCTGGCCGCGCCGAGCAGGCCCTCGTCCTCGTACAGGGCGAGGACGTGCCGTCCCGCGGGGAGCATGGTGAGGACGACGTCCGCCTCCGCCGCGGCGGCCGCCGCCGAGGGGGCGGCCTCGACGCCCGCGGCGACGGCGGCGTCGAGCGCGGCCGGCACCAGGTCGTGGCCCACGACGCGGTGTCCGGCCCTGACGAGGTTGGCGGCCATCGGGCCGCCCATGTGGCCGAGGCCCACGAAGGCGACGACGGCATCGCGGTTCGGTGCGGCGGAGTTCACCACGGTTCCTCCTGCGACGGGCCGCCGGTGCCGAGCGCGAGGTCGCGCGCGCCGAGCGGCAGGAAGTAGCGGTCCACGTCGGCGCCGGTGACGTCGGCGAGCGCGGCCGGGGACCAGCGCGGGGCGCGGTCCTTGTCGATGACCTGGGCGCGGATGCCCTCGACGAGGTCGGCGGAGCCGAGGGCCGCGCACGACACGCGGTACTCCTGCTCCAGGACCCGTTCGAGGGGGCCGAGCCGCCGGGCGTCGCGCAGGGCCCTGAGGGTGACCTTCAGGGCGGTGGGCGACTTGCCGAGCAGGGTCTCGGCGGCCTCCTTGGCGGCCGGGGAGCCGTGCGCCTGGAGCCGGTCGACGATCTCCTCGACCGTCGCGGCCGGGTAGCAGGCGTCGATCCACTCCCGCTGCCCCGCGAGCGTCCCTGGCGGGGCTTCGGCGACGTACCGGGCGAGGACGTCGCGCACCGGCTGTGTCGCGAGGTCCGCGACGAGCCGCGGCAGGTCGGCGGAGGGGACGAAGTGGTCGGCGAGGCCGCACAGGAGCGCGTCCCGCGCGCCCACCGGCTCGCCCGTGAGGGCCAGATGGGTGCCGAGTTCGCCGGGCGCGAGGCCGAGCAGATAGGTGCCGCCGACGTCGGGGACGAAGCCGATGCCGGTCTCGGGCATGGCGATCCGGGAGCGCTCGGTGACGACGCGGACGCTGCCGTGGGCGGAGACGCCGACGCCGCCGCCCATGACGATGCCGTCCATCACGGCGACGTACGGCTTGGGGTAGCGGGCGATGGCTGCGTTCAGACGGTACTCGTCGCGCCAGAAGTCCGCCGACGCGCCGCCGCCGGTGCGCGCGTCCTCGTGGATCTGCCGGATGTCGCCGCCCGCGCACAGGCCGCGGTCGCCCGCGCCGGTGAGGACGACGGTCTCGACGGCCGGGTCCGCCGCCCAGGCGGTCAGGGCCTCGTCGACGGCGCGGACCATGGCGTGGGTCAGGGCGTTCAGGGCGCGCGGCCGGTTGAGGGTGATGTGCCCCGCGCGCCCCTCGGTGCGGATCAGGACGGGGTCGTCGGTCATCGCAGCGCCCCCGTGAGGCCGCGGGCCACGATCAGACGCATGATCTCGTTGGTTCCTTCCAGGATGCGGTGCACGCGCAGGTCGCGGACCAGCTTCTCGATGCCGTACTCCGTCAGATAGCCGTAGCCGCCGTGGAGTTGGAGGGCGCGGTCGGCGACGGAGTGGCCGGTGTCGGTGGCGAACCGCTTGGCCATGGCGCACAGCTGCGGCGCCTGCGGGTCGCCCTGGTCGAGGGCCTGCGCGGCCTGCCGGACCAGGGCGCGGGCCGCCGCGAGCTCGGTCGCCATGTCGGCGAGCTCGAAGCGCAGCGCCTGCGCGTCGAGCAGCGGTGCCCCGAACGCCTCCCGGTCCGCGAGGTGGACGAGGCTGCGGTCGAGGGCGCTGCGGGCGCCGCCGAGGGAGCAGGCGGCGATGCCGATGCGGCCGCCGTTCAGGGCGTTCATGGCGATGCGGAAGCCGTCGCCCTCGGCGCCGAGCAGCCGGTCGGCGGGGACGCGCACGCCGTCGAGGACGACCTGCCGGGTGGGCTGCGCGTTCCAGCCCATCTTCTTCTCGTTCGCGCCGAAGGACAGGCCGGGGTCGTCGCGTTCGACGACGAACGCGGACACGCCGTCGGGTCCGCTGCCGCCGGTGCGGGCCATCACCACGTACACGTGGGAGGCGCCCGCGCCGGAGATGAACTGCTTGACGCCGGTGAGGACGTACGCGTCGCCGTCGCGCTCGGCGCGGGTGCTCAGGGCGGCGGCGTCCGAGCCCGCGCCCGGCTCGGTGAGGCAGTAGCTGCCGAGCCGGTCCATGGTGGTCAGCGGCTCCAGCCAGCGGGCGCGCTGGGCCCGGTCGCCGTAGTGGTCGATCATCCAGGCGACCATGTTGTGGATGGACAGATATCCGGCGACGGAGGGGCAGCCGGAGGCGAGCGCCTCGAAGACGAGGACGCCGTCGGACCGGGTGAGGCCCGAGCCGCCTTCGGCCTCGTCGACGTAGACGCCGCCGAGCCCGAGGTCCGCGGCCTTGCGCAGCACGTCGACCGGGAAGTGCTTCTCCTGGTCCCAGGTGACGGCGTGCGGGGCGAGGTGTTCCTCGGCGAAGTCGAGGGTGGTCTCCACGAGGGCGAGCTGGTCCTCGGTGAGCAGGGTGGTCGGCGCGGCGGCCGTGCTGGACGCGGTCTTCATCGGGCCGCTCACGCCATCGTCGGGATCGTGAAGCTCGCGCCTTCCTTCGCCCCGGAGGGCCAGCGCGAGGTGACGGTCTTGGTGCGGGTGTAGAAGCGGATGGCGTCCGGGCCGTGCTGGTTGAGGTCGCCGAATCCGGAGCGCTTCCAGCCGCCGAAGGTGTGGTAGGCGACGGGGACCGGGATGGGCACGTTGACGCCGACCATGCCGGTGTCGACGCGCCGGGTGAAGTCGCGGGCCGTGTCGCCGTCGCGGGTGAAGAGCGCGACGCCGTTGCCGTAGGGGTGCTCGGTGGGCAGCCGCAGCGCCTCCTCGTAGTCGGCGGCCCGGACGACGGACAGGACGGGGCCGAAGATCTCCTCCTGGTAGATCCGCATGTCCGGGGTGACGCGGTCGAAGAGGGAGGCGCCCGCGAAGAAGCCGCCCTCGTGTCCTGCCAGGGTGAAGTCGCGGCCGTCGACGACGAGTTCGGCGCCCTCCTCGACGCCGAGGTCGACGTAAGAGCGGACGCGGTCGACGGCGTCGCGGCCCACCAGCGGCCCGAAGTCGGCCTCGGGGTCGTCGGAGCGGCCGATGCGCAGGGCCCCGACGCGCTCCTTGAGGCGGGCGACGAGGGCGTCGGCGGTGGCCTCGCCGACCGGGACGGCCACCGAGATCGCCATGCAGCGCTCGCCCGCGGAGCCGTAGCCCGCGCCGATCAGCGCGTCGACGGCCTGGTCGAGGTCCGCGTCCGGCATCACGATCATGTGGTTCTTGGCGCCGCCGAAGCACTGGGCGCGCTTGCCGTGCGCGGCGGCGGTGGCGTACACGTGCGCGGCGATCGGCGTGGAGCCGACGAAGCCGAGCGCCTTGACGCGCGGGTCCTCCAGGAGCGTGTCGACGGCCTCCTTGCCGCCGTTGAGGACGTTCAGGACGCCGGGCGGCAGGCCCGCTTCGAGGAACAGCTCGGCGAGGCGCAGGGGGACGGAAGGGGCGTGCTCGGAGGGCTTGAGGACGAAGGCGTTGCCGCAGGCGAGCGCGGGGGCGGCCTTCCAGAGCGGGATCATCGCGGGGAAGTTGAAGGGCGTGATCCCGGCGACGACGCCGAGGGGGCGGCGCAGCGAGTGCACGTCGATGCCGGTCCCTGCGTTGTCGGTGAACTCGCCCTTGAGCAGGTGCGGGATACCCGCGGCGAACTCCACGACCTCCAGGCCGCGCTGGAGGTCGCCGTGCGCGTCGGCGACGGTCTTGCCGTGCTCGGACGACAACAGCCGGGCGAGCGAATCGCGTTCGCCCTCGACGAGCTGGAGGAACCGCAGCAGGACGCGGGCGCGGCGCTGCGGGTTCCACTCGCCCCACGCGTGCTGTGCCGCGGCGGCGTCGGCGATCGCCGCCTCGGTGTCCGCGCGGTGCGCGAGGGGGACGCGCGCCTGGACGTCGCCGGTGTTGGGGTCGTACACGTCGGCGTGCTCTCCCGATGTTCCCGGGGTGTGCTCGCCGCCGATGAGATGGGTCAGTTCACGGACCATGGGGGCCTGCTTCTTTCGTCAGGTGTGGTCCGGGGATGGCAGGGCCGGGCCGCGTACCGCCGAGGGCACGCCGAACGGCCTTCAGGCAGCGGGGGTCACCGCTCGCAGGTCCGGAATTCCAGGGTCGTGGGTGCGCACCGGGGCCATGCGTGTCTGCTCCATCCTCGTGGACAACACGGAACACCCCGCGGCCGGTATCCTGACTCCCGGATCAGCGCGCGCTCCCTCGCCTTCCCGACGGACTTCTCCGTCAGTGGCGTTCGGGCCTGCACGAGAGCGCACTCCCCGGTCACAGTGGCGGGACCGTGCCGGATTCACACCGGCTTCCCTGCACCGCGGGCCTTGGTCACGACGATATACTTGGACGTCCTAGTAAGTCCACAGAGGCCAACCCCTACCGCACCCCTGGTTCCACGTGACGGGCCCGGCACGGCCCGGGGGCGGCCGCCGTGACCTGGCACGACAGCCGCCCCCCCTGCCGTGGTCTAGGCGCCGAGTTTCTCGCGTACGACACCAGGGAGCCCGGCCACCGCGTCCGCGAGCGCGGTCCGGTCCCTTCCGCCGCCTTGCGCCACCTCGTCCGAGCCGCCGCCGCGGCCGCCGAGGAGCCGCTTGACCAGGGCGGACGCGGACAGGCCCGCAGCCAGCGCCGCCTTGTTCACGGCCACGGCGAGGACCGGCTTGTCCCCGGACAGGGTCACGGCGGCCACGCCCGGCCGCTCGGCGCGCAGCCGTCCGCGCACTTCGAGGGCCAGGGCCCGCGCGGCGCCCGCGGCGCCGTCCGTCGTCGCGGTCGCCACGTACGCGCCCGCCACCTCGACGGCCTGCCCGGCGAGTTCGGCGGCGCGGGCGGCACGGGCCGACTGCCGCAGGCGCTCGTTCTCCCGGTCAGCGGCCTTGAGCCGGTCGAGCAACGCGGCGACGCGGTCGGGGAGTTCGGCGCGCGGCGCCTGCACCTGCTCGGCGATCCGGGCGACCAGGTCGCGCTCGCGCGCGAGATAGCCGAAGCCCTCGATGCCGACCGCGGCCTCCAGGCGGCGCATGCCCGCGCCCACCGACGACTCGGCGGTCAGCGCGACGACACCGACCTGCGAGGCGTGCTCGACGTGGGTGCCGCCGCACAGCTCGCGCGACCAGGCACCGCCGATCTCGACCACGCGGACCTGCTCGCCGTACGTCTCGTCGAAGAGGGCGAGCGCGCCGAGCTCCTTGGCCTCTGGCAGCGTCATCCAGCGCACGCCGACGGGCAGGTCGCGGCGGAGCGCACGGTTGGCGGCCTCCTCGACCTCGCTGCGGACGGTGGCGGAGAGGCCGCCGCGCCAGGGGAAGTCGAGCCGCAGATAGCCGGGGCGGTTGTAGGAGCCGGACTGCAGGGCGGTCGGGCCGAGGATCTCGCGCAGGGCGGCGTGCAGGACGTGGGTGCCCGAGTGGGCCTGGCGCGCGCCGAGCCGCCACTCGGGGTCGACGGCGGCGTGCACCCGGTCGTCGACGGCCAACTCGCCCGCGGTGACGCGGATCTGATGGGCCACGAGTCCCGGCAGCGGCCGCTGCACGTCGAGCACCTCGGCTTCGACGGAGGCCCCGGAGAGCCGTCCGGCGTCGCTGTCCTGGCCGCCGGACTCGGCGTAGAACGGGGTGCGGTCGAGGACGGCGGTGACGATGTCGCCGTCGCGGGCGGCCGGCACGGGACCGGCCGGGCCCACGAGCGCGAGGACGCGGGAGTCCGTCGTCAGGGTCTCCCAGGCGCGCCAGTCGGTCGGCCCGTGCTCGTCGAGGACGGTGCGCAGGGCCGAGGTGTCGAGGGCGGCACCGGACTTGCGGGCGCGGGCGTCGGCGCGGGCCCGCTCGCGCTGCTCGCGCATGAGCGCGGTGAAGCCCTCCCGGTCGACCTCGACGCCCTGCTCTGCGGCCATCTCCAGGGTGAGGTCGATGGGGAAGCCGTAGGTGTCGTGCAGCAGGAAGGCCTGGGCGCCGGGCAGTTGGCGGCCGCCGTCGGCCTTGACCCGGGTGACGGCGGTGTCCAGGACGGTGGTGCCCTGCTTGAGGGTGGCGCGGAAGGCGTCCTCCTCGCCCTGGGCCTGGTCGGCGATGCGCGCGTAGGCGGCGGCGACCTCGGGGTGGCTCGGCGCCATCCGGTCGCGGGCGACGGCGAGGAGATCCGCGAGGGCCGGGTCGCCGTGGCCGAGCTGGCGCATGGAGCGCACGGCGCGGCGCAGGATGCGGCGCAGGACGTAGCCGCGGCCCTCGTTGCCGGGCGCGGTGCCGTCGGCGAGCAGCATCAGGGCGGTGCGGACGTGGTCGGCGACGACGCGCAGACGTACGTCGGCCACCGGGTCGGCGCCGTAGCGGACACCCGCGAGCTCGGCGGCGCGGTCGAGCACGGGCCGGGTCTCGTCGATCTCGTAGAGGTTGTCCACGCCCTGGAGCAGGGTGGCCATGCGCTCCAGGCCCATGCCGGTGTCGATGTTGCGGCGCGGGAGTTCGCCGAGGATCGGGTAGCCGGTCTTGCCGGTGCCCTCGCCGCGCTCGTACTGCATGAAGACGAGGTTCCAGAACTCCATGTACCGGTCCTCGTCGACGGCCGGGCCGCCCGCGCGACCGAGGGCCGGGCCCCGGTCGTAGTACAGCTCCGAGCAGGGGCCGCAGGGGCCCGGCACGCCCATGGACCAGAAGTTGTCCTCGTCGCCGCGGGCCACGATCCGCTCGTCGGGCAGGTCCGCGATCCGCCGCCACAGGCCGCGCGACTCGTCGTCGGAGTGGTGCACGGTCACCCAGATCCTCGCCGGGTCGAGCCCGTACCCGCCGTCGGCGACGGAGCGGGTGCTCAGGTCCCAGGCGAAGGTGATGGCCTCTTCCTTGAAGTAGTCGCCGAAGGAGAAGTTGCCGTTCATCTGGAAGAACGAGCCGTGCCTCGTGGTCTTGCCGACCTCCTCGATGTCGAGGGTGCGCACGCACTTCTGCACGCTGGTGGCGCGCGGCCAGGGCGGTGCGGCCTCGCCGGTGAGGTACGGCTTGAACGGCACCATGCCCGCGTTGACGAACAGGAGCGTCGGGTCGGGCGTGGGCAGCGGGGCGCTGGGCACCACGGTGTGGCCGCGCTCGGCGAAGAAGTCGAGGAAGCGGGTGCGGATGTCGGCGGTGCGCAAGGCGTGCTCCGGGCGGGGGCTCAGGGTGACGGGGGTGACAGGGGCGGTGCGGCGGCGCGCGCCGGGTGGTCGGGGCCGAGGAAGACGGCGGTGCCGTACCCGTCGGGCGCGGGGTGGGTGACCTGGCGCCAGCCGAGCCGCTCGTAGAAGCGGACGGTGGCGTCGGCCCGCACGGACGTGAGGAGCCAGCAGCGGGCGTCGGGCGCGTCGCGCGTGACCGCTTCGAGGAGCGTACGGCCGAGTCCGCGGCCGTGCGCGGCGGGCGAGACGGCGAGTTCGTCGACCTCCACGGCGCCGCACAGCCACGCGGCGGTGCGCTCGGCGCCGAGCGCGGCGGTGACGCGCGGGTAGGAGCGGGTGCCGGGCAGCGGGGTGCTCGACGTCCAGGCGGTGGCGAAGCCGAGGACCTGCTCGCCGTCGAGGGCCACCGCGCCCGTGAAGCCGGGCCGGTCCGCGTCGGCCGCGAGGCGCGTGAGGTAGTCGTCGGCCTCGGCGGGCTCCGCGTGCCAGGGCGGCTCGGCGAACGCGGCGGCGTAGACCGCGCGGATGCCGTCGCGGTGGGCGAGCAGTCCGGGTCCTGTCAGGCGGTGCACGACGGCGGCCATCAGGCGGCCCTCGCGAAGGCGCCGACGGGGTGCAGCGCGGCGTACTCAAGGGGCGCCGACGGGTCGATGGACACGTCGAGGGGCGCGGGCTCGGCGCCCGCGCGCACCAGCAGGTCGCCCACGGCGGCGATCATCGCGCCGTTGTCGGTGCACAGGCCGAGCGGCGGGACGCGCAGGGTGATTCCCGCGGCCCGGCAGCGCTCCTCGGCGAGGGCCCGCACCCGGGAGTTGGCGGCGACGCCGCCGACGACCACGAGGGTGCCCACGCCGTGCGCGGCGCAGGCCGCGACCGCCTTGCGGGTGAGGACGTCGGCGACGGCCTCCTGGAGCGCGGCGGCCCCGTCGGCGACGGGGAGTTCGCCGCCCCGGTGGCTCTCGGCCCAGCGGGCCGCGGCGGTCTTGAGGCCGGAGAACGAGAAGGCGTACGGGTCGTCGCGCGGCCCCGTCAGCGGGCGCGGGAAGGCGACGGCGTCCGGTGAGCCCTCGCGGGCCGCGCGGTCGACGGCCGGGCCGCCCGGGTAGGGCAGGCCGAAGACGCGGGCCACCTTGTCGAAGCACTCCCCCGCCGCGTCGTCCAGGGTGTCGCCCAGGTGCGCGATCGGGTCGCGGGCGAGGTCGCGCACGAGCAGCAGCGAGGTGTGGCCGCCGGACACGATGAGGACCACGCACGGGTCGGGCAGCGGGCCGTGCTCCAGGGTGTCGGCGGCGACGTGCCCGGCCAGGTGGTGCACGCCGTACAGCGGCACGCCGAGCGCGTACGCGAGGCCCTTGGCCCCGGCGAGGCCGACCTGGAGGGCGCCGGAGAGACCGGGCCCGGTCGTCACGGCGACGGCGCCGATGTCACCGAGCCGCAGCCCCGCGTGGTCGAGGGCACGGCGGACCACCGGGTTCAGCGCGTGCACGTGGGCGCGGGCGGCGATCTCGGGGACGACGCCGCCGAAGCGGGCGTGCTCGTCCATGCTCGACGCGACGGCGTGCCCGAGCAGCCGCCCGTCCCGCACGAGACCTGCCCCGGTCTCGTCGCAAGAAGACTCGATCCCCAGAACGATCCGAGGGGGTGCCATGCGTGTACTCCCGCTTCCTCCGCGTGCCGACCGGCCCGGCTACTGCCCATCCATAGTAATTGCAATACATGTGCAATAAGGCTGCGGGATCACGCCTCGGATGCCTCGGATGCCGAGCGCCGACGGAGCGGCCGCCCTCAGCGGGCGTTCGCGCCGAGGACCTCCGCCACGAGCCCGCGCGCGTACTCCGGCGACAGGCCGTCCGGCCGGAACAGGATGCGGAAGAGCAGCGGCGCGACCACATGGTCCATGACGGCTTCGCGCTCCGGCAGCGGCCGCTCGCCCCGCTCGGCGGCGCGGGCCAGGAGCAGGTCGACGTGCTCGGCGGAGTAGTCGGAGCAGCGGCTCGCGTTGCCGCTCTCGGGGTCGCCGAGGAGCGCGTCGCGCAGATAGGCCCGGCCGGGCGCCGACGACATCTCCTCCAGGAAGTGCTCGGTCCACGCGGTCAGGTCGGCGCGGAAGCCGCCGTGGTCCGCCGGCTCCGCCTCGGGCCGCAGCCGCTCGACCGCGACGTCCGACAGGAGCTCCTGGAGGTCGCCCCAGCGGCGGTAGACGGTGGACGGCGTGACCCCGGCCCGCGCCGCGACCAGCGGGACGGTCAGGGCCGCGCGGCCCTGCTCCGCCTCCAGCTCGCGCACGGCGGCGTGCACGGACGCCTGCACCCGGGCGCTGCGCCCCCCGGGTCGGGCCATGGGCCTGGGACTCATGCCGTTCACCTTAACGCGAATTCCTAGCTTCTACGGGGTGGACGGCGCCGCTCCCCCGACCCTCACGGGCCCCGGCGCGAGGGCTCCTGTGTCCGCGCGCGTCCGTTCGTACGCCCGCCCGGCCCGCAGCAGCGTCCGCTCCTCGCGCGGCCGCCCGATGAGCTGCATACCGATGGGCAGGCCCGCGCCGTCCCGGCCGACGGGCACGGTCAGCGCGGGCAGCCCGGTGATGTTGGCGGGCGCGCACAGGCGGACGTAGGCGTCCGACACGCTCTCCAGCGTGCCGTCCGGCCACTCCACGGAGTGCTGCCCGGCGCGGGCGGCGGTCAGCGGCACGGTGGGGGCGGCGATGACGTCGACGTCGTCCTGGAGCCGCGCCCACTCCTGACGCATCAGGGTGCGGGCGCGCTGGGCCCGCAAGTAGTCGCCCGCGTGGAACAGCTCTCCCGCTTCGAGCAGGACCCGGACGTCGTCCCCGTAGAGTTCGGGCGTCGTGCGCAGGGTCCGTTCGTGGTTCGCGCTGGCCTCGGGGACCATCAGGCCCCACTGGACGGCCTGGACGTAGCGGGTCATCGGGATCCGTACGTCGACGAGTTCGGCGCCCAGGTCGCGGAGGCGCTCGACGGCGGCGCGCACGGCGGCCTCGACGTCGGCGGTGACGCGGTCGAAGTAGTAGTTCACGGGGACGCCGACCCGAAGGCCCGTCAGGTCCCCTTCCAAGTCCGGGAGTTCCGCTTGGCCGGTCAGGGCCGGGAGCACGAGTGCGGCGTCCTGGACCGTGCGCGTGATCGGCCCGACGTGGTCGAGGGACCAGGACAGGGAGGTCACTCCGCGCGTGGGGACCAGGCCGTAGGTGGGCTTCAGGCCGACCACGCCGTTGAGCGCGGCGGGGACCCTGATGGAGCCGCCGGTGTCGGTGCCGATCGAGAAGAGCGCGGTCCCGGCCGCGACGGCGACGGCCGAGCCGCCGCTCGACCCGCCCGCGACCCGGTCGGCGTCCCAGGCGTTGCGGGTCTGCGGCGTCGTCAGGCCGTAGGCGAACTCGTGGGTGTGGGCCTTGCCGATGAGCACGGCGCCCGCCGTCGCGAGCCGGGCGGCGACGGCGCTGTCGGCGTCCGCCACATGGCCGTCGCGCACGCGCGAACTGGCGCTCGTGGACTGCCCCTTGACGTCGATGAGGTCCTTAAGGGCGAGCGGGATGCCGTGCAGGGGGCCGCGCGCGTGCCCGGCGGCGCGTTCGCGCTCCGCCTGCTCGGCGGCGCGCCGTGCGGCCTCTGACCGCACGGCCACGTAGGCGTTGAGGCCCGGCTCCACTTCCGCGACGCGGTCCAGGACCGACGCGGTGAGCTCGACCGGGGACAGCTCGCGCGCGCCGATCGCGGCGGCCGCGGCGGCGACGGTCAGCTCATACGGCCGCATCGCGCACCTCCGCCCCGGCGGGCGTGGGCGCCACGCCGGTGAGGTCGAGCTCGCGCAGGGTCGCGACGACGGCGTGGATGTGCGCGGCGGTGGCGGCCACGGCGTCGAGCCGCTCGTCGGCCAGGGTCAGCCCGGCGCGCCGGGCCCAGCGGGCCGCGTCGCGGTGGTCGGGGTCGGCAGGGGTCATGGGGCGCTTCCTTCCAGATGAGACAGCAAAAGCTAAGGGTTTGCTTTAGATCACCTTAGGGGCTAGCCTCCGCTAACGCAAAGGCATTGCTTTAAGCCGCCGAGCGCCCGCAACACCCCTTCGAGCAGCCCCCGCCAGCGGCCCATCGAGCAGTCCATCGAGCAGCCCTCAAGCAGTCCTTCAAGCAGTCCTTCGATTCACGGAGCACCCCATGACCCACCACCCCGCCACCGCCGCCACCGCCACCCCCACCTGGACCATCGGAAACGTCGCCGTGCACCGCGTCGACGAGATCGACTTCCCACCGGAGACGGGCCCCTGGCTCCTGCCCGACGCCACCCCGGACATCGTCACCCGAACGCCGTGGCTCGCCCCGGACTTCGCCGACGCCGAGGGCGTGCTGCGCGCGACCAGCCACAGCTTCGCGTTCACCGTCGACGGCCGGCGGATCCTCGTCGACACGGGCATCGGCAACGGCAAGCAGCGCGAGCTGCCCGCCTGGAACGACCTGGACACCGACTACCTCGACCGGCTCACCGCCGCCGGATTCCCGCCCGACTCCGTCGACCTGGTGATCCTCACCCATCTGCACGCCGATCACGTCGGCTGGAACACCCGCATGGACGGCGGCGGTTGGGTGCCGACCTTCCCCAACGCCCGCTACCTCACCACCCGTACGGAGTGGGACCACTGGGCGGCGGCGGACATGGAGGAGTCCCGGCAGCAGATGTTCCGGGACTCCGTGCACCCCGTCCACGAGGCGGGCCTGCTCGACTTCGCGGACATCACGGAGGGCCCCGTCACGCTGGCGCCCGGCCTGCGCCTCGTCCCGGCCCCCGGCCACACCCCCGGCCAGGTCGCCGTCGAGCTGGGCGACGGCGACGCCACCGCGCTGATCACCGGGGACGCCGTTCACCACCCCGTGCAGCTGGCCCACCCGGAGATCTCCAGCTGCGTGGACATCGACCCCGCTCTGGCCCGCAGGACCCGCCGCGCCCTGCTCGGCTCGGCCGCGGACACCGGCGCGCTCCTGCTCGGCACCCACTTCGCCCCGCCGACGGGCGGCCGGGTGACCGCCGAGGGCGACGGCTGGCGGCTCGACGTCTGACGCACCAACAGTTTCATATTGGACCAGACCTATTGACGACAGGTCTATACCTACTTACCGTCTGCCGCATCACATCCCATCCGTAGCAAGGCCTCCCCGAGGGAGCACGCCATGATCGGTCGGACGGTACGTCTGTTGGGAGCGGCCCTGGCGCTGGCCTTCGCGGCGCAGTTGCCCGCCGCGGCGGCGCCGGACGCGCCGAGAGCAGCGCAGGACGAGACCTGCGCGGTCAAGTCCAGGCCCGCGGGCAAGGTGCTCCAGGGCTACTGGGAGAACTGGGACGGTGCGTCGAACGGGGTCCACCCGCCCTTCGGCTGGACCCCGATCACCGACTCCCGCATGGGCGCCCACGGCTACAACGTGATCAACGCCGCCTTCCCCGTGATCCGCTCCGACGGCACGGTGCTGTGGGAGGACGGCATGGACGCCACCGTGAAGGTGGCGACCCCGGCCGAGATGTGTCAGGCCAAGGCCAACGGCGCCACGATCCTCATGTCGATCGGCGGCGCGGCGGCGGGCATCGACCTGAGTTCGAGCGCGGTGGCCGACCGCTTCGTACAGACGATCGTGCCGATCCTGAAGAAGTACAACTTCGACGGGATCGACATCGACATCGAGACCGGACTCGTCGGCAGCGGCAACATCAACCAGCTGTCGCCGTCGCAGTCCAACCTCATCCGCATCATCGACGGCGTGCTCGCCCAGATGCCGCCCAACTTCGGTCTGACGATGGCCCCGGAGACGGCGTACGTCACCGGCGGCAGCGTGGTGTACGGCTCGATCTGGGGCGCTTACCTGCCGATCGTCAAGAAGTACGCGGACAACGGCCGCCTGTGGTGGCTGAACATGCAGTACTACAACGGCAGCATGTACGGCTGCTCGGGCGACTCCTACTCCGCGGGCACCGTCCAGGGCTTCACCAAGCAGACCGACTGCCTCAACAAGGGCCTCGTCATCCAGGGCACCACCATCAAGGTCCCCTACGACAAGCAGGTGCCGGGCCTGCCCGCGCAGCCGGGCGCGGGCGGCGGCCACATGTCGCCGAGCCTGGTCTCCCAGGCCTGGAACACCTACAACGGCGCCCTCAAGGGCCTGATGACCTGGTCGATCAACTGGGACGGCTCCCGGAACTGGACGTTCGGCGACAACGTCAAGCGCCTCCAGGGGCGTTGAGCCCGGCCGCATTGCGGCCCCCCTGTCGACGGGCCCGGCCGGATCGCTCCGCGCCGGGCCCGCCCCCTTGCCCGGGTCCCCTCCCTCTGCTTGACTCCGCCCGCCGACAGGCCATCCCCACTCGCGGAGGACCCCATGGACCTCACCCGCAGACGTCTGCTCTCCGCACTCGCGGCCGCCGGGCTGCTGAGCGTCGTCCCCGTGCGGCAGGCGGTCGCGGCCGACCGGGACCG
Source organism: Streptomyces sp. NRRL B-1347 (assembly GCF_000720325.1). GTDB lineage: Bacteria > Actinomycetota > Actinomycetes > Streptomycetales > Streptomycetaceae > Streptomyces. Next base: position 167,000 of record NZ_JOJM01000007.1, read on the forward strand.
CCTGGTCGCCAACGTGGTGGCCGTGTTCGCCGGGACCGCCGAGTCCAACGGCAGGCCCGAGACACAGGCCAAGCTCGACGCCGTCGAGCGCACCGCGCGGGCGAACCTCAAGGCACTCGACGACGCGGGACCGGACGAGCTGTTCGGCGGCCTCGTCCTCGGCCGCGACGAGGCCAACCTCAACACCGCCTTCCGCAAGCTGTACGAGATCGCGCTCGCCACCCGCGCACCCGGGCTACCCTCCCCCGACCTGTGCGGGAACACCGCCGTGCAGCGCCGCGTCGTCGACGGCCTGGTGTGGCTGCACGAGCGGTACTACGGCGACCAGGCCAAGGGCTACTACGGCAACTGGTTCCACTGGGAGATCGGGATCTCCCAGCACATCAGCAAGACGCTGACGCTCCTCGCCGACGCGGTCCGCGCGCACCGCCCCGAGCTGGTCCGCACGTACGTCGCCTCCATGGACGCGTACCTGCGCAACGGCGTCGGCGGGGACGTGAACCTGGACTCGCGGTTCCACACCGGGGCCAACCTCGCGGACATCACCACCAACCGCGTCCTCCAGGGCGTGCTGCTCGCCGACGACGCGCGGGTGCGCAAAGCGCTCACCGACCAGCTGACGGTGTTCGCGACCATCGACCCGTACGACCTCAAGCACGGGGTGACGGACGGGTACTACGCCGACGGATCGTTCATCCAGCACTCCTCCGTCGCCTACACGGGCTCGTACGGGAAGGGGCTCCTCACCCGGGTGGTGCAGACCCTCAAGTTCCTCGACGGGACGGGGTTCGCGCACGGCGAGGAGCTGGTGCCGGTCGTGCTGCGGTGGGTGCGCGACGGCTTCGCCCCGGTGATCTTCGAGGGCTGGATGATGGAGATCGTCAAGGGCCGGGCGGTCTCCCGCACCGACAGCGGGTACACCGACACGGGCGTGGTCGTCGAGGCCGTCGTCGACCTGACGTCGCTCGCGCGCGGCGACGACGCCCGCGCCCTGCGGAGCTATGTGAAGCACGTGCGCCAGACGTCCCGCGTCGCCCCCGATCCGAGCCGGTTCGTCTCCCCCGTCAGCGTCGTGCGGTACGCCGACATCGTGGGCGACGCGTCCGTCCCGGCCGCGGACCTCAACCCCGCGGCGCGGTGCGTCGCCTTCAACGCCATGGCCAAGACCGTGCACCGCAGACCCGGCTACGCGTTCGCGCTCGCCCGCAGCTCGGACCGGATCAGCAAGTACGAGTACATGAACGGGGAGAACCTGCTGCCCTGGTTCCAGGGCGACGGCACGCACTATCTGTATCTGTCGGGGCAGGACCAGACGGGCGCGTTCGGCGTCGACTACTTCACCACCGTCCCGCCGTACGGGCTCGCCGGGGTCACGGCACCGGTGGAGACGCGCCGCTCCGTGCCCGAGCTGTACGGGAAGCCCTACTACGACAACCCGTCCCACCCGCTGCGCTTCACCTCGTCGTCCGAGTCGCAGAACACGTACGTCTACTTCCCGCGCGGCACCGACCCGTTCTCCGGGGGCGCCGTCCTCGGCGCGTACGGGGCCGCCGGCATGGTCCAGTCGAGCGATGTCGCCCACCGCGACCGGGCGTTGCTGCCGGACGACTTCGTGACGTACCGCAACGCCTCCGCCTCCAAGTCCTGGTTCCTGTTCGACGAGGAGGTCGTCGTGCTCGCGGCCGGGGTGGGAGACGCCGCCGGGCGGGCGGTGACCACGACCGTCGACACGCGGATCTCCGCGCCGGGCGACCGCGTGACCCTCACCGGGGCGCTGCGCGACGGGCGGCCCTGGACCGGCACCGGGATCGGCCGCCTGGCCTGGCTGCGCTGGGCCGACACCGCGCGGGGCGGCGCGGTCGGCTACGCCTTCCTCGACACGCCTGCCGTGCGCGTCGCCCTGGACGACGTGACGCGCAGCCGCCGCGCCGTCAGGACGGCGAACCCGGACACGCACGTGACCCGCCGCGTGTTCGCCGTGGGGGTCGAGCAGGAGGCCGGTGCCGCTCCTGTACGGCTCGCGTACGCGCTGCTGCCGCACGCGACCGAGGCACGGCTGCGGTCGTACGAGGCGGTCGCGGTCCTCGCCAACTCCCCGCGCCTGCAAGCGGTCACGCACCACGGGCTCGGTCTGACGGCCCTCAACGCCTTCACGGACGGCCACCACGTCGCCGGGCGCCTGCGCGTGGACGGACCCGCGTCGGTCCTGCTGCGGCGGGGGCGCGGCGACGGGCGCACCGCCCTCGCCGTGTCCGACCCGACCATGGGCAGGGACACCGTCGGCGTCCTGCTGCGCGGCCGCCCGCTGCGCGTCGTCGAGGCGGACGACGGGGTGCGCGTGCGGGCCGTGCCGGGCGGCACCAGGATCGACGTCAGCACGCGCCACGCGTACGGCCGCAGCTTCACGGTCGCACTGCGCTCTTGAGAAATCCCCGGCGCGGCCGCACCGTCATGTGTACACCAGCAAATTCCGTGTGCACCCCATGAACTGTGCGCGCCGCGACCGTGGAGGACGAATGGCGATGGAGAAGACGACGAACCGGCGGGGCGTGGCCGTGGTCGCCGCGCTGATGCTGGGCGCGTTCGCCTTCAACACCACCGAGAACTTACCGATCGGCATCCTCAAGCTGATGGCGGACGATCTGGACCGGTCGCTCACCGCCGTCGGACTCCTCGTGTCCGGGTACGGCCTGACCGTGGCCCTGGTGTCGGTGCCGATCGCCCAGGTGACCCGCTCCGTGCCGCGCCGCCTGGTCCTGTGCGCCCTGCTCGCCGCGCTGCTCCTGGCGAGCGTCGTCTCCGCCCTGGTCCCGTCGTACTGGGTCCTGATGGGCGCACGGCTGGTGACGGCGGTGGCCCAGGCGCTGTTCTGGGCGGTGATGGGGCCGGTCGCGGTGGGGCTCTTCCCGCCGCACGTGCGAGGCCGCGTCATCGGGGCGCTGTCGGTGGGCGGTTCGGCCGCACTCGTCCTCGGCGTGCCCGGCGGCACCTGGCTGGGCCAGCACACCGGGTGGCAAGTGCCCTTCCTGGTGGTGGGCGCGCTCGTCGTCCCCTCCTTCGTCGTCATCGCCACCGTCCTGCCGACCTCGCGCCCGGAGGAGGGCCACGCCGCCCGGGGGGTCAGGCCCGACCGGCGCCGCTTCGTGGTGGTCCTGGGCGTCACGGCCCTCACGGTCACCGGCGTGTTCACCGGGTACACGTACGTATCCCAGTTCCTCGTGGACGAGAGCGGGTTCTCGGAGTCCTCCGTCAGCACGCTGCTTCTCGTCCTCGGCGTCACCGGCATCGTCGGCGTCACGGTGTACGGGCGGCTCCTGGACCGCTTTCCGCGCGCGACGCTCACCGTGCCGGTGGCCACGCAGGCGGTGGCACTGCTCGGCCTGTACGCGGCGGGCGACTCGCGGGCGGTCGCCACCGTGATGCTCGTGTTCCTCGGCGCGTCGCTCGGCCCGATCTTCATGGCCACACAGAGCCAGGTCATGTACGTCGCGCCGGGCCGCACCGAGACGGCCATCGCGGCGAACAGCGCCGCGTACAACTCCGGGGTGGCCGCGGGCGCCCTCGCAGGCGGTCTGCTGCTTCCCCTCGTCGGCGTCCGGGGCACGTTCCTCGTCGGCGGTCTGATGACGCTGGCCGCGCTCGCGCTGCTCCTGGAGGAGCACCTGCCGCGCGCGGCGCCACAGGCGGCAGTCCCTGCGCACGAGCACGAGGACGCCGACGCACGGCCCTGAACGCCGGGGCCCGGGGCGCCAGGTGCCGCCCCGGGCCTTGTACTCAGGCTCCCGCCGGCACCCGCCGGCCCCACCCGTCGCGGTGGATCGGCACCCGCGTGCCGGTCAGCGACACGCCCGTGCCGCCGCGCCGTACCGCCACCACCTCGGCGGCGATGGACAACGCGGTCTCCTCGGGGGTGCGGGCGCCGAGGTCGAGGCCGATCGGCGAGTGGAGCAGGGCCAGTTCGGCGTCCGTGACGCCCGCCGCGCGCAGTCGGCGCATGCGGTCGTCGTGGGTCCGCCGCGACCCCATCGCGCCGACGAACGCGACCGGGAGCCGCAGGGCCACCTCCAGGACGGGCACGTCGAACTTGGCGTCGTGCGTGAGCACGCACACCACCGTGCGGGCGTCCGTCCCGGTGCTCCGCAGATAGCGGTGCGGCCAGTCCGCGACCACCTCGTCGGCCTCGGGGAAGCGCGCCGGGGTGGCGAAGACGGGCCGGGCGTCGCACACCGTCACGTGGTAGCCGAGCAGCTTGCCGGTGCGGACGAGGGCCGCCGCGAAGTCCACCGCGCCGAACACGATCATGCGCGGGGGCTCCACGCTCACCTCGACGAGCAGCGTCACCCCGCCCGGGCAGCGCGAGCCGTCCTCGGACACCTCGACGGTCCCGGTGCGCCCTGCGTCGAGCAGCGCGCTGGCCTCCGCCGCCGCCGTGCGGTCCAGGGCCGCGCCGCCGCCCGTGCCGCCCGCGGACGTGCCGTCGGCGCGCACGAGCAGGGCGTGGCCGAGCAGTCCCGCCGGGCCCCGGGCCACCCGGACCAGTGCCGTGGGCTCGCCGTCGCCGACCCGGGCGAGTGCCTCCGCCGCGACCGCGCGGTCCCGGGACTCCGCGGCGTACGGCGTGACCAGGATCTGGAGGGTGCCGCCGCAGGTGAGGCCGACGGCGAAGGCGTCCTCGTCGCTGTAGCCGAACTCCTCCACCACCGCCTCGCCCTCCTGGAGGGCGCGCAGGCACAGGTCGTACACCGCTCCCTCGACGCAGCCGCCGGAGACCGAGCCGACGGCGGTGCCCTCGCTGTCGACGGCGAGCGCGGCACCGGGGCCGCGCGGGGCGCTGCCGCCGACGGCCACCACGGTGGCGACGGCGAAGGCGCGGCCCTCGTCGGTCCAACGCCGCAGCTCGTCGGCGACGTCAAGCACGGCCGTGCCCGTTCCCGTCCGGGGCGGCACCGGCTGCCGCCAGGAGGACGCGGTCGGGCCGGATCGGCAGGTCCCGGTGGCGCACCCCGGTCGCGTGCCACACGGCGTTGGCGATCGCCGCCGCCACGCCCACGATCCCGATCTCGCCGACGCCCTTGATGCCGACGGGGTCGTCCTCGTCCACGTCCTCGACCCAGTCCACCTCGATGTGCGGTACGTCGGCGTGCGCGGCGTAGTGGTAGCCCGCCAGGTCGGCGCCCACCTGGGTGCCCGACGCGGCGTCCCTGCCCGCCTCCTCGTGCAGCGCCATCGACAGGCCCCACGTCATGCCGCCGACCAGCTGGCTGCGCGCGGTCAGCGGGTTGACGATCCGGCCCGCGGCGAACATGCCGAGCATCCTGCGGACCCGTACCTCACCGGTGGTGACGTCCACGGCGACCTCGGCGAACTGCGCGCCGTAGGAGTGGCGTTCCTTCCGGGCGAGGGCCGCGAGCACGTCGCTGGTGTCGGAGCGCGCCGTGAGGCCCTCCGGCGGTACGGCGCCGCCGAGCGCGAGGCGTTCCCGCAGCTCGCGCGCCGCGAGGGAGACGGCCCAGCCCCAGGAGCGCGTGCCCATGGAGCCGCCCGCGAGCCACGCCAGGCCGAAGTCGCTGTCCGCGATGCGCACCCGCACCCGGTCCAGCGGCACCTCCAGGGCGTCCGCGGCGATCTGGGTCAGCGCGGTCCTGGCGCCGGTGCCGACGTCCGCGGCGGTGATCCGCACGGTGAAGGTGCCGTCGGGCTCCGCCGTCACGGCCGCCGTGGAGGGGGCGGCCCCCGCGGCGTACGTGGCCGACGCCGTGCCGGTGCCGATCAGCCAGCGCCCGTCGCGGCGGACGCCCGGGCGCGGGTCGCGCTCCGCCCAGCCGAAGCGCCGGGCGCCCTCGCGGAAGCAGGCGACGAGGTTGCGGCTGCCGAAGGGCAGTCCGGAGACGGGCCCGACGGCGGGTTCGTTGCGCGCGCGCAGCGCGATCGGGTCGACGCCGCACTTCTCGGCCAGCTCGTCCAGGGCGCTCTCCAGGGCGAACGAGCCGGGCGCCTCACCGGGCGCGCGCATGAACGTGGGCGTGGGCACGTCCAGGGGCACCACGCGGCTGACGGAGTGGTGGGCGTCGGCCGCGTACATCACGCGTCCGTACGAGGCGCTCGGCTCGACGAACTCGAACAGCGTCGACGTGGCGCTGTGCCCCTCGTGCCCGAGGGCCCGCAGCCGCCCGTCGGGGTCCGCGCCGAGCCGCACGCGCTGGGTCGTCGCGCTGCGGTAGCCGATCACCGAGAACATCTGCCGCCGGGTCAGGACGACGCGCACGGGCCGGTCGAGGACCGTCGCCGCCATCGCGGCGGCCACCTGGTGCGGCCGCAGGCCCTTGCAGCCGAAGGCGCCGCCGACGTGCTCGGACCTGACCCGCACCGAGTCCAGGTCGAGCGAGAACAGCCGGGCCAGCTCCTCGGCGATCCAGCGGCTGCCCTGGTTGGAGTCGACGACTTCGAGCCTGCCGCCCTCCCAGCGGGCGGTCGCCGCGTGCGGCTCCATCGGGTTGTGGTGCTCTTCCGGCGTGGTGTACCGCTCGTCCACCACGACGGCGGACGCCGCGAGTTCGGCCTCCACGTCACCCTTGGTGACCTCGTTGGGCCCGCCGAGCACGCTCTGGGGCGTGTAGGCGTCGGCGTGCCCCGCGTGGAAGCCGATGTCGTGCGGCTCCTCGGCGTAGCGCACCTGGAGGGTCTCGGCGGCCTCGCGCGCCTGCTCGGAGGTCTCGGCGACGACGAGGGCGACCGGCCAGCCCGCGTACGGCACGCGGTCGTGCTGGAAGAGTCCGACGACGGGGTCGGGCGGCCCGATCGTGCCCACGTACCCGGCGTCGACGCGCGGGGCGTCGCCGTGGTGCAGGACCGCGAGGACGCCGGGCAGCCGCAGGACCGGCTCGGTGTCCACGCCGAGGACGCGGCCCCGGGCGACGGTGGACAGGACGAGCCAGCCGTGGGCGAGTTCGCCGAACGGCAGCTCGGCGGCGAAGCGGGCGGCTCCGGTGACCTTGTCGCGGCCCTCGACGCGGGTGTGGCCGGTGCCGACGGCCCCCGTGGCCGCCGTGGCGCGGGTCGCGGTGGTCATCGGCCCGCCTCCTCGGCGAGTTCGGTCAGGACGGCGACGACGAGGTTGCGCATCAAGGTCACCTTGTATCCGTTGTGGGGCAGGGGCTCGGCGGCCGCGAGTTCGGCGTCGGCCGCGGCGGCGAAGGCCTCGGCGCTCGCCGGGCCGCCGGTCAGCGCCCGCTCGGCGGCGTGCGCCCGCCAGGGCCGCGACGCGACCGCGCCGAAGGCGAGCCGCACCTCGCGGACGAGGCCGTCCCGCACGTCGAGCGCGGCGGCGAGCGAGCCGATCGCGAAGGCGTACGAGGCGCGTTCGCGCACCTTGCGGTAGCGGGAGTGCGCGGCGACCGGGGCGGGCGGCAGCGTGACGCCCGTGATCAGGGCGCCGGGCGGCAGGGCGGTCTCCTGGTGCGGCGTGTCCGCCACCGGCAGGTAGAAGTCCGCGAGCGGCAACTCGCCGGGACCGTCCAGGGTTTCGTACGCGACGACGGCGTCGAAGGCGGCGAGCGCGACGCCCATGTCCGAGGGGTGCACCGCGACGCAGTGCTCGGTGGCGCCGAGGACGGCGTGGTTACGGTGCTCGCCGCGGACGGCCGGGCAGCCGCTGCCGGGCGTCCGCTTGTTGCAGGGCTGCGCCAGGTCGGTGAAGTAGGCGCAGCGGGTGCGCTGCAGGAGGTTGCCGCCGACCGTGGCCATGTTCCGCAGCTGGCCGGAGGCGCCGGCGAGCACGGCCTGGCTCAACGCCGGGTACCGGCGGCGCACTTCGGGGTGGGCGGCGAGGTCGCTGTTGCTGACGGTGGCGCCGATCCGCAGGCCGCCGTCGGCGGTCGGCTCGATCCCGCCCAGGGGCAGTTCGGTGACGTCCACGAGGCGCTCGGGGCGCTCCACGCCCGCCTTCATGAGGTCGACGAGGTTGGTGCCGCCCGCGAGGAAGCGCGTGCCGCTGTCGGCGCCGTGCAGGGCGACGGCGCCGGGCACGTCCGGGGCGCGCAGATAGCCGAACTCCCTCATGCCACGGCCTCCTTGTCCGCGCCGACGCTCTCGGCGGGGGCGTCCTGCGCCTCGGCCCCTGCGGCCTCGGCCGCGCGCTCGACGGCCCGCACGATGGACACGTAGGCGCCGCACCGGCACAGGTTGCCGCTCATCCGCTCCCGGATCTCCTCGGGGGTCAGCGGCGGCACGGCCACGTCGGGCCGCACGTCGGCGGTCACGGCGCTCGGCCAGCCCGCCGCGTGCTCGTCGAGCACCGCGAGGGCCGAACAGATCTGCCCGGGCGTGCAGTACCCGCACTGGAAGCCGTCGAGGTCGAGGAACGCCTGCTGCACCGGGTGCAGTCGGCCGTCCTGCGCCACGCCTTCGATGGTGGTGACCTCGCGCCCCTCCGCGGCCACCGCGAGCTGCAGGCAGGAGACGGTGCGGCGGCCCTCGACCAGCACGGTGCAGGCGCCGCACTGGCCCTGGTCGCAGCCCTTCTTGGTGCCGGTCAGGTCGAGGCGCTCGCGCAGCACGTCGAGCAGGGTGGCGCGGTGGTCGACGGGCAGCGTGTGCTTCGCGCCGTTGACGGTGAGCGTGATGACGCTGGACGTCGCGGAGGGTGCCGAAGGGGGTGGAGCCATGGTCAAGCCTTCTTTCGCGTACGCGGTGGTGGCGCGCGCTCGCGGCCGGGGCGTGCCCCGGCCGACGGGACGTGCTTGAGCTGGTGCGGCCTGCGGGAGAAGCGGTGGTGCGGGGGCGCCGGGCCGGTCCTCGGCCCGGTCGAACGGCGGGGCGGGCGCTGGCAGCGGACGACATGAGGGCATACATCCAGCCACTCTGCCGCTATGGTGAGCACAAGCGGACAACTGTCCGTTGCCTCCGAACCTAACGGACAGCTGTCCGCTTAGCAAGGGCTGTCCCCACGGCAGTCCCGGACGGCCGGGATCCCGGAAGGACGAGGGGTGCACGAGAGGAAGAACGCGCCGCTGCGCTCGGACGCGCAGCGCAATCGCGCACGCATCCTGGAAGTGGCCCTGACGGAGCTGACGCGGGCGGCGGACACCCCGCTCAGCGCGATCGCGAAGAAGGCCGGCGTCGGGCAGGGCACCTTCTACCGCAACTTCCCGAGCCGCGAGGCGCTCGTCCTGGAGGTGTACCGCTACGAGGTGGAGCAAGTCGCCGACACCGCCGCCCAGTTGCTGGAGACCCGACCCCCCGACCAGGCCCTGCGGGAGTGGATGACCCGCCTCGCCCGGTACTCCATGACGAAGGCGGGCCTGGCCCAGGCGATGGGCAAGGCCACCGCCTACGGCAGCTTCGCCGCCCTCGGCCACGGCCCGCTCACCTCCGCGATCGCCCTGCTCCTGACCGCCAACGACGCGGCGGGCACCATCCGTCCCGGCCTGACCCCCGACGACTTCCTGCTCGCCATCGCGGGCCTGTGGCACATCGATCCGGACAGCGACTGGCAGGCGCGCGTGGACCAGCTCCTCGACATCGTCATGGACGGCCTGCGCGCGGGGGCGCCGGGCCGCTGAGGACACCCGTCGGCACCACCCGCTATCCCAGGAAGCTCAGCCGCACCTGGCGGTCGGGGTTGTCCTTGTTCGTGTCGACCAGACAGACGGACTGCCAGGTGCCGAGCTCCAGGCTGCCGCCGATCACGGGGAGCGTGGCGTGCGGGGCCACCAGGGCGGGCAGGACGTGGTCGCGGCCGTGGCCCGGGCTGCCGTGGCGGTGCTGCCAGCGGTCGTCGGCCGGCAGCAGGGTGTGCAGCGCGGCGAGCAGGTCCCTGTCGCTGCCCGCGCCGGTCTCCAGAACCGCGATTCCGGCGGTGGCGTGCGGGACGAAGACGTTGAGGAGGCCGTCGCGGCCGCGGGCCGCCTCGCGCAGGAAGCTCGCGCACTCGTGGGTGAGGTCGACGACCGTCTCGTCCGAGCCGGTCGCGACGTGCAGGATGCGGGTGGTGAAGGCGTCGGGCATGCCTCCCATCCTGCACCAGCACCCGGCCACGGCACCGTCGGACACCACGCGGACTTTCCGTCAGGTGATACGGCGCGTCCGGTCCGCGAGACACCATTGACCGTGTGCGGCCGAGATCGCTACGTTCGGCCGCATGCGTTCAGCTCTGCTCACTTCGCGCGGTCACATCGACCTGCTGCGGGTGGCCTCCTCCGCGTGTCGCCGCGACTGCTGACGCCTTCTCACCTCCGCTCGCCCGCGCACGCTCCGTCCGCCGTCGCCGCGTTCTCCCCGACCGCGTGACCCTGGTGACCGCGTGACCGTGCGTCGCGTCGCCGCCGCGTCCTGACGCGCCCCGACCCCGCTCCCCGCCGCTGCCCCGCACGCGCCGAGCCGGGTCACCGGGCCGCGCCGCGCCCCTCCCCCGCCCTGGAGCGCCATGAGCATCAGTCACGCCCCGCCGCCCCCGACACCTGACATATCCGGAAAGTCCCCGCACGAGAGTGCGGAGTCCGCTTCCGGGGCCCTGCCGGACCTCGTCGCCCTCGTCCCCTCCTCCGCCCGCCGCACCCGCGTCCCCCGCTGGCTGCGCCGCACCACCGGGCCCGTGCTGCTGCTCGCCCTGTGGCAACTCCTCAGCGCGACCGGGGCGTTGAGCCCCGACGTGCTCGCCTCGCCGGGAACCATCGCCCGGGTCGCGGGCGACCTCGTCGAGGACGGGTCGCTGACCTCCGCCATGGGGGTCTCCTTGCAGCGCGTCGCGATCGGCCTGCTGCTCGGCACGGCGGTCGGGACCGGACTGGCGCTGGTCTCCGGGCTCTTCCGGATCGGCGAGGACCTCGTGGACGCGAGCGTGCAGATGCTGCGGACCGTGCCGTTCGTCGGCCTGATCCCGCTGTTCATCATCTGGTTCGGGATCGGCGAGACCCCGAAGATCGCCATCATCACGCTCGGCGTCTCCTTCCCGCTGTACCTGAACGTGTACGCGGGCATCCGGGGCGTCGACGCCCAGCTCATCGAGGCCGGCGAGTCGCTGGGGCTCTCCCGGTGGGGGCTCGTGCGGCACGTGATCCTGCCGGGCGCCCTGCCCGGCGCCATGACGGGCCTGCGCTACTCCCTCGGCATCGCCTGGCTCGCCCTGGTCTTCGCCGAGCAGATCAACGCCGACGCGGGCATCGGCTTCCTCATGGTCCAGGCCCGGGACTTCCTGCGGACCGACGTGATCGTCGTCTGCCTGATCGTCTACGCCTTCCTCGGCCTCCTCGCCGACTTCGTGGTCCGCACACTCGAAAGGCTGCTGCTGCAATGGCGACCGACGTTCACCGGCCGGTGACCCCCGCCGTGCCCGCCCCCGCCGCCGTCCGCGTCGAGGGCCTCACCCGCACCTTCGACGGCCGCCCCGTCATCGACGGCCTGCGCCTCGACGTGCGGCCCGGCGAATTCGTGGCGCTGCTCGGGCGCAGCGGCTGCGGCAAGTCCACGCTCCTGCGCGTCCTCGCCGGGCTCGACCGGGACATCGAGGGCACCGTCCTCGTGCCGCGCCGCAAGGCCGTGGCGTTCCAGGCGCCGCGCCTCATGCCCTGGAAGCGGGTGTGGCGCAACGTCGTCCTCGGCCTGCCCGGCAGGCCCGACCGGGCCGTCGCCGAGCGCGCCCTGGCCGAGGTGGGGCTCGGCCACCGCTCCCAGGCCTGGCCCAAGACGCTGTCCGGCGGCGAGGCGCAGCGCGCTTCGCTGGCCCGCGCCCTGGTGCGCGAGCCCGATCTGCTGCTCCTCGACGAGCCGTTCGGCGCCCTGGACGCGCTGACCCGGGTCACGGCCCAGCGCCTGGTCGCCGAGCTGTGGCAGCGGCGCGGCTGCGCCGTCCTGCTGGTCACCCACGACGTGGAGGAGGCGGTGCTGCTCGCCGACCGCGTCCTCGTCATGGACGAGGGCGTCATCGCGCACGAGCAGCTTGTCGACCTGGACCGGCCGCGCGACATCGCCGACCCCCGGTTCGCCGCGCTGCGCGCCTCCCTCCTGGAGCGCCTCGGCGTGGACGCGCACACCGCGCTCGCCGCCTGACCGCCCGCCACCCCGGCCGCGGCCCCTCCGCCGCACCGCCCCTCCCCCCCTCGCGCCGCTCCGGCGCGCCCCGCGACGTACTCGTAGAAGGGACCCCCTGCCCATGCGACGCCGACGCCTCGCCCCTGCCCTGCTCCTTCCCCTGGCGCTGGCCCTCGCCGCCTGCTCCGGGTCGTCGTCCGCCAGTTCGTCGACCGGCGGCCTCGGCGGGGGCAACACCGACGGCAAGGGGTCGCTCACCCTCAACGTCGGTGACCAGAGGGGCGGTTCGGAGGCCGTCCTGCGCGCCGCCGGTGAGCTCGACGACCTCACGTACAAGATCAAGTGGTCGACGTTCACCTCGGGCCCGCCGCTCCTCGAAGCCGTCAACGCCAAGGCCGTGGACCTCGGCGCGGTCGGCAACACGCCGCCGGTGTTCGCGGCGGGCGCGGGCTCGAAGATCACCGTGGTGGCCGCGAGCCACGGCACGGCGCACGGCGAGGCCGTCGTCGTGCCGAAGGACTCGGGCCTGAAGCGCGCGGCCGACCTCAAGGGGAAGTCCGTGGCGGTGGCCCAGGGGTCGTCCGCGCACTACCAGCTGATCGCCTCCCTGAAGAAGGCCGGGCTCTCCCTGGCGGACGTCCACGTCAAGTACCTCCAACCGGCCGACGCGCTCGCCGCGTTCACCGGCGGCAAGGTGGACGCCTGGGCGGTGTGGGACCCGTACACCTCGCAGGTCCTGCGCGCCGGCAAGGGGCGGATTCTCACCGACGGCGACGGCCTCGTCAACGGCCTCAGCTTCCAGGTGGCCGCGCCCGGCGCGCTTCAGGACGAGAAGAAGGCCGCCGCCGTCGCCGACTACCTCAAGCGGCTGCGCAAGGCGCAGAACTGGGTCTTCGAGCACCCCGAGGCATGGGCGAAGGTCTGGGCGAAGGACACGGGCCTGCCGTACGAGGTCGCCCTCGACTCGGTGAAGCGCACGCACGGCACGCGCGTCCCGGTCGCCGTCGACCGCAACGTCATCACGACCGAGCAGGCCATCGTCGACACCTTCGCCGATCTGAAGCTCGTCCCGCGCCGCGTCGACTTCCGCGACTTCACCGACACCCGGTTCAACGGCTCGCTGCCGCCCTCGACCACCGAGCCCCGCACGTACAAGGAGTCCTGACCATGACCGTCCACCTGCACTGGTTCCTGCCGACCGGCGGCGACGGCCGCACCCTCGTCGACCGGCACGCCTACACCGACGGCGGCATCACCCGCTCCCGCGTCACCCCGGTGAGCGGCGTGCGGGCCCCCGACATCGAGTACCTGGCCCAGATCGCCAAGGCCGCCGAGCAGCTGGGCTTCGAGGCCGTGCTCACGCCTACCGGCACCTGGTGCGAGGACGCCTGGCTGACCACAGTGGCGCTCGCCAAGGACACGGAGCGGCTGAAGTTCCTGGTGGCATTCCGGCCGGGCGTCCTGTCCCCCGTGCTCGCCGCGCAGATGGCGGCGACGTACCAGCGCATCACCCGCGGCCGGCTGCTCCTGAACGTGGTGACCGGCGGCGACTCGACCGAACAGCGGCGCTTCGGCGACCACTTGGACCACGACCGCCGCTACGCCCGCACCGACGAGTTCCTCTCGGTGGTGCGCGGGGTGTGGAGCGGCAAGCCGTACGACTTCGACGGCACGCACTACCAGGTCGAGGGCGGGCTCACCGCGCTGCCGCCGGACCCGCTGCCGGAGATCTTCTTCGGCGGCTCGTCGGCCGCGGCGGGCCCGGTCGCGGCGCGCCACACCGATGTCTATCTGACCTGGGGCGAGCCGCCCGAGCAGGTGAAGAAGAAGATCGACTGGATCCGTGGTCTCGCCGAGGCGGAGGGGCGCACGGTCCGCTTCGGCATCCGCCTGCACACCATCTCCCGCGACTCGCCCAAGGAGGCGTGGGCCACCGCGCACCGCCTGCTCGACGACCTCGACGCGGACACCGTGGCCGCCGCGCAGGAGGCGCTCGGCCGCAGCGAGTCCGTGGGCCAGCAGCGCATGCTCGCGCTGCACGGCGGCTCCCGCGACGACCTGGTGGTCGCGCCCAACCTGTGGGCGGGGGTCGGCCTGGTGCGCGGCGGCGCGGGCACCGCGCTCGTGGGCAGCCACGCGGAGGTCGCCGACCGCATCGAGGAGTACCACGCGCTCGGCGTCGAGCACTTCGTCTTCTCCGGCTATCCGCACCTGGAGGAGGCGTACTGGTTCGGCGAGGGCGTCATCCCCGACCTGGCGGCCCGCGGCCTGCTCTCCCGCATCCCGGCCTCGCCCCTGGCCGGGGTCCCCGCCGCCAACGGCCGCCCGGCGTCGGCGCCGGGCGGGGCTCCGCTCCTGGTGGCCGGGGGCCGCTGACCCCGCGGGAAGATCCAGGACCCGGCCAGGGTTAGTAGAAGCGTGAACGACATCGGGGTGCGAGACGCGGACGTGACGGACGTCGACGTGGTGGTCGTGGGCGCGGGGCAGGCGGGCCTGTCCAGCGCCTACCACCTGCGGCGCAGGGGGTTCGAGCCGGAGCGGGACTTCGTCGTGCTCGACCACGCGCCCCGGCCGGGCGGCGCCTGGCAGTTCCGCTGGCCGTCGCTTACGTACGGCAAGGTGCACGGCATGCACGCGCTGCCGGGCATGGAGCTGACCGGCGCGGACCCCGCGCGCCCTTCGTCGGAGGTCATCGGCGCGTACTTCACCGCCTACGAGCAGCGCTTCGACCTGCGGGTGCGGCGCCCCGTCGACGTGCGCCGCGTCAGCGAGGGCGACGGCGGCCGGCTCCTGGTCGAGACCTCGGCCGGGACCTGGTCGACGCGCGCGCTCATCAACGCGACCGGCACCTGGGACAAGCCGTTCTGGCCGCGCTACCCGGGGCAGGAGACCTTCCTCGGGCGGCAGCTGCACACGGCCGTCTACCCCGGCCCCGAGGCGTTCCGCGGGCAGCGCGTCGTCGTCGTGGGCGGCGGCGCATCGGGCACCCAGCACCTGATGGAGATCGCCCCGTACGCCGCCGGGACCTGGTGGGTGACGCGGCGGCCGCCCGTGTTCGCCGACGGCCCCTTCGACGAGGGGCGCGGGCGCGCCGCCGTCGCCCTGGTGGAGGACCGGGTCCGGCAGGGCCTGCCGCCCCAGAGCGTGGTGTCGGTGACCGGTCTCGCCGTCACGGACGCGGTGCGCGAGGCGCGTGCGAACGGCGTGCTCGACCGCCTTCCGATGTTCGACCGGATCACACCGACGGGCGTGGAGTGGGACGACGGTCGGACCGTCGAGGCCGACGTCATCCTGTGGGCGACCGGCTTCCGGGCGGCCGTCGACCACCTGGCGCCGCTCCGGCTGCGCGAGCCCGGCGGCGGCATCCGCATGGACGGCACGCGGGCGGCCGCCGACCCGCGCGTGCACCTCGTCGGCTACGGCCCGTCGGCCAGCACCATCGGCGCGAACCGTGCGGGGCGCGCGGCGGTGCGGGACATCGTGCGGCTGCTCGAACGGGAGCCGGTGCCGGCCTGACCCGCGCTCAGCCCCCCCCTTCGGCCGCCCTCAGCCGTCAGCCGTGCTCAGGCGTGTGAGGGGGTCGGCGGCCGGTGTCCATGCGTGTCGCCCGGCGGGACGGCGAGCGCGTCGCTCAAGTGCAGGGCGACGTCGAACGATTCGACCACGCCCGCCAGGCGCAGCACCTTGCGATGGAAGGGGTCTTCCAGAACGACGGTGAGCCGCAGCTCCCTGCGCCGCGTCGCGGCCCGCGCCTGGCAGAGCAGCGAGAGGCCGCCGCAGTCCAGGAACGTCACCTCGCTGAGGTCCAGGATCACGTCGTGACGGCAGGTGAGGGTCAGCTCGGCCAGACGGCCGGTGAGCCGCTCGGTGGCGTAGATGTCCAGCTCTCCCCAGAGCGCGATGACCAGCCGCTCCCGCCGCACGTGGGAGCGGAGGCCGAAGGGAAGGCTGTCGTCGTGCATCGTTCCCCCTCGTGGCGCCCTTGAGCGCGGATACGGGGTGTGGTGGCCTCCGCCTCCGGGCCACGGACGAACGGCCTGGAGCGAGGACCAGCCACATCGATTGCGGTTTGTGCGGTGAGCTGGCGCCACCGGGTGCACGGGCGGCGCGGTGGTGCCTATGGCATACCCGACAGGCGCAAGATAATGCAACTCCCCTGCATTAAACCTGTGTTGGCCGAGATGGCCGAGCCCCGGCGCGTGCGGCCACGCCGGGGCTCGGTGGAAGCAGAGCGTCCGCCAGGGGGCGAGCGCGATCCGCCAGGTCAGCGCCCGAGGGCCGGGCGCGGCTCAGTGCCCGCCGCTCGCCCGGAAGCCGCGCGGCACCAGCCACACGACGAGCAGGGCGACCGCCGTCACGATGCCGACACTGACGTACGCCGTGGTCGTCAGGGCGGACTCGAACGCCGCCCGGGCCGCGTCCAGGAGGCGGTCGCCCGCCGTGCCGCCCAGCGTCCCGGCGGCCTCGACGGCGCCGCCGATGGATTCCCGCGCGGCGGTGGGACGGCCGTCCATGTGCCCGGCGTAGGCGGTCGCGTGCAGCGAGCCGAGCAGCGCGACGCCGAGCCCGATGCCCAGTTCGTACGCGGTCTCCGACACGGCACCGGCCTGCCCGGCGCGTTCGGCGGGGACGGCGGACACGAGGACGGCGGCGGACGCGGTGACGGCGAGTCCGTCGCCGAGGCCGAGGGCGACGAACACGACGGCCACCACGCCGTAGGGCGTGGGTTCCGGTGACAGGGCGAGCACCAGGAAGCCGACGACGAGGCCGCCGAGGCCTAGCGCCATCACGGCCCGCACGCCGCAGCGCTCCATGAGCCACGGTGTGATCAGCGAGCCGACGAGCATCGCGCCGGCCGCGGGCAGCGTCCGCAGCCCGGCACCGAACGGCGAGTACCCGTGGACGTACTGGAGCCAGAGCGACATCAGGAACAGGGCCGCGCCGATCGCGAGCATGGCGAGGAAGATGGCGAGCGCCGCGGCCGTGAACGCGCGGCGCGTGAACAGGCGCACGTCCAGGAGCGGATCGGTGAGCCTCAGTTGGCGCCGGGTGAACACGGCGAGGAGGAGCACGCCCAGGGCCAGGATGGCCAGGTCACCGACGGCGAGACCGCCCTTGGCGACGTGCTTGATGCCCCAGGCGAGCGCGATCACGCCGACGACGGAGAGCGCGGCACCGGGCCAGTCGAGCGAGCCGTTGCCCACGCTGCGGAACTCGGGCAGGAGCTTGATGCCGGCGACCACGGTCACGACGACGATGGGCACGTTCACCCAGAACGCCGCCGACCAGCCGTGCGTCTCCACGAGCAGCCCGCCGACGAGCGGGCCGACGGCGGCTCCCGCGCCCGCGACCGCGGCCCAGATGCCGATGGCGAGGGTCCGTTCGCGTGGGTCGGTGAAGACGCCACGGATCAGCGACAGCGTCGACGGCATGACCATCGCGCCGCCGATGCCGAGCAGCACGCGCCCGGCGATGAGTTGCGCGGGTGTCGCGGCGGTCGCGGCGACGACGGAGGCGAGGCCGAACAGCACGAGGCCGGTCAGGAAGAGGCGTTTGCGGCCGAACCGGTCGCTGACCGCGCCGGAGGTCACGAGCAGTCCGCCGAGGACCAGGCCGTAGATGTCGATGATCCACAGCTGTTGCACGGCGGTCGGCCGCATGTCGTCGATCAGTGACGGGAGCGCCACGTTGAGGATGGTGGCGTCCATGGCCACCAGGAGCAGACTGGCGCACAGCACAGCGAGTGCGGCCCAACGTCCCGGAGCGGGCGTCGGGCGGCTTTCCGCGGCGGGGCCTGAGGAGTTCAGGTCACGGGCCACGGGATATCTCATCCCTTCGGGCCCCGCGCACACGTGTGGCGGGCGGGGCAGATGTGGTGCGAGCGCCGGTGTGGCGCTCGTAGCCGAGTATGAACTATTCCCCTTATAGCCGCATATGCGGGGTGGCCGTACAGGCCGAGCGTCACAGGACGAGGGCCATAAGCAGACGTGCTGGCTCGCAGCAGATCCAGCTGTTGGACTTCTGTACCGGCGCCCCCGACCGTGGAAGGACACGACATCAGCCGCACGAAGCGTCAGCGGCACCTCACTTCACGGGAGCGAAGCCCATGAACAGCCATGTCCTCATCGCGGGCGCGGGCATCGGCGGCCTCACCGCCGCCCTGAGCCTGCACGCCGTCGGGATCGGCGTCACCGTCGTCGACAGCGTCCGCGAGATACGGCCGCTCGGCGTCGGCATCAACCTCCAGCCGCAGGCCGTGGGGGTCCTCACCGAGCTGGGCCTGGGGGACGCCCTCGCCGCCGTCGCGATCCCGACCGCCGAGCACCGGTACGCCGACTCGCGGGGCGAGCCGATGTTCGCGGACCCGCGAGGGCTCGCGCGGGGGTACCGCTGGCCCCAGTACTCCATCCACCGCGGCGAGTTGCAGATGCTGCTGCTCGACGCCGTGCGCGAGCGGCTCGGCGCGGACGCGGTACGCACCGGCAACCGAGTAGAACGCTTTATCCAGACCGAGGAGGAGGTACGCGTCCGGGTCACCGACCGGGCCACGGGGGCCGCCTCGGTCCTGAGCGCCGGGCTGCTGGTCGGCGCGGACGGGCTGCACTCGACGGTCCGTGCCGCTCTCCACCCCGAGCAGGGCCCGCTGCTGTGGTCGGGGGTGCGGATGTGGCGGGGCGTCCTGGAGACCGAGCGCTTCGTGACGGGCCGCTCGGCGGTCATCGCCACGGACGGCCCGCGCCCCGACGGGAAACACGACGCGCAGTTCCTGGCGTACCCGATCTCCCGCCCGGCCGACGACCGCGGCCGGTCCCTGCTCAACTGGGTGGCCCTGGTGATCGTGGCCGAGCCGGGGCCGCTGGACCCGGCGGCCGCGGACTGGAACGCGCCGGCGCGCCCCGAGGACGTCCTGCCGCACTTCGAGGGCTGGCGGATCGGCGGCCGCTCCGTCCACGACCTGGTCACCGGCAGCGAGTTGCTCCTGCGCTACCCCATGGTGGACCGCGACCCGCTGCCGCGCTGGGGCGAGGGCCGGGTGACGCTGCTCGGGGACGCCGCGCACCCCATGTACCCCGTGGGCGCCAACGGAGCGACGCAGGCCGTCATCGACGCGGGCGTCCTCGCCGAGCGCCTGGCCGCCGCCGACGACCCGCGTACGGCGCTCGCCGCGTACGAGACGGAGCGCCGGGAGGCCACGACCCGCATCGTGGAGGCCAGCCGCCACATGCACGCGTCCGCACACTCCGGCGAGAGGGCCATCGACGCCATCACCTCGGCCTACCGCGCGGCCACGGGCGGCTGACCGGTTCGCTCACGCGTGTCGAGCGCCCGTGCCGCCGCCGGCGCCACGTGGCGCAGCGCCTTCTGCACCTGCTCGACGCCCGCGGTCTGCGAGAGCTGGTCCTGGGAGAGCGCGACGACGTCCAGGAGGCGGCCGTCGACCTGGACGCGGCCGATGCTGTTGATGATCCACAGGCCGGTCCGGCTGCGCGGCAGCCAGCCGTCCTTGGCAGGGTAGGTGGTGCCGGGGTCGGCGATGGTGTGCACGCCGCCCTCTATCTGCTCCTTGTCGAGGGTGCTCATCAGGTGCAGCTGGTACGTCCGCGACGGGCGCGAAAGGGGCGAGTCGGTTCGGTGCAGCACGTCCAGGAAGCGGAGCTGGTCGCCGACCGTGGTGGTGGTGAGGCCCCACAGGCCGTCCTCGCCGGGCGTGGTGTCCTTCATGCCGAGCCGCTGGTAGACCGCCGCCATGCCGGAGCTGCCGCCGACCAGCGGCCACAGCGCGGTGGCGGGCTCGTTCTCGCTCTGCCGGATCATCGGCGTGACCAGGGCGGTCTCGCGCTCGGTCAGGGGCCGCCGCTCGTCCTGGGACCTGAGCAGGAGCGCGGCCAGGATGTGCGACTTGACGACGCTCGCGGTGTGGAAGCGGAAGCCGGTGTCCCCGACGGTGGCGACGGCGCCCGTGGTCACGTCCCGGACGCCGATGGCGACCTGCCCTTCGGGGCGGGGCAGCGCGGTGGCGTACGCGGAGGAGACGGCGTCGCGCAGGACGGCCTGCGCCGTGGGGCGCCGGGGCTCGGCGGTCACCGGGGCGTCCGCCGTGTCGGCGGACGCCGTCGTGGTGGGGCTGAAGGCGCCCCAGGCCGCCCAGGCGAGGACGGCCGCGGCCCCGGCCGCCCCGACGGGGACGTACCACCGCCGACGGCGGTGACGTCGCTGGTCGGGGGCGTGCTGGGGTACGGGCATGACGCGAGGGCTCCTGCTTCGGGGGGAAGAGGAGCACTTTAACCGGACAGATCAGATATGGGAAAAACTCATACGATATGTCCCGATCAGGGCAGATACAGGGTGTACAGGAGCTTGTTCGGCACCACGGGCGGGGTGCCCTGGAGCACGCCCGTGGTCGCGTTGTCGACGAGGCCGCGCTTCACCTGCGCCGGGGTGTCCCCGGGGCGGAAGGCGAGGTGCAGGGCCGCCGCTCCCGTCACGTGGGCGGTCGCCATGGACGTCCCGCTGATGGTGTTGGTCGAGCTGTCGCTGTCCTTCCAGGCCGACGGGATCTGCACACCGGGCGCGAAGAGGGACACGCACTGGCCGTAGTTGGACGAGGAGGCCCGGCGGTCGGCGCGGTCGCTCGCGCCCACGGTGATGGCCTCGGGCAGCCGCGCGGGCGAGGTGGAGCAGGCGCCCGTGGACGAGCCCGCGCTGCCCGCCGAGACCGCGTACGTGACGCCGGAGCGGATGGAGTTGCGCACGGCGTTGTCGAGGACGTCGCTCGGCTGGCCGCCGATGCTCATGTTCGCCACGGCGGGCCTGGCCTTCTGGGCCGTCACCCAGTCGACGCCCGCGACGACGCCCGCCGTGGTGGCCGAGCCCTGGCAGTTCAGGACCCGCACGGCCACCACCTTGGCCTGCTTGGCGACGCCGTAGGTCCGGCCGGCGGCGATGCCGCCGACGTGGGTGCCGTGGCCGTGGCAGTCGTTGCCGTTCTGGCCGTCGCCCACGGTGTCGACGCCGACCGAGGCCCGCCCGCCGAACTCCTGGTGCGTGGTGCGAAGGCCGGTGTCGATGACGTACACGCTGACGTCGGGAGCGGTGGTGCGGTACGTGTACGTGCCGGACAGGGGAAGGCGGCGCTGGTCGATCCGGTCGAGGCCCCACGGGGCGTCCGGCTGCGTTTCGTCGAGGGCAGTGGCGCCGAGGCGCACGCGCGTGTCCTGGCGGACGTACGAGACCCGCGGGTCGGCGGCCACGCGCTCGGCCCGCGCGCGGCTCATCGTCGCGGAGAAGCCGTGCAGGGCGGCCCGGTACACGTGCCCGAGCCGCGCCCCGCCGGCCCGCCCGACGAGGTCGCGCGCCACGTCGGGCACGGCGCTCCCCCGCGTGTCCTTCAGGACCACGAGCCAGCCGTCCGGCACGGCCGTCTCCCCGGCCCCGGCGAGGCGCAGATCGCCCGGCGTCGCCGGGGTTCCGGGCGGGGCGGCCCCGGTAGCGGACGCGGCACCGAGCTGAAGGCCCGCGGCGAGCGTCGCGGCGGACAGGACGGCCGCCGCACGGCGGCGCGTGGTTCTCTTCATGATCGTGCACCTGAACCTTTCGTGGGGGGGGGGGCGGAACTGGACCTCAGGAACACGTACCTGTCGGCCGCGTGCGCGTCACGACCTCGCTGATGCCGGTGGTCGCGTCGATCCACACCACCTGGCTGCCGGGGCCCGCGGCGGCGGACAGCTGCTCGCCGCGGTTGCAGGAGACGCGGCCCTTGCGCGTGGCCGGGTCCTTCGGGTCGCCGCTCGCGGCGAACTGCCAGAGCTTGGCCAGCGTCTCGTTGCGCCACGTCGTGTCGGGCAGCCGGGCGCCGACCGTCACCGCCTCGTCGGAGGCCGTCAGGTCGTACGCGTTCAGCGCGCCGGGCGCGTCCTCGGAGCTGAGGTCGACGATGTGCGAGCCGTCGATGTCCGCGCGGCGCACGGCGGTCGTCCCGTCGCCGCGGACGGCGTCCCGCAGCCAGAACACGTGCCGGGCGGTGACGGCCGTCGGGCCGAGGCCGGTGCTGCCCGGCACCTGCTCGACCACCTTGTTCTCGCCGGTGGCGACGTCGACGAGCCGCGTGGTGTACGCGTACTCGGCGCGCACCCGGCGCCGCTCCTGGTAGGCGACCTTGCCGTTGCTCACCGACGGGAAGGAGGCGCGGTGGTAGGTTCCGCCACCGATGCTGCCGCCGTTCTGCGGGTCCTTGAGGCTGAAGTACTTCACGCCCTGGCGGCCGCCGTGGTTGTAGTAGGAGAAGGTCACGACGTCGCCGTCGACGTCCACGGCGTCGGCGACGCCCCGGCTGTTGTGCCAGAGCTTCTTGACCGGGCCGCCCGCGAACGGCCGGGCGAGGATGTCCACGCCGGTGGGGCCGTGCGCCTGCCACACCACCGTCCGGCCGTCGGTGGCCGGATTGACGTGGTAGCGGCCGTCGTTGGGGCTCATCAGCTTGGCCTGGCCACGGCCGTCCGCGCGCCCGGCCCACACCGAGTACGGCTCGGAGCCCGCCTCGTCGGACTGGGACGCGGTCCACAGGCCGCCGCCCGAACCGAGGCGGGTGTCCTGGGTGTTGACCCGGTCGAGCAGCGTGTCGGAGTCCACGCCGAGGGCCAGCTCCCAGCCGGGCACGATGCCGTGGGCGTTGAAGGCGCGCTGGAGGGCCTTCAGCTGTCCCGCGTCGGCGTTGAGGTCCCCGGCGGCGGCGAGCACCGCGGCCCGGCCCTCGGTGAAGCCGTCGAGGGGGGTCAGGTACTGGGCGAGCGCCCGGTACACGATCTTGTCGGTGAGGGTGTCGCCGAGGTCCTCGCGGGCGTCCCAGAGCGCGCCGCCGAAGATGGTGGAGTTGAGGTGCACGCCGCCGTTGTCGGTGCCGAAGCCGACGCCGAGGAAGTGCTTGGCGGTGTTCCGGCCGTCGCCCAGGTCGCGGAAGGCGCACGCGCGCGGGGACTTGGTGCGGCACAGGCGATCGCCGACCAGGCCCGAGTCGGGGTGGCCGGTGGGGATGCCGTAGGCGTCGGCCTCGATGGCGTTGCCGAAGTAGTCGGCCATCGCCTCGTTCAGGGCGCCGGACTGGCCCGCGTACACCAGCGCCGCGGTGTGCTCCACGACGCCGTGGGTCATCTCGTGGCCGACGACGTCCAGGCCCGCGGACAGCGGCCGGTACTCCTCGTCGCCGTTGCCGTAGACCATCTTCTCGCCGTCCCAGAAGGCGTTGACGTACGGGTGTCCGCCGTTCGTCACGCCCACCAGGGAGTTGACGGTCATGCCGTGCCCGTCGAGGCTGACGCGGCCGTGCTTGTTCTTGAAGTAGTCGAAGACCCGCGCGCCGCTCCAGTGCGCGTCCACGGCGCCCGCGTCGGTCGCGTCCCTGCCGAAGGCGGTGGTGGGCGAGCCGAACTCCTGGATCCCCGGCGGCCACTGGCCGATCACCTCGCCGACGGACTTGTCGCGCGCGTCCCAGGTGGACAGGGTGCGGCCCCAGCCCTCGTCGTCCGGGATGCGGGTGGTGTCGCGCAGCACGTACTGCTCACGCCAGGTGTCGCGCTCCACGTCCAGGGCGACGGACGTGCCGTCCAGCTTGACGCCGGAGCCCTGCTCGCGCGGCTCCGCCCGCGCCCGTACCGCGGGGCGCGCCGCGGGCACCCCGCCCGCCGCGCCCGGTGCCGTGCGGCCCCCGAACGTCTTGATACCGCTGTACTGGAGGACGGGGTACCCG
Source organism: Streptomyces sp. NRRL B-1347 (assembly GCF_000720325.1). Lineage (GTDB taxonomy): Bacteria > Actinomycetota > Actinomycetes > Streptomycetales > Streptomycetaceae > Streptomyces. The sequence goes on from NZ_JOJM01000007.1 coordinate 190,770, forward strand.
GCGCGCGCGTCGACGTAGACCTCGCGCAGCACGGGTTCGCCGGTGGCCGGGTCGGTGCCGCGCACGGTGACGTGGTGGGTGAGGACGCCCTCCCCCTTCGGCAGCACGACGAGGCCGCGGGCCGTGCCCTTGAGGGGTGTCTCGCCGTCGTCGGCCGCGTCCGTCCCGGCCTTGCGGGTGAAGTTCCCCGTGGTCAGGTCCGTGAGCACGCGGTCGACGGCCCGCTCGACGGCGACCTCCGCACTGACCTCGGGCGTCGTGTTCGTCCGCAGCCCGGTGAAGTACTTGCCGGAGGTGCCGGTGACGACGCGTTCGCCGCCCTCGTTCTCCATCCGCACGACGTACTGGCCGCCCAGGACGGCCACGCCCCGGTGCTTCTGGTGGAGCCGCACGGTCTCCTGGCCGCCCGCCGCCCTGCTGGTCCGCGCGGACTTCAGGTCGCGGTCGGGGTCGGCGATCCGGTAGCGGCTCTCCTTCTGCTCCAGGTGCGCACGGGCGGCGTCCGCCGCGCTCGCCGCCCTGGGCGCCTTCTCCCTGATGCCGTCCACCAGGGCCGGAGTCTTCGTCTCCTGCCCCGGAATCACCTCACCGGGGCTCGGCGGCGTCCTCCCTCCGGGCGCCGCCCCGGCGGGAGCCGTCGAAACCACGAGTGCGGCGGCGCTGATCAGCGCCGCCGCACCGGATAAACCACCCCGCCGCGCCCTGGATCTCCTGGCTCTCCCCACGCGGACGCTGCGCTCGCGCATCCTTCCCCATCCCCCTCGCCGACCGGACCGGCGGCGTGTGCGCCGTCAGGAGGGCCATGGAAGCGGCGATGCGACGAGCCATCAATGGGGCGCGGGGGCGCGAGGACGACTTCCGGCCTACGCGAACGCACCTCCCCCGCCGGTCATCGGTTCCTGTTGAACTCCGCCACGTTGCGCTGCTGCTCCTCGTAGTTCGCGGTGAACCGGGTGTCCCCCGGCTTCACCGTCACGAAGTACAGCCAGTCCCCGGGGGTCGGGTTCGTCGCGGCGCGCATCGCGGCCTCGCCGGGGTTGCCGATCGGGGTGGGGGGCAGGCCCATGCGGGCGTAGGTGTTGTAGGGGCTGTTGAGCTTGGTGTCGCGGGTGGTGGTGTTGAGCGTGGAGCGGTTGAGGGCGTAGTTGATCGTGGAGTCCATCTGCAGCGGCATGCCCCGGTCGAGGCGGTTGTAGATGACGCGGGCGACCTTGCCCATCTCCTCCTTGGAACCCGCCTCGGCCTCGATCATGCTCGCGATGGTGACGGTCTGGTAGACGTTCACCGCGTTCCGGTCGGCGCCCGCGGTGACGTGTCCGCCGCTGAACCGCTTGTTCGCGGTGTCCACCATGTACGACAGGACGGACGCCGGGGTCGACTGGGAGCTGATGGGGTACGTGGCCGGGAACAGATATCCCTCGGGGTTGCCGCCCGCGTCGCCGGGCAGTTTCAGGCCCGCCCGGTCGACGGCCTTCTTCGTGGTGCCCTTGGAGACCTTCAGGGCCGTGTCGACGGCCTCGTACACCTGGCTGGAGCGCCAGCCCTCGGGGATCGTCAGCGTCCTGGGCCGCGCTTCTACTTCGTCGTCCGGGAGCAGCAGCGGGACCGCCACGGCGGTGGCCGCCGCGACGGCTCCGGTCGCGATCAGGGCGATCCGGCCCCGGCGCGTCAGCCGGAGCGCTCCGCGTTTCGTGCCCCGTGGCGGGGTGGTGGTGTGCATGCGGGCACGGTAACCCGCCTTTTGTCATATTTCCGGCATATCTCTACGTCGCCGGCTCCAGCCGGGCGTCCCTGCGGACGAGGGCGGCGTAACGCCCGTCCCGTTCGAGCAGCTCCTCGTGGGTGCCGCGCTCCACGGCGCGTCCGGCGTCGAGCACCACGATCTGGTCGGCGCCGCGCACGGTGGACAGGCGGTGGGCGATGGTGAGCGTCGTCCTGTTGGCCGACAGGGCGTCGATGGCCTGCTGCACGGCGTGTTCCGTACGGGTGTCGAGGGCGCTCGTGGCCTCGTCCAGGATCAGGACGGGCGGGTCCCGCAGGATCGTGCGGGCGATGGCGAGGCGCTGCTTCTCGCCGCCGGAGAAGCGGTGGCCGCGCTCGCCGACGACGGTGTCGTAGCCGTCGGGCAGGGCCGCGATGTGGTCGTGGATCTGGGCGGCCCGCGCGGCCTCGTGCAGCTCCTCGTCGGTGGCGTCCGGCTTGGCGAAGCGGAGGTTGTCCGCGACCGAGGCGTGGAAGAGGTACGTCTCCTGGGAGACGACGCCGATGGTGCGCGCGAGGGTGTCGAAGTCCAGGTCGCGCACGTCGACGCCGTCGAGCGTGACGCGTCCGCCCGTCACGTCGTACAGGCGCGGCAGCAGATAGCTGAGGGTGGACTTGCCGGAGCCCGTCGGGCCGACGACGGCGAGGCTGCCGCCCGCGGGCACGGTGATGTCGATGCCTTCGAGGACGGCGGCGCCCTGCGGGTCGTAGCGGAACTCCACGTCCTCGAACCGGACCTCGCCCTTGACGCGGTCCAGGTGCACGGGGCGGTCGCGCTCGGTGATGTCGATGGGCAGGTCCAGGTACTCGAAGATGCGCTGGAAGAGCGCGAGCGAGGTCTGGATCTGCACACCGGTGGAGAGCAGGCTGACCGTCGGCCGGAACAGCCCCTGCTGGAGCGAGACGAAGGCGACGAGCGTGCCGATGGAGACGGTGGGCCCGCCCATCTGGAAGGTGAGGCCAGCGCTCCAGTAGAGGACGGCGGGCATCGCGGCCATGACGATGGTGATCACGGCCATGCGCCAGCGCCCGGCCATGTTGGAGCGCACCTCCAGGCTCACGAGGTCGGCGGACTCGTCGGCGAAGGAGCGCGTGAGCGAGTCGGCGCGGCCCATCGTGCGGCCGAGCAGGATGCCGCTGACCGAGAGGGACTCGGTGACGGTGGCGGCCATCGCGGCCATCTGCTTCTGCCGCTCGGTGGCGATCTTCTTGCGCTCGCGGCCGACGCGGCGGCTGATCCACGCGAACAGCGGGAGCAGCAGCAGGGAGACGACGGTCAGGCGCCAGTCGAGGGCGAGCATGGCGACGACCGTCGCGATGACGCTCGTCAGGTTCGAGACGAGGGAGGTCGCCGTGGAGGTGACGGTCGCCTGCATGCCGCCGATGTCGTTGGCGATGCGGGACTGGACCTCGCCGGTGCGGGTGCGGGTGAAGAAGGCGAGGGACATGCGCTGGAGGCGGCCGTACACGGCGGTGCGCAGATCGTGCATGACCTGCTGGCCGACGGTCGTGGAGATCAGCGTCTGCAGGACGCCGAAGACGCTGGTGACGACCGCGCTGAGGATCATGCCGAGGGCGAGCAGGCTCAGCAGCCCGGTGCGGCCCTGCGGGATCGCGGTGTCGAGGATCTCCTTGAGGAGGAAGGGCGTCACCACCGAGACCAGGGACGCGGCGCACACCAGCAGGCCGACGACGGCGAGGCGGGCGCGGTACGGGCGGAAGAGGCGCAGGATGCGGCGCAGCTGGTGGGACTCTTCCGGCTCGCCGGAGCGCGGGCTCCGGGCGGGTTCTTCGTGAGGCATGGGCTCCTACGGGACGTAGCGGGACGTCGGCGGCGGTGCGCCGGCGGGGACGGGACGCGCCCACGAGCACGCGACGCGTTCGGCGGGAAGCCGGTGGCGCGTCGGCGGGGACGCCGGGCACGGCTGACGCTCCGGCGGGACGCCGGGCGCGGATGGCACGTCGGCGAGGTCGCCGGACGCGGGTCGTGGGCCGCGCACGGACGGGATCACCGGACGCGGGTCGCGCACGGACGGGATCGCCCGACGCGCGTCGCGCGCGGATGACATCGCCGGGCGCGGGTGGCGCACAGTCGAGATCGCCGGCTGCGGGTGACGCGCCGGCGAGGGCGACCTTGGGAGCATAGCTCACTGTTACCTATACTCACAATGCACTAGGTCCTGTACTGTTTCGGCATGAGCACATCGGACACCGACGGACTCCTCGCCGAGCAGCTGCTGCGGCTGACCCGTCGGCTGCACCGCATCCAGAAGCGCCATCTGGAGCCCATCGGCATCACGCCCGCGCAGTCCCGCCTGCTGCGCACCCTCGCGCACTACGACACGCCGCCGCGCATGGCCGACCTCGCCCAGCGCCTCGAAGTCGTGCCGCGCGCCGTCACCAGCCTGGTCGACGCCCTGGAGGCGAGCGGCCGGGTGCGCCGCGCCCCGGACCCGACCAACCGCCGGGTCATCCGCATCGAGCTCACCGACGGCGGGCACGAGGCCCTGCGGGAGCTGCGCGGCGCGCGCCGGGCCGCCGCCGAGGACATCCTGGCTCCACTGGACGCCGCCCAGCGCACCCAGCTGGGCGGGCTGCTCGACGCGCTGTTCGAGGTGCCCGAGAGCCGCCCCTGCTGACATCCGGGCCGGTGTGCCGCCGCTGACCGGCCATGACCGGTGGGTGGCCGCAGCCGACGACGCCGAGGAGAGGCCATGCCCCTGCTGGAGCCCGATCCCGAAGCACTGCGCCCCGCCCCGAACGGCCGCACGCCGTCACCCGACCGGGTCCCGGAGGAGCGGGCGGGCGGCACCCCGGAGCCGCTGCGCGGCGACCTCGTCGCGCTCCTGGGCGCCGACAAGGTCCTCACGCACGTCTCCGACCTCGTCCGGTACGCGTCGGACGCCAGCCCCTACCGCTTCGTGCCGCGCGTCGTGGTCATCGCCGAGGACATCGACGACGTGTCCACCGTCCTGTCGTACGCCCACGGCAAGGGCCGCGAGGTCGTCTTCCGGGCGGCCGGCACCTCGCTCAACGGACAGGCGCAGGGCGAGGACATCCTCGTCGACGTGCGCAGGCACTGGGCGGGGATCGAGGTGCTCGACGGCGGGGCGCGGGCACGGATCGGCCCCGGCACGACAGTGGTGCGCGCCAACGCCACGCTCGCGCGCCACGGCCGCGTCCTCGGCCCGGACCCGGCGAGCGCGATCGCCTGCACCATCGGCGGCGTGGTGGCGAACAACGCCTCCGGCATGACGGCGGGCACCACCCGCAACTCCTACCGCACGGTGGCGTCCCTGGCCTTCGTCCTGCCGTCCGGCACCGCCGTCGACACCGCGGAGCCGGACGCCGACGCGCTCCTCGCGCACGCCGAACCGGCCCTGTGCGCGGGCCTGCTCGACATCAAGCGCGAGATCGAGGCGGATCCCGCGCTCACGGCCCGCATCCGGGCCAAGTACGAGATCAAGAACACCAACGGCTACCGCCTGGACGCGTTCCTCGACGGCGCGACGCCCGTGCAGATCCTGCGCGGCCTCATGGTCGGCTCCGAGGGCACCTTCGGGTTCATCTCCGAGGTCGTCTTCGACACACTGCCCCTCGACCGATGCGTGTCGAGCGCCCTGCTGTTCTTCCCCACGCTGCCCGCCGCTGCCGCCGCCGTGCCGCTGTTCAACGACGCCGGGGCGCGGGCCGTGGAGCTGATGGACGGCAACACGCTGCGCGCGTCCGTGCGCGTGCCGGGCGTCCCGGCCGACTGGGCGGGACTGGCCAAGGACACGGCGGCGCTCCTGGTGGAGTTCCGCGCTCCGGACGAGGCGCGCCAGGAGGCGTACGAGACGGCGGCCGCCGAGGTGATGAAGGGCCTCGCACTCGTCGCCCCGGTCGCGTCGGTGACGAACGCGTTCACGCGGGACCCGGGGGTGATCGCCGGCTACTGGAAGGCCCGCAAGGCGTTCGTGACGGCCGTCGGCGGTTCGCGGCCCGCCGGGACCACGCTCATCACCGAGGACTTCGCGGTGCCGCCCGCGCGTCTCGCGGACGCCTGCGAGGCGCTGCTCGACCTGCAGACGCGGCACGGCTTCGACGCGGCCGTCGCCGGGCACGCCGCGCACGGCAATCTGCACTTCCTGCTCGCCTTCGACGCGGCGGAGCCCGCGGACGTGGCGCGGTACGCCGCGTTCATGGACGACTTCTGCCGCCTCACCGTGGAGCGCTTCGACGGCTCCCTCAAGGCCGAGCACGCCACGGGCCGAAACATCGCCCCGTTCCTGGAGCTCGAATGGGGGCCGAAGGCAACGGAGTTGATGTGGCGCACCAAGCAGGTCATCGACCCGGACGGCGTCCTTGCGCCGCGCGTCGTCCTGGACCGTGACCCCAAAGCACATCTGCGGGGCCTGAAGACGATCCCCAAGGTGGAGCTGATCGCCGACCCCTGCATCGAGTGCGGCTTCTGCGAACCGACCTGCCCGAGCGAGGACCTGACGACCACGCCGCGCCAGCGCATCGTGCTGCGCCGGGAGATGATGCGCCAGCCCCCGGGCTCCGGCGTCGAGGACGGCCTCGTCGCGGCGTACGGGTACGACGCGGTCGACACCTGCGCGGGCGACTCGACGTGCAAGCTGGCCTGCCCCGTCGGCATCGACACCGGCGCCCTGATGAAGTCCTTCCGGCACGCCCGCCACTCGCCGCGCGAGGAGCGCGTCGCGGCGCTCACCGCGCGCCGGTTCAAGGAGGTCGAGGCGTCGGCGCGGCTCGCGCTCGCCGCCGCCGCGACGGTCCGCGCGGTGGCCGGCGAGCGGACCGGCGACCGGCTCCTGACCGCCGTGACCCGCGCCGCCCGCAGGGCCGTGCGCCCCGATCTGGTGCCCGAGTGGCTGCCCCGCCTGCCGGGCGCGGCCGCCCGGCGCCTCCCGCGCACCGCGCGCGTGGGCGCCGCCGCCGTCTACTACCCGGCGTGTGTGAACCGCATCTTCGCCGGGCCCGGCGCGGTGCCCCTGGCGCAGGCCGTCGTCGCCGTGTCGGCGCGCGCGGGCAGGCCCGTGTGGATTCCGGACGACGTGGCCGGGACGTGCTGCGCGACGATCTGGCACTCCAAGGGCTACGAGACCGGGAACCGCGTGATGGCGAACCGCGTCGTCGAAGCCGCCTGGGGCTGGACGGCGGGCGGCGCGCTGCCGCTCGTGGTGGACGCCTCGTCCTGCACGCTCGGCATCGCCCACGAGGTGGTGCCGTATCTGACGGCCGACAACCGCGCCCTGCACGAGGAGCTGACCGTCGTCGACTCCGTCGTCTGGGCCGCCGAGGAGCTGCTCCCGCACCTGACCGTCCACCGGACCGTGGGCTCCGCCGTGCTCCACCCCACCTGCTCCATGCGGCACTTGGGCGACGAGCCGCAGCTGCGGGCCGTCGCCGAGGCCTGCGCGGACGAGGTGGTCGTGCCGGACGACGCGGGCTGCTGCGCCTTCGCCGGGGACCGGGGCATGCTGCACCCCGAGCTGAGCGAGTCCGCCACCCGCGCGGAGGCTGCGGAGGTCGCCTCCCGGCCCTACGACGCGTACCTCTCGGCCAACCGGATGTGCGAGGTGGGCATGGAACAGGCCACGGGCCGGGCGTACCGCTCGGTCCTGCTGGACCTGGAGCGGGCCACGCGGCCCTGACCGCGCCCCTTCGTCGCCCCGGCCCCTCCGTCGCCCCGGTGGAGAAAAGTCCAAGCCCTCGGCCACCGCTGCCCCTTGCGTCCCGTGCGCACCGCCATCAAGGTGGGCCCCGCCCAGTGACATGGCACTGTGACGACGGAGGTCCGATGCACGACGAGAACGCGACACCGGCACCTGACGAATCCACCGACGGTCACTCCCGGCGCGCGGTCCTGCGCACGGCCGGAATCGCGGGGGCCGGGCTCGGGCTCGGCACGTTCGCGGGCGGCGGTACCGCCCAGGCAGGTACGCGCGAGGCGGCCGAAGGCCCGGCCGCCGCGCCCACGCCCGCCCGCAAGGGCAAGACCATGATCGGCGTCCCCTTCGAGGGACGGTCCACCGTCCGCGTCGGCATCGTCGGCCTCGGCAACCGCGGCGGCGGCATGATCGACCTGTTCCTCGCGCAGCCGGGCGTGCGGGTCGTCGCGCTCTGCGACCCGGCCAAGGACAAGACCGCGGCGGCCGCGAAGAAGGTCGTCGCCGCGGGCCAGCCCGCCCCGGCGACGTACACCAACGGAGACAACGACTTCGAGAAGCTCTGCGCGCGCGGCGACGTCGACTTCGTGTACGTGGCGACGCCGTGGGACTGGCACTACGAAATGGCCAAGGCGGCCATGCTCAACGGCAAGCACGTCGGCGTCGAGTGTCCGCTCGCGCTGCGCCTCGATCACCTGTGGGAACTCGTCGACCTGTCCGAACGCACCCGCAGACACTGCATGCAGCTGGAGAACTGCTGTTACGGCAAGAACGAGATGCGCGTGCTGCGCATGGCGCACGCGGGCAAGTTCGGCGACCTGCTGCACGCGGCGGGCGCCTACAACCACGACCTGCGCCAGCTGATGTTCGACCCCACCTACTACGAGGGCCCGTGGCGGCGCCTGTGGCACACGCGGCTGCGCGGCGACCTGTACCCCAACCACGGCTTCGGCCCCACCGCCAACTACATGGACGTCAACCGCGGCGACCGCGCCACGCACATCTCCAGCTTCGGCACGCCCGCCCTCGGCCTCGCCGAGTACCGCAAGGCGCACATGCCGCCGGGCGACCCGAGCTGGAAGGAGACGTACATCGAGAGCGACCGGACCATCAGCCTGGTGCAGACTGCCAAGGGCCGGGTCATCCGCCTGGAGCACGACGTCTCGACCCCGCACCCCTACAGCCGCGTCAACAGCCTCGGCGGCACCAAGGGTGTCTTCGAGGACTACCCGGCCCGCATCTACATCGAGCCGGACCACACCGACGACCGGTGGGGCGACTTCTCCAAGTACGCCGCGGAGTTCGACCACTGGCTGTGGAAGGAACACGCCAACCCGCCGGGCGGGCACGGCGGCATGGACTACCTCCTGGTGTTCCGCCTGATGCAGTGCATGCGGCTCGGCCTCGTCCCCGACTTCGACGTGTACGACGCGGCGACGTGGACCGCGCCGGTGCCGCTGAGCCACGCCTCCATCAAGGCGAAGGGCGCGCCGCAGGAGATCCCGGACTTCACCCGGGGCCTGTGGCGGAAGGCGCGGCCGGGCCTGGACTCGGAGAAGCCGAAGGAGGCGTGAGCGGGGCCTTGTAGCGGGGCCTCGTAGCGGGGCCTTGTAAGGGCGGCTCTCAGGACTTGAGGGCCGCCCTGTCCCCCATCACCACCACCGGGTGCCGCTGCGGGTCCAGGGTGCGCAGCAGGTGCTCCATGCCGGACTTCGACAGGCTCACACAGCCCGACGTGCCGCTGCCGTGGTCCATGTGCAGCCAGATGCTGCCGCCCTTGGACTGGCCCTGCGGGCGCGTCGGGTCGTTCGGCGGGGTGCCCTTGACGCGGTTGTAGTCGATCGCGATGACGTAGTCGAAGTCGTGCCAGTGCGTCTTGGGCCAGTAGTGCGGGGCCTGGAGGGACGCCGTCCGCGTGTACGGGAGCCGCGCGCCGGGGTCGGCGAGGACACCGCCCGCGTCGCTGAGCGTGAACACGCCCACCGGGCTGCGCTTGTCGCCCTCGCGGTGGTCCGGGGTCCAGCCCTTCTTGCCGTTGTGGGCGGGCCAGCTCCGCGCCTTCTTCCAGGTGGCTCCCGCCTTGGTGTACAGGACGACGGTGGCCTTCGCCGAGTCCTTGTCCTCGCCGTAGACGGCGACGACCTGGCGGGCGTTCTTCGGGATGCGGGACTGCAGCCGGTCGCCGACGTCGGGGATGCGCTTGAGCTCGGCGGCGTCCTTGGCCGCACCACGGCCGCCACCCTGCGCGGAGTGCGCCGCGTCGCCTCCGTCGCCCCCGTCGTCGCCCGAGCCGCCGCAGGACGTCAGGACGACTGAGCAGGCGGCGGCCGCGGCCACCGTTCGCACCACACCGGCTATACGCATGCGCTCCATGGTCGCACCGGCTTCCGGAGCACCTCGACGACGCCCCCGTCCCGCCCGCAGGAATGGCCGACTCTTTGCCGGACACCGGAAAATCGTTTGCTTCGGGCCACCGTGCGAGGCGAACCTTGCACGGTTTGTTACCGCGTTCGCCACGTCCTCCGGCACGTGTCAGTCATCGCCACGCGTACCGCACCGAAGCTGGGATCCCATGCACATTCGCGATCTTCCGTACGCCGATCCGGGCGAACCCGACGCCCGCTCCGGCCCTCGCTTCCTGCTGTGGCTCGGCCGCAACCAGCTGGGCGGCCAGCTGAAGTCCCTGGGCTGGGGTCTGCTGCACTTCCTCGGCATCGCCGCGCTGCCCTACATGGTCGGCCTCGCCGTGCAGGCGGTGATCGACGGCTCGGGCGCACGGCTCGCCCTCGCCGGCGGCGGCATCCTGCTCGCGGGGCTCGCCGTCGCGGGCGGCGACACGATGCTCCACCGCACCGCCGTCACCAACTGGATCACCGCGGCGGCCCGTGTGCAGCAGCTGCTCGCCCGTAGGACCGCACGGCTCGGCGCGGCCCTCACCCGGCGGGTCGCCGCCGGTGAGGTCGTCGCGGTGTCCACCGGGGACGTGGAGAAGATCGGCTGGTTCGTGGAGGCCCTGTCGCGGTTCGCGGCGGCGGCCGTGGCCGTCCTCGTCGTCTGCGTGGGCCTGGTCGTCTACCAGCCCGCGCTCGGCGTCGTCGTCGCCGTCGGCATCCCGGTGCTCGCGCTCGCCGTGCTGCCGCTGCTGCCCCGCGCCACCCGCCGCGCCGACCACCAGCGCGAGAAGGCCGGACGGGCCACCGAGCTCGCGTCGGACACCGTCGCCGGGCTCCGGGTGCTGCGCGGCATCGGCGGCGAGGAGCTCTTCCTGGAGCGCTACCGCCACGCCTCGCAGGAGGTGCGGGTCGCCGCCGTGCGCAGCGCGCGCATGTGGGCGGTGATCTCCGCCGTCCAGGTCCTGCTGCCCGGCCTCCTGCTGATCGGGCTCGTCTGGCACGGCGTGCACCTGGCCCGCGAGGGCCGCGTCACGGTCGGCGAACTCGTCACCGTCTACAGCGCGGTGATGCTGCTCAACTACCCGCTGCGGCACTTCGAGGAGATCGCCATGGCGTACTCCTTCTCGCGGCCCTCCGCGAAGCGGGCGGCCCGGGTGCTGTCGCTGGAGCGTACGACGGGGGCCGAGGGGACGGAAAAGGGCTCGTCCGCGACGTCCACCGGAGAGGCGGCGGACCCTGCCGGAGAGCCAATGGCACCCGCCGGAGAACCGGTGGCACCCGCCGGAGAACCCGTGGCACCCGCCGGAGACCTCTACGACCCGGCCACGGGCCTGCTCGCCCCGGCCGGACGGTTCACGGCCGTCGTCTGCGGCGACCCGGACGCGGCCGGGCGGCTCGCCGAACGCCTCGGCGGGCACCCGGCCTTCGAGACGGACCTGCCGTCGGTGCGCCTCGGCGGCGTACCCCTCGACGGTCTGCCGCTCGACACCGCCCGCACCGCCGTCCTCGTCCAGGACAAGGACCCGGTGCTGCTCTCCGGAACGCTGCGGTCGCTGCTGGACGTACCGTCGTCCGGGGCGGTCGGTCCGGGGCGGGCGCTCGCCGCCGCGCAGTGCGCCGACGTCCTCGACGCGCTGGTGCAGGGCTCCGTGGCCGACGATCCGATGGCCGCGCACCTCACCGAGCGCGGCCGGTCCCTGTCCGGCGGCCAGCGCCAGCGCCTGGCGCTCGCGCGGTCGCTGGTCACCGACCCGGAGGCGCTGGTCCTCGACGAGCCGACGTCCGCCGTCGACTCCCACACCGAGGCCCGGATCGCGGACGGCCTGCGCGAGCTGCGCGCGGGCCGTACGACGGTGGTCCTCACCTCGTCGCCGCTGCTCCTGGACCGCGCCGACCGCGTCGTGTTCCTGCACGAAGGCGAGGTCGCCGCCGTCGGCGTGCACCGCGAACTCGTGGTCACGCAGCCGAAGTACCGGGCGGTCGTGACACGGGAGACGGACGAGGAGACGGCCGAAGGAGCGGCGGCCGTGCGGGCCGGGCACCGTCCGGCCGACGACGGCTCGGGCCCCGCCGCGCCGCGAGCCCGCGTGAACACCATCGACATCGAGGAGACGGCATGATCGGCCTGGCGCCGCCGGAGTACGACCCGGCGGCCCCGACCACGGCGGAGACGCTGCCCGTCGGCGCCCCCGCGACCGTACGCACCTATGTGCGCGAGCTGCTGCGCAGGCACCGCAAGGCCTTCGTCCTGCTGGTCGTGGTGAACACGCTCGCCGTAACCGCTTCGATGGTGGGCCCCTATCTGCTCGGCGGCCTCGTCGAGGGCGTGTCGGACGACGCGCGGGAGCTCCATCTGGAGCGCACCGTGGGCCTGTTCGTGCTCGCGCTCGTCGTGCAGGCCGTCTTCGTGCACCAGGTGCGGCTGCGCGGCGCGATGCTCGGCGAGCGGATGCTCGCGGACCTGCGGGAGGACTTCCTCGTCCGGTCCGTCGGACTGCCGCCGGGCGTCCTGGAGCGGGCGGGGACCGGTGACCTGCTGTCACGCATCACCACGGACGTCGACCGGCTCGCCAACGCCATGCGCGAGGCCGTGCCGCAACTGGCCATCGGCGTGGTCTGGCTGGTGCTGCTCGTCGGCGGGCTCACCGTGGCCGCGCCGCCGCTCGCACCCGCGCTGCTCTTCGCCGTGCCGCTGCTCGTCGTCGGCTGCCGCTGGTACTTCAAGCGGGCGCCGTCCGCGTACCGTTCGGAGGCCGCGGGGTACGCCGCCGTGGCCACCGCGCTCGCCGAGACCGTCGACGCGGGCCGCACCGTGGAGGCGCACCGGCTCGGCGCGCGCCGCGTCGAGCAGTCGGAGCGGCGCATCAAGGAGTGGACGGCCTGGGAGCGCTACACGCTCTATCTGCGGTCGGTCCTCTTCCCCGTCGTCAGCGCCACGCACGTCACCGTCCTCTTCTCGGTGCTGATGATCGGCGGCTGGTTCGTGCTGCAGGGCTGGATCGGCGTGGGCCAGCTGACGACCGGCACGCTGATCGCGCAGATGCTCGTCGACCCGATCGGCATCGTCCTGCGCTGGTACGACGAGCTTCAGGTGGCGGGGGTCTCGCTGGCCCGGCTCGTGGGCGTGCGCGACATCGAGCCGGACGCCGGTGACGCGGGCGTGGTGCCCGACGGGCGCGAGGTCCTCGCGGACGACGTGCACTTCGGCTACCGCAAGGACGTCGACGTGCTGCGCGAGGTGTCGCTGGCCGTCGCGCCCGGCTCGCGGGTGGCGCTCGTCGGCCCGTCCGGCGCGGGCAAGTCCACGCTCGGCAGGCTGCTCGCCGGGATCTACGGTCCGCGTACGGGCCGGGTGACGCTCGGCGGCGCCGAACTGGCGCGGATGCCCGCGGAGGGCGTACGCGCGCACGTGGCGCTCGTCAACCAGGAGCACCACGTGTTCGTGGGCTCCCTGCGCGACAACCTGCTCCTCGCCAGGGCGGGCGCCGAGGACGCCGAGCTGTGGGCGGCCCTCGGCGCGGTCGACGCGCACACCTGGGCCGGGGACCTCGACCAGGGCCTGGACACGGAGGTCGGCTCGGGCGGTCTGAGCCTGACGCCCGCGCAGGCGCAGCAGGTCGCCCTGGCCCGGCTCGTCCTCGCCGACCCGCACACGCTGGTCCTTGACGAGGCGACCTCGCTCCTCGACCCGCGGGCGGCCCGGCACCTGGAGCGCTCGCTGTCCCGGGTCCTGGAGGGCCGCACGGTGGTCGCCATCGCGCACCGCCTGCACACCGCGCACGACGCCGACGTCATCGCGGTGGTGGAGAGCGGCCGCATCAGCGAACTCGGCAGCCACGACGAGCTGGTGCGCGCCCAGGGGGCGTACGCGGCGCTGTGGAAGTCCTGGCACGGGTGACGGGGGCGCGGCGGCGACGGCTGGGCGGGGGCCCGGTGCGCACCGGGCCCCCGTCCTCCCCTCCTCGGCCGTGCCGCGCGCGGCACGGCCCCTCGACATGGTCATGGGAGTCGCCGACCCGTACGCGGTCACCGGGGCCGCTGTCGCGGCGGGGGTCCGCCCGCTCCTCCCGGGGGAGGTAGAGGAGCGGGCGGACCGGTCTCAGGCCGTCGTGCCCGCGTCCGCGGGCCGCCGCACGAAGCCACGGGCCGTCGCGTTCGCGACCCGCGGAAGCGTTTGTTCCGCAGCACCCGCCACGGCCTCGCGGCCAGCGCGGGTTCCTGCGCTTTCAACGACATCACATCCGCCCGGTCCGGTGGGGAGAAGTGCGAGAACTTCCTGTGTCGAGGATCATTTCGGAGGTCGGCCGCGGATTCGTCGCGCTCGTGCGCCATAGCGGTGTCGCACCGACTGGAACCATTCCGGAAGTCCGCTACCGGAACCCTTCGACAGGCGCGCGAGAAACGCCCGACAACCACCCCTCTTATGCGGCATGAAAGTACTAACAGGAGGTCGAACAGCAGCCAACACCCCGGGGTCCGATTCAGGCCGCCGGGCCGATGAGGTGGAATCCTCCGGCTTGCCGCCGCAATATCCCAGGCCCGGCCGGGTACGGGCGGCACGTACGCGGCCCGTCGTCACGCCCGCCGTCACGCGTGGCCAGGTGCCGGTCGCGGGCCTCGGCGACGGTGCACCCCATGGCTTCGACGGCCGTCGGCCCTTCCTTCGCGATCCCGCATTTGATGGCCGAATCGTGGCCTTCGCGATACGGGGGATGTCGATTTGCGCCGATTCCGTGGATGTGTGACCGCATACACGAAGGGGTTGGCAAGTGAATCCTTGTCAGTTACGGTGATGCTGCTTCAGTCGTTCGTTCGAGCGACTCCAGAGGGCGGCGGCTCCCCTTTCGGCGCCCGCGCCGCTCTTTCAGCGCCTGCGCGCCTTTCACCGGCTCTTGGATTCTCCGGCTCTTGGATTCTCCGGCTCTCAGGTTCTCCACTCCTCGGTTTCTTCACTCCTCGGGTTCTCCAACGCTCCGGTTCTGCAGCGCTCCAGCTCTCGGCCTTTCCGGATTCACCTTTTCCGGATTCACCTTTGCACCGGTCCTTCGGCGCCTGGTCTCCGATTCACCGGGTATTCCATTCCCCGAGTCTCCGATTCCCTGGTTCTGCCGCGCTCCGCATCTGCGGTTCTCAGGATCTCCAGCAGCGGCGCCCTGTCGCGGGGGCGCTCTCCGGCTGCGCCAACTCCCCTTCCGCAAGCAGCGGTTTCACCGCCGTACGTCCGTACGGCGGTGTCCACGACGGGCGACGCGCGGCAAGCAGCGAGCAGCGGGCGGCGCTTTCGCAGGAGGGCGGGAAGCATGGCGGCATCGGTCGGAGAGCGCAGGCAGGCTCTCCTCGCCCTGTCCGTGGGTGTCTTCTGCATCCAGCTCGATTCGTTCGGCCTGAACCTCGCGCTGGCGCGGATCGGCCGCGATCTGAACGCCGACGGGTCCGGACTCCAGTGGGTGATCAGCGCGTACCTGCTGTCCACCGGCACGCTGATGCTCGGCACCGGACGCCTCGGCGACCTCTACGGGCGACGGCGGCTCCTGGTCGCAGGCCTCGCCCTGTTCGGCGCCGCCTCCCTGGCGTGCGCGCTGGCCGCGACGCTGCCCGTCCTCGTCGGCGCCCGGGTGGCGCAGGGCGCGGGAGCGGCACTGATCATGCCGGTCGGTCTGTCACTCCTTACCAACGTCTACCCGAGCGACCTGCGCGGCCGCGCCACCGGCTGGGCCCTCGGCATCGGCGGCATCGCCACCGCCTGCGGGCCGTTCGTCGGCGGCGCCCTCACCGAGGCGGTGTCCTGGCGGGCGCTCTTCTGGCTCAACGTCCCGCTCGCCGCCCTCGGCGCGCTCTGCGCGTCACGCACCGCTGAGAGCACATCCGCGAGCAGGTCCGTCAGCACGGCCGAGAGCAGGTCCGTGAGCCCGCCCGCGAGCACACCCGCGAGCACACCCGCGAGCACGTCGGAGACCACGTCCGAGAGCCGCGACGTCGGCGCGGCCCGCATCGTCGACCTGCGGGGTCTGCTCACTGCGACCGCCGCGCTCGCGGCGCTCGGCGTCCTCATCGACCGCGGCCCGGCCCTGCCCCGCCCCGTGGCCCTCGGCGGGGTCCTGGCCGTGGCGGGTCTGCTGTTCCTGTTCATACGGCACGAAAGGGCCGCCCCGCAGCCGCTGGTGCGGCTCAGCCTGTTCCGCAACGGACCGTACGTGGCGCTCACGCTCGCCGGGGCCGCCGCCAACACCGCGACCGTCCTGTTCCTCTACGTCGTCCCCCTCACGCTCCAGGGGCAGTGGGGCCTCTCGGTGGCCTCGGCGGGCGTGGCCTTCCTCGCCCCGGCCCTCGCCCTGGCGCTCGCGGGCCCGCTTGCCGGGCACGCACCGGCGCAGGCCGCGGTGCCGCTCGTGCTGAGCTGTCTGGGCGCGGGGGCGCTCGCCCTCGGCTCGCTGTCCGTGGCCTCCTCGCTGCCGACGTTCCTCGCCACCGCCACCGCGTGCGGCGCGGTCCTCGGCGTCGCCAACTCGCTGACCCTGATCGCCACCCAGGCCGTCATCAGCCCCGACCGCGCCGGGGAGGCCTCCGGCGTCACCAAGACCGCCCTCACCGTCGCCGCCGGCCTCGGCGTGGGCCTCGCCGGAACCGCCACGGATCAGACCGACACGCTGCTACGGATCACGGCGGCGGGCTGTGGCGCGGTGTGCCTGCTGATCGGAGTGTGGCGGGCACACGGAGCATGGACGGCGAGAGCACACCCCGGGAGCACACCGTCGGACAGGCCGGCGGCTAGCACCGAGCCGGGACCTGGACCTGAGCCGTGAGCCCACAGTCAGGCCCTGCCCCAGATCGCGCACAGCCGCAGCGCGGGACGCCCGGCGAACCGGACGCCCGACGACACCGCTGTCGGCGCCTGGGCCGGGCCGCCGCGCCGTCGGCCCCGTCTCAGATGAAGTTCATCGCGACCGCGCCGCCCGCTCCCCCGAGCAGCATGAACACCGGCATCAGCACCTTCAGCTCGATCCAGCTCCCCGCGCGGAACCGCAGCGCCCGCGGCGGCCCGATCGGGTACCAGCGCTTCCTGCCGATCGGGATGGGCCACAGGATCGGGCAGCCGGACACGGTCAGCGCGTCCCCGATGTCGTGCACCAGGGCGCCGAGCACCACCGGAAGCCCCAGCCAGAGATATTCCTGGCCGTCCCCGGTGAACAGCCAGTCCGAACCATTGCCCGGTTTGTCCAGAACTCCGGCCATGATCCAGGCACTGGTCGCGGCGAGCAGCCACACCAGCACGTCGCTGCTGGACCCGCGCGCCGCCCGCCACAGCAGTCCTTCGATGGCGAGCACCATGTGCACGAAGAGCAGGGCGAGCACCGCCCACCGGCCGCCGAAGACCGCGAGCGCCGACGAACCCGCGCCGATCAGGACGGCCCACACCCAGGTGTGGGTGAGCGTCCGGTGCCCGCCGGAGCGGCGCGGATCGCCGGGCTTGCGCGTGGCGCGGTAGACGGAGTACGAGAGCTTGTCGACGATCTCGCACAGGCCGCGGGAGACCGGACCGAAGGCGCGCGAGATGGTCGCCGACCTGTGGTCGAGGTCCGGGGCGAGCGCCGCCCCGGCACAGATCAGGGCGCCGACGAGCAGAACCGGCCAGGGCATCGAGTGCCCGGCGGCGGTGGCGGCCGCGCCGACCCCCAGCCAGGCCGCCGCCCCCGACAGTGAGTGTGCCGGTCCCATCATTGCTGCCGCCCGCCCCATTTCCGTTGTCCCGATGCCCCGTTGACGACCCAGCGTAGCGTTCATGATCTTCGTGCGGTCGTCCGGTTCCCTGATCCGGGCAGCGGGGAGGCAAGATGGGGGTGTGACCCTTATCGATCAGCTGCCGCAGGACGCCGACCCCGATGCCCTCTACGAAGCCTTTGAAGGCTGGGCCCAGGAGCGCGGCATCACCCTCTATCCCCACCAGGAGGAGGCTCTGATCGAGGTCGTGTCCGGCGCGAACGTGATCGTGTCGACACCCACCGGCTCCGGCAAGAGCATGATCGCGGCGGGTGCGCACTTCGCGGCCCTCGCGCGCGACGAGGTCACCTTCTACACCGCCCCGATCAAGGCCCTGGTGTCGGAGAAGTTCTTCGAGCTGTGCAAGCTCTTCGGCACCGAGAACGTCGGCATGCTCACCGGCGACGCCTCCGTGAACGCCGACGCGCCCGTCATCTGCTGCACCGCCGAGGTCCTCGCCTCCATCGCGCTGCGCGACGGCAAGGACGCCGACATCGGCCAGGTCGTCATGGACGAGTTCCACTTCTACGCCGAGCCCGACCGGGGCTGGGCCTGGCAGATCCCGCTGCTCGAACTGCCTCAGGCGCAGTTCATCCTCATGTCCGCGACGCTCGGCGACGTCGCCATGTTCGAGAAGGACCTCACCCGTCGCACCGGCCGTCCCACCTCGGTCGTCCGCTCCGCGACGCGCCCGGTCCCGCTGTCGTACGAGTACCGCCTCACGCCCATCACCGAGACGCTCACCGAGCTGCTCGACACCAAGCAGGCCCCGGTCTACATCGTGCACTTCACGCAGGCCCAGGCCGTGGAGCGGGCGCAGTCGCTGATGAGCATCAACATGTGCACGCGCGCCGAGAAGGACCAGATCGCCGAGCTGATCGGCAATTTCCGCTTCACCACCAAGTTCGGCCGCAACCTCTCGCGGTACGTGCGGCACGGCATCGGCGTCCACCACGCGGGGATGCTGCCCAAGTACCGGCGTCTCGTGGAGAAGCTCGCCCAGGCGGGCCTCCTGAAGGTCATCTGCGGCACCGACACGCTCGGCGTCGGGGTGAACGTGCCGATTCGCACCGTGCTGTTCACCGCGCTCACCAAGTACGACGGCAGTCGTGTGCGCACCCTGCGCGCCCGTGAGTTCCACCAGATCGCGGGCCGCGCCGGGCGGGCGGGATTCGACACGGCGGGCTTCGTGGTGGCGCAGGCGCCCGAGCACGTCATCGAGAACGAGAAGGCGCTCGCAAAGGCGGGCGACGACGCGAAGAAGCGGCGCAAGGTGGTGCGCAAGAAGGCGCCCGAGGGCTTCGTGGGCTGGACGGAGAACACCTTCGAGAAGCTCATCGGCTCCGATCCCGAGCCGCTGACCTCCCGCTTCCGCGTCACCCACACCATGCTCCTCGCGGTGATCGCCCGGCCAGGCAACGCCTTCGAGGCGATGCGCCGCCTCCTCGAGGACAACCACGAGCCGCGCAAGCAGCAGCTGCGCCACATCCGCCGCGCCATCGCCATCTACCGCTCGCTGCTCGACGGCGGTGTCGTGGAGAAGCTCGACGAGCCGGACGCCACCGGCCGCATCGTGCGCCTGACCGTCGACCTCCAGCAGGACTTCGCCCTCAACCAGCCGCTGTCCACCTTCGCCCTCGCCGCCTTCGAGCTCCTCGACCCCGAGTCGCCGTCGTACGCCCTCGACATGGTGTCCGTCGTCGAGTCCACGCTCGACGACCCGCGCCAGATCCTCGCCGCCCAGCAGAACAAGGCCCGCGGTGAGGCCGTGGCACTGATGAAGGCCGACGGCGTCGAGTACGAGGACCGGATGGAGCGGCTGCAGGACATCACCTACCCCAAGCCGCTGGAGGAGCTCCTCTTCCACGCGTACAACACCTACCGCACCAGCCACCCGTGGGTCGGCGACCATCCCCTGTCCCCGAAGTCCGTGATCCGGGACATGTACGAGCGGGCGCTGTCCTTCACCGAATTCACCTCCTTCTATGAGCTCGCCCGCACCGAGGGCATCGTGCTCCGCTATCTGGCGAGCGCGTACAAGGCCCTGGAGCACACCATCCCGGACGACCTGAAGTCCGAGGACCTCGAGGACCTGATCGCCTGGCTCGGCGAGATGGTCCGCCAGGTGGACTCCAGCCTCCTGGACGAGTGGGAGCAGCTCGCCAACCCGGAGGTCATGACGGCCGAGGAGGCGCAGGAGAAGGCCGACGAGGTCAAGCCGGTCACGGCCAACGCCCGCGCCTTCCGCGTGCTCGTGCGCAACGCGCTCTTCCGCCGCGTCGAGCTCGCCGCCCTCGACCAGGTGGACGAGCTGGGCGAGATGGACGCCGAGTCCGGCTGGGATGCGGACGCGTGGGGCGAGGCCATGGACAAGTACTGGGACGAGTACGAGGACCTGGGCACCGGCCCGGACGCACGCGGCCCCAAGCTGTTGCGCATCGAGGAGGATCCCGAGCACGGTCTGTGGCGCGTCCGCCAGACGTTCGCCGACCCCAACGGCGACCATGACTGGGGTATCAGCGCCGAGGTCGATCTCGCGGCCTCGGACGCGGAGGGCCGCGCCGTCGTCCGGGTCACGGACGTCGGCCAGCTCTGAGCTCCCCACGTTCCCGGACAGAAGTCGAGGACTTCCCATGAACAACCCCGCGGACCGACTGGTCGACCTGCTGGACCTCGAGCAGATCGAGGTGAACATCTTCCGCGGGCGCAGTCCCCAGGAGTCCTTGCAGCGTGTCTTCGGCGGGCAGGTCGCCGGGCAGGCGCTGGTCGCGGCCGGGCGCACCACGGAGGGCGACAGGCCGGTGCACTCGCTGCACGCGTACTTCCTGCGCCCGGGCCACCCGGGCGTGCCCATCGTGTACCAGGTCGAGCGGGTCCGTGACGGGCGCTCCTTCACCACGCGCCGCGTCACGGCCGTCCAGCAGGGCCGCACGATCTTCAACCTCACCGCCTCCTTCCACAAGGCCGAACAGGGCGCTTTCGAACACCAGCTGCCGCCGCGCATCGACGCCCCCGACCCGGAGTCGCTGCCGACGGTCGCCGAGGAGATCAAGGAGCATCTGGGCGCGCTCCCCGAGCAGCTGGAGCGCATGGCCCGGCGCCAGCCCTTCGACATCCGCTACGTGGACCGGCTGCGCTGGACCGCCGAGGAGGTCAAGGACGCCGAACCGCGCAGCGCGGTGTGGATGCGTGCCGTCGGCCCGCTGGGCGACGACCCGCTCGTGCACACCTGCGCGCTCACGTACGCGAGCGACATGACGCTCCTGGACGCCGTCCGCATTCCGGTGGAGCCGCTGTGGGGCCCGCGCGGCTTCGACATGGCCTCGCTGGACCACGCCATGTGGTTCCACCGTCCCTTCCGGGCCGACGAGTGGTTCCTGTACGACCAGGAGTCGCCGATCGCGACGGGGGGCCGCGGCCTGGCGCGCGGGCGGATCTACGATCGTGACGGACGGCTGCTCGTATCGGTCGTCCAGGAAGGTCTGTTCCGCCCGCACGCGCCCCGCCACCTGGGTGGCCGGTCGGACGGCTGAGTCCGGCAGCGGGCCCCGCCCCCGAGGGGCAGGAGGGTCGGTTCGGGCGACGGGACACAGGTGCCTCCTCAAGCGGGGGGACGGTGCCGGGGACGGGAGCGCGACATGATCGACAGCAGCGGCGCGGGCCAGGTCGGTGGCACGGACGGCCAGGCGGGCAGCGGCCGGGACGAGACACTCGCCCGGGCCGTGCGGCTACGGGAGAGCGGCAGCCGTGAGGAGGCCCGCGCCCTCCTGCTCGCGCTGAGCGAGCGCCACCCCGACGACCCCGAAGTCGCCTACCAGACGGCCTGGGTGCACGACACGCTCGGCCTCGAAGCCGAGGCGCTGCCGCACTACGTGCGCGCGATCCGGCGCCCCGGCCTGTCCGACGAGGACCGCCGCGGTGCGCTCCTCGGCCTCGGCAGTACGTACCGCGTGCTCGGCAAGTACCCGGAGGCCGTGGCCACGCTGCGGGACGCGGTGGCGGAGTACCCCGACGACGCGGCGCTGCGGACCTTCCTCGCCATGGCGCTGTACAACACCGGCCAGGCCCATGACGCCATGACGATCCTGCTGAACCTGCTCGCCGCCACCAGCCCGGACCCGGACGTCGCCGCATACCGTCCCGCCATCGAGCACTACGCCAAGGACCTCGACGCGACCGTCTAGCGCCACGGCCCGCCCTCGCACCGCCGCTGTGCGGTCAGCCTTCCGGCCGGCCGCGCCTGCGGCGCAGCCACCTCAGCAGCCCGCGAGGCTCCTCCTTCCCGTCCGCTCCCGACACGTCTTCGGTGACGGCGGGTGCCGGTGGCTGCTCCGACGCGCGGTGCGGGCGCGCGGTGGGGGTGATCGGCGGACGGCCCGGCCGCGGTGCGGGCCGGTGCCGCCGCGCTTCCGCAAGACCCAGGCTCAGATTGGCCCGCAGCCAGCAGATCTCATCGGGGTCGTCGGCGGTGGTGATCCGCTCGACGATGTGGGTCGTCGGGGATTCGGGGGCGGCCTGGGTGAGCGGCTGGGGCCTGAGGCGGTGCAGATAGGCCCGCTCGTACGGATCCCTGACGAGTTGCGCGAAGCTCATCGGGTCCAGGAAGGAGGCCGTCACGGCGACGCGCTCCCACGGGTCCTCCGACTGCCGCAGCAGAAAGCCCACCTGCCGACGGCGCCAGTTGCGCGCCCGCAGGTCCAGGCCGCTCGTCAGCTGTGCCCGCATCGCGTCCGGCGCACGGCCGGTGAGCAGCGGGGCGTTGGCCTCGCAGGCGGCGAACTCGCGCAGCTCTTCCGCCAGATAGAGCCAGACGACGGCTCGATAGCGGTTCAAGTAGAACTTCACCGGCGTCAGCACCCCCGTGCGGGCGAGCCGGGTGAAGCGGGCCTGGGTGATGTCCAGCAGGGCCGCGCCCTCGGCGGTCCCCACGGCCTTGACGCCCTCGCGCAGGGACTCCGGGAAGCCGGGTGTCTCGCGGACGCGGTCGATCTCCTCGCGGCTGACCCGGCGGCGCACGCCCGCGGGGTCGGCGACCGTACGGACCCGGCCCAGCATCACGGCCAGCTCGAACTCGCCCCGCTTGAGGCCCAGTTCCCGCGCGGCGCGGCTGCGCGCCAGCGGCGCCGACCGGCCGGCCGGAGTCGTCGGTGGCGCGGCCGCTTCCGTGGGTGTGGTGGACGCGGGTTGCGGAATGGTCTGCGTGTCGCCAGTCATGGCGGTTCTCCCCCGTGCTTGGTCACTGCTTCTGGGAAAAACCGTAGCCCGCGCGGCCCATCTCCCGCTCGGCCTGTGGATAACTCTGCCCGCGCCCGTGTTCGCGCAGGTCAGACACTGGTCAGCCGCAATTCACGTGCAGGTCAGAGGTCTACGACCGGTGTCCGCTCCGGATGCCGGGCGTCTACGCCCAGGTGCTCCCCCACGCGGTTCACCAGCAGTGTCATCTCGTACGCGACCTGGCCTATGTCGGCCTGCGCCGAGCTGAGGACGCACAGACAGCTGCCCTCACCCGCCGCGGTCACGAACAGGACGGCGTCGTCGAACTCGATCATCGTCTGGCGTACGTTGCCCGCGTGGAAGTGGCGGCCTGAGCCCTTCGCCAGGCTGTGCAGGCCGGACGACACCGCCGCCAGGTGCTCGGCGTCCTCGCGCGGCAGGTCCGAGCTCGCCCCCGTCACCAGGCCGTCGTTGGACAGCACCAGCGCGTGCCGCACGTGTTCCACGCGCTTCGTCAGGTCGTCGAGCAGCCAGCCCAGGCCCGTGTTCTGCGCCATGGTCCCTTCTCCCCGTGTGTCGCTCCCCCTGGCTGGAGGATCTGACCTGCCAGCCTTCACCACCTCCGGCGTCCCGGCAAGCATGATGGGGACATGGCACAGAAGATGACTGACGAGCAGTGGCGGGCCTTCGTCTCGCAGGGCACCCGCACGGCCAAGCTGTCCACCGTCCGTGCGGACGGCAGCCCGCACGTGGCCCCGATCTGGTTCCTCCTCGACGGCGACGACCTGGTGTTCAACACCGGGAAGGACACTGTCAAGGGGCGCAATCTCGCACGCGACGGGCGTGTGGCACTGTGCGTCGACGACGACGCGCCTCCGTTCGCCTTCGTCGTCCTGCAGGGCAGGGCCGAGCTGTCCGAGGACCTGGAGCAGGTGCGGCACTGGGCGGCCCGCATCGGCGGGCGCTACATGGGCGAGGACCGGGCCGAGGAGTTCGGCGCGCGCAACGGCGTGCCCGGCGAGCTCCTCGTCCGGGTGAGGATCGACAAGGTGCTCGCTCAAGGGGCCGTCGCCGACTGACGGCGTGCGCCGTCCGCGGCGTTGCCGGTGTGCTGCGGCACGACCCCGCCGCCTCACCTGCCCGGCGGGCGGCCCGTCAGCCCACCGAGTCGAGCAGCCGGGCGGTATGCCGCCGCCCGGCGTACTCGACAAGCCGGATCAGCACCTCCTTTCCCGAGTCCCGGTCCCGGGCGTCGCACAGCACCACGGGCGTGCCGCGGTCGAGGTCCAGGGCCCGTGACACTTCGTGCGCGCCGTACGTCCGGGCGTTCGCGAAGCAGTTGACCGCCACGACGAAAGGGATGTCGCGGTGCTCGAAGTAGTCCACGGCGGGGAAGCAGTCCTCGAGCCGCCGGGTGTCCGCGAGGACCACGGCGCCGAGGGCTCCCTGTGACAGCTCGTCCCACAGGAACCAGAAGCGGTCCTGTCCCGGGGTGCCGAAGAGGTACAGCGAGAGCCCGGATCTGATGGTGATGCGGCCGAAGTCCATCGCGACCGTGGTCGTGACCTTGCGGTCCACGCCGTCGGTGTCGTCCACCGACTGCCCCGCCTCGCTAAGGAGTTCCTCCGTCCGCAGGGGCCGGATCTCGCTGACGGCACCGACCAGGGTGGTCTTGCCCACGCCGAAGCCTCCGGCGACCAGGATCTTCAACGCCAGGGCCGTGTCGTCAACGGTCTCGTCGGGCGTGGCGTCAGAGCGCTCGGAGCCCATCGATCACCTCTCGCAGAATCGTCTCGTCAGGTAGCTGGGCGGGCGGCACGGGCCGTCGCACCTGAACGCGGCCCCCCTCCAGGAGGTCGCCGAGCAGCACCCTGACCACGCCCACGGGCAGGTCGGCACCGGCGGCGAGTTCGGCGACGGACTGGGTTTCGGCGCGGCACAGGTCGAGCAGCACCCGGTGTTCGGGGCCGAGCGCCACGTCGTCGTCCGGCTGTGTGGCGTCCTGGGTGAGGCTGACCAGGGCGATCAGGTCGAACCGCACCCCGCTGGACGCGGGTCGGGTGCGTCCACCCGTCATCGCGTACGGACGGACCAGGGGCCCCGCCTCGCTGTCGTACCACTGGCTGCCGTGCCGTCGCTCGGTGCCGTCGCTGTTGTCGGTCATCGCTTCTCGCCGCCTCGGTCATCCGGTGCTCGGTGGCGGCTCGGAGAAGCGCGCGGGGGTCGTCAGATGCGCCCCCACGCGCTTGACCATGCGCGCCATCTCGTACGCGACGAGGCCGATGTCGGCGGTGACCGTGCTGAGGACGGCGAGGCAGGAGCCGTCGCCCGCCGCGGCCACGAACAAGAAGGCGTCGTCCATCTCGACCATCGTCTGGCGCACGCCGCCCGCTCCGAAGTGCCGTCCCGCACCCTTCGCGAGGCTGTGGAACCCCGAGGCGACGGCGGCCAGGTGCTCGGCGTCCTCGCGGGTGAGGGCCGTCGAGGCGCCGACCGCGAGTCCGTCGTTGGACAGCACGACCGCGTGCCGCACGTCGCCGACGCGTGCCACCAGGTCGTCGAGGAGCCAGTCGAGTTCGCCGGACCGGTTCGCGGTGAGGCCGGTTTCCTGGATCATGCGGGGTCTCCTTCGCTGCTGTCGCTGCCGGGTGGGCGCCCGCCGCCGCGGGCCCAGCCGGCCCGGTAGGCGGCCAGTTGACTCCGTACGTGCTCGGGGCTGCGGTCGTCGGCGGATCCGGGGCTCTCGGTCGCGGGCGGGCGCTTCCGCAGCTGTGGGGCGAGGCTCGCCTGGCGTACGCGGCGCGGCAGTTCGTCCGACGGATGCGGGGCGGGCTCAGGGGCGGGCGCGTCCCCGGCGGGTGCCGTGTCCGCGGGCCTGCGCAGGCGCAGTGCCGTGACGCCGGGAGGGGACGGCGCGGGCCGCTCGGCGGGCGACGGGCTCAGAGCTGGATGGTCGCCCTGCGGGGCACTGTGCAGCGTCGGCGCTGCGGGCATGCGGGCGGACGCGAACACCTCTTGCCGCTCTCCTTGTTCACGCTTCGGCGTGCGGGCGGATTCGTCGTCCTGGAGCAGTGCGGTGGGCAGCAGGACCACGGCGGTCGTGCCGCCGTACGGGGAGGTGAGCAGGCGCACCTTGATGCCGTGTCGTGCGGCGAGCCTGCTCACTACGAAGAGGCCCAGTTGGTCGCTGTCGAACAGGTCGAGCGCCTCGGACTCCTCGACCCGGCGGTTGGCCTCAGCGAGGGCGTCGGGGCTCATGCCGAGGCCCCTGTCCTCGACCTCCAGGGCGTAGCCGTTGCCCACGGGTTCGCCCGTGACCCGCACCTTGGTGTGCGGGGGCGAGAACTGGGCGGCGTTCTCGACCAGTTCGGCCAGCAGATGGGTGAGGTCGGCGACGGCACCTCCCACGACGGAGGCCTCGGGCAGTGGGCGTACCTCCACGCGCGCGTAGTCCTCGATTTCGGAGACCGCGGCGCGGACGACGTTCGTCAGGGGCACCGGCACGCGCCAGGCGCGGCCCGGCGCGGCCCCGGAGAGGATGATCAAGCTCTCGGCGTGGCGGCGCATGCGGGTCGTGAGGTGGTCGAGCCGGAAGAGGTCGCCGAGCTCGTTCGGGTCGTCGGCCCGTCTCTCCATCGTGTCCAGGAGGCTGAGCTGCCGGTGGACGAGCACCTGGCTGCGCCGTGCGAGGTTCACGAAGACTCCGGAGATGCCGCTCGCCAGCTCCGCGCGCTCCACGGCGGCACGCAGCGCGGCGCGGTGCACCGTGCCGAGGGCCTCCGCGACCTGTCCCGCCTCGTCCTCCGCGGACGGCCCTTCGGGGGCTTCGGCTTCGACGTCGACCTCCTCGCCCGCGCGCAGTCTCCGCATGGCGTGCGGGAGTTGGCGGCGCGCGATCTCCAGGGCGCGGTTGCGCAGTCCGACGAGCTCGACGACGAGGCCCCGGCCGATGCGTACGGAGATCACGAGCGAGGCCACGACGGCGGCGAGACCGCAGAGCACGGCGGCGCCCGCGACGGTGAACACGCCGCGTGTCAGCGGGTCGGCACGGTCCGCTGCGTCGCGTGCCGCGCGCTCCGCGAGGGTGCGCTGGGTGTCCCG
This sequence comes from Streptomyces sp. NRRL B-1347, assembly GCF_000720325.1. Classification (GTDB taxonomy): domain Bacteria; phylum Actinomycetota; class Actinomycetes; order Streptomycetales; family Streptomycetaceae; genus Streptomyces. Next base: position 217,669 of record NZ_JOJM01000007.1, read on the forward strand.
CACGGTCGCGTGGGCGGCCTCCCAGGTGCGGGCGGGCGCGGCCTCCAGGGCCTTCTTGCCGGGCGGGGCGGCGAGCACCTTGTCCTCGACGGCACGGACGTCGGCGTACGCGCGTTCCCTGGCGAGGCGCTGCCAGGCCGCACGTTCGGGTCCGCGCAGATCCGCCACGGCCGCCTCCGTGAGGGTCTGCCGGGTGTCCACGGCCCCGGTGAACCGGCGCAGGCGTTCTCCGTCGAGAGTGCCCGCGAGACGGGCACCGGCCAGCAACACGTCCTCGCGCGCCAGCATTTCGCCCGCCCTGGAGAATTCGAGCAGCACGCGCGCGTGGGAGCCCGATTCGGCGCCTTGGAGGCCGGACAGCGCACCGTGGACTCCGAAGGCCGCCGTGATGGTCTTCGTGTACTGCCCGAAGGCGTCGTCCCACCCGGTGCGGCGGTCGAGGACGGACGCGCGCACGGTACGCAGCCCCTCGGCGCCGGTGGCGAACTGTTCGAGCCGCTTCCCTACCCCCGCGGGCAGGCCCGCTCCGTCGGCGACCGTGTGGTCCTTGCCGAGGCGCAGCTTCGCCACGGCCCGGTCGGTCCGGTCCGCCTGTCTCCGCAGGGCGGCGGCCCGGTCGGCGGTGGGTTTCGTCGCGTGGCGCACGGCCGCGGCCCGTTCGGCCTGGAGCGCGGTGACGGCCGCGGCGACCGGGGCCCGCACGGCGGTGTCGACGTGCTGGGTCTGCCGCAGCGAGGCGACGTGCTGGGCGGTGCTGACGGTCGCGTACGCCCACAGGGCGAGGAGGGACACGACCGGCACCATCAGCAGGCACACGACCTTGGCGCGCACGGTGCGGGGGCGGAACCATCGCAGCCGCCCGCGCGGGAGTCCGTTGTCGGTGGGCACTGTTCCGGTGGGAGGGGTCTCGCCCTCCGTGGTCGCGCTTTCGTCGGCGGGCGGGCCCGCGTGCGCTCGGCGGCCGCGGGCCGCAGGGGTGGCCCGGGCCGGTGTGCCGGTGTCGGGGGTGTTCCGGGGTATGCGCATGGCCTCCTCGCTCGGAAGGGTTGGGGACGCGTACCGCCCGCTCGTCGCCGGATCGCGGGCGCCGCTACGGAGCGGTGCGCTCGGCGGGGCGTTGAGCCGACGCGGAGGCCGCGCGTTCGCCCGCGCTGGGGGACAGTGCGACGAACGCCGAGGTCAGGAACAGATAGGAGCCCAGGCCCACGGCGAGGGGGAAGATGAACTGCATCGTCGTGGCCCCGGGCAGTGCCGCCCCTGAGGGTGCGACACGCACGCTCACGGCGAGCATGCCGGTGTAGTGCATGCTGCTCACCGCGCCGCCCATGACGAGGGAGGCGACGGCCACCGCGAGCGTCGACTTGATGTTCAGCGCCGCCCAGAGAGCGGCGGTCGCCGCGACCACGGCGATGACCACGGACAGGGCGACGACGGCCGGGTCGTAGTCGACGTCTCCGTGGAGGCGCAGCGCGGCCATGCCCAGGTAGTGCATGCTCGCGACGCCGAGCCCCGTGGTGAGGCCGCCGAGGGCGAGCGAGCGCCCGCGGTCGCGGCCGTAGCCGACGGCGAAGACTCCGGCGCCGACGACGGCCATGGCGACGAGCAGGCTCAGGAGCGTCAGCGGCACGTCGTAGTGGATCTCTGTGCCGGTGACTCCGAAGCCGAGCATCGCGACGAAGTGCATCGTCCAGATGCCGGTGCCGATCGCCGATGCCGCGGTGAGGAGCCAGTTGCGCCGCGAGCGTCCCGTCGTGCGCAGGGCACGCACGGTGCACTGCAGGCCGAGCGCGGCGCCGACGCACGCCATCGCGTACGACAGCGTGGGCGTCAGCCAGCCGAAGGTGGCGTGGTCCAGGTGTCCCATGGCCCAGGGACGCTAGACCCGCGGGGGGCGCGCGGTGGGGGCGCATTTCGAAAGCTGCTGGGTTCTGGCAGGGAGATGTCCCTGAACGATCGCGCCACGCTCGAACGTGCGCGCCCTGGTTCCCCCTTGAGGAGGCGCCGGACCGGCGGGACCGGTCCGGCGCCGACGTCACGTACGGACGGGAACGTCGCGGACCGACAGGTCGCCAACCGGCAGGTCGTCGACTGGCAGGTCGCGGACCGGCAGGTCGTAGCTGCGCCGGATGCTGGTCCCCCGCGCCGCGACGTTCGCTCCGTAGATGTGCAGGGACACCACCTTGTGGGTCGTTCCGTTGCGTACGAGGTGGACGTCGCCGGGCGGGCAGACGGACGTCACGGAGCCCTCGGCGTTCACGCTGCGGGCCACCCGGACGAGATGGGGCCCGTGGTCGTCGGTGGCGACGCGGAAGTGCTCCTCGACCTCCTCGCCGCGGTGCACGCCCACCACGCACCAGGCCACGTGGTCATGCACCGGGGTCTCCTGGCCCGGCAGCCAGACCAGCGCCACCACGGAGAAGGAACCGTCCGGTTCGGCGTGCAGCAGGTGCTGCCGATAGGCGTGCGGGTCGGCTTCCCACTGCTCCGGGGTCAGCAGGTCGGGGTCGTCGAGGAAGGCGGCCAGGACGTCCCCCGCGGTGGTCCACGGCTCCGGGTCCCCGGCGTCGGCCAGGGCCGGGGCGCCGATCCGGTTCCGCAGTTCGGACACCATCTCCGCCATCCGGGCGGTGACTGTCGTCATCACCGGCGCTCACTCCCCACGGAGTGCGCGTCGACCGTGTCGAACAGGCCCCTGATGGAGTCGAGGGCCGCGTCGTGGGATCCGTCCACCCGCACCCGGAGATGGGGCTCGGCCTGCCGCACCGCATGGTCACGGGCCATGCGGGCCCGGCCGCCGCCCGTGACGTTCAGGAGCACGGAGGCATCCCTCGGAATCCTGCCTTCCGCGACGGCGGTGAAGAGCGAGGCCGCCGCCACCGCCGCGGCCGGTTCGAGGTCGATCGACTCCAGTTCGTCGAAGACCTCCCGGGCCGCCACGGCGGCCTCCCGGTCGACGGTGACCACATCGCCGCCGCTCTCGGAGAGCACGTCGAAGACGCCCGAGTGCACCGCGTAGGGCGGTCGCCTGTTGGTCAGCTCGTCCGCGAACACGTCGCGGAGGGCGTTCTGGTCCTCTCCCGTGGGGGTGAAGGCCCGCGTCCGCCCCTGCCAGGCCCGGTGGATCGGCGCGAACCCGGCGTTCTGCGAGAGCACGAGGCGGGGCAGGGCGGCCGTGGGCGCGGACGTCGTCTCCCGTACGCGCTTGGCGGCCTCGTGCACGGCGATGGCACCCGCGGCGCTGCCGACCGCCTGGAAGTAGTACTCGGGCAGCTCGCCCGTCTCTTCGGCCGCCGCGTACATCACGGTGCCGAGGCCGTCGCGGCGGGCGACGTTGCGCACGCCGCCCTCCAGGACGAACCCCGGCCACTTCGCGGCCTCTTCGGAGAGGGCGATCGCGTCCGCGTAGTCGGCGTCCTCCACCACGACCAGACGCACCGCGGGGTGCAGGTCCGCGCGCAGCTTGAGCCGGTCGAGCCCCGTCTCGGGAATGATCAGGAGGCACGGGACGGCGTACCGGGAGCAGACCGCGGCGAACGCGGCCGCGGTGTTGCCCGCGGACGCGACGACGAGGACCGGCGACTTCTCCGGCATTCGGCCGAGGACCGTGTACGCCTCCAGCTCCTTGAAGGTGCCGGTCTCCAGGAATCCGCCCCGCTCCGGCCAGTAGCCGTTGAAGGCGATGCGCAGACCGGGCATGCCGAGGAAGCGGCACAGGCGTTCGCTGCGCAGCACCGTCGTGCGCCCGGCGCCCTCGAAGGTGCGGACGACCGGGAGCCACGGGCGGTACCGGAAGATCCCGTCGACGTCCCGCAGCGGCTCGAACGTCCGCGCCTCGTACTCCGTCTGCAACAGCGCCGGCGCGTGGTCGCTGGCGCAGGACAGCGTCAGCCCGTCATCCACCTGCTTCAGCCCGCATACCGGACAGACCAGAGAATAATGGCGCATCTCTGATTTTCTCACTCTATTCCAATTCCGTGGGATGGCGGGTTCACTGCCCCTGGGTCGGGCGCGCGTGCTCCGTGGTGGGGCGCGCGTGCTCTTGGGTCGGGCGGGTCGGGTGGATGGGGCGGGTCGGGCCCGCGTGCTCCGTCACGGCGTCCCAGACCTGCCGCAGCATGTCCGGGTGTGCCATGTCGTCGTGCCGGCAGGGCACTTCGGTCTCGGCCGTCGCGCCGGAGACGTGGGGGGCCCACAGTCCGGCGTCGGCACCGCTCTCCTCGCGGTCCGCGGCCGCCACGACGACGAGCGCGTCGCCGTCGAAGACGCCTGGCACGTGGGCGCGCTGGATGCGCGCGTTGTTGTCGATGACCCGCGCGAAGCGGTCGATCTCCTCCGGCGTCAGCTCGGCCCCGAACCGGCCCGCGCCCTGCACCACGACCTCCGTGAGGTCCACCGGCTCGGCGCTGTCGTCGGCACGCTCTTCTTCCGGCATGGGATAGGCGTCCATGATCACCAGGGAGGCGACTTCGTGGCCGTCGGCCCGGAGCAGTACGGCCATCTCGTGCGCGACGATGCCGCCGAAGGACCAGCCCAGGAGGTGGTACGGCCCCGTCTCCTGGACCGCGCGGATCTGTGCGACGTAGTCCGCCGCCATGTCCCGCACCGAGGCGGGCAGTTCCTCCGGGACCGGGCCGAGGCCGCGCGCCTGAAGCGCGTACAGCGGCTGGTCCTGGGGCATGTGACGCGTCAGCGGGACGTAGCACCAGCTGGCCCCGCCCGCGGGGTGGACGCAGAAGTACGGCGGCCTGCTGCCCTTGGCGCGGATCGGGAGGAGGCCCCCGAGCGCTTCCTGGGTCATCCCCGCGTCCGTGAGGCGGGCGGCGAGGGCTTCGGGGGTCGGCGCCTCGAACAGGTCGCGGATGCCGATCTCGACGCCGAGCACGGACCGGATCCGGTCGGCGAGGCGCACTCCGAGGAGGGAGTGGCCGCCGAGTTCGAAGAAGTTGCCGTCGACGCCGGCTTGGGGCAGTCCGAGGACCTCGGCGAAGACTCCGCAGAGGACCTCTTCCTGCACCGACGCGGGGGCCCGCCCGGCCACGCCGGGGGTGTGGTCGGGCGCGGGCAGGGCCCGCCGGTCCAGTTTGCCGTTGGCCGTCTGCGGCAGGGCGTCGAGCACTACGAAGGCCGCGGGCACCATGTACTCGGGCAGCCGGTCGCGCAGGTGGTCGCGGAGCGTGCCGGTCAGGGCCGCCGCGCTCCGGCTCCTGGCGACGGGGTTGTTGGTGTACGAGGCGAGGTCGGCCCGGCTGGGTCCCGCGGGCCGGTACGCGAACGCCGGAGCTTCTCGCCGGACTCCGGGCTCCGGTGCTTCGCGCCCGGCTCCGGACTCCGGCGTCTCGAAGACGGCGTCCATGGAGCCGTCGTCGGCGGCACCCGTCAGGGTGACCGCGGTCCGGTAGCCGAGGCGCTCGCCCAACTGGTGGAGGTCCTCGGCGTCCAGCGCCCCGGCCGCCGAGCCGTCGCCGCCGAGCGCGGCGAGCGCCGTGTCCACGGGCTCGCCCGCGTCCAGGAGGCGCAGCGCGGCGATCTCACCGGCGAGCCCGCGATGGGGTACGCGGGCCACGCGGAGCACCGCGGGCCGTTCGGTGCGCAGCAGGTCGGCGAGCCCGGCGAGGTCGGTCACGTCCGTGCCCCAGCGCAGCGTCGTCTCCTCGGCGCGTACGACGGGCTGCGCGGAGGGCTCTCCGGAGAGCCGGGCAGAGGACTCCCTCGAGGACTGTCCAGAGGACTTCTTGTGCAGGACCACGTCGTAGCGGTGCCGGGACATCTCGTGGTGGTGCACACCCCGCTTGACCAGGACGTCGGCGTGCTCCAGCTCCTTCGACGCGGCGCACAGCGCGGGGAAGAAGTCGGGGTCGACGAGCAGTTCCTGCTCGCTCAGGAGCATCTGCTCGACGGCCCGGCGCACCGCGTCCGCCTCGCTGTCCGGCCCGTGCCTGCGCAGCGCGACCGCGGCGGTCAGGTAGCGGTGCAGACGCAGGTTGCGCACGTCACCGACGAAGATCCGCCCGCCGGGGGCGAGGAGGTCCACGGCGTTGCGCAGGACCTCCAGGAGGTACTCCGTGTTCGGGAAGTACTGGACGACGGAGTTGAGCACGATGGTGTCGAAGTAGTCCCGCGGCAGGCCGTCGGTGACGTCGGCTCCCTGCGCGCGCAGGTGGACCCGGTCGCGCAGTTCCGGCTGCTGCGCCACTCCTCGGCGGAGCACCTCGATGCCTTCGGCCGAGAGGTCGGTGCCCCAGTACTCCTCGCAGCGGGGTGCGACGCGGGCCAGGAGCGGGCCGTTGCCGACGCCGAGTTCGAGGATGCGGCGGGGTTCGAGGTCGAGGATGCGGTCCACGATGACGGACCGCCACTCCTGGAGGTGGCTCTCCGGGATGCGGCTGCCGTCGTAGACGCTGACCCAGACGTCGAAGTTCTCGCCGAGTTCGGTGCCGTCGTCCGGAGCCATGTCCCGGTACAGGGAGTCGTACACGCTCTGCCAGTCCTCGACCTGGCGGTCCTCGCGCTCCTGGTTCCGTTCCTCCGCACGGGAGCCCGGCACTACGTAGGCGACGAGTTGCCGCGAGCCGTGGGCGTCGTCGCGGGCGACCACCGCGGCCCGGGCCACCTCGGGGTGGGCCGTGAGCCCCGCCTCGATCTCGCCGAGCTCGATCCGGAACCCGCGGATCTTGACCTGGTCGTCGACGCGGGTGAGGTACTCCAGGGTGCCGTCGGCGCTCCAGCGCACGAGGTCGCCCGTGCGGTACATGCGCTCGCCGGGAGCCCCGAACGGGCATGCCACGAAGCGCTCGGCCGTCAGCTCAGGGCGGCCCTGGTAGCCGCGTGCCAGCTGCTCTCCGGCCAGGTACAGCTCGCCCGCGACGCCCGCGTGCACCGGCTGCATCCTGTCGTCGAGGACGTATGCCCGGGTGTTCCACAAGGGGCGCCCGATCGAGGGGGCGGAGCCCTGTTCGCCCGCGGTCAGCTCGGCGGTGGTCGCCCACACGGTGGCCTCGGTCGGGCCGTACAGGTTGGTGGCCTTTCCGGTGGTCGTCAGCATCCGGTCGGCGAGGGAGGACGGCAGCGCCTCGCCGCCCACCAGGATGCGTGCGCCCTTCAGGGCCGTGGCGTCCTCGTCGAGCACGGCCTGCCACAGCGTCGGCGTGGCCTGCATGACGGTGACGTCGAGGCGTTCGGCAAGGGCCACGAGCAGGCGCGGGTCCCGTACCGCCGTGCGCGGCGCGACCACCACGGACGCGCCCGCGAGCAGCGGCAGGTAGATCTCGAGGACGTGGATGTCGAAGGCCACGGTGGTGACCGCGAGCAGGCGGTCCCGCTCGTCCAGCGGGCAGCGGTCGTCCATCGCCGCGAGGAAGTTCGTCACGGCCCGGTGCGGCACGGCGACGCCCTTGGGGCGGCCCGTGGAGCCCGAGGTGTAGATGACGTACGCGGGGTGGGTCGGCAGCAGCGCGGACGTGCGCTCCTTGTCGTCGATCGCCCCGGCGTCGAGGCCGGCCAGCGCGGACACGGTCCGCGGCCCGTCGACGACGATCCGGTCGGTGCCGTTGCCCGGGTCCAGTGCCGCGTCGGTGGCACGGCTGGTGAGGACCACAGCGGGCCGTGCGTCCTCCAGGACGTGGGCGATGCGGTCGGCCGGGTACTCCGGGTCGATCGGTACGTACGCGCCACCGGCCTTGAGGACCGCGAGCAGCGTCACGACGAGGTCCGGCGAACGCTCCATGCAGACGGCGACGAGCGTCTCCGGCCCCACGCCGTGCGCCATGAGCAGCCGTGCGAGGCGGTTGGCCCTGTCGTGCAGCTGTGCGTAGGTGAGTTCGTCGCGGTCGTGTCCGACGCCGTCCCCGTCGTCCCCGCTGCCCCTGCCGTCCCCGCTGACCTCGCCGATCTCGCCGTCCTGGAAGAGCACGGCGACCGCGTCAGGGGTGTGTTCCGCCTGGCGCTGCAACAGCTCCGGGAGGCTCTGCTCGGGGACGCGGTGCTCGGTGTCGTTCCACTCCTCGAGGATCGTCTTGCGCTCGGTCTCCTCCAGGATCTCCACCCGGCTGAGCGGCGTCGAAGGGTCGGCCGTCACGGCGTCCAGGACCCTGGCGTAGAGCTTGGCCATCCATTCGGCTGTCGCGGGGTCGAACAGGTCCGTCGCGTAGATGATGCTGCCGTGCAGCCCGATGGGCTCGCCGCCGGGGCCGAACCGCTCGCTGAGGCCGATCTCCAGGTCGAACTTGGCCGACACGTGGCCCGCGGGTACGGCCTCGGCCTGAAGGCCGGGGAAGTCCAGGTCGGCCTGGGCGTTGTTCTGCAGGGCCAGCATGATCTGGAAGAGGGGGTGGCGTGCCATGGACCGCGTCGGCGCCAGTTCCTCCACGAGCCGCTCGAACGGGATGTCCTGATGCGCGTAGGCACCCAGACCGGTCTCCCGTACTCGCTCCAAGAGCTCCGCGAACGACGGGTCCCCGCTCACGTCGGTGCGGATCACCAGCGTGTTCACGAAGAAGCCGACCAGCTCCTCCAGGGCCTCGTCCGAACGCCCCGCCACCGGAACACCGAACGGGATATCGCGGCCCGCACCCAGACGGCTCAGCAGCGCCGCCATGCCCGCCTGCAACACCATGAACAGGGTGACGCCGTGCGCCCGTGCGACTTCCAGCAGCCGCGCGTGGACGTCCGGCTCCACGCCGAGGTCCACGATGCCGCCCTGGTGCGTAGCGACTGCGGGGCGCGGCCGGTCGACGGGCAGCACCAGCTCGTCCGGTACGTCCGCCAGCGTCTGGCGCCAGTAGGCCAGTTGGCGTGCCATAAGGCTCTCGGGGTCGTTCTCCTCGCCGAGGAGTTCCCGCTGCCACAACGCGTAGTCCGCGTACTGCACTGGGGAACACGGTACGCAGCACCTCGTGCCGCGCCACCACATCGTTGAGCGCCGCACCCAGCGCCTCCACGTCCAGCTCCCCGCGCAGACGGATACCCGCGGGAATGTTGTACGTGGCGTTCGGGCCCTCCAACTCACCCAGGAACCACAGTCGTTGCTGAGCGAACGACAACGGGACCGACTCCGGACGCACCCGCGCGGACAGTGCCGGTCGCGCCTGCTCGGCACCCTCCAGCCGCTCCACGAGCAGGCCCACCGACGGTGCCTCGAACACCGCCCGCACACCCAGCTCCACGCCCAGCACCGACCGCACCCGACTCACCAGACGCACCGCGAGCAGGGAGTGGCCGCCCAGCTCGAAGAAGTTGTCGTCGACACCCACACTCGGCACGCCGAGCACCTCGGCGAACACCGCGCACAGGATCTCCTCCTGGAGCCCAGGGCCACGACCGTCGACGGAACCATGTACTCCGGCAGCATCCGGCCCACATGCGCCCGCAGCACGGCGGCCTCCACCGCGCCATCGGCCAGGACCACGTACGCGACCAGACGTTTGTCCCCCGGCGCGTCCTCACGCACCAGCACCGCGGCCTGCGCGACATCCGCATGCGATGCCAGCGCCGTCTCGACTTCGCCGAGCTCGATCCGGAAGCCCCGGATCTTGACCTGGTCGTCGGCGCGACCGAGGAACTCCAAGTTCCCGTCCGCACGCCAGCGCACCACGTCACCCGTGCGGTACATCCGCTCACCGGCAGCCCCGAACGGGCAGGCGACGAAGCGCTCCGCGGTCAGTCCCGGACGGCCCAGGTACCCACGCGCCAGCTGAGCGCCCGCGACGTACAGCTCGCCCGCGACACCCACCGGCACCGGCCGCAGGCCCGCGTCCAGCACGAGGACACGTGTGTTCGGCGTGGGGCCGCCGATCGGCGGGGCCTGGCCGTGGGACGGGGGAAGACATCGCATGAGCGTGACGGCGACGGTCGTCTCCGTCGGTCCGTATCCGTTCCAGAACTCCCGTCCGGGGCGAGCCCATTCGTCGACGAGTCGGCCTGCGGGCAGCTCGCCGCCCGTGGACACCAGACGCAGCGCGGGCAGCCCGTCGGGGCGCAGCAGCGGCATCAGCGCGGGCGGCAGCTCGGCGACGGTCACGTCCTGCTCGGCCATGAGGGTTTGCAGCCGGTCGGCGTTGAGCCGGTCCTCGTCGCCCGCCAGGACCAGCGTGGCCCCGACGAGCAGGGTGGTGAACACCTCGAAGACGGACACGTCGAAGGTGAAGGCCGCGAAGCCGAGGACCCGGTCCTGTGCGTCGATCCCATAGGCCGAAGCGATGCCGGTGGAGAACTCGGCGGCGGACCCGTGGCTGACGACGACGCCCTTGGGGCGGCCCGTCGAGCCTGAGGTGTAGATGACGTACGCGGGGTGGGACGGCAGGACTTCCGCTGCCCGGGGCGCACGGCCGACGGACGGCTCGGCGCGCTCCAAGTCCTCGACGTCCTCGATGCGCTCCACGTCCTCGATGCCCTCGATGCCCTCGACGAGGAGCCGGGGCACATCCGCGTCCGTGAAGCGCTCGGCCAGTGCCGCAGTCGTGATCAGTGCGGCCGGACGGGCGTCCTCCAGTACGTGCGCCGTGCGCTCGGCGGGGTGGCCCGGATCCAGCGGCAGATAGGCGCCGCCGGCCTTCAGCACCGCGAGGAGTGCCACCACCATGTCCGCGGAGCGCGGCAGGGCGATCGCCACGAGCTGCTCGGGCCCGACACCCCTGTCGACGAGTGCCTCGGCCCATCGGTCCGTTCGCGCGTCGAGCTCGGCGTAGGTCAGTTCCGCGCCTTCGTGGACGAGGGCGACGGTCTCGGGCGTTCTGGCCACCTGTGCGTGCCACAGCTCGGTCAGTGTCGTCGGGCGTGTTTCCCGTGCCGTGTCGTTCCAGGCGGTGAGCACGCGGTGGTGCTCGGACTCGTCGAGGGCCTCGATGCCGCACAGCTCAGTGGCGCTCTCCTCTTCGAGTACGCGGACGAGCTTCGCGGTGACGGTGTGGATCAGCGCGCAGACGTCGTACGGCGCGATCGGTTCGGCCGCTTGGACGGTGACGCCGAAGTCCGTGCCCGCGTCGTCGATGGACACGGCGAGGGGGTAGTTGGTGCGTTCGTGGGCCGAGAGCAGCTCGACGCCTTCGAGGGCGCCGCTCATCGCGTCATCCGCTCCCGCTCCACTGACCATGTCGTGCCGGTAGTTGAGCAGGGAGGTGAACAGCGGGGTCTCCGCCGCGAGATCGGCCGCCTGCTGGGCGAGCGTGAGCGGGGCGTGCTCGTGGACGAGGAGGTCGGCGAGCTGCTTCTGCATCCCCCGCACGGCCTCACCCACGGACACCCGTCCGGTCGGCACACGTACCGGCAGCGTGTTGATGAACAGACCCGGCGTACGGTCCGCTCCCGCGCCCGCCTGCATACGACCGAACAGCACACTGCCGAACACGACGTCATCGCGGCCCGACGTCACGGCCACGACCCGCGCCCACACCAGGTGGAACAGCGTCGCCGGGCTCACGCCCAGGCGCCGCGCCTGCTCCCGCAGCCGCACAGCAAGACCCGTATCCAGCGTGGTGCTCGCGTCGGTGATGCTGACGGAGCTCTCCTTGCGCAGGTCGAGGAGACCGTACGGCGCCGTCGGCTCGGTCACGCCGTCGAGCAGCTCACCGAAGAACCGCTCGTGCTCCGCACGCGACACACCCAGACGTGCCTGCGCCACGAACTCCCGGAACGGAACCGGAGCGGGCAGCTCATCCGCGTCTCCGCGCAGCAGGGCGCGGACCTCGTCCAGGAGGACGTCAAAGGTGGTGTGGTCCAGTACGAGGTGGTGGTTCTGGAGGACCATCAGCCAGCGGTCGCTGCCCGGCTCGGCGGCGATGTACGCCCGCAGCAGCGGAGCCCGCCCGACGTCCATCGAGGCGGCGCACGCCGCGAGAAGCCGCTCGACCGGGTCCCCGTCGGCCTGCGCGTCGAGGTGGATCTCGTCAGCGGGGACGGCGGCGTTGCGCGCCACTACCTGCACCGGCTCGCGGAGGCCCTCCCAGGCGAAGCCCGTCCGCAGGATGTCGTGCCGGTCGACCACCTTCTGCAGCGCGTCGAGGAACTGGTCGAGCCGACCCCGCGAGTCGAAGCGCAGTGCCGTCTGCTGAAGGTAGACGTCCGCTCCGCCCTCACCGGTCATCAGGTGGTGGAAGAACAGGCCTTCCTGGAGGGGGGCGAGGGGGTAGACGTCGGCGATGTTCCCCGCCCCGCCCTCGATCCGGGACGTGATCCGCTCGATCTCCTCCGCCGTCAGGTCCACCAGCGGCAGCATCTCCGGAGTGATCGCCTCGGCGTCCGCCGGAATCAGGTTCTCCGGCACCGATACGGCTTCCCGGTCCGTCGAGGCCGCAGCCAGCCCGGCCACCGTCGGAGCGGCGAAGAGCGCCCGCACACTGACCGGCACGCCGCGTGCCCTCAACCGCTCCACCAGCGACACCGCGAGGAGGGAGTGGCCGCCCAGCTCGAAGAAGTTGTCGTCGACACCCACACTCGGCACGCCGAGCACCTCGGCGAACACCGCGCACAGGATCTCCTCCTGGAGCGCACGTCCAGGGCCACCACCGCCGACGGAACCATGTACTCCGGCAGCACCCGGCCCACATGCGCCCGCAGCACGGCGGCCTCCACCGCGCCATCGGCCGGGACCACGTACGCGACCAGACGCTTGTCCCCCAGCACGTCCTCACGCACCAGCACCGCGGACTCGGCCACGGCTGCGTGGGATTCCAACGCCGCTTCGATCTCGCCGAGTTCGATACGGAAGCCCCGCAGCTTCACCTGGTCATCAGCACGGCCCAGATACTCCAGGTTCCCGTCCGCACGCCAGCGCCAGCTGATCGCCCGCCAGATACAACTCACCCGCCACACCCACCGGCACCGGCCGCAGTCCCGCATCCAGCACAAACACACGCGTGTTCCACACCGGACGGCCAATCGGCACCACCGGACCCTCACCCGCCTCGCAGGCCCAGGCCGTCACATCGACCGACGCC